>NZ_RHHU01000017.1:0-511978 GCF_003710965.1 Brevibacillus nitrificans | reverse complement strand
GCCGCTAGCCTCCGAAGAGACTCGCTCGACTTGCATGTATTAGGCACGCCGCCAGCGTTCGTCCTGAGCCAGGATCAAACTCTCCAATAAAGTTTGTATCTGGTTCAAAGCTGGCAAATCATTAATGATAGACTCATCAACGCTTTCGCTGTTCAGTTTTCAAAGAGCATTTTTGGTTATCCGCCCAAAAGGCGACCTCTTCATCTTATCACATTAACAACTCGAATTGCAAGAGGTTTTTTTCACCATTTTTCGTCACTCAGCGTCGACAAGAACTAATATAACAAATCCACACCCAAACAGTCAAGTGCTTTTTATCATTTTTGTTGAGCTGTTTTCAACTACAATCAAAAACAAAAAGCAGAATTTAAATATAAGTGAAATGAATAAAACTGTCAACAAAAAACGAATAGGTAAGCACCAATTCTTTCACACTATGCATTAGACCGAAATTTGCGTTCACTTAACCCAAAAGGACGGTGATTCCTCATGGATCCGAAGCCTACCTATGAAGAGTATGAAAATGAGCAGTACAGCGAGCTGTCTACCGTAGAATCACAGCGTAACGAGATCTTGCAGGAAGAATTCCCCGAGGGGCCCTATGGGTCATCCACCAACAGAGAAAGGCTTGGAAAGTCTTCCGAATGGGAACCGGGGCAGCATTCTACAACCACTCGTTTTACGTACGAAACCAGAAACATGCACCAAGACCTGCCTCGCCAAGATCCGTCTGCGCATCCTATTCACGATGATCCAGATGAAAGAGAATAAACAGCACCGCCCCCAAACGATCAGAATGGGGGCGGTGCTCTATTTGCCGCTCGAAAAACGACGACTATTCTGCCATAACCACACGCGTGGAAAGGGTTCCGATTTCCTCGATGGTTACCGAAATCTCATCTCCTGGCTTCAGCTCACCAACACCAGACGGAGTGCCTGTGAGAATCACGTCTCCAGGCAATAGGGTCATCACTGCACTGACGGCCTCGATCAGCTGAGGGACGGAAAACACCATCTGGCTGGTATTAGCATCCTGGCGCACCTCGCCATTTACACGCGTCACGATTTGCAGATTTTGATAATCCACTTTTGCTGCAATCGCTGGACCAAGTGGACAAAAGGTGTCGAAGCCTTTGGCGCGCGTCCATTGGCCATCGCTCATTTGCAAGTCTCGCGCAGTCACATCGATCGCACATGTGAAGCCCAAGATGTAGTCATCGGCGTCTTCCGCCTTTACCTGCTTGGCCTCTTTTTTGATGACAACAGCTAATTCTCCTTCATAATGAAGGTTCTGCGTTTGTTTCGGATAGACGATTGGTTCCCCCGGACCTACAACCGTCGTAGATGGCTTGAGGAACATCAATGGCTCTTTCGGCAGAGTGCTGTCCATCTCAGAGGCATGATCCCGATAATTGATCCCGATGCAAACCACTTTGCTGGGAGCGCTAGGCGCCTTGAGCGTAACTTCATCGAGCGCTAGCTCCAATCCCGTCATAATGGGTTTCGCCGTTTGAACTTTGTAGATGTCCCCTTCGATCACACGAACCTTGTGATCCGCCTCTACCATCCATCCGTGCTTCACCTTGCCGTTACGTTCATACCGAATAATCATGGCTCTTCCTCCCCGCCAACCTTATGTCTCTATCTATCTTAGAACAAATCCGATACAACTTCGCGCGGTTTCGTCGTGATCTCTTCAACCACCGTACGATTCACAGCATCCTCCACCAAGGCGTCGACATCAAGCGCAGTCTCAAATTTCTCAGCCAGACGCACTTTCGGACGTGTCACCGGATTTTTCGGGGTGAAGACGGTGCAGCAATCCTCATAAGGCAAAATAGACAGCTCATACGTATCGATCTTGCGGGAAATGTCCGTAATCTCGATCTTATCCATCGCAACCAAAGGACGAAGCATCGGAATGGAAATGACTTTATTGATGGTATCCATGCTCTCGAGCGTTTGGGAGGCGACTTGCCCCAAGCTTTCACCCGATGCCAGTGCCAGAGCTTTCGTATTGGCCGCTACTTTTTCGGAAATGCGCATCATGAATCGGCGCATGATCGTAATCAAGTAGTCTTCCGGGCATTTTTCACGGATCGCCGTTTGAATCTCCGTAAACGGAACCACGTGCAGACGAATGGTTCCTCCCCACTTCGTCAGCTTCTGGGCTAGATCGCGTACTTTTTCCAGAGAGCGCTCACTCGTATACGGATAGCTGTGGAAATGAATCGCCTCGAGCGTTACTCCGCGCTTCATCATCATCCAGCCAGCAACAGGGCTATCAATCCCACCGGACAGCAGCAGCAGGACTTTACCGCTCACCCCTACTGGCAGCCCGCCTGGTCCTGGAATCGTTTCGCAGCTGATGTACGTTCCTTCCGTGCGAATCTCGATGTTGACGATAGCTTCTGGCTCGTGCACATCCACCTTGATCTTCGGAAGAGCGCGTAGAATATGGGTACCGACAATTCGATTTACTTCCATAGAAGGAATCGGGTAACGTTTGTCAGCACGGCGTGTGACGACGCGGAAATTGCGCGGCTCCGGATTCATTTGACGGATCAGCTCCAGTGCACGCTCCTTGATCGTATCGATGTCTGGATCCACCTGGATCGTTGGGCTGAAAGAAGAGATTCCGAACACGCGCTTCAGTCGATCCATCACCTCGTATGCATCTTCACCGTGCAGCTCTACGTACATCCGGCCGTAGTTGCGGCGCACTTTTATTTTGAAAAAGGAACGCAGAACGCTTTTTACACTGCGCACGAGCGTCTCTTCGAACATATCGCGGTTTTTGCCTTTGAGAGCCAATTCTCCATAGCGAATCAAAATTACATCGTAGTTCATTTCGTTTCTCCTTTATCTGGTTACGCTTTTTGTTTTCGATTTCATTTGGCTGCGCAAAGTACCCACACAGACTGTTAGTGCTTCCAGGAACCGCTTGATATCCTCAGCCTTATTTTCCCTGCCCAAGCTGATTCTCAGGGAAGACAGCGCACAATCCCGTTCGATTCCCACAGAAGTCAATACTCGGCTCGGTTCATTGGCTTTGGAGGAACACGCCGACTTCGTGGAAACCAAAAAGCCACGCTCTTCCAAAGCGTGCAGCAGTACTTCAGCCTTTACCCCCGGCACCGATATGTTCATGATATGCGGTGCAGTGTGAGCCTCAGGTGTATTGATGATGCAGCCCTCGATCTTCGAAATGCCTTCGCGCAGCTGTACCAGCAAATCCTGCAGACGGCGACTTTCTGCCGGGCCCCATTCCTCCAGCAAACGAATCGCTTTGGCCATGCCTGCGATCGCTGGCAGGTTTTCTGTACCAGATCGGACTCCGCTCTCTTGTCCGCCGCCCATCATCAGCGGGTGAATGATCAAGCCCTCGCGTTTGTACAAGATTCCTACCCCACGCGGTCCGTAAAACTTGTGTGCAGATACACTGAGAAGGTCAATACCCGCTTCTTTCAGCTTAAGCGGCACCTTTCCGATGGCTTGCACCGCATCTACATGGAACAGGACTTTGGGAAACTGTTTGAGCCACTGCCCGATTTCCGCAACCGGTTGGATCGTCCCCAGCTCGTTGTTCACATGCATGACTGAAACGAGAATGGTATCTGGCCGCATCGCTTTTTGAACATCCTCAAGGGATACTCGACCATCGCGATCTACCGGCAAATAGGTCGTTTCAAACCCTAAGCTCGCAAGCTGCTGGCATACATCGTAAACGGCTGGATGCTCTACCTGCGTCGTGATGATATGCTTCCCGCGATTCTGATATTGAAAGGCAACACCTTTGATCGCCGTATTATTGCTTTCGGTTCCACCAGAGGTAAAAATGATCTCCCCCGGCTTGCAGCCTAAAAATTTGGCTGCGACTTCGCGTGCTTGCTTCAGCACAGCTTCCGCTTCTACTCCTTTATGATGAAGAGAAGAGGGGTTTCCATAATAGTTCTCCATTGCCCGTCTCATCGACTCAACCACATCGGGATGAGGACGAGTCGTAGCACTGTTATCCAAGTAAATCACTTGTCCACACCTTCCTCGGAGCAAGCTGCTCCATGTCTACGCTACATCATAACACGACTGTTCCACGAACATACAGCGCAAAGCACGCTTTGCCCTTATTTTCCCCAACTTTGTCAGGCAAAATAGCCAAATAAGACCAGCTCTGAACGATCGTTCACATACTATTCATACTTAAAGCGCTTACATCCAGTATTAGGCTCTTTACATCGTAGGTCCTTTTCGTTAGAATTGTCAGTAAATTTAAACAAAACAACCAAACAACGGGGAGAGAGCAACCATGACAACTCAAGCTATGCAAGAAAAAATCACGAAGATGGAAGCAGAATTGAAACGACTGCAGGCTGAACTCGCAAAGATGAACAAAACAAACCCTGCCATCAACCGATCTGAAGTCGCATACCTAAATGAGGTGTACAACGGGTGACATTTCACTTAATTTGTTTTCGATAGCGTGGAAGTGGCTTAAAAAAATGGCCGCTACCCACGCTATTTTTGTGTCTGTGCACCCTCGTTTGCCATCCTCCTCTACGACTATGGTAGGAAAATACAACCGGGAAAAGGGAGTCTCTGAGCTCATGCTGGAAGATACGACCATTTGAGGATTTATTTTCACAATGAAAGCACCCACCTCAGCTGTTTACAATTATGGGAGAAACATTCCAAATCATCACGCTACGGCAACGAGGAGGCTTTCATGTTCCACACAACACGATGGAAACGCCTGACTGTTCAAACGACACTACTAGCTTTGCTGCTCCCAACCACATCGGCATTTGCACAGTCCATTTCTGTATCGTCTGGTGATACGCTAGGCAATCTCGCTTACCGCTACCAGGTTCCTGTCGAGCAATTAAAAATCGCGAATCATCTAAGCTCCGACATGATCATGCTCGGACAAAAGCTATACATACCGCCCCTCTCTGAGGTTTATACGGTCAAGTCTGGCGATGTCATGTGGAAAATTGCTGCTGACCATCAAACGACGATCCCAGTTCTTATGGAAATCAATCAACGCACCTCCTACGATCTCCTGGTCGGTGAAAAAATCCTCGTACCGAAAACTTCTGCGAGTCCTTCGACCACTTACACTGTCAAAAAAGGCGACGTGCTCTGGAAAATTGCCAGTCAAAACAACGTAACCATCCAATCCATTGTGGAAGCCAACAAACTGAGCTCCACAGAGCTGATGATTGGGCAGGAGCTGATCATTCCACAAACGAACCCATCCGGTGGACAAGCTTCTGATGACGCCTGGACTCCAGTTAACGACGACTCCACAAAGCCTTGGGTGGAAAATAAGTCGTACAAAGTCGTCAAGGGTGATACGCCGTGGACGATTTCCATCGCACATGGCATTCCGATGACGGAGCTGCTTCAGGTAAACAATCTTTCGGAAAACGCAGAACTGCAAATCGGGCAAACGCTCGTCGTCCCTGTTCACCATATTCCCAAAACCAGTGTCAAAAGCGCCCAATACGGAGAATACCTCGATTGGTTTGAAGCGAGCCAATATCTCTTCCCAATCAATGCCGTTGCAACCGTGACAGACTTCGAAACCGGGAAAAGCTTTCAGGTGAAACGAACAATCGGTGCTTCCCACTCGGATACAGAGCCGCTCACTTCTGCCGACACTGCGATCATCAAAGAAGTCTGGGGCGGTGATTTTTCCTGGAGTGTACGACCCGTCATCGTAGAAGTGGACGGCAGACGGATTGCCGCCTCCATGACCTCCATGCCTCACAGCATCGAGTACATCACGGACAACAATTTTACCGGTCACTTTGATATCCACTTCTTAAACAGCTTGCGCCACAAGGATAACGCCATCGATCCTGATCACCAGGCGGCTATCAAAATCGCGGCAGGCGTGAATTAATCGAGCTAGAAAAACAAAAAAACGTTCCAGTCTCTTGCAGACGGAACGTTTTTTTATCTATTTGTAAGGAATCGAACCTTGATACACGCCGGAGAAAACTTCTGTCGCTGGGCCCGTCATAAACACGTGATTATCGGATTCCCGCCACTCAATGAAAAGGTCTCCGCCAGCCAGATGCACCGTCACCTTGCGATCGGTTCTTCCGCTCAGGATCGCGGCTACCGCCGCTGCGCAAGCCCCTGTTCCACAGGCGAGCGTCACACCAGACCCCCGCTCCCACACGCGGAAATGGATTTCCTGTCGATCGAGGATTTGGATGAACTCCACATTTGTACGCTCAGGGAACCATTCATGAAATTCGATCTTGGGACCGTACTTCAGCACGTCTTCATCCAGCACTTCATCCATAAACAGAATTGCGTGTGGATTTCCCATAGATACTGCCGTCATCGTGAATGCCTCTCCATCCACCTCGATGGTTTCCTCCAGCGCTTTTTCCTCTGGAATCCCCGTCATCGGAATCGCTGCGCGTTCGAAGCGCGGTTCTCCCATGTCGATGGTCACTTGTTCCACTTTTCCTTCCTGATCAAGCGAGACCACAGGAGTCATGATTCCTCCCAATGTTTCGACAGTAAAGGTATGCGCGGTCGTCAGCCCGTGATCAAACACATACTTGCTGACACAGCGCAGTCCGTTTCCACAGTTTTTCGCTTCGCTGCCGTCGTTGTTAAATACCCTCATCCGGAAATCTGCACGCTCTGACGGCATGATCAGGATCAAGCCATCTCCTCCGACTCCAAAATGACGGTCGCTTACTCGCCTTGCCAGCTCGGGAAGATCGACCCCAGTCAGGTCCTCCGTGAAACAGTTCACGTACACATAATCGTTTCCTAGTCCATGCAATTTGGTAAACTTCATGGTTCTCTCCTCTTTTTCTCACAAATTTCTGTCTCTAGTATAAGCCCTATCTTATCACATCCCCCCCACTTGTGGGGAAGTGGTATACTACCATTAGTTTATCGCGCAAAGAAGGAGAGAGTGTCGCATGGATTTTTCCGCTTTTCGCTATGCCCTCGGGACAACCAATAGCGCAAAAAAATCTGCCGTTCAAATGGCGACAGGTACCGAGCCTGCCTGCTTGTCGGTCCCATCAGGAATCTCCGATCAGCCTATGTCCGAGGAGGAAACAGTCGAAGGCGCCATCAATCGAGCCAAAACTGTGTACAAACAGATCCCGGGAAGTGACATCGGGCTAGGGCTGGAAGGCGGGCTCACCTATGACTCACAGCACAGGCAGTGGTATTTGATATCGGTCTGCGCTGCATGGAATGGAGCAGAGCTGTACATAGGGAAAGGCCTGTCTTTTCCAATACCCAATCAAGCTGCCGAACGCATTCAACAAGAAAATGTGGAGCTTAGCACCATCATCGACGAATGGAGCGGCATGACAAACAGCAATCATCAAGGAGGCGCGTACGGCCTGCTGACCGAGAATCGGATCCGCAGGGCAGACGTATTTCGCTATGCTGTACTGGCTGCCATCACTCCGTTTTTATCTCCGTACTACAAATAGAAAAAACCTCCCCAGTCATGTGCTGGAGAGGTTTTTTGGTTTGGCACTTACCGGGCTGTGTAGAACGGATAAATCACCAGAGCGCCCAAAATCGCGATGGCCCCTACAATCATCCCCCAAGCCCCAAGCGATCGTGAATTGCGTCGATACGCCAGGTAGCCAAGTACCATCCCAATGGGTGCAAACAGATACGGCATTAAGAACAAGGACAAAATCGACAATCCGAGCCCTGTCATTCCGATCCCGCTAGCCCCATTTTCCCGACTATCCTCGTCATTCGCATCACGGACTGTACGACGAACCGGAATTGGTTCGGCAATCTCAGCAGCTGCCTCGACGTCATCATCTCGGATCGCGGAAGCCCGATATTTCTCTTCCTGCGTACGATCAATACCGTCTAGACGCTCTGAAAAATCGTCCTCGTCCCCATCACGTTCGCCTGTGTAGCGTTCCGTGTGGGTAAAAGGGTCATACTGGATTCTTCGCTTCACAGACCTCTCATCGTCTTCATCAAACGCAGCATTGGTCCATGTATCCGCGGCGAATTCCGTGTCGTGCATGTCTACTGTCTCGGAAAAGCCGGTATCTTCCTTCCGCTTCGCATTCATACGTTCTTTTCGGTCCGACATGTCATGCTCAGCCCCTTTTCACAAAGGATTTGTTAGTGAAGGAAGGTAGCCTTAGTCTCTGCCTTCGGTGTACAATTTAAACTGGAGGCGAGAGGATGAAACCTGAGAAAGTCCTAACCATTGGTATTGATATTGACGGCACAGTGACGTCACCCAGCAGTATTGTCCCCCTGATGAATGAAAGCTTTGGTAAAGATTTGCGATATGAGGATTGCTTTGAATACAATCTGGCCAACGTTTACAAAATCACCGACGCGGAATTTGACAAATGGCTGGATGAAAACGGAGAGCGTTTGTACACAGAAGCGCCTGTCCACGGGAATGCGGACCAGATTTTGCGCGGCTGGCACTCCCACCATCAACTGATCTACATCAGCGCCAGGGAGGCACGACATCGCGCGGTCACGCTCGACTGGTTTTCCCGTTATGATATTCCGTTTCATGAAGTCGATTTGGTCGGGTCCCATGACAAATTGGCGGCCGCTAAAAGATGGGGAGTAGATCTCTTCCTGGAAGATCGGCTGGAAAATGCGCTGCAGCTATCGGAAGCTTTGCAAATCCCAGTCTTTTTGTTCGATACGCCGTACAACCAAAGCGAGCTGCCTCCCCTGATTCATCGTGTAAAGACGTGGGATGAAGTGCAGAAAATGGTACAGGTGCTAAACCTTGCGCGGACAAGCGTATAAGAAACGATACATGAGAAAACTTGGCTCCACCAAGCTTTGTGGCGGAGCCTTAGTTGCACTTATACAAAAAGACGTATCACCCAGCCTGCTAGGGATACGTCTTTTTGATCACAACTCCGCAGATTTTACTTGCCTGATTTTTTCGGTTTGAACGTCAGACAACAGGTCTCGGAAGATGTGCTTGCACGATCTTGGTGTTGATCGTTCTCCGAGGCAAACTCGGTTTTGTAGTCGGCACTCGCATGAGCATCGATCTCCACCATGATCTCTTCAGCGCTGCACAGGTTTCCTTGTGCCCAGTATTCGCAATTCGCTACACTACATTTGACTGCTGGCATGTGTATTCACCCCCTAGGGGCTATCCTTCACATCAAACAGGGGGCTTATACTAATGCCGAAAAGAAAACCAGCAGCGATTTTTGGCAGGATAGAAAGGACGATTCCATGATTCAACAGCGGATCATCGTCATCACCGGAGCCACAAGCGGTCTGGGCCATGCCCTCACTCGCCAGCATCTGGAGAGAGGCGATACAGTTATCGCCACTGGCCGCAGCGAAGAAAAGCTGCAGGCACTCAAGCAGGAACTCCACCATCACGAACATCTTCACACGCGGCAGTTCAATGTCACGGATAACGAGGCGGCGCGCCAATTGGCAGCATGGGTGCAGATACGTTTCGGCCGCTGTGATCTTTTGTATAACAACGCAGGCGTGGCGACCTTTGCAGCTCTGTCCGACATGAAGCTGGAAGAGCTGGATGAAACCTTGGAAACAAATATCAATGGGGTCATCTACACCACCCGTGCCTTTTTGCCCATGATGATGCAGCAGCATGGCGGACATATCGTGAATATTGCTTCGCTCGCCGGACATGTGGCTACTTCCAAAGCTGCTGTTTACGCTGCCAGCAAGGCTGCTGTCATCCGCTTTAGCGAAGGTTTGCGCCATGAGCTTTCCATGCATGGAATTCACGTCACCTGTGCCATGCCAGGTCCGATCGATACACCCTTTTTGGATCGTGCAGATCGTACCGGTTCTTACCGCAGCAAGGTGAACAGCTATTTGTTGACATCAGAGCAGACAGCCCATCTCATCCTCCAAGCGGTAGATCGCAAAAGGCCGGAAGTCGCGATGCCTTTGCGCCTGCATTACCTGTCACGACTCTATGCCCTCCTGCCTTACCGTGTGAAGCTCCTCGTCGCTCCCCTCCTCAATCGCAAGTGAAGGAGTGTCCAGATTGCGGAGCATGATAAAGGCAATGCTTCCGCAGATGATACAAGCTATGGCTCCTGCTCCAAACAAACCACTAACTCCCATGAAAGGGATGAGCAATCCCGAAACGGCCGCTCCTGCCGGCATACCCGTACCCGTAATCGTGCGTACACTGGTCATGACGCGGCCCAGAAGCTCATCGGGTACCTGTCTTTGCAAATACGTCCGATACAAAATGTTGTAGGGAGCGTAGCTAAAACCTGCCAGTGCCATAGACAGCATGGCGATCTCCAAGCGGGAAAAGAGAGCTAACGGCATCGTCGTGACTCCCCACGCGACGATGATTCCCGCCAAAGTCACCCCCAGTGGCAGTCTCCACGTAACGGTAGAAAAAAACAGCGAACCCAATAAAGCGCCGATCGCCAGAGAAGACCAGAGCATTCCGAGCGCAACGGATCCCCCACCCAAATCGTTGTCGGCATAAAGCGGCAATGCTACTTCAATAGGCCCATACGCCATGTTAAACAAAAAGGTAAAGACAACCAAAGCAATCATCTGCTTTTTGCCCAATAAAAACCGGTAGCCCGTGCGCATATCCAGCAAAAGCGTTCGTATATCATATTTCGTTTGGACTGCGGCTTTCGCAGAGGCCGCGGGCTTAGGCAGCCGCGAAAAACAGAAGGCACAGACGAAAAAGCTGGCAGCATCAATGATCAGCACGTAAGCTTCCCCGATCCAACCAATCAGCACACCCGCCAGCGCAGGTCCAAACATGTAAACGATCTGCCATTGGCTCTCCATCACTCCATTGGCCTTCACCAAATGCTTGGGATCGCCTACCAGGCTGGGGAGCATCGTCTGTGCTCCTGCGGTGCTAAGCGGAGAAAGAATACCTGCAAGGACGATGAGGACATAGACCAAGCTCAAGGGAACCTGATCGATTTGCAGCAAGACCACCAATGAAATAAAGATGATTCCCCGTACCACGTTATCAAGCATAATCAATTTTCTACGATCATATCGATCCAGCAGGACCCCTGCCACCAATCCTGAAAAAACGGCTGGAAGCATGTAGGCAAGGATGACTCCCCCCATCGCAGCTGAGGAACCCGTCTTTTTCATGACAAACCACGTCAAGCCCATCCATCCAAACTGATCGCCTAAACCCGAGAGAAACATCCCCAGCCAGTACCAGCGAAACGAATACTGTCGCCACAGCTCTTTCATATACATCTTCCTTTTCTTACCTGAGGTTGTCTTTATTGTATGTATTCTTATATACTTTTTCAACTATTATATTTATTAAATAAAAAACGATCTATTCCGATCTGAAAAATCCCTCTGCCTTTTTATCAGGCAAAGGGATTTACTCTTACTGCTTACATGTCAGCTGCTTGCTTCTCTATGCGGCTGCGGCTCCACAACCAAAGCAAGCCCGCTATGACGCCAAACACGGCCAACCACCCGGATACAACAGCACTGCCTACCTTCTCTGCCCCATACCCGAGCACCAGACAGCTGGCGGAAAAGCTCCCCATCGTGGCCATTTCCCTTATGGAAAACACACGCGCCAAATAGTCCGGATCAGCCAATCTCTGCAGCTTCGTGACAGAGAGTATAGAAGCACTATAGGAGGCAAGGGAACAAACGAGAATCGCTGCCGCCAGACCAAAGATCGGTGTGATGTGAAAGACTGCATAGATCGAGATTCCCATCGCAACTAAAGTCCAGCCTTGCACAGCCGATACGCCTTTATCGCCCAAACGATCCGATATTCTCGTCACAACGATCCCTGCAAAGACACCCCCTAGCCCCAAAGGAATGTCCAGCAGCCCAAAAACGTACAGGCCTTCCCCCCGCTCCTGCAAAATATAGTACATGAGCATGATGTAGTAGGCCCCCAGCACACGTTCCGCCATTTGATACAGGAGGACCTGCCCAATATCCTTTTTCCTGGCAATGTAACGAAACCCCTCCTGCAGACGTGCAACAAAGCTCAAGGCTAAGCTGGAGTTGGTTTCGATCACGATCTTCGGAAGTCTGAGCAAGATGAGCAGGGAAAATAGATAGCAAGCTGCATCCAGCAAGAAGTTGTATCGGTAGGAGAACAGATACACCAGTATGGCCGCGACACCCTGACAAACAATAATCAAGAAAGATGTCGTGCCTTGCAGCAAGGAGTTTGCCGTCAGCCGATCTTTTTCTGCTACTGCGCTCACAATCGCCACCTGCATGGCCGGCTGGAAAAAAGCACTGCAAATATTCACGGCTATCAACAACAGAAAAGCCACCCACAAATAGGCAGGGGAAGAAATAAAGAAAAAGAGACTGACAAGAATGCCGCGCAAAAGGTTTACCGTGATCATCACGCGCTGCTTGTCCCAGTTTTCCACGAGTGCTCCGGAAAAAAAGCTGGTCAAGACGTAGGGAACCATCCGAAAAACGGTACCCGCGGCAAAAGACAGACCCGAGCCGCTCAGATCGTGGAGAAGCCCGACAACCGCGATGAAGGTAAACTCGTTTCCGATGATATGAATGATATGTGCCGCATATAGACGGCGAAATACCGGGTGTTTTAGCAATGCCATAGATCTGGACCCTTTCACCGATTTTCTCGTATTGTAACACTTGTCGAAAAAGAATGGCAGAATGGTCTTGAAATTCATCTCGTTCTACTGATACAATACGTTCAAATAAAGTTGAACGTTATAAAATAAAAAAACGTTCATTTTGAACGAAAAGAGGATGATATTCGTTGAAACGTTACCAGGTCATCGAAACGATCGAGCAGCTAAAGGCCATTAGCGATTCTTTACGCTTGGAGATTGTTACCTATCTGACAAAGGAAGCGTACACCGGGAAGCAATTGGCGACTATGCTGAATCTTTCTGCCTCCAAGGTCCATTACCATCTGAAAGAGCTAGAAAACCATCACTTCATTCAAGTGGTTCGTACCGAAGAAAAGAACGGGATCGTGCAGAAATTTTACCGGGCAGTCGCCTTTGATTTTAAAGTGAGCGACGACTTATTGCCTTCGCTGCAGGAGGACACGATGCTCACGCAGGAGTCCATGCTTCATCATCTGCGCTCTGGCATCACACGTTTGTACAACGCACCGGAAGAGTCTTTCATGCAATTTGCCGATGAGGAAAAACGCCCCCCTTCGATCGCCAGCACCTCTGAATTCAAGGCTCCGCGCCATCAAATTCAGGCATGGCTTTTGAAGTACAAAGCACTCCTAAATGAGCTCGTTGAAATCGAGGATCAATTTCAGAGGCAAGTCGCAGCTGGCGAAGCGGACGATGTAGAAGAGAATTTTTTTATGGTAACGGTCGGCTTTATGTCCAATGAGCGCTACTATGTTGCCGATGATGAGTCTTTGCCCGACAATTACGAGCATCTTCCCAGTGAATTTGAGCATTTGACAGACAAAATCGTAGTTAAGAAAAAGAAAGCGAGCGAAGCCCCCGATGATCGTCGCGAATAAGGAAAGCCTTTGGCGCAATCGTCCCTTTGTTCTTTTATGGTGCGGAACGATTCTTTCTGCCCTCGCTGACAGTGCCTTTTTCCTTGTGCTTTCCTGGTTTATCGTTGATGTTACAGGATCGGAGGCCATGCTCGGGACGACCTTGATCAGCATGTCCATTCCGCGCTTGCTCTTCATGCTGATTGGCGGTGTAGTTGCTGACCGTTGGAGTCGCAAATGGATTATGTTTTCTTCCATTCTCGCTCGTGGTTTCATCCTGTCTGCCTTTGGCCTGAGCTTATTGTGGGGAAATGAGGGGTGGCTTCCCTTTTCCGCCTATGCAGTCGCGATTTTCTTCGGGACGGTTGATGCCTTTTTTTGGCCGGCTCGCAGTTCGGTTCTCCCTTTTTTGGTCAATCGCGAGCAGCTCGCACCCGCCAACAGCATGATGGAAATTTCCCAGCAGATCAGTATGGTACTTGGCCCATTGGTCTCTGCCTTACTCATCCGCAGCTCCCATTACCCGCTTATGTTTTTTATCCTGGCCCTCGCCTTCTTTGCAGGAGCCGTGTTTATTTTCGCGCTGCGATTGCAGCAAGCTGCCTCAGACAAGGGGCTACAAACGACAACGTCTTCTCGCTCCTATTTCAAGGATCTATTCAGTGGGATTCGTTTTACCTTTTCCATTCCCATTTTAAGCATCATCTTCTGCACGTCCCTTTTTACCAACATGACTTTTTCCGGGCCGATCAATATGGGCCTTCCTCTTCTCGTAAAAAGCCTGGGATGGGACGGAAGCGCGTACAGCTCCCTAAGTATTACACTTGGAATCGGGACGATTGCTGGCGGAATCATCACTGGCCTCTTAAACGGGTTTCGCGGAAGGTTTCTCCTGCTTCCCTGCTTTCTCGCTATCATGGGCCTTGCTGTCAGCTCCCTTTATTTCATGCAGCATCTCAGTCTAGGCTTCGCGGCCATGGCGACGATCGGACTTATGCTCAGCATCACGAATATTCCGTTTATCACGTACATTCAGACCATTGTCCCGTCTGCCATGCTCGGTCGAGTCATGTCTCTGCTCTCTTTGATGTCACTTGGGCTTGGGCCTGTCAGCTATGCGATCTGCTCCTTCGTGCTGGAGCACAAGCTCGCTACACCTGCTGTCATCATGCTGTTCGGCGGGATCGGGCTTGCGATGATTAGCATGAGTCTGTGGGTGTTTCGTACCGTACGCCAAATGGAGCAGCATCCTGCATGGGCACGTACCGAAAAGGTGCCTGAATCACATTCGTTATCCTCCTGATGCCTTCGCAAAGAAAACGCACACGGCGAGCAGAACAGCATGCTTCGCGTGTGCGTTTTCTTATTTTTCCGGACGGTAGCTGGCGGAACGAACCGCATATTTACCAACAGCCTGCTGGTTTAACGCGTAGCCAATGCCTGGCTGTTCAGGAACTGCCAGCTGGCCTGGTGCAACAAGCTCAACCCCTGGCTCGATGATATCCAGATCCCAGTAGCGGCTCGACGCTGCCGTATCCCCGGGGATCGTGAAGTTCGGCAGCGATGTGATCGCAACGTTGTGGGCACGCCCGACTCCCGACTCCACCATCCCGCCGCACCACACCGGGATGCCATGGGATTCGCATAGATCGTGAATGCGCTTGGACTCGGTCAAGCCGCCTACACGTCCAATCTTGATGTTGATAATGCCGCAGCTGCCAAGCTCAATCGCCTTGCGCGCATCCTCTGCGTTATGAATACTTTCATCCAGGCAAATCGGTGTCTTCAATTGCGCCTGCAGCTTGGCGTGATCGATGATATCGTCGTGGGCCAACGGCTGCTCGATCATGATCAGTCCGTACTGATCGAGCTCTTTCATAATATCGAGATGCTCCATCGTGTAGGCAGAGTTGGCATCAGCCATCAGTGGAACACTGTCGCCAAAGCGTTCACGAATTCCTTGGATCACTTGCACATCAAAGCCCGGCTTGATTTTCACTTTGATTTTTTTATAGCCGTCTGCGAGCGCTCGCTCAACTCTTTGCAAGACTTCGCCTACCGTCGGCTCTATCCCAATACTGATACCCACATCGATCAGCGATCTGGTGCCGCCCAGAGCTTTCGCCAGCGAAATGCCTTTCTGCTTGCTGTACAAATCCCAGATTGCTCCCTCCAGGGCCGACTTCGCCATGTTGTTTCGTCGAATGGGAGCAAAGAGTCGATCGACATCTTCAGGTGTCTCGATCGGCTGGGAGAACAGCTTGGGAATCAGAAACTTCTCCATCATGTACCATACCGTTTCCGTCGTTTCTTCATTATAGAAAGGAGTTGGCATCGCTACGCTTTCCCCATAGCCAACCACCCCTTCTCCATGAACGGAAATAAGCAGAAAATCCTTGATGGTAGTGCTTCCAAAGCTAGTCTCAAAACGAAAGCGAAGCGGCATTTGCAGCTGCTGTACTTCAATGCGTTCCAATTTCATTCTCGATCATCCTTTCTCGTCCAATTGACGAACAAACGGGTAAATTTGTCGGCTGGTTTTTTCATACAAATCAAGGCGCTGTTCTACATTCTCCCTGTCTGCCGCCAAGACAGCACCCACAATGGTATTCAGCAGTGAAAACAAGGCTGCCATTCCTAGCAAAACCGTTGGCGCAGGGGCCGGTACCTTCAGAAGCTGATCGGCAATCGGGCCGATCGGAGAAAGCTCATTATCCGTGAACCCGAGGACATATGCCCCTTTTTCCTTTGCCGCCTGTGCAAACTGGATCGTCTCACTGACGTAGCGCGGAAAGGAAAAGGCGATAATCAAGCACGACGAGTCCAGCTGTGTCAGCAAGTAGTTCGCGTCATCGACTGGGCCTTTGTACAAATGGACATTTCCTTTCACGATATTTAAGGCAAAGGAAAGCCAGTGCGCGGGGGCATGAGAGCTTCGAAAGCCGACGACGACAATCTGCTTGGCAGCCAGAATCGCGGAGACAGCTTTATCCAGCTTTTCCTTGCTCAGTTCACTCAGCGTCTGCTGAATCGAGTTCACATCCTGTTCCATGTGAAAGGAAATCAGGTCCTCTTTGGCTTGCAGCTCTTCTGCTGCATTTCGCCAGTGACTGATGGTCTGCTCTTGCGGATGCGGTGCGATCAGGGTATGGCGCAGTTCATTTTGCAGCTCGCTGTAGCCAGAGTACTCCAGGGCGTAACACAGGCGGATAATCGTCGTTTCACTTGTTCCGCTCAGCGTGCCTACGACTTTGGCTGGATTCAGGGCTACCTCCTTGGGCTTTTCCAGAATAAACTTCGCTGCCAGCTTCTGCTGGTTTGTCAGCTGAGGGTAGTACTTGCGAATGCGTTCTTGGACATCTTCCATGCGGATCTTAGCCTTTCTTTTCTTTTTTGAAGTTTAAACTTTATAATATTGATGTTTTTGCAGTTTATCCTTACAGAAAAGTATAGACTGCTTTTTCCAAATATTCAATGCCATCCTCACAAAAAAAGAACCTCTCTTTCAGGGGAAAAGAGAGGTTCTGATGTCCACAAGTGGATTACGAGGTTTTCCATTTTGCCAGTTCAGATGGGAATTTATCATTCAGCACCTTGATGTAGGTACCTTTCATTCCCAATGAACGGGATTCCAGCACGCCGGCACTCGCCAGCTTGCGAAGGGCATTGACGATTACGGAGCGCGTCAGGCCAGCCTGATCAGCCAACTGGCTTGCCACCAACAGTCCTTCTTTGGCATCCAGCTGCTCCATGATTTTTTCGATGGCGATTTGCTCGCTGTAGGACAGGGACGAAAGGGCGATTTTCGCGAACGTTTTGTCACGCACCTCGTTTTCGATTTGCTCTGTCCGTTGGCGAACGATTTTCATCCCGATTACGGTCGCACCAATCTCACCCAAAATGAGATCCTCGGTCTCGAATTGACCATAGGCACGCAGCAGGACCAGAGTTCCTAAGCGACTTCCACCCGCATGGATCGGAACCACCGTCGTCATCATTTGCGGGAACAGAGAGCTCATTTCCGCAGGAACCATGCTATACGGGCTGGTGATTGGTTCATTTGCGAGCGTCTGCGTCACTTCCAGCAGCTTTTGGTGAACGCCTTCCTGTACGTAGCTGGAAGAGCGTCCTTCCTCGTTGAGCGCGATATCCTGATTCAATCCACTTCCGAGAATGGTCCCATCTGCCGTAATAATGTATACATTCGCAGCAATGACATCAGACAAGAGTCTTGCAAGGTCCTGGTAACCGACTCCGCTGCCTCCCATTGTTTTTTGCAGCATGACATTAATCTTTCTGGTTTTTTCTAGTAAATTCATCAATCATTTCCTCCTTGGATTCTTCATGGTCACAGTATTGTCAGAAAAATCCAGACCTATACATGCAAATCAAAAAATTAGAAAGACATCGCTCGGAGGTCTTCAAATACAACTAACTTGGGTGGGAAAATAGGTCAATATCCGGACACCGAAACGTCTATCCGCTAATATCCTGTAGAGAACTAAAGAATGCTCGTGACTAGGAGGGGTACCGATGGGATTGTTTAATGGCGGGGGCATTGCTCTGATTCTCGTTTTGTTTATCCTGTTGACCATTGTCGGTGTAGACGAATAACCATCAAAAGAAAACTGCCTGTGCTTGGACACAGGCAGCTTTTTGCTGTTCACTCTAGCGGATTTGTTTGCGAATCAACTCTTCAATGGAATGGGCAATGTCTCCCGTCGAACGCTGCAGATCTTCCTGATGCAGGCGGAAGCGTTCATATCGTTCGTCCAGGTTAAAGGCTTCTTCAAAGGCACCCAAAAAGCCTCGCGCGCGTTTGTCCAGCTCCATGAGTACTTCCACACTGTTCTCATTCAGGTAAAAGACGATCTCCAGCTCTTCTACGCGGCTGCGATAAGGACCGGTCGGACGGAATTCAAATTCCTGCACGAACGGGTATGTTTTTCCCAAGTGCCGGTTGTACTCGCAATCCACCTTGTACAATTGAAAGCCGATCTGCGAAACGGCATCCAGGACTTTGGCCATCAAAGGATGCGGACGCACCTCGATAAAGTCGGAGTCGCCTGGGTCAATCGCATTTTTAATATCCAGTCCGGTACGCAAATACACGGGCTGGCGCCCCATGGTCAGCGGTGTCTCATACGGAAGACGGAAAGCAAATGGCAGCACCTTGTGTTCCTTCGGCTGCAGAACGACCCTCTCCGTCAGGCGATGCTTGATGAGCGTGCACTCCTCTTTCACCTTACTGTCGTTGCTCTCCCGCTCGTAATGGGTGATGACGTACATGTAAATCTCGTCGATCTCCTGGGCCACATCTCCCCCGGTTAGATGCACTTCCCCTGACAGCACTTCCCCGGGAATGAGGGAATCCTGCTCCAAGCGGGTGTCCACTTGTGCGGAACCAATTCCCACGCTGGCCAATAATTTTTTGAACATCGACATGTACCACTCTCTCCTTTACGCTTCGACCGATTGAATTTTGCCCGTTAGGAAAACCGGTGCTTATGTAGAGATATACGAATCCACAAAAAGAAAGTTTCGGGCAACTTTCTTCCATACATCATCCGGTTTTACCTCGGCCGTCACGAACAAGTGCAGCGTACGGCTGATGACCACCGTCTTGACCCTGACCTCCACCATCGTGCGATCAGGCAGCACATACTCGCGCCGCCGCAGCATCTCATGCAAAACCTGATGGACCTCGGCGACCTGCTCGACTTTCTTTCCTTTCAGGGACGCCAGGTCCTTTTCCATCCACTCGACCACCTGCACCTCGATGGTTGGATGCGGCTTGGGATCCATGACTGTGACCCGTACCTCTTCGATCCCAACTGTCTGCTTTCGGCGCGAGACGTTTTGGCTTTTTTTCAGCTCCTGATTTTCTTCGTACAGCTTTTTGTTCTGGAACTCCAGGCTTTTCTTCACCAGCATCATTTCTTCCATCTCTTTCCCGTATAAAAAAAGGACGGTGGCTCCGCCTAATAGGATACCGATCACCCAGATAGCTACATAGCGCTGCCAATGTGCTCGCTTCATGAGCGTACCTGGATGAGCCACTGCACACAGATTGTTCCGATATGCGCACCGAGAAAAGCGACGACGATCATCACCAGCTGCTTGAAAACAGGTGTCAAGTTGCCCATCAATATTTTTTCGATTTGCAAAAACGAGTCAAAAGTTCCTCCTAACGCCCCCACCAAGCCCCATATCTTTAACTGATCAGCCAATTGTGCCATAGACAAAAGAGGAGGTTTGTCGGTCAAAAAAGCACCGATTCCTCCGGAGAGCGATCCTCCGACCACGATTCCATACGCCACAAAAAACGTCAGAATGACCTGAGCCATGATGCATTCATCCTCCAGACTGCTTGTGCTTATCCTTATCCCTACGCAGCTTGTCAGGCTTTTATGAACGCTCATCCCACCTGTCGTGACGCACCCAAGTAAGAAAACCTCTATCGAGGCCTGTTCGAGAAGGAGCGACCGCGTTTTAGCGGAAAGTTTCCATGCGCTCTGGAATTCATAAGCAATCCGCTTATAAATTCCTATACGTTAAAAAACGGCATGCTCAGGAACATGCCGCTCTCTGACTTAATTTTTTCGTCTGCCTTGCCTGCGCAGTCTTTTTTCGATACGCGGTGAATTCATCACCATCAGATCCATGAACAGGTTGACCATGTTCGGATTGCGCAGCAGCTGGTTAAATACTTCTGGATTTTCTTTGAACCATTGCTCGTTTGCCTTGACCCAGGACTTAAAGCCGGTATTGGATTTGTAGTACTGATTTAATCGTCGTATCGGTCGATAGGCGCTCATCTTAATCTATCCCTTCATCAAAGAATATGGAGAGAAGAAAGATGATAATGACAATCCAGATCACTACTTCAAAGCCATCCTGGTCAAAAAAGCCCATCCTGTCGTCCCCCCTTTAATCTGTCACGCTCTTCTCCCGCCCACGGGGCTATTCACTATAGGTATATGTCGCGTGATAGGAAATGGATTGGACGCTTGCCCTCCTGCCTCTCATTTTCCGCTTTCGCCCATTTGTGTGCATAGAGAGGCTCCTGTTCCACTCATACTAATCAGGAAATGAACAGAGAGGAGACGATTATGGAAGCCTCAACGGGTTCACTGTGGCGAAACAAGCCTTATTTGTTACTCCTGCTCATTGTTTTTTTCATGCACCTCGCATCTTACTTAGTCATCCCTGTCTTTCCTATTTTTCTGGAGAAAGCCCGTACCCTCTCGCTTTCCCAGGTGGGATTGATACTCGGTGCTGGCAGCATCACGTATCAAATCGGGAGCTTGCTCGGTGGCCCGTTGTCTGACCGCTTTGGCAGGCGCAGCATCATCATGATTGGTGCCCTTTTGCAGGGAAGTGCCATGCTCGGCTACCATTACTCTCTGACCTACTGGCTCTTTTTCCTGTTTTCCGCTGTCAACGGGCTGGGGCTTGGTCTGCTAGCCCCTACGATCAAGGCCATGATTGCCGATGAAGTGGACGATCATAGCCGTACAGCCGCTTTCTCCTGGCGAGGGATTCTCGCTCACTCTGGCATTATCGTAGCTGGCGTCGTCATTGCTTGGATGACTTCAAGAGGACAGCAGCCCTTTCTGATCGCCGCGCTCGTATTTGCCCTGCTCGCAGCGCTTACCCGCTTCAGTCTGCCTGATGACCGCTGTGTCGGACCTGACTGCCAGCGCACGCCGCTCTCCGAGTACAAAAATCTTTTGACCCATCGCAGCTTCCTGTTCTTTTCCCTGATTACCCTGGTGATTTGGGCACTCTACGCGCAGTTTGCCTTAATCCTCCCGCTGCGGGGAGAGCATGTCCTGCACTCGGCAACGATGATTGGGCTGATCTGGACGATCAACTCGATAAGCGTCGTGCTGCTCCAAGGGTTTATCTCCCGTTTTGTCCTGCAGCGAATCAATCCCTATCTGTCCCTGGCGATGGGAACGACGCTTCTGGGTACGGGACTTACTGTGATGGGCTGGGCAGAGCATTTTATTACCTTGAGCGGATCGGCCATTCTATTCATTCTGGGGGAAATGCTGTTCATGCCCGTGCAGGACAGTCTCGTGACCCATTTTGCCAAAGAAGATCGGCTCGGTGCCTATTTTGGTTTTTCCAACTTTGTCTCTGGCATTGGAACGGCGATTGGCACGAGCCTCGGTGGGATGATGGTGGACAGGCTGGGTGGGGTCGGCAGTCTTTATCCATGGATCGCGTATGGGGTGATCACCCTCTTCGTGACGGCAGTTCTGGGATTGTTTGCCATATACGCCATGGCCAGATACAAGAAAACCGCCTCGCAAACCGTAGCACCTCGAACGAGAAAAAAGGAGGGAGCCACATGACGTGGACAGATAGAGAAGATGTAGTCGTAAAACCAGTTGCCGAGGAGAGGCCAACAAAAATGCCTTTGTCTTCGCTGCTGATTCAATTGGAAGACATCGCTAGTGCTCGGCCTTATGTCAAAACAGCAAAAACCAGCAAAGGATCGTGGTTCTTATGACCAAATCAAAACCGAAATCAGCAGGAATAGACCAAAATCCCGAACGAAACAGGCAACCGGACTCCATCAAAAACAACGCCCCTGGCTTCGGGGACAAAAAGCTGGAAGGACCCAATCGCCCTTCTACGTAAAGATTTATCCTCGAGTGTTCGTCCTGCGAACGCTCTTTTTTATTCCCGGAAAATGGAAGCTCATTTTCGACAATATTCGGATATTTTCTTGAAGGTTACGTCGAGATAGCCTATTATGATAGGAAAGAATACCCATAAACGGAAAGGACGTAGAGCCTTGCCACTCAAATCGACGACCCAATCTCAACTTTATCCTCTGTTTCTACTGATGCTGCCCATCATTTTTACGGTGGTCGTTGTCATCGGGTACTCACAGGCGAAGCAGCTCTATTTTCAATCTGGTGTGCGTGCGATGGACAGGCAGCTGAACACCGTTACGCAAATCCTTTCTCTTTTTAACGCACAAGTGAAAGACAACATCCTTAGCTATACAGAAGCCGAAAATCAAATCAGAGACATGATGGTAGGTCCCAAGCGGGCTGATCAAACGCGCGACCATTCCCAGGTCAAGCTGACTCTCGCACAGGGTGATGAGCTTTTCGCTTTCAACTCCCAAGGGAGCCTGACGATTCACGGCTCACTTGAGGGTCAAAATATGTACAACCTGCCCAATCCCGGTGACCGCTTTTTGGTCAAGCAGACCTTGAACGAAGGAAAAATGGTCAGTACGTATCGTTGGACTTTGTCTGACGAATCCTCCAGCATCGAAAAAATCGCAGTTGTCCGATACTTCCCCCAATGGGACTGGTACATTTGCCTCGTCTCCACGGAAGATGAATTTTACGAACAATTCAGCAAGGTGAAACTGTTTCTCATCATCCTCGTAGTGATCAGCTACCTGATCGCAGCGATCTTGCTGACTCTCACCACAAGAAAAGAAAAAGCACTCCTCACCTCTACCTTGCGCGGAGAACAGCTGGCAGAGGTCAATCAAAGCATTCTCAAATCACTCGCAGTCGCCTTGGAAGAGCGAGATGCCTATACGTCCGGTCATTCCCAGCGAGTGGCTTATTATACCCGTATAATCGGTCAGCAAATGGGGCTGGATCAAGAAACGCTCGACCTGATGTACACGGGAGGACTTCTCCACGACATCGGCAAAATCGGAATCGAAGACAGTATCCTGCTCAAGCCAGGAAAGCTCACAGAGGAAGAATTCCACAGCATCAAGTCTCATCCCGTACGCGGGGAAGCACTCCTGCGAAAGCTGTATGCCGAAGTAGACAAAAAGGATGCGGACAGTATTCGTTCCATTCTTGCGATCACCCGTCATCATCATGAACGTTTTGATGGGAAAGGCTACCCGGATCAGCTGCAGGAGGATAACATCCCGATCATTGCCCGAGTAACAGCCGTCGCCGACTCATTTGATGCCATGACCTCCTCCAGAGCCTATCGAAGGGGATTGTCCTTTTCCAAAGCATGCGATGAGATCATCCGCAATTCCGGAACGCAGTTTTGCCCGAAGGTTGTTGAAGCTTTTTTTCAAAGCATTACAGAGGAAACTTTTCACCATGCCCATCAAATCTCGCGAGCCAATGAGATTTTGGACCCTCTCGTACAAGAGAAACGAATCCATCTCGCCTAGAATGGGCAGATAAAATCATAAAAAGCAAAGCCGTGCAGCTCCATTTGTGGGGCGAACACGGCTTTGCTTCGTTTCATCGGATTATGCAATGGGAACGAGCTTGTACGGCAAGGAAAACGACTCGAGTGTTGCCAAAAACTTGTCGTACGCCTCCTGATCCGGCGCGATCAGCTGCAAGTAGCGCGTAAAATAGAAGACGATACGGTCCTCCTGCCCCTCTTGCAAGCGATAGTGCGCAAGTGTTGCAATATCTCTCTGGTTGTAAAAGTAATCGTAGCGCTCTTCGGTCAGCGGTGCGCGAAAGGTGCGGCTGACAACCACTCCGTTGCTCAGGTTTTCCCTCGTATTTTCTTTGGTTGCCCCGAGCAGCCGGAGAAGCTCCCCTGCCCGTCGCCCCCCTACTTTCTCGGCGAGCATACTATCGTTGTACTCGACCTCCAGATCACTTAAGCGATGCGCCACCGATTCGAGCATGCTCATCAAAACTTTGCGCACGGCCAGATTCTCAGTCGCAAACTGGTTGTCGAATACGTTGAACTCGAAGGACGTAGCCTGATTGATTCGCTTCGTATAGAAAGTGACTGCGTTCATCGTGTTTCCTCCACTTGATCGTTATCGCGGCAGAATCGACTCCCATGTTTGTCGGTCCAGCTTACGGATAATCGAGAACAGGAGACGCTTCGCCGCTTCGTAATCCGCTGTATCAATGATCGAGGCATGGCTGTGAATATAGCGTGACGGAATGCCGATTACAGCAGAAGGAACACCTTTGCCGTGGTTTTGCACGACACCTGCGTCCGTGCCCCCTTTGGCGACGTAGATCTGATACGGAATCTTTTCCTCTTCACAGGTCGCGATCAACAGCTCTCGCAGCCCCACCGGCATGACGTACATCGGATCGTAAATACGCATCAAGAGACCGTTCCCCAATTTGCCGCCTTCCTCTCGCACGCCAGGAATGTCTCCTGCCGGGCTTGCATCCAGTGCCAGGAACAGATCCGGTTGAATCAATTCCGCTGCCGTTTTGGCACCGCGTGTACCCGCCAGCTCTTCTTGCACTGTCGCTCCTACATAAACCACATTTGGATGACCAGGACGCTCATGCAGCTCTTTTGCCAGCTCTACTGACAGACTGCAGCCATAGCGGTTGTCCCATGCCTTTGCCATGATGCGACGCGGGTTTGCCATCACCTGGAATGGACAGATCGGCAAAATCGGCTGTCCAGGACGAATGCCCAAACGCTCCGCTTCTTCTCGTGTATCTACACCGATATCGACGTACATGTTGCGGACATCCATCGGGCGATTGCGCTGATCATCGCTCAGCACATGCGGCGGGATCGAGCTGATGACGCCTTGAATCACACCTTGGCCCGTAATAATTTGCACGCGCTGTGCCAACAGAACCTGTCCCCACCATCCGCCTAACGTTTGGAAGGAGATAAAGCCTTTCTCGGAAATGCGTGTAACCATGAAGCCCACTTCATCCATGTGTCCTGCAACCATGATCCGCGGTCCGTTTTCATCCCCACGCATAACGCCGAACATGCTGCCCAGGTTGTCATAGACTAGTTCATTTGTATACTGGCTTATGTATTCCTTCATGATATCGCGTACCGGGCCTTCAAACCCGGGTGCGCCAGGTGCTTCCGTCAGACGTTTCCACAACTCGAGCGAAAACTCGTTCTCCATTCCAGTCGTGCCTCCTCTTTTGTACAGCAAAAATTTTTCTACGTACTCTATTATCTGCGAGGGCGAACAGGGATGCAACTGATCGATGGGCAGGAATAGACATTCCATTTCCCGAATGCTTGTAAGATACATATCGTCAAGGAGGGAAAAGCATGTCGATCACACTTCGCAAACTAACAGAGCCACAGGACCTACAGCAGCTCGAGGCCTTGGAGGGTGCTGTATGGAATACGACCGAGGTCATTCCGTACCACATGACCATTACGATCGCCAAGTTTGGCGGCCTTTTTATCGGGGCGTTTGATGAAGACAAAATGGTTGGGTTTCTATACACATTTCCAGGAAATTCTCACGGAGAGCCTCATCTCTGCTCGCACATGCTCGGATTTTTGCCGGAGTACCGCAAGCAAGGTCTCGGCGTGCAAATGAAATGGCTGCAGCGAGACGAAGCGATGGCGATGGGGCACACCAAGATCACATGGACGTACGATCCACTAGAAACGGTCAACGGGGTTTTGAATATCGCCAAGCTTGGCGGCATCGTACGGACGTATTTGCCAAACTGCTATGGCGCTCTCGACGATGAGTTCAGTCGTGGGATTCCTACGGATCGCTTCTTGATCGAGTGGTTCCTCGATAGCAACCGGGTAGAGAATCATCGTGCCCAAAAAGGAGAAAAGCCGAATCTCGTGGAGGGAGCTCCCGAAGTGCTTAGCTATGAAATCGTCGACGGATTCCCAAAGCCTATCGAGCAGCGTTTCGATCTGCAAGAGCCGATCCTTCTGCTGCCGGTGCCTGCCCACTTTCAAGAGGTCAAACGCCGCGACATGGACGTGGCTCGCAGCTGGAGAAAGCTCACGAGTGAGCTCTTTCAGTCGTACATGGGGCAAGGCTATACGGTGACGTACATCTTCCGCGATCCGGATCAGGACATCGTCCGCTACGTGCTCGACAGAAGGCCGCTCCCGGCGATCCTGGATTCCGCCGCCCGCGACCGTGCTTAAAAGCGATTCCTCCCACCTTGTGGTACAATGGGTGTTGATCTACCCTATTGGAAAGAGGACGAGAACGAATTATGCATAGATCTGAATACGATTTCGATGTCATTATCATCGGCGGCGGTCCTTCCGGTTTGATGGCTGCAGTTGCTGCCTCCAGCCAAGGCGCGCGAGTCTGTCTGGTAGAAAAAGGCGGAAAGCTGGGGCGCAAACTGATTATCTCCGGCGGTGGCCGCTGCAATGTCACCAATGCCAAGGAACAGGACGAGCTGATCAAGCAAATGCCTGGAAATGGACGGTTTATGTACAGCGCATTTGCCCAGTTTAGCAACCGGGATATCGTTCAGTTTTTTGAAGAGCTGGGCGTTGCTTTAAAAGAAGAAGACCGCGGCCGCATGTTTCCGGTAACAGATAAAGCCGTTACTGTCGCGCAAGCTTTGATCGACAAGATAAAAGCACAGGGAGTCAACATTCGGCTGAACAGCCCTGTCCATAACGTTCTGTATACAGATGGCCGAACAGAAGGAATTCTGCTCCAATCGGGGGAAAAGCTGCTGGCTCCTTGTGTCATCATCGCCGTTGGCGGCTGTTCGGTGCCGCAAACCGGCTCTACGGGAGATGGTTATGCCTGGGCCAAAGACGCTGGGCATACCATTACCGACCTGTACCCGACCGAAGTACCGCTCGTTGCGAATGATTCGTTCATTCGCGATAAATCCCTGCAGGGCCTGTCCTTGCGGGATGTAGAAATGACGTTGTACGCGCCAAACGGCAAAAAAGTGAACACGCAGGAAGGCGACATGATTTTTACCCATCAAGGTCTGTCTGGCCCCGCTTCCCTGCGCATGGGTCATTATGTCTCCATCACGCAGCGCAAGCACGGGTCTGTTCCCCTGTCTTTGACACTGGATCTGATGCCGACCAAGAGCATCGAAGAAATTGCGACAGAGAGCTGGGGCCTTTTGGAGGAGCAGCCCAAAAAGGCTGTAAAAAATGTTCTGAAAGGCTACCTGCCGGAACGGATTATTCCGATCTTGCTCTCGCTCTCCTCCATTCCGGAAGAGACAACGCTCAGCCATATGCGCAAACAGGAATGGGCAGCATTCGCGAAGCTGATCAAAGCGTTCCCTTTGACCATCACAGGTACGCTCTCCCTGCAGGAAGCCTTCATCACGGGAGGAGGCGTCAGTGTAAAAGAAATCGATCCGAGAACCATGCAGTCCAAATGTGTGGAGGGCCTATACTTCGCGGGTGAAGTCATGGACGTCCACGCTCATACTGGCGGTTACAATATTACGATCGCCTTTTCCTCCGGCTATGTAGCAGGCACACATAGTGCTCAAGCCGCGCTGGAAAATTATTCTGTAAATCAGGTTTAAGGACAGAGCGTTCGGGGAATCTATTGAATGGGTAACTCTTTTTGGAAAAGAGTGATCAGCATCTTACTCCCCCCTAGTTGTAAGATGCTGGTTATCACACCTTTACTCCCTTTATCTTCCCTATTATGAAGCGGCGCCTCGGTGAGCGCCGTTTCTTTTTTTGTACCCAGGCTTGCTCTTTTTCATTTTCAGCCACAAGAAAAACCCCTCACTTAAATGAGCGGTTTGTTTGGTTTGTTCGACTTCCCTCAGCAACCGGCTAATCGTTTAATCCCTTCCCATCGAGAATTTGCTGCACGTACTTTTCCACTCTTGCCTCTCTCGTTTTGGCTTGCTTGGGTTGAGAAAAATGAAGCAGGTAAGCCCTTTGACGTCCAGGTGTCAATTCTTCAAAAGCCGCTTTCAAGGCAGGCATTTCTTCAAATTTGTTCTGAAGCTCTTCCGGAACGGTGTAGTCTTCGTTCTTTTTCAAGCTCACTTCCAAACCAGCCTTTTCAACTTCGATCGCTTCCATGATATACGCTTTTACGATGGCTTCCTGTTCCACGATTTGTTGAATATCCGTGAAACGAATCTGGCGCGCAGCTTGTACATTCTCTGTTTGCTGAATGAGAATCCCCTGCGGGTCCTTGAGCAAGGCACCCTTGTGAAACAGCAGCGCGCAGTATTCTTTAAATCCATGTATTAAAACGATATTTTTCCCCTCAAGTGTGTAACAAGGATGCATCCACTTAAACTCTTCGGTCAACTCACAATCCAGAACGATCTTTCGCAGCTTCTCAAATTCTTCCCGCCACTTTTTGGACTTGCTTAAAAACTCATCAACCTTCGGATTCAATCTGCTGCTTGTCATCAAGGAACACTCCTCTTCTGTTTTCGAGTTCCCAGCTACATGATTTCCTTTATTATGGAATGAATGCTTGTATATGGCAAACAATCCTAGCTGCATAAAAGATAGCCTGTAAGAAAACCTCTATCGAGGCCGTCTCAAGGAGGGGCGACCGCGTTTTAGCGGTAGGCATTCATGCGCTCCGGAATTCATAAGCGTAGCGCTAATAAATTCCTATACGTTAAAAAAACACCCGCTGCCTTTGCATCGGGTGTCTCTCTCTGTTACGAGGAAGCTACAGCTTGATATAGATAGGCAAAGCCCGCCATCAGAAACGCGAAGCCAAGCAGGTAAAATGTATTGGCCCGCTGCTTGATCCGTTTTTCATTCCCCTTGAAATGGGCTTCCATGCGGGACTGCCATCGTTTCGTTCTAGGCTGGATCATCACGATCACGCCAATCAAAAGAAGAAACAGAGGAAAACTCAAGGATGGATCACCCTTTCTTCTTGCGTCGCAAGAGCCAGCGCGTTTCCGCTTCCTCTGGTGCCCCTTCGACCACGAGGCGCGCTTCTTCCGCCAATTGATAGGCTTCCGCAAACGCCAGCTGCCTAAACGACTGCTCCGCCTTCGTCAGCAAATCGTTTACCTGGCGATTTTGTCTGCGATAGCGGTTCGTGTATTGAATGGCCCCTTCTGCCAGCTGGCAGGTGGAGATGACCCGCTCTGCCATTCGCTCCGTTTCGCCTACCAATTCGTTGGCGTCTTGGATCAAGATCGCGACTTCCTCCAGATCGTAGCGGTACTCCTCCATGATTCCCTTAATTTGAGCAAGCGTCTGAACCACTTCTTCAAACAAGTATTTCAAATGATCAGGGATGCCCGGCAGATAGCTTCTTTTGATCTGCTGACGAACGCGGACCAGTGTTCCCGAAATCCGTTCCAGCTCGTCCAGTGCATCGTCTTCGGTCTCAATGAGCAGATAGGCAGGCTCGGCTTCCTGTTTGGACTCTTCCCACTCTGGCTGGCGCTTTGGAATCACTAATTCGTATTCCTCTTCGTCCATGTCATCGGCTTCTACTCGCTGCTGGGCAGGAGAAGCAGCTTGACGAGGAGCATTCGGAAACGGGATGGCTTTCGCGTTCAACAGGACTTCCCGCTCTGCCTTGCTCAGTTCTGTTGCTGGCTCTATCGCTTCTGCTTCTGCCCTGTCTTTTTCGTAATCGAAAGCAGCCACGCCAGCAGGTTCGGCACGTTTATACTGATAGACCGGCTCCTCTTCTACTTGCTCTTGATAGAATGCCTGGTCCTGTGCAAGCTCTTGCATTTGATCAGCTTCGACCTGGGAAAACGCATACTTGCTATCCGCAGCTTGCTCTTGGTGAGCAAAAACCTCTTCCGCTGTTACCCGCTCCACTGTTGCTGGTTCCACATGTACCGGTTTCGTCTCGTTCACCTGAGAAGCCTGCATGGCCAAAGCAGCTGCCGACGCAGCTTCTCGCTGAGCTAGCACCAGCTCTTCCAAGCTTTGATACGTAGCATCCATCAAAACTTCAAATGCCTTTTGATGCGTCTGAACCATTTCCAGACTGCCTTCCTCCAGCGCGCTTTTCGCTGCAGTCAGGAGCTGCTTCGCCTGCATCAGCGAATTGTCCAGCCCGTTTTGTTCTAGCTGAAATCCGCCGCGCACAGCCTGATCGATTCCCTCTTCCAGCTGCTTAAACTCTTCCGGCAGCTCTTTCTTGACGCGATTCACCAGAGCCGGGATCTGCTCCATCGCTTTCGTTACGCTCTCAAGCAGCTGCTGTGCTTTTAGCGTCGTTTCGTACGCTTGAATATCATCACCAGCAGCTCGTGACGTTTTTACCAGACTGCGCATTGTTTCAATTTCATCCAGCTTCCCTTTTAACTCATGGAACGAGAGTCCGTATTCCAGACGCAAGTCAGACAGTTTTCTTTCAACCTGCTCCACCTGCTTGCCGATTTCCGGGATGACCACCTTCGTTTCCTGCTTGGTTACCGCGACCTGCGTCGTATCCGTCTTCAGGTCTGCCAGTTCCTGCTCAATCTGGGTGATCGCCTCTCTCGCTTCGTCCAGCATGCCGAGCGCCAGAGTAAAGCGGAAGCGGTCGCACGCTTCCTCGGCATCGAGAATCATCATTTCCACATCAGGGATGCGGATGCGCAGCAGGTTTTCCTTTTTATCCGCGATGTGATGGTAGCGCACCTCCGTCATACCACTAGAGCGGCGCATTGGCTTGTCCACTTCGATCACATTGATTTTTTCGACCAGCTCTTCCTTCCAGTCTTCCACTTCATCTACTTGAGCGAAAATGGCGCGCCGGCGAATCATCGCGTAAATCAGAGCGATAGACAGACCAGCAAAAACGACTCCGATCAGGTAGATCCACCAAGGAATACCGCCGAGTCCAGAGTCTGCCTTTTCTTTGGCTACCTCGCCCGCTTGACCTGCATCAGCTGTCCCCGCTGCTGCTTGGTTCGTCTGCAGTCGATCCAGCTCCGTGTTGACCTCGTCGATGAGGGTTTGAATCCCGGTTAAATACTGCTTCTGGTTACGAAAAGGCTCGAAGTAGGAGTTGATTTTGTCGTGAAGCATCTCCATGTTCGCGCCTTTTGTTTGCAAGGCTGGTCCCGCGTAAACGCCAAGCTGCTCCGTATCCATGTCCAAGACGAGCATCAAGGCATCCTCTGCCAAATTGTAGTTGTCAAAGAGCTTTTGCGCGTAAACATCGGGAGACTCCGCTTCCGGAGACGTGCTTTCTACAACGACGACCTTGTAGCTTCCCGGGCTTTCCTTTAGCTCTTCTGCAAATTTCGTTCGGTCTTCCTTTTTCAAATAGTTATCCGCGTCTTGGACGACTTCGTCCGTTTTGTCAGGAAACGGCGTCGCAAAAGCCGGATTCGCATATAGCAACATGCCTGCCAGACAGAGCATGAATAATGATCGTTTCACTTGTCATACAACCCCTTAGCGTCTGTATTCATGGGAGAGGGTACTGCTTATGTGGGAAGCAAGCATGCTCGAAGATAGCGCATGATGGAGGCTTGCAGCCATAAGGCGAACTCCTCGGAGTACGGTTCCAGATCATAAACCTGGCGAACCATTTGAGCCTGCAAAAATGGGTACGTCATTTGACTGATCACGGCCAAGACGACGCGGTCCGATGATATGGGTAGAAAATCACCAGTTGCCATGCCCTGCTCGATGACTCGAGACAAGCCATGCTTCCAGCGGCTGATGTACAGAGTGAGTACTTCTCTTGCCAGCATCGACTCGACACTCAGCTCACGTTGAATCAAACGGGTGATTGGCGCATGTTCGCATTGAAAGCTTACATAGAGAGCGACGACCTTTTCCAGCCGATCAAAGAGAGGGATTTCTTTACACTCGGTCTCCTGCTCTTCTATACGGCGAAACAACGTATCAAAATAAGAGGCGATCAAGGTTTCCAGCACGCCCTGCTTCCCCTGAAAATGGTAGGAAATCAGCGCGGAGTTTACCTGTGCCTCCTCGGCAATATGGCGAACGGAAGTACCTTTGTAGCCATGTATGTCGAACAGCTTGGCCGCTGCAGACAGGATGCGCATTTTCGTCTGATCCATTGCCTTGTTCCCTCCTGCTATTGGTTCATCACCAAGGCCAGTCAGGCATCTCATCTATTTTACAGAGGTTTCGACGTAAAAAGATAGTCTCGTTTGTTAGTTCGACAAACTTTTCCAGTATTCCTCCTGCATGCGGACAAGCTATGATAAAAAAAACCTCATTATGTCGGTCTTGCCAGCGAAGGAGGCCCCATGCGCAAAAAATGGCTGTCACTCACCCTATGCCTTACATTCTTTGCTTTTCCGTCAGGGGGTACGCTCGTTCACAATCTGCCTGCCTCTGCAGCTCCGACTATGAGTGATTACGAACATACGCTGTCAGTCGTTACGTACAACATTCGCGGCTGCCGTACGGACGATGGGACCGCAGACCCCGCACTCATCATTTCTGCCTTAGAGCCCCTCCATGCCGATCTTATTGCTTTGCAGGAGGTAGACGTACGTTTGCCGCGCTCTGGCTTTGTCAATCAGCTCGCCAACATTGCCGCCGGCCTGAACATGAACTACGCTTACGGCCCCTCGATCGATTTCGTCATCGGTCAGTATGGAAATGCCCTGCTCAGCAAATATCCGATCCAGCAAGCCGACATGGTTTCCCTGCCTTCCCAATGGGAGCCGCGTAGCCTTCTGGATGTCACAATCAACTGGGATGGGGAACCGCTGCACGTCCTAGTCACTCACTTAGGCGTTAAAAAGTCAGAACATAGTGAACAAACGGAATCCTTGCTCGCTTATTTGCACGAACAATCGTACAAAACCAGCCTGCTGCTCGGGGATTTCAACATGCTTCCTGGCGACCCTTCGCTTGAATCCTTGCGAACCTTTTATAAAGATCCGCTTTACGAGGAAAATCTCGGCCTGCGCACGCTCAAGCATCCCGTCGTCCCAAGAGAAATTGACCGGATCCTGCATTCACCGGATTTAACCTACATGGATGCCGCAGCTCCTGCCGTCGGCCCTTCTGATCATTATCCGGTACAGATGCATCTGACTCGCTCTTCCCTGCTCACGCAAGAAGCGGCCTCCTCCTACTAGAGGGAGACCGCTTCTTGGACGTATCGTATTACCTGGAGGATTGACTCTCGGTCGGAGTCGGCAGTGGCTTGACTCGTCCGTAACTTTGCAGGTAGGTTTCCACCTGGGAATGTTCATTGACTCGTTGTCCGTTCACGTCGTATTGAGAACGAATGGACATCGTGATCGTTGTGGGAAGCATGCTGGTTCGATTGTAGTAGACAGTATAGTCCGCATTGACATCCATCTGGTCAACAATTTCCCTTACGTTTGGCGCAGGGTTTGACTCCGACTGGATTCGCGGACCCTTTTGCCCCGTCGCACTCTTCTTCCACGATCCATCCGATAAAGCCATAGCCAGCTTCAGCCTGGGCTTGTGTGCAGCAGCAGACTGAATGTGGGAGCCGGCAGTCTCCGTGCCTTGCGTCTGTTCATTCATCTGGGTGACCAGCCAGTTTTTCAGCTTGGCAGAGTCCAGCGTGACCCGTATCGCTTCGACATCATCGTTTGGATCTTCGTCGGGCAGCTGGCGTATGTTCTTTTGCATATCAGCCATCTGCGAAAAGCAGGAGGCAGGGTCCCAGTTGTCCATTTCCTGCTGATACGCCGCTTGTGTATGGGCGACATTTTTCCACGCAGCATCGCTTCCTTGCTTGGCGTACAGCTTGTCTCCTTGATGCAGCAGGCTCAGACTGTCCACTCTCTTTTCATCCGGCATCGACAGCTTCACATTCATGTACACGGCGTCTTTATCTTTTCGGCCTGAAAAGTTGACCACGTTGGCATTCGCGCTGTTTTCCGTCAGCAGCTTGGTACGACCGTAAAACGCGTAGGAATCCTGTGCGGAGAAATGATCGCGCACCTGATCAAAAGCCGAACTCGGGTTTTGCTTTACGCCCATTTGATTGCAGCCGGTCATGGACGTACATAAAAGGGTCAAGAGACAAATCGTCCAACCTTTGCGCATTACTGCCCCTCCTTCACGCTACTCTGGCAAGCCTCCACCATAGCGTTTCCAGGGCAGAAAAAGGTTATTCTTAGACCGAATAATAAAGAATGCCGTCCTGCTCCCGCACATCGACCTGATGCAGGATCATCAGCAGATCGATATGACCCAAGGTTTCCGACAGCGTCAGCGGCAATTCCTTTTCATACAAGGTAGGAAAGAGCATCGCCGTCAGCTCGTACGCTGTCTTTTCTCCGTCTTTCAGCATCTTCCGGAGTGTATCTGTCCGCTCCCAGTTTTTCCGCAGTCTTGCGAGAATCAGCTCACGGTGATCCCGGACTGGCTCACCATGCCCGGACAGCACCATTTCTATATCCATGTCAGCGCACATCTCCAGTGCAGTCCGGTACTGTACCAATGTCAATGGGCGTACACGGCTGCGGTCACGCGGGGGCTCGATAAAAGCGTTCGAGGAGATCTTTTGGATAATGTGATCGCCCCCAATCATGATGCGGTCGGACGCTCGGTACAAGGACAGATGGCTCTGGCTATGACCAGGTGTGTAGAGGACCTGCCACTGCGACAGATTGGGTACCATCTGCTCGTGCTTCAACAGCACATCAATCTGGCTCGTTTGGGAAAATGTCTCCATGAGCTTGTGGAACCGCTCGATGATAAACAGCTTTTCCTGGGGAACCCCACTCTGTTTGTACAGATCCGTAAAAAAGCGATCGTGAAAATCGATGAACTCTTTGTCCAGCTCTATGTACGGTGCTGCTAGCGGATGTGCCAGTGTCTGCGCTTTCGATACCTGTCTGACCCGCTCCAGCAGTCCACAATGGTCCACGTGATGATGTGTGAGCACGACCTGTTCGATCTGCTCCACGCTGATCCCAATCGAATCCAATCCCGTTTGTAAAGCCTGCCATGCCTCCTCCGTAAGCGGGCCAACATCCACTAAAGTCAGCTTTTCCCCTTTTACGAGGTAGACGTTGACCGGCCCTACTTTAAATGGGGTTGGCAGCTCCAGCCGAAATACATCTGGCGCCACTTCTTGCGCTTGCACGTACTGCTCTCGTGAAGTCATCTTGATCCCTCCGGAAACCTCTTCGTTTTTTGCCCGTCTCTTCTGAAAAAAGAAAAGAGCCATCGCTTGGCTCTATGCTAACACAACTTGGTTTCTACCCGAATTTTTTGCTTCGTATAACGCAATATCTGCCTGATGGAAGAGCGACTCGACACTCAAATCCAGCCCTAAGTCTTTATTCCATTTCGCAAGACCACACGAAATGGTGACTCGCGGTGACGTCTCCTGCTCCACACAATGTCTGATTCTCTCTGCGACACCATGTGCGGTAGACTTGTCCACGCGCGGCAAGTAAACGGCCAGCTCTTCGCCTCCCCAGCGCGCGGCAATATCGCTGTCCCGGATGCTGTGGCGAATGAGATTGGAAACCTGAATCAATACTTCGTCCCCTACCTGATGCCCAAACGTATCATTCACCGTTTTAAAATAATCAATATCGATCAGGATCAAAGAGCCATAGGGATCTTTCTCCAGCGATGTCCGAACTCTTTCGTTCAAATGCCTGCGGGTGTACAGACCCGTTAAATTGTCTGTGATGACCATTCGTTCCATTTCGTTATGCAAAACAGCGTTTGTCATGGCGAGGCTGGCGTGTTGGCCAAAAATTTCAAGCAGCTTGTAATCATCAAAACTAAAAAAATGATAGCGTGAATCCGAAACAAGCAACACGCCGCTGATTTCGCCTTCGACAATCAACGGAACCCCCATCAATGAGCCACAAGGCAAGAGGGAAAAGGGGAGTGGCCCTGCTCCTGGCTGGGCGAGCAGAAGCGCCTGTTTGTTCTGCAAAATTTCCTGAAACGGTTTTTCGTTTGCCAGCACGGTCTTGCCTGTGTACTCCGGCTGCGAGCAGGACAGAACGTCGAAGCGCTCCTCACCGGGTACTTTGCTCAGGATGGCGCAAAACTCCGCATCAAAGGTAGCGCCCATCATCGTGGTGACAAAATCCAAAATTTCTTTCAAATCAAGGCTGCGATTCAGCTGTCTCGCCATCTCATTGATCAGCCGAAGCTCGCGGATCAAATTGCGGGATTGCTGGTACAGCTGCGCGTTTTCAAAAGCAGTTCCTGCCGTATCCGCCAAGATTGCGATGTAGTCGGTTTCATGCTGACTAAGCGACACCCGCTGATCGGACGTAACCTGCAGCACGCCATAGATGCCCTGTTTTCCTAGCAAAGGCGCTGCTATGACGGTGACCGGCTGATCGTCCTCCTCCCGCTTTTCTACGATCAGACGACCTTCCAGATATGCCCTCGTACTGGTTGTAGGCTCTGTCTCTTGAAAAGACAGCTGCTTGACTGGCGTGGTCGCGTTCGGTTCGACTGTGAGGAAGAGCTCGACGGACAGCTGCGGATACAAGCTGGGAATGCTCGTTACGATCTCATGCAGAACATCGTTCACATCAATAGATGCCTGTATCTTGGACATCAGCTGATACAGCAGATCCTTCTTTCCCGCTTCTCGCCTCAGATCATCTGAAGAAATGGCTCGCCACAGCGCACTGCTCGCCTTTTCACACACTTCCTGCAGAAAGGCGACGTCCCTCTCATCGTAGAAAACGTCTGCTTCCTCCTGCGGCAAATGCAGGATTAATGCGTACAGCGGAGTGGAGTTGTGACTGATGGGAACAACGATGATCCGATTGTCATCCAGCACGGAGGGTGTCAATGCATCCTGACCAAAACGCAGGAGAATCTGGCTGATCTGGCTGATCTGGCTTGTCCCATCCTCAGCAGGCTGTGTCGTCACGCACTCATGCGGTATGCACTGGCCGTTCTCCGAGAGCTTCACTGCCGAGCAGTACCCCTTTTGGATGATCTCGCTAATCTGACTGATCAAGCACTCCAGCAGATCGCGCGTGCTGTCGTGAAGATTGAGATCCATCACGATTTGACTGGTCGCATGCTGGATGTACGCATCATAGCCCATCCGTATCATCGGCTCTAGTCCTCGCATGTAGGCGAAGAGGTCCAAATCAAATTCCGCTTGGGAAGTCACGATCCCGATAACGGCGCGAATACGACCATCGTACTCACGCAGAGGTATTGCCCCATAAAGCTTTGGGTCCCCCTCCCAAGTTTCTACGGTAATTTCCCTGGTGCTTGCTGTCTTTTCGATCAACTCCCGTACATTCCCGGAAGGTACAGAGTGTAGCATCAGGTCAAGTTCCCCGAGGTCTCCGGATTGGCCTACTTGCATCTCCATGAAGTTGATCACACGGCCCCCGGAATCTGTCAAGAAAAGGATGCCTGGGCGCTTTTCCGGCCATGATTGAAGAATAAAATGGGCCGTGTAGGAAAAGACCGTCTCTAACTTCCCCAACATTTTACTTGACACGAGATACTCCCTCTCTCAGCATTTTCTCAAATTTCCAAATGGTCTGTATTATTCACTTGCAAAACTTCCCACTGACCGTCTACGTACCGGAACATCGTGATTCCCGTATTGTCGATCCGCGTTATCCCCGTTCCCTGCTCGCCTGCCGTCACGTAGTGCAAAAAGCTGTTGATAAGTCCGCCGTGCGATACGACCACGACCGATTCGCCCGGATGGCTCGAGGCTACTTCCGTCAAAGCAGTCACAGCGCGAGTCTGCATGTCTTCAAACGTCTCGATTCCGCATGCCGCTTCATCCTGTGCTTCAAAACGAGCACGAATTTCTTCGTAGGTTAATCCCTCCCACTCGCCGTAGCACCGTTCCCGCAGCGTCATCCGTGTAGAGATGGACGAGCCTGATTGCTCCGCGATTCTCGATGCTGTGACACGCGCTCTGCTCAAATCGCTCGAGTAAACGGCGTGAATGATCTCTCCCTGAAAGCGACGGGCTACCTGCTCTGCCTGACGTAATCCAAGCTCATTCAAGTCGATATCGCTATGGCCTTGTATGCGCCTGATCTGATTCCACTCTGTTTCTCCGTGGCGGATGAGGTATAGGATGGTTTCCAAAACGAAAATCTCCTTTTGCAAAGATTCTTTAGAATAGTACTTTATATTATATAAGAAGCTTATACGCAATTCTAGATTGATAAAAAAACATTTGGGACAAATTTACCAATTTCCTTTCCCCGATAACGGTTCAGCCTGCCTTTCATCTTTTTTCTTTCTGATCGTGAAACGACGACACTCTTTTGCTCGTCAGAGTGGTATGTGAAAATACTGACACCGTTGGAGGGATTACCCATGAAAACTTGGCTCGTCCGCTCGAGCTCCTTTCTATTAACTGCCAGTCTGGTATTGCCAGTGCTTCCGGTCCATGCGCAAACGCCATTGGCTGCGTCCAGCCAGGCGCTCCCGATACCTGCTCAGCCAAACAGCGCGATGCTCGCTGCTGCCAGCAAAGTAAAGCTATCAAAAGAAGATGCCGTGACTCTGGCGCAGAAGCTGGTACCTACAAGCGGCCTTGAGCTCAATCAAGTTTCGTTTCGCTCCGCCGATTCCTGGCGGTCCTTTCCAGAGTGGTCCTTCAGTTGGGTAAAAAAGGTAGCGAACAGCGAGGAAATCCTGCTCTCGTATACGGTTAGCATCCATGCCAATACAGGCGAAGTGACTGCCTACTCTCGCTACGATCGGGGAGCTTCCAACCTCCCGTACGCCAAGCGAATCTCTTATGACGATGCACGCAAGCAGGCAGAGAGCTTCCTGTCCAAGTACAATTCTGGCAAAGCCGAACAGACTCGCTTGTACACACGCGACATGCCGACACCAAAGACTCCGCTAAACTCGGACATTAACTATAGCTTCCGATTTGTGCGAGTCGTAGATGGCGTTCTCTTTCCTGACAACAGCGTAGACATCATTGTCAATGGCGCAGGAACGGTAGTGGGCTACTCCCTCATGTGGAACGACGTCACCTTTGAAAAGCCTGCCAAAGCCATCTCGCAGGAAGAAGCCGAAAAAGAGATGCACGCTCAGGCACAGGCCCACCTCTCCTACCTCATGGCTTGGGAAAAGGAGGGAGTAGATCGCAACAAACCGATCTTGGCTTATCAAAACCCGTTCTCGTTTTACATCGATGCTTCGACTGGTGAGGCCGTGACTCCGTTCTCGCTAACGCCTCTCGATAAAGTCAAGGAGCCGACACCTGTCAGCAGCAAGCCTTTGCCTGCGCGTCATACGGGCAAAGCCCTTTCTCAGGATGACGCGGTCAAGTTTGCGGCGAGCACCTTTGATCTGGACAAATACGAGCTGCGCTCTGCCAATTACAGCGAAAAGGACTACCGCGGCAATCGTCCGGTCTGGAACCTGGAGTACGGTGAAAAAGACAATCGCAACGGCGGTTATGCCTACGTATCCATCGATGCTCAGACTGGCGATATTTACGCCTTTAACAAAGACATCCGTCCATTAAAGGATAAGGACACTTCTTCCACCAAAAAAATCAATACAGACAGTCTCAAAGAAAAAGCAGCGGAAAATATTCGCAAATGGTCCCCGACCGCCGCGAATCAGCTATATTGGCAGGACCGCTCTCAGGAAGAATCCTGGCAAAATGATGGCGACCGATACACCGTGTCGTTCCAGCGCTATCTAAACGGCGTCGCGGCAGCTTCCGGCTCCTCTTCTCAGACTTTCGATACCACAACCGGCGAGCTTCTCTCCTATTACACTGAGTTTGGCAGCGAAACGTATCCATCCAAGCTGCCCAAGCATTTGAGCGAGGAGGAAGCCATCGCTGCCTGGCAGAAGGAAGTAGAAACCGAAGCGGTATACGTCCTGACGCCTTTGAGCAAGGAAGACAACCTGAAAATGCAATCGCTGCCTTCCTACATGCCAAAGAGAACGGCCAAACTGATTTACCGAGCGACCGCCACGCCGTTTGAACAGCCATACTTTTTCGATGCTGTCACAGGAGAATGGCGCTCCCAATCCTCAGGAAAAGTCATCAGCCTTCACCGTCCGGCACCTTCTGACCTGAAGGGGGATCCTGCCGAAAAAGAATTGATGCTGATGTATGAATATGATGCTCTCTCCCTCGTCGACGGTAAAATCATGCCGCAAAAACAGATCACCCGCGGCGAGATGATTGAGATGCTGATGATCAGCTTAAACAATGGACGCTTCTATCCGACGTACGCATCCGATCGCAAGGCCACTTACAGCGATGTGGCAAACGGTTCCCGCTACTTCTCTGCAGTCGAGGCAGCTGTCGATCGCGGTCTGCTCGTGAAAAATGGGGCCACGCTTAATCCGGATGAACCGATCAATCGCGAAGAGCTGGCTGACATGATCGTACGTGCGCTTGGGTACAGCAAGCTGGCGGACTACTCCAACATGTTCCAGTCCAGCCTGACGGATATCGCAGGTACCAAGCATCGCGGCTCGATCGTGATCGCTACGACTTTGGGCATCATGACGACCGACAAGCAAACCTTTAAGCCACAAGCGAAGGTCTCCCGTGCCGATGCAGCTGTGTCCTTCACCCGTTTCCTCGAAAAACGCGGGGAAGAGCAGGATGGTTTCACGGCCATCGAGCAAGTCAAAGAGTAGGAGGCGTGGCGCCATCCACACTAGGGTGGCGCCTTTCTTTTCCCTTGACTTCACTCTGCCGATCCTTGTATTATTGAATGTATGTGTACAGGGTAGCATTGATTGCAGGTAAAAACGGAAGGATGTACCCTCTTAGTTCCCTCCCTTTCAGGCAGCGGCTGAACTACCTGTGAGGAGCACGATGCGGAAACGCTACCGTCCGAAGTTCGTGTAGATAAAGTAGGAACTAACCTGTCGGAAGTAAACACCTGCGAATCCATATTAAAGGAGAATGAAAACATGTCACGTTACACAGGACCTCGTCACAAACTGGCCCGTCGTCTGGGTATCTCCCTCGATGGTACCGGAAAAGACATCAAACGCAACTTCCCTCCAGGTCAACACGGTCACAACAACCGTCGTAAACTGAGCGAGTATGGAATTCAGTTGCAAGAAAAACAAAAACTGCGCCACATGTTTGGCTTGAACGAAAAACAATTCCGCCGCACTTTCGACCACGCGAGCAAAATGGCTGGCGTAGTGGGTGAAAACTTCATGAAATTGCTGGAATCCCGCCTGGACAACCTGGTATACCGCATGGGCTACGCTCCAACTCGCCCAGCTGCTCGTCAGTTGGTAAACCATGGTCACTTCCTGGTAAACGGCAAAAAAGTGAACATCCCATCTTACCGTGTTCAACCAGGTGATGTGATCTCCATCCGCGAGAAATCCCGTGGTCTGGAAATCATCAAGAACTCCCTGGAAGGCCGCAACTTCCTGCCTAACTATGTAACTTTCAACGATGCTGCTGCTGAAGGTACCTTCACTCGTCTGCCTGACCGTGAAGAAATGCCAGCTGAAATCAACGAAGTTCTGATCGTTGAGTTCTACAGCCGTTAATCGACTTGAAAAAAAGAGTAGCGCCGCTCGTCGGCCTACTCTTTTTTTATTTGGCAAGTCTAGGCTCGAAAGCCATCTCCTCATCGGTGTCCGAAGCTACCCGTTCTCCGTCTTGCACTTTCAAAAAGTTATTACCTTGACCACAGTTAGTACTCTCCCTATAATTGTAAAACATCGGTGCTCCTGCTAACCGTCCTGCTCATTTGGGACGTACTTCCTCTTTCAAATAGGGAAGAATGTTAGGGGCATCATTTGTATGTATTCTCACGCAGAAATGAGGGAGAGCAGCACATGAATCCAAAATACCAGCCATTCTTCGATACATTTCGCTTCCGCAGTGGTGTAGAAGTGAAAAACCGTTTGGTCATGGCCCCCATGACTACCTACTCCGGCAATCCAGATGACACCGTCTCCAAAGGCGAGCTCACTTACTATGCCCGCCGTTCGCGGGGCGTCGGCATGGTCATTACCGCTTGCACGTACGTCACCGCAAACGGCAAGGGATTCCCAGGCGAATTTGCCGGAGACCGCGACGAAATGATCCCTAGCCTGCGTTCCTTGGCTACAGCAATCAAGGAGCAGGGAGCCAAAGCAGTGCTGCAAATTTTTCATGCAGGTCGGATGAGTCCCCCTGAGCTCGTCCCCCATGGAAAAACGGTAAGCGCAAGTGCAGTAGCCGCAGAGCAGCAGGGTGCCCCTGTCCCTTCCGAGCTGACAGATGGGGAAATCCAGGACATCATCAAGGCTTTTGGGGAAACGACACGCCGTGCCATTGAAGCAGGCTATGATGGCGTCGAGATTCACGGTGCCAACGGCTATTTGGTCCAGCAATTTTTCTCTCCCCACGCCAACCGCCGCAATGACCACTGGGGCGGAAGCCTGGAAAAGCGTATGCGTTTCCCACTCGCCGTCGTAGACGAGGTCAAGCGTGTCGTCGCCGCGCACGCAAAGCAGCCTTTCCTGATCGGATACCGCTTTTCTCCGGAAGAGGCGGAAACACCGGGAATCACGATGGCAGATACGCTCGTTCTCACAGACGCACTCGCTCAAAAAGAGCTTGATTATCTGCACGTATCATTGATGAATTTCTGGTCCACACCGCGCAGCGCTGAAGGAACTCGTTCGGAAACGCGACTTGAACTGATCCAAAAGCAAGTCGCAAGTCGCGTTCCCGTCATGGGAGTTGGCTCCATCCGTACAGCGGACGAAGCCCTCCAAGCTTTTGCAACAGGTGTCCCGCTGCTCGCTCTTGGCCGTGAGCTGATCATCGAGCCTGAGTGGGTCGAAAAGGTGCAGAATGGGCAAGAAGCCGACATTCAGGTGGAGATCGATAAAAACGATCAGGCCCGCTTGGACATTCCAGATCCACTCTGGCATGCTATCCTCCATACACCCGGCTGGTTCCCGATCTCACAGAAGGTATAAAGCTCGAACAGTTGGATGACGGTACTTCTACAGGAAAAGAGGGTGCCTGCCCAGTAGTTGACGCTGCTGAGCAGATCCCCTCTTTTTTTCCTTTTTTCGACGGTTTCTGACCTCTCCTCTTGTCGTCTCAGCTTCTATCCTCCCGGTTCCTCCTATGGTATAATCAGGGTGTATGCTAGGGGGTCATAGACTATGTCGAACAGCCACAATTCTTCCTCTGAACCGACGAAGAAAAAACGCCGAAGAAGCCGCGGCCGAATGATCTGGATTGCCATTCAGCTGCTGTTTTTACTGGGAGTAATGGGAGGCGTCGTTGCAGGAGGAATCGTGACCGGTTATGTAGCCGCATTGGTGAAAGACGAGCCTGTGCGCAACAAGGAGGAACTCGAAAAGAAGATTTTCACGAACTATCTGACTGGATTTGCCTATTACAATGACGGCTCTTTGATCGGACAACTCCGAGCAGAAGAAGGCGACAGGCGATTGGTGAAAAAAGCAGACGTTTCTCCCTATTTGATCAACGCAATCATCGCAACGGAAGACAAAAACTTTTATCATCACAAAGGGGTAGTGCTGCAATCCACCATCCGCGGCGCCATTCAGGATTTTACCAATCAGCCCGTGGTAACTGGAGGCAGTACGATCACCCAGCAGCTCGTCAAAAATACGATTCTTACGGCGGAAGTAAGCCATTCCCGCAAAGCCAAGGAGATTTTCAGCGCCTTGCGGATCGAGCGCATGTTTTCCAAAGATCAGATTTTGGAAGCTTACATGAATGAGATCTACTTTGGGAAAAATGCGAACGGTTCCAACGTTTATGGTGTACAAGCAGCCGCAAAAGGGATTTTTGGCAAGGATGTCAAAGAACTGAACCTCAGCGAGAGCTCTTATTTAGCTGGGATGATTCAAAACCCTGGCGCCTATACCCCGTTTACAAATGAGGGCTATGAGCGCGGAAAAGAACGCCAAAAGATGGTTCTCGATCGGATGCTGGAAAATGGATACATCACCCAGACCCAGTACGATGGAGCGAGCAAAGCGGATCTCAAAACCGCGCTCGCCAAGCCAACGGAGCAAGCGTATCGAGAAGTTCCTTTCCTCATGATGGAAATCGAGGACAGGGCAGCGCGTCAGCTGGTCGATGCTGACCTGAAGGAAAAAGGCAGGGACAAAGACTCTGTTGGCCGCAATGAGTATCGCCAGCTTGTAGAAGAGAAGCGCCGCGATATTCTCCGCAACGGGTACAAAATTCATACGACAATCGATAAGAACGTGTACGCGACCATGCAGGCCGTCGCGAACGACCCGAAAAACTTCGGAAAAAACCGTTCGTATACGATCCGCCGCTCGAACGGCAAAACAGAAAAAATCGAGAATGCGTTGGAAGAAGTCGGCGCAATGCTGATCCACAACAAGACAGGGGCCATTCTCGGCATGATCGGTGGACGCGACTTTAAAGTGGAACAAACCAACCACGCCACCGTACCTCGTCAGCCGGGGTCTTCGATGAAGCCGCTCGCAGCCTACGCTCCTGCCTTTGAGCTGGGCATTCTGCAGCCTGCTTCCCCGCTCGACGATTCACCTGTTTTGCTGGCAGACGGTCAGAACGGTACTCACCTGCCGATGAACTGGAACAACAAATGGCAAGGAATCATGAGTGCACGGGAAGCCTTGCGGATGTCCTGGAACATTCCAGCCATCAAAACCTATCTCAAGGTAGGCATTCCGACCGCACTCGAGTATGTGAAAAAGACGGGAATCACCACGCTGGTGGATGCGGATAATTACGCCTCTACAGGGGTAATCGGCGGACTTACATACGGAACGACCGTTGAGGAAATGACAAATGCTTACGCCACCTTCGCCAACCACGGCTCCTTCGTGGACGCTTATCTCATCGACTCCGTTGAGGACAGCACGGGCAAGGTCATTTACAAGCATGAGTCGCAGCCCGTTCAAGTGTACAGCGAACAAACCGCTTATTTGATCACCGATATGATGCGCGATGTTGTCGATGCCGGTACTGGTACGCACATCCGCAAATACGTTCCGAAAAAAGTGGACGTCGCAGGCAAAACCGGTACGACCAACAGCAGCAACGACTTGTGGTTTGTTGGCTACACGCCGCAGCTGTCCATGGGCGTTTGGGTAGGCTTTGATGAGCCGTACCCGATGCCGGACGCCGACAAGTATGTCCCGATGGTCGTCTGGGGTAAAGTCATGAAGGAGATCATCGAGAAACAGCCGAACCTCTCTCCTCCGACTGACACGTTCAAGAAGCCGGAAGGGATCGTCAGCGCGACCGTTGACTCGAAATCAGGCCTTTTGCCAAGCGAGCTTTCCAAAGAGGCCGGACACGTCATCACCGACTTGTTCAACCGCCGCTTCGTTCCTACCAAGGTCGACGACTCGCATCAAAAAGCGCGGATCGTCACCTATAATGATGAGCGTTACCTCGCGAAGGAAGGCACACCGGATGACTTTGTCACAGAGGGCATCTTCTATCGCTCGCCCGACCCGCTCGCAACCAAGGAGCAGATTCAGGCGAAAAATAAAAAAGTGGCCATTCACCCGCCTGACTGGGAAAATCGACTTCCGGACCTGGAAGATCCACGCACCGATGTCTCCGGCACTCCGCAGTCACCAACTGGCGTGGCTGCAAGCAGCAGCGGGCAACAGCATGTGCTCACCTGGCAGTCGGCTAAGGAAGCCGATCTCCTCGGCTATCGCATCTATCGGGCTGACAGTCAAAATAGCTTTACCCGAATTGGCACCGTCAAGGATCCATCTGTATTGACCTTTACCGATACAGGAGCGGCCTTGGGCGACGTCGGCTACTATGTGACAGCTGTTGATGTCACAGGTCAGGAATCACAGCCGTCAGCGATTGCCACGAGTGGTTCTTCGTCACATACTTGGCAGCTCCCAGACCCGAATACAGAAACGGGCAATACGGATATCCCAAGTAATTCGAATGAACCTGGCACTCCTGGGACGACCATGCCAAATGATGGCCAAAACACAGCTTCTCCAGGAGACGGCGGAAGCAGCACGAATCCTCCGTCGACACCGAAGTCGCTGTCCCTGCATTCTGCGGGAGGCGGAGTGAAGCTGCAGTGGAAAGCAAATGCGGCAGCTGAGCAAGTCATTGCGTACAATATCTACTTCAAGCCGGATGCAACAAGCGGTTTCCTGCTCATCGATACCGTATCTGGCACAAGCTACACCCATACCACCGATTTGAAAAATGGAAGCTACTACATCACAGCCGTGAATAGTTACGGAGAATCGTCACATTCCAACAATGTAACTGCCAGCGGCTCCGAATAACGTAAAAGAAGAAGCAGAGATGGTCTTATGTGCCATCTCTCTTTTTCTACAAGCACGAGGAGGGATCTGATGGAACACGTCAAGCGTTACCACTCGCTAAAGACGATTGTGAACGGAAGAGAACTGTTGATTGAAGGCCCTATTTCGGGAAGTGAGCTCGCCTCCTACCGCTTCGATGATGGCTTAAAAGCTTTTCGTATTCCCGAGCAGCAGCACCAGGCTCTGATTGAAATTGCTGATCTTCCTGAGGGCCGCATCATTGTCGCCCGCGAAGACGATCTCGTTCTTGGGTATGTGACGTTTCTCCATCCAGACCCGCTCGAGCGCTGGTCACAAGCGCAGCTGCCCGATCTTCTGGAGCTGGGGGCCATTGAGATCAGCCATTTGATCAGAGCTGGCGGCGTGGCGAAAAAGCTGCTGGAGGTCTCCTTTGCAGATGACGCGATGGAGGACTACATTATCATTACGACTGAGTATTACTGGCACTGGGATTTGAAAGGGACTGGCCTGGATGTGTGGCAGTATCGGAAAGTGATGGAAAAGGTAATGGGAAGTGTCGGCATGGTCTGGATGGCGACTGATGATCCGGAAATCTGCTCCCACCCTGCCAACTGCCTGATGGCCAAAATCGGCAAGCGCGTTCCCCCTGAATCCGTCGAAGCTTTTGATGGGATGCGCTTTCAAAATCGCTTTCTTTATTAGAAACATCGACACCCTCTCGGAGAAAAAAGGAGGCTTCTCTCATGCGTATTGAGGATATTATGCGGAAAAAGGTAATCACGGTCAGTCCTTCCACTTCTATCGGGGAAGCACTCCTGTTGCTCCGTACCAATCGGATCAGGCATTTGCCCGTACTAGAAGAAGAGCGGCTGGTGGGGCTCGTCTCGGACCGTGATTTGCGCGATGCTCTCCCCTCTCATTTGCTGACCCACGAAGATGATGACATGATTCTGCAAAAGCCCGTCTCGGACATCATGAGCAAGCAAGTCATCACAGCCCATCCGCTCGACTTTATCGAGGATGCAGCCGCCCAAGTCTATGAGCATAAAATCGGGTCTCTCCCGATTGTCGAGAACGAACGGCTCGTCGGAATGATTACCGAATCCGATTTGTTTTCCAGTCTGATTGAGCTGTTTGGTGTCAACCGGCCAAGCTCCCATATCGAGGTGCAGGTCGATGATCGTGTTGGCGCTCTTGCCGAAGTCAGCCAGGTTTTCCGGGATGCGCATGTCAACATTTGCAGTGTCTTGGTCTATCCAGCTCAGAACCCACCACAAAAAAATCTGGTTTTCCGCGCACAGACCATCGATCCACGCCCTCTGATTCAGCAGCTGACCGACAAAGGCTTCACCGTCGTCTGGCCAAAAGAAGGAGGGAGCCTTCTTTGAGTCGCAACTCCCGCCTCATCTACTCGCCAGATTATACAAACTACTACTTCCATGACGAGCATCCTTTCAACCAACGCCGCTTGCTGCTCACGCATGACTTGATGAGCATGTACGGCCTTCTGGACGAATCGGACATCGTGCCTCCCCGCTTCGCTACGGATGAAGAGCTGGAGCTGGTACACGATTCCCGCTACATCCAGTTTGTCCGCGATCAAGGCCATAGCGATACGGAGCTCCCTCTCGCTGCCAGCTACGGGCTGGGTACCGAGGATGTTCCCTGCTTCGCGAATATGCACGAATCCGCCTCCCTGATCGCCGGAGGCACCTTGAATGCCGTAGACCTCGTTATGAACGGTCAAGCAGAGCATGCTTTCAATCCGGCTGGCGGACTTCATCACGCTTTTCGGGGTCGGGCTTCTGGCTTTTGCATTTACAACGACTGCTCTGTTGCCATTGCCTACATACGCAAAAAGTGGAACGCACGCGTCCTGTACATCGACACAGATGCCCATCACGGGGATGGCGTCCAATGGGCCTTTTACGACGATCCGAACGTACTTACCGTCTCCATGCACGAAACGGGAAAGTACTTGTTTCCTGGTACCGGCAATTTGACCGAACGTGGCGATGGAAGCGGTTACGGGTATTCCGTCAACGTTCCGCTTGATGCTTTTACGGAAGACGACTCGTTTCTTTCGATTTATCAGGAGCTGGTGACCAAGCTTGCCCACGGCTTCAAGCCCGACGTCATACTGACCCAAAACGGCTGCGATGCCCATGCCTTTGACCCTCTCACCCATCTGTCCTGTTCCATGAAAATCTATCAGGCGATCCCTCGATTGGCGCACCAGCTCGCCCATGAGCTGTGCGGGGGGAAATGGATTGCAGTTGGCGGTGGAGGCTATGATATTTGGCGGGTCGTCCCTCGCGCCTGGACCTTGCTGTGGAGCGAGATGACAGACCAGCCATTGACCGACGGGCCACTACCCGCTGCCTGGGCAGAGCGCTGGCAGTCTCACTCTGAGCTGGTATTGCCAAAGCGCTTGTTTGACGAGCCATTCCCTGCCATCCCACGACGCGCTGAGATCACCCAAAAGAATCTAGTAACGTTGGAGCGCGCCATGATGTATGCGCCGATCTCCTCTGAGTCATGATGGTTTGTCTCCTAAAAAAAGAGAAGCGTGCAGATCCCGTATCCCTCTGATACGAAAACCTGTACGCTTCTCTTTGTGTATGCTGGTCGCTATGAGCACCTCGTTGCCAAAGGCTAGTTGGATGACAGGCTGCTCACGAGCTGCTCCAGCTCAGCTGGCTGATACCCTTTTACCGCTTTGTCGCCGACGACTGTCACAGGAACACCCATGAAGCCAAAGCGCTCCACTTCCTCCTGATAGGCGCGGCTAGTCATGACATCGCGCACTTCAAAAGCAAGTCCCTTGGCAGTCAGCCATTGCTTGACCAGATTGCAGTCAATGCAGTTCTGTGTGGAGTAAACGATGACCGAAGAGCCTTCCGAAGCTGCTGTCAGCATATTGCGGACAATCGCATAGGATCGCTCGGAGGCGAGTTTTGTAAATTCCACAAAGTTGACATGCGCAGAACCATCCGCCTTGTCTGACATGGAGCGCACGACGACGAATGGCACATCATTCATCGCGCAAACTTGTCCGACAGATGCGCCCTCCATTTCCGTGCAATGCGCTTCAAACTGCTCATACAGCCACTGCACTTTTTCGCGGCTGGCAACGAACTGGTCGCCGGACAGGATGCGTCCGCTCACTACCTGCACATCTGCCTCTAGCTTTTGACCAGCAGCGATCGCTTGCTGCATTAACTCTTCATCGGCTTTCCAGACCCATTGCTCCGTAAACGGAATCTGACCTGGCGCAAAGCCGAGTGGCGATACATCGATGTCATGCTGGATGCAATCTGTCGAAACGACGATATCCCCAATATTCAGCGCTGGATGCACGGCACCCGCAACCCCTGTAAAGATCACCCGATCCACCTGGAACGTGTCGATCAAAATCTGAGTAGTAACCGCAGCATTGACTTTTCCTACTCCCGATTTGCAGAGGACGACCTCTTTGCCTTCCATCTGGCCTTCATAGTAAGTAATGCCCGCTTTTACGGTTTGCTTCGTCTGCTGCATGGCTTCCAAATACAGCGCGATTTCTTCATCCATCGCACCAATAATGCCGATCCGCATCCCTAATTTCCTCCTCTTGCTCGTCCAATCTGCCCGTCTTATTCTTGCTCGGGTCTGGTGCTTTCTCTGTATTCGATTCGATGTGGCAGCAATACGACATGCTCTTCCACGTGTTCATTGTTCATGTACTTGGTCAACAGGCGCATCGCAACCGCTCCGATATCATACATCGGCTGCACCACAGAGGTCAGACGCGGACGTACCATCTCAACCAGGCGGATATTATCATGCCCGATCACTTCCACATCGTTTGGCACATTCAAACCGGAATCCTGAATCGCATGAATCGCTCCGATCGCCATCTCGTCGTTTGCGGCAAAAATCGCAGTAGGCGGTTCCGACAGCTGCAGAAACTGTTTTGTCTTTGTCAGACCGGACTCGTAGAAGAAGTTCCCGTTAGCAACGAGGTCTTCATTTAGTCCGATTCCCGCGTCAACCAACGCTTTTTTGTAGCCTTCAAAACGCATCAGACCACTCAGTGGATCATTCAGCGGTCCAGTAATCATCGCGACACGTTTGTGACCGCGGTCGATCAAAGCTTTTGTCGCATCGTATCCCGCTTGGAAATGATCAATCGTGACGGATGGCAGTGCGTTATCTGCATCGCGAGTCGCTGCCAGAACGGTTGGTACGGATGTGCTGGTGAGCGCCTGCAAATGATCTTCCTTGATCTCCGCACCCATGAACAACAGCCCGTCCACCTGTTTTTCCAGCAATGTATTGATTAATTGCAATTCCTTTTCCATTCTTTGGTCGGAGTTGCACAAAATGATGTTGTACTTGTACATGGTCGCGATGTCTTCAATCCCTCGCGCCAACTCTGAAAAAAACAAACTGGAGATATCCGGGATAATGACACCGACCGTTGTTGTCTTTTTGCTGGCGAGTCCTCGCGCTACCGCATTTGGACGATATCCCAAACGTTCAATTGCAGCTAATACTTTTTTCCGGGTCAACGGCTTCACATTGGGATTTCCGTTGACAACCCGGGACACGGTCGCCATCGAAACCCCCGCTTCTCTAGCCACGTCGTAGATCGTAACCGGCATCACACACCCTCACTTTCCCCATTTAATGGTTTTCATAATCATTTTCATAAATATATGCACCTATGATACGACAAGCTGTACGTGGTTGCAATTGTTTTTAGCTTGTCTCTATACGCGTTACTTCATTAATTTATTCATCGTTTTCAAGAGCTCGTCAATGACTTCCTCGTCGCCCTGCTGAATCCGCTCCATGACACAGCTGCGCATGTGCCCCTCGAGTAGGATCTTGCCCACTGCGTTCAGCGCGGATTGGACTGCCGCGATCTGGTTCAGGATGTCATCACAGTACACATCCTTCTCTACCATTCCGCGAATCCCGCGAATTTGGCCCTCCACGCGATTGAGACGGGACACGAGGTTTGACTTGATCTTGTCAGAACGCATCGTCGAACGTTCAGCCGAGCAGCATTGGTCGTGTTCATTCATCAGGCACATCCCCCTTCTGCCTTAACAGCACGTAAGTCTAGCTTACTTGCTCACCATCTGTTCGTCAAATTAGAAGAGGCCTCTCCTGCGTGCAGGAAAGACCTCCGACTACACTTTACGCTTTCAAATTAACCGCGTGCAGCGACTACTTCACCTTTGTACAGACCAGAAGCGAGCAGCTCGTCAACAAATTTGTTGAAGTCTGGGATGTTCAGCTGTTGTTTGGCATCGGACAAAGCCACGTCTGGATCCGGGTGAACTTCGACCATGATACCGTCAGATCCGACAGCGATACCCGCTTTTGCGGTAGGCAAGAGCAGATCGCGACGACCAGTAGAGTGTGTCACGTCTACGAACACTGGCAAGTGCGTTTCTTGCTTGAGCAATGGTACTGCCGAGATGTCCAGTGTGTTGCGAGTCGCTTTTTCATAGGTGCGGATCCCGCGCTCACACAGCATGACTTGCGTATTGCCCTCGGACAGGATGTATTCTGCAGCGTAGATGAATTCTTCGATCGTTGCAGACAAACCGCGTTTCAGCAGGATCGGCTTGTTCAGACGACCAGCTGCTTTCAGCAGTTCGAAGTTTTGCATGTTGCGTGCACCGATTTGGATCACGTCGATGTATTGGCTCGCCATTTCCAGGTCAGCTGGCGTCACGATCTCGCTGATGGTAACGAGGTTGTACTCATCGCCGATGCGCTTGAGGATTTGCAGGCCCTCTTCACCCAGACCTTGGAAATCGTATGGGGACGTGCGAGGCTTGTATGCTCCGCCGCGAAGCGTACGAAGACCGCGCTTCACATGGTTCTCCGCGACTGCTTTTACTTGCTCATAGCTTTCTACCGAGCAAGGACCTGCGATCAGGATCGGATTGCCGGCACCGAACTCGACGCCTTTTACCGTGATCACTGTATCTTCCGCCTGCTTTTTGCGGCTGACGAGCAAAACCTTCTTCTTATCGTCGTTTTGCAACTCGAGGGATACTTGGAAGATTTGTTTGAAAAGATGACGAACTGTATTGTCATTGAATGGGCCTTTGTTGTTCTCTACCAGCTGGTTGAGCATTTGACGCTCGCGCTCTGGATCGAATCGGTTGCTGCCCTGTTTTTCTTTTTCTTTGCCCAGCTCTTGTACCAGGGTCGCGCGCTTGTTGATCAGATCGAGAATTTGCAGGTTGATTTCGTCAATCTGTTTGCGCATGTTATCAATCAAATCGTGTGCCATGACTCTCCACTCTCCTCTTTTTATTTGCAAATAAGATTTCATAAAAACCTCATTTACCTAAGTACAACGAAGGCATTGCCCAAAAGCCCAGTTCAGTATGGTTTTCTGATCAGCCACTACGGGTACTTTTCGATAAATTAGGGTTATTATAATCGATTCAAATGCCCTTGTCAGCAGTTTAGCGCCAAAAAGCGCGAAAGTAAATTGTAAATATTGGTCAACGCGCAGAAGATTCCTTTATTCGACAGGATTCTCCTTGATCGAAGTCGAATAAATTGGATAGATGTACATATTTTGCATGGTATTCATCCAGAACGAGGAGTGACCTTACCTTTGTCTGCGCATACAGAAACAGCCAAATCAGAGCTGATTTTTTCTTTAGATATCGGAACACGCAGCGTAGTCGGACTGATCGTGGAAGCGATCGGTGAGCAATACCGCGTTCTTGATTGTGCGATCAGAGAGCACGACGAGCGCTCCATGCTCGATGGGCAAATCCACGATATCGTGGCGGTAGCCAAAGTCATCCAGCAAATCAAAGAGGAGCTGGAGCAAAAGTACGGACCGCTTCATCAGGTAGCTGTTGCAGCCGCAGGACGTTCCTTGCGTACTCGTCGGGTACGGACGGACATGCCGCTTGCCCGTCATGCCTTTATCAATCGTGAAGATGTGCTCACGCTGGAATTCGCTGCTGTGCAGGAGGCCCAGGCCGAGCTGGCGCAGGAGCTGAAGGATCAGGACGTTACCCGTTATTACTGCGTCGGGTATAGCGTGGTCAACTACCACCTCGATGGCGAGTTGATCGGCAGCTTGATCGATCAGCGCGGGGATACAGCCAGCGCAGATGTCATTGCTACCTTTTTGCCTCGCGTGGTTGTCGACTCCCTGATCGCCGCTTTGAAGCGCTGTGATCTGGAGATGCAGGCTTTGACTTTGGAGCCGATCGCCGCGATCAATGTGCTCATCCCCGTAACAATGCGCCGCCTGAATATCGCCCTCGTAGATATCGGAGCGGGCACCTCCGACGTCGCCTTGACCGAGGAAGGAGCCATCACCGCTTATGGCATGGTTCCGGTAGCCGGAGACGAGATCACGGACGCGCTGATGAATGCATACCTGCTCGATTTTCCGATGGCGGAAGAGGTCAAGCGAGTTCTGTCCACACACGAAACCGTTACTTTCACTGACATTTTGGGAGTGGAGCAGACCTTGCCCTGCGCAGAGGTCACTGCCGCGATTGAGTCGGACATTCATTTGCTGGCGGAAAAAATCGCCTTTAAAATTCTCGAGCTGAACGGAAAAGCACCGCAGGCTGTCATGCTGATTGGCGGCGGCAGCCTCACACCCGGGCTGACAACAAAAGTGGCGCAGGTACTCAATATCCCAGCCGCTCGCGTTGCCGTCCGTGGAGGAGATGCCATCAAGCAGTACGTTGGCGATCATCCACTGCTCGGAGGACCTGAGTTTGTTACACCGGTCGGAATCGCGGTGGCGGCTCGTCGCCATCCTTTGCGCTACGTCACGGTGACTGTCAACGATATGCCTATCCGAATTTTTGACCTGCGGAAAATGACGCTGGGCGATGCCTTGATCGGAGCTGGCATGGACATTCGCCGACTCTATGGACGCCCTGGACTGGCGATGACCGTGACGATCAATGGCAGAATGAAGATGATACCAGGCAAGCACGGGACGCCGCCCGTCATCGAAAAGAACGGACAGGCTTCCAGTCTGGATGCCCCCTTGGAGGATGGAGATACCATCGTCGTTGTCGCAGGAGAGAACGGCACGGATGCTCAGGCAACCGCCAAGGACCTGCTCGACCAGCTGGACACGTTGGAAATACGCTGCAACGATCGGCCCCTGTCTCTTGGACCCGTTATCCTCATTAACGGGGAGCCGCAATCCCTTGATACTGAGGTGCCAGATCGCAGCGAAGTAGAGATTCGGCTGCCGCGAACAGTTGGCGAAGCCTTGCAGATCTGCGGGGTAGTTGACAGCTCGGAGCAGAAAACGACTCCGTACCAGTTCAGTGTGAACGGCCATACTTACACGCTTCCTTCCCGTACTGTCACGCTGGAGGTCAACGGAAAGCCTGCCACGCCATCGGATTCTATCCGTCAAGGCGATGAGCTGACCTACCGACTGGAAGAGGTATCCCTTCCCCCTATTCGCGAGGTGATCCCTCTCGAGGAATGGGTGCAGGAGTCCATTACCGTTCACTTCAATGGGGAGCGGGTCGTGATCCCTGTAGCCCAAGTGACGATAACGATGGATGGTCGTACCGTACAGGACGTGGATGTGGTCGAAGATGGAGCCGTCATTACGGTTAAATCTGCCCCAGCCACCATTCCCGTTTTCAGTGACGTGTTCCGTTACGTCGACTTCTCGCTAGAAAAACCGGATCGCGAAAGCATCTCGGGATTTGTCATGCTGGTAAACGGCGAGGTCGCCTCTTTCCAAACGGAGCTAAAAAGCGGAGACAAGCTGGAATTGTACTGGGAGTAAAAAGGTTCACCGCACCTTTATACCAAAGGCAGTAAGCCGTGCCTTGCCCGAATTTTTGATCGGCTGCCCAAATACCGGCTAGGAATCGCATTCATTTCTACTGCATGAAAAAAGAGCTGCTCACTCCTTGGAGTTGACAGCTCTTTTCGCTAATTAGGCCTTTACTGCTTCCGTGATGGAATCCTTGGTGATTTTCCAATGGGACGTATGCCACTTTACTTGTCCATCATCCAACAAGAAGATTTGCGGCGATTCATGCTTGATCCCGAAGCGCTCTGCGACTGCATTGGAAACGGGGCGGTCTTCGATGACGTGAATCACTGCTGCAGGTACGCTTTGCTCTTGCAAAAACGACTGGAATTCGGAATACGCCGTTGCGCTGATCGGGCAAGTCGTGCTGTGTTTAAACAAAAGTCTTTTTCCGGTCTCTGCGACAAACTGATTCAAATCCTCCGTGGAGGTAAGCTGTTTTTGTGCCACGCTGTATCTCTCCTTTTCATCTACCCTGTGGTTTTCAGTATACAGAAACAGGCAGCTGAAAGTCTACGTTGCCGGTGCAGGAGAAATACATGTGCAAAAAGAAAAGACGCCTCTTCCGGCGCCCCTCCCCCTTCGTTTACACCATGATCTTTGTCAGTCTTTCGCGCAACTCCAGCATCCAGCTCTCGTCTCCCAATGACTGTGCCAATAGGAATAAGTCCAAAAGCTCGTTAACCCGCTCACCCAAGACTTCACGTACGGATGAGTCCAGACCTTCATTGGCAACCAAAACCAATATATTGGATAACTCTGACATTTCTTCGAATTCGATCGCCTGACGCTCAGGATGCTGCCCCAAGTCCTCCATCAGTGATTTCAGATCGTCTTTAATCACATCAACCACCTGGGAATGGGCGCAGCAGTCGTCCACGCAGACGTGCACCGGTACGTTCATGATCTTGACCCGTTTGCGGTACACGACGTTGCGCAGCACGATTTCCATGTCTTTTCCGCAGCGGCTGCATTTCTTCTGCATCTTTTCACCTCTATTCCACATATGTATACCTCTGTACTATTCGTGAAACTCTTCTTCAATCCTGCTAAACCCTAAGTGGTACATGGTGGATACAGAGGCAGATAAAGAAAAGCGATGCCTTGTGGAGGCACCGCTTTTTTCAGGTCATTTCCCTTGGTTTTCAAGGCAGGTCAGGCGTAAATCGCATTCACTTTTTCACAGTGAGGGCAAACAGCGACCTTGCCTGCGTGGCCTGCTTCATCTTCTACTCGGTACCCGGTAATGCGCTCGGAGAAGCAAAACAGACATTCCGTATTGAAATCCATATCGTATTGCGCTTTCCAGACGATGGATTTAAAATCTTCCCCTACATTAATGGTGATGGGTACGAGATCGTGTTGGAGGCTGGACAATGATCTTTGCATGTATTTAACATCCTTTCGCTATTGCAAAGTCTTTTGGTATCCTCTAGCTTTTCCTGCTTTTCAGAATAATAAACATCGAAACGCTTACAGATTCGAAATCTTGGCCGCCCTCCAAAAGAATCTTCCTAAAAATGGGCATATGCCCGTATCGGCGCTGTGCGAAAACCCATATGTTATGGGTGTAAGCACAAGAGGCTTAACACATTAAAGGAGGATGTTTCTCATATGAGTAGCATTTTTAACGGCGGTTTCGATGGATTCACTCTTGTACTGATTTTGTTCATCCTGCTGGTAATTGTAGGATGCGGCTGCGAATAAATCAGCCTGGATTAACCAGGAACATTTAGGTAAGGTGCTGCATATACATTAAAACCGAATCCTGTTAAGCGCGTTTCTACGCACGCTACCCATTCACGTGGGTAGCTTTTTTGTGTGCGTGTTGTGTACAATACATACTGAATGATATGGAAAGCGAGGGATACTCTTCCTATGAAAGATTCGCGTATCGAGCAATTGGCAGATGTGCTGGTGAACTATTCTACTACCGTGCAGCCCGGTGAAAACGTACTGATTTACGCGATCGGTCAAGTTCATGATTTGGTGAAAGCCGTCATCCGCAAAGTGTATGAAGCAGGCGGCCACCCTTATGTACAACTGATCGACCAAACGATCCAGCGTGAGCTTCTGCTTGGAGCAAATGAAACGCAGCTGGGTGTCATGCGCGATGCAGATGTCTCCTTTATGAAAAAAATGGACTGCTACATCGGAATCCGTGGCGGCGATAACATCAGCGAGCTGGCAGATGTACCTGGTGATAAAATGCAGCTGTACTCCAAGCTGTTGATGCGTCCGGTTCTGGACGTACGTGTCCCCGAAACGAAATGGGTCGTGCTCCGCTACCCGAATCCATCCATGGCGCAGCTTGCCAACATGAGCACGGATGCCTTCGAGGATTTCTATTTCAAGGTGTGCACGTTGGATTACGGCAAAATGGACAGTGCGATGGACAGCCTGGTCGAGCTGATGGAAAAGACAGACAAAGTCCGCCTGACTGGTCCTGGCACCGACCTGACTTTCTCCATCAAAGGAATTCCTGCCATCAAATGCGCAGGGAACGCCAACATTCCGGACGGAGAAGTGTTTACAGCGCCTGTGCGCGATTCGGTAAACGGAACGATTTCCTACAACACTCCTTCGCCGTACCAAGGCTACACCTACGACAATATCAAGCTGACTTTCAAGGATGGCAAAATCATCGAGGCTACTGCCAACGATACGGAGAAAATCAACGAGGTTTTCGATACAGATGAAGGCGCTCGTTACGTTGGGGAGTTTGCCATTGGAGTGAATCCTTTCATCCAAAACCCGATGAAAGACATTTTGTTTGACGAAAAAATCGATGGCAGCTTCCACTTTACCCCTGGCCAAGCCTACGACGAAGCGTTCAATGGCAACAAATCCTCCATTCACTGGGATCTCGTTATGATCCAGCGCCCTGAATGGGGAGGCGGAGAGATCTGGTTTGATGATCGTCTGATTCGCAAGGATGGACGCTTTGTGATTCCTGAGCTCGAGTGCCTCAATCCGGAAAACCTGAAGTAAACAGCGATCCAGAAAAAAAGCGAAGCACCCCTCCCCGGGTACTTCGCTTTTTCATTCACAGATACTTGGCTTTTCCAGTTAGAAAGAACCTGAGTAAGCGGGCTGTTTCAGCAGAGTAGACGACTTTTGTTCCAGGAACGCAATCGTCGATTCCAAATGGTGAATCGTATATTCCCAGCAAAAGCGCTGATACTCGTCAAAAGAGGCTTCCAGCTTTTTAAAGGTAGAAAGGCTTTGCTGCAAGACCTGGCGCTGGACTTCGATACAGCTCTCCATCAATTCCTTCTGTTCCTTTTCATTGCGGCTCTTTCCGAAGAAGATTTTAACCAGCATATCGGAGCGGAGAACAGCAGGAACGATCGGCGTCTGAATCTCCTGCAGGAAGGTATCTTTTCCGAGCTCTGTAATGCGGTACAGAATTTTGTTTGGCTTGCCGGATTGAATGATTTCCTGCTTCGTCACGTATCCTTCTTCTTCCAGCTTGCGCAGAGCCGGGTAAATCGCCCCGAAGCTTGCATCATAAAAGAAGCCAATACTGTTGGTAAATGCCTGCTTTATATCGTACCCACTCATCTCACCATAGCTCAAAAAGCCAAGTATGATCGTTTTTACATCCATCTCTTCGCATCCTCCATTACCGTTCTTTTCTTTTCTCTCTGTGTCGGCTCGGGCAGATCGATTCTCTACGCTTTGCGAGTATCCGCGCAGCCTTTATGTTCAAAATATTCTTTAACTAAATGTATTATAATTCGATTCTAATAATTATACCAATGCTATTTCTTTATTATATCAATCAAAAATAATGATATATAAACAGTGATATATGCTCGAAGCTAGGAAAATTGGGCTTCCCTCCACAATCCACTCCCCATAAGATGATACATACCTATCTGCTGTAGGGGGAGAAATCGGTGAAAAGTAAAAAATGGTCCCATTATACGCGGGTAAAGTACCCCGTGAGCAGCAGCAGTTTGCATCCCTTCAACTTTTTTGTGCCCATCGTGGAACGAGTCCAAGAGGGAGTGGTCTCCATCGTCACCGAGGACGCTCCCCATTCCAAAAACATGGATTCCTTGATTCGCAGCCTGATTAATGAAGAAGAAACACCATCCACCACGGAGCGCAGCTTTGGTTCAGGCTTCCTTTTTCATCCCAAAGGGTACATCCTGACCAGTGAGCATGTCATCGGTAAATCCAAAAACATTTACGTCAAGCTGTTTAACGGGCGTGTATTTGAAGCACAACGGATTCTGTCCGATCGTGTGCGGGATTACGCCGTGATCAAAATCGATGCAGACTGCAAGCTGTTCCCACTGCCTTTAGGCAACTCCGCCCATACCAAGGTAGGCGAATGGGTCATCAGTGTCGGTTCCCCACTTGTCGCCATAGAGCCAAAAAGCGCAGCAAGGTCAGCCTTACCTTCGCCGGCGCGAGATCAGCTCCACCTCTTTGGTCAGGCTCTTCGTTTTTTCCTCAATCAGGTAACAGGCATACTGTACGGGTCTGCAAATGGCCTCCGCGTATAAATCCAGTGCGCCCATCTGCTGGAATACTTCCCGGCCAGGCTTTGGATTGACCTCGATCAGCCACGAGCATCCCTTCACATCTACCCCGATATCAAGCCCGAATTCCATCATGCGGCCAAAATGCTCTTCCAGAACCATCGCTGCCTGATGGGCCATATGGTGACATTCCTGAAGAATCTTTTGAGCCCGTTCCTCGCCGAAGCGCCTGGAAACCAAAAGATGAAAGGGAAGGGCCTTGCCTCCTCCGTGCAAATTGGACGTCGAGCTCCCCTTCTCGCCCACCCGGACAGCGCATCCCGTCACGCGCCATTCGCCTATCTTATCCTTTTGGATCAACAGGCGCACATCTGTGACACGATCGGGTACAAGCTCCAAATCCAGTCCTTGCTGCAACAAAAAATTGCCGTCGCGAATGCGCTGCTCGCTTACCCAGCGCTTGACCCATTTTCCGACTTCCTCAGGATCCGATAGGCTCGCCGTTTTGCGGGCATAGTTCTTGTCGCGTCCAGACAGTTGATACTTGCTGCCGCGCGCCGCCACCTTCAGAATGCTTTTGCCTCCTGTGCCATTCCCGGGCTTCACATAAAGAATCGGATGCTTTTCCAGCATCGTCTTCAAGGTGGCGGGAGCATAGACATGTGTCTCCGGGATCCACCGCTTCACCCGTGCATCCTTTGCGAGCAGCTGGGTAACCCGCCATTTTTTGCTGAAAGGGCTATTGGCAAAATCAAAAAGCCCGCCGTGTCGCAGCTTCATATATTCAGGTACGCGTCTGCGGTACCGATCGATTACAATTTGCGGCCAAGCAAACCAGCGGCTCTCCCATCCCCCTGACTCCTTTGGGACAAATCCTCTGATTTTCTTTTCACTGGCAAACACGTCTTGATGGGAGAAAACAAATATCTCAGCCCCCAGCAAGTGACCCGCATGAACCAGCCTGCTTAGATACTCCGGTTCTCCGAAGCGCTTCCCCTCTCTCCAAGCCAAGATGCCGATGATCTTTTTGGGTGACATACCCGCACTCATCCCTTCTCTCTTTTTCATAGTGTATGTGCACCTTCCCCGGCATTGGCACAGCCTCACGGGAAACAGGCTTGGACCTGCCGCTTATTGGGTGCATAGCCTATCCGCTTTTAGGCGAACATGAGTAGAAATGCAAGGGTAAACTTATGTTACTTACTTTTTTCAAGTCCATGTGCTACAATAAAGATCAATTCAAACATGTTTGGTAGAGGTGACTCGTCATGAATCAGGATTTTGCTGGCGAACACATGTGTCCGAAATACGAAGGGGCGATCAACGTCCTGGGAAAACGCTGGACTGGCTTGATCCTCCATGTTCTGTTGCGCGGTGCGGTACGCTTTAAAGACATCCGGGAAATGGTTCCTCAAATGAGCGATAAAATGTTGTCCGAGCGGTTAAAAGAACTGGAGGAATTGGAAATTCTGGAACGGAAAGTGTATCCGGAGATTCCTGTTCGCATCGAATATACCCTAACGGAAAAAGGAAAAGATCTGCGTCCCGTCATTGAGTCCATTCACGAATGGGGTCAACGGTGGATGTAGTCCCCCGCCTCGTCTCCAAGATGAGCTGCGGGGCTTTTTTTATATGTCCAGGCATAAGCAAACCCTTCCTGCTGTAGACTCTAGCAACGTTGCAGCCACAGGAGGGAAGCTCATGCGAACAGCTGTCTATATACGTGTCAGCACGGAGGACCAGGCACGCGAGGGATTTTCCATTCCTGCCCAGCGGGAAAAGCTGCTCTCTTACGTTCATTCTCAGGATTGGACGCTCAGCAAGCTTTACGTGGATGAAGGCGTCAGTGCCAAGGATACCAACCGGCCAGCGCTGGCAGAGCTTTTACAAGATGTTCGAAGCGGAAAAATCGATGTCGTCCTCGTTTACCGACTAGATCGGCTCACGCGGTCTGTGCTCGATCTGTACCAGCTTCTGCAGGAATTCGAACGCTACAGCGTGCATTTTAAGAGCTGTACAGAGGTCTACGATACGACGACAGCTATGGGAAGGCTTTTCATTACTTTGGTGGCCGCACTTGCGCAGTGGGAACGGGAAAATCTAGCCGAACGAGTCAAGCTCGGCATGGAGCAAATGGTCAAGGAAAGAAAGCGCCCCGGTGGTCCCCCGCCCTATGGCTATGTGCTCGTCGAAGGAGCCCTGCAGCTGCATCCGGGGGAAGCTGGCACCGTTCACACGATGTTCGAACAGTACCTACAGGGAGCATCCCCGCGCCAAATTGCAGAGCAGGCGAACAGCTTAGGGGCGAGGGGCAAAAATGGAGCCCCCTGGAGCGCAAGTGCCGTTTTACGCCTGCTCAAAAATCCAGTCTACTATGGGGCGCTGCGTTGGAATCATGCTGACTCTAGCCAGCGTCAAAATCCCCCTGAGGATTGGCTCCTCGAGGAATCCACACATCCGGCAATCATCGATGAACAAACCTTTCTTCAGGTCCAGCAAAAGATCCGCGACAGGAGCTCCCGGCATCCTCGCGTCCTCGCATCCTCTTTTCTATACTCTGGCCTGCTTTACTGCTCCCACTGCGGCTCTCCCATGCGCGGAAAGGTGACACGCTCGCAGACAGAGGCAGAAAATAAAAACGCACACATCTACTACGTTTGTTCCGCCAAGCACGATGCCTCCTGCCCCGCTGTCGCCCTTCGCGAGGATCGGGTGGAGAAGGCCCTCCTGAAGCAGCTCATGCAGTATCCGAAAGAATCTCGGGAAGCAGCTGCGACTGTCCAATCGGCAGAAGACAGCAGCCAGCAGCAAGTCGAGGCGCACAAAGAAAAAACGCTCTCGCAAAAGCGAAAGCGCTGGGAAGATGCTTATGAGAATGGCTTGATTTCCTTGGACGTTTTTCGATCCAAGCTTAACGAGCTAACATCCCAAGCCATGCCGCCATCCCCTGCCAAAGCAGAGGTCGAGTCAACTGTACCCGATAGTGCGTACTTGACGAATTGGGATATGATCTGGAATTTCGCGACTCGCGAAGAAAAAAGGCAGCTCACGACTCAGCTCATTGCACGTATGGAAGCACAAGCCTGCTCGCAAATTGCCCATCAAAGAAATCGAGAAGTCATGCTGACCGATCTGCAGTTTCGCTGATGCATGCTTGTTTTTGCCTCTACGGGAACACGTGGCTCCCCACTTGGTTTGGAAAATTCGGTCACTGCCGGTATCATCAGCGCAAAAAACAGAAGATTGCAGGTAGCCAAACGTTTGTATGAAGAAATCTTTCAGACAGATGCCGCCATCAATCCGGGTAACAGCGGCGGACCGCTCATCAATCTGAACGGAGAAGTCATTGGTCTAAACGCCTTTATCATCCAGTCCAGTCAATGTCTTGGCTTTGCCATCGGGATTGACGCCCTGAAATCCCAGCTGGAGCAATATGTGTTCAAATAAGCCGCTTGCATGGACCCATTCGTGAAAAAGAAAACTTGGCTGCGCCACAAGCGGCGTAGCCTCTGCCAAAAGGGTACACATATAGACATATAGAAAAAACCCCGTCTAGCGGGACGGGGCTTGTTTCTCGTATGCGATCAGATAAACATTTTGACCATCTGAATTGATCTGTTCCTCAGCCTGTTTGAGCTGTTGCAGCTGTGCGGCCGACAGTTGCGCAAGAGGCAATTCATGCAAGCGATTTTGTTCCATAGCACATTCCTCCGTTGGTATCAGACTCGTAGGATAGTCTGTCCACCACCGATGATATGTATTTACGCTGTCATGTGAAAAGCCTTGGCAATAGCCGAACACGAGCGCTTACAAAAGAGAATGGGCAGCTCCCGGTCTTTTGCCTGGCTCTTTACGGTTTTAGCCAGATTGTGATTGACGTAGTCAGTCAGCACCAGGATCATATGTGTACCCGTTGGTATTTTCACTCCGGTTTGCGAGCTTTTTCTTCCCGTTACGTGATGGATTTCTTGGAATCCCCTCTCTTGCAAGAACTCGATAATATTCCCAAGGCGATCCCCGCCAATGACTAGAATGGATGACATAACCGTGTTACCTCCCTAAATTTTTGATTGTGTATGTGATCTATGCGGATTCTCAGTTATTCAATTGATAATGAATATCACTCTTATTGATAAATATTATCATTCCCATTTAGGTTTGACAATACTCTCCACGATATCTTTTTTGTAAAAAAACAAAACTTAATAAAACCTTGGGATTCAGAGCTTGCATTGTACGGAAAAGGAAAGGAAATCCTTTTTAAATAGAACAATTCTAGGAAAATGTACATACGTCTTGCCCGGTGTATTTTTCCAAAGGTATAATGAAGAAATAGATCACTTGTGAGGAGGTGGCGTAGGGTGCAAGACTTTACACAACTGCACACCATTTTTGATCGCACTAGAGGTTACATCAATCGCTTCATGGGCATCATTCAGCCGATTATTGACGCTGCCCAGGACGAGCACACTCGTCTGTACTACCATCACATTCTGGAAGAAGAAGAACAACGCATGGGACGCCTGCAGCAGCTGGTTCCTCATCTGGAATCTTTGTCTGCCGAGAAAAAGTCAGATCAATTGAGTGACCGCGAGCTGTCCCAGTTGCTTTCTGATATTAATCTGGAGCGTTTCGGACTGCACAATTTCCGTGAGCACCTGGAGCTTTCCCTGTACGAATTTCGGGATGACGAGACGCGCATGGAGCTCGATGGCATGCGTGAAAAAACACATGCAGACTATCTGCAGGTGAAAGACATCATGAGCAAGCTCAGTGAGCGCTTCTCTGATGTGCATACTACGGATCTCACTGATCACGATGAAGGCCACGATGTTCATCAGGTCGATCACCTGAAAGCATCGGCAAATGCGCCTTTGGGCGTAGCAGCCGTGATCACTCATCCGCAGGCCCCTGTCTCCGGTAAAAAGGGACTGACGGTGGGCAGCTTAAAAGGTCTTCATTAAATAGAACGATCCTGTATGACTTGGAGGTAACGCTATGGACAAGCTTCGTAAATACCCGGATTCTCCCCTGACGAACGAAGAATGGAACCAACTGGACGCAACTGTTATCGACATGGCTCGCCGTCAACTGGTTGGCCGTCGTTTTATCGATATCTATGGACCATTGGGTGAAGGAATTCAGACCATCACCAACGATGTTTATGATGAGTCCCGCTTCGGTGGATTAAGCCTGCGCGGTGAGTCGCTGGAAATGACCCAGCCTAGTCGCCGTGTCAGCATGACCATCCCGATCCTGTATAAAGACTTCATGCTCTACTGGCGTGATGTCGCACAAGCTCGTACGCTGGGCATGCCACTCGACATGAGTGCGGCTGCCAATGCAGCTGCAGGCGGCGCCCTGATGGAAGACGATCTGATTTTCAATGGCGCTGCAGAATTCGATCTGCCTGGCTTGATGAACGTGAAAGGACGCCTCACCCATCTGAAGAGCGACTGGATGGAGTCCGGCAATGCATTTGCCGACATCGTGGAAGCTCGCAATAAGCTGCTGAAAATGGGTCACAGCGGTCCTTATGCGCTCGTCGTTTCTCCTGAGCTGTACGCCCTGCTGCACCGTGTACACAAAGGAACAAACGTACTCGAGATCGAGCACGTGCGCAACCTCGTAACAGACGGTGTTTTCCAATCGCCAACGATCAAAGGGCGCAGCGGTGTCCTCGTCGCTACGGGCCGCCACAATCTCGACTTGGCCATCGCGGAAGACTTCGACTCTGCTTTCCTCGGAGACGAACAAATGAACAGCCTGTTCCGCGTCTATGAATGCGTGGTCCTGCGCATTAAGCGTCCAAGTGCGATCTGCACACTGGAAGAGACAGAAGAATAAGGTTTGCCATCAGCTAGGAACTTAAAAAGGCGGATCAATTGACTAAGCTTAGCAATTGGTCCGCCTTTTTCCATACAGAGATGAGATATGGGTAGGTACAGGTGATACTTTCTCAAAGTGGGTGACTGTTTTTCATGTTCTTTCGCAGCTATTTGGGTCCTGTCTTTGCCGCAATCGTTCCCTTTTTGTTCTTTGCGTTTTTACGAATGAACGAATCCCTTGATCCGTTGGTCGTTTTGCCGAAGGGGCATTTTTATATCGTCACCTGTGTAGCCCTTCTCGGCGCCCTGTTTGCCATCACAGTCGGTGTCGCTGGTTCACGCTTGCGCAATAGCAAAGTAAAAGTCCTGTCCCTGGCCTTTCTCTCACTCGCAGCTGCCTTTGCCGTCCATGGATTATCTACTCCCAACTTTTTGCTTCACTCGACTCATTTGCCTGGAGTTGCCGCACAAATCAGTATTTTCCTAGCTACCTTTTGGCTTTGGCTGTCTTCTTTTCCGGCCGATCATCGGTGGAACGAAATCCTGTCTCGTGGGCACCGCCTTCTGCTTCCCGTGTGGACCGTGCTTTTGTTCAGCGCAGGGATCGTCAGTATGCTGTTTCCTCATATAGCCGATTGGATTCAAGTGGATTCTAGACCCGTCAACGTGCTGTTCACGAGCACCATCATCCTTTTGAATACGATCACTATGTATCGTTACTATCGTTCCTACATGTATTCGCAGTTTCCCCTGCAGCTTTCCATCGTTTACAGCGCAGGCTGGCTGATCACCTCGCAGCTCATCATGCAGCTGGGCGAATCCTGGCGAGTCAGCTGGTGGATCTATCACTTTCTGCTGCTCGCGTCCATGATCGTCATGATAACAGGGCTGTATCGTCAATACGCATTGAAGCAATCCTTATCCGATGCGATACGTGCCTTGTTTACGACAGATCCCATTGAGCGGATAACGAACTGCCTTTCTCCGAGTGTGAAAGCACTGATTGTGGCTACGGAGAGCAAGGATCGTTATACGGCCGGCCATAATTTTCGCGTGGCACTCTATGCGCTTAAGCTGGCAGAAGAGCTGCGGCTAAGGCCAGAACAGCTGCGCGCCGTTGCGCAAGGTACCATTATTCACGACATTGGCAAAATCCAAATTCCCGACTCCATTCTCAACAAGCCTGGAAAGCTCACCCCAGACGAACGAGAGGTTATTGAAAAGCACACCGTTCGTGGCTATGAAATGTGCAAGAACCTCGGCTTTATGAAAGACGAGCTATCCATCATCCGCTCGCATCACGAAAGATGGGATGGCAGCGGCTACCCAGACCAGCTCCAGGGTGAACAAATCCCTTTCATGGCTCGGGTCGTGGCCGTCGCCGATGTGTATGATGCCCTCACTTCCAATCGCGCTTATCGGACAGCTTGGTCCCATGAAGAAGCCATTTCCTTTTTACAGAAAAACAGCGGCACTCACTTTGATCCCAGCTGTGTAGAGGCATGGATTCAGTTGTGCGACAGAGACCCCTCTGTCTATCAATACCCGGCAATGATGATTCACGAGGATTCTGCGATGGTGTCCACTGGGGAAGGAAATGTATATAAGCTAGAAAGCTAGCTGCGCGCACCTCTGCCCGCACAATAAAAAAAGACAGCCATGCTAGGCTGTCTTTTTCGCTTTGCTGATTGCTTATGCTTGTGTCACTGCTTGATTTTGCTGCTGGTATTGAGCCAAGGCTTTGCCCAATCTGGTAATGGCCAGCTCTGTATCTTCCTTGTTCAGCAGGGTGTAGTTCAGGCGAATGGTGTTGGATTTTGCTTCTTCCGCATAGAACGGTTTGCCTGGAACGAATGCCACTCCTTCTTTTACGGAGAGAGCCAGCAGCTTCTCGGAGTCGACATTTTCAGGCAGGTTTACCCAGAGGAACATTCCTCCACGTGGCTTTTCCCATGTCACGCCAGCCCATTGCTGCTTCGTCATCAGCTCGTGCATCCACTCCATGCGCTCTTTGTAAGAGGCACGGATTTTGGCAATATGCGATTCCAGATCAAAATGGGACAAGAGCTGGTGCAGCGCGATCTGGTCGATGGTACTCGACTGCAGATCCACTGCTTGCTTCGCTTTGACCATCATCTGGATCACACGCGTGTCGCCAATCGCCCACCCTGTACGCAGACCAGGGGCAACGATTTTGGAGAAGGTGCTGGTGTAGACTACACACGAATCAGTCGGATGCTCATCGAGTGAGAAGATGGAGCGATACGGCGCGTTTCCATCAAACTGGATTTCACCGTAAGGGTCGTCTTCCAGAATCAAAATGTTGTTTTCCTTACATTGTTTCAGCAAACCGAGTCGGCGTTCCATAGACCACACTTTTCCAGTCGGGTTGGCGAAGGTCGGGATGACGTACGCCATTTTCGGGCGGTACTTCGCGATTTTGGCTGCCAAGTCCTCCAAATCCATTCCTTCATCGTCTCCGTCCACCGGAATGGCGCGAATACCACGAAATTGAAACAGTTGGACCGCAGCCAAGTAAGTAGGGTTTTCTACCAGCACGACGTCGCCTTCGTCCAAATAGACTCGGCAAAGCAAGTCGACGGCCTGCTGGGAGCCGGTGGTGAGCAGCATATTGTCCACGCCAACATTCATCTGTTTCTGTTTCATGCGTTCAGCTACCCACTCGCGCAGCGGAAGATAGCCGTCAGTCAAACCATATTGCAAGGCTTTTGCTCCCAAATCGAATGAACGATCAAAAGCTTCACGCATTTCAGCAATTGGAAAAGAATCTTCTGCAGGCAGGCCTCCAGCGAGCGAGAGTACTTGATTGCCTTGGGTCAGCTTCAAGATTTCCCGGACTGCCGAGGAGGATAATGCTTCTACTGATTTTGAAAAGGAATACTCCATGTTCCGTTCCCCCTTGATTATTCTTTGAAAAACGTCTCGGCGTTTCTCAGTAAAGTGGATGCAACCGTCCGCGTTCAACGAAAACGGTCACGGTCAATTTTGTTTATACTTGTTTTATCACTGTCTACTGGCAATGTCCAATGCTCACTTACTATGAGGGAATAGGTTTTGGCTATGTCGAGCGATTGTTCGATCGGCTTGGAAATACGTGGTAGATCAATGAAAAGGCGAGGCATCACTGGATGTGACCAGTAGCCTCGCCCTTTTGTATCTCTTCCTGTATCAAGCTTTATTGTTGCGATGGGTTGCTCATGATGGTGACGATCTCGTCCAAAAGACGATCAAGCGTGATCGGATCATCGTAGTTGAATTTGCTGTTCAGCCAGTAGACGCGGCCTTCCTTCACAGCGGGAATAGTTTTCCACAGATTGCTGTCTGTCAAAGATTTTTGCCGCTCGACTGTATCCACGGAGGTGTCGGTTAACACAAACATATGCGTTCCCATATATTCGGGCAGTACTTCATCAGAAATGTCGATAAACCGTTCGTTCGCATCAACCAGCTTCCGGGCTTTTTCGGAGGGCTGAAAGCCGAGCTGGCCGTACAAGGTCGTGTTCAACCCCTTATTTCCCATGATATACATGTCCTTGCCCAGGAGCAAAAGCGTGGCGGTCGTTTCCTTTCCTGTCAAATGGAGTTTGGCTTTCGTTGCCTCTACTTTGGACTGGTAGCTGTCGAACCATTTGGCCGCTTGGTCCGTGCGGCTGAGCAGCTCGGCGATTCGCGTTACCCTCTCTTTTGTCGGAAAAGTACCGTCGAGTCCAACAACCGCAGTGGGCGCAATGCGATTGAGTGTTTCGATACCCGTTTCATCCCAGTCATCAAAAAGAATCAGATCAGGCTGCAGATCGAGCACCTTTTCAGCCGAGAATGGGTAGCCGACGTCTTCGATACCGTCCAGTAATTCCGGATAGGCGATTTGGCTGGCGATGACACCAAGCGTGGCACCGACAGGTTTGACGCCGATTGCCAGCAAGTCGCCGGGATTGCTTCCAATGTAGACGATTTTTTTCGGATCGTTTGGCACCTCTACTTTACGGCCTTTGTAATCGGTGTACACTCGGGTCGACCCACTCTCGCTATGGGAAGAGGTGACATTTGCAGGCTGAGACTGTTCAGATGTCCCGGAAGGCACTGTGGTATTCGACGTTCCGCATGCCGAAATGAGGAGACTCATAAGCAACGTTCCCACCAAAAACCGAATTGATTTCTTCATATCCGACTCCTGTCTGCTGATACAGCGATTTTATTATGTATAATGATTATCATTATCAATGTATTATAGCGGCTACTGCTAACTACGGCAATAGCATAGGCGAAAGGAATCTCCCCCTTCCATTTCCGGTTTCCGATGGAACTCTCTGGGCTACCCAGACAGCATGAAAGGGCTTAAGTCCAGTGCGAACCGAACCCAAGCCCTTTTATTTACTCGCAAGTACGTTTATGCACGGCAAGCCAATCATGCGTTACTGCTTTCACAGAATTTCTCTGAACTGCTACCAGCTGCTCAGACGAGTGTCCTGGTAAAGCCTTTGCTTTTCCGTCGAACAAGAGTAGGCGCAGCGATTGGTCAAATCGACGAGTGTCAGCCGAATATGATGCTTCGCGCCCGTATCAATGCCGATGCGCCCCGGCTGACACCAGATCTCTCCTTCCTTCGCTCCCATTATATGCGTCGGCGTGTGCCCGAAAATGATTTTCTGCGGCACCGTTTGCTCCGCTCCCCAGAAGTCTTTTCGGATCGTCAGCAAGTCCACTCGCGATTGCTCGCTGATCGGGATATGAGGCCGAATGCCAGCGTGAACAAAAAGATAATCTTCATCGGTCAGGTAGGTCGGCAATGTATGCAGCCACTCCCCTATCTCCTGCCGGTAGCTGCTGCCTTTCTCATGGATGGTTTCCAAATACCACAGCTCCAGATTGCCGATGATGGCTTTTGCCCCTTGCTGGACTCTTTCGCGGATGTAATCGAGTGATTTCCATGTACCTGGGTCTTTGTCGATGTAATCCCCTACGAAAAAGAGCTTGTCAGTCTGCGGTTGATAGCCGGCTTTCTGCAGGAGCAGCTTCACTCCTTCCACATGGCCATGGATGTCTGAGATAGCCAAGATGCGTGACATAGCGATCTACCTTTCGTCTATTTGCGGATAGAGATACGCTGCTGACCTAGGAAGCAGCAGCCACCCTCTCTTACCTGATTCTATGCGCTTGGAATGAAAATAAGTGACGTGCTGCTCATCCTGTGTCTGGGCAAGGATGCGCCAGCGGCTGCCTTCGAAGGTACTGTGGACGACACGAGCCGCCAGCTGGCTGTAGACGCCGTCCCCCATTTCCCCATCCGTTTTTCTCTCCCAAGCTGCGGCAGTCCATGGCTCCTCCTGCCAGAGCAGATCTTCTGGGCGGCAGAGCAAATGAACGACGGATTCAGCCTGAAGCACATGCTGGCCTGGGATGATACTCGAAAGCACGGCTTCTCCGATGCGAGCGGCGGGCTGATGCTCATGGAAGACAAACTTGCCGGTCAGCTGATTCCCAGCCCCGAGTAACGCCGCAGCTGACTGGGTAGCCGGGTAAGAATAGCAGGTGGCTGCATCGGCGATCTGGTCGATGGCACCCGAGCGCATGATAATCAGGCGGTCTGCCATCGCAAAAGCTTCATCCGGGTCATGGGTGACGTGGAAGACCGTCGTTCCGAGGCGGCGAAACAGGTACGCCATCTCCGTGCGCATCGCGATTCGCAGCCGCATATCCAGATTGGACAGCGGTTCATCTAGAAGCAGCAGATCCGGCTCCGTCGCCAAAGCCCTTGCGATGGCAACACGCTGCTGCTGTCCTCCCGACAGCTGCGGCGGCAAACGGTGCTCCAGACCCTGCAGTCGTAAAAGCGCCATTAATTCCTCGATTTTTTTGCGGATGTCCGCCGCTGCCATTTTTTTGCGCGCAAGCCCATACGCGATATTGTCAAACACGTTCATATGCGGCCACAGGGCATAATCCTGAAAGACCATATTGATGTTGCGACTCTCCGGCGGCACGAGACTTTTGGCAGTGGCCACCGTCTTTCCACGCAGCACGATTTCTCCCGCATCCGGCTGCTGTAGACCCGCTATGATTTGCAGCAAAGTCGATTTTCCGCAGCCCGATGGCCCCAAAACACTGATGATCTCTCCCGGCGCCACGGAAAACTGGATGTCGCGCAGGGCGTCATGCTTGCCAAAGCTTTTTTGCACGCCGCGAACCTCTAGTAGTGGAGTCATGAGATCTCCCTCCCCGATGTCATATTCTTCGGCTTGAACAACCATTCCATCACCACGATGATGACGACGACGATCCCGCCGCCCGTTAGCGTTGCAGCAGCCGCATACGCGAATTTCAGGTCCTCGAACGCTTTATTGATAAAGACAGGCAACGTCATAAAATCCGGTGGATACAGAATCGACGTGGACGCCAGATCAAAGACACTGCTGCCAAAAGCAGCCAAACCAGCTGAAACCAGCGATCCTCTGATCAGTGGCAGGAGAATGCCCTGTATCCTTTGACCAAAGCCCGCTCCTTGCATCTGCGCGGCGTTCAGCAGCTGCCCCGGCACTTTTGCCATGGCCCCTACAATAATTCGCGTAATGATCGGAATGGCACCGGCCACACTCGCCAGCACCAGGATCCACGGTGTACCGTACAAGAGCAGACCAAGCGGCTCCAGCCATTTTTGGTTCCAGACGAAGATATAGCCAATCCCCAGAACGACCCCAGGTACCGCCAAGGACACCAAAGACATCACATCTACCATCCTGCGATACGTAAAGCTCGAGTACGTCAGCACATACGCCACCAAAAACCCAATGACGAGGCCAACGATTCCGGCGGTAGCGGCAATGCTCAACGAATGAAGCAATCCGTCCAGCAGCGCACCCGCATTTTCAAACAACGCGGCATAATGACGCAGCGTCAAACTCGTAAAGCTGGCAGCGCCGGATGTATCGGAAACGGACATAAAGGCATTCGTGCCAAAAGGAATTCCGATGACAACCAGCAAAAAGCAGACATTGAGGATCGTCAGCAGTACTCCTCCTCGCACCGGCTTCTGCGGCTTTCTGCGAATCGCCCGCGACGAGAGAAAATCAAATCGGGATTTGCGCATGACAAAGAACTGCACAGTCATCGCCAAAACGATGAACAAAACCAAGTAGAAGGACAGGATGCCTGCCATATCAAAACGAATCGGTGACGTATAGAGAGCCGAATAGATGGAATAAGGCAGTGTTGGAAAGCGGAAGACCGTCGCGATGGAGGCCGGCAAGCCGAAATCCCCGATGGTATCCATGAAAACCAGCATCGCCCCCGAACAAATCGCTGGCAGCAGCAGGGGAAACTCGATCGTTCGCCACGCTGTCCAGGCAGAGCTGCCGCATAAGCGGGCCGCCTCTCCCAATCGATCCACCTTCCATTCCAGAGCGCTTGCGATCGCCAGATAGGCAAGCGGAAATTTGCTCAGAGCCATGACCAGTACCAGCCCGCCCGGTTGAAAGATGAACCGGCTAACCCAGTGCCAGCCCAGCCAATTGCTGGCGAGCCCGTCGGCAGCAGCGAACATCACCCAGCCTTGCGCCAGAATAAAGGAAGGCGTAATGATCAAAATCCACACGGCAAAGTCCAAGAACCGTGCCGTTTGGAAATCCCATCTGGACCGTACGACAGCTAATAATCCTCCCAGCAGCGTCGCAAAGATCGTCGTGCCTATCCCCAGAAACAGCGAGTTTTTCATCGATGCCAGCCATAGTGGTCTGTGGAAAACCTCCAACAGCAAAGACAGATCGCCTACATTCCACTGGCCAAAGAAAACGCCAGGCAGCAAGACTTGAATGATAACGGCGGCGAGGGGCAGCAAAATGAGTAAAAAGAGGAGGGCCAGCACGAGCCAGCCCGTCCGATTTCCATATGATCCGAACATCCTCATCGATTACTTCACCGCTTTGTCTGCAAACCACTGCTTGATTTCCGCTTCGTGCTCGGCTGCCCACTCTGGATCGGCTACGACGAGCTTCGCCTCGGTGGCACGATCACTTTTCGGTTTTACGTCTTTTGCAGACGGTTCAAAGTAGCTCTCTTCTCCCTTGTCGATCAGTTCCTGCTGCACCTTTGGATCGAGGATGAACTCGACAAACGCTTTTGCGGCTTCCACGTTTTTCGTGTCCTTCTGAATCCCTGCTACGCGAACGGAAGCAGGTGCTCCCTCTTGCGGCCATACGATCTCGACTGGCGCTTTGTCGTTTTTCATGCCGTACGCATTGCTCTCCTGAAGGGCCGCTGCCTTGATTTCCCCGCCTGTCAAAGCTTTTGCCACATTGGGATTTTTCGGATAAACATGGGTGCCGTTCTTCAGGATTTGGTCGAAGTACGCTTTTCCTCCCTCCATCCCACGCTGTTCAAAGAACCAGGCGACAAAGGGATACGCAGGTGCTGCTACCGCAGGGTCTGCCATGCCGAGCAGATTGGCAAACTCCGGCTTCACGAGGTCATCCCACGACTTAGGTGCTTTGTCCGCAGAAACCGCCTTCGTGTTGTAGATCAAGACGGAGGCTGCATGCGCGCCTGTCGGGTAATACGTTTTATTGGCCGGGATCATATTCTGATAAGTATCGGTCAAATTATCCACGTTTTTCGGCGTCCAGCCTTCGAGCAGCTGACCATTTTTGCCTAGCTGATGGATCGATGGCATAGCGTCCATCCACACCACATCCCAATGCGGGTTCCCTTTCTCCGCCTCAATCCTGGACATGATTTCGGCACCGTTCCCTGCTACGACTTTCAGCTTGTAGCCTGTTTCCTTTTCAAACATGGGAGCGATGATTTCATCAAAGTCATTTAAGTAAACGACCAGTGGCTCACTGGATTTGCTGTCAGTGCTGCTAGCAGGCTCACTGGCAGCTGGCTTGTTCGTCGCCTCTGTTTGGTTGCTCGTCGCTGTCGCTGTCGAACCGGAAGCATTTTGTCCTGACGGGCTTTGCCCACATCCTGCAAAAACCAGCGTTGTTGAGACAAGCAGAGTGAATAGTGCGAGTTTGTTGCCTAGTGTTTTACGAATCATCAAGGATAGCCTCCCACGTCATTTTCTTCTCACCAACCACTCTACGGCATTTATGTAAGAGGAAAGTAAACGGGATGCTAAGGTTATGTTAAATAGACTCTATGTTTATTGATACCTCTATAGAGACTGTCTATACTGGCTGTGGAGGGATGGCCGTGAACATTCAGCAATTGCGCGTATTTGCCGTCGCAGCCCAGTGCCGGACGCTAACAGAAGTAGCCGAGGAGCTAAAGGTCAAGCAGCCGACCATCAGCTTTCATTTGAAAAAGCTTGAGACAGATTTGGGGGTCGAGCTGTTCTACAAGCAGCCCAGGCAGCTTCGGCTCACAGAAGCTGGGATGGCCATGCTGCCCTATGCACGGAGAATTACGACCTTATTGGATGAGGCCGAGCTGCTGGTGCAGGAGTATCGGGAAGGTGGTAGAGGGACGCTGAAAATCGGCGCGAGCTACACCCCAGCTACTTATTTCCTGCCCCCTTTTCTGGCTGATTTTCAAGCGCTCTATCCAAACGTACTGCCCATGCTGACTGTGAAAAAGGCAAAAGCCATCATGGAGCTCTTGCTCGACTTTGAAATTGATGTCGCCATCGTCTCGTTGCCAGAGGGTCAGAAAGAAGGCCTGCACGTCATTCCCTTGATTGCCGACGAGCTGCGATTGGTGATGTCTCCCTCGCATCCGCTTGCCGCTAGAGAAAAAATCGCTCTTAGTGATTTGCGCAATGAGCCTTTTCTCGTGCATGAGTACGGTTCCACTTCCAGAGAGCTGGCGGAGCTGTGGGCAGAGGAAAACCGGTTTCGCTGGAAAATTCGCATGGAGCTCGGTGCGATTGAGACGATCAAGGAATCGGTCAAGCACAACATGGGCATCAGCATTTTGCCTCAACGAAGCGTCATCCGCGAAAGCCAGCTGAAAGAACTGATCGTTCACGAGCTGCCAGGGTATGTCAATCGCCGCCATATCTGCCTCGTGTACCGCCAGGACGACATTATGGCGCAGCAGGTACGGACCTTTATCGATTTCATCCAGCGCAATGGAAAAGGAATCCAGTCATAAGGAAACCTCTATCGAGGCCTGTTCAAGGTGGAGCGACCGCGTTTTAGCGGTAAGTTTTACCGAAGGAATGCCAGAAGCGGACGCTGAGGCACTTCGCCATGCGCTCCGGAATTCATAAACGTAAACGCTTATAAATTCCTATACGTGAATAAAAACCTCTTTCCCAATGAGGAAAGAGGCTGGATATTTATTGTATGTAGCTGTCTTAAGCGATGCGAACTACTTTTGACTTTTCCGCTTGTGGCAGGAAAGACAAGTCTACTTGCGCGTGAGCTTCTTCCAAGCCAACGTCTTGCGCGAGCAGCAGCGCTTCTTCCTGGAAGGTCAAGGTACAGCTTCCTTCGTTCAATTCACAAAGCCGTTTCAAACGCTTCAAGCGATCCGCCTTTTTCTCCGCTCGCATGCAGTCATTGCGCAATTCGCTGACGTTTACGTGGCGTGCATCCGCGATCATGCTGACGTCGTCTACATGGACGATCAGCCGCTGTCCTTCTTCTGTAACAAAACCGATCGAGCAAAAATGCGCACCTGACATTTCCAATCGAGTGAGAACGGCATTGGCATATACCTCTCCCGTACGCAGACGGATTGAGCTTGCTTCAATGGCCCCGCCTATCTTACGCTCGTTGGCGATCACCGTATACATATCCGTGTAACCGTTAATCTGATAGCGCATAGTACCCTCCTGCTTTGCCAATTGTTGTTGTTGAGACTAATTATCATTAACAGTATTCATCGTATAATGAAAATCATTATCTGTCAATGCTGAGAATGATTTTTATTGAGAATGACAAACTCTTTTTTAAAATGCCCATTCTCATCCACCTTATTCTTCCTCCCTTCGGCAAGCGATGGGCATATACCCGAAATGAGTCCACAGAAAAAAAGACCGTCATCTCTGAGCTGCTCTTTCTCAGGGATAACGGTCTTTCTCACTTTTCATTTAGGCTTTGGCAAAAATACCGAGCTGCTCGATTCGACGTACAGCCTCTGCCAATCGTGCCTCATCCGATAGAAGTGCCGCGCGGACGTAGCCTTCGCCGGTCGGTCCGAAGCCATTTCCTGGCGCCACGACGACATGGGCTTTTTCCAGCAGCAAATCGGAGAACTCGACGGAAGTAAAACCACTCGGAACCGGCAGCCAGGCAAAGAACGAGCCTTGCGAAGGCTGAGCCTGCCACCCGATGCGGTGCAGGTTGGAGAACAGCGCGTTGCGGCGGCCCTCATAAACCGCTACGAGATCGCGCACGCATTGCTGCGACTCTGTCATCGCTTTGGCAGCGGCCATCTGCACAGCACCGAACAAACTGACGAAATAATGGTCCTGAATCAGATTGATCAGACGCACCAGCTCGCGGTTTCCGACCATCGCACCGACGCGCCAGCCTGCCATGTTGTAGGTTTTGGACAGCGTATAAAACTCCACGCCGACCTCCTTAGCACCCGGTACTTGCATGAAGCTCACCGGCTTTTTCCCGTCGTAGCTGATCGCGCCGTACGCGAAGTCGTGACATACGACGATCTCGTTTTTGCGGGCAAAACGAATTGTCTCTTCGTAAAACTCAAACGGAGCGTTTACCGCTGTCGGGTTGTTTGGATAGTTGAGGAACATCAGCTTCGCGCGGTCCAAATCCTCCTGAGGAATCTGGCCGTAATCCGGCAAGAACTGATTTTCAGCGCGCAGTGGCATCATGACCATGCGTCCATCTACCACCGCCACGCCAGACCAGTAGTCCGGGTAGCCTGGATCCGGCACCAGAGCCACGTCCCCTTTGTTCATCAAGACCTGACAGATCTCTACCAGTCCTGTTTTGCTTCCGAACAAAATGGCTACTTCTTCTTCGGGATCGAGGTCAACATCGAACTCTTGTTTATACCAGTGAGCGACAGCCTGCTTCAGCTCGAGGCGTCCGCTGAATGGCGGATATTTATGATGCAGCGGGAGTGCAGCGGCTGCTTGCAGCTCTTCTACGATATGGGCGGGTGTCGGCAAATCAGGATTGCCCTGGCCGAGGTTGATGACATCATGTCCTGCAGCGATCACTTTGTTTACTTTCGCTACGAGTGTGGCAAAAAACTGTGTCGGCAGGCGATCGATCATGTCGGAGGGTTGGATACGCATCTTTCTTCATTTTCCTTTCTGTCGGGTAATGCTGGGAATGTTAGAAAACTTGGCTCCGCCAAGCAAAAAATCCCTTTTTCCTCACAGAAAAAGGGATAGATCAGCTTCGTCACGTCCTTATCTGTCAGGAATTCTCCTGCTGGAATTGGCACAGCATCTACTTCCCGCTATGGGTGAGCAGATCCGCTGCCGGGCTTCATAGGGCCAGTCCCTCCACCTCTCTACATAAGTAAAGCACACGGAATATAATGTTTTGAATCTTCTTCATACTACTTGAGCACTACCGGTGTGTCAAGATCCTTGCTGAATTTGCACGGTCGCTCCGTCCTTGAGCAGCGTCTGTCCCCGCACTACGATCTGCTCTCCTTCTTTCACACCCGCGAGAATCTCGACGGCATCACTTGTCTGCACTCCCGTTTTGACCTCTACTTTTTTCGCAGTCAACTGGTCCAGCCGATACACGTATTGTTTCCCGTTTTCCTCAAACACAGCCTTTCGCGAGATCACCAAGGACTGGGCAGATTGCTGCTGACCGAATTGGATGTTGACCACCATATCCGCTTTCAGTCGGTCATCCCGATTGGCGAGGGATATCTCCACAGGATAAGCCCGCAAATCCGGATTCATGACAGGGCTGATTGCCGTTACCGTCCCTTGCAAGCTTTGCCCGGTTGCCGTGAGCGAGACATGGACGAGGTCCCCTGTCTTGACCGTCGCCATGTCTTTTTCCGATAGATTGGTCTTCGCGATCAAAGGATCTGTATCCACGATCGTGACGACAGCAGATTGAGGCGATGCCATCTCTCCTGCAGAGCCGTGCACCTCTGAAATCGTCCCCGAAATAGGGGCGGCAATAACGGCATTCCCCAGCTGCTGACGCGCGTTTTCCAAGGCGACCCGCGCTTGCTCTACGGATGCCTCCGTGACTGCCACACCTGTTTTTTGCTTCGCGGTCGCGAGCGTCTGCTTGGCGGTATCATACGCGCTCTGTTCGTTCACCAAGACGGCTTTGGCCTGCTCCAGCTGCTGGGCAGATACCGCCCCCTGGTTGAACAGAGCCGCGAGCCGCTCATAGTCTCGTTTTGCATCGTTTCGTGCCTGTTGCGCCGAAATGAGACCGCTTTGGGCCTGCTGCAGGCTTTGCGCCGTGTTGGTCTTGCTTTGCTGCAAGGATGCCGCCGCCAGCTCATAGCTCGCCTGCGCTTCCTTCACCGCGTTTGCTAGATCCGTCTGATCCATCGTGAACAAAACAGCTCCTTTTTGTACCTGCTGCCCCAGCTTTACATGGACCATGCTGATTTTTCCGTTCGCTTTTGGCGTGACTTCGACTGTCTCGCTCGGTGCCAGCTTTCCGGTTACCCCTGCGCTTGCTCCTACACTCCCTCGCTTGACGGTGTCGATCTGGACAGGGACGACCTTGGCCTCTTCCTGCTGAGGTGTCACCTGTGCCTCCTGGCTGCTACAGCCTCCGATGGCTACCGCAAAAGCCAGCAGCAGTCCGATTGTTGCCGCGCTTCTTTTCATTTTCTATCCTCCCTCTAGCAGGCGAGCCGCCTCGTGTCCGCCTGCTCTCTCCCGCATCATACTTCGGTACGAAGCTCGCTGCCTTTGGCTTTCTTCTGTCTACGCTTGCGATTTTTCAGCTTGCTGACCAGGTCGTCAAACCAGGTATAGATTACCGGGATGAGTACCAGCGTGATCATGGTCGAGAAAGAAAGGCCGAAGATCACCACAATCGCCATCGGTGCCTGCGACTCGTTGCCCTCGCCTCCCCCAAAAGCAAGTGGAGTAATCGCCAGAATCGTGGCGAGCGTAGTCATTAAAATGGGACGCAGCCGCAGAGGGCCTGCAGCGAGTATCGCGTCGTTGCGCTCCACGCCTTTTTTCCGCAGCTGATTGACGTAATCAATGAGCACGATGGCGTTGTTGACGACGATTCCGATCAAGAGAATGTAGCCGATGAGCGCAGGTACGCTGAGCGGCTTACCGGTCACGAGCAGCCCGACTACGACACCGATGAAGGTCGGTGGAATCGAAAACATGATGATAAACGGTGTGAACAGCGATTCAAACTGGCTGGCCATAACCATGTAGACGAGGGCGATGGACAGGATGATCGCAAGTCCGAGACTGCCAAACGACTCCATCATTTCCTTGCTCTGTCCGCCAAACTCGATGCTGTAGCCATCCGGCAAAGTCAACGCGTTCAGACGGGCTTGAATATCCGAGGAAACGGAGTTCAAATCACGCCCGACGAATTCTCCGGAGATTTTCACTTCGCGCGTCTGGTTGGAGCGGGCAATCACCTGGGGCACTTCCTGGTTGACGATATCTGCGACAGAGGATAACGCGATCTGCGCCCCTCCTGATGTCGGGATGCGAAGCTGCTGCAGATAAGTGATGTCGTCCTGGTATTTACGCGGCATCATGACGCGAATATCGATCTGATCATCGCCTGTCTGAAACGTCGTGACGGTCATTCCATCAAAGGCAGTACGCACATTGGACAGCACCTGACTGGTCGTCAGTCCGTACAAGCCTGCCCGCGAGGCATTGACGATCACTTGCAGCTCCTGGCTTTTTTCTTCCATCGAGGAGACAATATTGCGTGTTCCTTCCACCTGCTTCATTTCCCCCGCGACGATTGCACTGATGTCTTCCAAAACAGCGAGATCATCCCCACGAACTGTCACTTCCAGCGGAGCCGTGACGGGTCCCCCTGACTGATCCAGCTCCTTTACCTCGATTTCAGGTCCAGAAATATCGGAGAGCTGTTTGCGCAAAAGCTCCACGACCTGCTCCGTCGTGACAGTACGCTGCTCCTTGGGTACCAGTGACACCTGCAGCTGCGCCCGGTTGCTGGTGGATGTGGCGATAATGGAAGGCCCACCGGACGACCCGATGGAGGTATACAGTTGGTCGAGCTCGGGCAGCTGTTTGATTCGGCCTTCTACTTCTTGCACGACCTTTTCCGTCTCCTTTAGCAGCGTGCCATTCGGCATTTTGATGGAAACAGAGATTTTCCCCTGCTCGAGCTTGGGGATGAATTCCGCTCCGACGGCTCCTGAAAGGAACACGGCACCAACAAACAGCGCAATCGTGGCGGCAAAAACCGTTTTTCGATGTGTAATAGCCCAACCGAGAAACCGGCCATACCGGCGAGCGAGCTTAGAGAAACCGATATGGAACCAAATCAGTGGATTCATGCCCCGATATTTCGCTCGCTCCTGCTCATCCATATGCGGAGTCTTTTTCAGCCAGCGGGCGCTCAGCATCGGAACCAGCGTCAGAGAGGCCAGCAGGGCGGCGATATGCGAGTACACAACCGTCAGGGCAAGCGGGCCAAATAGCTCCGAGGCAAGCCCTTCTACAAAAACGATGGGAGCAAAAACAGAGATTTGAGCGAGGGCAGATGCCATGACAGCGGTCCCGACTTCCTTGGAGCCGAGTCGTGCCGCTTCCATCATGCTTTTGCCTTGCTCGCGATAGCGAAAGATGTTTTCGAGGATAACGACCGCAAAGTCAACGAGAGAGCCGAGTCCGAGCGTCAAGCCCGACAGCGAAATGAGGTTGATCGTCTGACCGGTAAAATACATCAGACAGAATGTGGCGATTACGGAGATGGGCAAAACGATCGCAATGATAATCATCGATCGGAAGCTGCCGAGGAACAGGAGCAAGACGAGGATGGAAAACAGACCGCCGATCAGCGCATGCTCGCCAACGGTGTAGATAGAATCCTTGATAAATTGGGAAGAATCGAGAATCATCGTGATTTTGACGTTTTTGGGCAAGACGTTTTCCAGCTGCTTGAGCTCTGCTTTCACTTCGTCTGCCACTTCAATGGTGTTTCCCCCAGACGCCTTGGTTACACTCAAGCCCACACTCGTCTGACCGTCCAAGTACGTTTTTTGGGTGATTTCCTTGTATGTATCCGAAATGGTCGCGAGGTTCTTCAGAGCGATGGTTCCACCGGGCAGCCGGATGGGCGTTTCTCCGATCTCCTGGACATTGCTGTACTCTCCATCGACCCGGATCGCCAGCTTCGTGTCTCCTTCCCGTATGCTGCCCGAGGTACCCGAGAGATTCGTCGCCTGCAAGGCTTGCTGCACCTGCTCGATTCCGATTCCGTATGCCGCGATGCGGTCCGGATCAAGCACGACTTCGATAACCTGGTCTTCCCCGCCAGATACACCTACTGAGGCAATCCCGTCGATGCGCTCCAATCTCGGCTTGATGACTTCCTCCGCCAAGGTTTTGAGCTTAGCGATGTCGCTCTCCCCGGTGACAGACAAGGTCATGATTGGCTCGCTATTCGGATCGATCTTGATAATTCGCGGGGCGTTTGCGTTGTCAGGCAGTCTGCCGCGCACCTGATCTACTTTGTCCCTCATGTTCAAGGTCGCCTGATCCATGTCTGTTCCCCAGTTGAACTGCAGGATAACCTGAGAAGCTCCTTCTGCCGAGTTGGACATGATCTTGTCGACGTTGGCGACGGTTCCGAGCCCCTCCTCGATCGGCTTGGTCACCAGCTTTTCCACCTCGGCGGGTGTGCTGCCTTCCACCGTCGTGACAACGACCGCTACCGGCAAGTTCAATTCCGGATATAGCTCGACAGCCAGCTTGGGCAGGGAAACAAAGCCAAAGATGAGCAAGGCTAGCGCCATCATGAAAATGGTGACGGGGCGTTGAATGGAAAAACGTGACAGATTCATCTCGCATCACTCCCTCCCTTTTTCGGAAACGATTGTTGCCGCACTTCGAGATGCCTGGTCAAAAGCGCCAAGGACTCACTGGCCCTCTCCACTTCAGACGCCTCCATCGAGGAGAAAAGCTCGGGGAAGTACTCGCCTCGCATGAACGGAATCCGGTTCTGGATCGCCTCGACGGAACCGACCAGCTCGACCCACACCATCCGTCTGTCCTGATGGTCCCGGGTACGCTCCACAAAACCGTTCCGCTCCAAACGGTCGACGATTCCGGATACGGTGCTGTAGGAAAGGTCAATCATCCGGCTGATCTCCCCGATCGTCCTTCTGCCCTGCATGACCGGCCCCAGCACAAACATCTGCGGTACGGTCATCCCGCATGCAGCAAGCTCTTGCGCAATCACATCCAGATAGACCTTGTTGAGCCTTGTCAGACGCATTGCCATCCGCTTCTTGTCGTCCACAGCAAGCACCCCAAACTATTTCGCTTTACGAAATGATTATGTCACGCTTCGATATTTCGCATCAAGAAATATTCACTTTGAAAAACGAAGCAAGTTTCGACACCAAAAATGGTTAACAAAAAAGCAGGCTACCCTCTTCCCTGTAGCCTGCTTCCTCACTAAACTTCCACGGTCACTTTCGTTTTCGGCTTCACCTTCCTGCCCGTCAAAAACACCCCGCCGACAATGAAGAGCATCCCGGCAAGCAGATTCCACGTAATCTGTTCACCTAGCAATGTATAGCCCCAGATAAACGCTGTGATCGGAACGAGATACGTTACGAGTGACGCGATTTCTGGACCGCCTTTTTGCACCAGATAGTAAAAGAGGATATACGCGACGCCAGAGCCAAACACGCCGAGCCCCAGCAAGGCCGCGACTGTCCCCCCCGAGCTAAACGCAGAGATAGGGAGTGACTCCGTTGCCAGCGAGACTCCACCTGCTCCGATCATCGAGGTGAGCAGTGTCCCGAACGTAATCTGGTACATCGATAGATTGCCGGGCAAACGCTTCGACAGCTGTCCACCAAATGCGTAGCAGCAAGTAGCCGCAAGCATGCAAAGAAAACCGATCACATCCACGGACACCAAGGAAACCGGATTGACATCGAGCAAGACAATAATGCCACAAAAAGCGATGAGCATGCCGATCCAATGCATGCGATGGGATGCAAACTTGAAAAAGAGGATGCCTACCGCCAGGGTCCATATGGGGGTCGCTGCATTTAGCACCGATGCCATCGTGCTCGTCAAACGAGTTTCACTGAAGGCAATCAGCGACCACGGGATCGCCGTATTGACCAAGGCCATGATGATCATCGGCCCCCAGGCAATTTGTTTGAAACCAATTGGCTTTTTCAAACTCACCATGATCAAGATAATCGTCACCAGGCCGAGAGCAGAACGCAGGAAAGCAATCGTCGCGGGACCAAAGTCATGCAGCAGGATCTTCATAAAGTAGAACGAACCACCCCAAATGAGACTGAGGATCGTGAGTACCAGAAATAACGACCGAGACAAGAGGATCCCTTCCTTCTGTAATTTAGGCTCTCGCTTTGCGCTCCTGCCTGTATTCTAGCAAGCTATTGATTCTCCCGCTATCGAAGTATGCCAGTTACCAACAAACGAAAAGAAAGACGCACGAGGCGCCCTCCTTTATTTTTCTATGGTTGTCGCAACCACGCTGCGCTTGCTGCGTTTTTGAAACGAGCTGTGCAGAACAAAGAAGGCGACAGACATCAGGGAGAGTCCGGCCATAATGTAGAGCAAGCCCTGTGCCTCAAACGTCTGGAAAATAAAAGCCCCGAGCAGCGGCCCCAGCATCCGGCCAGCAGAGCCGGTACCCGATACCAGCCCCTGGATGAAGCCCTCCTGCCCTTCCGGTGTAAACTCGGCAGCCACGGTCGGAACAGCCGGCCAAACGAGCATTTCCCCGATGGTCATGACAAACATGGCGACGAAGAAGCCTGCATACGCCGTCGTTTGGGACAAAATCAGCATCGACAAGGCGAAAACGTAGGTTCCCAGCAGCATCTGTGCCTTGAGCGTCTTGGCAAAATGCCTGATGACCCATGAGATAAGCGGCTGTCCAAACAAAATCAAGGCTCCGTTCAGCGTCCACAGCAGGCTGTACTGTCGCAAGGTAATCCCCAGTGACTGCATGTAGGTAGAGAGTACCGTCGTCCACTGCACATAAACGATCCAGCTGATCAAAAGCCCGGCGCATAACAGGATCAACGCGCCCCACACTACTTTTTTCGGGGATGTGGAGATAGCCGCCTTCTTTTCGCTCTCTTTCTTTACAGCAGAAGTAGCGGCTTGCTCAGCTGCTCCTGTCTGCCCCTCCGCGATCGCTTTCAAATGACGAGGTAAAATAAAGACAAACATAGCAAAAACAACGATTTGAGCGATAGCGTTTCCAAAAAAGGTCCAAGCAAACGACACGCTAGCCAAAACTCCCCCCAGGGCGGAGCCGGCCGCGACGCCTGCATTGAGGGCAACGTAAATCATGTTGATGGCTTTTCGTCCCCCCTGCGGCCACATGACAACGGCCAGCGCATTCATCACAGGGGACAAGGTACCGTAAAACAATCCGTTCAGAAGCAAAAGAATCGTATAGATCGTGAAATCAGTCGTGAAACCGAGACAGATCGATATGACGATGATCCCGATGGAGGACAGAATGATCGTCTTCATCTTCCCCCAGCGGTCAAAGAGCATGCCGCCAGCCAGACTCCCCACCAAAAATGCTCCCTGGTTCAGCATCAGCAAAAAGCCGGCTACGGTCAGCGGCTTTCCTAAATAATCGTGTATATAGATGGTGACCAGAGGCCAAATACAAGCCATACCTGTAGAAAAAATGATGGCAGCTACCGCCAGAAGACGGATGCTGCTCGGATAGGAATTCCAAGTCTGTCTCATTCGTTAGTTCTCTCCCCGCCGGAAGTCCCCACTTTTGCCACCTGTTTTTAAAAGAAGGCTGGTCGGTCCGATGACCATGCCCTTGTCCATCGCCTTGCACATGTCGTACACCGTCAGGGCAGCCGCACTTACTGCGGTCAAAGCTTCCATCTCCACCCCGGTTTTTCCTGTTGTTTTGACAGACGCTTCAATCTCGATGGTCTCCTCATCTGTAAACGTAAAGCGAATATCGATCCCCGTCAGCGGCAACGGGTGGCACATCGGGATGATATCCCATGTTTTTTTGGCTGCCATGACGCCCGCCACCTGAGCCACAGCCAATACATCCCCCTTTTCTACACGCCCTTCGCGGATACGCGCCAATGTTTCCGGCTTCATCGTTATTTTGCTTTGCGCTACCGCTTCTCGTTTGGTGATATTTTTTTCCGAGACATCTACCATGCGGGCACGATTTTGCTCATTAAAATGAGTCAGCTGATCGCTCATATTCTTCCTCCAAAAATAAGCGAAAATCAGAACTTCTCCCGATTTTCGCCCCATTCGCTCAAAATATCTCTTACTTCTCTACCTTACTCTGGCTTCCGAATAAAAGCAATCACTATGTAAAGGGATACAAGTTCTAAATCTTTACCAACCGGAAAGCTCCGAGAGCAGAACGCCTTTTTTGGTAACAGGGCTATTCCGGTTAGTCTGAAAACCTTGCTTAGTTCGTATTTGCTGATCGTGAAAGGAAAAGGAAAAAATCCGTTCAAAGTCGGCTTGTAGGGCAAAATAGACCACCCCTTCTTCGGGAACGCTTATGAGGGATAGCTGTGTCGGAAAATCCCCTCGCAGCTGTGCCGTCTCCTGCAAGACCGAGAAACCGGCTTCCACCCCAACTTTTCCTTGTGCCGACGCGAGCCGCTCGTTCGCTAGTTGAAAACGCTCCACACCATAAGCGCCGTCCGCTGCTGCTCCGCTCACCTTTGCTTCCGTTAGCGAGAAGTTCGTTTGCACGACGAATTTTACATCCTCGGAATCGAGCTGAAGCGGCTTTCTTCCTGGCTCGACGATGCAGGCACGCCTTTCCCCGTTTGCGATCAAGCTATGGACGCTGTGCCCTGGAACATTCACGATGGCATGATCGCTTGCGAAAGCAGGTACATCCTCTGGAGCTAGCTTCTCACTCAGCACATCGTCAAAAAGCTTCATTATATGGACGCAATTCTTTCCGCGTCGGTAAGCCCCTGCCGCGTTTTCTTCGACCATGTGCAAATTCATGAAAGTCCCGCTCTTGTTGATGCCCAATGCAGGAAAAAACGCGGCTCCCTCCTGCTGCATGACGAGAAGCTGACTGTCCTTTTGATAAACCAGTTTGATAGCCCGATCGGAAATGTCGAAATTCATCCCGATCAGCGTGCGATCACCGTAGCTGACAAAGCTCGTACACATCTCTTCCCCAACCCTTCCTTAATTGTGTCTCCTCTCTTACCACTATACCAATCTGGAAATTATTTTCAATCATTCCAAAATCTACCCATCCGAAAATTCTGGCAAGTATATTCCCGAACCCCTTCGAAGATTGGCATCTTGTCCGTATTGTGATATCGTCAAGCCATAAAGAGTCTTTTATTTACTAACGGGAAATGAGGAATCGCCTTGATGACTGTTACGATCTTGCTGTTTGCCGGCCTTGCCGAGCGAGCCAACGAACGTGAAATCCAAATAACCCTTCCTGATCAAGCAACTGTTCGCGATCTACTGGATGCTGTCGCCACCCAGCATGCTGCACTCGCGCCGCTGCTTGGCAGTTGCTTTGTATCGGTCAACCAAGAATACGCTGCACCTGACAGAGTTCTTTTGCAAGAGGATGAAATTGCGCTGCTCCCTCCAGTAAGCGGCGGAGAAGACCCTCGCTTTGCGATTACCGAAGAGCCACTCTCTGCGGACAAGCTCGTGCAGCTCGTCAGCAATCCGCATGCCGGCGCCATCCTTACCTTTGTTGGCACGGTTCGTGAATTTACGAAAGGTCAGCGCACCGTGTACCTCTCCTATGAAGCATACGCGCCGATGGCCGTCAAAAAAATGAAGCAGGTCGCAGCAGAAATCGAGGAACGCTGGCCCGGCACGCAAGTCGCGATGCAGCACCGCGTCGGAAATTTGCAGGTGGAGGAGATCGCCGTTGTCGTAGCGGTCGCCACTGCGCATCGCAACGAATCCTTTGAGGCTGGACGCTATGCCATCGAGCGCCTGAAGCAAATTGTTCCGATCTGGAAAAAGGAAATGTGGGAAGACGGCAGCGAGTGGAAAGGACACCAGCAAGGTCCCTGGGATCCGATCTCGAAGTACGAAGAAGGGGGACAATAAGAACGTGGATACACGCTATTCCCGCCAGATCCTGTTTGCTCCGATCGGGCGCAGCGGACAGGATCAGCTCAGCCAAAGCCGCGTCGCCATCGTCGGGATGGGCGCACTTGGCACGGTGCTTTCCAATCACATGGTTCGCGCCGGAGTAGGCTTCGTCCGTCTTATCGACCGCGACTTTGTGGAACCGAGCAATTTGCAGCGTCAAATGCTGTACGACGAATCCGATGCAGCTGAGCATTTGCCCAAAGCGATTGCTGCCCACGCCAAGCTGTCACGCGTCAACTCGGGAGTGACGATCGAGCCTGTCGTCGCCGATCTGACTGCCTACAACGCCGAGGAGCTGCTCGCAGATGTCGATCTCGTGCTTGATGCGACGGACAATTTTCAGGTTCGCTACCTCGTAAACGACGTGTGTGTAAAGCACGGCATACCTTGGGTGTACGGCGGAGCTGTCAGTGCGACGGGTACCTTTACCGCGATTCGTCCCGGTGAGACCCCTTGTCTGCGCTGCCTGTTTCCAGAAGCACCGAACCCAGGCGAAATGGCGACCTGCGATACGGCAGGCGTCATCGGTCCGATCATTCACATCGTCGCTTCTTATCAGGCGACCGAAGCGTTCAAGATCCTGATCGGCGCGACTGATGCGCTCAATCCAAATCTGGAGCACTTCGAGATCTGGCAAAACCGCCATCAGCAAATCAAGGTTGTAAACGGCCGCCGGGCAGACTGCCCTTGCTGTGGGCAGCGCGACTTCGCTTTCCTCCATCCGGAAACGCAGGATGGACAAGCTGTCTCCTTATGCGGACGCGACACCGTCCAAATCTCTCCTGCCAGCAGCATGTCGATTGATCTGGACGCGCTGGCTGTAAGACTCGCACCGCTTGGCCAAGTGGAGCGCAACAAGTTTTTGCTGCGTTTCCACGCAGAGCCGCACACGCTGGTGGTCTTCCCTGATGGACGGGTACTGGTGCAAGGCACAGATGACATTACCCAGGCACGAACCCTTCACGCCAAATACATCGGAGCCTAATGCTCCAAGCAATCAAACAGGGCGATCGCAAACGTCTTTTCTTGACGTCGCGACCGCCCCTTTCTATCCTATGCGTTTGTTCTGGGTACTGCCGGCAAGGTCACGATGAATGTCGTTCCCTCCCCCAGCTCGCTTTGGACCGTGATCGTCCCTTGATGCAGGTCGATAATTTTTTTCACGATGGACAGCCCCAACCCACTACCTCCACTCGTGCGATTGCGCGATTTGTCCGCCTTGAAAAATCGCTCGAACACGCGTCCCTGATCCTCTTTGGCGATACCGATCCCCGTATCCGTCACGCGCACGAGTACCTCTTCCCCCGCTTCCCGCAGCTGAATCTGCAGCTTGCCCCCACTCGGAGTAAACTTGATGCTGTTGTTGATCAGATTATTCCATACCTGGCTCAGCATCTCTTCATCCGCTACGATTTCCACCTTGTCTAGGATAATGTCCAGCTCCAGCTCCTTTTCCAGCCATTGCGGCTCACACGCCAGAATGATTCTGCGCAGCTGCTGATCCAGACTGTACCTTTTCCGCTCTACCGGATGATGCTTGCCCTCCAGGGAGGTGAGCTTGAGCAAATTCTCACTGATTTTGGACAAACGCGCGCTCTCCGTCTCGATAATCTGCAGGTAATGCTGCCGCTCCTCATGCGTGAGCTTCTCATTTTGCAAGGCTCGTGCAAATCCTCTGATGGATGTCAGAGGGGACTGTATTTCGTGAGACACATTCGAGATAAATTCCTGGCGCAGCTGCTCCATTTCGTTTAGCTGCTCTGCCATATGATTGATCCCGTCCACCAGCTCTCCCCACATATGATCAATTTTCACATCGAGATTGACGCTGAAATCCCCTTTGGCGATTCTGCGCAGGGCGTCGATAACCATTTGAAACAGCTCCCGATGACGCCGGGGAAACAGCTTGGAGATCAGAAACATCGCGAGCAGGAAAAGGAAAAAGCCGAGAATGCCGCTCGTAACGCCGATCGTAAAATCAGAAGCCTGCGGCCACCATTTTGGAAAAAGGGAACGACTGATGGCATACCCCGCTGACCAGCAAGCGATGAGAATAACCGGGAAGGTGATCGAAGCTACGACCTTGAACACAACGTCCTTTTTTACCACAGGTCCACTCATGTACTCACCTCCAGACGATAGCCGAGTCCGCGAATCGTCCGGATGAGAATGCCGTAGCTCTCCGTCGGAAACCGCTCCCGCAGGCGATTGATATGCACATCTACCGTTCGCTCGTTTCCTTCAAAGTCATAGCCCCAAATCTGTTCGATCAGCTGTTCTCTGGAGAGCGTTTTGCCGGAATAGCTGGCTAGCATAAACAATAGCTCAAACTCTTTCAAGGGAATCGTCAGAAGCTTGTCGCCCTGCATCACCTCATAGGTCTGGCGGTTCAGCTGCAAGCCGCCTACCTGCACAATATGGGAGCTCGCGATACGGTATCGCTTCAATAACGCTTTGACTCGAACCACGAGCTCGGCTGGCTCGAACGGCTTGACGAGGTAATCATCTGTTCCCAGCTCGAAGCCTTTGATCTTTTGCGCCGTTTCTCCCTTTGCGGTCAGCATGAGCAACGGAATGTCGTAGAGGCTCCTCAGCTCCCGGCAAAGCTCCCAGCCATCCATATTCGGCATCATGATATCGAGGATGACCAGATCGGCTGGCGTGTCCTCCAGCTTGGACAAGGCTTCCCTTCCATCGGCCGCCTGCATCATTTCGAAGCCCTCCCGCTCCAAAAAGACGCTGACCAATTCCCGGATATGCGGATCGTCATCTACTACCATCAATCTGGTCATCTGCTTACACCCTTTCTTTCACGCGCAGCTGCTGCGCAGCGAATTCCCGATACAGCGCATGGGTTTCATACAGCTCGGCGTGCCGCCCTCTGCCTGTAATCTTTCCTTTTTCCAAAAACAGGATCTGATCCGCATCGACGACAGTTGACAGCCGGTGGGCGATGACCAATGTCGTGCGTCCCTTCATTAAATTCGTGAGAGCCTGCTGTACGACCAGCTCCGATTTGCTGTCCAAACTGGATGTCGCTTCATCCAGCATGAGAATTTGCGGGTCACGGAGTAGGGCACGTGCGATCCCGATCCTCTGCCTTTGCCCCCCAGAGAGCTTGACGCCGCGCTCCCCTACCTGAGTTTCGTAACCATCCGGAAGCTCCTCGATAAACTGGTCGGCGTACGCCATCGCAGCCGCTTGCCTCAGCTCGTCGTCACTGATTTCTCTATCTCTATCCAGCCCGTAGCAGATATTTTCCCAGATCGTCCCGGCGATGAGCGGACTTTCCTGCGATACATACCCGATCTTGCTGCGCCAGGACGCGAGGGTAAAGTCTTGAATCTGTTCCTCTCCCAAGCGGATGCTCCCGCTAACCGGTTGATAATAGCGCTCGAGCAGGGAAAACATCGTCGTCTTCCCGCTGCCGCTTGGTCCGACAATCGCAGTGACCTTGCCTGGAGCAATCGTAAAGCTCACATTCTCCAGGATGGTTTCGCCACTATCGTAGGCAAAGCTCACGTTTTCCACATAGATAGGCAGATTGGCGCTTTTCAGCTCGCGCCCTGATGCATGGTCTTCTTCTTTTGCGTCCAGCGTCTCGATAATTCGCTCGGTTGCACCTATCGCTTTTTGCAGCTGAGTGAAGAACTGGGTGAACTGCCCCATCGGCATCACGATCTGAACGAGGTACAAAATAAAGGCGACCAGCTCTCCTGCCGTCAAGGCCCCAGTCGCTACGCGCATTCCACCATAGCCCATAACGACAACCAGAAGCACCATCAGGACAAAGGAAATCAGCGGTCCGATCATCGCTTGCACGCGGCCTTCTTTCAGCCCGTAGCGGAACAGGTTGTCGATGCCTTTTTTTCCACTTTGGTACTCATGCGGCTCTGCATTCGACGACTTCACCAGACGCACCTCGGAAAGCACCTGATTCATGACGGTTGTAAAGCTGGCTGTCTCATCCTGCAGCCCTTTGGAGATCTTGTACATCTGCCGCCCCAGTGGCATCAGAATAAAGAAGGCGAACGGAACGGCAATCAGCATCACCAACGTCATTTGCCAGTCCAGGTACAGCAGGGTTGCGATCGAACCGACAATCGCGATGATACCGGTAAAGAAGTTGGACAAATGCTCCGTAATCAAGCTTTTGACAACGCCCGTATCGTTGGTCATCCGACTGATCGTATCTCCTGTCCGATGGTTATCGTAATAGGAGACAGGCAGCACCAGCAGCTTTTTCCACAGACGATCACGCAGGGAAGCCACGATGCTTTGGCCGACATGATTGAGCAAATAGATCGAGACTCCCCCAGCGATGGCTTGTGCCACAAAGGCAATCGCCAAAATCACAATTTGGCCGGGACTTATCGATGAAAGGGTAAAGCTGTCCACGAGGTCTTTCGTGAAAAGGGGAATGACCAGACTCACCAATGTAGTGGCGATACTCAAAAACAGGGCAATTCCGACTTTCCACTTAGACGGCTTTGTTTCTTTTATTAAATGAAAGAACGAGCGCCAATTGGCCTTTGTTCCTTCTGCTGGATTCATAGTAGTTTTCATTGCAATGATCTCCTTGCCTGTAAAGATTGTAGTTCTGACGAATCTCCCCTGACCAGTTGCGCTTTCCCCAGAAAAAGGGCAGCCAGCAACGCCATGATGACAAAGAAAAAAACGAGTGTAAAGACTTGTTCCCTTTCGATTCCAAGGGAGTGGTCAGGCTGAACATAAATCAAGAGCCCCCTCAAGCTTACTCCGATGGTACTGCCCATTGAGCGTACTAACCCGAAAAGGGAAGGGAAAGAACCCGAGTGCTGCTTGCTTACGGCGCTCTGCATAGCCGTTTTCAAAACCGGCATGAGCTGGCCCGCTCCCAGTCCTGCTACTATCATATACGTTGCAACCGTCTGTAAAGTTGTTTGCGTGTCGATCATACTCAGCAGACCGAAGCCGACTCCTATGATCAACAGACTGGTCAAGACCATTTGGCGGTAAGTAAAACGGCTCATCAGGCGCCTGCTCACCACATTGCCCACAAAATAGGCGAGCATGTACGGGATAACCATGGCTCCTGCAAGTGCTGGGCTGACACCTTGTACTTCATGCAAAAAGAATGGAACGAATGGGATGGCGCCGAACATGCCCGCGCTGACGAAAAAGGAAACCACACTTGCGCTCGAAACAAGCCGATGGCGAAACAGCGCAAGGGGAAGGATCGGAGCTTTCCCCTGTGATTCCATCCATAAAAACAGTCCGAGAAGGATTCCGCCGAGACCATAAAATCCTGCCAGCATTCCTTCCGTTTGCTTTCCAGCATCACCGAGCACAAGAGCTAGCAAGATTGCGATAACCGATCCGCAAAGCGTGATGGCTCCCGGCCAATCGATTATCAGCTTGTGTTTGTTCCGATTTTCGCGGTATCCGATTGCCAATAAGCAAATGGCTGCGACTCCAAAGGGCAGGCTGACGAAGCAGAGCCAATGCCAGCTAAGCAGCTCCGTCAAAAATCCTCCAAGCGCGGGTCCGAGAATGCTCGCTAGACCGAAGACGGAGACGAGCATGAATTGGGGTTTGTCTCTGCGTTCGGGAGGAAACAGATCGCCCACGATCGCGAGCGCAACAGGCAGCATGGAACCCGCCCCCAAGCCTTGTATGCCGCGAAACACGATCAAATGCGTCATATTGCCTGCCATGCCGCAGAGCGACGATCCGAGAAGGAAGAGCACCATTCCAAGCAAATACGTGCTTTTTCGCCCACATAAATCGGCTAGCTTTCCATAGATAGGCATGCTCGCTGTTGACATCAGCATGTAGATAGACAGAGTCCAGCCAAACAGCGATATGCCGCCCAGCTCCTGCACCGTCGTAGTCATCGCAGTCACTGTAATCGTCTGGTTGAGGGAAGATACGAGCAATCCCAAGAGCAGTCCGAATAAAATCAGCCTGGTGCTCGCTTGTTTACCGATTTCCACCTTTTCCCTCTCCTCCCCAAACGGATCGCCGAATGCCGCTAATCCCTTGCAAAAGAAACAGTAACGGATGAATGTAAACGGAATATAAACGGGATAATACGATAGGCTAGGTTCCCTACTTGAGATCGGTGCCTATTTTTTCTCCCATGATTTTTGTATATAAATGATGAATTTGGGGTAGATGACAAGAAACAAATCGAGTATAATAGGTTCGTAATGAAGGAAACGAAACTGCGTTTCACCTGATGAAACCCCAAGAATTCTTTAGGGAGGTTGTATACATTGGCTAACAAAGATGCTTACAAAGTAAAATCTTCCCTGCAAGTAGGCGACAAGTCTTTCGCGTACTATCGCCTGCAAGGGTTGGAAGAACAAGGCGTTGGAGAAGTTTCCAAGCTGCCGTTCTCCATTAAAGTTCTGCTCGAGGCTGCTGTACGTCAGTTCGATGGCCGCGCTATCACCAAAGAACACGTACAACAACTGGCGACCTGGACAAAAGGCCGCGACGAAAACCAAGAAGTACCACTCATGCCTGCACGGATCGTACTGCAAGACTTCACCGGTGTTCCTGCCGTTGTAGACTTGGCTGCTATGCGTATCGCGATGAAGCGCGCTGGTGGAGATCCAAAACGAATCAACCCATTGGTTCCAGTTGACCTGGTTATCGACCACTCCGTCATGGTTGACGATTTCGGTAACGCATCTGCTCTGGACAACAACATGAAACTGGAATTCGAACGCAACCAAGAGCGCTACCGCTTCCTGCGTTGGGCACAAACTGCGTTTGACAACTTCCGTGCGGTTCCTCCAGCAACGGGTATCGTTCACCAAGTAAACCTGGAGTATCTGGCAACTGTTATCGCTACTCGTGAAGTAGATGGCGAACTGGTAGCTTTCCCTGACTCTCTCGTAGGTACTGACTCCCACACCACTATGATCAACGGTCTTGGTGTTCTTGGCTGGGGCGTTGGCGGTATCGAGGCAGAAGCAGGAATGCTCGGCCAACCTCTGTATTTCGTAACACCAGAAGTCGTTGGTTTCAAATTGACTGGTACCCTGAGTGCTGGTGCAACTGCAACTGACCTGGCTCTGACTGTTACCCAAATGCTGCGTAAAAAAGGCGTTGTAGGGAAATTCGTAGAGTTCTACGGACCTGGCCTGTCCAACATCTCGCTGGCTGACCGTGCGACTGTTGCGAACATGGCTCCTGAATACGGCGCTACGATGGGCTTCTTCCCAGTAGACTCCGAAACGCTCAACTATATGCGTCAAACAGGTCGCGAAGAAGATCTGATCTCCCTGGTGGAAACATACACCAAAGCACAAGGGCTCTTCCGTACCGACGAAACGCCAGACCCAGTATTCTCCGAAACATTGGAACTGGATCTGTCCACTGTAGTACCGAGCCTCGCAGGTCCAAAACGTCCTCAAGACCGCGTAGAGTTGACTGCTATGAAGGAATCCTTCAACAACAGCTTGCGTACGCCGATCGATAAAGGCGGTTTTGGTCTCTCCGATGAGAAAATCGCAGCTTCCGCACCAGTTGTTTATGCAAATGGCGAGAAAGCTACATTGAAAACAGGTGCAGTAGTAATCGCAGCGATCACTTCCTGTACCAATACTTCTAACCCAAGTGTAATGCTCGGCGCAGGTATCCTGGCGAAAAAAGCGGTGGAAAAAGGTCTGACCAAACCAGCTTACGTGAAGAGCTCCCTGGCTCCAGGCTCCCGTGTTGTTACGCAATACCTGAAAGACGCTGGCCTGATCGATTCCCTCGACGCTATCGGCTTCAACGTCGTAGGTTATGGTTGCACCACTTGCATCGGTAACTCCGGTCCATTGCCAGAGGAAACCAGCAAAGCAATCGCTGATGAAGATCTGACTGTAGCAGCTGTCCTATCCGGTAACCGTAACTTCGAAGGACGTATCCATGCACAGGTAAAAGCGAACTACCTCGCTTCTCCTCCACTCGTTATTGCATACGCACTGGCGGGTACTGTGGATATCGATCTGTCTACCGAACCAATCGGTACTGGCAAAGACGGTGAGCCAGTATTCCTGAAAGACATCTGGCCATCTCCACAAGAGATCGCAGCAGCGATGGACAAAGCTATGAACCCAGCTCTGTTCCGTGCCGAGTACGGTCAAGTGTTTACACAAAACGAAGCTTGGAATCAAATCGACGTTCCAACTGGCGATCTGTACGAGTGGGATGAAAAATCCACCTACATCCAAGAACCGCCATTCTTCAAAAACCTGGCTGGCGAAATCGCAGCGATCGCAGACATCAAAGCAGCGAAAACAATCGCTCTGTTCGGTGACTCTGTGACAACTGACCACATCTCCCCAGCAGGTAACATCTCGCCAACCAGCCCTGCAGGTCTCTATCTGCAAGCGAACGGCGTAGAACGCAAAGACTTCAACTCCTACGGTGCTCGCCGTGGTAGCCATGACGTAATGATGCGCGGTACTTTCGCGAACATTCGTATCCGCAACCAAGTGGCTCCTGGCACGGAGGGTGGCGTAACGAAATACCTGCCAACTGACGAAGTCATGTCCATCTACGATGCTTCCATGAAGTATCAAGCAGACGGTACTCCACTCGTTGTACTGGCTGGTAAAGAGTACGGTACTGGTTCTTCCCGTGACTGGGCAGCAAAAGGTACATTCCTCTTGGGCATCAAAGCGGTTATTGCTGAGAGCTTCGAGCGTATCCACCGTGCAAACCTGGTAGGTATGGGCGTACTCCCTCTGCAATTCGTAGACGGCCAAAGCTGGAAAACACTGAACATCGACGGAACAGAATCCTTCAGCATTGTAGGTCTGTCCGATGACGTTCAACCAGGCCAACGCGTAAAAGTACAGGCTACCCGCAAAGACGGCAGCAGCTTCGAATTCGAAGTACTGGTTCGTCTGGACTCCATGGTAGACGTAGACTACTATCGCAACGGCGGTATCCTGCAAACGGTACTGCGTCAGTTGCTGGATGAAGGCAAACCCGTTAACGCATAAGAAACGCTTTATCAAATAAGTTCGTAGCAGCACCCACCCATAAAAAAGGCAGCCATCGTTTCGACGATGCGCTGCCTTTTTGCTTGTCTGTTATCTATCCATCACTTCAGCGGACGATTTTGCCTGTCTGCGTTTCCACTGCTGATCGATCAAGCCGGAAGCAAACGTAACCCCGATAAAGACGAGCAGTCCTCCCCACACCTGTGACTGCGAGATCCGCTCCCCTAATGCCACGCTGATCATCGCGGTGAAGACCGGGATCAGGTTTAAGGTGATGCCTGCCTGGCTCGCTCCTACGGCTCGTACCGATACGTTCCAGAACACAAAGGAACAAATGGACGGAAACAAAACAATGTAAGCAATGCCGGTGAAAGCTAGCGGGCTCAATGCGCGAAAGTCGACCCCCTCTGCGATGACAAAAGGAAGCATCATGACAACAGCTAACGCGGTAGAAGCTGCTGTGGCCGTAATCGGCGACACCCCCTTTACCTTCTTCCCTATGATGGAATACAAGGTCCACACCAGTACACAGCACAGGACGAGCAAGTCTCCCTGATTGTAGTCCGTTTGAAAGACGCGCAAAACATGCCCTTGCGTCAAGATGACGAGCACCCCGAGTAGCGAGAGGATAAACCCGGAGGCTTGAATACGCGATACTTTTTCACGCAAGAAAAGCACCGAAAACAACACGATGACCACGGGATTTAAAGCCGTTACCAAAGCCGCATTAGTCGCGGAAGTGTGCTCGAGCGACGAGTACAGCAATACATTAAATCCGATCACCCCGAGCAGCCCCATCAAGATTAAGGGCAGCCATGCCTTTGCGACCTGTCTCCAATCCGGTTTCTCCAAAACCATCGCCAGCGGAATCAAAACGACAAGAGCCAGGACCCACCTCGCGAAAGTCAGCCACAAGGGCGTCATTTCGGTCACGACGAATTTGCCGAATATGTAGTTGCCTGCCCAGAACAAATTGCAAAAAACCAGCAGCCACCAAGCCCGTTTTCCCCCCAATGCTTCCACTCCTCGTTTGTAGACAAACTCTTTTTCTGTACTTGTACCTACCAGTATCCTCGTTATCTCCTATTATTTCAATATTGAAACTTCCAATTGCGCGCATGGCTGCTGCCATTCCTAGACACCCTTATCCATAGAGGAGGAATCTGACATGAACCCCACTAACGAAAAAGACTTTGCCCAAATTTATGCCCAGTACAAAGCAAACGGCGAGCAGCAAGCCCTTGAAGAAAACGGCGGTATGAATAACCAAGCCATCGATGGCAAAGAACAGATCGTTGCCGTACGCAAAAATGATGACGGCGATCTCATTGCCTTTAAGACAGACTCGGGAAGAGAGCTGGATTACATCACCGCCTTGAGTGAAGCCAAAGCAGGAAAGCTCGCCCATGTCGACGTCTTTCACAAGTACGGTCGGGATATTTTACGCAGCGAGCCTGACGGGATCAAGGAAAACAATCTGGACAACCTGCCCGGCTTTTAGGCTGCCCTGCTGAAAAACGAAAGAGGCCATCCGAATCGAAGCTCTCGGATGACCTCTCCTTTTTTATATCTGCCTGTCATGCAGCGCATTCGCCTTTACTGCCTGAACGATCAGGAACATGGGTCTGCGCAGCTCATCTCGCATCCCATCTACTTCATCGAGCATTTCGGCAGGAGGCATTGGTTCTTGCACGACTTTGATCGAGAATCCATTACCGATCAAGTCATTCATATAGGTTGAGACGGTTCGGTGGTACTTGATCACATTCTCGGCCAGGAAGGAGGTGCGGCGGATCCCCTCCATATGATAATGATCGACTGGCCAATACAGGCGTTTGCCTTGATCGTCGATGATCCAATCCTGTTCTTCGCGTGCAGTAAAGATCGGATGCTCGACAGATAGCAGGAAAGTACCTCCAGGCTTGAGGCATGCATGTACTTTGCTGCAAAGCTCGCCGAAGTCTTGCACGTAATGGATCGCAAGCGAACTGATTACGACGTCAAACTGGTCAGAAGGAAAAGCGATGTCCTCAATCGGCATCCGGATGTAGGTAACAGCGAGGTCATCCTCGGTCATCTCCCGTGCTTTCTGCAGCATCTTCTCCGAGAGATCCACTCCTACTACCGAGCTTGCCCCCGCTTCCCGTGCATAACGGCAGTGCCAGCCAAAGCCGCATCCCAGATCGAGCACATGCTTATCCTGCAAGTCGGGCAGCAACGCCTTGAATACATGCCATTCACCTGCCCCCTCCAAGCCTTTTTGGGACCGCGTCATTTGCTGATAGGCTGAAAAGAATTCAGCCTCATCGTATTTGTTTTGTTTCACCACTGCTCACCTCTTCTTGTAGGCTTGAATGAGTTCATGCAGAGCTTCTCTCCCGTCTCCGGCGAACAGCCCTCCGTGGTAACAGACGATCTGCTCAAAGTCATAATCCAGCAAGCGGTGAAGCGAGCGAATGGCAGCATCCAGATCCAAGGTATACTGCGGATTGGCGATAGCGAGCTTTCCATCCTCGATCACTACCGCATCACCAGTGATCAGCGTTTTGGTGCCAGCTAGATACAGGGATAGATGGCCTGGCATGTGTCCCGGGGTATGAACGATTTCTATTCCGCCGCAGCGATATTATCGTCCCCTCGATATAAGGTACTTCCGCTTCGTGCGCGATGATGGCAATCTGCGGGTACATGCGCTTCCAAGCAGCAAGTGAACCCATGTGGTCGATGTCGTGATGAGTCACAATCAATTTGGTGACTGCCGCAAGCGTCAAGCCGAAGCGGCCAACTGCCTCTGCCAGCAGCGGGACAAAATCAGGATACCCACAATCGACAAGAATGGTCTCCTGTTCATCCTGCAACAAGACGGGTGTAATAGCCTCGCGATGCCCCTGATTGGTAAACGAAATATCGAGTAAGTGGATTCCACTCATAGGTACCTCCTCATTCCCATGCTTTCCGTTCAGTTTACAGCGCGGAATGAAGAGAAGAAAGTTCATGCTTGGTACAGAATTATTTGTGATCGCGCAGGACCCTGCGGATGCTAGACTTTGTCAAGTGATACTGGAGTGCGAGTTCCTTCACCGAAGCACCTGACCGATACCCCGAGATGATCGATTCATTGCGCTTGCGCAAAAGATGCTTGGATTCCGTGCGCGTCCCCCACCGCTTCTTGTGTCCCTCGCGAACGGGAATGTACAAATAGCTGCCTTGCGTATATTCCTGAATGCTGCGCAAAAGCTCTGCCGGCAGCATTTTTTTTGCATTGACGTATTTCATTTCGCTTTGCTCCCATCTATATCACGTTTTTTTCGTATATAGAGAAGCAAAGAGCTCCGATCTGCGGTTATAGAGTAGGCTCTAAACAAAGATTTTGAGGAACTCTTTGCTTAGAGCCACATCCGGCAACGCGGACAAAGGAGTATTTCATATAAGTCACCTCCCACTTGCCTTAATTCCCGTCGATTTCGCCCCGATAGACGTGCTTCCGCTTTTGAAGCCATTCCGTTATGTCCGGGCGCGGGTCCATATCAAAGTCTTCCTGAAGCATATTCCTCAGCTGGTTGTACTGTAAAGTAACGGCCTCCCGATCTCCCACCGTATCGTACAGCTGCATGAGTGTGAAATGCAACTCCTCCAAATGCGGCAAAAACTGCAGCAAGCGCAGATACAAGGCGATCGCTTTCGGATACTCCCTTTCGCCCACCAGGTAGCGGCCCACCTGCATCGCATGATCATACCAGTCTGCCCGCAGACGTTGGCGCTCACTTTCTGCCCATAAATAGTCGTACTCCGCGAAGTAATCTCCGCGGTACTGCTCAATCAGCTCCATATGCTTACTCAGACTGTCCTCCGAGATAGGCGGCAGACTTCGCAGCTGGCTCTCCCATTCTTCCACATCCAGGCTGATCCCGCCCAGCTCCAGCAAGTATCCATCCTCATGGTTGGTGATTTTCAGGCCGATGCCCAGCCGCTCCAGGGTCTTCCGGATTTGATACACCGTTGTATACAGCAGCGAGTAGCCTTTCTTCCATTCCATGTCCGTCCAAAAAAGCTCCAGCAGGTAATCTTTTCGGACAGGCTTTCCCCGGCGGTGAATCAGAAACGCGAACAGCTCCTGCGCCTTTGCGGTCCGCCAGCGGATGGTCTGAAGCCCATCGCCAGCTACCTCGATTTGCAAGGATTGGAAGCAGTGGATTCTTGTCTGCGGGGGGCCTGTCCGTTTCTCCTCGGCCATCCATTCCTTTTCTTTTTGCAGTCGCTTCAAGGTTTTCTGCAATCGTTCACGCTGTACCGGCTTCAAAACGTAATCCAAGGCATCCAGCTCAAATGCCTTCACTGCATATTCCTCGTACGCGGTCACGAAAACAATATCGATATCCGGCAAAAGAAGGGAAATCTCCTCTGCTATTTCGATCCCATCCCTCTCCGGCATTTCGACATCCAGAAACACGACGTCTGGCCGCAGGTTTGGTATATCATGTAGTGCCTTGACAGAATCTTGATACCTTCCCACGATCGCTATGCCTTCTATTCCATCCAGTATTTTCTCCATATACTGAATCGCCAAGCGTTCATCATCGATCAGTACAACTCTCAGCTTTGTCCCCTCCAGTCCCTTCTCAAACCGCTTCTCTCTCTGCTGCTTTTTTCCCTAACGATTTCCATCCATATGCATCCGAGCGATCTGCACATAGAGAAAGAACCGCTACTCGCGGCTCTTTCCCGTTTTTTCATGTATTCGCTTCCCAGCTAGAATATCCTCCCAGCCAGAATGGATCCTGCCCTGCCAGCTCGCCTCGGCTTATTGTGGAGGAGTGGGAACAGCGGGCTCGTTTTGCCCTCCTAAACGCCGCCTGGCCGTTTCCCGCATTCCGACTGCTGGCAGATGCTCGCCTGCTTTCGCCAGCCCCCATACAGGCATGTTTCCATACAGGCACTCATACTTCCCAGCATCTACGAGGTACGTCTCGTGAAAGATCCCAACCGTCCCATCTGACCCGATCGACTGGTTGAACTTTTTCCAAGCCGTTAAATGGTTGTGGCTGTTCCTCGCATACTTTTCCAAGTCCTCATAAGAGCGCCAATACTGAATCTGCGTGACTTCACGCAAATTCATGTGGGAGGAATTCCCCAAAAAGCCGAGCTCCGGGTGCTCATACAGCTCCTTAAGCATGCCGCCCATGGCTGTCGCAACAGGAACCCATTTATGAAAGGCCCATAAGCGGTTCACGCGCATGCCGATGATGAACACGACAAAGGGGCCTTCCATGCGAGCCGTAAATCTTCCAGGGACTACTTTTGCCATCGGTCACTTACCTCCTCAGTAATTTGAGGTGCCTATCGTAATACGCCATATAATCGGTGGAACGAAACAGATGTGCGGATAAAAAGGCACCGTAGAAGATCGAGAAAAGAAGCTCCACCGCTTCTTCAGCCGTTACTGGGTCCACGAGCTCTCCCTCTTCCTTGATCTCTTTCACGCAGCGCTTGAAAATTTGATCCAGCGTTACCTCTTCAACTCCATGGGTATCTCTTTCCGGAAATAGCAACGAAAGCTCTGCTTCCGTCAGCTTCGGCACCCACGGATGCATTTTTTGCTCGGACAAAAAGCTGATCAGACTCAGCATAACCCCAGGTTGTTCCTTAGCATCCTCTGCCACTTTTCCGTAAATATGACGAACTCCCTCCCACCCCCGCTTGCCGGTATCGACGAGCTCCAAAAAACATTGCGCCTGCCAGACACTCATGAAAAAGATGAGCACATCTTCTTTTTGCGGGAAAAACTTGAAAAAAGTAACTTTGGAGACGTCCACCTGCTGACAGATTTCTTCTACAGGCACCTGCCGAAAGGAACGCTCCCCGATCAGATTCAGACTGGCATGCAGCAATGCGAGCTTGGTTTTCGCCTTTTTCTTTTCGCGCAACGATAGTGTCATGATGATCTCCTGTTTCCGTTTCAATATCTACATAATAATCAATAAATTAACTCGAGTAAAGTTTTTTATTCAAGTAAGTAAATGTTCCTTCTCGATTTTCTCCTTTCGGGTAGCCATCCGCCTCTAATCCCAATACCATAGTGGAGAGCCCTGTGAAGGAGAGAATCACGTGAGAATCTGTTTTTATTGCAATCTCATCGAATTCAAGCCAAAGGGAAATGTTCTGCAGTTCTTCATCCTACTGCGCGCGCTCGATCGCAAGCTGGCCCAGCTGCCCGAGTCCGAGCGTCAACACTATTCGCTCGAGTGTGTCCTTCCCTTTCGCTTTCGAGACGGGATGGGTGGCTTTACCTTTCAGCATATCCGCTTTTTCCAAGCCAATGATCCTCATGAGGAAATCATTGCCCGCGACCGGAAAAAGCCCTATGATTTCATTTTCATCCGCGGTCGCAATGAGGCTGTAAAGCTGCTAAGAATGAAACGATCGCTCAGCTCCAAGCTTTTGTTTTTGGCCATCCAGTACAATCTCCACGATCCGTATATTATGCGAAGGCTCGATTACGTCTTTCGCCATTCCCGCGTTGTCTTTTTTCAAACCGAGCCAAATGCCGAGCGCTACCGTCTCTATCAATTACAGAAAGGCTCTTATGCCCCCGAGGAGCTTCTCCGCAAAATCCAGGTGCTTCCCCAGTTTGTCGAGCCCATGCCAGACCTCAATCTCCGCCGCTCCCCCTCTGATCCACTCGATCTGATCCAAGCTGGCGTGATTCGGCCGCGCTATGGGTTGCCTGTTGCGACCAAGGCCATCAGGCTCATACGCAAAGATTTTCCCGACGCCAAGCTGCGGGTACTCTACCCCTCTATCGTCGGAAAATACCGCAAGCAGGCAGAAAAATTGCTGCGCAGGCCCGGCGTCGCGGATCACGGACAAAAATCGATGTGGAAAACGAAAGAGATGATCGTCAAAAGCGGGATCGGCGTTGCCCTCCTCTATGACAAAACCGAAGACCGCAACCCCTCACACTCTTATTTATCCCGCATTCTGGAGTATATGGGGCTCGGTGTTCCTGTATTGACCACGCGGACCGTCGGCAACCTGGCCTTGCTCGGTAACGAATACCCTCTGTTCGTCGAGGACGCCTACGACATCGCTTACCACTACGAGCGGCTGACCAATCCCTCCTATTACGAAGCCATGAGCCAGTACGTCAAAGAACGGGGCAGCCGTTTTCTCGCCGATGAAGGCGTCAAATCCTTTTGGACTGTTTTGCAAAACGAGCACAAACGAGGAATGTAGCTGTATAAAAAAAGCCAACACGTCCCACCGATCGGGCTGTGTTGGCTTTGGAGCTATTTCATCATTTTTCCCATACGATAGGCCGCTTCCTTGATGAATGGCGCATACTGACTCATCTTCTCCTGCGTCAGACGGTTTGACGGTCCTGAAGCGGCAATCGATGCCACCAGTTGTCCATTTCGATTAAAGATCGGGGCTGCAACAGCTGCCGTCCCCAACTCCCTCTCTTCCACACTTGTCGCAAAGCCTTGCTGCCGGATCTGCTCGAGCTGCTCTACATACGATTCCCTGCTAACAAAGTCCGGCCAATCGGGATCCTCTAAAAGCTCTCTGGCAACAGCCGCACCTGCATAGGCTACGAGCACTTTGCTGGAGGCTCCTACCGTCAGCGGCATTCGAGCCCCGATCGGCGCCACCCTGCGGATCGGCTGCTTGCTCTGCACAGCTTGAATGCGGATCCGTTCCATCCCATCCCTTACATACAAGCTGATCGTTTCCTCTACCAAATCGCGCAGCCGCTCCATCTCCGGCAGAAGCATCGTAGCAGGGTCATCATTATGGGTAAGATTTGCAGACAACTCCCAAATTCGAAAGCCGAGTCGATATTTTTCCGTCTCGACGTCACGGATCAGAAACCCTTTGTTTTCCAAAGTTGCTAGCAAACGATGCACCGTGCTTTTATGAAGCGAGAGTCTGCTGGAGATCTCGCTCAAGCCCAGGTCGGTAGCATCTGTGAAGCATAGCAAAATATCCAGAGCCCGCTCGACCGCCCGCACGTTTGCTTTTTGTTCTTCCATCTTTCATTACACCTGCTTCCTTCTTGGTTCCGTACGTTTCATCTGATGAAACTAATATGCTACTTTTCAGTATACGAAAAAAATGTGTATAGTAAAGAGCGAAAATGACGAGTTTTTGTCATCCCTTCCCATTTTTCAGTCAGTAGGACACTCCCACAAGCGATGAAACAAAAGGGACATACATTAGTATGGAACACCGCTTGTTTCAATTCAGGATTGGGGGAATGACCTCACATGGGCGTAAGTGAATCAAAGCTAACCAAGTACTACGTCCTGCGCGCCAGCTCTGCTCTTGCAGGGACTCTGCCGCGCACGAAGCCTTTTTCCAAAAGGTCTCTGTATGAGTTTCTTGATCGGTATCGAAAAGTGATCGCCAAACCCGCCTCTGGCAGCGGCGGTGCAGGCGTCATGATGATATCCAGCAAAGGCAGCAGCACCTATCGCGTACAGCGCGGCGCAAAAAAACGAACCATTCGCGGCAAAAAGGACACCTATCATTACTTACGCAAGAAAATGGGCGCTCGTTACCTCGTTCAGCGTGGAATCTCACTCGCCAGGATCAACGGACGCCCCTTTGATGTGCGTGTCATGGTACAGCGTCGTCCCGGCTCCCAATGGGTCGTCACCGGAATGCTCGCCAAGGTTGCCGGCAGAGGCTATATCATCACCAATATCAAACGCAGCGGTGGACGTGTCCTTCCCTTGCGTACAGCGATTCGCTCTTCCAATATTCGCGGCGCTTCCTCCGATGCGGTGATGGCACGCTTGCGCCGGATCGCTCTGCTCGCTGCAAGCAGACTCGTCACCTATTATACCTCGCAAAACGTATTCGGCTTTGACATGGGGATCGATTCGAGCGGCAAGGTATGGATTATCGAAGCCAATCTGCGCCCAGACATCACGTTGTTTCTCAAACTATCGGATAAAGGGATGTACCGGACAATTGTCAGCTATCGCTGAATCTGTTCTCTACAAAAAAAAAGGGCAGCCGCGTAATAAAACGGCTTCCCTTTTTCTCTATTAAAAGTTAAAGTTGTCCGGGTCTGCCCCGAATCGCTTGTTTTCATTGAGAGCGTTGATCTTCTCAACATCCTCTGCAGTGAGAGAGAAATCAAACACATCCGCATTTTGCGCGATTCGTGCTGGTGTGATCGATTTCGGAATCGTCACAACCTTTTTCTCAAGATCCCAGCGAATGATAATCTGGGCTGGTGATTTGCCGTACTTTTGTCCGAGCTCGACAAGCAGCGGATGATCCAGATTCCCCTGCATCAAAGGACTCCACGCTTCCATTTGAATGCCGTTTTCTTGGCAGTAGCCAAGCAGCTCTTTTTGAGTGAGCAGCGGATGAAACTCGACTTGGTTGACTGCTGGGATGATCTCACTGTTTTGACGCAGATCTTCCAGGTGGTGCGTATGGAAGTTGCTGACGCCAATTGCACGTACATAACCGTCACGGTACAATTTCTCCAGCGCTCTCCACGTCTCCACATACTTGCCTTTTACTGGCCAGTGAATCAGATACAAATCCAGCGTCTCGATTCCCAGTCGCTTTACACTGTCGTCAAATGCTTTCAGTGTGGAATCATAGCCTTGATCTGCGTTCCATACTTTCGTGGTGATGAAAAGCTGATCGCGATCGATCCCCGCTTGACGGATTCCTTCGCCGACACCAACCTCGTTGCCATAGACTGCTGCTGTGTCAATGCTGCGGTAGCCAGATTTGATGGCAGAGCGGACAGCACCTGTCACTTCTTCCCCATCTTTTGCCTTCCAGACACCAAGTCCCAACCAGGGCATTTTCACCCCGTTGTTCAATACAGAATGATCCGAGATATTTGTTGCCATCCGATCTCCTCCCGTCACCCTTTAATTATGTACGTACAATAAGTAAGTGTATCACAAGTAGACTACCATAAAAAGGGTAATGTCATCTGTAAAAATTTTACATTTCTTGTTATTTCCTTGTATCAGAGGAAATACTGTAATATGCAAGCATTTACACTGAAGGTGAAATCATATGCCGAAATATTTCTGGTATGGCTCCTTGGTGATCGCTGCTCTGCTGATTCTGGGGTATACGCTCTGGAAAACAAGAGATTTGCGCTTACTCGTCCTCCATTTTTGTTTGGCCGGTCTGATCGATCCGCTCGAATACGTCATCCTCATTCTTCTGCCCTCCTATCAATACTATTCTGACGTGATGGGCAATCCCTGGATCGACAACATGCTCGGCTCCTTTGCCTCAAATGATTTTATCGTTCCTTCCGTGGCAGTAGCTGCTGCTGCCTTCCAGCTTCGTTTTCTTTGGCTTCTTTGTCTATCCATTTTGTTCATGGGAATCGAATGGTTGTTTTTGTCTTTACACGCATATGCGCATTATTGGTGGACAACCATCTACACGGGAATCGGCATCCTTCTTTTTTTCTGGATCGCTCAATGGATCTGGGGGAGCGTTCGCGACGGCAAAGTGACCAAGCCGCTCTTGTTTGTGTACACGTTTTTTGTCTACCTCTTCCTCTACGGATCTTCTCATTTCATTCAAGGTCATTTTATGGATGTCCATGAGCTGCAGGTAGGCTGGTTTTCAGATCCGACCCGAGATCATATCGCGATAGGCGAACTGCTTGAAGGCTTTGCTGCGCTTATTGCTGCTTTTTCATTTTTCCTGAAAGTACCTGGGAAAGTCGGTTTCATGGCCATCCTTCTTTCCTTCGACTTTCTCCTGCTAGCTTCATCCATCATACAAATAGACGATGCGTGGGAATTCATTTTCTATGTGCTCCTGCAGCTGGTATGGATCCTTGTAGTACACGCAATCGTTCGGTATGGCACACGTAGAAAAGCTTGCTAAACCTGCTTGTGGGAGCTGAAACGCATGCATGTAGTCCTCATTCTCTGGTCTGTGTTTGCCGCATGGCGCTGGGGTGACTGGAAGCACTGGCAAAAATATCACACCACCATGCTTTTTATCGCCCTCTCCAGCGCCATGTACGACGTGCTTGTAAATGACGGCGCGTATTATTTATGGAGATATATCGGAAATTCGTATGTAAGTGAAGAAATCGCCAGCCTGCTTTATACGGTGATCGCCTTTCCAGCTACCGCTTTGCTTTTTCTATCCAACTATCCTGAAGAAGCAGGGAAACGAGTATGGCACATCGTCAAGTATGTTGCCATTTACGTGATTCTGGAAATCATCGGTCTTTCTCTAGGCACGATCTCGCACGCTCACTCCTGGAACATGTGGTGGTCTACTGCATTCAACTTGACCATGTTCTCCATTTTGCGGCTGCATTTTCAGAAGCCGCTAGCCGCTTACCTTCTCTCGTTTGTCATTGCTTCTTACCTGATGTTTCACTTCCACGTCTCGCTTTGGGACTCGGAGTAAGAAAACCTCTAACGATGCCTGTTCGAGGAGGAGCAACCGCGTTTTAGCGGAAAGTTTTTACCGAAGGAATGCCAGAAGCGGACGCTGAGGCACTTCGTCATGCGCTCCGGAATTCATAAGCATTACGCTTATAAATTCCTATACGTTAAGAAAAAAAGCCGCCGGAAGCGGTTTGCTTCCTGACGGCTGCGAGTCTCCTCGCCGCTTAATACAAACGGTTGGTGTAGCTGTCCTGCAAGCCCGTAGACACATCTTTGACGGTTACATCGGGAAGATTTACATGAGCTGCCAGTACCTTCGCCATATTCGGGACAGTCTCTTTTTCCGGCCACTTTTCAGGCTGCCACAGACCGGAGCGCATGAAGGCCTTCGCACAGTGCACATAGCACTCCTCGACTTGTACACCGATCCCTACGGTTGGCACTTTCCCGTTCACTGCCATTTTTTCCAAAATTTCTTGGTCGCGCACAATGCAAGCCTGTCCGTTTATGCGCAGCGTTTCTTGCAGCGTCGGAATGATAAAGATCAGACCGACATGCGGATTCGCCAGTATGTTGCGCAGCGAGTCCATCCGCTTGTTTCCCGGTCGCTCTGGAATCACCAGATGGCGATCGTCCAAAACGTGGACGAAGCCAGGAGCATCTCCGCGTGGCGAAGCATCGCAATTTCCTTCTGCATTCGCCGTAGATAGAACGAGAAACGGCGCTTTTGCAATGTAATCGCGGCAGTGCTCGTCGATATGATGAATGGTTTTGTTTTGAACCAAGCGGCTTGGTTCTCCGAAGAGCTCATTGAGCTGGGTTTCGTCTTGAATCACTTCCCGAAATTTTCCGAATCCTTTCAAGCAGAACACCTCTTTCATCAAATAGGTTATGCCTATCCTCATCTTAGCACGGCGTTTCATTCTAGCAACCGAGCACTTGTTCTACATGTTGGATGCAGGATCGGTGCAAGCACGCTTCCCTTCCACGTATTGCTGGATGTACTGTACAGACTGGGCACTCAGGCAGCGGTCTTCAATCAACAGTTGCGCAAAGCGCGAATGCCTCTGCAAATAAGGACTTACCAGGCTAGTGCTGACAATGAGGTCAGGTTTGGCTGCGATGACGGCGTCCAAGGAAGCCGGATACTCGAGCGAGCCTACGATCAGCTCCACATGGGACAATTCGGCGTTGACGATCGATTGGCGAAAATTTTCTGCGCCTTGCCAAGTCGTTCCTGCAATCCCTACCTTGCTCCCGGCAGGCAGCTCCTGAAGCCTCCTGATGCTTTGCAGATTCGACTCGATGAGGCACGCGATCACCTTTGGCTGGTAGGCACCGCCTAGTCGCTCGATGATAGGCTGCACTTCTTCAATGTGGAGGAACGTCGTCACGATGAGATCGTAGTAGCCGCTCTGGATGCTTCCTCCGAGTATCTCCAAATCCTGCACGAGGCAAGGCTTAACGACATAGCCAGTCGCTTTCTCCAATTCCACGGCATACTCTTGGGCCTGGGGAACATTGCATTCCACAAACAGGAGCACGGGCTTGGACGGGGCAGAAAGCTCTTTTGCCATGCCAGCATCCCCGAACGGCTCCGAAACTGCCTCGACGACCGCAGCCAGGGGAGGCTGCGCGTGCACAAAGACTCCCTTGCCGGCCTGGATCTGGACATAACCATCCTGCTCCAGCTCTGCATAAGCTTTTTGCACCGTACTCTGGTTGATTCGCAAAAATCCTGCCAGCTCACTCACACTGGGCAGCTGCTCATGCGGCTGATAGAGTCCTTTATCGATCAACTTTTTGAACTGTTCTTTCAATTGAACATATATAGGAACGGAAAGGAATTCATTAATCGTAAACTTCACGGGGTTCACCTCTGTCCGAAAGGGATTTGCCGGGATACTGTCATCGTACAATGCGATAACCTATCTAGCAAGAAGCGAACTTCTCCTTCCACAGCCATTGCGGGAGGATGTGAAGAAAATGTGTACAAAAAAGAAAGAATGGCCTCGTGCGTGCTCTCGCGCTCGGGCTGTGTCCCTAATTCCTCCGAGTAGATGGCAGGTGTTTTTACAAAGTTCCAGAAAAACGAGAGAGACAATGGGTAAAAAGGAGGCTATCCTCTATGGCTCAAGTCACACTGGCACCGATCACTTCTGAAAACTGGCGAGAAGCCCTGGCGCTTTCCCGTATCTGCAAATCAGCAGGCAATGGTAGGCTTCTTCAATCTGCACGATACACCCGGCAGCACGGAAGACTATTGGCTGTTTCCCTTTTTCATCGACAAAAGCTATCAACGAAATGGCTTCGGGGCTGCAGCGATCGAAGAGTTGTGCAGGCATCTGAAAGAAAACCAGCCGGATTGCCAGCTCACACGCTTGACTGTGCACCCCGAAAATGACGCAGGTGTGAAGTTTTACACGACTCTTGGATTTACAGATGATCATGTTCTCACGTATGGCGAACCTACCTTTTCTCTCTGCCTCCGGGGAGGCAACCAACAACAAGGCTACCGCTCTTAGTCGGTAGCCTTGCCTTCTTGCAGCTGATTATTGAACCTGTTTTCTCGTCTATTGCTCCCGCTGCTTGAAGCCCGTCAAAAAAGACAGCATGACATGCACAGCTGCTTTGACGGTAGCTTCTCCCCGATCTTTAAATGGATCGAGGCAAACGAGATCCATCGCTTTCACTTTCTTGCACAAGCCAGCCGCATGGACCGCTTCAAACAGCTCATCGCTTCGCATCCCGCCAGGAGTCGAAGCAGGTACACCTGGACCATAGCTGATATCGAGCACATCCATATCTACGGTGAGATAGATCGTGTCGACCCGCTCACCCAGCTTGACGAGTGCATCGCGTACCGTCTCGGCAACCCCTTTGGCCCGCGCCTGACGCAGAGTCGTATAGTGCACGCCTACTTCGTCCGCATATGCTTTCAGCGAACGGGCGTTGAAAAATCCGTGCAGGCCGATATTGTGCACATCCTCCCCCGCCACGGTTCCACTTTCGATGAGGTTGCGAATGGGCGTCCCGTTGGATGGACCATTATCCGCCAAGTCACGCAGGTCAAAATGGGTGTCCAGCTGCAAAATGCCGACACGCTCTTTCGGGTGCGCGTCTTTGTAGCCTTTGATCAGCATGGCCGTTATCGAGTGATCTCCGCCCATCATTATCGGAAGTACGTGCGGATGATGAGTGCGCATCGCGTGCATGGCTTCCCGTATATGGCTGTGACACTTTGCGATGTCCGTCACGTGCTGGCGTACATCTCCCACATCCACTACATGCAGCTCGCTCAATTCTACATCGTGATCCAGATTGTAGGTAGTAAAATACTTCCATGCACGGCGCATGGCATCTGGATTTTCGCTGGCAGCTGATGCCGAGATGGACGAGCGTGACAGCGGCACTCCCAAAAGAGCAACATCGACGTTCGACCAGTCAAACTCCCCTGCTCGCGCTGCATCCAGCGTTTGAATCCACTCATTTACTTTTGGCTCAGCCGGGGCAGCACTTCTGTCCCAGGCAAAGCTGGGCGGCTTTAAGAGCGGGTACGGATAGCTCATCACACCAAAGTCCCTTCCGCCACGACCACGGCTCCCTTTTTGATCACGGTATGCACATGGTTCACGCCATATCGGTATTGCAGCGTCATGAAGTCCGGTACATCAAAGATCGTGATGTCCGCAAGCTTGCCTGCCTCGATGCTCCCGATCTCGTGGGCACGTTTAATAGCATGGGCCGCATTGATCGTCGCAGCCGTCAGCACCTCGGCAGGCGTCATCCCCATCTTGAGGCAGCCCAGATTCATGATAAGCGGCATGGAGACCGTAGGCGACGAGCCCGGGTTGCAATCGGTTGAGATCGCGACGGCGACTTTCGCATCGATCATTTTGCGGCCATTCGCTGACTCTGCCATCAGGAAAAAGGCTGTCCCTGGCAATAGCACCGCGATGACGCCCGCTTCCGCCATTCGCTCGATGCCCGTGTCGGATGCACGCAGCAAGTGATCCGCTGACACTGCCCCAATCTCAGCGGCCAGCTCTGCTCCTTCATAAGGCTCGATCTCATCGGCATGGATCTTCGGCAAAAGTCCATGCTCCACCCCAGCCTCCAGGATTCGGCGCGACTGCTCGGGTGTGAAGACCCCTCGCTCGCAAAAGACATCGTTAAACACCGCGAGCTTTCGGCGTGCGACCTCTGGGATCATCTCTTGGATCACCACATCGACAAATGCATCGGGGTTTTCCCGATAATCCTTTGGAACAGCGTGCGCTCCCATAAAGGTGCTGACCAGATCAACGGGATGTTCTTCGTCCAGCTGCTTGGCGACTTCCAGCTGCTTGATTTCATCCTCGAGCGTCAAGCCATATCCGCTCTTCGCTTCCACCGTCGTCACACCGTGCAGCAGGAATAGATCCAGCCGCTTTTTGCTCTCCTGATACAGCTGTTCATGAGAGGCTTTTTGTGTTGCAGCCGTTGTCGCGTGGATGCCTCCACCGTTGTTCATGATCTCCATGTAGGTAGCGCCGTTCAGCCGCATGTTGAATTCGTTTTCGCGTGTTCCCGCATGCACCAGATGCGTGTGCGGATCGATCAGACCGGGCGTGACAAGCCGACCAGTGGCATCGATGATATCCGCTTCCTCCAAACGCTTGCGGTAGATCTCTTCCAGCTCTGCGTCCGTACCCACACTTGCGATCCTGCCGTTTTCCAGCCATACGCTTCCGTCCTCGATGATGGCAAGCTCATTCATTCTCTCTCCAACTACAGGAGAGGAAGAGCCGCCAGCCAGCGTGACAAGCTGACTGGCATGGCGAATCCATACAGGTCTATTCATCGCTAATCACTCCCCCAGCATCGGGATGTGGATGCCTTTATCTTTCGCCGTCTGGATCGCCAAATCGTAGCCTGCATCCACGTGACGAACGACTCCCATCCCTGGATCTGTCGTCAATACACGCTCCAAACGCTTCGCCGCTTCCGGTGTTCCGTCTGCCACGATCACCATTCCCGCATGCAAGGAATAGCCCATGCCTACCCCGCCGCCGTGATGGACGGATACCCAGCTCGCACCGCCTACTGCATTGATCATGGCGTTCAAGATCGGCCAGTCTGCCACCGCGTCACTGCCGTCCTTCATCGCTTCGGTTTCCCGATTGGGCGAAGCAACCGATCCCGAATCCAGATGGTCACGCCCGATGACGATCGGTGCGCTCAGCTCGCCACGCGCCACCATGTCATTGATGATCTGTCCGAAACGCGCACGCTCTCCATAACCCAGCCAGCAAATACGCGAAGGCAGCCCTTGGAATTGAATGCGTTCCTGTGCCATGCGAATCCAGTTGCACAGATGCGTGTTATAAGAAAATTCGCGGAGAATGACTTCATCGGTTTTGTAAATGTCTTCAGGATCACCCGACAGCGCCACCCAACGGAAAGGACCCTTTCCTTCGCAAAATTGCGGGCGAATGTACGCAGGCACAAAGCCCGGGAAACGGAACGCTTCTTCTACCCCTTCGTTTTTGGCGACCTGGCGAATGTTGTTGCCGTAGTCAAACGTGACCGCTCCTTTTTCCTGCATGGCAAGCATGGCACGAACATGCTCGGCGATGCTCGCTTTTGCCCGTGCCTCGTAAGCTTTAGCATCGCTGGTACGAAGCTCTGCCGCTTCCTCAAGGCTCATGCCGATCGGAATATAGCCATTCAACGGATCGTGGGAGGAAGTCTGATCCGTCAGAACATCCGGGATAAAATCACGCGCCAGCATGGCATTCAGCACTTCCGGAGCATTGCCTAACAGACCGATGGAAATGCCTTTTTTCTCCTGCTTGGCTTGCAATGCCAGGCGAATCGCTTCATCCAGGCTCTCCGTCGATACATCGAGGTATTTGGTGTCCAGACGGCGCTGGATCCGTGTCGGGTCGATTTCAATATTGATGCTCACACCGCCATTCAAGGAAACAGCGAGTGGCTGCGCGCCTCCCATCCCCCCCAAACCTGCCGTGACGGTAATGGTCCCTGCCAGTGTCCCCTCAAAGTGCTGACGAGCCAGCTCGGCAAACGTCTCATACGTGCCCTGCACGATGCCCTGGCTGCCGATGTAAATCCAGCTTCCTGCCGTCATTTGGCCGTACATCATCAGTCCTTTTTTGTCGAGCTCATGGAAATGATCCCAGTTGGCCCAAGCAGGTACGAGGTTGGAGTTTGCCAGCAAGACACGCGGCGCATCCGCATGCGACTTGAATACCGCAACAGGCTTTCCTGACTGGATCAGCAGCGTCTCGTCGCCCTCCAGTTTTTCCAATGTTTTGACAATTGCATCGAAGCAATCCCAGTTACGCGCAGCTTTCCCAATTCCACCGTACACGACCAGATCCTCTGTCCGCTCGGCTACGTCCGGATTCAGGTTGTTCAAAAGCATGCGCAGAGCTGCTTCCTGTATCCATCCCTTTGTATGAAGCTTGGTACCGGAATAGTCTTGAATCAGTTGCTGAATCGTTTGGGTCTGTGTCATTGTCATCTCGTCCACCTGCTTTTCTCCAGATTCATTGCTTACCCTCAGTATAAAAAAGGAAAAAAGCACAAAAAAGGCACCTGCCTTTCGAATTGGTGCCAGTTTTTTCGATGGAAAAGGATCCAACGGGGTCGCCTCACCCGAAAAACCTTCCTTTTCTTTCGATTTCTATCATTTTTTTTGATTTCGCAACAAACGAGGGGTTGTCCCCGTTTTTTCCTTGAAAATTTTGCTGAAGTAATTCGCGTTGACAAATCCCGTTCGCATGGCGATTTCTTGTACAGACAGGGAGGTTTCGAGCAAAAGGCGCTGCGCTTCCTTCATTCGCAGGTTGTTCAGCAGCTGGCGAAAGGAGACTCCGTGCTTCTGGCTGAGCAGCGTGCTGAAATAGGCAGGGCTTCGATCTACATGGCGGGCCACATCCTCCAGACGCAGGGCCGGATCCGTATAACGCCCCTCGATATAGCGGATGGCAAGCTCGATCAAATCTGCCCGCGACTCTTCCTTTTGCGTAAACACGGAATCGATCAACGAGTAGATGAACAGCAAAAGCTCCTGCACGATCCGGTACAAAATCGGCGCGTACAAAATCGTCTCAAAGACACGGTGATACGCTTCCTCCACATTCCCGTGATCGAGGCCATTCGCCTTCATATACCGCCTTACCTGCGCGAGAATGCTGGTCAGACGGATGCGCAGAAGGCCAGGCTCGGGATAAGGCTCGTCCTTGTAAAAAAACTGGCGGTACATCCATTGCTTCAGCTTTTCTTTGTCGCCGTCCTGCAGCATTTCGATCCAGGTCCTCTGTTCAGCCGGTGTCAGGAAAGGATCGATCATCGTCCAGCTGATGCGGTTGCGCACGACAGACACTTGGCGATACCCTCTGAAAAAACGGATGTGCAGCGCCTGGCTTGCCTCCAGATAGGTTTCGTTGACGAGCTGCTCCTGATCATCCGATTGGTAGAGCACGATCGACAACGAATCATCGAAGGAAGCTTCCCAATCGCGCAGCAATCTTTTCCCTACCTGCTCCAGCTGCGACAAGGCGTCGCCGTCCTCCCAGGAAAAGATCCCTGCGATCGCATCATTTAACGGGAGTAAAATCGGCTGCTCACGAAACGGATACGTGGACAAAAAGCGCAAAAGCTCCGGATGCCGCTGAGGGTTCTCCAGCTGCGCCAGCATGAGCGGATAGGACTTGCCCGGTTTCTTCAGCGGTAAAAACAAATCCCGATACGACACTTCCGCCAGTCTGCTCCCTTCTACGCCCTGCACGGTTAACGAAGACTGACTTTCCTTCTTTGCCATACAAAAGCGGGTGAGGACACGTCTGATCTTTTCCGGGGTCTGCGGTTTGAGCCACAGGTCCCGCGCGTTTAGCTCGATTCCTTGCATCGCCCGCTCGAAGGTCGCTTCTGCCGTCATGACGAGGACGAGCGGTCGGTACTGCTCAACCAAGAGCTTGAGTGCCTCCCACTGTCCCCTTTCCATCATGTCCAATTCCAGGCAAAGCACGTCTGGTGTATGGGATTCGAGGCATTGAATCACTTCTGCCATCGTAGCTGCCGTGTAGACATGGTCATACGGAATCGCGCAGCTCGTGATGAGCCAGCCGATTCCGATCCGTTCATTGGCATCGCGGTCAGCTATCAAAATGCTTGGCATGAAGTCCCCTCCTTTTCATTCACGGAAGATTTCGACGAAAAGAGCGATTCCTGGCTGTAGGAGAAAAGGTTGTCCGCAGCGGGACAACCTTCCTTACCTACGTCTTTTATTGGTCAGCGAACGGATTTTCAATCATCGTCCCCATGACATGGTCCACTGGAATGAATCCAATCTCCCGTGAGTCCGTGCTATGGTTGCGGTTGTCACCCATCACGAAGATGTGATTCGCTGGCACCGTTACTTTACCGTCGGCAGCATAATCCATCGTTTCCTTGATATAGGGCTCGTCCAAAGGCGTACCATTGCGATAGACCTTGTTATCCTTAAATTCCAATACATCCCCTGGTTTGCCAATCACGCGCTTGACATACATCGAGTGATCATCTCCCGTACCTAACAGCAAGCCTACCAGTGGATGTCCGGTCACATCATCTTTCCAGGAACGGCTTCTATCTACACGGCTATCAATCACCACAATATCGCCGTAGTTGGGCAAATAGTTAAACGTATGGGCAAGTTTACTCACATATATACGCTGTTGGTCTTGCAAGGTCGGATCCATGGAATGACCGTCTACTTTATACGGCTGAAACACAAAGATTCCGAGGACCAAAGCAAAGATGACAGCAAAGCCAATGGAACGAATCCATCCTACGATCTCTCTTATTTTCATGTGTCTATCCTCCCTCCAGTATGAAAAATCGTTGCTTAAGACATGATACCACAAAATGATCGCCAGTCCAAAAAGGCTGGCTTTCACGCAGCCAACCTCGTCTCGTCATGCGATTATTTCCCACTTAAATGATGCTCTTTGATTTTCCGAAAAAGCGTCGCTCGGCTGATCCCTAGCAGCTGCGCAGCGGCGTCTTTGCCCTGATTGGCTTTGGAGGCGGCGTGCAAGGCTTGGGAGATCGCGATCTTCTCCCTTTGTTTCAGATTGAGCGAATCCAGCGGCGCCTCTTCCTCCCCTTTCTGTCGCCACTCGCTCTCCCTTTTGGCCGGCAGCAGGATGCGCTCCGGTTGTATCCACGTGCCGGTTTCCATATTGACCGCGTACTCGACTACATTGGCCAGCTCACGCACATTGCCAGGCCAGTCATGATGAAACAGCAAAGCTTGAGCCTCTTGGCTAAAACCAAAGAGCTCTTTGCCCAGCCTTGCCCCGTAGGTTCGCAAAAAACCGTTCGCCAGCGTCAAAATATCCTCCCGGCGTTCTCGCAGCGAAGGAAGATGGATCGGGATCACACGCAATCGATAGTACAAATCCGTCCGAAAATCTCCCGTAGCGACCATCTGTTCCAGGTCGTGGTGAGTCGCAGCGATGATTCTCACATCGACATCGATCGGCTGGCCCGACCCACCTACCCGGACAATTTGCTTCTCCTGCAGGACGCGAAGCAGCTTGACCTGCAAATAAACAGGCATGTCCCCGATTTCGTCCAGAAACAGCGTGCCTTTGTCCGCGATCTCAAACAAGCCGCGCTTGCCGCCTTTTCGCGCTCCTGTAAACGCGCCATCCTCGTAGCCAAACAGCTCGCTCTCCAGCAGCTGCTCGGGTATGGCCGCACAGTTGATGGAGACAAACGGACGAGTGCTGCGTTTTCCGGCTTGATGAATCGCTTTGGCGAACAGCTCTTTTCCCGTCCCGCTCTCACCCTGGAGCAAAACCGTCGAATCGCCCGCTGCTACACGCATCGCTACTTCTTTTGCCTGCGTCATTAATGGGCTTGTCCCGACAATGCCACGGAAGGCTTTTTCCTGGCTAAAGCCCTCAATTTGTCTGGCAATGGCCACTACTTCCTCTACATCATCTAGGATGATCACCCATTCTCGTGTCGTTCCTGCCAGCTGTATCGGCTTGATGGAAAACAGAAACGCCTTGTCGGCTCCGCCTATTTGCAGGACAACCTTCTGGGGTGTTTTCCCTGACTCCGAAGCCTCCCGAATGGCCGCAATCCATCGCTCTTCCTGCGCAAGATTTCTCATCGCAGGCGGCAAGGCAGGGTCTGGCATTTCCAGAAATTGACGCGCTCGCTGATTCATCTCGACAATGCGATTGGCCTGATCCACGGTCAGCATCGCCTTGTCCAGATCATCCATGACCACTCGCAGCTTTTCCAGCATCAGCTGCTGCTCCACGTACATCAGATGCTCCTTGAGCTTGGTGGCAATCAGCTCTGCCATCTTTTGCAAAAAGCGCAGGATCGAGTCGACATCGTCAAACAGACGCTCCCGCTGATCCTCATCAAAAGCGAGCAGCCCGATCACACCGACATGCTTGCCGTCGAGCGTGATCGGACAACAGATTTCACCGGTCTCTACACAATTGCCGTAATGGACGCACGGACGACATTTTTCATCTGCCCCCGGATTCATAATAATGACAGGCTGTCCATCGAACAGGGATGACCGATACACATGATCCTCTCCTGCCATCGTGTGCAGGATTCCAGCTTCCGTACGTCCCGTTCCCGCAATCCGCAGCAAGCGGTGATCCGCTATCTCCACTTCCACCCGCAATACCGAAGCTACCGCCAAAGCGATCTGCTGCACACTTTCCTGGATTTCATGCAAGGGCATCCGGATTCCCCTCTCCCTCATGCTTCTTCCTCCATTATATCGAGATCGCCGGGGGAACCCAGTGTTTTAACGGCAAAATTCACAAATCGTTTCGGCCAAAATAGCTGCCATGTCTACGAGGCTTTCCGTCTCTACGTATTCGATCGCTCCGTGCAGACCTGCCCCCGTCGGACCGAACAATACGGTAGGAATGCCTGCCTCCTGTATCAGGGCTGCATCGGTCCAGCCGGAAAAGCCGGATATCCGCGGAACGCGTCCCAGACGGTTGCGGCACGCGACTTCTAGTGTAAGAAAGATCGGCTCTTCGATGGACACCTCGTACGGATCACGCCAGAAAAACAGCTCCGCACTCGCCCGAAAGCTCTCGTCTTCATCATGCAGCTTCTGCAAAATGGCAGCAACCTCTTTTTCCACGTCCTGCTTGGATTCACCCGGGATCGTCCGGCGTTCCCAATCCAGGCGGCAATAGTCCGGATAGGTAGACAATTCCGTCCCCCCGTTGATGAGCGAAGCGTGCACAGATGGAGAGCCTAAAATCGGATGGTGTTTATTCATCAGCTGCTTCGAAAGCTTATCGATTTCCTGCAGGACTCTCCCGGCGTGCACGATCGCGTCTACTCCTTCTTTCGGACGGCTGCCGTGCGCCGATTTCCCTCGAACCTCACAGCTGATCCAGGCAAATCCTTTATGTACGACACCAATATCCAGATCCGATGGCTCACATACGATGGCAGCGTCTGCACGGTACTCTTTGACCAGCTCTTCTGTGCCGATGCTCTTGTATTCCTCATCGGCCACAAACGTGAGGATGACATCGCCGGCCAACCGCACACCTGCTTTTTGGATCGCCTCGACTGCAGCGATCATCGCACCCAGGCTCCCCTTCATGTCTTGGCTGCCACGACCGAAAATTTTCCCATCCTCATGTACGGGCTCGAAGGGAGGAATGTCCATTCGTTTCGCACTCACCGTATCCATATGACCGTTTAGCAGAAGGGACTTGCCCCCGCCTGTTCCGCGCAGAACCCCAATCACATTGCAGGCTGTTTCGTTAATGGAAACCAACCTGACCTCCAGCCCCATCTCTACCAGCTTCGCCTGCAAATAGGCTGCCATCTCCCGCTCTCCCGGCCCATCCGCATCCAAGTATGGATTGACGGAATCAATCCGAATGAGATCCTGTACCAATCCAATTAACTCATCTCGCTCAATGTGCAGCTTCATCTCTTTCTCCTCCCCTATACGTAACGGATGCTAAACACTTGGCCAAATCCCTTCCCAGACGATACGCCGATACTGCTCCTGATCGGTGTCTCCCTCCGTGCTAAAGCAGAGAATGACGGAATCCTCGTTGATCCCGAGCTGTTTTTGCAGCCATCTCCCCTCTTCCTTTTGCATGATCGTCGAGAGAAGTCCGACACCAACAGCTCCGCTTTCGCCACTCACGATCTTTGGATCTGAGCCGGCAGGAGCCGCAAGCATGCGCATTCCCGTAGCTGCTACATGATCGGGACAGCTCACGAAGGCATCCGCGTAATCGCGCAGGATTTCCCACGCCAGCGGATTGGGCTCTCCACATGCTAGACCCGCCATGATCGTCTGCAGGTCGCCCGTTGCCGCCTGTGCCTCCCGCTCTCCGCTCTTGGCTGACAGGTACATACAGTTGGCGTTGTGCGGTTCCACGATGATCGTGACGGGATAATCAGGTGCCAGCTGATCAGCCATATACCCCAAAACCGCTGCCGCCATCGAACCTACTCCTGCCTGCAGAAGCACATGCGTTGGTCTTCTCCCAGGCAGCGACTCCGAGAGCTGCCGTATCGCTTCCGCGGCTATCGTCGTATAGCCTTGCATGATCCAGGAAGGGATCGTCGTATACCCATCCCATGCTGTATCCTGAATGACCTGCCAGCCTCTTTCCCGTGCCACCTTTTCCGAAAGCCGAACCGCTTCGTCATAGTTCCCGTTGATGACATGGGCATCCGCCCCCGTTTCTCGAATAGCTGCGACCCGCTGCGGAGAGGAACCCTTCGGCAAATAGACCACAGCTTGCTGACCTAGCTGGGCGGCAGCCCACGCAACGGCCCGACCGTGATTGCCGTCAGTTGCGGTCACGAATGTCACAGCCCCGATCTGGCGTCTCACTTCCTCGGAGCGCAGCGTGTCAAAATCCACTTCCTCCATGGACCGCCCCAGTCTCTCGCATAAATAGCTGCCCATCGCGTACGCTGCCCCGAGGACTTTAAAGGCATTCAGGCCGAAGCGATAGGACTCGTCTTTCACCAGCAAATGCCCGACGCCGAGCTCACGTGCCAGCGCCGGCAGACTGACCAAAGGCGTCTCCTGATACTGCGCAAATGATTGATGAAACGCGTGTGCACGCTGACACGCAGCCGAAGAGAGGAAGGCAGGCAGACTTTTTGTGCTTCCTGCCGCCTGCCTGCCTGGAACGACGGCGAGAATGGAACGTTCCTTTTGCATGGGATGAATCTCCTCCTCGTGATTGCTGATTCATTCTTTGTGTAGCAAGGATCATGCCACAACCTGCCTCGCCGGTGAAGCGGGGGAGGCGCACCTTTTCATCTCAATTCGAGACTATCATCATCTCAAAATGATACATACATCTCATTATGAGACGAAGGGGTACCGAGGTACCTAGCGAATTTGGTACTATTCCTGTTTGTTCGTACCGTATACCATCCTTTTAGGTGTCTAACACCTAGTACATGACATGGTGGGATTTTCTATGAAGCTCTTGTTCTTGTTGTTCGGACCGACATGCATGCTGTTTCTCGGATTGCAAATCGGAAGCAGTGTCCCTCTCGCTTTTCTTCTCTTTTACGGCTGGCTGGCTCTCATCCCGTTGTATCATTTGTTCCTGCGCAGGGATGAGAAGCTGCAGGAATCTTTGCAGCAGTTTGGCCTTGCTTTCAACCGAAAGAACGTCGTCGTCGGGACGGCTACAGGTGTTCTTTCTTTCCTTCTGATCCTCTTGAGCGGCTGCGTCTTTCAATCCACTTTGTTCGACCCGTCCGCTCTGGCTTCCTTGCTTACCAGATGGCAGTTCACCGGCGATCTCACGGGCTGGCTCATCGCCATTCTGATCTTGATCAACCCTATTTTGGAGGAAGTATACTGGCGAGGCTATTTGCTGCATAAGCTGTCGAGTGACGGGAAGACCAGCTACGCTATTTTTTGGACCTCCCTTTTTTACAGCCTGTATCATCTGCTCTCCGTCATTCCACTGTTCAGTGCGCCTTACAACGTCATGATGATCGCCCCTGTTTTCGCCGCCGGACTCATTTGGGGGTATTTACGGACCAGACAAGGCTCCCTTATTGGCTCGATCATCAGTCATATGCTCGCAGATACAGGGATTATGACTGTCTACCTCTTGTTTTTATCGTAAGAATGTGTAAATCTCCTTTTAAAACAGGGCAGTTGTTCGTTATAATGAATAGTAGAAAGAATCACTTCTATCCAAGGGGGTCATTCATGTTTGCCCGGCAACGGCTTGTCCTGTGGTTTCTTTTTATTTGCTTGCTCGCTCTGCTGTACGAAATTGTGAAAGAACGGCTGAATCACTATGAAAGCCAATGGGTACTAGCTTGGAGCGACGAGTTCGATGGAACAACAGTCGATCACTCCAAATGGAATGTTCTCGACACAGCTGCTCCCCGCAACAACGAGCTTGAATACTACACCCCGGAAGCCGTGTCGGTAAAAGATGGATATCTGCGCATTCGCACAGATAAACGGAGCTATAAAGGGATGGATTATACGTCCGGTGCGCTTCAAACAAGATTCAAGTACGATTTTCTGTATGGAAAAGTAGAGATCCATGCACGTTTGCCAAAAGGGCAAGGAATCTGGCCGGCGCACTGGATGCCCCCCAGCGATCACGCCTCCCCCTATGAGATCGACATCATGGAAATGCTCGGACACGAGCCGAACAAAATCTATTTGACCCATCACTGGCTGGGCTGGATTCCCCAGCAGTACACAGGTACATACGTAGGTCCGGATTACTCGAAGGCTTTTCATACCTTTACCGTCGAGTGGGAGCCCGGGAAAATTACTTGGTACATCGATGGAGTCGAACGCTTCTCCTCTACCTCACACGTCCAAGAAACCCCAGCGTATTTGTATGTGAATACAGCCGTAGGAGGCAACTGGCCAGGATCACCCGATGAAACCACTGTCTTTCCTCAATTTCATGACATTGATTATGTGCGCGTCTATCAAAAGCCACAAGTTGACTGGAAGTTCTGGTAGTCCTATAATAGCTTTAAATCGTTCTTTATATAGAACAAGAAGAGTATCTTCTTCTATTAGGAGCTGTTGACTGAATGAAGATCATCATTAATGCGGATGATTTCGGCATGTCCTCTACAACGGACGATGCCATCCTCCAGACTTTTTCAATCGGTGCACTGACTTCTACAACCATCGTCGCAAACGGCTCCACTTTTGAAGCGGCCTGCCAGCGCGCACACGAGGAGCGGCTGCAGAATCAAGTGGGGCTGCATATCAATTTGAATGACGGGCTGCCCTTGACCGAAGCAATCCGCAAAAGCCCGCGTTTTTGCGATGAACACGGCTTTTTCCGGCCGCGAACACGCTCACTCCCTCGCCTGTTTCTACCCTTGTCCACCGATGATAAAAAAGCGCTCGCCACCGAGATTCGCGCACAAATTCACCGTTGCCGTCAACATGGCTTGCCACTTTCACACGCCGACTCTCACAACCATGTCCACACAGAAATTATCGTTGGTACTTTGATCATGGATGTCCTCAAAGAAGAAAGCATTCGCTTCCTGCGCTTGACTCGCAATATTGGTTCGGATATGTCTACTGCCAAGAAAGTATACAAGTACCTGTACAACAGCCTCCTCTCCTCAAAAGGTCTGCGTGGAGTCAACTATTTTGGAGAATTCGAGGATATGATCGCGATCTACCGCAACGGTGGACCCAAGCTGGGCTCCGTTGAAATCATGTGCCACCCGATCGATACGAAAAACGGCCAAATCAACGATCTATGCGGTGCCTCCATCACCCAGCAGTTTCAGGAGCTCGCCGCATTGATCCCTGAAATGGAACTGACCACCTACGACCAAACGAAGCTAGCCGGTTAGCCGAGAACGATAAAGAAGGGGCGAGATCCTAGTGATCTTCGCCCCTTGCTCCTTCTATACGCTTGCTACCGCCAGACTGCTTTCCTGCTGTTCCCCCTGCCCCTCTCTCACGTCTTTTCCTTCCAGAAGCCGCATGAACAAGGCAATGGTCACCATGTTCCCGAGATGCGTGTCCAGAATCTCACTCATCTGCAGCTGGTCGTCCAGGATCCCTTCCTGTTTCAGGAGGGCTATCGCTTCCTGCGTCACGCGCATGCTGCGGATCGTCTTGAACAGCTCGGGATGCTCCGGACTTTCCTGCAGGTACGTTTTATGGAATAGCTTGCGGCCCAGCACTTTCGTCGCCCGTCTCGTCCGGTTGCGGATGTATTTGACCATATCCTTGAGGATCTCCGTCTTTTCAAACGAAACCGATATGCCGCCCTCTGCCGTGCGGATTCTGGCAACTGGCGCGTTCAGCCGCGTAATCATTTTGCGGTGGTACTGGTTGAAAAAACGCTCCCGGCGTTTCAAATGAAAGCCGTATCGCACCAGATCGTACTCCAAAAACGGAGAGTAACAGCCAAACAGATGACTCGCTGCGGAGATGAACGTACTCGCCACCGTTTTCATCCGGAAATGATAGTAGATGCTGTCATAGGTTTTCGTGTTCATATCCAAAAGATAGGGCTCGAGCTTCTGAACCACTCGATCCTCGAAGCCGTCGTTTAACGCCTTGTACTCCCCGGCAAAATACGTGCTCTTGCACTTGATCTGCAGCATCCTCATCCGCAGAAAGCGGCGGATGTTCGACTTTTTGCGCGCATAGAAGGGAAAGTCCTGCACCCACATGTTCTCTTTGAAAAACTCTCCCCCGATCCCCGAAATGACGAGATCGATCCCCCGCTGTTCCCGGCTCTTGTGGTGAGGCAAGGTGCGGTAGTGCTTGAAGAGATCGTTCATCCCATCACACCAGGCAAACAGCTCCGGCACCCTCTGTTCCAGGCGATCGACACACGGCTCCGAAACATAGAGCTCGTGCTTTAGCGCGCTGGCGACGTGCTTGGGCACCTCGACATCCTGGATGCCATTCCTGCCCGTGATCGCTGCCTCGAAGGGTACACCATGATGATCAAGCAGCACACATACAAGCCTGGAGTCCACACCCCCTGTTAAATCCGCACTTACTCTCAAATGGTGGACCGATTTGCTGAACAACCGGAAAAATTCCATCACATCCACTTTCGGGCACGCATCGTCCAGGTTTTCCAATTGTTTGGATAGGATTGTTTTTTTATGATTGCAAAGGACAATAATCTCGTTACAGTCGATCTTGAAGATGCCATCGACGAGCGTGCGGTTGTGATAAATGTTTCCAAAGTTCAAGAACTCGATAATAGATTCTTTTGATACGCGTTCCTTGCCATACCCACTCTTTTTCGCTAATGCGAGAAAGGACGTGGAAACAATCGCTTCCATGTGAAACGCCTCGAATGCTCCGCTGTTGTCGATGAACGCGTAGTACATATCCGCCTGCTTGTCGTAGACCGTCATAAAGAAGTGTCCTTTAAGCAGTTTGACAGCAGCGATCATTCCACTCATGCGCAGCTCATCAAGAAATGCCATGACGGACTCGACTCCCGCCGCCACTCCCAAAATAAAGACAAAGCCCTTCCAGCCCACCGTATAGTTGGCATCCTCCCAAACCTGTTCCTTGGACTGGAATTCTGTAATTCCCTCACTCGTGATCAGCATGCACCATCACCCTGTCCTATCGAAGAATTCATACCGAGTGGAAAAGAATCGACATCTGGTTAACTCCCGGAGGTGCTCATTTGATGCCCATTCGATTCTGCTTTCTTGTTATCTAGGTAAAAAATCAGCGTTGCCAGCGAAATCAGATTGCCCAAATGCTGATTGTGTATCTGATCGATCGTCAAATCAGGATGCAGGATCTGAAGTTCCTTGAGCAGCTTCACGGATTCCTGGGTATGCCCCAGCTGCCTGATCGTCGTGAACAGCTCGGGATGCTCCGGACTATCTGACGAATAGCTTTTCTTGAGCACCTTTCTCCCCAGCAGCTTCATCAGCCGCTTGGAATAGCTCACCGCGTATTTTCGTACGTCCTTTGCCACCTCCAGCCGTTGGGTAGAGACTGAAATACCGCCTTCGGAAGTCCGAATTTTTGATACCGCGGGATTCAACGTCGTGATGATTTTTCGGTGAAACCGGTTGAACATCCGCTCCCTTCTCTCTAGTTGAAATCCATAACGAACGAGATCCTCGTCAAGCAAAGGCGCATAGGTCGGCAGCACGTGATTGGCCGCCGTCAAATACTTGCCCGCGATGGACTTCATCCGGTAGTGGTAATAAATGTTGTCATAGGTCTTGGTGTTGGTCTCCCGTACATAGGGAGCGAGCTCAACCAAAATACGCTCGCTGAGGGATTGCGCAAGCGGCACATACGCGTCATGAAAATAGTGCAGACCACATGAGATCGGAAGGAATCGCGAGTGGAAAAGGCGGCTCAAGTTTGCCTTTTTCATGCTGTAAAAGGGGAAATCCTGAAGCCAGAAAAAGTCCTTGAACAGTTCCCCTCCGACCCCCGTAATCGCCATGCTCATTCCACGCTGGAGGCGATTGCGGTTATGCTGCAGCGTTCGATAATGGCGCAGACAATCATGCAAGCCATCGCTGATCCGAAACAGCTCATCGACGTCCTCCTCCAGATTGTGTACCAGAGGAGTCGTCACATGGAGCGAGACGCCAAACAAATCCGCCACCTCTTTGGGGATATCCACGTCCGAAATGCCCTCCCTGCCGGAGATGGTCGTCTCGAATTCGACTCCATAATAATGAAGCAGAACACTGATCAGCCTGGAGTCGATCCCACCTGACAGATCCACGCTCACCTTCTGATTGCGAAGCGACCGTGATAGTTGCTGAAAAAAATCATGAAAATCCATAACCGGTTGTGACTCATCATAGATGGGGGCGAGCTTTTTACGTTTTACTTTCACATGGCGCCGATCAAACAGGAGCAGCTCGCTGCTGTCAATTTTACGGATCGAATCAAAAAACGTCTTATTTTCAAACAAGTGACCAAAATTCAGAAACTCGATGATGGCCAGCTTGTTCATCGAAGCAATGGTGAGGTTTTTGTGGGCAGCTAGCGTGAGAAAAGAACTAGATATGGCATCCTCTGTATAAAAGGCATCATGACAGCCGCTCGAATCGACGAAGCAGTAATAACGGTGAAGAGGCTTCAGCTTCACAATCATCATATAGCTGCCTTTTAGATGCAGGACGTCCTGATCCAAGGTGGCCTCAGTGAAGAACGTCGCAAAGTGCCGGACGGATGGGAGCCCCGCCAACATTCCTTGTACGTATACAAAGCCCTTCCAGTAAATAACGGCCTTGTCGTTCTCCCAGCGGTGAAAACCGGAAACGTCTGTCGATATTCCTTCACGTGTAAGTAACAAGTGCCACTCCTCCAATTGCTTTTTCCGTTTCTTCTCTCTACGTGCCATGACGCTGTTCTTTGGTAGAATGAAGGAACTCCATGAAAAGAGATAAGGATAAGAAATGACTGAGATGGGCGTCGTGAATGTCTTGCAGTTGAACCTTCGCATGCAAGATTTTTTCCTCTTTTAACAGCTCTACCGCCTCTCTGGCTAACCGTGATTCCCGGATTCGCGTGGAGAACTCGGGATGATCCGCAGGCTGCCTTGTATACGAACCGTGAAAGAGCCTTCTTTCGATGACTTTCATCAGTCGTGTGCCTTTGTCCCATACGTATTTTTGGATGTCTTTGCCGACCTCCCACTTGTCCGACGATACAGAAATCCCGCCCTCTGAGGTTCGAATCTTCGCAATGCGGGGGTTGACCTTTGAGATCGTTTTGCGATGGAAGGTGTTAAAAAAACGCTCTCTTCGCTTCAGATGGAAGCCAAACTGTACAAAATCCGGCTCGACCATGGGCGCGTAGCTGGGCAGCACCCGGTTGGCTGCGGTGATAAAGCCGCCGCCTATGACGGGGAATTCGTAGTGGTAGTAGATGTTGTCGTACGTCTTCGTATTGGTGTCCAATGCAAAGCGGGTCAACGCATGAAGCGTCCCATTTTGCAGCTTTTGGTTTGCGGATACGTACTCCGCGGTAAAGTAGTCGTTTTTGCACGGAATCGGCAGCATAAACATGTGAAACATCCGATCGAGCCGGGCGGTTTTACTCGTATAAAACGGGAAGTCCTGCAGCCATAATTCGTCTTTCAAAAATTCCCCGCCAATCCCGCTCAAGGCAAGCTCGATGCCTCTTTTCACCCGATTTTGGTTATGCTGGTACGAACGGTAATGCTTGAAGACATCGTTCAGGCCATCGCTGACACGGAAAACCTCTGGTATGCTGTCCTCCAGGTTATCGATGGCGGGGCGTGTCACATGCAGCGTAGTGCCCATGGCAGCGGCCACTTCTTTTGCAATCTCGACATCCTCCATCCCGTCCATCCCGGAAACCGTTGTCTCGAAAGGCACGCCAAAGTAATCCAGAAGGACCGCGATCAGCCGCGAATCTACCCCACCCGTGAGGTCCACGCTCAGGCGGTAATCTTTGATAGACGCTGCCATCTTTTCAAAAAAGGGAAGGTAGTGAAATTCTCCGTTTCCCGCATCGATCGGAGCCAAATTTTTGGAGTGAACACTCTTTCCGTTCGGTCCAAAACGGATGATCTGGTTACGATCAATCCGGGAAATGCCCTCGACTAGCGTTTTGTTGGCAAATACGTTTCCAAAGTTGACGAACTCCAGAACGGAATCTCGGTCCAGACTAGAAGAGGTCAAGCCGTGATAGGAGACCATTTCCAAAAAGGAGGTAGCCGCAGCTGTTTTGGATTGAAAGGCAGTAAATCCGCCATTATTATCGGTAAAGCACGTGTACTTGTGCGTCTGTTTTTCCTTTACAACCATAAAGAAATGTCCTCGCAGCTCCCTCAGTGCACGATCCATTCCCCGTAAGGCGATCAAGCGGGAAAACTCCCGTACCGATGCCGCACCGGGCGGGATTCCCAGCAAGTAGAGAAAACCTCTCCACCGGAAGAGATATTCCGGATTTTCCCACGCTTGCAGACCACCCGCTAAACTCCTCAATCCTTTCGCTGTTAACAGCAACACCAACTTCCCCCTTCACTTCGTCCTCGATTGCGATTATTGACCCAGGATTCCACGCAGCTTCTGATTGTCTGATATGATGCTCCTCGCCTTGTTCACAAAGGAAATTTTCTTTGCCGCATCCTTGTTGAGCTGAATAATTTTTTGCACGAATGTCTGCGGATGATTGACGCAAAAGTCCTCGTCAAATATGTCTTCGGAATATCCGACGGTGCTTTCTTTGGTCGCAAGCACCGGGATGCCTTTCATGATCCCCTCGAGTATCTTGATTTTTGCTCCGCCCCCCAGCGTGTTGGGGACGATGAGAAAATCACAGCTGCGAATGTACTCATCCACGGATTTGACGGCTCCCGTCACGATGATTTGCTCGGAGTGGTATTTTTGAATCAACGGGCTAGGGTCGCGTCCGACCACGAACAGCCGATAACGATCATCCTGCTTGACGAGCTCCTGGAAAACATTTTCGATGAACCAGAGTGCTCCCAGCACATTGGGGTACCACTCCATGCTGCCCAGGAGCAGTAGATTGTAGCTCGGATGTTCCACATGTTCTCTCTCTTTAATCGTCGGATAGTTGTAGTAGGGGGGGATGACGTGAATGTGGTCAGCGGCTTTTCCCATTGCAGAAATGAGCTTTTTATCCTCCTCGGAAATCACCCAGATGTCGTCTACCGCCTGGATGGCTTGATGCTCCAGTCGCTTGATTCCGCGATTGAGCAGCCGCAGCTTCCACTTATCCTTTGCACGGGACTGATACCGGATTTCTTCGCGAGCGTTCATATGCTCGATATTGTGCTGGATGAGCACGAGCTTGGTCCGTTTTCGATCGATGTGCTTTTGGATCGTTTCGTACAAAAAGAACATGCGCAAGTGATCGAGAATGATGACGTCGTACTGCGTCTCGGACAGGAGTCGATCTGCTTCTTCCATCATCCGCGGCAAATATTTTTGCGTGCTGTCCCCGTAGAAGAGGACTTTCTTGTAGTTCTCCCATTTTGTCGGCTGATAGGGAACCAGTCTCATCTGCCGAAAGAGCTTCGAGTAGTAGAGATACTCCTCGGTTTCCACGTCCGTCTCCATGTATTCATAGGAAAGGACATCGAACGTGCTGTCAGGGCTTGCGATTCGCTCCAGGATGCCGAGAGAGTAGATCGCATCACCGGAGTTGACTGGAAACAGCTTTCCCGAAATGTACAATACTTGTTTTCCCATCGTTACCTCATCCTCATCTGGTTGTGAAATGGCAAACATCGCTTGAGAAAAGTCTTGCCCCGATACATTCGCAAAAGCGAGGGGTATTGCTGCAGAATCTCGAGTCTTTGCCGGAACAGCTCCTGTCTTTGAAGATCGCTGACCCCGCCTCCCTCGTATTTGCAGATCGCCTGGTCCACTTTTTCAAAGATGTCTCCGTTTTTTCGCATCTCCAGAACGGCTTTGAAATCAGCTGAAATCGAGTACCGGCAATCGTACAGGACGCGCTGATGCCGTCTCGTTGCAAACAGGATCGATTGATGGCAAATCATCTGTGTACTCATATAAAAATCGCTCAGCTGAACCGGCTGCGACACGATTTGGCCATCCCGATACATATTGCCGTACAAATGTTTGTCTCCCGTACGTCCTGGCAGGATCGCATCCAGCACGACATGATTGTAAAAGACGTCGCCCGCGTTCATGAAAATCACGTAATCACTGTCCGGGGAGACCAGGGATAGCCCTTTGTTCATCGCGTCATAAATGCCTTTGTCCGGCTCGGAAATCACTTCGTCGATCGCGTGTCGATAACGCTCGATGACAGCCAGCGTCTCGTCCGTAGAGCCTCCGTCGACGATGACATACTCCTTGTTGCGATACGTCTGGCTCATGACGCTTTTGATCGTGCTCGCAAGCCTCTCTCCTGCTTGATAGGTCACTGTAATGATGCTGATCTTCGGCAAATGCCGAGTTGCCGTCATCTCCGCTCCCCTTTCCCTGCCAGATCCGCGTGCAGGTGGAATCCTTTTAAATAGCCGATAAAGAAGAAAAACAAAGTCACATAGGTGTACGAAGCGATCAGCGTTGGCTCTACCATCATCGCCACGAGAAACGATACCGATAATCCAATGACCCCATACGACTGATCTGGTTTCTTTTTCAGGAAAGACAACAGGTAGGGCACATGCTTGAGCTGGATGACCAGCAGCAGCAGCATAGGGATGACGCCGACATACCAGCCTACGTCCAGCCACAGATTATGGGCGTAGTCGAACGGAGAGAAGTCCGTCTTCGCTCCTCCCATCGGATTCTCGAACAGGCCGATCAGCCCTTTGTACCAGAGTGCGTACCTCGGTGTGTCCAGCCCTTCGCTGAGCAAGCGATCCATAAAAGGATTTTCGAGCAAGCTTTTGGTCTCGGAGAAATCGATAAAAAATAGGTTCAGCGGCATGAGGCAAAACAAAATGATGAGCAGCACGAGCTTTTTGTGCGTCAGCTTCATCTGCGTGATGTACATGAGAGTAGCCAGTGAAAAAGCCAGCGCGCCGGCATAGATCGGACTGCGATTTTGCAGCATCAGATTAAAGAAGATACTCGCCGCAGCCAGCGCCAGAAAACAGCCTTTGAGCAACAGATTGATGCGGCTGTAAATCATCGAGACCAGGCAAATGCTCAAGGAAAAATAAATCCCGATGATCGGTCCGTTGATCGTCCCCCCGTTCCAAAACGACGGGACTGCCCGCTCTGCAATCAAGTAGTTGTTGCTCGCCACTTCCCCCAAGTGATTCATGGCATAGCTCGCCGTCGACAGCAAGGCGTAGGTGAACAGTCCTCCTACTGTTACGCCGAGGACGACACTGATATTCGTATAGTTCTGAGCCAGAAAATAGCCGATGATATAGGCAATGGTCATATTGGCGATGAGAAACATCATCTTGCTCTTAAGCCAGTCATCTTCCGTCGTAATTTCAAAGAGTACGCACATGGTGTAATAGAGGAAGGCAAAGAGGAAAACGAGAGAGGCATCCAACAAAAAGGAGACAGTCACATTCTTGTTCTTCAGGAAAAAGATCAGCGCCAAGCAAGGGAACAGACAGATGAGAGACAAATTGGGGACACTCGCGCCGTAGAGGAACACACTGGTGAGCAAAAGAAACGTAGCGAGCCTGTAGGTCGTCGCCTCCCGCCCGGAGGACAGATTTTCAGGATGACTTCTGGAAATGATGATAAACGTGTCCCTCACATGGATCCCCCCAAGAAACTCTCATCGTCTACGGTCGGACAATCAAGTGCTGCCCTCGATACCAGTCGTACGTCTGCTGAATTCCCGCCTCCAAAGTCGTGCCGGCACTCCAGCCCAAGCGCGCCATTCGGGAGACGTCGAGCCATTTGCGCGGGGTACCGTCCGGTTTATCCGAACGAAAGACGATCTCCCCCTGAAAACCGACAATGCGTTTGATCAGGCTCGCCAGCTCCCCGATCTCGACATCTTCTCCCGTACCGATATTTACAAACGGCGCCGTATCTTTCTGATCAAAGAACTTCATCAGATAGACGCAGGCATCTGCAAGATCATCGACATACAAAAACTCTCTTTTGGGCTTCCCTGTGCCCCACACCTCAACACTCGGTGCTTTCTGGATGGCAGCCTCGTGGAATTTACGCAGCAGAGCTGGCAGAACATGCGAGCTTTCCAGATCAAAATTGTCATTTGGCCCATACAGATTGGTGGGCATGACCGCGAGGAAGTTGGAGCCGTATTGGCGATTGTAGGCCTCGCACATCTTGATTCCCGCGATTTTTGCCAGGGCATACGGCTCGTTGGTCGGCTCTAGCTCTCCGCTTAGCAAGTATTCCTCCCGAATCGGCTGTGGTGCGAATTTGGGATAAATGCATGAGCTGCCAAGAAACAGCAGCTTTTTTACGCCGTACAAGTGGGCGGCATGAATCACGTTCGTCTGAATCACCAGGTTTTGATAGAGAAAGTCAGCTGGGTATTGCGAATTTGCTAGAATGCCCCCTACCTTCGCTGCTGCCAGAAACACGTATTCGGGCTGCTCCTGGGCAAAAAATCTCGCAACAGCTTCTTGATTCAGCAGATCGAGCTCGCTACGATCCCGCACAATCATACGCTCGAACCCTTGCGCTTCCAACGTTCTTTTTATCGCTGATCCCACGAGTCCACGGTGGCCTGCTACAAATATGCGTGCTTGTGAATCCACTTACAGGTACTCCCCTTTCGAGCGAATATTCAATTGAGCTATGATTTTCTTCAACCGAAACGGCACGAGTATCGCCTTGGTTTGCATCGCCCCCACCTGATGCAGCGGTTTGAAAAAGTAGCAGGAGGCATGCGTTTGGAACCAGTACGAGAATAGGGATGCAACAGTCGCCCCCATCGCACCGTATCTGGGAATCAGCAGCAGATTGAGCAGGACGTTCAGGATGCAGCCCATCACCGAAGTGACGAACTGCCATTTGGTGTAGTTCATCGTGTTGAGGAATGAGGAACGGGCTAAGCCGAGGTTGACGAACAGTCCAACCCATATGTAGCAGATCAAGAGTGAGGAGGCAGCCGAATACTCCTGCCCGAAAAACGAAACCAGAAAGGGTGCGAGGAAAGTCGTCGCAATCGCCACGATGTAGCCGATCAGAGCCATGACATCAAACAAATGCTGCAGTCTTTCATAAAAGATTTCCTCACTGATTTGTTTGGACGAAACAATGCTAGGATACGTCGAGGAAACGATGGCCAGCGGTACGAAATACCACATCTCCCCAAGTCGTACAACTACCGAATAGATCCCCAGTTCGTGGTTCCCAACGATATCCCCAATCATGATCTGATCAATGCGCATGTAGATCAGAATGGCGAGACTGGACAGGATCAACGGCCAGCTGTCCTTCAGCATCTCGAGAGAGCAGGTCAGCGATGCGCGCCATTTGCGCAGGTAGTTCCCATGTACCCGATAGCCGATCAGAAGTCCGATCATAATGATGACAGCTTCAGCCATGCCCGCATAGGCAAATGCGATGAGCGGCGCCTCGATGACGATCAGGACGACCTTCAGCATCGATATGACGAAGAAGGAAGTCGCATACGTGTATACCTTTACCTTGGCGTTCACCTGGGACTGGAACCAGTAGTCAATCGTATCGAACGCTTGGAGGATCATTCCCATCGCAACCAGAGCTACCATCCACTGCATATGAGGATCGTCTGGACGCAGAAAGATGATCAGAGCGATGGTGAAAGCGATTGTCGACAGGGAACCAAACAGCTTCAGGACAAACGCACTGCCCAATATCTCGTCTCTTCGCTCTGGCTGCCTGACGATATTGCGAACGACGATGCCTTCCAGCCCCAAAGCTGCTACCGTCGAGAACAGCGCCACAAAGGATTGGGCGTAGTTCAGCTGCCCGAACTGATCGGGGCCGAGGTAGCGAGCGATGGCGATCCCCACAAAAAAGGAGATGATCATCCGAAATATCCGCTCGACAGCCAGCCAGCTCGAGCTGATCACAATCTTTTTCAACACCTGGCTTCCGTTTACCAGGCTTACTAGAGAAAGGGCAAAAACACGGCATTTCTGTATCATAGGGTTAGGAGGATCTCTTTGTTTGCTTCTGCCAGATCCGCTCGCACCATGCTTCGAACCAGCTCATCAAATGTGCATTCCGGCTGCCAGCCCAGGACTTCCTTTGCCTTTCGAGGATCGCCCAGGAGAAGATCCACTTCCGTAGGTCGGAAATACTGCGGGTCTACTTGGACGATGACTTTGCCGGTCTGTGCATGTATCCCCACTTCCTCCACGCCGTGCCCCTGCCACACCAGCTCGATGCCGCATTCCCGAAAGGCAAGCTCGACAAACTCCCGTACGGAGTGCGTTTCTCCTGTGGCAATGACAAAGTCGTCCGGAGCTTCTTGCTGCAGCATCAGCCACATCGCCTTGATATAATCTTTCGCGTAGCCCCAATCCCGTTTGGCATCCAGATTGCCGAGGTACAGCCGCTCCTGCAAACCAAGGCGGATCCTCGCCGCCGCACGTGTGATCTTGCGGGTGACAAACGTTTCTCCACGCAGCGGGGATTCGTGGTTGAACAGAATGCCGTTGCAGGCAAACATCTGGTAGGCCTCCCGGTAGTTTACCGTGATCCAGTAAGCGTAGAGCTTCGCAGCCGCATAAGGGCTTCGTGGATAAAAAGGCGTAGTCTCGCGCTGAGGAACTTCCTGAACCAGTCCGTAGAGCTCGCTCGTGGAAGCTTGATAAAATTTGGTTTTTCCTGCGAGACCCAATATCCGGATGGCCTCCAGCAAGCGAAGTGTCCCGATTCCATCTGCGTTTGCCGTATATTCCGGTGTTTCAAACGACACCTTGACATGGCTTTGCGCGGCCAGGTTGTAGATCTCATCAGGCTGCACTTCCTGGATGATGCGGATGAGATTCGTCGAGTCGGTCAGGTCACCGTAATGGAGAAAGAATCGGCTGCTGGCGTCATGCCTGTCTTGATAAAGGTGGTCAATCCGATCTGTGTTGAACGAGGACGCTCTGCGTTTGACACCGTGCACCTCGTATCCTTGTTCCAGCAGAAACTCCGCCAGATAGGCTCCGTCTTGACCTGTGACCCCTGTAATGAGCGCTACTTTTTTCATCTGCTTGGACCTCTCCTTTATCCGAGAGCGGACTTACTCATCATCCGCTGCTTTTGCAAAACCCTGGATTTTCGGTAAATAGCATAAGAGTCGTATACGAGTACCAAAGCGATCGACAAGAAGAATCCAACGACAAACGCCATGGCGATGTTCAAAATCGGTCTAGGGTAAACGGGATAGGGATTATCCGAAACCTTTGCTTCGGAAATCACCTGAATGTTGTCGATCTTCATGATTTCTTTAATCTCTTCGACGGAAATTCGGGACAAGGTATTGGCGACTTCCACTGCGGTTACTGGCGACGGGTCTCGAACCGTAATTTCAATCACCTGAGAAGATTTCACGGGCTTAACCTCTATTTTGCTATCGAGCTCGGTTGTAGACAGTCGCAGCTTCATAGCGATCATCGCCTTCTCAAGCACCCTCGGACTTTTAATCATGACTTGATAGGTGTCCATCAGCTTGATGCTCGTTTGAATATCGTTGAAATCGATTTCCCTTGCCTGCTCGGCTTCCTCGGCAGAATTCGGCATCACCAGCAACTCTACGGATGCTCCGTATACCGGAGTGATGTAATAGTAGCTGTAAATACCGACGGCTGACGTGACAACCGTGGTGAAAACAATGACAATCCAGAGTCGTCGCCAGATCATGTCAAACAGCTCACGTACTTTCATATGCCCTCCTGGACTCCCAATATGAACGTTCTTTTTATAGAACGATTTCTTTTAGTGTACCTTATAGTCCATAAAAAAGAAACAATCATATCCATGCGAAAATCAAGCAAAAATCGGAGTATTCCCCCTTTTTCCGACATCATTTTCGCACTACTCGCATCCCTTATTGTCGTTCTTTATGAAGAATACTTTTTTGTCTGATTCCCTTGCTTTTGCGTCCACGCGTCCTTCCACGATTTCACCATCTCTTTGCTGATTCCCGAGCTTTGCAGTTCTCCGATCAGTGCTGCCCATTCCGGATCACAAGGAACGTTTCCCTTTTGGCGGTCATGCACATAGCGAACGAGACTGCCCAACTCCATTTCCAGCACCAGCGCAATTTTCTCCAGGATTTGAATGGAGGGATTTGTCTTGATCCCTCTCTCCAAAGAGTTCAAATACGACTTGGTGACTCCCGATCGCTCTGCCAGCTCAGACATGGACAGCCCTTTTTGCATTCGCAGCTCCTGTATACATTTCCCAAGCAATGACTAGCGCTCCCTTCATACCCACGCACAGTTTTTTTCAATCTCTTCCCAGGTCATATAAATGCGGATGATATCCTCCTCTACCAGGGACACTCCGGTTTGCACCTCGATAAATTCGAGATCCGTAATCGCTTTGATCGCATGCTTCGTCTCAACCGGAATCGTCAGGACATCGCCCGCCTGAACATGGAATATTTTATCGTCCAGGCAAAAAACCCCTTCGCCCCGGATGATCGTCCACACCTCGCTGCGCATGTAATGAAGCTGATAGCTCAAGTTTTTTCCTGCCGATACGCCAATCCGTTTGGTCAATACTTCCCGTCCGTCCACCGACTTGTCGTGGTCGAGCACCCTGTACCAGCCCCAGCGGCGCTCCTCAAACATCGGACGGGTAGCGATGTCTTTGACGATTTCCTTCACATGATGGCTGACCGTTTTCTCGGCGATCAGGATGCCGTCCGGACTAGCCGCTACGATCGCGTTGGACAAGCCCATCACGACCACGGGGATATCCAGCTCATTGACGAGATGCGTAGATCGGCAGGTTTCATCTATGAGACCTTTCCCTACCTGACGCTCCTTCATCTGATCGGTCAGCGTGTTCCACGTGCCGAGATCGCTCCAGCTTCCTTCGTATGGCAAAACGGCAATACGGCTTGTTTTTTCTACTACCTCGTAGTCAAAGCTGATCGATGAGAGTCCGTGATACTGCCTCAGCAGCTCCTCAAAATGAATCGGAATCCCTTTGTCAATCAGGCTGGTGATCATCGTCTCCAGGCGGAAGGCAAATACGCCGCAGTTCCAAAGCGCTTGCTGCTCGATCAGCTTTTCCGCCACGTCTTTGGAAGGCTTCTCGGTAAAGTGGTTTACCTGATAGTACGGCATGCTGTCATGGCGAGGGTGAGGCACGATATAGCCGTACTTTTCAGAAGGATAGGTCGGTTTTACCCCTACCAGGGCGAGCTGTGCCTCGGAGTCGCCAAGGACGTGCTCCAGCTGCTTCAGCTTCTCGAAGAAAGCATCGTCGACATAGGCATCTACGGGCATGACGACACACACTTCGTTCATGCTGATTTCCTTCATCGAATACAGGTAGACAGCCGCCAGCGCAATCGCTGGAAAGGTGTCCCGACGCTGCGGCTCCACCAGCAGCTCTACATCGCAGCCGATCTGATTTTGGATGATATCGACCTGTGTGCTGCTAGTCGAAATGATGGAATCCTCCTGCAGATGAGCGGCTCCCAGCTGCTTCCAGATGCGCTGGATCATCGATTCCATGTCCCCCTGTTCGTTTTGGAGCAAGCGAAGAAACTGCTTGGATCTGGCATCATTGGACAGTGGCCACAATCTTTTTCCCGAACCGCCTGACAGCAAAATCAGCTTCACTGACATTTCCCCCGTTCATCTGTTATTACTCGTTATTGGCGGTATTCGCCATGTCGTAATAGCCGAATAGCCGCAGCAGCTTTTTCTTGTTCTCATCGTTTTCATAGGCAACGCCAGCCGCTTGCTCCCGCTGTAGAACGACCCGTATGGTCTGGAGCAAAATCTTGATATCGAGAACGAACGAATACGTTTTGACGTACAAAATATCGAAGCGAAGTTTGTCTTCCACCTTTGTGCTGTAGTTAGCCAAAATCTGTGCCAGCCCGGTTATTCCCGGTTTGACAGACAAGCGATACGCGTAGTCCGGGATGCTCTCCTGAAACTGCTGGATGAAAAAGGGGCGCTCCGGTCTTGGCCCTACCAGACTCATTTCGCCTTTTAACACATTGAACAGCTGGGGGATTTCGTCCAAACGAGTGGAGCGCATAAACCTTCCGATCGGAGTAATGCGCGGGTCCTTTGCAGCTGCCAGAACCGGTCCCGTCCATTTCTCCGCATCCACCACCATGCTGCGGAATTTGTAGATGAGGTAGGACCGCCCGCCCTCTCCCAGCCGCTCCTGCTTGAAAATCGCCGGACCTGGTGAGGTGAGCTTGATCAATACGTACAAGAGCAGCATGACTGGCGCCAGGAGAAGAATCAGGAAGCCGGACACCAGTAAATCAAAGCATCGCTTGATCAAAAGCTTTCTCGGGACGAAGCGTGGAGGCTGGATGGACAGCACCAGAAGATCGTCGATTTGCTGCAGCTCGGACTCGATAGCGAGCAGCTCGACCATTTCCGGTACAGCCAGCACCTCTTTTTCGTGCTTGATACATAAGCTGATGATTTCTGCCTTGTCCTCCCGGTTCAGATCGGGACCGAGCAAGACGACGTCCACTTCCGCCATTTTCTTATGCAAGAGCCTTCTGCTGTGGGCAGGAAGGAAGCCGTGGATGATGAACCAGCCTTTGGAATGGTTCATGCACTTTTCTGCCAAAGACACACCGCTATCGAGGCTGTCTCCTACGATCAATACTTTTTTGCTCCCGTGCTTCTTCCGCGCTAGCTGCCAGATCAAATAACGGCTGAATCCGAGAACGAAAAATTGCAAAAACGTCGCAAACAAAATCACACTGCGCGGGAACGAAAAGCCTTTGCCCATATACGTCATGGACATGGTCAGGACCATCACGAGCAGGACAGACAAGAAGATGGTGTACAGCAGATGGTGCAAGCTTTTTCGCTTCCAGTCCGAGTACAGGTCGAACATGTAAAACGCGATTAGACAAAACAGAGAAATCCACGGAAACAGGGCCAAGTACGGTTTGACATTGCGCAGCGGCACGTCAAACGAAAAACGGGATAAAAACGCAATCACATAGCACGCGTTCAAGAGTCCAACATCGAGCATTGCCAACAGAAACAGTCGAAGCTTCAAGGTGTTGCCCCTCATAGGTTCCTCCTGCCATTTTCAAAAGGATCATCAGCCGTATGCGATGGACATTCTGTTTCGAACGTATTGAATCGTTTGGTGCAGTCCTCGGTGCAAGGTCACTTGCGGCTCCCATTTCAGCAGTTCACGGGTCTTTTCGTTGCTCAGACAACTGTGCCGAATGTCCCCTTCTCTCGCTGGCAGGTAGATGGGCTCGATTGCGAGCGACAGCATTTCGTTTAAAAGCGTAACCAGATCATTGATGCTCAGTGCGTGACTCGTGGAGACATTCAGCACTTCTCTGGCTCCGTATTGCAGAGCGGCCACATTGGCAGCTGCTACGTCCTCCACATGGATAAAATCTCTCGTCTGCCACCCGTCACCGAATACCTTTGGCGGCAAGCTTTGCAGCATGTTCTGGATAAAGCGCGGAATGACTCCGCCTTCTCCCGTCAACTCCTGCCGCTCCCCGTAGACGTTGGCGTAGCGCAGGATCGTATAATCCAGTCCATATTGATCGGAGGTTACTCGGATGTATTGCTCAGGTGTGTATTTGGATATGCCATAGCAGGAAAGGGGTCGGGTCTGGTGTGTCTCTTCAATGAGGGGGGTGTGTGGGATGCCATAAACGGCTGCTGAAGATGCGTAAATGAACTTTTTCACTTGATGTAAAACGGCGCACTCCAATAGTCGGAGGGTACCGAAAATATTGACGCTAGCATCGTGAAGCGGTGCCACCATCGAATGGCGGACATCGATTTGGGCAGCCTGGTGGATGACGATATCCGGCTTTTCCGCGGCAAACACGGACTGCAGCTCGTGACTGGTAATATCGCACCGATAGAACTTCGCCAACGGGTGAATCTGTTCGTTTTTGCCCGTCGATAGATTGTCTACAATGACAACCTGATATTGATTCGCGATGAGTTGATCCACAATGTGTGATCCAATAAAACCGGCTCCGCCCGTCACGAGTACTTTCATCGCTCTCTCCCTTTTTCATGGAAACTTGTCGTTACCAGCTTTTTGCCTAGCTGTCTGCCGATCGGATGATATTCCACTGCGTCGTCTTCCAAGACCGAATCGTGCAAGCAATTCCTTCCATCGAAGACAACAGCTTCTCGCATCGCTCGCAGCTTGGGAACAAAAGCGGGAAGGGTAAACTCTTGCCATTCCGTCAAGACAAAAGCTGCGTCTGCGCCTGCCAGCGCCTGTTCAGCACTTTCGAACAGCTCCACTTGAGCAGGCAGGTAGGTTCGAGCATGGTTCATGCTGACGGGATCGTACGCGACGACCTGCGCTCCGTGCTCCAGCAAAGCGGCTGCAATCCCTAGAGACGGCGCCTCTCTCATGTCATCCGTGTCCGGCTTAAAAGAAAGCCCCAGCAGCGCTATTCGCTTTCCGCGCAAATCTCCGAATCGACTGGCTGCCTTCTCGACCAGCCTCATCTGCTGCTTGCGGTTCACGCGCTCCACAGCCTGCAGGATTTGGAGCTGATCTCCTGACAGCTCTGCCATGCCCAGGAGCGCTTTGACATCCTTGGGAAAGCAGGAACCTCCATAGCCGATTCCAGCGCGCAGGAACTTTTCCCCGATTCGTTGATCCATGCCCATTCCCCGCGCCACATCCTCGATCGTCGCTCCCAGGCTCTCGCATAGGTTGGCGATCTCGTTGATAAAGCTGATCTTCGTTGCCAGAAAGGCGTTGGACGCATACTTGATCATCTCTGCGCTGCGAATGTCCGTATGCAAAATGGGGATGTGCAAAGGCTCATAAATAGCGGCGAGGATTCCTGCCACTTCTGCATCATCGGTGCCGATCACGATCCTGTCTCCGTGAAAGGTGTCGTAGACCGCTGACCCCTCCCGTAAAAACTCCGGATTGGAGGCTACCCGTACCGAGACAGGATGTACGAGATGCTCTGCGATGATTTGTGCCAGAAACGTGTTCGTCCCAATCGGCACCGTGCTTTTGATGACGACAATGACGTCGTGCTGCACATGGCGTCCGATCGTTTGGGCTACGGTAATCAACGCCTGCAGATCCGGCATGCCATCAATCCCCTGCGGCGTGCCCACCGCTATGAAAATCGCCTCCGCATTCGCAAACGCTGCCCCTGGATTGACTGTAAACGCAATCCTTTTTTCCTTTCTCTGCTGATCCAGCATCTCTCCCAGACCAGGCTCGTAAAAGGGAACCTCTCCCGACGATAGCTGTGCGATTTTATCCTCGTCCACATCCACGCATGTCACCTGGTGGCCGATCTTTGCCAAGCAAACACCTGTAACGAGTCCTACATATCCTGTTCCGACGATGGCAATTCTCATGGCTTCCTACCCTCTCCCGTTATGTCCATCCCACGCTTTTTTTCCATGCATTCCAGCCGTAGTGCAGGAAGCACCACGCTGCGTGCACCAGACCCAGCTTTTCGATATCCCGGTACAGCCTCCAGGTATGCCGGGCGGCTTTCCATTTGTTGCTGGAGATCGAGCCGCCTACCTTGCGATACAAGGACAGCTCCTCTGAAATACCGTACGCGATCTGCCCTTGCTTGAGGATTTGCAGCCACATCGCTGTATCCTGACGAGTCCGAATGTTCGGCATCTGGACCGTCCCCAGCTTTTCACGATCAAGCATGACAGTCAGGCACCCGATGATGGTGTTCTTCAAAAGTCCCTGATAATCGATTTGCTCCGGTATCGGTACAGCTACTCCCGTCTCCGTGCCATTTTCCGCAATGATGCGATACTGGGTGAACGAGAAGGCGATGTCGCGCTCCTGCATGAAAGCTACCTGCGTCGCCAGCTTTTCCGGCAGCCACAAATCATCGCTGTCCAGAAAGGCCAGATACTTCCCTTTGGCGGAAGAGATCCCTGTATTTCGGGCAACCGCCGCTCCCCCGTTCTGTTCGAGGGCAATCAGGCGAATACGCGGGTCGTTCAGCTCGTCTTGGATGACGGCTCTCGTATCGTCACTCGAGGCGTCGTCGATGAGAATCATCTCCCAATGGGGGTACGTCTGCCCTTTCACGGAGTCAATGGTCGCTTTAATGAACTTGGCTGCGTTGTAAGTAGGCGTAATGACGGATACCAACGGCTGCGTCTGTATATCCTGACTCGCTCTGACAGAAGAACTCATCATTGTGCTACTCCTCTCACCAACGATTGATCCGTCTTTGTTAGCGTCTGGTACAGCCTGATCAGCTTTTCCGATTCCCGCTCCCAGTTGTACTCGTTTATCGTGTAAGCCATCCCTTTTTGCCCCATCTCCTGCGCCAGCGCGGGCAAGTCGTGCAGAAACACGATCGCCTGTGCGATTTCCAAAGCATCCGTTTCTCTCACGAATACGCCGGAGCCGACATGTCCCACTTTTCCCCTCCACACGGCAAAATCGCTGGCGATGAACGGGATTCCAAACCTTTGATATTCATAAATTTTGTTCGGACTTGTTTTGGCGTGGTCGCCTATGTTTTGAATCGTGATCAATCCTGCATCCGCTTGGATCATATAGGCAAAAGCCTCTTCCTGGGGCAGTTCTCCCCGATAGTCGACATGCTTCCAGCCTGGCTTTGTCATCGCTTCCTTCCAGCCTGCCTGATCATGCACCGGACCAATCAGCCACATTCGCACAGGAAACAGCTGATTCACATATTCCAGCGCATCTACCATTTGCAGCAACCCGCGTGTACGTCCGATCGTCCCCACGTAGATCACGCGAAACTCTGCCGGCTTTGCGATCGAGCGGCTATGTGCGTAGGCTCTGTCGATCAGCTCACCACTGGCGATCGGAGCGTTTTCGATCACGACGCCCTTTTTCCCCAACCGTGCAGCAACATCCGGCTGAGTCGCGATGGCCGCATCAAAACATCTCCCTGCCCACGCCTCCAGCTGTCCAACAGCCTTGGCCATGAATTGGCGCAATCGCCCTGGAATCCATTCGCGCATCAGAATTCGCTGTGTAAAATCTTCATGCGTATCGTAGATGACCGTTTTCCCCATCAGCTTCAGGAAAAATCCCAGAAGCAGTGTATCCGGATTGTGCAGGTGGATGATCGCTGCTCGCGTTTGCAAGATTTTGGCCAGCATCAGCGGCTGCATCAGAAATCGCTGCAATCGATTCTTGTACCGCGGGACCCCTTCCACACGGAGGTGACCTTGTACCCGCTCCCTCGTCTCATCCGCACCTTTTCTAGCCAGAAGTACGACCTCATACCCAGCAGCGGCGAGGGCTTTCGCTTCCTTTTGATACACCCTGACATCCGTGTGAATGTGCACAGGTGCATAGATGCATACCTTCGTTGCAGCTCCCATTCGGTCTCCACGTTCATCCTTCCTGATCGGTTTTCGTTCTTTATAAGGAACGATATGTCCTAGTATATTCTGCCTATAAGCAAAACAAAAACGGCCAAATTAGCTGTTTTCAGCCATTTTAGCCGTTTTCATTCGTTTATCTCGATTTATCACTATTGTTCTTAAAAAAGAACGAATTGATTGTAACTGTTCTTTATAACGCCCTTTCTCCAAACTGCTTACATGGAACGGAGTGTTCCGCGCGTCGCCATCAGCAAAAACTCGCGGACTTCATCCAGCGTGATTCCCATGTTCTTCGCTTCCAAAATCAATTCCTCCCACTCACGATCCCTCTCCTCGGTGCCAATCTCGTATGCGTACATGGTACTTCCCCCTCTCCAGCCTTACTTTCATCGGCAGCCAACGGTTTTTCACTATTAGGCAAAAGGCTTGTTTCCTGCTATAATGAGTGAATCAGCAAAGAAAAAGGATGATTCTTTCGATGATTGGAACACGTATCAAGAACCTGCGAAAAGAAAAGGGGATTTCCCTATCGCAACTGGCTGAACGTGCGGGAGTTGCAAAATCTTATCTCAGCTCCATTGAGCGAGACATTCAATCCAATCCTTCACTGCAATTCATTGAGAAGATTGCCCAAGTGCTCGATGTTCCCATGAATACGCTAATCGAGAAAGATCCTGCTGCCGAACAAGATTTCGATCAAGAGTGGAACCAATTGGTTTTAGAAGCAATGAAGTCTGGGGTCAGCAAAGAAGAGTTCCGCGGTTTTTTGGAATTTCAAAAGTGGAAGCTGTCACAAAACAAGGAGTAAGCTAGTTTAGCTTTTTTGTGTAACGGACACTCCTTGCACCCAATTTTCCAAATAGTGCAACAATGGGGTTCGCAGCTCATCGTTTCTCATCGCAAATTCGATCGTCGTCGTGATAAAGCCCAGCTTGTCGCCAACATCATAACGAACTCCCTCAAACCGATAAGCAAAGACCGTTTGCACTTCGTTGAGGCGTTGAATGGCGTCCGTCAGCTGGATTTCTCCACCCGCCCCGGTTTCCTGACGCTCCAAAATATCGAATATTTCCGGCCTCAAGACATACCGCCCCATGATCGCCAGGTTCGATGGCGCTGTTCCTCTTTGCGGTTTTTCGACAAATGCCCGAACCTGGTACATATCTCCCTCTGCTGTGAGAGGATCAATCACTCCGTATCGGGAAATCTGGTCCTCCGGCACCTCTTGCACGCCAATCACTGAGCACTGTGTATGCTCGTATAGATCCGTCAACTGCTTGATGCAGGGGATATCCGAGCGAACGATATCGTCCCCCAGCAAAACGGCAAACGGCTCCTGCCCGATAAACTTCCTGGCGCACCAAATGGCATGTCCCAGCCCGAGTGGTTCTTTCTGGCGAATATAATGGATATTCGCCATTTTAGCTGAGTGACGCACCCGATCCAGCAAATCCAGCTTCTGCTTCTCCCGCAGATTCCATTCCAGCTCGAAGGCGGAGTCGAAGTGATCCTCGATGGCCCGTTTCCCTTTTCCTGTCACGATGATGATATCCTCGATTCCGGCTTCTACCGCTTCTTCTACAATGTACTGTATGGTCGGCTTATCTACGATTGGCAGCATTTCCTTTGGCATCGCTTTGGTTGCAGGCAAAAATCGAGTGCCCAAACCAGCAGCCGGGATAATGGCCTTTTTGATTTTCACTTGTGCCACGCTCACTCCTACCTCCTAGGGTAACCGGATCAACTCGGATAAAGCTCCTCGCAGCGCTGCCATCTTCTCTTTCGCATCCTCATCGCTTGTCGGGGCATTCGTGCTGAGGTAAACCTTCATTTTCGGTTCCGTACCCGACGGCCGAACCGCCACCCACGATCTGTCCGCAAAAATGAATTTGATGACGTTGGATTTTGGCAAATCCAGCGTTTCCCCCTGCCCTGTCTCTACTCTCGTTTTTATTTGACGCTCGTAATCCTCCACCGTTTCGACCACATACCCCGCCAGCTGCTTCGGAGGGTTTGATCGCAGGCTGGTCAAGCATTCCTCCATCTGCTCGCGCCCTTCTCTTCCTGAAAGGGTGAGAGACACCAGCTCTTCACGATAGTAGCCATACGTTTGATAAATTTCCTCCAAGATTTGAAACAGGTTTTTCCCTTGCTGCTGGTAATAAAGGGCCATTTCTGCTACGAGTACAACGATTTGTACCGCGTCTTTATCGCGAACGAAGTCTCCCGCCAAATAGCCGTAGCTCTCTTCATATCCAAAGACAAAGGTATGCGACCCCACTGTGCAGCATTCTTCGATCTTTTCGCCTATGTACTTGAAGCCTGTCAGGGTATTGATGGTCTTTACCCCGTGTCTCTCTGCAATTCTCTCTCCCAAGTCCGAGGTGACGATCGTTTTCAGCATCAGTCCGTCTGTATAGGGCCCTGCCTGTTGGAGCAAATAATGCAGCAGCAGTGCACCTAGCTGATTGCCGTTCACCATCTCATATGCCAAGTCGGTCTTTACCAGTACCCCTAACCGATCTGCGTCAGGGTCTGTCGCCATAATCAAATCGGCCTGTGTGTTTGCCGCCAGCATCAAGGCTTGATCAAAAACTTCCCGCTCTTCAGGATTCGGTGCTTTTACAGTAGGAAAACGAGAGTCGGCCGTCGATTGCTCTTCGACGACATGGACGCGAGTGAAGCCTACTCGTTTCAGCAGTTCAGGGATCAGCTTTCTTCCTGTTCCGTGAAGCGGGGTATATACGATGCTCAGGCTGCTGCCCTTCTCCTGTATCAACGGACGCTGGCGCAGCAGCTGTTCGACTTGCCGGTTGTATGCCTCTACCACTTCGCTGCCGATCATGATGATCTGCTGATCCCCTGGCGTGGCAGGTAGCTGCGGAATCTCCAAGGGATCCCCGCTTGCTTGGATTTCATCGTAAATATCTTGGGCATCCTGTTCGGTGATTTGCCCGCCGAGTTGGTTATAGACTTTGATTCCATTGTATTCGGGTGGATTGTGGCTGGCTGTAATGACGATACCTGCGGAGGCATGGAGATGGCGAATCGCAAAGGAGAGCAGTGGAGTAGGGACCATTTCATGAAACAGATACACCTTGATTCCTGAATGCGCAAAAAGAGATGCCATCTGTCCAGCAAACTCTTCTGAATATTTCCTGGAGTCATACGCGATCGCAATACCTTGCTTCGCTGCGGCTTTCCCCTTCTGTTGAAGGTAGCGGGCAATTCCCTGTGCCGCTCTTCGGACGGTATAGACATTGAGGCGGTTGGTGCCGGCACCGATGATCCCTCTCATACCTCCCGTTCCAAATTCCAGCTGTTTATAGAAACGTTCCTCAATCTCTTTCTTATTTGTACCGATCTGTTGCAGTTCCTCATAAAGATCTGTCGGCATCTCCCTGTGTGAAAGCCAGCGAGTGAACACTTCCATGGCACCAGGACTAGGATTTGATGCCTTGTTGGAATCTAGCATGAAAGTCACCCCTAGTAATCAGTTCGTCCCGACTCCTCATCCTGCGCACGATCTACACTGGGAGGTTCGGCGGATAGGCTTATACTACAATACGCCTATTTGAATGACAATAGACTTAATTTGTCGTTTAAACAAAAGAAATAGCGAATTCTGAGCAATATGTCGATTTGTCAATAGTCTTTTTTTCGCTATATTCCTCACCCTTTCATCAGTCGTTACGGACAGAAAAGCACCCCGAATATTGCATCGAGGTGCCACTCTTCCGAACAGTCTTATGAGCCTGTATAGCTGATCATCTGCACCCAGTCCGTGTTCAGCACGTTACTGGTTCCCGTAGTCAGCCTACACCATCCTGTGACAATGTACCTGCTGCCGGCATTTCCTCTGACGACGGGAGCTGTGTTTTCGATTATATCGCCCGCTGTCCATTTGCCTGTAGTCGGCATAGCCGTACCCTGCATCCGCCGCAAGCCGTTTGCCATCGTCCCTTTGTAAATCACGCCATTTACGTTGATACAGGTCGTCGTCCCTGCCTCGTTCACGTATATGCCTGTGCTGTTGTTGCTATAGGACACGTAGCTATTGCCGTTTGTCGGAAGCTGGCATAAATTGAACATGGCTTCCGATCCATTTTGCACAATGTGATTAAAGTTGTTCGTTGTCGACAAATCGGTGGTTTGATAGTTGGGGAAGCGGCAGCTATTCATCACCACGTTGGAATTGGTGTTCACGTAAATCATCGATGACGTCCCACGCGTGGTGGCAGCGCCATAAATCAGGTAGCCAGAGAATCCATTTACGACCGCGCTCGTGTTTTCAAAATAGAACACGTCTCCTTTGACATCCTCTGCCCCACATCCATTCATGGTAATTCCGTTGCATTTTTTAAAGGAATAGGCGCGAGCTGTTCCTGTCTTGACGTGGTCGACGCCGCAGCTGGTAAAGGTGGAGTAGTTGAGCAGGGTGATATCAAAGCCTACCTGCGCCGTATTTGCCCAGACATTGGTTGCGTTCAAGCTTGTACCCGTTCCGTTGTTTGTACCATCGTCCTGCCAGCACAGGGCGGAGACACAGTCCCTAGCAAAAAACTTGTTGATGCTCGTCATCCAGGAGTCAAAGGTGAAAAAGCCGTAGTCACAATAATAGGTTTGGATGTTGCTGAAGGTGGCGTGGGTAGTGCGGGGTCCGTAAATACCGAAGCGTACTTGCTTGGGGGCCGTGGAATAAAGCGTTAGGAATTGAATGGAGGTATTGTAGTTCGTGGAGTTGTCACCGTGGTCAATGAGGAAGAAGGCATCGACGTTGTAATCGTCTGTGACTGCACCTCCCCGCGCTTTTCGGGTTCTGGCACCGATCGTCGTGTTTGTTGTTTTTTCGATGATCGTACAGGGGACAAACGTGAATTTACCTGTATAAATATCGTCGAGAACAACCGAGGAAATGGATGTTCCTTCGAGGACGATTCCCTGTGGCGGCAGCAGAATCGGCTTTCGGATTTTAAACCGCTGAATGGGGAACGTTACGACCCCTTGAATATTGGATTCAAAGTTGTTCGCGCTGTTTTTTGCCTTTTGCGACACGTCGTTAACAGCTCTCTGGATCGCATCGGACCAGTCTTCCGTTGCTGTGCCGACATTCAGCGCATACTGTTTGTAATCTGTAATCGAGACCACATATGGCTGTGGTGTTAATATACTCATCCGCATACCTTCCCTTCTCTATATAGATTGGACCTGCTATACGATATGCAAAAGACGATTTTTAGCCACGGCTATTCCAAATTTCCACAATCCCCTATTCCCTGCGTACAAGCGTTAGAAAACTTGGCTCCTTCAAGCTTTGTGGCGGAGCCATAGTTGCACTAATACTGGCTAAGAATCTTATCATTTCCTCCTGTAAAAAAAACAAGCTGTTTGCCCGACGTTTTGGGCTACAGCCTGTTTTCAAAGGTTTTGTGAATGGCTACGAGTCTTGTGCCGTTTGCGCCTCAGCTGCCCCGTGCAGAACTTGGTCGATCTGGCTCTTGATGCGGGAGCGCTCCTCATTTGACACAGCGTAATAGTAAATGCCGTTGATCATTTCCCCCTGCCCATTGATGCGCAGCACATTGATCTGATCCAATCCACTTTTATAATGAAACATCAGGTTTTTCATGTCATCGAAGGTAAGATTCGTCTTGACGCTTGCACCGATGTCGGCCAGTACTTTATCCAGCTTGTTGACCGTGCTGATTTCCTTCGCTTTCCCCATCAATTGCTGGAGAATCAACTGCTGACGCTTGTTGCGGCCAAAGTCTCCTTCGGGATCATCGTGGCGCATGCGGGCGTACGCCAACGCCTTTTTTCCATCCAGTGCGATTTTGCCTTTTTCAAAACGATATCCTTCGTAGCTGAAGGCGTGCGCATTGTCCACGACCACTCCCCCGAGCGAATCGATGATGTTGAGGAAGCCCTCCATATCTACCTTGACATAGTAATCGATCGGTGTATTCAGGAAGGCTTCGACCGTCCGGACCGTCGCAGACATCCCCCCGAAGGCGTAAGCATGGTTGATTTTGTCCTGTTTTCCGCTGTCGGCCATCTGCGTACGCGTATCACGCGGAATGCTGAACATCAGCGTCTGCTTAAGCGTGGGGTTACTCGCCAGGTAAATGATCGTATCGGAGCGTCCTGCGTCCGTCCCGCGCTTGTCTACACCGAACACCAAAATGGAAACCGCTTTGTTTTCCTCTGCCTCCTGTGTCTTTTGTGCGTTGGGGATGGTTTGCGCCGTTCCTGCTGCAGGAGATGACTGCGGTGCTGATGGCGGCTGATTCGTCTTGTCCTGCCCAGCAACCGGGGCAGGAGGCAATGCTTCAAAGATCGCGTGCGCGGTTTGCTCAACATTTTTGTAAAGCTGATAAAAATAGACAGAAGTCCCGACTACTCCTATTCCCAGTACAACAAGCACGATCCGCATGATTTTTTTCATCAGCCAGTCTCTCCCACTCCCGACTTTGGACAAAACCTCTACTACTAGCGTATGGCAAAGCTTCGCAAACCTTTACACGCACGCAGGATTAGAAAACTTGGCTCCGTCAGGCTTTTGTGGCGGAGCCTTCGCTGCACTTATACTGGCTAAGAATCTTATAAATGCTTACGGTAGTACAAAAAACAGCGATCGTGATGGATCGCTGTTCTCGCTGTCTACCTTACCCGACGATTTGCAGATTGGGGTTATATCGTTTTACGTACTCGTAAATATCATCGCCAACCAGCTTCTCTTCCGCTGGCTTGTGAGGCTGCTTGGCACTGTGCGCCACCAGTTGCTCGCGGCCGCGCTCAAGGCGCTTGCGGGCAGCATCCGGGAGTGTCAGAACATGGGGAACCAGCAGTTGAAAATACCATACTCCTTGATGTTCTGCAGAAACATCTATCTCCAGCTCGATATCGTTGCTCTCGAATTCGTACAAATGGGTAAACAGTGCCTCTCGATCCGATGCAGCCAGCGTGGAAATGTCTACACGGACTACACTCAGATAGTACTCCTCGTTGAACAGAATCATCTCGGAATCAATCGGTTGATACTTTTTCGTTACCAGATCCATAATGCCTCCCTGAAGTACTGAAGTGGATGTCATATCTTGTAGCATACTATATTTTCGAATATTTAGGCAACTCGTTCCATGCAGAAGGAGAGGCAGCTTTTGCCGCTCTCCTTTTGTCTGCTCTACAACAAAGTGGAGCCTTCTACGACCGCTTGGGCATCCTCACGGGTAATCAGCACCGCGCGAGCCTTTCCTCCGCTTTGTCCTGCTACATATCCATCCGCTTCCATCATTTCGATCAGGCGGGCAGCCCGGTTGTATCCTACGCGGAATCTGCGCTGCAAGCCGGATGCAGATGCCTGGCCCTGCTCTGCCACAAACACCAAGGCTTCCAGATACAACGGATCATCTCCCGCATCGAAGGACTGAACCTGCTGCTCCAAATCTTCCTTGCTGAAAATATAGGAAGGCTTGCGTTGTTTTTTGATCACTTGGGTGATGCGCTCAATCTCGTCATCGGAGACGAAATTCCCTTGCAGGCGAATCGGCGTCGTGCCGCTCTCCAAAAACAGCATATCACCGCGTCCCAACAGGCGCTCTGCACCAGACTGATCCAGGATCGTCCGGGAGTCGACCTGTGAAAATACGGCAAACGCCAATCGCGTCGGCACATTCGCCTTGATGTTTCCGGTAATGACATCTACAGATGGCCGCTGTGTCGCCAGCAAGAGATGAATGCCGCACGCGCGCGCCTTTTGTGCGATCCGAATGATGCAATCCTCCACGTCCTGCGGAGAGACCATCATCAGGTCGGCCAACTCATCAATGACGATGACAATATAAGGAAGCTGATCATCCGTCGTTTGATTGTAACGATCGATATCCCTGACGCCTGCATCCACGAACAGAGCATAGCGCTTCTCCATCTCTTCTACGGCCCATTTGAGAGCAGCCGTCGCTTGCTTCGCCTCCGTGACGACCGGCGTAACCAGATGCGGCAGATGGTTGTACGGTGCCAGCTCCACCATTTTCGGGTCGATGAGCAGCAGGCGTACCTGTTCTGGCGTCGCCTTGTACAGCAAGCTGACGATAATCGAGTTGATGCACACACTCTTACCTGAACCTGTAGAGCCTGCGATCAAGCCATGCGGCATTTTTTTAATATCCGCAATGATCGGCTCTCCCCCGATGTCCATCCCCAATGCAACAGCCAACGGAGAGCTGTGCCCCAGGAACTTGTCGGAGCCGATGATCGTGCTGATCATGACAGGGCGGCTCGATAGATTCGGCACCTCAATCCCGATTGCGTTGCGTCCGGGGATCGGCGCTTCGATACGGATATCCTTTGCTGCCAGATTGAGCTTGATATCGTCGATCAGGCCGGTAATTTTATTCACTTTGACGCCAGGAGCGGGCTGCAGCTCAAATCGGGTCACCGAAGGACCTTTGACGATACCGACTACCTGTGCGCTAACGTTAAAATTGGACAGCGTCTCTTCCAGCAGAAGCTTTTGCAGCTGTGTATGCTCGTCATCATCGTCACTCGGTACCTGGCCCGGATTGAGCAGATCCAGCTGAGGCAATTCATAGGACGGCTCCTGTTCTTCCTGACCAGCTCGCTCGGAGACAGCTGCGACCTCCCGGGCTGCTGGGACAGATCCAGCTCCTGCTGTCTCCACATGCCTTGGCAGCGGTGGGCTGCTCAACGGCTGCGAGATAGCGATATCCGGAACTGCCTCTGGCGCGTCCATGCCTGCTCGTTCCAGCAGCCGTGCCACATCCGATGCGTAATCGGTCTGCCTGCTGGCAGCGATATGCGCTTCGGCTGCTGCAGGTGCAAAGGCAACCTCATCGGCGGTATCCGTGTAACGATCCGATTCCGCAAGCTCATGCGTCTCTTCCTTTTCTGGCCCAGCTGAGTTTTCCTCAACGGGGGGAGCTACACGCGGGATTTCTGCATCCGTGTCAGGCGACTGCTCTGGTTCTGGTTCAGGCTCCAGCTCGATCACCGGGTTTTGGTCAGGGTCAGATTCTAGCAAAGGAATACTCACTTCCACTGCGGAATCCAAGTCGTCCCCCTGCTCTGCTTCTTGCGCAGTTTCAAGCTCCGCTACTGCCTCTTCTTCAAGCTCGATCAGATCTACTGGTTCAGTCGCCATCTGCGCGATTGCCGTGCCGTCCTCTTCCAAACTCTCTAAGGAGAAAGCACCCTCTTCGTGCTCCGCAAGCGCCTCTTCCTCCCTGCCTTCAGGAAGAACAGGAGCTTCGGTCTCGGAAGTCCCGTTGCCCTGCTCCTGTTCTTGAATTCTAGAGCTGTGAGACTCCGCAGCTGTTTTCTCTGCTTTGATCCATTCTACTGACTCTACTGATTCTACCTCTATTGCAGCACTGACTACTTCCTCGCGCGCGGTTTCCCACTCGACTGCTGAAGCCGCTACTTCGATCGGAGCTTCTCGCAGCTCATCGGTTGCAGACAGCTCCCGAACATCAGTCTCATCCAGCCCGATCGCCACATTCGTTTCAACTATCTCTGCAGGATGATCGGACGCGTACTCCTCCTCGGCCGGTCCCTTGCCTCCCGCTTGCAGCTGGTCCCACAGCTTCAGCTGGTTTAAATGCTCTTCCTGCTCGAGGCGCGGGTACACGATCCCCGCTGTCGTGTGGATCCGATGCTCTTCCTCACGCGTAGCAGGTGTGATCTTGCCATAGACCGGGGAGACAATCTCGGAGGGCTTGTACGCTTTCTTCGGCTCATCAGGCTGGCGAACGCGAGGCGGCTGCTCCGGACGCGGTTCGGCATGTCGGACTGCACGTTCTGCTTGTTTTTCTGGAAAGGATTTTGGCTTTTCCTGATTACGAACCGTGTCTATATTCCTGCTTGGACTTTGAACAGGAGGGTTGTCGCGCAAAGACGGCCCTTGCTGCCGCTCGCGTGTAGACAGCCTTTGCTCGCGCTCGCGCATCACCTCTTGGCCATCTACCTGCTTGTCCTTTCGCTTTTTCTCTGGATATTCGTCTGGAACCACTGGAAAACGAAAATACCGTTCTCTTTCCCGAGCGAGCTCGTTGTCACTCCGTGTGTTCGCACGCTCTTTCGGATAAATGCTTTTCGTTTTCGCTTGGAGCTGTCGGGGAGCTGATGGAACGGAGGGACGAGAGTCGTTATCTATCCGCTGCTGTTGTTCTTCATCATCATCGCTCTGAAAATAGCTCAAAAGCCTTTGAAGCCACGACCACATGTTGCAACGCCCTTTCTTTCGCTAACCATCTTTTCCCTTTCATCTTACCATGAAACAGATTGGAATTTTGCGAGATTGTGATTTTTTTCCGTATTTGCGAAACCTTTTCCCATTTCAAACGTAGATAAAAGTGGGACTGCAAAAGGATACATAGGGGAGGAACAACAATATGTGGAAAAAAGGTAGCGCCCTGCTGGTTGCGGGGATGCTGGTTCTAACGGGCTGCTCAGGTGAAGCTTCCTTGGTCCGTGATTCGATCGTGGCGTCTATTGAAAAGCCGAACTATGATTATCAAGGGACTCTGAAGCTGACAGGCGACGTCGATAAATTGCCGGCAGCTTTCGGAGAAACAACTGTAGACAATGATGAAACAGCTCTGCTCGCTGCACTCAAAGCTGGTGTGAACGTAAAAGGCTCCCAGCTGGATTTGAAAAACACAAAGGTGCAGTTCGAAGTCAATGACGATAAATTGCTTCGTGACAACAAGCTGTGGGATGGCGACAAAAAGGCTTCCGTAGAACTGATCGTGAACAACGACGATTTTTACGCAAAATCGCCACTCGATAGCAAGTACCTGAAAATCAGCGCGGATACTACCAATGCTCTCGGTGTTTACAGCGACTCTGAGGCAGATCCGGTCAAGCTGAAAGAATATCAGGATAAAATGAACGACCTCACGATTAACTTCGTGAAAAAATACATCGCCAAATACGGATACACCTTCTCCAGCGCCAAAAATCTGGGTGTAGAAACAGTCAACCTGCCGAACGGTGAAAAAGTGCAGGCGACCCACATCAACATCAAGATCGATGCCAAAGAACTGGTGAAAATGTTCTTCTTCACAGCGAACGATGCCGTTGCTAGCAAAGACGTGAAAGACTTTGCGATCGACATGATGGTACTCGCAAACTCCCTGCAAGAAGAGCTGAATCCTGAGCTGGGCAAAACGACCGAAGCAGAAAAACGCACGCAGGCAGAAGCAGCCGTAACGGAAGGAATCCAGTCTGCTAAAAAATGGCTGGACGAAACTACCAAAGTGTACACACCAGAAAAAATCGTAGAGGAAATGAAGAAAGAAGGCTTCCAAGGTCTCGCATGGAACCTTGACTTCTACATCGACGATGCGAAAATGGCAGTTCATCAAAAGAGCTCGCTGGACGTAACCTTCCAAACTCCTGAGATGAAGCAAGCTTTGACCGTTGGCCTGGAAGTTGACCAATACGCGTACAACTTCGGAAAAGCCACGAAATACGAAGTACCTGCGAAAGATGCGGGCTTGACTGTAGAGCAGCTCTACGCCGATGAAAAGGCAATCAACAACTTCAGCGACAAAGGCTTCATGCGCCCCGTAGCGGAAAGCTTGCTGGAGCAGCACAAATGGCAAAAAGAATGGGAAGCTGAGCTGGAAGCGGAAGAAGCAGATGCAGTAGCAGTACCAGCTACTCCTGCTCCCTAAGACTTCCCTCTCGCAAAAGAAAGCACGACGCTCATTGGGCGCCGTGCTTTTTCTTTTCGATCAGATGATCCCTCTTTGGTGCAGGTAATCGATGACTGTCGCCACAGATTGCTCAACCGACAGCGTCCCGCTCTCGATCACCAGCTCAGGGGCTATCGGCTCCTCGTACGGGGAAGAGATACCTGTGAACTGTCCGATCTCTCCCTTTCTGGCCTTTTCGTACAAGCCTTTCACATCCCGACGCTCGCACTCCTCCAGCGAGCATTTGACGTAGACCTCGATGAACTCTCCTTCTGCCACCAAGCTGCGTGCCAGAGCACGGTCTTCCAAGTAAGGGGAGATAAACGCGGTCAGCGTAATCACGCCAGCGTCCACAAACAGCTTCGCAACCTCACCGATTCGCCGGATGTTCTCTTTCCGGTCCTCCGCTGAAAATCCCAGTCCGCGGTTTAAGCCATGGCGAATGTTGTCTCCATCCAGCACATAGCTCGCCAGCCCCCGCTGATGCAGCTCGTGCTCCACGGCATTGGCGAGCGTCGACTTGCCCGCCCCTGACAGACCCGTGAACCAGATTACGCAGCTTTTATGTCCCGCTCTCTTTTGGCGATCTTCCTTGGTCACCGTCGTCGGGTGCCACACGATATTGGCTGTTCCCTCTCTGCTCATCTCTCACGCACCTCCTAGTCTCTGGCACTAACCGGCGCCTGCAATCCCTCGATCAGGACGCGAGCCACTTCCGCACGGCTGAATTCTGGCGGCGGAGCTTCTCCGCGCGACAGCATCTCTCTCACTTTCGTACCAGACAGCGCTACGTGATGATCGGCGTCATGCGGGCAGGTTTTGTTCGACGCCATGTTCCCGCACGTGCGGCAATAGAAGCTGTTTTCAAAGAAGAGCGGCGTGATCCCCAGCTCCTCCGCTGTGAAGTTGCGGAAAATATGCTGAGCGTCGTAGGTGCCGTAGTAATTTCCCACACCTGCATGATCACGCCCTACAATAAAGTGGGTGCAGCCGTAGTTTTTACGGACCATGGCATGGAAAATGGCTTCACGCGGACCTGCATAGCGCATCGCGGCAGGGAACACAGCCAGCTGCACACGGGATGCCGGATAGTATTTCGCCAGCAGCACCTGATAGCTTTTCATCCGCACGTCGGCTGGAATATCGTCCGCCTTTGTCTCCCCGACTAGCGGATTCAAGAAAAGACCATCGACGATTTCCAGGGCAGACTTCTGAATGTATTCATGGGCACGGTGTACAGGGTTTCGCGTTTGAAACCCGACGACCGTCCTCCAGCCTTTCTCCTCAAAGAGCGCCCTGGTTTCCGCCGGATCAAAGTAATGGCTGGCGAACTCCCCTTTTTCCGTCCTTTTTACGAGCGTGATCGGACCGGCGAGATAGACGTCAGGGCGCTCCAGCAGTTTTTTCACGCCTGGATGGTTTGTATCGTCTGTTCCGTATACCAGCCGAGCTTCTGCCCTTTTATCTGGCTGGAAAATGTCCGTGACCTCGAGCAAGCCGTACACGATTCCCTGATGAACCAGCCGAACCTGCTCGCCGATTTGCAATCCTCCAGCCACCCCTTCTGACACAGGCAGTGTGATCGGAATGCTCCAAACGGTTCCATCGGCCAGCCTCATCCGTTCGACGACAGACTCATAGTCTCGACGATCCAAAAAACCGGTGATGGGGCTAAATGCACCGATGGCAATCAGCTCCAGATCAGATAAGGCAAAACCATCCAGCTCTACCTCTTTTTTCGCTTGCGCAAGATTGGCTTCCGGATGAAACCGGTTGACCAATACGCCTCCGTGTGGTGTGCTTCCACTCATCCATTCCCACCCCTTATTTCTATTTTCTCTTGTCCTCAGGTTGTTTTTACTTCGCCAAGTGAAGACCGCACTCCGTCTTTCCTGAGTGCGCCGCCCATCTGCCTGCGCGCTCGTCTTCCCCAGGTGCAACTGCACGCGTGCAAGGCGCACACCCGATGCTCGGGTAGCTCTGGTCGTGCAAAGCATTGTAGGGCAGCTCAAAAATCCGTATGTACTGCCATACTTCTTCGGATTTCCAGTGGATGAGCGGACAAATTTTCAGCGATTCAAACTTCTCGTCGCGATTGACAAACTGCACATTGGCCCGAGTCGCAGACTGTTCACGACGCAGACCGGACAACCAAGCAACAGCGCCTCGGAGTGCCTGATCCATCGGCTCGACCTTGCGAATCTGACAGCATTGATCCGGCTGACGCAGCCATAGCTCATCCCCGTATTGGGCTGCCTGCTGTTCCAGTGTCAGCTGTGGCTGTTTGACCGTAATTTGCAATTTGGGATAGCGCGCACGTATTTTTTCGATCAGGTCATACGTTTCCTGGAAGTGAAGATGGGTGTCCAGAAAAACGATTTTCGCATCCTTTTTCACATCGCTGATCATATCGATGAGCACCATCGCTTCTGCCCCAAAGCTGCAAGAGTAGACCAAATCATCAGAAAACGTCTGATACGCCCATTTGATGACATCCAGCGTGTCGCCGCCTCCCAGCTCCTTGTTGAGGACCGCGAGTCGTTCGTCGGTTGCTGTAGCATAACTCCATTGGCTCATATGCCGCCTCCTTGATCATTGATCGAACTATTTTCCCTGCGAATGAGGCGTATCAATCCGATAAACCCCAGTGTCGCTACGAAAACGCTGATAAGCGCTACCAGCATGTAGAGATCGGAGCGAAGGAACACATGCACAAAAGCAAAGGAAACGGCAAGGGAAGAGACGGGAGAGACGATCCAAACCATGATAATTTGCTTGATAATCCCCTTCTGCCAAAGCTTGAAGCCGTTCTCCGCTGTCCCTACTCCCAAAATGGCACAGGTCGTCGCCTGCGTCAGCGGCACCGGAATCCCGAAAAGCGAGGCGACGATCACCAATGTTCCTCCTGTCGCCGACACGGCACTTCCCTGCAAGAGCGAGAGCGACGTGATTTTCTTCCCGTTGGTCTCCAGCACCTTTCCGCCCAATGCCAGACAGCCGACAGCGACTGCCGCTCCCCCGATCCAAATGCCGGAATCTGTGTTCATCAAGCCTGCCCCTACCAATGGCCCTACTGCATTCGCCACATTGTTCATCCCTGCTGAAAAAGCTTCGTACACACCACAGCCTACCAACAGCCAGCGAAGCCAGCGCTCCGTGTTCGTCCCTTTCTTTTGCAGATCAGGGTACCGCACGTTGATTCGGTGGATGAGCTTGCCGATGGCATACGCGCCGAAAAAAGCGACAACCGGAATGATCAGCCAAAAGGTAACAATCACGAGCAGGCTCTGCAGGTAGATCGACTGATAGGCAAGACCGACCCCGACGATGGAGCCTACCGTCACTTCGCTGGTCGAAAGCGGGACTCCCAGCAGATTGGCTCCGAACAAGGTCAGGGTAGCAGAAGCCAGAACGATGACAACAGTCTCGACGATCATCAGATTGGATGGAATAATGCCTCCACTGATGGTTTTGACGACCTCGCCGCCACCTAGCACGGCTCCTAGCAGTGCAGCAACGGCTACTAATACCATGGCCATTCGCTTATTTTGAACGGCCCCGCTCCCATAAGCTGCCCCCATAGAGGCCGCTGTTCCACTCGCTCCAATATTCATGGCAAAAAACAAGGCAATCGCAATCGCAGCATAACTCCACCCCACGGGATCGAACACCTCCAATCACACGACCGTCTAACGATTACGAATAGAGGTGTGCTGCTTCTTTTCCTGTTTGCAGCGAAGCGAATACACTCGCGAGCTGCTCTGTTCCCTCCGCACATTCTACAACTGCGTCCCAGCCCATATTTTTCGCTTGTGCAATCGCATCCTCACCGAGGCACAAAAGGCGTCTCTTCTGCCAGTCTTCACCTGCGAACTGAGCCAGTGCGAACAACGCAGCTGGATCGTCGGTTGCCAACAAGTCGAACGATTCCGAAGCGAACCAGCCCGCTGCCGGGTGCTGCCAATCCCACTCGAGCGCGGCGGCCGATACACGGTGTGCCGCGCTTTCTTCCGCCTGTAAGATGCCTGTGCCTGATTCGCTCGTGATAGGCAGGATTCGCTCGCCACTTCTCGCGGACAACGCTTGATGCAGATCAGAAGTCTGGACTGTACTCTCAAACACATGCTGAGGATATAAGCCCTTTTCCTCTAATAAAGCCGCTGTTTCTTTACCGACCGCCGCGATCTTGCCTGTCAGCTGACGAATATCGAAACGCCGACTCGACAGTTCCCGAAAAAAATCCCGAACCTTTTGAACGCCATCAAAAACCAGCCATTCATACGCAGCAGCATCCCCGCTCAGCCCTTGTGATGACGCAGGCTGTTCCCGAAGCGGAATCGGCCAGACTTCTGCACCGAGAAGCTCCAGCTCTTGGATCAGTCCTCTCCCCTCCGTCCGGCGGGAAGCGACCGCCACTCGCTGACCAAATAACGGCTTTTTCTCGTACCAGTTCAGGGTTTCACGAAGGTGAACGACCTCTCCGATGACGATGATGGCAGGTGCCTTAAATCCCGCTTCCACCACTGTTCGATCAATGGTTTGCAGCCTTCCCGATACGGTTTCCTGTTTTCCGAGGGTGCCCCAGCGCACGAGCGCAACAGGGGTATCCGCACGCTTGCCGTGCAAAAGCAGCTGCTCTTTGATGTACGGCAAATTTTTGACCCCCATGTAGATCACGAGCGTTTCCATCGAGGCGAGCGCCCGCCAATCCGGTTCTTTGCCTGCATTTTTCTCGCAAAGATGACCGGTGACGAATGCAACAGACGAATTGTACTCCCGATGCGTAAGGGGAATACCTGCATAGAGCGGCACAGCCATGCCCGAGGTAATCCCCGGCACGATCTCAAACGGAACTCCGTGCTCGAGGCACATCTGCGCCTCTTCTCCCACACGCCCGAACATGCTGGGGTCACCCCCTTTTAACCGGACCACGGTATGACCGCTTTGCGCTTCCTGGACCAGCAGCCGGTTGATCTCTTCCTGCGGCAAGGTGTGCCGATCTGCTTCCTTTCCGCAGTACACCAGTCGTGCATGCGGCTTGACGTGCGTCAGGAGCAGCGGATTTGCCAGACGGTCGTAAACCACCACGTCGGCCCGACTAAGTGCTTCCATTCCTTTGATCGTCAACAGCTTCGGGTCACCTGGTCCTGCCCCGACAAACCATACACTGCCTCTCGTCATCATGCTCCCTCCCTCGCTGGTCTTTTGTTTATCCGAAATGGGAAGTCTCGATGACGTACCCTACCCCTTGTCTGCCGATCGGCTTCTTCTCGACGAGACTCAGCTGTTTGATGTGCGGCGGTGAAATCGTATGCCGCAAAATATTGTTCTCAGCAGTGCTGAATGCTCGCTCGTCTGATTTGGCGAGGACGATCACCGTCAGCAGTCGCCCTTCCTCCAGCTCCGCTTCCAATTTGTACAGATAGCTCTCTGTTTGTTCTTCCGTCATGCCGGTCCCTCATTTCTGCTGCCATTCTGGTATTTACGCCGTCTGCAAAATGGAATCCACTTGTTCCTGAATGCGTTCCAAGCCTACTCGTTCTACATAGCGCCAGTACTGCTCGCCCTCTTGGCGATCCTCTTTGTAGAGCGTGATCAGTTGAGCCAGGAAAGGACCCAGCTTATCTACCGTGATGCGTGCATTCAGCTTGCGGTTGAACTGTGCCTCTTCCAAGGTACCGCCTACGTGGATGTCAAACGCCTCGACCATGCCAGCAGGGGTTTTGACCAATGCACCCTGCAAACCGATATCCGCAATTTGACGCTGGCCACAAGAGTTCGGGCAGCCAATCATATGAATGCGCAAAGGCGTATCCAGCGTCACAGCGTCATCCAAGTAGAGCGCCAGGGAACGCATCCGTTCTTTTGTCTCGACGATTGCCAGGTTGCAATACTCCGTACCCGTACAAGATACCGCATAGCCGACAAAGGTGTTCGGAGTCAGCTTGAAGCGATTGACGATGAGAGGCTCTGCCTGAAAAGCCGCCACCTTCTCTTGTGGAATGTTGCGGATCAGCACGTTTTGTGTGTTGCAGGTACCAATCGTACCATCGCCGTACTCATCTGCCAGACGCGCCAGCTCGATCAGCTCTGCTGCATTCATCCGTCCAACCGGAACGGAGAGACCTGCATAGTACAGCCCTGCCTGCCGCTGTTCGTGAATGCCGTAGAAATAGCCCCCATTCCAGCCCTTCAGCAAATCTTCGCCTTCGGTTTCCAGTTCACCGACGAGGTTGATCAGCTCTTCTTTAAATTTCTCTGCTCCCCAATCTGCGACGAGAAATTTCAGACGGGCATGGGTGCGCTTTTGACGATAACCGAAATCGCGGAACAAAGTCGTGACGCCTTCCGCTACTTTCACCACCTCTTCAGGTCGGCAAAAGACATCCAGCTTTTTCGCCAAATGCGGCTTGGCCGACAACCCGCCGCCTACCCAAACATGGAAACCGATGACTTCCTCCCCGGCGATCGTCTTCTTCGCTGGCGTGAAAGCCAGATCGTTGATTTGCGCATGGGCTGCATTGTGTATATTGGTGGAAATGGAAATTTTATATTTGCGAGGGAGGTTGGAAAACTCCCGATTCAACAGGAAAAATCTTTCGAGCTCAGCCACCAGGGGACGTGTGTCCAGGACTTCATACGGATCAATCCCAGCAAGCGGATTGCCCATGATCTGACGCGGGCAGTCTCCACAAGCCTCGAAGGAGGAAAGACCTACAGCTGCGAGTCGCTCAAATATATCAGCCAGCGACTCGACGGTGAGCCAGTGAAACTGCACGGCTTGCCGCGTGGTTACATCGACCAGGTCACGCCCGTAATCTACTGCGATTTTCGCCAGGGCACGTGCCTGCTCGCTGTTCAGGATCCCGCCGGGAATGCGCACACGCATCATGAAATGCCCGTCTTTGGGACGCTGCTGGTAGACACCTGCCCATTTAAAGCGGTCCATGTCAGAAGATTCAATCGATTGGAAGCCTTCTTTGGAATACGTGTTGACGATCGTTTCAATGACGTCCAATCCGTCTTTCTCAAGCTTGGTGAATTCCATCTTGTTCAACGATGGATCATCTGCCCATTTCCACTGTTTTCTCTCTGCCATTCTCATACACTCCCCTTTGTGTGAAAAAGTCATTTCCTACTGCTGCGCGCACCGATTGACTGATCCACTCCGCCACCAAAGGATGCGGAAGATACGCACTTCCGTCATAGCGGTAACAGAGTCCGTCCAGTTTTTGCGGGATCGCTTTGCGAGTGAAGTAACCCTGACTAACAAAAAGCGGTACGACGATGAGCTCCCCTTTGTCAGCCAACAAGCGGGCTTGTTCGCGCAACGTATCCGGGCGCAGCGTACCGTAACCGGCCGCCGCAAACAGGAACCTGTTTTGCAGACGCAGCGTCAGTCTCTGCAGCATCCTTTCCCATTTGGCCCCGCCCACGGCTGATTCGTTTCCGTGACCTACCAACAGAAGGGATTCGGTGCGAGGATTTCTGGCTAACGTCTGGATACGCGATGCGACAATCTTTTCCACCACCGGATGATCCTCCAATGGAGAGCACCACACGATTCTCGAGCGCCCCTGACGACAAGTGCTTGTCGCTGCCCCCTGATGCCCGGTTTCCAGTCCCAGCAGCTCTCGAATTTCATTCACATGCGAGCTGCCTGCTGTGACAAAGAGCGGCACCGCGATAATTCGCTTCGCTCCAGATCGCTCCAGACGCTCTCGCTCTTCCGGAATGCTGCGACCTTCTACGCCACCGAGAAAGGCTACTCGAACGGGCAAGTCGAGACGGCACTGCCGAACTGCTGATTCAACCAATTCCAGCCAATCCGGATCAGGTGAACCGTGTGCAAGTAACAGAACCGCGGTTTCCCCCATTGAATTCTCCCCTATTCACCTTTATTAGATAAATCATATGTGTTTACTCGGAATTATAATTGCCTTTCCCTTCCTTCGTCAATGAAAAATTGATATTTCTGCCTAATATAGCCTCCTCTTCCTGGTACTTTACGTATCCAGGGAAAAGAAAAAACCGCCAAGCAAACACTCAGCGGCTATCTTTGTTCTGATTCTCTTTTTTCCTGCAGCGACGGTATAACAAATCTACGGTCTCTTTCAATGACTCGTATTCTTCCTCCGTCAGCTCTTCCATCGTTTGAATATGTCCGATCACTTGCTTTTTCATTTCGTCGGTGACTCGATCCTGCTTCGCTCCCGCTCTGTGATCATGCAGCTGTGTCCAATGGGTAGCAAAATTGGCGGTGAGGGCGCCCAGCATCCCAATCCCTGTCAGCATCAGAATGGTCGCCATGATGCGTCCCCCTGGCGTAACAGGCGAAATGTCGCCGTACCCCACTGTCGTCGTCGTGACAACAGACCACCAGAGTGCATCCCCAAAGCTCGTGATATTGTCGTTCACGCCGTATTCAAGCAGGTAGATCGCCAGTGAGCTCCACAGCATGATCATCGAGACGATGCCGAAGACCCGGCGCATAGAGCCGGACTGCACGACGCTCCACAAAAAGGGAGAAGCTTTCAAAATGCGAACCAGCCTCATGATCCGCATGAATCTCGCCAAATAAAAATAATGATCGAAAGGTATCATAGCTACAAGATCGAACCAGTTGCTGATGACAAATTTGCGCTTGTCCTTTGCCCTCCACAAGCGGACCAGGTACTCCACGATCAAAAACGTGATGAGTCCCGCATCCACTAGATTCATCAGCTCATCTGTCAGCAGCGGGTGAACGGAAAAGTCTGCGGATAACAGAATCGCATAGGTAATGACAAGCATGATCACAAAGATTTCGTAAATCACACGCCAGAACAAACAGACTCCTCCCCCGGCCAAGCACCGTATGACTTACATTCGCTAGTAGCTGATAAGGGCAGCCATCAGAAGACCGGCTGCGATGCTCAACCGAGATGCAAAGATGCCCACAGATACGTTGCCATTCGGAATCTCCGAAACCACCTTAAACGGTGTAATCCATTCAAAGAGGTAAAAGACCAGCACTTGAAATACCATGCCGACGATTCCCCAGATGACGAGATCCCACAAGCTCACGGAATGATAGACCGCCGAAGCGAGCACGATTGCAAGGCCGATGATCTTTCCGCCCAAATCGTGCGCGGCCGCTTTTGCCGCCGCCACTTTTTTCGGGTCATCCGTCTGGGAGCCGTTTTTGATCAGCTCGAACTCCTTATAGGGAGTCGTCCAGGTAAATACGAAAATGCCCAAGGCCAAAATCGGAAGTGTCACAACCAAATACGTAAGGAAATTCAATAAATAACCGAACTGCGAATCCATGACGTTTATCTCCCCCTCGCTATCCTTCTAGCCCTACCGGCAAATAGTAGGACATGTTATTCGTAATAGGTCCACCGACACGAGCGACGATGGCAGAAGCGTGCCCGCCAATCCAGAACGAGCCCCACAGCAGCCGCCCATCGCAAGCGCCACCCTCGGTCTTCACCGTAATCCTGGGCAGCTCTACCCGCTTCTGATAAATCATGGGCTGCTCCCAATAGCTGTCCTCCTGGTCTTTGTCCACGATTTCTCCCGCTGCATCAAAGAGAGTGACTCCCCCGCCCTCCCGTCCAAAAACAGGCTTGGTGACGTAGTCGGATTCTCCTAGAAAACGGTTTTCAAAATAGGTAGGAAGCATGTAGGTGGCGATCAAGTCCTGCTCGTCGCGATCGAAAAACTCCCCTTCCTCGTGCAGACTCCAGATGAGTGCCTGTAACGCTTTGGTCTGGATTAAAAAGGCACTTGGCGGGTTGATAATAGCGAGCTTTTGATCCGCGATCAGCGAGAGGACATGTGCACCTGTGGGATAGCCGTCTTCATCGCGCTCCTCTGCCAGCTTTTCCAGCGCATGCAGCCGATAAAGAAGATCGACAGGACGCAAATGATCTCCATCCTGCGCATACAATCGATCGTTCCAGACACGAAGCTGCTCCAGCGCGGCGAACCTGGCAGAGAGCCCCGATTGACTGAGGAGATACTGGGTAGTCCCTTTGTCCTCCTCGTGCCAATCCAGTGAGCTGAACCAGATCTGCTCAGTGGAATATCCGTGCTTGCGATACGCCCGGAGCAGCTTTTCAAAGGCAGACGCGAAATGCAAATCCATGCCAGCGTTGGGGTCCTCATGCTGATAAAAGCGACAGGCTTGCGCGTTTACGTAAAACGCTTCTACAATACCCGTCGGCGTATCGCTGTTGCACTCCAGCATTTTCAAGCCTTCAGACGTCTGCGCAAAGTCGAAGCGTCCAATCGCTGTTGGCATGTCAGGCAATACTGCTTTGCGAACAGCCTGCAGCGCCTGCTCCGGTACACCCAAATCAAGCAGGAGAGCATCCTCTGCCTGCTGCAGCACCGGGACAACCTTTGTAAAGACAGCGCCTAATCCGCTCGTCGCACGAGCCAGCTCGTCACGAAGCGTTCTCGAAATGAGATGAATGTCCGCCAGCGCATACTCTTCTCCGTACATCCTGTCCCAGGTAAAAATGCCTTCCTCTCGCATCGGTCCGTATAACTGTTCCCGCTCTGATTGCGTCCCTTTTTCCATCGTCATCCCTCATTACCCGGAGCTTGTGCCAGAGCTGCCAATTCCACCCTTGGAGCTGCTGGAGCTGAACCCGGAGGAGCCACTGCTTACCCCGGTTGAGCTGCTTTTGTACTTGCTTGTGCCCGAGCGATAGTACGTAGACGAGCTGCCGCCGGAACGGCCGCCGTCGTCACAATATCCATCGTTGTCGTCATCATAGCAATCGTCCTCATAATCTGACGACGAGGAGCATCCCGTGACGGTCAATGCAGCAGCCACGAACAAGCCGACCATCTTGGCTGTCTTGGTTTGAGCCATCTTTTTTCCTCCTACAACGTTGGCTGCGCATAATACACGTATACGCGCCTGTCTTCATCCACTTCGGCCGAAGTCTTTTCCCACTCCTGACCGTCGTGCATCAAATAATCGCTCTGCAGGTAGAGTAAGGCATCGTCATCATCCTTGCAATAAAAGGTATGCACCAGTGGATATGTCGTTGTCCCTTCCCGAAAATGCCTGAGCTCGATTTGTATGCTCCCCCAGCGAGCTGACGCTGTGTGTGCATAATCGACTGCCTGTTCCTCCGTCGAACGCTTGACGTACACAACATAGCAGCTGGGCTCGACTGCGCAAGAGGTCTTCTCATACACAACGTGCCCTTTGACCAGATAATCGCAAGCAAATCGCAGGGAGACCTCATCCTTGTCAATTCGCTCATAATAGAACAGTACCGGATAACCATTTGCTTCATCCAGCAATCGGTATTCCAAGCGTGCCATCTTTTTCACCTCAGCTTTCCATCTTACAGACAATCCAGTTATACGGATTAGGGAAATAATGGTTTCCCAATTTTCCCGAATGAAAAAACCGGCAGTTCAGCAATCATCGAATTGCTGCTGCCGGATCTTGCCAAGAGCGATGGGCTGTCGTCTATTCCTCGATCAAGCCGCGAATGGTTTCATGCAAGTGTCCATTGCTCGCCAGCAAGGAGCGAAAGCCCTCTTGGGTAAACGGCTCGTGCTGATACGAGCTGCCTTCCCAGTCCGTGATGGTCGCTCCAGCTTCCTGCGCAATGACGATTCCGGCGGCGACATCCATGATCCCCGAACGCTGCATGACGACGTAGTCCAGCCAGCCGTTCGCCAGCAGGCACCAATCCAGCGCCGGAGCTACGTTGCGCAGCAGGCGCTTCGTGTTTATCATAAACGGCTTGGTGAAATCGAGCTCCTGTTCTTTTGTCACCGTGTTTCTTCCGCGAATATAGGTTCCCACGGCCCGGGTCAAATCGGTCCGGTCATTGACGGACAGCCGCTTACCATTTAAATACGCGCCTTTTCCTTTCTCCGCCCAAAACATCTGACCTGCCACTGGGTTGTAGACAACGCCCAGGACGAGCTCCCCTTTGTGCTGCAAAGCAATCGACACAGAGAAATACGGGAAGCCGATAAAATAATTATTCGTCCCATCCAGCGGGTCTACGATCCATAAATACTCTTCATCGCGGGATACCATGCCCACTTCTTCCGAGAAGATGGTATGGGTAGGAAAATGACCGTGAATCACCTCAATGATCCGCCGCTCGCTTTCTTTGTCCTCGGGCAATTTGACATCGTTGTGCAGCTCTTCATCTGGCACGAGCTGCTCCAAAAACCGTCCTTGAAGGTACTCCCCCGCTACTTTTGCTGCCTGCTTGGCAATTTCCAGCATGGACTCCATCTCCTTCTTTTCTCTTCCATTCCATTGTTTTCACTTGCACTGTAGTCTTGCACCTTACTATGATAGAGAGACACCCATTTCCGACTTACTGACAGGAGGGGGAACAACCATGAACAGCGACTTCATCCGCCTAAAGAACATGGAAGGCGAGCTCAAATTCTCACAAATGAACACCAGCCTCGGTTGCTCCGTCACAAGCAAGGAACTGGTATTCTTCAAACCACACACGACATACCATTTATTCTTGCATGACATCGTGAGCATGGTTCCGGTCAAGCTGGACACAGCTCCTGTTTCCTTTCGCTATCAAAGCGAGACGATTCACTCCACCTTTGGCTCTGACTACTACAAGCTTGTCGTCAAATGGGCCCGCGTCATCTCTCGCTCGGGGATCGTCGAGAGGGAAAACATGGAGTTTATCGTGCCACTCTCATCCAAGCTGCTCGCGTATATTTCGCAATACAGCGGGCTTGTCTCCATCAAATGATTCTGCTTACCCTACCCACGAAAAAGCCTCTCTCACGTTCTTTGTGCACAGAGGTTTTTTTGCGTTTTTTTACTTACGGACGTTTCAAAACCATAAATGTTCCGGTACCATGTGCCACTCGTTTGTTCCGATCATCATATACGCTGGCTTCCATCACGACCAGTGTCTGCCCACGATGCAGGAAAGTCGCTTCAGCTCGCAGCGTTTCTCCCTTTCCCGGGCGCAGGTAGTTCATCTTCAGCTCGGTTGTCACCGCGTATTCTTCCGGCGACAACGACCGATTGACGAGCGAGCCCATCACCGAATCAACGAGAGTAGCCAACAAACCGCCATGAACGGCTCCACTCGAGTTGTGCATGAACACGGTGATCGGAATGTGAAAACGATACGTGCGTTCATCCACTAGCTCCCCCTTCAAGCCGAGGAAGCCCGATATAAAAGAGCTGTTGCGCTCTCGTTTTTGGCGAATGGCTTGGAGGGCGAGTCTCAAGATTTCCTGCTCTTCCTCGCTGCCTTCCTCCCAGACGTTTTTTAGCTCTTCTATCATTTTGTTCACTCCAAGAAAAATAATCTCAATTTCTTTATTGTAGCCCAAACCCGTCCATAATTCTATTGCACGTGTGATTATCACAGGGTTTTTCAAAGTTGTACGAGCGCAACTCTGAGCAAATGTTCAGACTTTTACGGTTGTTTCTATTAATAGAAAAGTGTTAAGATAGTTCAAAACAAAAAGACAGGTTTCATCTATATGGAAGGGAGTTTTTCAATTGGCAAGACAACGTAGTGATATGATCAAAAAAGGTTTCGACCGCGCTCCTCACCGCAGCTTGCTGCGCGCAGCAGGTGTAAAGGATGAGGATTTCGACAAACCGTTTATCGCCATCTGCAACTCTTACATCGACATCATTCCAGGTCACGTGCATCTCCAAGAATTCGGAAAAATCGTAAAAGAAGCGGTTCGTGCTGCTGGAATGGTTCCTTTTGAATTCAATACCATCGGTGTAGACGACGGAATCGCCATGGGTCACATCGGTATGCGCTACTCGCTGCCTAGCCGCGAGATCATCGCAGACAGCTTGGAAACCGTAGTAGCTGCTCACTGGTTCGACGGTATGATCTGTATCCCGAACTGTGACAAAATCACTCCTGGTATGATCATGGGTGCACTGCGCGTCAACATCCCGACCGTATTCGTAACTGGCGGCCCGATGAAAGCAGGGAAAACCAGCGATGGACGCTCGATCTCCCTGTCCTCCGTATTTGAAGGCGTAGGTGCCCACCAAGCCGGTCTGATCGACGACAAACAGCTAGAAGAGCTGGAGCAATACGGCTGCCCTACTTGCGGTTCCTGTTCCGGTATGTTCACGGCCAACTCGATGAACTGCCTCTTGGAAGCAATCGGTCTCGCTCTCCCAGGCAACGGTACGGTTCTCGCCGTTTCTCCAGAGCGCAAAGAGCTGGTGAAATCCTCTGCTGAAAAATTGAAGCATCTGATCGAACAAGACATCAAGCCTCGCGACATCGTGACTCTCGAAGCGATCGACGACGCTTTTGCTCTGGACATGGCGATGGGCGGTTCCACCAATACCGTTCTCCATACCTTGGCCATCGCACAGGAAGCTGGCTTTGAATACCCGATCGAGCGCATCAACGAAGTAGCAAAACGCGTTCCCCATATTTGCAAGCTGGCTCCATCCTCTGACTACCACATCGAGGATTGCCATGAAGCAGGCGGCGTTTCTGCCGTACTGAAGGAAATCTCCCGCAAGGCAGGTGCGATCCACCCTGACCGCATCACCGTAACGGGTAAAACCTTGGCGGAAAATATCGCCGAAGCGGACATCAAAGACGACAAAGTCATCCGTCGTCTGGAAAACCCGTACAGCGAATCCGGCGGTCTGTCCGTCCTGTTCGGTAACCTGGCGGAGAAAGGCTCCATCATCAAAACCGGTGGTGTCGATCCTTCCATCAAACGCCATGAAGGTCCGGCGATCTGCTTCGACTCGCAGGAAGAAGCACTGGAAGGTATCGCTTCCGGCAAAATCAAATCCGGCCATGTCGTGATCATCCGCTACGAAGGACCAAAAGGCGGTCCAGGTATGCCGGAAATGCTGGCACCTACCTCGCAAATCGTGGGTATGGGACTGGGGAAAGAAGTGGCACTCGTCACGGACGGACGTTTCTCCGGCGCTTCCCGCGGAATCAGTATCGGTCACGTGTCCCCAGAAGCTGCTGAAGGCGGCCCTATCGCTTTCGTACAAGACGGCGACATCATCTCCATCGATCTGGAAGACCGCTCCATCCAGCTGCATGTAGACGAAGCTGAACTGGCTCGCCGTGCAGAAGGCTGGAAGGAGTTTGAACCAAAAGTGAAAACCGGTTACCTGGCTCGCTACTCCAAAATGGTAACCAACGCAAGCAACGGTGCTGTGCTGAAATTCTAGTTTCACACGAGGCCGCCGATCCAAGTGAACAGACAAACCCCCTTACGCTTTGTAAGGGGGTTTTTGCTGGTTCGGGCACCTGATTACTCTATTCGCTGCAACACACCGGAGAGAGCATCGTGATGCCCCCAAGTGCTTTCATAATTTCTGCGACTGCTCACGGGCAAGTACAGCTCCTCCAACTCACGAACCTGGGAAGATCCGACCAATTCATCTAAATAGGCTCGTCCCCACGGGCTGTTCCCTACACTCGCGCCCCACTCCAACAGCGCATCTGACCCATGATTCCGAAAGCTATGGAGAACCTGCCAAGCTGCCTGCAATCCTGCTGATGCAGCCAGCGTAGGGAACAAGGCGATCCGAACGCCCAACTGAGCAAATTCCTCCAAAGTCGGCGCCGGCTCCTCTCCCCCCCAGATTGTCAGGATGGGGGCAGCTATCTCCTTACAGGCACGCTTTAGCTCGGCGCGTGTTTGCACAGAATTTAACCAGATGAAATCGACACCCCCCTCCCTCACATAGGCATTACATCGTTCCAAAGCTGCTTCAAAGCCACCGTTCTCTGCGCCTATGGCATCACAGCGTGCACAAATCACAAAGGACGGGTCGAGCGCATCACGCGCGGCTACAGCCGCTTGATATTTGCCGACTGCCTCCTCGATGGGAATGCATCTTCGGCCAGATTTCGTTCCCGATTTTTTCGGGGCCTCCTGGTCTTCGATCTGCAGGCCAGCTACCCCGGCACGGATACATTCCTCCACGGCAAAATGAACATTGACCGCATTGCCAAAGCCCGTATCTGCATCGATAAAGATAGGAATATCCGTCCGAGCAGCCATGTGACGCGCGTGATCTACCAGGTCACGCAAGCCGATAATGCCGGAATCGGGCACCCCGTAGAGGAATGCGGACAGCTGTGAACCCGCCAGAAAGAAAGTCTCAAAGCCCGCTTCCTCTGCCACCCGTGCATACAGCGGACTAAATCCTCCTGGCATCACCGTCAACTGCTCTCGTTGCAGGATTTCCCGAAATTTCTCTCTTTTACTCTGGTCGGTAAGCCGTTTTTTCTGTTCTCGATTCATCTGTTTTTATTCCTTTCTCTCTATCTTGCCAAAATCGTACTGTAAAAAAAGGGAAACGTCCAAATCAAACTTTCCATATGTCTATCGGCGTGGTCGATAGGATCGACGTCTGTACACCCTTTGGCAAAAGAAAAAAGCAGACAGCTGCTGCCCGCTTTTCCCCTTTTCGATCGCTAACCAACTTTATGGAATTTTCCACAGTAAAAGCCCAGTGCTTCTCCTTGCTCGTAAGCGTATTTGGTTACTTTGCCGACAATCAGCGTGTGATCTCCCCCATCGTACGCTTGCCATGGCTCACATTCCAGATGAGCCAGCGTTCCAGTCAATCTAGGTCCTGCTTCTGTCTCTTCCCACCCAATTTGGAGGTCAGGCTGAGGTCTTCCTGCGAACTGCCACGCGATCGCTTCTTGATCGGCAGCCAATATGTTCACAACAAAGGGCTGCTGGAGCAAAGCATCGTGGGAGCGTGCTCTGCGATCGATCGACACCAGAATCAGTGGGGGATCGATAGACACAGAGGTAAATGAATTGACGGTAAGTCCGCCAGCTGCCTCTCCGTCCTGAAAGGTAACAACGGTGACACCTGTGGCAAATCTCCCGAATGTGTTGCGCAACTCGCGTGGATCCATTTGGTTTCCCACCCCTCTATTATTGTACCTTCGCAGAAAACTGTTCCCGCCCCTGTGCCAGCAGTTCGTCGGTCAAATCCAGCCATTCGCGGATGTTCGCCCGGTTGGAGTAGCCCGCCGCGTAGAACATCGGATCCCCGATGTAGAAGCGCTCGTAGTGCAGCAGTCGCTGCGTCGCTGCATCTCCGAAGAAATCCCAGGCCATTTTGGCGATTTGTACGCGATGGAAGCCGTCACTGTTGGCTCCGCTGAAGTAGTATTGGAAATTCTCGCTTTCCGGCCCGAAGAAGTCGCTGCCGGATGGGGTCAGCATCAGCCCGGCGGCACCCATTTGCTTGATGAGGTCTACGATGACTTCGTTGTTCTTGGAGTACAAAATGTTTTGGGCTTCCAAGAAGTCTTTGTTCGGTCTCCAGTTGCCGTTGTCATTGTACTCGCCGCATTGTTCCGCAGCGAACAGGGCGGACTCGTGTGACTTCAGCATCGCGATGATAATCCCGACACGCTCAGCAACTTGTGGGAACACATTCGTTTTGACCGAATCAGTCAGCTTGCTTGCGATGGCTGCTGCCATACCGAATTTCACCAGCTTGCGCACTGTCGCCTGATGAGTCGCATGGATCGAGACGTCTGCATTGAAGCGCATCGTGTTGGCAGCCTCGATATTGTTGTAGAAAAAGACTCTCTCCCATGGCACCAGGACATCATCGAAAACCACCATCGCATCGTTTTCTTCAAAGCGGCTGCTGAAAGGATGATCGTATACGTTTCGATCGTCATTTGGCACGAACGGCTGGCGGCAAAGCATTTTCAGCCCAGGTGTCGAAACTGGGATCGCAAACGCCATGCAGTAGCGCTCATCCCCTTCTTTGAAGGCACGGCCATTTGGAAAGACCAAAAGCTCATCTGTGATCGGGCCCATCGTCGCCAGCTGTTTGGCGCCACGTACGATAATGCCTTCTTCTGTTTCTTCCTTCACGCCCAAATGCAGGAACAAATCACGCTGCTCATGCGATGCCTTGGAGCGGTCAATCTGTGGTGTTCCCAATGCATGTGTGAGGAAAAGATCGTTTTCCCGCACGTATTCAAAATAGCGGTTCATATTGTCCTCAAACTGTTGACCCCACTTGCCAAAAAATTTGGAGCTCTCGGCAATGCCCATAATGTGCGCATTCATAAACTCCGGTGAGCGCCCCATGACGCCGTAGGTTGATTTGGCAAACAGCTTGTAAGCCGCTGTCTTTTTCCCCAGCTCTTCCGCATTTTTGGGAGGCATGAAACAGATGTCGCACAAGTCCCCCGTGGTGGGAGAAGGAAAAGTCAGCGTCGCTTGGTGTCGCGGATCGTGCTTCATATCGTACAGCTTGGCGATCGCCTCAATCGGCCGGCGAAATGCCGGGTACTGCGTGACATCTGTCACTCGTTCACCGTTGATATACACCTCTCGAGGGGAACGCAATCCCTCTTTGTATTGTTGTCCAGTCCGAATACCCATTCAAAGCTCCCTCCTACAGGAATGGCGGCAAGCACCATGAATTTAGTGAACAAATTAATAGTGAATAGGTTTACTAATTTAGTTTTATCTTAGCGAAGGTGGATTCGACTGTCAATACAGGATTGAACAATTATTCAGAAATTTTTGTTTACAATCACTCTTCTAATTGTTCACTGGTACCATCCTGTGTTACGATGTCGATAATGGTAAACCTGTTTACAATCTAAGCAAAGGTAGGAAACCACATGTACCAAATGGCCCATGATGAGCTGCTCCAATCCGTTTTCGAGCTACAGCGCAAAATGAATGCGAATTTGGACACGTATGAAACGGTTTCGCCCGGCATCCATCGCACTCCCGCCTTGCTGCCGATCCTGATCTCCCGAAGCCATCAGCTGTCCATCGCCCTTCTCAATAAACACACGCTTTCCTACGGTTTGACCCACGTCAAGTTTTCTACGCTGCTTCTTCTTTTTCGCACACGCGATCAGCAGCTGACGATGACCGAAATCAGCCAGCAAAAGCATGTTACGCGAACGAATATCACCAACCTCGTCGACGCTCTGGAAAAGGACCAGCTGGTGGAGCGTCACAAAGATCCGAATGATCGCCGTAGCGCTCTGATTCATTTGACTGCCAAAGGAATAGACCTCATCCACCAACAGCTACAGGCGTACTGGGACCGGCAACAATGGATGTTTGACGGACTTTCCGGTGAAGAGCAGGAAGAGCTCCTGACGCTGCTTTGCCATCTGATAGCCGCTCTGCAGGATAAGTCCGCCGAAGACGCTTCGGTGGAGAAACTGAGCTTGACAGAGGTTGCTGCTCAGGTAAAACGAATGATGGACAGCATACTCGATTCCTATCAGACCGCGACCCCAGGCATTCACAGGTCCTCTGCGGCCTTGTCGATCCTACTTGCACGCGCCTACAATCTTGCTATTTTCCAGTTGAACAAGCACACGATGGAAATGGGGCTTAGCCACGCCAAGTTTTCTACGCTCCTCCTCTTGTTCCGCTCCAAAGGACAGAACTTGTCGATGACGGAAATCAGTCAGCAAAAAAACGTGACGAAAACGAATATTACCAAGCTAATCGATGGACTGGAGCAGGATGGCTATGTACAGCGCATGAAAGATCCTACCGATCGGAGAAGCTCGCTCGTCCAATTAACGGATCAGGCAAAGACTTTCATACCGAGTCAACTGCAGGATTACTGGGACAAGCAAAAGTGGGTGTTTGACGGTCTAAATGAGGAGGAGCAGGAAAAGCTGTTACAGCTGCTTTTCAAACTGCTCGCCAACTTGCAAGGAAAAGAAAAAGCAGAGGAGTAGACTTGTCTTTTGGGTCTACTTTTTTTATTTCTCCTCAAAAGAGACAAGGTGTGAAGACGAAAAAAGCCCTCGAATTCGAGAGCTTTGGACCTTTTTCCTTATTTTCGGGCGGCAGCAGCCAGTGCCTCTTCCCTGCGAATCTTGGCGTGCAAAACAGGATTGGTAATATTGAAGAACTTCAGGGCATTCTCCCCCAAAATTTTTCTCTTCGCCGTCTCGCTCAGGAATGGAATATCGTAGATCGACGCAGGCGTATCGAAGTCCTGGTGCGGGTAGTCGGACGCATAGAGCAGCTGATTTTCCGCATCAAACATATTGAAGATCTCTTTCATCATTCCCATGTTGTCCGTATATTCCAACGGCTGCGAAGTAAAGTAGAAATTCTTCATGTACTCGCTCGGTTTTTTCGTCAGGAACGGGGCATCCGACTGGCGATACAGATAATCCGTATCCAGACGCATCATCAGGAACGGAATCCAGGAGACACCCGCTTCGATGAAGATGAACTTCAGATCGGGGAAACGCTCCGGAATGCCGTTGATAATCAGGTTGGTCGCCTGGATCATGTTGTACAGCGGGAAGCCTAGCGCATGGGCAGACAGGAACCGGTTCAGCTGTTGGAAAGGCCGCTCCATCCAGTGGGAAACGGTATGGAAAGCGAGCGGCTGCCCCAAATCCTCCAGCAATTTATACAGTGGCATGTAGGAGTTGTGATGAGCAGGCTGATAACGCAGGCTGGTCACCAGGAAGCCGACTACGCCTTTTTTTCCGCCGAACTCTTTGACGATCTTCACACAGGCATCCGGGTTGGAGAAAGGCAGATAGAGCATCGTTTTGATCGCATCGTTTTGTGGCAAAATCTCTTCCGTCATCCAGCGGGCAAAGCCGTACGCGATCGCCACCTCGATCTCCGAGTCAGGATGCACGCCAAGTGTCAGCAGGTCGGTCGGGAATACAATGTTGTAGTCGATCGCCATCTTTTGGCTGCTCTGCAGGAGCGGGTAGATTTCCTTTGGCATGATTTCGCCTTCTGGCAGCTTGCTTCTTACAAACAGCGGAATGCTTTTCATCCGTCCTGCCATCGTGCGGTCGCCTAAGTCGACGTAAATGTGCTTAGATCCATTGCTATGTACCCGTAGGCGGCTGCGGTAAGGCTCCTCCACGTATTCAGCGATGACGTTCATCGGAGTGCCCATGTAATGACAGTCGGCATCAACAATCGGAATGTCGTAGAGACCTCTTGCCAGCGCTTGCTTTTCGGCATTATCCAAAAAATTCTTTTCCAGGCTTAAATCGATTTTCATCGCGATTCCCTCCCTAAATGGTGATGTATACTTTGCCATCTTTTACTTGCGGGTTGAACTTGCGCAAAACGAACTGGGGATCCGCGATGCACTCTCCCGATTTGATATCGAATTCAAAACCGTGCCATGGACAGACGACGTTTACCTCTTCTTTCGAGTGATAGTCTCCTTCGCTCATGCGGTTCTCGTCCATTCTCATACGCACCCGCTCCGACACGTTTCCTAAACAGACTGGCCCTTCAAAATGAGGGCAGGTATTTTCAATCGCGTGGATTTGGTCATTCACCAAAATGACGCCGATCTCCAATCCTTCCAAGGCTACATAGTACATCTTTCTTTCTTCCAGCTCGGTTTGCTCACATACGTAGTGCTCCATCCCTTGTCCCCTTCTTTCTTATAGGATTTTCATTCTTTGTTTTGAATCAGAAATTTTTGAACATTTGCAGCTCGAACAGCTCGATATGCTTGGTTTCCATCAAACCGTTGATAAACATCATGGCCTCTGTATCCGGAACGGTATTGTGTTTGGGTACCGGCATAAACGGCTCTGCGTTCTGCACGGTCGTCAAATGCTTTTCCACCCGATAGCCATACAGTTTAATCGCAATTTCAGAAAGCGCTTGCAAATCCTTGATATCCAATTGGTCCCAAAGACCGTTTCTCTCTCCCTCACCCAAGAGCTGGATGAGCTGTTTGACTCGCTCTGCCCCATTTGTGCCCAACTGATCGACTGGTACGCTCATGATAGCGGAACACCTCCATATTCTTATTTATGTCGTTCATCATTATTGGACAATATTGTTGATCAATATTGCTGTTAATCTGAATTATACGTGTCCCTTTTTTGTCTGTCAACTAATTGTTCATACAATTTTGAATTTGAAAAAAAAAGAACCCCTTGCATGCAAGGAGGTACTCCATAAACGAACGCAGGCCATCGCTGGGCCACATTCCTACGTGCTGCTACTAGAGCAGCAGCTGATAGTTTTGCAGGAAGCTTTCTCTGACCATCGCCAAATCGGAACGCACGGCTAACTCTACTGCCTGCTCGTCACGCTTCTGCAGAGCATCGTAGATTTTGCGGTGCTCTTTGATCGAGCTTTCCTTAATGCCAGGAAGCAGCATCGTACGCAGCTGATAGCGGCGAAGAGGCGAACGAATGCCCCGGATCAATTCGACTGCTTTTTGATTCTTCGCGGCCTTGTAGATAATTTCCCGAAAGCTCATGCTAAGGCTGGTGTATTCATCCAGCTGATTTTGATCCAGACATTTTTCCATTTGCAGGACCGTCGTCTCCAGCTGCTGCATGTCGTCTGCAGCAAGATGATGGGTGGCATTTTTGACGACCAAGCTTTCCAGTACATCGAGAATTTCCAGGTAATGTATGATCTCATCTAGGGTGTAGGCCTTGATGGTTGCACCTTTGTTCGTTTCGATCTCGACCAGATTTTCCTGCTCCAGTTTCAAGAGCGCTTTTTGAACCGTATTTCTGCTTACGCCAATCAGTTCCGCCAGTTGGCTTTCAATCAGTTTTTGCGAAGGTCTGAACGTCCCGTCAAAGATCTTCTCCTTCATAAACTGATAAGCGGTTTCCGTTTGTCTACTCACCGCATATACCCCATCTCTACAGATTAGATTGTTAAACAATATCGTATAACAAAAATGTACTTCGATAAATTGGAAAAGTCAACCAGAAATTTTTGAATGGTAAGAACGTTTTTGCACACGGGAAAAAGCCTGTGAATCTCCCATTCACAGGCTCGCCGCAACACGCTTTCATCAGGAGGGCAGCAGCTCTGACTTCCAGCCGTAAATCTCCATCGTCGTCTTCCCTTCACGCAGCAGCTGACGCACTCGCTCTTCCTCTTCCTCCCGCTGCTGTGCGCGGCTTAGAACCTCCTCGATCTCGTGTCGTGGAATCACTACTACGCCATCCCCGTCACCTACAACGAGATCTCCCGGCTCGATTGTCACCTCTCCGATGACGATGGCGTGATTAATCGTACCTCCACCGTTTTTCCCTGTCCCCTGAATGCAGAGTCCTCGAGAAAATACAGGAAAGCCGATTTGCCGAATATCTGCGCCATCGCGCGCGCAGCCATCGATTACCAATCCCTGTATCCCTTTTTGCACTGCCGCATGGGTCATAATGTCACCCCAATACCCAGCCTCATAGACATTCGCCACCTCTGCAATCAGTACGTCCCCGGGCTGGGCTGCGATGATCGCCTCGTGCAGCATGATGTTATCCTTTGGAGGGGAACTGACCGTCACAGCTGGACCACAAATTTTCATCGATGGGCCGAGTGGTTTTATGCCGGATGGCAAGGCTCCTTTCTTCCCTCCTGCCTCCAACAGGGTAGCAGCGGAAAACTGCGCAGCCATACGAACAATTTCCTGGTCCGGCCGTTCAATCTGCGTTCTGATCCTGGACATACTCTTGCCCCTCTCGCCCCTAGTTTCTTCTATTTATGATTAGACCGTTTTTGTTTGCAGCTGATGATAGCCGTACTTTTCCCTTGCTTCTTTTAAAGGCGTTCCTTTTAACACCTCTGCGCGAATGCCCTCTTCCTTTTCCTCGATCATCTGAGCGACAGCCAAAATCTCTGCCTCCTTTTCCTGGGGAATAACGAGAACTCCATCATCCGATCCGTACACGATGTCTCCTGGGCGCACCTGTACATCTCCGAGAGAAACTGGGACCTGAAAAGCAACCGCATCCACGCGATCCTTCCCGGTGCGCATGAACTTTCCTCGGCTAAAAATGGGGTACTTCAATTCCAGACTGCATTTCACATCACGACAAACACCGTGAATGACAGTACCTGCGATTCCGTTTATATGGGAGACGGATGTTAAAATATCGCCCCAGACGGTACAATCCAGACGCCCGGCATTGTCCAGAACGACGACCTCGCCTGCTTTGACCTCGTCGATGTAATCGCCCACCGTTCCTTTCTCCAAGGAAACAGGCAAATATTGCACCGTGTAGGCGCGCCCGACCATTTGATAGCCGTATTGCACCGGAGCAATCCCGACACACGCCCCATGAATCCCGAGCCGGTCCATGGCGTCCGATACTGCTGCGATGGAGAGCGCTTTGAATGCTTCGATGACTTTATCCACGCTGGGATTCCCCCTCTGCCACATTCATGGCTTCGTATTGCATACTCTCCATGACCTCTACGACGGACCGCCCCTTGGAAATCTCTTCCTGCATGCGTTTTTCACGTGCTGCGATAGCTTCCGCTGCAGTCAGTACTTCCTCGGCTTTTGCGGCCGGCACAAGCACGACGCCACTCCTGTCCGCGATCACCAAATCTCCCGCGCTGACACTCACACCGCCGCACTGGATTTCTTCATTAAAAGCTTCCTGCATGATTCGTCCCCGAGCCGTTACGGGAACGGCGGTGCGTGCAAAGACAGGGAACTCGTGCTCGCGGCTTTCATCGAGATCACGGCAGGCTCCATCAATGACCACACCTGCAATGCCTTTCACTTTGGCTGCGTACGTCAGGATCCCGCCCCATGTCGCTACATCGACGCGTCCGGCATTATCGATCACCAAAACGTCTCCTTGCTGTGCCGCTTCAATCGCTGGTGTGCACAAATGCTGGGTCGGGCGTACAAGTCCGACCGGTTTGATTTTAATCGTGACCGCACGTCCTACGATTCGCTCGCAGGACCACATCGGCCGAATCCCGAGTACAGCCCCTCTCAGCCCCACTTTTTCCATCGCATCTGAAACTGCGCAGGAATCGAGCTTGGAAAGTCTCTCTATCCATGTATGCTCAGCCATTCCTTTTCCCTCCGTTCCTTATTTGCCGACACCGAGCTTGAGCCCGAAGATCCGGGCAACCAGCGCGACGCCAATGGTTAAAAACAGGATGATCACACCGACTACCGATGCTGCTTCATAGCTGCCATCTCCCATGTAGCTCAGCTGCAAAACGGAGAGCGGCCGCGTTTCACTCGTAGACAGCAGAACCACGATACTGGTCGACCTCGCCGCAACCGAGAATCCGAAAATCCCGACGACGGCCATAGCTGGCGCGATCAAAGGCAGAATGATTCGGCGATAGGTATACCACCAGGACGCGCCGTGTACCCAAGACGCTTCCTCCAGTTCATTCCCGAGCTGGGTCAGATTGGACTTGAGGACCTGCGTTCCCGTCGTTACGGCTGCGAGCACAATCGCCAAAATTAATATAAAGATCGTTCCATATAAAGGCTGAAAGAGCGGAAAGCTGAGGAACAGCCACAGCATTCCCAAGCTGACGACAATTCCTGGCAGCGTGGACGGCAGCCACACCGTGAAATCCAGAAACCCTCTCGCCCTGTACTTCGTGCGAACGACGATATAGGCAATGACCGAGTACAAAAACATCGCCAATATTCCAGTGCTAAAGCAAAGGATCAGCGTGTTTGTCAGCCCTTGGATCAAATCGGGACGGCTAATGACCTGCTTCCAGTGATTAAGGGTAAATGGATCGGCGATCGTGAAAAACCCAAACAATTTCATGAATGTTCCGACTAACAATGCCGACAGTGGCAGAATCGTCATCATCAGGACCAAAAGAAGTACGACGGCAAAGATCGGCCAACGAAGCTTTCCAAGACGATAGGGAACGGATTTGAATTTTCCGCTAACCGTCGCGTACGTCCCCCGTTGACTCACCCACTGCTGGAACAGAATGAGCGGGAGCAGCAAAACGAGTACGGAAGAGCCTAATGCGGTAGCTGCCCCGTATTCAGGGGAAGACTGGCTGATCAATCGATAGATTTTCGTACTGAAAACATCAATGTGCTGCGGACTGCCCAAAATCAGCTCGACTTCGAACGCCTCCAGCGAACGAATAATGCCCATCAGCAGCACAACGAGAATAGCGGGAGCCATAATCGGTGCGACGATTCTCACGAGTGTGGCAAAATTTGTCGCTCCATGGACTCGTGAAGCTTCCTCCAACGAGCTGTCCATGTTGCGGAATGCTGGAGTCAGCATCATGACCTTGATCGCAACTGTCGTCGTCACCAGATGCACCCAGACGATGCCCCACCAGCTGAAAATATCGAATTTCAGCCAGCTGAGAAACGGAATGGCGGCGAACAAATTGTTGATCAATCCCCGATCCGGGTCTAACAGAAGGATCCAGGCCTGTGTCATCGGGAGCGTGGGAATAAAAAACGTCACCCAGAAGCCAAATTCGATCCAGTCTCTTCCCGGAAGATCTGTCCGCGCAATGAGCCACGCCAGCAAGATTCCTACGACGATTGCGATCGACTGCTGCACTGCGGTCAAACCAAGTGTATTCCCCAAGGCAGAGAGCAAGTCGGGCTCCGATAGGGCGAGTTTCCAGTTTGCCAGTCCCCACCCCGTCTCCTGTCCAAATGCCCCTTCTTTGAAGCTGTTGATGAACAAGAGCAGAACAGGATAGAGAACGACAAACACGACTCCGAGAGAAACAATCGTATAGATCAGATTCTTCCCTTGAAAATACTCTCTCCAAATCGGGCTTGGGCGCTTTTTCACCTTCTCTCGAACGGTTGGCGCTACTTCTACTCTGGCCATACACTCACCTCCCGGGTAAATCGCAGGATGATAGACTGTCCTTCATACCATTGGTAGCTCTTGGGAATCAGGAGGTGGACTCGTTCCCCACCATTCAGTTCGAGCAAGGCTTCATATTGATCGCCAATGAAAAGCAGTGTTCGAATCGATCCATAAAAGCAAAGCTCATTTTCCCCCGTGGTCCCCGCCTCTCCGCTGTCCGCTGGCAGAACCGTCACATCCTCGGATCGGGCAGCGATCAGACAGCGTTCGCCCACACGCGGTGTCCGGAAAAAGTGATTGTGTGTGCGCAGCCTGACTTCTGTCGCTCCTCCTTTGACGACCTCGAGATCGCCGTTTGGCAAGACCTCTTCGATTTTTGCTTCCAGCATGATGGTCTTCCCCAGAAAGTCACGAACAAACGGTGTCTGTGGCCGTTCGTAGATTTCCTGCGGAGTGCCTTCCTGCTCTACATTTCCTTTGTGCATCATAATGATTCGATCCGCTAGGCTCAAAGCCTCCACTTGATCATGTGTGACAAAAATGACCGTAATCCCCAGCCGTTGCTGGAGCAGCTTGACTTCGATACGCATTTGTTCGCGCAATTTGGCATCCAGATTACTGAACGGCTCATCCAAGAGGAGAATCTTCGGCTGAAAAACGAGACTGCGTGCCAGTGCCACACGTTGCTGCTGCCCTCCGCTGAGCTGGGTCGCCTTGCGTTCAGCCATCTCCCCCAATCCGACGATATCCAGGATTTTGGCAACCTGTTCCTTGATCTTGTCCTTAGAGGTTTTGCGGAGCTTAAGCGGATAGGCGACATTCTCAAAGACGGTCATATGCGGCCAAATCGCATAGGACTGGAACACCATACCCATGCCCCGTTTATCAGGTGGAACAAAAACGCCGCGCTCAGGAGAATCGAGCACTTTTCCCTGGTACATGATCTCTCCGCCATTACAGGGCTCCAGTCCAGCGATCATCCGCAGACTCGTCGTTTTCCCGCATCCACTCGGACCTAATATGGCAACGAATTCACCGTCTTTGATGTCAATCGACAAGTCCTTCACGATCTGATTATCCCCATACGATTTGCTAACGTGTTCAAACCTGAGTAGAGAGGCGGCTGTCATTGTCGATTTCCTCCAAGCATGTTTTTTCATTACATTCGGCTGTTACCGCTTACAAAATTTTTCGCTTTTATTCATTCTGAATTTGTGTAAAAAAAGACGGACTGCCAAGAGTCCGTCTTTTGCCATGATCCGTGTACAAAAGACGCGTTTCATTCCCACCAGGCAAATGCCATTCCGCATCCTGTTCCCGCTTCTGTCCGATAAGCAGGGATGTAATCGAGCAAAGTCATCTGTTTGTCCTCCAATGCCCCTGCAGCCGCAACCCAGTTTTTGATTTCGGAGGTTCCGGAGGTCATTTGGTTTTCTGGAATGGAAGCAAGCAGCGCTTCATCCTGCTTTTGCAGCCCTTCCAACGCAAGACGATCCAGGCTTTCGTCTACGACAAAGTGGCTGAGTCCGCCTGAGGCTACAATCGCTACTCGTTTATCGCTGTCCCAGGATCGGATTGCCTTTCCCAAAGCCTTCCCAAATGAATAGCAGCGGCTGGTGGTAGGCTGGTTTGGCGGAAAATACGTGTTGATCATGATGGGTACCATGGGGATGTTCAAATCCTCTTTCATCAAGCGATGCTTCGTGAAGATAAAGGAGTGACCGATTCCGCGTCCTTCCGCCTGCCGCGTCAGCTGTGCTACATCGAAGCCGTCGCGCATCATTTGCTCGACAATGTGTTTGCCAAGCGCCGGTTCTGTTTGATACGTCTCTACTTGCTCCCCGAAGTTGGACCAGCGTGCGGCTTCCAAGGAAGGATGCAGGCCTTCGTGAGGAATCACCTGCACTTGCTCGCCCCAGAAAACGGAGAAAGTCGGCATCCCATCATCCAGGAACAGCTCTCGTTGGTCGTCTCCGATGACAACGAGGATATCCGGGGAAGCTTCCAGCAGTTTTTTTTGCACCTCTGCCATTCGCACTTCCCACTGATCGTACCGCTCCTGCCATTTCTCTTCACTGACTTCCTTTTCAAGCCCTTCTGCCTTTCTCAAATCATGCAGCTCCTGATAACTGTAAACGTTCCCACGAAAATGCAGATCTTTTTTCATCTGATCGCGGTCTACATGTAAATGCCACTGGTCGGTTGGAGTACTGAGCTGGGGGCTGTGCGAGGTCGCTACTCCCAAAACGATATTCGCCACGGTTCATTCCTCCTTCTCTACGATCGTTTTAAATTGTAGACCTTGATTGCCGTTTCACTGAAAATCATCTTCTTGTCCGTTTCGCTCAGCCATTCGATGCTTTCAATTACAGGCTTGGTATTATCCATGTACATCCCGGTGTTTGGATTGATGGCAGAACCTGTCCCAGGATTCTCTGTCCCAAACATGCAGCGATCGACGCCAACCGTTTTGAACAGCAGCTCCAGCGAATCCTTCGTGTACAGGCAGGTGTCAAAATACAGCTTGCGGATGCTCTCTTCAAACGGCTCGGCGCCCGTGCGATAGCGGCCTGCCATGAAACGTCCGATCTGATACGGCACAGCGCCGCCAGCATGGGAAATGACAATTTTTAATGTTGGGAAAACTTCGAACACTTTTGAGTTAAGCAGAGAAATCACGGCGATCGTTTCTTCGTTGATAAAGTGCAGGCTGTAGCTCTCGCGATGGGACTGGCAGCTTGCCGAGTGGATCAGGATGGGAACATCCAGCTCTACCGCTTTCTCGTAAATCGGATACCAGTACTCATCGCCAAGTCCTGGCGGCGGTGTTCCTACACCTTCGTTTGGATCCGGATTCAGCATAACGCCTACGAAGCCTAGCTCCTTGATGCAGCGCTCCATTTCAGGGATCGCGTTTTTCGGACTCACTTCCGCATTTTGCGGCAGCCCGGCAATCCCCAGAAAGCGGTTCGGGAACAGCTTGCAGACCCGCGCAATCAGATTGTTCGCTTCCTCTGTGTACCAATGGACGATCTTTTCCGGCTTGGCAGAGTGCATCGCGTGAAACGGCCGGGGTGAAACGAACTGCATATCCGTGCCGACTTCATTCAGCAGCTCGATATGGGTCTTTTTCTCTCCCTGTCGGCTGCCCCATACCGCGTTCATCAGCTTTTCATCGCTGACGTTCACTTTGCCTCTTCCATGTGCGCCTCTGCTCGCCAAAAGAGAGGCCTGATAGGCATAAAGCTCTGGTGGAGCAACCACGTGCCCGTGAATATCGATAATCATGTTCTCCTTACCTCCTACGCTCTTTATAGTTTAAAGCTACCGGATAAAGGAAGAACCGTCCAATTGCTAGTTTAGATATAGCCATCGAGGTTATCGATATTTCGGTCAAGCGTTGGCAAAAAGCATCTTGCAGGGAAGCTGCAGATCATTCACCGTAGCTTCTACGGTTTCCTTGATCACCTGCAGCAGATGCGGTTCCACCTCATTGTGCTGGCAGGCCAAGTAGGTGACGAAGGATCGAACCGGCTGCACAAGAGGCACCTCCGTCAATTCCTGACTCTTCAGGTCATCGCGGACGACGAGGCGAGGAAAGAACGTGATCATGTCGGTCTTTTTCAGCATTTCTTTGATCCCTGGTATGCTGTTGATTTCCACCATCCCATCCTTCTTCACCAGGTTGTTTTCTAAAATATGGGACATGTGTTTGGAAATGGATGTTTTTTGACCCATAAACAAAATTTGGTAAGGCTGCAGTTCAGAAAAGGAAACCGCCCCCCGTGCTGTCAGGGGATGATCGGGTCGGGTGACCAAAACAAAATCATCTTCGTAGAGCGGAATCATGGTGACTGGATTTTCCTCGTTGTAGACCATCGGATCGGTACTGTCATTGATAAAGGCCATGTGAATCTGGGAATCCATCACCATTTTATACATCTCTTCGGAGTAGCCTGTGTTCCTCAGCACCTGAATACTGATTTCAGGTACACGGGTATGCAGGGCTGTCAAAATATGCGGCAAAAAAATGGCAGCAAATGGATTGGCCGCACTGAATGTCAATCTTCGCGACAGGTCAGACTTTTGCTCTTGAATTTTTTTGATCCCCTTTTGCATGGCTTGGATGCTTTGCAAGGCATATGGCAGCATCGTCTCACCGTATTTGCTCAGGCGAATCGACTTGCCCAGTCGAATGAACAACGGCACACCCAGCTCCTGCTCCAGCTTTTGAATACGGGCGCTCATCGTCGACTGCGTGATGTGAAGATTGTCCGCTGCCTTGGAAAAGTTGAGAAGCTTCGCAACCTCGACAAACGATGCCAACTGTTGATATTCCAAACCCGATCCCATCTCCTTTTTCATGAAACCCCCATGAAAGTTTCCTATTTTTCTAAATAGTCTCTTTATTTATAAAGTATCTATTTTCCTATTGTCAATATTTCTACGATATCTACTGTGCGTATCGTGAAAATACGCGAAGACCCCGCACCTGCTGGTACCGGGTCTTGCGTATGCAGCTTGCTCGTCTATCGGGAATGAAGGGTGATTCCGTGGAAATTGACAAACTCCATGAGCCCGGCGCTCGCCTTTTCCCAGCCCATACCGCTTTGCTTGATTCCGCCAAAAGGGACGTATTTTTGCCCTAAGGATGAATGAACCCGTCCATTGATTCCTGTCATCCCTGCCTCCACCTGACGGGCGACGCGCAATCCTCGCTCTTCGTCTGAAGTCCAGACAGAAGAACCCAAGCCGTATTCCGTATCGTTCGCCAGTTGAATGACCTCTTCCTCCGTGTCGTAGGCAACAAGCGGGATGATCGGACCGAATTGCTCCGTGACGACGACCTCTTGTTGCGGATCTGCATGGAGTACGACAGTTGGATGCAGGTAATACCCATTCTCCCAATTTTCCGGTTCCAGCTTCGTTCCTAATTCCAGTACCGTCGCTTTGCTTTCCTTTGCCCGCGCGATCAGGTCTTTCACAAACTGGTACTGTCCGCGGTTGTTGACTGGGCCAAAAGTAGCCTGCTCGTTCAGGCCGTGGCCGATCTTGAAGGCATCAACCGTTTTCACGAACAGATCACTCGCATCCTGATACAGCTTTTTCGGGATGTACACGCGCTTGGTCGCAACGCAGACCTGTCCCGAGCGGACAAAGCTGCCCTGGGCGATCTGGGGAATGACCTTTTCCAGATTGACGTCATCCAGAAGAATAGCCGGATCATTTCCTCCCAGCTCGAAATGCACGCGCTTGAGCGATTCTGCGGCCGACTTCATGACAGCCGTTGCCGTTTTTCCTCCGCCGGTGAGTGTAATCTTGCGGACAAGCGGATGAGTCGTCAAGGCTACGCCGACATCTGCCTCCCCGTGGACGATATTGATGACACCAGGCGGGAACAAGGCGGCCATCTTTTTCAAGGCAATCGTTACGGCGAGACAGGAAAAAGGAGATGGCTTGATGACAATCGTGTTGCCTGTCACGAGGATCGGTGCCAGCTTGTTCATCGTGATGGTCATCGGTACGTTCCACGGCGTCAGTGCCGCAATGACCCCCAAAGGTCGTTTCTCTACGCTGACAAAGGTCTGCGCATCCCGCATCTGCTCCGGCTCAAAAAAGGCTTCCGCAAGCTCTACAGTCGTGCGAATCGCCTCCGCAGCAGCCGGTATCTCCATCCGGTAATTGGACAGAATCATCCCGGATTCTCTCGTGAGCAGCGGTGCGAGGACAGGTGCTTCCTTCTCCAGTAAATCGGCTGCTTTCAGCAAGAGAGCGGCTCGCTCCTGCAGGCTGACATTTCGCCAGGACAAATACGCCTGATGAGCGGCGCGTACCGCTTTGTCCACCAGCTCTGCATTTCCTTGGGCCACTGTGCCGACTACTTCTGTCAATTTTCCCGGATCACGCACTTCCGCATACTTGTCCGTCGCTACGTCTTCCTGATTGATGAACAATTCGACTCTGTAGGTTGACATGTCTTACTCCCCTCACGAAACTAGCGGTTGATAGCGAATGAAAATTCTGATTTTATTTCCTGATGACCTTGATTATACTCGTAACTCTCTTCACGCTGTACCTCGAATTTTTCCATAATCGGCATGTCACTTACGGAGAACAGGTACGCATCTTCAGCGGACGTGACCACATGCTCATGCAGGGCCCAGTTTGGAATCACGAGAAAGTCCCCTTTTGTCCAGTGGAACTGTACACCGTCAATGACGGAGTAGCCAGAGCCTTTGTGCACCTGATAAATGGTAGAGCTCGTATGACGATGCGCTTTGGAGCGGAAGCCTGCCGGCAGCAGCTGCATCCAAGCGGCGATCGTTGGGTTTGCTGTCTTGCCTGTCGATGGATTGATATATTCCACTGCATAGCCATCAAACGGATCGGGTTCAAACTGGCGCAGACTCTCTAGCGAACGCTGGGTTTGCTCCCATTTGAAGGAGCCGAGCGGTGCTGTTTTCGGGACGCGGTCCGCGATTGGGCGCACCATCCCTCCTGCGTAACGCTTGGAAGAGTAGTCATCCGGCAGAGACGGCTGCTCGAGCTGTTCCGGATGGTTTTCAAAGAACGTACCGCCTATGGCGTACATCGTCGGAATGTCCAGACAATCCATCCAGATCATCGGTCCCTCGCCCACATGGCCGTGACCATGCCACAGACCTTTCGGCGTCGTCATGAAGTCGCCTTCGTCCATAAAGATGCGCTCGCCCTGTACAATCGAATAGGCGCCTTTTCCTTCCATAATAAAACGCAGCGCACTTTGCGTATGGCGATGGGAGGGAGCTTGTTCCCCCGGCAAAATCAGCTGAACGGCCGCATACATCGTCTGAGTCGTCGAGCCCCAGCCCCACGGCTCCCGATACGTTAATCCCGGATTTTGGAAATAGATCGCACGCCGCTCTCCCCCACGCTCGGGGGTAAAGATCTCTTGCGCCTCCATCAGCACCTTTTGCAAGGTTTCCCATTTCCAAATGTACGGTATCGCTTGCGGTTTCGGCTCCTTATTCATGAGGACTGGGATTGCATTCCACAAAGGCCCCAGATGATGCTGCTGTAGCACACGGTTAAAGTCCTGCACTTCCTTGCTTTGAAAAAAATCGTTATGCTCCGCCACCTTTTTCCTCTCCTTTCATGAAAGAAAACTGCTGCTAGTCTCGCTGGTTCCAAATCCGTTGAATCTGCTTGTTATGCGTATCGAGATGCTCCACGACGAAGTGGTCCATGATAAACGTCAAAGGCTTGGTGCCAAACTTGGGATTTCGCGAAGCCGCTTCGATTTCCAGGTCTTTTGCTTCGATAGATTGAAACAGCTGACGTGCCGTCCACTTGATATCTGCTACTTTTTCCAGCAGGAAGGCGGTGGACAGGTCTTTGGCACGGGCAACGGCAGCCAATCGGCTTGCATCCTGAAGCGTGCGGCCCCACTCGCTGCTACGTCCAGCTGCTACGTTTTGTACCTCCTGCAGCCAGTAAGGTATCGCCTCCTCTACATGACTTAGCACTTCCTGAACAGACCAGGAGTCCTCGGAGGGCTTCCAGCGCATTTCCTCCTCCGAGCGCCCCGATGCCAGCGCAATCATTTCCTCTAGTTTTTGATCGATCTGCTCCTGATAGGAAACGAAAATGGAATTCATAGAGAGCTTACCCTCCTACCCGTTTCACTTTGTTTTCCAGCGAGCCGATCCGATCGATCTCGATCTTCACCACGTCGCCATCCTTTAGATAGGTGGCAGGCTTCATCGCATCGCCTACTCCCCCAGGTGTTCCCGTCAGAATCACGTCTCCCGGCTCCAGTGTCATCAGGCCAGAGAGATACTCGACCAGAAAAGGAACCGAGAAAACGAGATTTTCTGTGTTGGAGCGCTGGCGAACCTCTCCGTTTACCGTGAGGACAACCTCCAGTCCAGCTGGATTCCCAAGCTCATCGGCGCTGACCATCCAGGGTCCCATCGGCGCGGTCCCTTCCACGGTTTTTCCTTGCAGCCATTGGATGGTCCTACGCTGGATGTCCCGGTACGTAACGTCATTCACGATGGTATAGCCTGCCACGTAATCCAACGCTTCCGCTTGCGAAACGTTTCGTGCGCGCTTTCCGATGACAAAGGCAAATTCTGCCTCGTAGTCGAGCTGCTCGGAAATCGGATAAAACGGGATATCATCCTGCGGACCGATGACGGTATTGCTGAATTTGGCGAAAACGACGGGATACTCCGGGATCTCTCGCTTCATCTCCAGGATATGCTCCCGATAATTGTGACCCACGCAGATCATTTTTCCGGGGTTTTGCACGGGCGCTTCCAGCTTGACGTCTGACAGGGGGTATACCAGTCTCTTGCCGAAAGCAGCGCCTTTCTCCTTCGCAAATGCCACCGCTTCCTTTGCCAATGCCAGACTTTCCTGCCCTCCTTGTAAAAAGCCAATCATCTCGGGAGGTACAAATGCTGCTGCAATCTGCTTGGCTCGCAGCTTTCCTGCCGCTTCGAGATAGCTCTCGTACGCCAGATTCAAATCGATGACCTGCTCCTCTTCTATGGCTCCCAGTCGAACATGTCCCTCATAACGAAAATGAACGAATCGCATAACGGTCTCCTTCTTGATCGGATGATGTATGGTTTGGTACTCGATTGTCCTTGTCAAAGTAAAACTCGACCCATCTCAGTTTGACTTGCTTTCCGTTTGCAATATCGGAGCAACCGAGCAGCTGAACATCCAGCTCCTGTGCCCCTCCCTGCTCCTGCTTCTTCAAATGGCAAATGCCATCGTACCAGCGTTCCTCGATCTTGGCCTGAATTTTGTAGACACCTTGCTTTGGCAGCAAATAGCCCGCTTCCACGAGGATCTTGGCTTTGCGGTAGCTGAGCTGGATGCGTGGCGGGGTTGCCCGAATCGTTCCCCAGGTTTCGTAATAGTCGCCCAGAAAGTCAGGAATCAGGGCTACATGTCCTGCCGACAGCAAATTTCGAATCACAGTGGAGCTGATTTTTTGATTGCTGTACTCCAACTTTTCAACAACGGTAACCGTGAACTGTCCATTACTGGCTCTCTGAAGCAGATCCATATTGCCCTCTCCTTTGTAACCATAGGTGAAGTCGAAACCTGCTACCACATGCTTCCCCTGCAATCCCACAATGTACAAATCTACGAAAGCCTTCGGGGTCAGGCAGGAAAATTCCGGAGTGAACTCAACGATAAACAGTTTGTCTACGCCCATTTCCACGAAAGCCGCTTGCTTTACAGGCAGTGGAGATAAGTAAGGGAATGGCGCAGTGCTCGCTTGCAGGACCTCTTTTGGATGCGGAAAAAATGTCAGCACAGCCAGCTTCATCTGTTTTTGCAGTGCGATGGCTTTTGCCGTTTGCAGGATTCGTCGATGACCGAGATGGACGCCGTCAAAAAATCCAAGTGCCATCACGAGAGAATCAGATTGAATCGGCAAAGGCTGATTCCGTCTATGCTCCAAATAGACGATCTCCATACTTGATCACTTCCCTTACTTGTCTTCCTGTCGCAAAGGCTACTGCTTGCTATCGGTAGCAACAGTGTCCGGCCTATTCCCGATTCCTTGCTCACGTACGCTCGCAATCATGCCTGAGCGCAGCAGCCAGCTGCGTGCACGCACTGGATCATTTGCCATTTCCGCGTACTCCTGCTGCATCTTGACTCGTTTTTCCGGATCTTTCTCGGTCAGCACACTCGTGTTCTTTTCGGTAATCTGCTTGACGTACTCGATCGCAACTTTGCGGCGGACCTGCGAGTACATCGCAAGCTCGGCTTCGGGATCTGTCTGACCTTGGATGATTCGAACCATGCGTCTTCCCAAATCAACCGCATCGTGAATCCCGCTGTTGAGACCCAAGCCCCCCATCGGACTGTTGATGTGCGCCGCGTCTCCCAGAAGAACGGCACGGCCCTGGTAAAACTGATCCGCTACCCGCTGGTGCACGCGGTAGATCATCCGCTCCACGATCGGGAACTGGTCTGTCGTTTGCAGGGCTCGCTGCAAGCTGCCCTGAATTCTCTGATCGCTCAAGGCCTCTTCGTCTGATACAGAAGGGGGAATCGGATAGAGCAAGCGCCAAGCCTCGGGCACCTTCAGAATAAACAAGAATTCCTGCGGATCACTAATGTAGTTGACGTAGCTGATATCAGGCAGATAGTTGCTAAAAGGCACTGGTGTACCGACCAGGAGGAAGCGCTCCTCCAATGTATAGCCCTCAAACGGCATTCCCATCAGCTTGCGGATCGTACTCCGAGCGCCATCCGCTCCTAGCAGGTACGGTGTTCGCAAGGTTTTGATGCCTTCTGCTGTCTGGACGGTGACCGTCACGCCCTCTTCATCCTGCTGCATCCCGGTTACTTCTGTTCCGTAGCGCAGTTCTGCCAGCTCGGATTTTTGCAGGCGTTCATTTAGCAGCTTTACATAGGTGGATTGGGGAAGCTGCAAGCGAAACGGATATTTCGTTTCCTCTTTTAACAGCCCAAAGTCAAACTCCGCATACAATCCAGTGGTGCGGTCCCGATACTGGACCTTGTCTGCCACGATCCCGAGCTTCAGTAGCTCTTTTGCGAGCCCCGTGGATTCTAGCAGTTCAAGGGTACCCGCGTGGAAAGTCGATGCTCTCCATTCCTTGCTGGGTTGCGTGCTTTTTTCCAAAACCACCACGGGAATGCCTTGCTGGGTCAAAATTTCTGCCAGCGTCAACCCGACTGGACCTGCGCCAGAAATAATAATCGGTTGCTGCTCTGCCACGAATGATCACTCCTACCTTGGAATCTATACTGTAAAAGTAGTTTAAATATTGACAATAGTCCAATTGCAAGTTTGGATATACCCATCGAGCATTTCGATACACATTCCCCTATGGAAAGAAAGAGCCATACAGGGACGAAAAGGAGGCAATAAGGTCCGCACACAAATGCTGCGCTGCTTGACCCTATTGCCTTTCACCCGTACAACTATTGTCCGGATTTCCACTCGATGTATTTGGTCATGACTGTTATCGCGTGCTCGATCGCACTCTCATTCGGATTTAGTTTGGCGTGGTGAAGCCCGTATGGCGTATCCACTCCCAGCCAAAACAAAAAGCCTGGTATTTCTCGCAAAAAGAAGCCGAAATCTTCTCCGCCCATCGTCCGTCCACTCTCGCTCACCGAAGCCAGCCCCTCTGACTTCACCCACTCCATGAACTCTTCTGTGAGCGCCTCGTCGTTGTGGACAGAGCAATAACCTGGCCGCAATTCCAGCTGGGCTTGGCAGTCAAAGCTCGTCTCCACCCCCTGAACAATGGAGCGAATACGGCCTGTTACCTTTTCCATCGTGGCATCGGAGAATGTACGGATCGTCCCTGTCAGTGACGCTTTATCCGCTATGATGTTGGAGCGCACTCCGCTCTCCAGCTTCCCGATGGAAATGACAGCAGCGTCCTGTGGATCTACATTTCTCGCTACAACCGAATGAAGCTGCATGATCAGATGAGCGCTCGCCATGATCATGTCATTTGCTTGATGCGGCATCGCTCCATGTCCACCCAACCCTTGCAGCTCGATTCGCAGCACAGAGGATTGGGCAAACATCGCACCGGGTCTCACCGCGATGGTCCCCACTGGATACTCGGGTGCGATATGCAGGGCAAAAATCAGATCGGGACGCCACTTGGCAAATTCCTCGCTCGCAAGCATCGGCTTCGCTCCGCCGGGCCCCTCCTCTGCGGGCTGAAAGATCACCAGCAGATCATCCGCCATCGGGTGCTTCACGAAATGCGTCAAAATCCCTAGTGCAATCGCCGTATGCATATCGTGCCCGCAAGCGTGCATGAAGCCAGGATGTGTAGAGCGATAAGACAAGCCGGTTTCCTCCTCAATGGGCAGCCCATCGATATCAGCCCGGTAACCGATGACTTTAGCCGGGTTGGTTCCCTTTACTTTGACGAGGACACCTGTACGCCAGGTTTGGACTTCGACCCGCCCCCCAGAGGCGGAAAGCGTTTGCAAATAGTCGAGGATCAATGCCTGTGTCTTCCATTCCTGAAAACCCGGCTCAGGAATTCGATGCAGCCTCTGCCGAAGCTCTACAAAGGATTGCATGCCATTTCCCTCCTAGAGGCCCCAAGCTTATTGACTCTTGAGCGCCTTTTTGCCCAACTCGATCATGTGAGCGCGGTTTCCCAGCGGCTCTGGTTCAAACGAGGAGTTTTGATAGTCGATCTTGTCCCAGGAGCGGATATCTTCATAGGGCGATCTTGGGGCATCGGAACGACGGCTGATGAACTCTTTTACGTAGTTGACGTAATGCGTCTGACCTTCCTTGCTCAGGAACCAGTTCATGAAGACCTTCGCTGCGTTGGGATGAGGCGGATTTTTTACGATGGCCGTCGTAAACGACAAGAGATACGGACTCTTTTCAGGCTGGAGCTTGGTGACCTTGCTTACGACCCCTTGGTTGCGGTAGTCGCGCAAAATTTCGTTGTTGATACCAATGCCAATCGGATATTTTCCAGTAGCAAATTGTTCCGTAGCAAGACGGCTTTCCGGATTGACAGCCATCTTTTGCTGATCTACCAGTTTATCCACAAAATCCTTCCCGATCGCAAAGGACATGGCATTTAGCATCTCCATCGTAGACGATACGTAGGAGAAATCACCCGCAATGATCTTTCCGCTCCATTTTGGGTCGAGCAAATCCTCCAGACTCTTAATCTCGCCCTCTGGGATCATGTCATTGTTAATGTACACGTACGGGTAAGCGATGGCGGAAAAGGCGAATTGTCCCTTGTAATCTCCTTGCGCCATCTTGTACCCGGCTTCATACCCGTAATTCCAGTTCTTGTCGTCTTTTACGTCCGGCAAAATGATATTGTCCTGGATATTCTCTGACGGTACTGCCGCGTTTTCCAAGGTAATATCGACGAGGAACTTGTTTTGCTGCTGCTCCGCCAGGATTTTGGTCGTCATCTGTGTCGGGTTCATCCCCGAATATTTGACCTTAATGCCCGGGAACGCTTTCTCAAACTCTTCCATCACACCCTCTCGATTGGTAGGAAGACCGAACACAACCACTTCTCCCTCTTGCTTTGCTGCTTCTACCGTTTTCTCCCACTCGATCTGCCAGGCTTCTTTCTTTGTGTCTGCGCTGGCCCCCGTCCCTGCTGCCGCTTCTGTTTTCGGCGCTTCCGCTGCTGGCTGTGCTTGGTTTGACCCGGAGCCACAAGCCGCAAGCCCTGTCGCCATGACGCAGGATATTGCCAAACTGACTACCTTCCCTGTAAATGTCCGTCTCACCATCGACCTTTCTCCCCTTTTTTCTTGATAGTGCCTGCCACTTTTAGCAGCCCTTCGCTTTATCAATCACGTTCACCAAAGGCTCGCCCTGGATGAATCGTCGAAGGTTGTCACAAAACAGCGTGGAAATCCGATCCATGTTTTTCGGTGAGGCAAACGAGTTGTGGGGAGTAATGTACAGGTTCTCGATTGCCCAAAAAGGATGGTCTGCAGGCAGCGGCTCCTGCAAAAAGACATCTAGGAAAGCTCCCGCTATTCGCTTTTCGAGCAAGGCGCTGCGAATGGCGTCCTCGCCGACTGTGTCTCCCCTGCCAATATTGATGAACAGGGACGTCGGCTTCATCTTCGCGAACGTCTCGTCGTTGAAAAATCCTTTGTTCTCAGGTGTGGCGGGAAGGCAGTTTACCACAAAATCGGACGCAGAGAGCAGCTCCGCTAAATGCTCCGGAGTGACCAGCCGATCGACGGGCTCAGCTGGATCGAAAATGGTGCTTCGGCGGCAAGCGATCACATTCATCCCCAATGCTTTTGCCCGTTGAGCGATTTCTTTGCCAATCGCGCCGTAGCCGACAATGCCGAGCGTGCTCCCGAAAACCTCTATCACGGGGACACGCTTCCATACTTTTTGCTCCTGCTGCCGGGCGAAGTGATGGAAGCCTTTGCTCCACGAGAATATCGCTGCGATGGTATACTCAGCGATGGCTGCGGAGTTGCATCCACGCGAATTGGTGATGATGACAGGGCTATTGCGAATGTCCTCCGTTAAGAGATTGTCGACCCCTACACTGAACGAGTGGATCCACGTAAGCTTTTTGGCATCCTGCAGATAGGAAAAATGATCAAGCGTACCATTGCCAAAGATGACATCTACATCCTCCAGCACTTCTCGTGGAACATCCTCATTCAGCAGCGAGTAGGAAACCTGGTCAGCCAGCTCGCGAATTTGATCGACATAGCGATCAGGGATGGTAGGTCCGGTAGGGTTTCTACCCGTTCGTATCAAAACATGACAGCGGCTTCTCATTGAATCCCCTCAACTTTCCTGAAGGTTCAGACTAATATCCGCAAGTGCAGACAGGAGAGCCTGATTTTGCTGCTTCGTGCCAATCGTGATCCTCGCATGCGTCGGCAGCTTCCAGGAGCCACATGGCCGAATGAGGATGCCGCGCTTCATGAGAGCTTGATAGATGGGAGCCGTATCCTGTTTCATATCGATAAACAAGAAGTTTGCATGAGAGGGAGTCACTTCGTAGCCGAGTGCTTGCAAGGCGTAACTCATCTCTGTCATCTGCTCCCGATTTTCGCGTAGCGTCTGACTCACGAATTCATGGTCGTCCAGTGCTGCAAGTGCTCCGGCCACTGCTAAACGATTGACGGCAAAATGCTCTCTTACCGCTCCGAGCGGCTGCATGAAAGCTTTTGGACCAATGGCATATCCGATGCGCAGTCCTGCAAGACCGTACAGCTTGGAAAAGGTACGAATGGTGATGAGCGAGATGTTTTCTTTGAGGTAGTCGATTCCGTTTTTGTAATGGGGCTGCTGGATGAATTCGATATACGCTTCGTCCAGTACGACGATGACGTGCTTAGGAACGCGTGCCAGGAAGGATTCCAGCTGCCTCTCTTGCAAAATGGTTCCGGTAGGATTGTTTGGATTGCAGACAAAGATCATTTTCGTTTGCTCGGTGATCGCAGCCAAAATCGCTTCCAGATCGTAGCTGTGTGCGTGGGTCGGAATCTCTACGGGGACTCCTTCGTGCAAAAGAACCGTGGAGCGATACGTAGGAAAGGTTGGCGTGCAGTAAATCACTTCATCACCGGGGTTGATGTACGCCGCTCCAATGAGCTTGATCACATGATCCGCACCGTTGGCGACAACAATCTGGTCGGCTTCGATGCCGTATTCCTGTGCCAATCTGACTCGCAGCTCCTTGCATGAGCCCTCTGGATAGAGCTGGCTGTCTACCAAGGCCTTTTGCATGGCTTGGACGGCTTTAGGTGAAGTGCCGAAGGGGTTCTCGTTTGATGCCAGTCGAATGATTGTTGGCAGACCTAGCTCTTCCTTCACTTCCTCAATCGGCTTACCTGGAACATAAGGACTTAACTTAGCTACGCTGTTGCGCCATAACTCCTGAGACATCATCAGTTCCTCCTTTTCTCTCCTGCCGCTTTAATCGAGAGCGGGCTCCAGCTTAGAAAGGCGATTCCAGATTGTGTAGAAGCTGTTGTGTCCGACCGCTTCCCGTCCAATTTGATTGCGCGTGATTTCCGCTTGCTCATGCGGAATCGGCTGGATCGTCCCAGCAGCGGCTGCGAGCATCTGGATTTGGCATGCTTCCTCCATTTGGATGAACCACCAAACTGCTGACTCGACGCTGTGGCCAACGGTCATGATGCCGTGATTTTTCAAGATGATTGCTTTTTTCTCTCCCAGGGCTGCTGCGATTCGTTTCCCTTCCGAATTGTCTTTGACCACTCCTCGAAAATCGTTGAACAGCGCGTGGTCTTCGTAAAAAGCGCAATCGTTTTGCGTGGACGCCTGAAGCAGCTTTCCGAGAGTCGACCAGGCCATACCGTATCGGCTGTGCGAGTGTGCAGCTGCAACGACATCCGGCCGCGCTTCGTGTACCTCGTTATGAATCGCAAACGCTGCGATATTGATTCGATCATGCTTTCCTTCCACGATCTCGTTTTTGTTGTTCACGAGGACGAGGTCAGAGACGGTGATGTCGCTAAAATGAACACCCAGCGGATTTACCCAGAAGCAATCCTTATACTGGGGGTCGCGTGCGCTAATGTGGCCGGCATTGCCATTGCTAAAACCGAAGCGCCCAAAAATCCGAAATCCGGCTGTCAGCATCTCCTTTCGATACTGCCGCTCTTCCTGAACATTTGAAAACGTGCGCTGTGTTACGAATACATTGGTTTTTTCCACAGAGATCCCTCCGAGTCCATGTAGTGAAAAGCAAATGACAGCAAAATGTTTAGCGTCCCAATATTCAGTCTTTTATGAGCCCGCAACCACCTTTCGTTAGAATGGCCTAGTTGACTTCAAAATTGTAATACATTTTTGTTGTTCATGATTGTATAACATCTTGGTGAGATTATAACTTGCAAAACTTTCCACTGTCAACATAGGGAAATGAATATTTTAAATTTTCAAATTTCGACATTTTCCCGCAAAAAAAAGAGCAGCGAAAGCGTACTTCGCTACTCTCTCTTCCCTATGCCATTAAAACAACAGGGTATAGTTTTTCTCGATGATCGAGCGGATATTGTACATTTCTGTACGAATGGCTCTCTCCGCTTCTTCTGCTAGTCCATTTTTCAGTGCCTGGTAAATATTTTGCATTCCTCTTATGGATTCGTCCTTGCGTCCAGGAAGTAGCAAGGTTCGGAAATGGTAGCGCCACAGTGGAGTGCGTACCGCTTGCACCATGGAAACCGCCGTTTGATTTTTTGCTGATTCATAAATGAGATCGTAAAAGCGATTGGTCAGCATGACGAGCTCCTCAACCTGGTTGTGCTCTCGATCCGCTTCCATGCCTTGCATGATCTCAGCCAATTCTAGCAGCTGCGATTCCTGTATGTTCTGAGCGGCGCTTTTTGCGATTAAACCGTCTAGCACTTCTATGATTTCCAAATGCGCGATGACTTCGTCTAGTGTGAACGACTTGACCATTGCCCCCCGATTATCCTCGATGACCACGAGATGATCCTGCTGCAGCTTCATAAGAGCTTTTTTCACCGTATTGCGATTGACGCCAACGCTTTCTGCCAGCTGTGTTTCAATCAACTTCTGCATGGGCTTGTAAGTCCCGTCCAAAATCTTTTGCTTCACAAACTGATAGGTTGCTTCGGTTTGATTTTTCAAAAGCTACAACTCCAACCATAGTTTAAATATTCATTATTATCAAAAAATATACACCTTCATGTACATACTGTCAAATTGTCACACAAACGGCCGTCTCCCTCACAAGAGACGACCCTCCCCCTACATCCGGTTTGGAGCAGGGAGTCCCAATACATGCAAGGCATCGTACATCGTTTCCTGAAACTTGACGGTCAGCCAAAGCCGGAACGCTTTTTTCTCTTCACTGGCTTTTAGAATCGGGCAGGATGCATAGAAGCTATTGAACGAGACAGCCAGCTCGTAAGCGTAATTGCACAGCATGTTTGGAGCCAATTCGCTGTGGGCGGCGACCAATGTATCCTGCCAGCCTGCCAAGTGCCTGAGCAGGGCATGCTCTGCTTTTTCGAGCTGCTGTCCTACGTCTGGCACCACTTGTTTGCTGCTGTACTCCTCGCCCGCTTTTCCCAAAATACTGACGGCACGTGCATGGGCATACATCAGATACACCCCGGAATTCCCGGTGGTTTCCGTCGCCTGCTGGATATCGAAAACGACCTCTGTGGCTAGACCAAAGCGCAAAAGGTAGTACCGGATCGCAGCTGCCGCTATGCTTCTGCTCGACAAGCCTTCTTTATCTGAACGCTTGCTTTCAATGACTCCTTCCATCAAGTCGAGTAATTCGGATATTTTGATCCCGATGCCTTGTCTCCCAGACATCGCATAGGAAGCTTTGCCAGATGACGTGTCGATACCCAATTCCTTTGCTGCCGCGGGACTGAGGGAGACCACGCCATAGCTGACGTGACGGAGCTTTTCCGCTTGGGGCGTAAAGCCCAGAATATCCAGCGCTTGCTTCACCATCGCTTGCGGGTATTGCTGCCGATAATCGATGACGTTGATGACCGTATCCGCTTTTCCGAAGCAGGCATCTGCTCCCGTGCTGTGTGTCGTCCACAGATCGTCCGAGAAGCGCTTATACCGGAAGTCTTTCTCCAGCAATCCAAATTTCCATAGATGGTAGGCAATATCTTTTGCGGTATAGGTCAATATCCCGTTTGAACGGACGAGAACCTTATCGCTGCTATGCTCTGATTCGCCTTCCTCAAGCTTGGAGACGCCTTGCCCCAGCACCCAGCACCCCGCCAGCTTTCCTGTAGTCTCTTGGTAAAAATGGGGGGTTTGCTTCAGCAGGTGGAAGGCCGAATGCCAAAAGCCTTCCCGGACAATATTGCTTTCCCAGACTAACAGATCATAGTCGATCCCGAACGCCTGCATTTCCTCCAGATGCTCACGTACGATTCTCTCCGCTACAAGCAGTCCAACCCAGGAAAGGTTCCCCTCCCCCTCCTCCAGTGAATGCAGCACGCGGATTCTCTCGTCCTTGAGCGGAGGATTCTGTTCGTATTCCTTGTTCACCTGTGAATAGATATCCCAGCAAAAATCGCCAAAACGTGCGTGCTGTTTCTTCTCGGGGACATTCAAGATCCCGACTACGGTATCCGCCAGCTGGTTGCCCAGATCGTCGATGTAGTTATGCACTTCTACCTGATAGCCGAGTCGTTTGGCGAGCCTTGAAAAACAATCGCCAATACACGAATTCCGTAAATGTCCGATATGCGCTGACTTGTTTGGATTGATGGAAGTATGCTCGATGACGACCTTTTCCCCGTTGTTTGTCGGCAGTGCGAATTGCTGCTGAGCCCAAAGCGCCCAGTTTATGTGCATATTGATAAAGCCTGGCGGAGCTACTTCGATTTTCTTGACCAGCTGATCGACGCTTCCGGCTTCCTCCAGCCTGCTTTTCAGCATCTCTGCGATCTGAATCGGGGGCTTGCGCAGTACTTTCGCTACTTGCATGGCAATATTCGTAGAGTAGTCGCCATGCTCCAAATGAGCGGGCTGCTCGACGTAGATGTTCGCGGCGCTTGTATACGCATGACCTGCGTCTTCAAACAAGCGCTTCACAGCTTCCTCAATCTTTCTGACAATCGTTTGGCTAATCATGACAGCTCCTCCTTTTCAAAAATAGAAAAGCCCTCGTCTCATCAAAGAGACGAAGGCTCATGCTTTCGCGGTACCACTCTTGTTGTCAAACTGACGTTCAACCACTCGATCAGATAACGGTCTTGGGCCGTGACTTCCTACAGGATCCTTTCAGAAGCCATTCTCGTGGGGGCGCTTCACGCATTGACTCCGTACCGGCTCCCACCCTCCCGGCTCGCTTGAACTTCTGTCAACGGTTACTATCCCAGTCATGGAATTTCTTGTATTTCTAAGATAGTATATCCATTTGGCTGAAAAATCAACTACCTCTCGAAAAAACGGTCCGCTCATCGTAACGGCGGAAGTCATGGGAGGAGGGGATTAGTCGACTTGTTTGGAGATACCAGCAATAACGACATCTATCACAGCTGATCGCCCCGCGGAGACTGCCTCCATCCCCCGTCGCAGGGCAGCCTTTACTTCCTCTGCCGCGGTCACCCGCTCTGCATATGCTCCACCTGCAGCCTCGGCAATTTTAGAGAAGTCCGCAGGCTGATCAAAATTTACCCAGTAGCTGTCCAGCTCCTGGGCACGGCCATTGGGGTACAGCCGATCTACGTTGTGCTTGGTCGCCTTCCATCCCTGATTGTTGTAAATAACCGTGAGAAAAGGAGCCTTGTATTTTCGAGACACCCAATGGACGGAAGAAGGAATGCTGAAGAAATAGCTGCCGTCTCCTGTCAGATTAACCACTGTTTTATCCGGTGACGCCAGCTTTGCCCCGATCGCTGCCCCTCCGTTCCAGCCTAAAGAAGTCCCTCCGCTGCCAAAAAAAGTCCCTGGCTTTCGACGGGGGAGATGCTGGTTAACCACCTTTGCATTGGTGATCGTTTCATTGAAAATGAGGGTATCCTCATCGACGACTTCACGCAGGCATGCTGTCAGCCATTCTGGGGTGATCGGCTGATCAGGCAGCTGCTGCTCTTTTTGCTGCCAAGCCTCTCGCTGGCGCTGATGCAGCGCGGTAATTCTTTGCTTCCGCTCTTCTATTTTGCCTATCGAAAGCGCAGCGCTCTCTATGCAACGATTTAGTTGCAGCAATGCCTCATACACGTCTGCCTTGAAATAGCGCTCGGAGGGCATCGACCAGAGGGGAAGCTGCTCCTTCAAAGGGTCGACGTCGATGTAATACGCTTTTGCGCTCTCCTGCGGCTTCTTAATAGACGGAATCCACGGTACATCCGCGTCCAGAATCAAAATCACATCAGCATCGGAAATGCACTCCTCAATCGAATAGCCGAGATGCAAGGGATGGTCCGCGGGAAAATTCACGTACGAGCTATAGTGCTCGACAACAGGGATGGAGAGCTTCTCGCACAGCCGGACAAGCTCTGGGACCACGGCAGGATTGCGACCTGCATAGGAAGTGATCACGAGAGGATTTTCCGCCTCCACAAGTGATTTCGTCAGTTCCTCGATCCCTGACTCGGGCAGTGCTGCACTCTCGAGGGGCGACCAGCCTTTTTTCGGCGAAGCTTCACGCTGCACATCCTCCTCCAGCACTTCTCTGGCTCCCGTGAGATAGACGGGGCCTTTCGGTTCGCTGTGTGCCAGCTGCAACGCTCGGTTTACAACCTGCTGAATATTGGTTCCGGTACGAATACTGTAATTCCATTTTACATAGGGCCGCAGTACCCCATGCTGGTCGTACGTATCCTGCAAAAAGTTGGCGGGAGATTTTCGTGCTCCACGCATTTCTTCTATAGTATAAGGAGTTTCGCCTGCGAAGATAAACACCGGGACGCGCGCTCGGGACGCGTTGTGAACAGCTCCCCCCAGGTTCTGCGTTCCTACATCACAATGGACAAAGACCCCCTGTGCTCTTCCCGATACTTGTGCGTAGCCATGAGCCGCACTCATCGCCACATGCTCATGGGGACAGATGATCACTTTCGGGAGGTCCCGCTTTTCTGCTTTTGCCTTCGCCAGTCCCTCGATGATCGTCGGATGGTCACTGCCGAAGTTCGAAAAGAGATACTCAACTCCTCCGTCTTGCAAAGCCTGCAAGAAAGCGTCTGCCGTTGTGTGTCTGCTATTTTGCCGTTCCATCTGCCTCACCCTCTTCTCCAATGGAATGTCAAAGCTTTCCAAGAATGCCCGCTACTTTTGATACAAGAATGGCTTCGGCCTGCATTCCGTTTTGGAACCAGGCCGCTTTTCTTCATGCTGGGCATTGCGCCATTTCTTATTTTTTCGGAGCTGTGTACACCTTTTTGCCAAGCTCTGTGACGTATTTCATCGCCTCGTCTGCCTCTTTGCTCTGCAGCGATTTTTTGTAGTCGATTGTCGCCCATCTGCGGATTAATGGATCGGGACTTTCCTCCACATCTTTGCGTCGGCTTTGATATTGCGTCGTAATCTGTACAAAGGCACTCTGGCCTTCTTTGCTCAAGAACCAGTTGACGAACAGCTTAGCCGCATTCGGGTGAGGGGGATTTTTCAAGACGCCGATTGCCAGTGGATGCAATACCGTACTGACTTCTGGTTGTACTTTCCCTACCTTTTGGATAACGCCTTGCTGGACAAATGTGTTGAGTGTAGTTGTATCCAACCCAACTCCAATCGGATATTTCCCGGTGGCGAACCATTCCACCATTTGCCTCACATCGTCGACAATGACGGGCTCTTGCTGGATGAGCTTATCAATGAAGTCTTTTCCTTCTGACAGATAGAGGGCAGTCATCGCAGTATTCCCTTGAGCCAGCCTGCCAAAGTTATGGATGATGATCTTCCCTTTCCATTTCGGATCCAGCAAATCTTGCGGTGTCTTCAAAGCTCCCGGCTCCAGCACATCGTTATTGACGTAGACCCTTGGATAATCCATGACGCCGAATACGTACTGACCCGTATTTTCTGCCATCTGGTATCCGGTTTCGTAGCCGTTGTACCAGGTGTCATCTTTCGTCACACCCGTCGATGCTAGCAAGTAATTGCGTATATCCTCAGTCGCCCCATTCGGATAAAGCTGAATAGCCAGCTGTTGAGTAGCCTCCATCATCACATCAGTCAGGTACTTCCCTTGCTGCTGCTCCGCCAATATTTTGGGAGTAGCCTCACTCGGTCTCATTCCCGTATATTTCACTTTGATTCCGTACGTTTTTTCAAACTCCTTGGCGACCTCCTCACGATTGCTCTGGGCTTGACCGATAATGGTTACTTCCCCTTCTTTTTTTGCAAGCTCGATGAGTTCATCCATTTCTTTGTTGCCTGTCGATGCTACCTGTTGTTGCGCTGGAGCGGATCCAGTGGATGCAGGAGTGGAAGTGGAAGCGGATCCACAAGCCGTAAGCGTGGCCATGACTGCACAGCACAATACGATGAAAGAACGTTTTGCAAGCATCTTTCGTCTCCCCTTTGGTTGTAAGGTCTCTTTTTTCAGGAAAACTGGACTACGCGAAAATTCATCAACACATTTATTGTTAATAGGTTTACTACTTTTCTCCATGATACAAACCATTTCGAAGTATGTCAATATTCAGATAAATAGATTTTGTATGATCTTTTGTCCATTCTCTCTGGGAGCTTTCGGATGGAAAAAGGCCGTCGATTCTACCGACGGCTGCTAGCTTATTTCGTAAAATACGTCTTGCTGAGCTCTGTCACCCATTTCGCCGCTTCCAAGCCACCCTTTTCCAGATTGGAGGTCTTGTAATCGATTTTGTCCCAGCCTCTCACATCAGGAGAAGGACTCGGTGGCACATCATTGCGACGGCTCTGTGTCTCTCGCGTAAGCTCGACGAATTTACTCTGGCCTTCCTTGCTCAAAAACCAGTTAATGAAAACCTTGGTTGCATTGGGATGGGGTTGATTCTTGAATACGCCGATCGGGAAGGTCGACAGCATCTCGCTTTTCGGTGGCTGAAGCTTGCCTGATTTCTTGATCACACCCTGATCTTTGAATTGGCGAAGCTTGGCATTATCGAGCCCCAGGCCAATTGGATATTTCCCTGTCGCATAGGCTTCTACGATCTGCCTTGGATCATCGAGAATTAGCGGCTTTTGCTCTAACAGCTTGAGCACGAAGTCCTTTCCCTCTGTTGCAGCGAGTGCGCTTAGCAGGCCATGTCCCTGCGCTTGCTTGCTGAAATCCTGCAGGACCATCTTTCCCTTCCATTTCGGATCCAGCAAGTCTTGAAAGCTAGTGATCTCGCCTTCTGGAATCACGTCATTGTTAATATGCACATTCGGTAGAGCCAGGACAGCAAAGACGAATTGCCCGGTATTGTTTGCCATCGAGTACCCCGCTTCATAACCGAGATGCCAGTGGCTGTCGTCCTTTATGTCCGGAAAGACGATAAACTTGCGCACGTCGTCTGTCGCGCCAGCAGGGTATAAATCAAAGGCAATCTGCTGCCCGCCTTCGATTAAAATATCTGTCAGGTACTTTCCTTGCTGCTGCTCCGCCAATATTTTCGGAACAGCCATACTCGGCCGCATCCCTACATACTTCACCTTGATTCCTGGGTACGCCTTCTCAAATTCGGCCATGAGCTGCTCGCGGCTCGTCGCTGCCGGTCCGATGATGGCTACTTCGCCTTCCTGTTTTGCTGCTTCGACTGTTTTTTCGAAGTCCACTTCCCAGGCTTCTTTCGCTGCTTGCCCAGTCTGTGGAGCTGGCTCTGTCTTCGCTGCTGGCGGCGGAACGTTTTGTCCACCACATGCCGCCAGTCCGGTCACGAGAAAGATGCTGAGTGCAAAAGCGGCGAACTTCTGTGCACCGATCGCTTTCATTCGATCTCCTCCATCCCTTCGACTTCACGATACAGATAAGCTCCTCGCCACCCTATCTTCAAGCTATCCACTGACTTATCGGCGGTTGCTTGCCATCTCTCTTAGCTCCTGCTCACGACGATTCTTGGCGTGCAGAACGGGCTCTTTGATATTGAACAGCTTCAGGGCGTTTTCTCCGAGAATTTTTCTTTTCGCCTTCTCATTTAAAAAGGGCAAGTCGTAGATGGAAGCAGGCGCGTCAAAATCCTGATGTGGATAGTCCGAAGCGTAAAGAAGTTGATTTTCGGCGTCGAACATTTCAAAGATCGACTCGAGATGCTTCATGTTGTCGGTGTACTCAAGCGGCTGTGAGGTAAAGTAGAAGTTTTTCATATATTCGCTAGGGCGCTTGCTCAGCAGCGGCGCATCCGAATGTCGATAAATGAAATCGCTGTCAAGTCGCATCATCAAAAAAGGAATCCAAGAAACGCCCGCTTCAATGAACAGGAATTTCAAGTCTGGAAAACGCTCCGGAATCCCGTTGATCACCAGATTGGTCAGTTGGATCATATTGTACAGAGGAAAACCGAGTGCGTGCGCTGACAAAAAGCGGTTCAGCTGATGCAGCGGTTTTTCCATCCAATAGGAAGCCGTGTGAAATCCGAGCGGCAAGCCTTTTTCTTCTAGCAATTTGTAGAGCGGCATGTAGGAGTTGTGGTAGATTGGCTGGTAACGCACACAGGTCACCATGAAGCCGACCACTCCCTTTTTGTCGCCAAACTCTTCAACCATGCGCACACAGGCTTCCGGATCCGAGAATGGCAGGTACAGCATCGTTTTTAACGAATCATCGCTGGGCAGTACCTTTTCCGTCATCCACCGAGCAGCTCCGTAGGCGATCGCCACTTCAATATCCGATTGCGGGTTCAGCCCCAGCTGCAGCATATCAGTCGGAAAGACAATGCTGTAGTCGATCGCCAGCTTCTGGTTCGCCCGCATCAGCGGATGGATTTCTTTCGGTACAGCCGAATTCTCCGGCGCTTTGCTTTGGAAGTAAAGCGGCATGCTCTTCATGCGACCTGCTACAGTGCGGTCACCCAAATCCAGTGCGATGTGCTTGGTGCTTCCCCCGCTGTAAATGCGTAGACGGCTGCGGTATGGCTCCTCCAAATATTCCGCGATCTCGTTCATCGGCGTGGTCATGTAGTGGCAATCAGCATCCATGATCGGAATATCGTAGAGTCCGCGAGAGAGCGCCTGTTTTTCTGCGTTGTCGAGAAAATTATCTTTGAGATTCAAATCGATCATTGTATTTCCCCCTTTGCTTATAGGCTGATGTAGATCTTTCCATCGCGTTCGATCGCAGCTAGCTTGTGAAGCTTGAAACGGCTATCTGCTGTGCAAACCCCAGAAGCGATATCAAACTCGAGACCATGCCACGGACAGACGATATTGACCTCATCCGGCGAGGCGTACTCCCCGCGGTTAAGCTTGTTTTCATCCAGCTTCATACGCACGCGATTGGAGACATCCCCCAGACAAACGGGACCTTCCGCATGCGGACAACTGTTTTCAACGGCATGCACTTGATCCTTGATCAGCACAACGCCAACATCCATTCCTTCCACATTCACAAAAACAGGCTTTCTTTCTACCAATCTGGATCGCTCACATACCAAATGCTCCATACGAAATTGTCCCTCCATTCGGATATATCTCAACAAAAGTTCCGAAACATCTGGACTTCAAAAAGCTCCAGGTTTTTTCCTAGCAAAAGCTTGTGGACGAACAGCAAAGCGTCTGTGTCTGTTATCCTGCTTTTTCCCGGAATCGGAAACCATTCGTCGACTGGCGCCAGCGCCTCTTCCATGTCCCGCGTCCTCGCGGCAAAGATCTGGATGACACACTCGGTCAGCTCCTGCAAATCCTGGGCAGAGATCTCCCGCCCCCAATCGCTTTTTGCCCCCTCCTTCAACAGCTTGACCAGCTCGGCTACCTGCTGTGCTTGTTGCACCACGATCCCTCCCCTTTAGCTGGAATACACAAAATCACTTTCACGCAGCTTCATCAATTCGGCTGCGCCCTCCTGAAATGGCACATCCTTGGAAAGCATGATCGACGCCGCACGGACCTTTATTTTTTCAACGTCTAGTCCAGGAGGCGCCTCTCCTTTTTCCAGCCCCTTTGCCGCATTGATCATGACGCGCCTTGCCACAATGATCGCTGCGTCGCTCGTCCCCAGCTTTTCCGTAGAGCGATCTACAATCACACCTGCGCTCTCCTGGACGGCAGCATCCTGCATCCCGATTCCGCGAATGCCACTGTAGTTTTTCTTGCTGCGCTGAAGCTCGCGGTCAATCAGGTAGTCATTGTCCTTGTTCTGGACAGGCCGCAGTGTGCCTGGAATAAGCTCGGTATGCAGCTCGTGACGTCCTGCGCGCATGTTTTCCCGCATCGGCTCTGAAATCGGAGCTTCTGGAATCCAGCTGAAGGACCAGTGCCAGCAATTTTCGTTATCCATCGGGACCCATGCATGACCGGTGCGCAGCTGGGACTGATTCGTCGTGGGGGGAATCAGGGCGTACCAGGGCATGACATACTGCGTAATTCTCCAGTAGAAGTTCTCGTCTTTCGTCTCTCTCCTGGCTCCGATCAACAGCCCATAGTCCGTTTTGCCCACCTCAAACTTGGGTGCGCCATTTTCCACTGCTTTCTGTGTCGGAGTCGGATTGTCATGAACGCGCCGATGCAAAAAGGAGATGTGGCTCGAGTCGATTCCTCCCTCGATTCCCTGGAAGTAATTGCTCTCCTGAATCCGTCTGCTGAAAAAGCGATGGCTTTCGGGAACCAGCGTGAATTCAAATACAGGCAGCTCAGGCATTTCATTCTCAGGTCCCATGTACGTCCAAACGATCCCGCCGAATTCACGGCAGGGGTACGATTTGATGGACACCTTGCTTTTAAAATTGCTTTCCGGCGGTTCCGATGGCATATCCACACATTTGCCGCACGCATCGAATTTCCAGCCGTGGTAGACGCAGCGCAGCCCGCCTTCTTCATTTCTCCCAAAAAACAGGGAGGCACGGCGGTGGGGACAAAACTCATCCAGCAGGCCCACTTGGTTGTTGGTGTCTCGAAACGCAATGAGTTTCTCTCCCAGCAGAGTGACTCTCACAGGCTGACAGTCAGGTGCGGGAAGCTCCTCCGACAGCAAAGCAGGAACCCAATACCTCCGAAACAGCTCCCCCATGGGGGTTCCTTTGTCCGTTTCCGTTAACAGCTTGTTATCTTCCTTGGATAACATCGCAAGCGCTCCTCTCATAAAAGGATAATTCGCAGTATTTTCTGAACTTATGAGTTTACAGTACGCGATTCGAAACTCTGCCGTCCAATCAGTAGTTTGTATGCAGGTATCGACACTTTCTATAGGTTGAGCTTTTCTCTCACTGGTTCTCGCAGCCAGGAAAGCCCCATCGCTATCAGACTAATCAACGCACCCCCGACGAAAACCAGATGAATCGCCGAAAGAAACGGAAGCATCTGATCGTGGGGAATCAGATGCTCCTTCGTTTGCCCCTGTGGGATTACACGGCTTAATAGGCCCGCCGCGATCGACATCGACAAGAGGGTCCCGAGATTGTTCAGCATCATCCGGGTCCCCCCCGCAACACCTCGCTGCTCAAACGGCACTGCACTCATAATGGACAGGGCGTTGGGCGACTGGAACAAGGCTGAACCCGCTCCAATCACAACGAGGCAAGACGTCATGTACCAGATGCTCGTATCTGCTGAGAGACCTCCCAGTGCCAATAACCCGAGAGTGCTCAACAGCAAGCCCACAGTGGTAGGCATACGCGATCCAACGCGATCCGACAGACGTCCGCTCAACGGCCCGACCAATGTCATCGTCGCAGCCATCGGAATCACCATGAGCCCAGCATCGAAGGCAGAAAAACCGCGTGCGCCTTGCAAATAAAATATCAGCACGAAGCTCACACTCATGCGGGCGAGTGCATTTAAAAACGTACTTGCATTGGCGATCGCGTAAATCCGGTTGGCAAAATTGGCTAGCTGAATGATCGGGTCATGGGCTTTCTTCTCAGCCTGGATGAACATGAATAGCCCCAGGATGGAAAAAGCCAAAAGCAGACAAATCAACTCCAAGGGCCAAGCTCCGTCCATTCCATAAGTAATCACCCCGAGCATACTCACCAAGAATACGAGCAGCCAAACGGTACCGAGAATGTCAAAGGGCAGAAGAATTTTCTTGCGCCGATCGGACGGAAGAGTTTTGCTTGCCCAAACGACCAGAAGGATTCCCACCGGCACATTAAACCAAAAGATCCACTGCCAGCCCAAGTGCAGCAGCATCCCGCCCACCATGGGTCCGAAGACAGCCCCTACCGAGTAAGACATGCTGTTGAAACCAAGACCTGTCCCCCGCCTATTCGCTGGAAAGGCATCGACCACGATCGCTGTCGTATTGGCTGCCATCGCTGAAGCACCAATGCCTTGCAGCGCTCTCAACACAATGATCCCGATGATCGATTGAACAAAGCCAGCCAATAGCGAGGCAACGACCAGTATGGCTACACCTGTCACGTACACTCTTTTTCGTCCGAACAAATCCGAGAGCTTTCCCGCGTGAATGACACAGAGGCTCATCGCAAGCATATAGCTCATGATGACCCAGCCGACATCCGTGACCGGAACGTGCAGCTCCTGCATCAGGGTTGGGAGTGCTACGTTCAGTGTGGTACTGTTCAACGTGGACAGAAAGGCACCCAGGCTGGTTACCGATGCGATCATCCATGGATTTCCCTTCTCCATGGGCATCGCCTCCTTCACTCGTTTTCAGCGGCGAGGTAATCCTGCGGTTTCAGCTCCATCAGTTCTTTTGCCCCCTCTTGAAATGGAATGCCTTCGGGCAGCATCACAGAGGCTGCCCTGACTCTCTGCTTGGATGTATCCAGACCGGGTGGTGTTTCTCCATTTTCCAGCCCCTTCGCTGCATGAATCATTACGCGACGTGCGACGATAATGGCAGCATCACTGGTACCCAGCTTCTCCAGGGAGCGGTCCGTGATCGAGCCCGCGCTCTCCTGCACGGCCGCATCCTGCATCCCGATCCCGCGAATCCCACTGAAGGCTTGCCCGCTCGCTTGCAGCTCCCAGTCGATCTGGTAGTCATTGTCCTTGTTTTGCACCGTGCGAAACGTTCCCGGAATGAGAGAAGCATGCAGATCGTTGCCGGAGCGCATCTCCGCCAGCTCCTCTTCCTTCAGCGGTTCGAGCGGGTTCCAGCTAAACGACCAGTGCCAGCAATGCTCATCATCCATGGGCACCCATGCATGACCGCCGCGCGTAGGTCCAAACGGAGGGATCATCGTGTACCACGGCATGAGGAATTGCGTAATGCGCCAGTAGACCGTCTCCTCGGCTGCCTTGCGTTTCGCGCCGATCTGCAGGCCATAGTCCGTTTTTGATACCTCGAATTTCGGAGAGCGGTCGTTTGCCAATGCTTTTTGCGCATCGGTCTTGCTGCGCTGGATGTTGCGGTGAAGGAAGGAGATATGACTCGAATCAATCCCCCCCTCAATGGCTTGAAAGTAATTGTTCTCCTGTATTCTGCGGCTGAAATAGCGATGACTTTTCGGTACCAGCGTCCATTCCAGGATGGGAAGCTCAGGCATCTCATCCTCTGGGCCCATATACGTCCAGATGATCCCCCCTACATCCCGGCACGGATACGATTTGATCGTCACCTTGTTTTTAAAGCTGCTTTCTGGCGGTTCCGAAGGCATGTCGACGCATTTGCCGCACGTGTCAAATTTCCAGCCATGATAAACACAGCGCAGCCCTCCTTCTTCATTTCGCCCAAAAAACAGCGATGCTTTTCGATGTGGACAAAGCTCGTCCAAGAGTCCCACCTTGTTGTTCGAATCACGAAAGGCGATCAGTTTTTCGCCCAAAAGCTTCACACGAACAGGCGGGCAATCCGGCTCGGGCAATTCATCGGAAAGCAACGCAGGGATCCAGTACCTGCGGAGCAGCTTCCCCATTAGGGTGTTTGGGCCTGTCTCGGTTAACAGCTTGTTATCTTCCACGGACAACATGTTCGATCCCTCCATCAAATAGGTGTTGTTTAAATCTTCTGTCTTCATGCATTAAACGTACGCGATTTCATTTTCTTACGTCCAATCAGTAGTTTGGATAGAATCATCAATAACATCAATACTTACCCATTCACGCTCGGATGATTCTACAGGGCAGATCAAGCTCTGCGATCGTCGTCTCCAGTCTTTGCTTGATCATTTTGATGACCTTGGGCGCGTGGTAGTTTCGTGAGTGCGCCAAATACGTGATGAGCGGCCGAGGTGTTGGTGCGAGCGCGATTTCCACCAGTTCGCCCTTCAGAATGTCCTTTTTGGCAACCAACCGCGGCATGATCGTCAGCATGTCCGTCTTTTTCACCATCTCCTTCATGCTCACAAAGCTGTTCACTGTCATCGTCCATGACGGCTTGATCTCATGCTGCTCGAAGTAATGGTGAATGTGCCTTGAGATAGGCTCACTTTCCTCCGATAGGACAAACCAATGCTCGGATAGCTCACAGACAGACAGCTCCTTGCGTTTGCCGATCTTGTGAGACGGTCTTGCCAGCAGCACAAAGTCATTCTCATACAGCGGAACTAGCTCGACTGAATCCAGGTCCAGCGATTGATCCAGATACTCTCGCCCCTCAAAAAAGCCGATATCGATTTTTGATTCCACGACCATCCGCAAGATGTCGTCGGAGAACTCTGTATTGCGCAGCACTTGTATCTGAATATCCTGATCAAATTCGTACATGTAGGGCAACAGATGAGGAAAGATGAGCGTGCCAAAAGGAATGGCAGAGCAAACCGTCAGCTTGGACAAGGTTATCGTGCGCTCATCTGCGATCATTCTCACCCCGATGCTCATCGTCTCCAGACATTGCTGGGCGTAGGGCAGGAAAATCTCGCCGTATTTGCTCAGCCGAATCGCCTTTCCCGAACGGTGAAACAAAGGAACACCCAGCTCCCCCTCGAGCTTTTGGATGCGTGCACTCATCGTCGGCTGCGTAATGTGCAGTTTCTCTGCTGCCTTGGAAAAGTTTTGCTGCCTGGCTACTTCGACGAATGATTCAATCTGTAGAAATTCCAGAGGAGATCACCTTTTTCTCGGGAAGATGGGAAAAAGACGAGCCGCTTCCAGCCCGCCTTCCCCTCTCTTTTTCACCATACCTGAAAAACATCTGCCTGATCAGCAGCATCCCAAAGCGACACGAGGCAGAATCCTTCTTCGAGCCACCTGCCTACGGATGAACCTTGGCGCAGGGTTACAATGACTTCGATGCCTTGCCCTCTCAGCCGCTGCGCCTGCTCCAATCCAAGATTCTCATAGGCAAAAATGGCCACTACTTTTCCTCGCAAATAAGCAGGCGCTGCTTCCATAAGCTCCTTGTCCTCGCTCATGGCCATTTCCCCCCTTCGCTATTTCCAGCTGGCAAAACCCATGCCGCAGCCAGTCCCTGCCACTGTGCGATAGGCCGGGATGTAGTCGATCACTTCCATATTCAAATGCTCCAGCGCCCCTGCTGCCACAATCCAGTTGCGAACCTCCGAGGTGCCTTCATGCAAATGGTCTTCGCGAATGGCTGCCAGCAGCTGCTCATCCTTTGTCTGCAATGCCTTCAAAAGCAGTCGATCCAGCTCCTCATCCACGACGAAGTGGCTCATCCCGCCTGATGCAATAACAGCCACGCGCAGATCGCTGTCCCATGACTCGATGGCTTGTTTAAGCGCCTTCCCAAATGCGTAGCACCGGCCAACAGTCGGCTGATTCGGTGGGAAATACGTGTTGATCATGACGGGCACCATCGGAATCTGCATTTCTTCCTTCATAATGCGGCGGCGCGTAAAGATAAAGGAATGCCCAATCCCTCTTCCCTCTGCCTGTCTCGTCAGCTGGGCTACATCAAACCCTGCCGCAATGGTTTTCTCGATGATGTGCTTTCCGAGCTCAGGATGACAAGCGTACGCTTCCCGCCTCTCACCAAAGTTTGCCCAGCGAGACGGCTCCATGGAAGGCATCAGCTTTTCTTTGGGTATGACTTCGATATTCTCGCCCCAAAAAATCGAGAACGCTGGCATGCCATCATCCTGGAAAATCTCCCACTGGTCGTCGCCGATGACGATCGCGATGTCCGGTTTCGCTGCTAGCAGCTGTTCCTGGACCTCCACGATTCGCTGCTCCCACTGATTGAAATTTTCCTGCCACTTTTCTTCTGTGACCTCGGGTAAAAGGTTCCGGTGCTTGTTCATCTCCACCAGTTCGTCGTAGGAGTAGAACCCTCCCCGATAATGCGTGCGCTTTTTCCCTTTATCCCGCTCGGCATGCAAGTGCTGCTTGTCAACCGGTGTGCTCAACTGCGGACTGTGCGACGTAGCGACTCCAAAAACGATTTTTGCCATTCGATTTTGACACCTCTCATCTCAAATGTATTCGCCTCTGTTTTACTATTCAGACTTTATAAGGTAACCTTACTTGATGGAGTCGAGGGGCGTCCAATCGCTAGTTTGGATACCATCATCAAAACTTTCAATAGTGCAAGAGTATAAGAATGTCGATCTTGCCCAAAAAAGAGTAAAAACGACAGCCCCCTGACGCAGGCTGCCGTTCTTTATGTGTATTTCGTGAATGGGTGTTGGTTTTCACATATTTACTTTCAATGTTAACTTTAGATTTCCGTATAGATTTGAAAGGTCACGCCGAACTTGTCAGTTACATCTCCAAAACCTGGACTAAACGGGGTCACTTCAAACGGCATATTTACTTGACCGTCTTGTCGTAAGGCTTCAAAAAAGCGTTTGGATTGTTCCACGTTATTACTTGTAAGGCATATCGTTACTTGTTTGCCTTTAGGAATGGACGAACCGCTGGGAGCATCCGAAAACATGAGCTCCGTTTCTCCAACTTGCAGCTTAGCGTGTACGATGAGATTCTTTCCATCATCCGTGAAAGTATTCGGCATTTCCGGCATATCTCCGTATGTAATGATTGTAAGGACTTTAGCACCTATTGCTTGTTCATAAAACTGGATTGCTTCTCTGGCGTTGCCTTCCATGTTGAGATAAGGGGTAACTTTTACGGTCATCTTTGATCATCTCCTTTCTTATTTATGTTAGCCGAAAGAAGATGTTTAGATTTCTTTTCGCTTGCTCTCTTCATGTAACCGTCCACTTTGCGAACACAAGTTTAGGTGAAATTTCTGATAAAAGTTGTTATTATAGTTTCAATCTTTCTAAAAAGGATGTGATCCCATGTCACGAACCGAACTGGCACAGCAACGACTCGATAGCTACACCCATGATATGGACCAGCTCTTGCAAGAGCAGAAAAAAGACTACCCCGAAATTGTACGCAGAGCGATCCGAAATGAAATCAACCAGCTCCAGAAATCAATACGCCATTGGGACAATGTCCTTCAATCACAGACCAATGATTAATGGTCTGTTTTTTCAGTAATGACTCTTTTACTTTTGTAGGCACTGCAGCAGTTAGTCCCCCCTGAGAGTGGCCCCCCTGCCTCCGCCCCCATTTACATGCGACAAATATTCAAATGCCGTCGTTCCATACACGCTCTTAAAGTGCTTATTTAAATGGGTGAGATCGACAAAGCCACATGCAGCTACTGCTGAATATACGTCCCTGTTTTTTTCAATCAACTGTTTTGCACGTTCGATCTTGCAATTCAGGAAGTATTGGTAGGGTGAAATCCCTGTGTGAGCCTTGAAGAATCGGATAAACTGAAACTTTGATAGTTGAAGCTCCTTGCCTATTTCGTCAAGCGAAAGGACCTTTTCCAGGTTACTTTGAAGCATGTCCTTTGCTTTTCTAATCAGAGGGAGATCTTTCTTAGGCTCTGGAGAAAGATTCGCTTGAACCAGACCATCTGCGAGCGATAGAAGTAATTCATTGCACAGCGCCTCGTCTTTTCCGCTAAAAATGCCATGAGAAAGATTGAGGATTTTTTGTCTCAGTCTGGAATCATACACAATCGGTCTTGAAAAACGCACGATATCTTTTCTGCCAATCATCTCTAACAGCAATTTGGGATCAATATACAGCATGACATAATCAAGCCCTGTTTCATCATGGGCCATGCCGTCATGCGCCTGCTCTGGATTAAAAAGCATGACACCATTTTGATAGGATAACTGCAAGCTGCCATCCATGTTAAAATGTTGAATCCCGCGCAAGGTAACGCCGATTGCATACTCCTCGTGCGAGTGCCTTTTATACATAAAATCGGTCATACTGGCAGACAATGCCGTGATACCAGCCGACTTTTTATAGATAAATTTGTCCATCTCGTTCACCTCTTCATGAGCTTCCCTACATCCACAGCACGATTGCAGCAAAACCTAAAAACAATGCTATGATGACATTCACGCTCTTTCTATGCGCTTGTAAAAACTGCTTAAAGATCGTACCGAAGAGAACCCATGTCACAAATGCGGAAAATCCAATGAGCGTAATAGCGAAAGCACTCAACGTTACCGCAGGCATAGAGCTATCGAGGGGCAAAACATAGCTAGGAATAACCGTCATTGTAAACAGGATCACTTTCGGATTCACAAACTGCATAAGGAAGCCTGAAACAAAGGTAGCCGTTTGGTTTACAGATGCTTGTGCTGATGTATCCATTTTGTATATTTGATAGGCAAGATAGAACATGTAAATGGTGCCAATTATCTGCATGACGAGCAAGATTTTTGGCAGGAATGTCAAAAGCATCGTATTTAGCATAGCGGAAACAGCGAGCAACAGACCAAAAGCAACAGTGGCTCCATACGTGTATTCCATTGCCTTTTTCGTCCCCAAATTATTCACCGTAGATAGTATAACAATGTTCGTAGGTCCGGGTGTAAAAGTAACAATAAAACAGTATATCAGCAAAGATGTAAGATTCATGAGGAAAACTCCTTTCCCGTATTCTCATGAAATTTACATCGAAATGGAACTGACATATAGTACATTATTGCAGGGTGATCCACGTTCGCTGCTATAGTAAAGAGGCAGCCAGTCACAGGGTTGATCCCCGCTCCTGACTACCCCAGTCACATGACACCGATTAGCCCAAAAATAAATAACTTCCCAAGCAAAAGAGAAGCAGGCACAAAAAACAGAGCGCCGAAACGGTTAGATTCACTCTATCAAATCTGTAAAACAGTCCCACAACGAAACAGGAAAACCCGATAATCACGAGCAGTAGTGGAATGAGAATCCACCATGCATTGTCTATGAGAATGATGTTCTCACTAACCCGGGTCATCGACTCCTCCTCCAATAGTTACCCATAATCACCTTATATTACCATACATTCTTTCAAGACATGCTCCATGATTTATTGAGAAACAGGTCAGGAGTGCAGGGAGTGCTTCGAGCGGTAGATGGAACCAGTGGAAATAAGGATTCTTCGAGCTCATTTGTACAATCGCCATCCGATACCGCTCCCTTCTATTTGTTCCATCGTATTGGCGTGCTCCACACTTCATGCAAAGCGGAGCGAAACAGTGTATTCAGTTCCTCGGTAGCATCACGTCCGTGCGTTAGCGACGCAGCCAGGCTCTCCAGGTGCGAAAGCTTCTCTTGCACGTAAGTATGGATGACCGGGATTCTCGGCTCCACATCCAGCTCTTCTCCCTCCCGCTTGCGAGCCAGCAGCTCCAAAATGACCTGGTACAGCTCGCTATCCTGCGGGATCAAAGTCTCCACGAGCTTTGCAAACTCCATGGGCGGGGTACTGTCATACTTCCGCAACCATTCGCAAGCGAGAATGGGCCGCAAAACGTAGAAGTACTTTTTGACCCGAACCTGCTCTTCCCTGAGATAGTCACGCTCGTTGCCCTTTGCCATATTGAGATAATGGTACATACAGGACTTTGGCGAATAGGTGAAAGAAGAAAGGCTTCGCAGCTGCTCAGCAATACTGTACGTTTCCATGTAAGAGATCGGGGATTGCAGCCATTCCAGCAGAGGTGGATTGGACTTTCGAAAGAGCTGTAAAGCTTTTCTCAGATCCCAGCCGTTGATATCCAGCATGTTATGGATAGGTCGCTCGATGACATCACGCCGATCGTCGATGGACAAGTACCATTCCACCGGTCGTACGTAGACAAAGCGAACATCATAGTCACTATCCAATGAAGGAAACCCCCACGCCCTGCTCCCCGATTCACATGCGAACAGGATCTGGACGTTCTCTTCTTGTTCGATTTTTGCAAGCTCATGCAGGATGAGCGATTTGTATGGTGACATGCGAGTTTCCCCTCTCTGTAGGTATTTACAAGCTTGGTATTGCTCGATTTGTTACATCCATCTTCGCTGAAACAGCCCTGCCGGAACATGGCAAAAGTATTACGACAAGGAAGAAATTTGCCATTCGTTCATCCAGCCCTATACAATGGGACGAGGGAATTTCATTTGAAGAAGGCGAGGAGATCAGATGGCCAGGGAGAGTTTTGATAAAGAAATTCAGTTCTCGCGCATGCTGGTCCTCACCAGTGGAGCTTACAGCAGACAGCAATTCGCCGATCGCTTGGGTATATCCGTCCACACGTTTGATAAAACAATCAAGCGGCTCAAAAATGTGATTCAGACTGTCCAAAAAGAGCCCGCTCCACGAGCTGACATCACGAATCTGCTCACATACAACTACTTCGACTCGTCTGATCCCCTTCTCTTGTTTTTGTTTCGTGCCAAATCGGTAAAGGAGACAGAGAGCTATCGGCTGACCGCCCTTTTGTCAGCCTTGCAGGAACGTTCTCTGACAGCGACAGAGCTGCTCGATTATTTGCCTGCCGAAATGCCCCTCTCCGACGAGAAAACCATTCGCTCTGACTTGAAATATTTGGAGGAAATCGGGGTCATTGGCCGAGCAGCTGGCGGGAGGCCCTACCGTTACCACCTCCGAAATGAACTGCTTACTGCCCTGACTGATGATGAGCTTGCCGACCTGTATGATTTTGTGGACGTCATGGCGAACACGCAAGTCCCATCCGTTCAAGGGTATTTGCTTCGCGATCACATCAAAAAAGCTCACATTCAGAGAAACAGCTTTACCGAGCGGTTCCTTTACAAATATCACTATCACTCACGAATTCTGGACGAAGCTCATCTCTACTCGCTCTTCCACGCGATTCGGCACCGGAAAAAGATCCGGTTTTGCTACTTTTCACCGAAGGCACGCGTCAGCTACGCTTCGAAAAATACCAATCCCCTATTCGAGAGAGAAACGGCAGGGAAAGAGGTGCTCGTCCTTCCTCTGAAAGTCATTTATGACCATCAGTACGGAAGGTGGTACTTGCTAGGGAACGCTCCACGGCTAGGAATTGTAAAGTTTCGGGTGGAAGGTCTCACCCAGCTGGAAGAGGCAGAATCCGTGTCCGAGCGGGAATTTGCCAGCAAGCTGCAGCAGCTCGAGGAAAAAATACGCAACAGCTGGCTTGTGGATACCGGCGCTCCGGTGACTGTAAAGGCTCGGTTTTACAATCCGACCGATACCAGATCCAACTTCATCAAGGAACGGGTCCTGCTGCAGGGGCAATGGGGATCGATTACAGAAGAAGACGCTGACTCGTTCCTCTATGAAATCACGGTGAATGGAACGACCGAAATGAAGCCGTGGCTGAGAAGCTTTGGTTCGAGCTGCGAGGTATTGTCGCCTGCTTACCTGCGGAGAGAGCTAATTGCGGAATGGAAGGAGATTCGATCCTACTATGAATCCTTTCGAGAAAATCTTTAACTATCAGGTCATTTCACGTCTGGAAGAATCGGGAACCATCCCCCTCACCTCCCACGAACGAGCCTGGTTGAAAAGGATGCTTGCCCATCCTGCTGCATCGGAAGCATTGACTCCGGCAACCCTGCAAAAATTAAACGATCTGCTAACGCCTGATGAAACGATGGAATTATCCGTAAGCCTCGTCGAGAAAGCAAAAAGCGTAGAGCGGCAAGTCTACCATCCCCTTTTGCGTACGCTGGGCAGGATTCTTTCTGCACAGCAAGGCATCCGTTTGACCTATACGAACAATCACAGAAGCCACCGTGCCAATCGATCCGGGATCCCTTACAAGCTGGAATACTCCATCGTGAAAAAAGAATGGTATTTGCTTTGGTATGATTTGCGGAACCGTACGTTAAAAGCAACACGACTCTCACATATCCGCTCGGTTCAAGAAGAGACGCTGATGGATCGAGAATACAAGGATGCCTCTATCACGATAGAAGCCATTCTTGAATCAAGGAAAGAGCAGGCCGTCCTGGAAGTCATCCCCCTTTACAACGGCGAGCTATCCAGGATCCTGTACGCTTTTTCCTGTTTCGATAAAGAAGTGACGTATAATGAGGAGAGAGATGCATACCGGATCACGCTAAGCTTCCTCATGGACGACCGCGAATACATCTTGTCCAAAATCCGTTTTCTCGGAAAGCGCTTGAAAGTAATAGAAGGCAAGGTACTGCAGCAGAGGATGTGGGAAACGTCTGCAAAGGCGCTTGCGAGATACGGAATTACTAGCGAAGAATAACGGAGGCAGAAATGAAATACGAAGTCATTTTGTTCGACGTAGACGACACCTTATTCGATTTTGGCATGACCGAAAGAGAAGCCCTGCAAAAGACCTTTCAAGCCTACGATCTCACTCACGGCTTGGATGAATACTTACCCGCCTACAAAGAAATCAGCAGCGTACTCTGGCGAGAGCTGGAACAAGGCCAAACGACGCTTGCCGAGCTCGGCGGCGAGAGGTTCAAGCGATTGTTTGCAGCTATCGGCCTTCCTATCGACGCTTCTGCCTTTAACCAAGACTACCTCGTACACTTAGGAAAAGAGGTTCACCTGACAAACGGCGCAATCGAGCTGTGCAGTCAGCTGTCCGATTATCGTCTGGTTATTATTACCAATGGCTTTGACGCGGTGCAAAAATCCCGGATCGGCGGCTCTCCCTTGTGCAATGCCTTTGAGTGTCTGGTCACGTCAGAAGCAGCCGGATACCAAAAGCCGGACAAGGGAATTTTTGATTATGTATTCAAGCAGCTGCAAATAACCGATAAATCCAAGGTGCTGATCGTCGGCGACTCGCTGACTTCCGATATACAAGGCGGTATCAACTATGGCATCGATACCTGCTGGTTTAATCCGCATCGAAAAGAAAACAAACTCGGTATCAAACCGACCTACGAAATTCACGAGCTGATGGACCTCCTGACCTGCCTGTAAAAAGAACCTGCCGTAAGAAAACCTCTATCGAGGCCTGTTCGAGGAGGAGCGACCGCGTTTTAGCGGAAAGTTTTACCGAAGGAATGCCAGAAGCGGACGCTGAGGCACTTCGCCATGCGCTCCGGAATTCATAAGCATTACGCTTATAAATTCCTATACGTTCAAAAAAGCCGACCTCTGCAAATCAACAGAGAATCGGCTTCTTTTTTTGCCTTAGGCGGGATAGTAAATAACCATGCTCAAGCGCGTCAAGGTCTGCCCGGAATTGTGGTAAACGTGATCCCGATCTGCTTTGAACTTAATAGACTCTCCCGACTTCAAGGTAAACTCCTCGTTGTTCACGCGGATCGTCAGCTCTCCATCAAACACGGTGATGAATTCCTCTGTCCCCTCACTGTGCGGATCCGCGCTCAAATACCCGCCCCCATCGATCTCTACCGTATAGACCTCGAATCTCCTTTTTTCTTCAAACGGGAAATAAGGATAGACTCTGTATTTGCCGTGATCCTCCTGCATGGCGGAAATGTCATTTTTGGTCACAACTACCGTGTCAGGCTGCGGCTGATAAATCAGCTCGGTAAAGGAGATTTTCAAGCCATTGGCAATTTTCCATACGGTATTGAGGGTAGGATTGGATTCTCCCCGTTCGATTTGGCCGAGCATCGTTTTGCTGACTCCGGTTAAGTCCGCTACTTTATCCAAGCTCCATTTTTTGGACGCACGCAAGTTTTTCAGGTTTTCGGCGAGCACGGAACTGATATTTTCCATAAAAGGTATAACCCCCCGTTGTGCTATATAGCGATCATATTGTATGGTTATGTTGCACAGACGTTATAACGTATACTTTAGTCATTATAACACACAAGGGGGCTGATGATACATGCAGTGGATTCCGTTTTTGCTTTATGTGGTTGTCACTTCGTTCACACCGGGACCGAACAACATCATGTCGATGGCCTTCGCCAGCAGGACCGGCTACAAAAATACGCTTCGGTTTATTCTCGGAGTGGCTGCCGGTACATTTGTCATCGCGTTGCTCGCCAGCTTTTTCAACCTTCTCCTGTACAGCTTCCTCCCTACAGTGAAGGTATGGATGGGCATACTGGGAGGCGTCTACCTTCTATACCTCGCCATGAAAATGCTGCTGCATAAGCCCGGTTCCAATCCCACGCATCCGGATAAACTGAATTCCTTTTTTTCGGGCTTCCTTTTGCAATTCATCAATCCCAAGGTCATCTTGTACGCGATAACGGCCGTGTCCACGTTTATCATTCCTTATTATCAATCCAATGGGAGCTTGTTGCTGTTTTCCTTGTTTCTCGGCTTTATCGGTTACCTCAGCACTTCCAGCTGGGCATTCTTTGGAGCGGTTTTTCAACAGTTCCTCGCCAAATACGACCGAGCCTTTTCTATCGTCATGGGGCTTTTGTTGATTTATAGCGCGATTGTTATTTTCGTGGATCTGTAAGTGCTTCCTCTACGAAAGCTAGGATCAGCTGTACAGCATGCTCCAAATCATCCATATGTACGATGCCCGTCGCCGAGTGAATGTAGCGGGAGGGTAATGAGATCCCGCCAGCCAGCGATCCTTTTCCTGCCAGGCTCATCGCCCAAGCATCCGTACCGCCATTGACTACCACTTCACGCTGATAGGGAATCCCGTTCTTTTCTGCGGCCTTAATCAATGTGCGCGTCAGCTTCTTGGGTACATTGTTACCGTGCCCGTTGCTCGGCGTCCAATCATACATCATAATGGCTGGTCCTGCTCCCAGCTCAACCGGTGAAATTCGCTCATCCATCCCAGGTGTGCCGCCAGCGAAAATGACGTCAATAGCCAGACTTATATCCGGTTGAATCGAAAAAGCAGCAGGCCCTGCTCCCCGCAGTCCGACTTCCTCCTGCACAGTGGCAACGCCGTAGACTGTGGGGGCTATTTCTTTATCCGCAAGCCTTTTCATGACTTCGATCAGGACCGCACAGCCCGAGCGATTATCGACGGATTTCCCGCTGTATACCTTCGTCCCGTTCAGCAGCCGCCCTTCACGGTCAAACGTGATGTAATCCCCCACCTGCACCCCCAGAGCCAGCGTTTCTGCCCGGCTGGTCGTTCCCAGGTCGAGATGCAATCGGTCCATAGGAATGGCCCTTTGTGCTTCCTCTTCTGTCACGACATGTGCGGGCTTGCCTCCTGTAATTCCGTGCACAGGGCCTGTTTCCGTCTGAATCGTCAGTATCTGGTTGATGACCATCCGACTGTCGTGATAGCCGACTGGAAGGAAATAGACAAATCCCTTCTCATCGATATGACTTACGACAAAACCGATTTCATCCATATGTGCTGCAAGCATGATGCGAAACGTCGGGTGTGTCCCTTTCTTTACAAAGAATTGGTTGCCCAGTGCATCTTCGAAGGACTCGTCTACGAAAGGCTGGATCTGCTCCTTCATGTAATTGGCCACGCGCTCTTCATCTCCGGACACCCCATGAATGGCGTCCAGCTCAGACAAATATTGGGTCAAAGCGTTCATGTCAAACCTCCCAAAGATATGGCCTTACACTATCTAACGTCCATCTTATAAAACATGAAATTATCTGTAAATATTGCATAGAAAACGAATGCGTTCATGTGTGTAAAGCTACCAGGAGGTTTTGCCGATGATAATTGATAAGAAAACTAAAAAATAGTTAATTTTACCTACCAAAACTTGACATGTAAAATGATTTGATATAAAATTTTGCAGAATCCGACATATATTTACATTTTTCTAAGTGTGATGACAAAAGGCAAAACCATCTAAAGGTGGTGACGCAAAGCCACGGGTCTAAAGTCGCTGACTACGATAGCCGGGTTGCCAAACATCCGTAACAAAATGTCTTGATGTTGGTGACTTGGGTTGTTCCAGTACTTGGGATAACTCTTTTTTTCATTCATCTGATAGGAGGACGTCATGTAAGGGAGAGAGAGCAAAGAGAGCAACAAAATGAACGGGAGAAACCGTTACAGACAAAAAAATAGAGAGAAAAAATGGTGGAGTGGGAAATGTACAAACATGTTGATTCTACGGAGACCTTGGCATTGTTCCATCAAATCAAAGAGACCGTCTGGAGTTCCATGGGTTTCGAAATGGAGTACGCCAAACAAGGCTCTGATCTTTACCTGCTGCTGGCAGAAGATGGAGAAGCTGGAGGAACTTTTGAATTTACCCCCTATTCGAAATCAAATTCGTTCATCCATTCGTTGTTTGACGAGATCCTGACGAACGATATGAGAGCGATGGAGGTCGACAGTCTGGCTGTTCTCCCCCGTTATCGCGGGCAGCTCGGCCGAAAAGGAATCTGCCTGATGATCGACTATGCTGAAAAACACGGATATACACACGCTGTCGGCATTGCCGATCCGTCTTTTTTTCGATCCATGAACCAGAAATACAAAATCCAGGCTACACAAATCAAGGAAAACATCTTCTACAAGGGCGCCGAGGCTATTCCGACGCTGTTTCACCTGAAAGAAGTCTATACAGATAAAGAAAATCCACACTACTCGTGGTACACACCGGTTTTCACACAAAGAAAAGTCGAGGTCATGCGCTGATATGGATCTTTTACGAAGAAGGAATAACTGGGTCGTCATCGTCTTTGCAAGTATTATTACATTCGTTCAGATCGTCAATCTGATTTTAGGTGTTCCCCTTTCTTTCGTGCTGACGGTTCTTGGAATCTTGTATGTCGTACTGGCACCTTTTACATACGTCTCCAACCGTCCGAGCCTGCGCGAGAAAATGGCGCCATTTATGAAGTTTTTTAACTTCGTCGTGATCGGGGCATTCATGTTTGTCATTGTCCAACTGGATCCCCATATGATCAATATCATGACGATCATGTTCTTTGTCGCGGTCATGGGGATCTATCAAGATAAATGGATCAATATCCTGACGATCGCAGCTACACTTTGCATCGTGTCCTACTATTTCTTTACCCAGGGTGAGGTAATCTTCCATTCCACCTCCCCTATTGATTTGATGTATTTCCTGTTTACCTTCTGCTTCATTTCGGTTACCAGCATGATGCACGCCTTTTTCAATAACAAGCTGCAGCATGAGAGCGAAACGCAAAAACGGGAAGCCATCGAATCCAAGGAATCCTTGCAGCGGGTACTCGATCAGATCAATCAATCCCTGACGTCCGTACAGGAATACCAAGAAAATCTCAATAAAGTGACCGATGGCGTCAATCTGCGTGCAGTAGAAACGGTATCGTCCCTGCAGAGCATTCTTCAATCGTTCAACGTACAGACGGAAAACACCAATGAACTGCGCAACGAAATGGCAACTACCAACGTTCAAGTAGAGGATATGACTCGCTCCATTACGGAGATGTACGATTATGTAGAATCTACGAAGGAAGCTACCCAGGAAAGCGGAAAGCGCATTGGCAATATCGGTACGGACTTTGAACGCTTTATCAGAGATATCCAAGGTACCAACAGCCTGATTCAAGAGCTCTACAAAGAGACAGAGAACATCGAGAAGATCATTCAAACCATCTCCGAAATATCGGCTCAAACCAACCTGCTCGCACTGAATGCCACGATCGAGGCATCCCGCGCAGGTGAACATGGCCGCGGCTTTGCCGTGGTAGCGGATGAGGTGCGCAAGCTGGCTGAATCCTCCAAAGTATCGTCTGAATCGATCGCGACACTCTTGATGAATATTCGTGAAAAAATGAAGCGCGTCTCCGATATGATCTCAGGTTCCCAGGCTTCCTTTGAAAAAAATAGCGAAGGCATTCTCGAAGTTCAGGAAATGTTTTCCAATGTCGACCATTACATGCAAGACTTTGCTACGAAAACCAAGTTTCTTCAAGAGTTCATCGTTCACGTAAACAGCATGATGCAGGAAGTCGGAGCCAAAGTCGAAATCAACGCAGACATTACCGATCAAAACAAGGACAACCTGGAAGAAGTGCTGCATCTCGTCTCCGAGCAAAAAGACGAGGTAGTCAAGGTATCAAGCGGATTTGAGAAAATCGAGCAGCAAATTCGCGGGTTGAACATCTAAAAGCAGATCACTTGCTGCCACGCAGACTACACCCCTAGTCCATTGCTTCGGACTAGGGGTGTTTTATCATGATTCGATCGTATTCTCCAAGATCCCGAGCCCAGTGACCTCGAGCTCAACGTGGTCTCCCGGCTCCAGCCAGCGATGCACTTCTGGTCCCAGCTCGAGCAGGCAGCCCGTCCCCACCGTTCCTGAGCCAATCACATCTCCCGGATACAGGGTCACTCCATCTGAAGCCCGTTCAATCATCTGTCCGAACGTATAGTAGATATCTTTGAAATTGCCGCGGGAGAGCTCCCTGCCATTTACTCTGGCGACCATCTCCATATCGTAGCGGTCACCGATCCGGTACGGTGCCAGCTCGTCTTTTGTCACCAGATAAGGACCTAACGACGTGGCAAAGTCCTTCCCCTTTGCCGGGCCGAGACCGATCTTGGATTCCTTCATTTGCAGATCGCGAGCCGACCAGTCATTGAGAATCGTATAGCCGAAAATATAATCCTCCGCTTCCTCAGCGCGGATGTTTTTCCCTTCCTTCCCGATGACACACGCGATTTCCAGCTCATAGTCCAGCCACTCGCAGCTTCGCGGTCTGGCGATCTTGGCACCCGTGCCTTGGATCACCTGATGATTGGTAAAATAAAAGGCGGGAATTTCGTACCAGGCCTGTGCCATTTGCTGTCCCAAGCGCTTTGCCGCATTCAGAATGTGCAGCTCAAACGCCATAAAGTCACGAACACTGCGCGGATGCGGAACAGGAGCCAGCAAGTTTACTTCCGCAAGCGAATATGTCGGTTTCAGTCCACTCTGCTCGAGCTTCAAAGCTTGGGGCAGGTACGTCTCCTGATTCGCCAAAAAATCCAGCATGCTGGCTGGCAGCTCCCCTTCGCTCACCAGATTCATGTCCACGATTCCCTGTGGAGTCAACCAGCCCGCTCGTGAAGCGGAGTCTGCTGTGCGAAATGTCACGAATTTCATCTCTTCTCCCTCATTTCCTCTGATCTGCGAGCAAGCGCTCCGCTACTCCTCGATAATCGCGACCGGACGCGCCCAGCCTGCACTCGCCCCTTTTACTTTGATGGGAAAGACAGCTACGGTAAACCCGTAAGGCTTCGGCAGCTGATCCAGATTTGCCAGCTTTTCGATTTGGCAGTATTCCTTTTCTTTCCCGACAAAGTGTGCCGCCCAGAGCACTCCTTCGCGTGGGTTTTGCTTGTAGTCGGCTGCCTGGAGCGAAAACGGGATATCCCAGCCCCAGCCGTCTGTTCCCATGACCTTGATTCCCTGGTCGATCAGCCAGTGCGTCGCCTCTGCAGATACGCCTGCATGTGACTGAAAATAGTTCTCCTCGTAAAAGCGCTTATCCGCGTCTGAGCGAATCAGCACAATGTCAAAGGGCTTCAAGGTGTACTGGATCTCCTCCAGCTTTTGCTGGATATCGCTCACGGTGATTTCATAGCCTTGGGGCTTGTCGCTGAAATCGAGCAGGACCCCATCGGAGTAGAACCATTCCAGCGGCAGCTGGTCAACCGTTTTGGACGGCTTGCCTTCCGAGGTCGGCCAGTAATGCCAAGGCGCATCTACGTGTGTCCCCGTATGCGTCGTCAGCGTGACCGTCTCATTGGCCCAGGCCTTGCTCTCTGGAAAATCAGATGGCTGAAGGCCAAACAGCTGGGCAGCGTGTACAGCACCGCTCTCATGATCCCCATAGCGGATGTCAGGCGGAGATGGCTCTTTGGCCACCGGATCCAGCATGACGCTCAGGTCGATGATTCTTCGTGTTTTTCGAGTCATTCTCTTTTCCTCCTTTTACGCGCTCGCTTCGCTTTCCAGGGCTGCCGCAGCTCCTGCTTGCTTGCTCGTCTCCGGCAGGAACAGCGTCAGCACGGCTCCGATAATCAGTGTGATGGCACATAGGGCAAATCCCGTTCCCAGGCTGTATTTCGTGGCGATAGACCCAAGCAAAAACGGCGCAAAGGCGGACAAGCCGCGTCCTACGTTGAAGCAAAAGCCTGCCCCCATGCTGCGCAAATGCGTGGGATACAGCTCCGAGAAGTACGCGCCAAAGACTCCAGCCTGAGAGAAAAATAAAAACAGTAAGGGACCCATCCAGAACAAGACGGTGACATGATCGGTGAAGACATAGATCGGGATCATGATCGCCGCGCCGAAAAAGGACAGGATGCATATTTTTTTGCGCCCCAGCTTGTCTGCGGCATACCCAAAGAGCTGATAGCCGATGAACATCCCCACGTTGATCACGATCAGAAACATTCCCATCATCTCGACGGAGAGCCCTCTCTCTTTGGTTAAATACGTAGGTAGCCAAGTATTTATGCCCCAATAAGCCGTCAGCGTGCAGCAAGAGACCAGTGTCGCCAGGATGGTCCGCTTGGCGAGTCCCGCCGAGAACAGCTCTTTGACGGATACCTTCGCAGGACGGTCGGCTTCTATTTCGCGTTTGTTTTTGTTTTCCTGCCAGACTTTTGATTCCGGGACGAAAAAGTAGATATAGATCATGGCCAAAAGACTCGCAAGTCCGCAGGTGAACAAAGCTCTCCAGCCGTACTGCGGCAAAATAATCGAAGACAGCAGCGCCGCCAGCCCGTAACCGACCGGCCATGCGCTCAGTACAAAGGATGTCGCTCTCGCTCGGTGCTTTGCCTGCCAGGTCTCGCTGACATACGCGGAGGCGATTCCCCATACTCCCCCTAGCCCCAAGCCCGCCAGGAATCTCAGCACCATGAACTGCTCCCAGGTCTGCGACACGGCGATTGCCACCGTAAACACTCCAAAAATGGCGAGACTAATTAGCAGAGCCTTTCTTCGGCCGTAGTTGTCTGAAAACCACCCGAGCACGATGCTGCTTAAGCCTACTCCGATCAGCGTCGACGTTCCCAAAAGACCTGCATCTCCAAGCGACATGTTCCATTCCTTGATAATGACGGGCAATGCCAATGCCAGAAACATGAAATCCATTGCATCCAAGGTATAGCTGAAAAACGAACCAAACAGCGTATGCCATTTGACGGCATTTTTTCCTGACTGGGTGTCATTGCGTAAAACCTGATCGGACATGCAATTCCCTCCCTGCAATCGCTTTCAAAATTGTTGTTTCTTCCCTGCCTGGATGAATGGACAGCTTGCTGTCAAAAATCGTTGATGAGGCCATCCAGCCCAGCTCCGTAACGCTGCTCCATCACCTCCCCGAACTCCTCGACAATCCGGTTTACGTAAATATCGTGACGTATGTAGTTTAACGTGGTCTTGATCGTGACAGGATGCCTGGAGACGACTGCATGCGGGCGCTCGTCCATCGCCTGAAAGATGATCGTCTTTTCCTTGTCCAGCACCAGATTCAGCTCTCCTGCATGGCGCAGCCCAATCAAATCGGAATGATGATGGGTAAAGCTTCGCCACGGCACCTGAACGATTTTGTCAAAAATCAGCGTAACGATCGAGACACCTCGCTGGTGCGCCTCCATCAGCACCTCCTGCAGAGCATCGAGCTCCTGGCTCCACAGGCTCATGAAGATTTCTGATTTGGCTTCTGCCAAAGCCGAACGGATCGCCTCCATCCCGGCAGCGTATCCGTGGATAACAAAGAGCTCTGTCCAGTTCGTGTCACTCATCTCCGCGATATCCGTAAGCGCCTCCTGCAGGAAGTTCACATTCCCTAGGAACGCCTTTTTGCTTCGAGCCAGCAGCTCGTCATAAGGCAAAGGGCTATAGCGGATCTGCGTGCCCTTATCCCCACCAGCTACAGCGAATACTACCTCCCGCTCCTGCATTTTTCGCACAGTCTCATATACCTTTGGGGTTGGCACACCGGATACGGTCGCGATCGTATTTCCGTTGGAAGGATGGGAACGCAGCAGGGCTAAATAAATTCTTGCCTCGTACTCGGTAAATCCAAGCTCCTTTAATCCGTCAATCATTGGTTGAATTTTCAAAATTTTCACCTCGAAAATAATATACTACCTAGGTAGTATATCGGTCAAGTCATCCATCCGATTTTTCGGGTACGAAAAAAAGAGCTCCTCGTCCATAGCAGACAAAGGAGCTCTCGCCCAGTCCATCCTGTCAGTTTAAAGGACTGTCAGGATTTACATAAGATTCTTTCGCAACTCTTGCAATACATAAGACGTATTAGTAAGTAGAGAGCCAGATGAGTTAGTTACAGCACACGGCGTGCAGAGACAAAGCGCTTCTCCCAAGACGTTCCTTTGAAGTTCGTGAACGTCACCCCTGGTTTTCCATACGTGTGCAGCAGCTTGTTGTTACCCGCATAGATCGCCACGTGTGTAATGCGCTTGTTCGTAGTAGTCGTGCTCGCCTTGAAAAAGACAAGATCGCCCTTTTTCAGGTTGCTTTTGGATACGCTTGTCCCTTTTTTCGCTTGGTCGCGGGATGTACGCGGCAGCGACTTCCCTACAGCAACCTTGAATACACGCTGCGTAAAGGAAGAGCAGTCAAATACAGCAGTGGTGCTGCTTTTGGCTCCAAATTTATAAGGTCTTCCTAAGTATTTTTTCCCAGTGTTGATGACTTTATCAGCTTTGGCTTGTGTCCAAGCCGCATGAGCCACATTTTGTTCGCCAGGAAGAGGAGCTACGATAGCGGTGAGGCCCAAAGTCAAACCCATCACCACTCCGATGATCCCTTTATGTAATTTTCTCATGTTGTTCATCCTCCCTTTTGATCGTGTAGGAATGTAGAAACGGCTCTTTCCCGTTCCGTTCCGTTACGCATAAAAACTTCTAAACGAACCCTTTGCTTCTACCAAATGACTTCGACAAGAAGCTTTTTTATGCAAAGTTTGGCTGACCTCTCACTTGTTCTCTACTTTACCATTGGTTCTGACTCTATTAAATTCCCAAATTATTACCAATTCTTCTAACCACTTCTGGTTATCATTGCTACTTGACGGCTTCAAGCCCGATTTAACAGGCATTCCTCAAATTTTCAGTTAATTTTATTACCAAGATGTTCCTCACAAATCCCCCAATTTTATCCTTCTGTTTTGTAGACACATCCGCATTACATGTGACTTATGTCCTAGTTCCCCTTCTAAAAAATCCCTATGGGTATGAAAAAAGGCTGCCTCCTATCTGGAATCTCGACGATCACCTTTGCTCTCATGCTTGCAACCGGGGAAGTCTCATCGTAAAGTAGATAGGAGTTCTTTCTTAAGGAGGCACATATGCGACTGCGCAACATACCAGGTGCCGAATCGGCCCTGCGTGAATATCCGACGTTCGTGGACAACCCTGTATCCTTCAAAGGCCGCTGGAACGAACGCTTCGGAAACAACAATCCTATCCATGTCGAAATCGGCTGTGGAAAGGGACGCTTCATTAATACACTGGCAGAACGCCACCCTGATGTGAATTTCATTGCGGTGGAGCTGAAAGCAGAAGTGGTTCTGCGAGCTGTACAGCGCACGGAATACCGTGAAATCCCCAATCTGGCATTCGTCCAATTCAACGCTGCCGTGTTGACCGATCTGTTTGCCGATCAGGAGCTTTCCCGCCTGTACCTGAATTTCAGCGACCCTTGGCCGAAAACTCGCCACGCCAAACGCCGTCTCACGTACGCGAGCTTCCTGCAAACCTATCGTCAGGTACTGAAGAATGATGGCGAGATTCATATGAAGACTGACAATGAAAAGCTTTTCGAGTTTTCCCTCAATCAATTTGCCCTCGAGCGCTTCCAGATGCACAACATCACGTTTGATCTGCATCAATCCAAGCTCGCCGAGGACAATGTCATGACGGAATACGAGCAGCGCTTTTCCTCTCGCGGTCAGCGAATTTATCGGGTAGAGGCGCATTGCAGCTTTTCCTAACCACGCCAAAAAGGAAGTCCGGCCAAAAACGCTGGACTTCCTTTCTTTATTCGTGTCGTTATCCTTTTTCTTTGGTTCCCCGCCGGTATACTCGCTCCGGTCTTCCGACGACGCCATAGGACAAATCCGCGCTTGCCTCTCCCATCGCCACCAGATACTCCAAATAGCGCCGCGCAGTCGAGCGGCTGATGCCCGTTTCCTTGCTGACCTGATCGGTTGTCGCTTCTTCGGTCTGCATCAAGTACGTGGTGATCTTCTCCAGCGTAATTCTGTCGATGCCTTTCACAGGTTTGCTCTCTTTGGACGACTTCATCCCCGAACCGTGAATCAGCTGGTCAATTTCCTGCTGATTGATCGCGGCCCCTTCTTTTTTCAAAGTACGGATCTTCTTGCGGAATTCCTGATAGCTGCGCAGCGTTTGCTGAAGTCTGGAGATGATCAGCGGCTTCGTGATGAAATCAAAGACACCGTAACGGATCGCATCCACGACGGCATCCACTTCCTTGGCGGCAGTCAGCATGATGACATCGCTGTCCGGATGCTGTTCTTTGATAAAAGAAAGAAATTCGAGTCCGTTCATATCGGGAAAATACACATCCAACAGAACCAGCTCAGGCTGCAGCAGCTCGAGCTGATCGACTGCCTCCCCTCGATCGGCCGCGATGCCCACAACCTCAAAGCCGCCCACCTTTTCTACAAAGCGCCGGTTCACCTCGGCAATTCGCAAATCATCTTCTATAATAAGCACGCGGATGGGAGTCTCCTCATCGCTGATGTGCTGGTTCATCTTCCTCTCTCCTCCCTTGCGTTCACCGGCCGACTTCAAGTGGAATCGTGACGGTAAAGATGGTGCCCCCTTGTGGGTTGCCTGCATGTGAAATCGTTCCGTCCAGCTGTTCTACGGCCTCTTTTGCCAAATGCAGTCCATAGCCGTGATCCTGCAGCTGCTTGGTGGAAAAGCCCCGTTCAAATACTTTGCTGGCGTACGCTTCTGGTATCCCCGGCCCCCGATCTTCTATTTCCACGAGCAAAAGCTCATCCATTTCTCCCAAGTACACCGAGACTTCTTTGGCGTAAGCACCGTTTGCACAAACGGCTTCCATCGCATTGTCGATGAGATTGCCCAGTATGACAATCAAGAGCGAGCGGTCAATAGCTGCCGGAATCTCGCGAATGTGACTGTCCGGGTCAATCGTCAGCGCAATTTTCCGTTCATTTGCCTGATTCACTTTTCCGAGCAGCAATCCCCCGATGAGCGGATCGGGAATGCGGCGCATGATCATTTGGGTGTTGCTGACGTGCACATCAACCTCGGCGGAAATAAAATCGACCGCTTCCTGATACGATTCCAGCTGGATCAGGGCAGAAATCAAATGCAGCTTGTTGGAATATTCATGGGTCTGGGAACGAAGCGCCTCCGCGTATTCCTTTACCCGCGAAAGCTCCTGCGTCACCCGGAACAGCTCCGATCGATCCCGAAAGCTCGCTACGGCTCCCGTCACCTTTCGCTCTTTGTCCAAAATGGGGACGCGGTTGACCACTACAGCCTTGCCGCTCACAAATGTCTCCTGATCGAATTCGGCCACTCCCGTTTGCATGACTTCCACAAGTCGCAGGGAACGCAGCCATTCCTTTTGTTCATCCTCCATCAGATCCAGCCGCTCTGATGGCCCGATCAGATTCATCGCCGTCTGATTTGCCAGCGTGACTGCCCCCTCCGTATTCACTGCGACGATTCCTTCCCGTATGGATTCCAGCACAGCTTGATTCTCTTGGTACATCCGTCCTATCTGCTCGGGCTCCAGACCGAAAATGGACTCCTTGACCTTTCGCGCAATCCAGAGCGTCCCCATGATGCCCAAAAGCAGGATCACAGCACCGATCACGACAATACGATCCCGATACAGCTCGATCGTCTCTTGAATATCCTCAAGCAAAAAACCGACGGAAACGACCCCAATCACATGTCCTGCACGATCCCGGATCGGGGTTTTGCCGCGAAGGCCAGGTCCCAGGGAACCGACTGTCTCGGAGATGATCGAGTGACCCGCGAAGACAGTTTCATTGTCACCACCGACCATCGGCTTCCCGATTTGCTCGGGATCTGGATGAGAGTAACGGATGCCTTGCCGATTGCCGACCGTGATAAAAGCGGCACGCGTGTCCACCCGAATCGTTTCCACCAGAGGATTGATCGTATGTGCGGGGTCCGGCTGCGAAAATGCATCGATAATCTCCGGCATCCGCGCTATTGTTTTCGCCGTATTGAGTGCCCTCGTTCCGATTTCCTTGCGAAGAGCACCGTCCAGCATCTGTTCAAATGAGATTCCGAGCAAAACGATCACACCTATCAGGAGCGACCCGATCATGATCAAGAGCTTGGTGTGAAACCGCACGTCCTTCCCCCCTCTTCCCCATTGTAGCCAAGCATGAGCGGAATTTTCCACTTGCGCAGCTTCAACAAAAAGAGGCCATCGACGGCCCCTTTTCGAAAACGGTAAAGTGCGCTTCCCCTTACAGCGAGATCACACCAGTCAAAATGGCAATGACGATCATGACGATGGAGGTACCAAATGCCCATTTTAAAATGAAGCGCTGTGCCTCGCCGTAATCGACACCAACCATTCCAATCAGCAAGTATTGTGCGGCAAACAAAGGGCTGAGCACGTGCAGCGGCTGTCCCAGAATCGATGCCCGTCCAATTTCCACCGGGTCTACTCCGTAAGAGGCTGCTGCATTCGCCAAAATCGGTACGACACCAAAGTAGTACGCGTCATTGGACATGAAGTACGTGAAAGGCATGCTCGTCAACCCTACAAGAACAGGCATGTGAGAGCCGAGCGCATCTGGAATCAACGAGACAATCGTACTCGCCATCGCATCAATCATCTTGGTTTCCGTCAAAATTCCGGTAAAAATCCCTGCGGCAAACACCATCGATACAGTCGCCAGCGCATTCCCCGCATGGGCGGAGATTCGTTCCTTTTGCTGCTCCATGTTCGGGTAATTAATCAGCAGAGCGATCGCAAAAGCCAGCATGAACAAAATCGGCAATGGCAGGATGCTCATAATCAGGCAAACCATCAAGACAACTGTGAGAAGCAGATTGAACCAAATCAAGCGCGGACGTTTCAGCGGATCAGCAGACGCAGCTGCCATTTCTCCAGCCGCCAGTCCGTTCGCATGATCCTGGCTCAAATCGATAATCCCCAGGCGTTTTCTCTCCCGTTTGCCCAAAATACAGGCGACCACAATCACCCAGGCCATCCCGCCAATCATCGCGGGAATGACAGGTGTAAACAGCTGCGAGGCATCGAAATTCAGAACGCTCATCGCGCGGGCAGTAGGACCACCCCATGGCGCCATGTTCATGACACCCAAAGAAAGCATCGGTACCGCCGCCAAAATCATCGGCTTGATCCCCAGTCGCTGATACAGCGGCAGCATCGCGGATACCGTAATCATATAGGTCGTCGTGCCATCTCCATCCAAAGCGACCAGGGCCGACAGGATTGCCGTTCCCACGATTACCTTCAGCGGATCACCCTTGACGATTTTTAATATTTTAGCAATCAACGGTTCAAACAAACCCGCATCCATCATAACGCCAAAGTATAGGATCGCAAACAGCAGCATGATGCCCGTCGGCGCAATCTGTTTAATGCCTGTCAGCATCATATCACCGATGCCCGCTCCAAAACCTCCAATGAACGCAAAGATAACCGGTACGACAATGAGAGCAACGAGTGCGGATATTCGTTTGGACATAATCAGGTACATAAAAACAGCAATCATCAAAAAGCCAAGCCATGACAGCATGATCAGTTCCCCCTTGGAAGAATACGCTTTCAAAACGGATGCGCTTTCCATGCGAATGCGCTTTCATCAATGTGCTGTCATTATAACAATGTTCAGTCAACCGGAATAGAAAACGGCAATAAACGACATTAGCCGTATTTTCGCTATTAACTTCATAAAAATTACGGGTTCGTGGACCGACAAAAAAACGAAAAGCTGGACCCGTTGATCCAGCTTCTCAAGGAACGAGAACGGCAGTCATGACGCTGTTCTCGGTTTTCTTTTTATACATCCCTTTTTCCAAACAGCCGAACGGCAAGCCACAGCGCCCCCGCCCCATAGAGAATGGTATAGATCAGCATCGCATCACTTGGGGCTGAAGCAGTCCCGAACAAGCCTTGGGAAGCAAAGGAGATCGGATCGTCTGCCGTGTCAAACAAGGCAATCGTCGACTTGCGAAACAGCGAGTCGGTGGGAAACAGCAGGCTCGAAACGATTCCTATATTAATGAGGGAACTCTGCTGGATCATCGAGCCCAGCTGCTCAATAAACCCGCCAATAAAGCTGATTCCATACAGGATGATCAGAATGATCCCGCCTGTTACCGTGGTCGTGATACTGCTGAGCAGAAGGGAAACACAGACCAGAATAATCGGCATCAGGAGGAAAAAACCGAGTGATGTCAGGGCTTGCCCCAGACTCACTTGCACAGCCAGCACGCCACCGCCAACGAACTGATTGATGGAAAGCAACCCCAAAAACATCAGCAGCGCGTACAAAACGAGCATGCTCGCAAGTCCGCCAAACTTCCCGAGCAAGTACTTGCGGCGCGGCAGCGCTCTCGCCAGCCATGTATCAATCTGGTGGCTCTCCACCTCAGAAGCGATGCTGCCGACACTGCTGAGAATCGCGAGCAGCGCCGTGATAAAAGACCCGAAGTACAGGCCCATCCCCAGCAGCTGCGTGGAGAAAAAGCCTGTCTCCATAAGCAGGTCTGCGGCATTGCCCATCTCCTCTGCTATTTCTTTTGATGCGTACCAGGTCGCAACCCCATACAGCACGAGGAAGGCCAGAGACATCAGAAGGGTAATCGTAAAAATACGCTTGGAGATCATCTCCCTATACGTGATTTTCATGATGGGCCACATGTGCTTCCCCCTCCTTTTTCTGTACCCAGTACAAGAATACTTCCTCCAGTGACTGCTGCTTCCGCACGACCTCGTGCACCGCAGCGCCTTGCGTGATCAAGGCTCCCAGCAGCTCCGGCACTCTTTTGTTCTGATCCAGCGTGATCAGCCATCGCTGCTGCTCACCATCATTATGCATGAATTCCTTACCCAGCACATATGGCGGAAGCTGCTCCAAAAGCTTTTGGTTCTCAGCATCCACCGTTAGCTCGACCTGCTCGGCTACCTCACGCAGCTTGCGCCATTCCCCGTGTACGACCAGCTCGCTTCGGTGAATGATCCCGACATAATCACAAACGGATTCCATCTCGCTCAATAAGTGGCTGTTGAGAAAGATCGTCTTTCCCTGGTCTCTCAGCTCTGCGATCAATTCCCGTACTTCTTTTCGACCGATCGGGTCCAGAGCAGAAGTCGGCTCGTCCAGAAAAATGAGCTCAGGGTCAGACAGCAGCGCGCATGCCAGCCCGATGCGCTGCTGCATGCCTTTGGAGAACCCGCGAATTCTTTCCTTTTCTCTTCCCGCCATTCCTACCCGAGCCACGACATTTGAAATCACGCTTTTGCGTTCACTCCGCGGCAAACCGACCAGCTCTGCATGATGCTCCAGCAGCTGCGTTCCCGTCAGCCAGTCTGGATAGCGAAACAGCTCTGGCAAATACCCGACCTTTTTCCGCGCTTCCACGCTTCCGATCGGATACCCGAGCATTTGCGCCTTTCCGCCTGTTGGGTGCAGAAGTCCGAGCATCGTACGGACAAACGTACTTTTGCCCGCACCGTTCTGTCCCAAAAAACCGAACACCGACCCACGCGGCACTTGCAGCGTAATGTTTTTACAACCCGCCTTGCCGTTGTATTGCTTGGTCAAATCCCAAGTCTCAATGACGTAATCAGTCATCGCCCGACAGGCCTCCTTTCCTCTCCCGAAAACGGTATAAAGCAGAGCCACCCCAAAAAGGGAGCTCTGCCTGCCTGCTACTCTTTATTTTTACATATTCTTTGCGATTTTCATCATCGCATCACCGCTAAGATCATAACCTTCGAGCATGTGGATGTGCCCATCCTGCTGCCAGATCAACTGGCTGCGGTTGTCGGACGTCAGGAGAATGGCATCCGCGCCATGCACTTTCACTTCTTTCATCTTGCTGTCTTTATCCGCCAAGTACGGCATCGGCAAGGTGTGCTGCCAATCCTTGATGTTGAGCATTTGCTTCTTCACATTGTCCGGGATGAACGGCAGCGAGAGCATCGTATCGCGCAGCTGCTCAAGATCGACTCCTTCCGGTGCTTTCAGCTCGGGGGCATCCACGACGGTATAGTTCAGTGATTGCTCGCCTTGACGCAGCCAGATCGATTGGGACTTCGGTACAGCGAGTTCAAACTGCTTCCCGCTCAGTTTTTCATCGAAGCGTTGTTCCACTTGCAGCTGTGCCAGCAGTTTGTTTGCTTTTTCCGCATTGATTTCAATTCGCAGGGTAAAAGCCGGATTGATATCTACGCTCTCCACATCCAGTCCCTCGGGCAGGCTCGGCAGCTTCACGCCAGCTTTTTCAGCTGCTTCCCGACTGTTGTAGTAACGGTTTTTAGTGTCTTTTTGATTCGACTCTTTAATGGAAAGCTTACCGATTCCTTTCAATTCCTTCTCGCCCGCCTGCCCATTGGACAGCCATGCCTCGATGTCCTCCATGTCCCTTGGGGTGACCTTGACGAATTCTACTTTATCCATCCGGAAAATCGAAAGGAAATCGCTAGCGGCTGCCTGCACTTGCGGGAAGGAGAGCGACACAGCCAGTACCGCTGCCGCCGAAGCTCCCGTCACCCATTTTTTCGTCTTTTTATTCATGTCTTTCCATCTCCTTTTTCCTACCTGCTTTTGCGAAGCCAGTTGCGTCTGAGTCTTGCTATCCAGATGATCCAGCTTGGTGGAAAAGCGCTGCCAGGCAGCCTCGGTGTCTACCTTGATCTTGTCAATCGGACGAAAGAGCTCCTGCTCCATTGTCTGCCCGGTCCAGGTATCCAGCGCTGACAGTTCATCCATCATCCGGCTGCATTCCTCGCAATGCTGGACATGCAGGCTGAGCCACTCGCTGTTCTCATCGCTGCACTCCCCGTCCAGATAGGCTTGTATCAAGCCTTCGTCGGCACATTTCACCCTTCTTCCCCCCTTAGCGAATCGTACAATTTGCGAAACTTGCTCTTCGCACGTGATAGCAGTGTTCCGACAGACCCTACTTCTGTCCCTGTCGCTTTTGCCAGCTCTGCATACGGAAAGCCGGAATACTTCATAACGAGCAACGTACGCTCACGTTCATCCAGCTTGGCAAGCACTTCCCGAACGCCCTCAATCGCTTCCTTTTCCAGCCATGTATCCTCCGAGGAGGGGATGACCATTTCCTTGTCGGCTGCATCCTTCTCTTGGCGATTTTGCCTGCGTTTTTCCGAACGCAAATGATTGTATGCGGCGTAAATCGAGGCACGAGATAGCCATGCCGGAATATTTTCGATTGCGGTACGATCCGTATGGTAAAAGGATAGAAACACGTCCTGAGCGATATCCTCAGCCGTCTGCTGTTCTTTGACGATCCGCATGATTTGTCTCACTACGAAGGGGTAGTACGCTGTAAACAAGTCGCGAAAGGAATCCGTGTCATCCTGGACAAGTATGGAATTCATCGCCAGTTTTGCTTGCACCTCCACTGTTTCCCCTCCATCCTGGCAGCTTCTCCTTATTTCAGTAAGAGCTGCATCCGGGTGCTCCCGGGTCCTTTCGGTTCGTTCATCTAATAGAAACCGCCGAAACGAGTTTTGTGACAGGAAAGAAAAACTATTTTTTATTCTATCCAGTAACGATCCCGATTCTCCAGAAAACGCCGGGTCAGCTGATAGTGCTCCGTATCTTCATACTGAATCTCCTCTACCGGAGAGCTATCAAAGTTCAGGATAGCAGCGCCTGGGTATCCCATCAGGATCGGTGAATGAGTCGCGATCAAAAACTGTGCGCCCTCTGCCACCAAGTCTTTCATGACGTACAGAAACGCCAGCTGACGCATCGGCGACAAGGCTGCCTCGGGCTCGTCGAGCAGATAGATGCCTTTGCCAGAAAAGCGATGGACAAACAAGGACAAGAATGATTCCCCGTGCGACTGATCGTGAAGCGAACGTCCCCCATAGGCGGCATATCCGGTAGGACGCTCCCGCTCCAGCTGATCAATATGGCTGGCAAACTGGTAAAAGCTCTCTGCACGCAGGAAAAAACCATTGGTCTGCTTGGGCATCCAGGATAGCCGGATGTAATCCCCCAGACTGGCTTCTGCTCGATCTACGTCATAAGTGTTGTTGCGGGAGCCTCCTGCCGTATGGAAACCGCATTGGTACGCCACAGCCTCCAGAAGGGTAGACTTACCCGAGCCGTTCTCCCCCACAAAGAACGTGACGCTGCTGGTGAGTTCCAGCGCGTCCAGCTGACGGATGGAAGGCAGTGTAAACGGATATCGGCCGGTTTGGGGAAATTGTTCACGCAACAGGCGGATCGTTCGTAAATAAATCATCTTTTCCTCCATGCTCACCATTTTTGTCTCTCTGTCCGATACTCCTAAGAGGGGGGAGTTCTGTGGACAAAGTTTCCTTTCTGCAAGAAAAAAGCACGTTTCATATGAAATATCCAGATCAGAGTGATCTGTCTTTTTATCGCTGGTATACCGAGCAGCACCCTGACGAAGCCATTGGCTGGTATCACCTCGGGCGAGAAAGAGAAGCGCGGGGCGAGCCTGAGGTTGCTCTGGCTGCCCTGAGACAAGCTCTGCACGCAAAGCCTGGCGCGTACTACAACGAAGCAAGAGAAGCTTATCAGGCTTTGATTCGGAAACGAAGGGAAGAGGATTCACGCAAACGGATACGGCGCGTGCTTGCTTCCCTCCTCTTTCTCTACTCTCTGCTCGCCATATCTCCCGGACCACTGACTGAACCCGCCAAGAGTACAACGAGTACAGCGGCACAGGTTTCACCGCCTGTCGCGGCCAGCAGACCGCATGTCGAGGTCATCGCGGTTCCTGCCCATCTAGATTCAACTCAACTGGAGAAGCAGGTGCGCCAGTATGTAGAAAATCGCCGTCCTTCTCTCACGCAGCCGTACTCGGTTATTGTCGTACCAGAAGTGGCTGGCGCGCCGCTCTATACGCCTTTGCTTTACTACCAGCCTCGCAGCGTTCTCGGCATCATTCGTTACCACCCAGTCAATCGTACGATTCTAAGCCAGAAATGGTTTCCTCGTCCGGGAGCGTATGAGCAGGATCCCTTGCTCCAGCCGGCACGAATCGCTTTAGCCGAGGAACAGCGGGTGACCGAGCACATCCTGACACTACGAAACGCCTTGTACCGTTATTATCAACAAAAAGGACAGCTTCCTGTAAATCTCAGCCATCTGGCTGGCGCCTATCCAGGCAACTACTTGCCTCAGATTCCCGCACCACCCGCAGCTTTGGGCATGAAGAGCTACTTGTACCGACCCGATCTATTTCGACCGGAAGCGGCCTGGGCGAGCATTCGTGAAGTCGTGCCGATGGCGGGCTATCCCGAGCCCCTCGTCCCGATGGAGCCTTTGCAAATCTGGCTATCGGAATCGACGCATACGATGCGCCTCATGAGCGGCTCGCAGATCGTTCGCAGCTATCCAGTCGGCATCGGAAAAAACGGTTCGACTCCAGAAGGCTACTATACCATTCTGCAAAAGATTAACCACCCACGCGGTCATGACAACATCTATGGCACGAGAGGCATGGTATTTCAAAGCAGCGGCTATGCGATCCACGGAACCAACCATCCGGAGAGCATCGGCAGCTCCGTCTCTCTCGGCTGCATCCGCATGTACAATGCGGCTGTCGAGGAGCTGTACTCCTTTGTTTCCATCGGTACAGAGGTCATCGCCTCAGACGCTCCTGCACCCGCTTTGCTCTGGAGCAACCCCGCCCCCTTTGTACTGGAGGCAAGGCCCCAGGAAGAGACGCCGCAAATCGTCTATCGCTGGCTCCATTAATTTCAATTCCGGGCTTATTAGAAAAGACGAATAAGCTGCCAATCCGTTACTTCCCAAAATGAAGAAGCCTCCCCCATAGCGGTACAAAAACAGCAAAGCGCGCTCCCAAGAGGGAACGCGCTTTTTACATTGGATTTATTTTTCTTCCAATTGGCTTATCTTTTCTTCCTGTTCTTCCGGATTCCAGTGATCGAGCACTTTTCCCTGTAGCACCTTGCCTTTAATGAATTCGACTTGCTGCTCGGTAAAATCAGCGGTCCACTCGATTTCCAATTCCTCAGCCAGCCTTACGACGGTCAACAGTTCGGACCAAGCGACGTATCGTTTGTACCAGAAAAACTGTGGCTGTTCGTTCATGTATGGGTAGAGATCATCAAAATCGGTGTGTTTACAGTCGAGAGCTCGCTCAAAATTCACTTTGGTTTGGCGCAATTGATCCATAAAAAATGTGGGTAAATCCTTTTGTGCGTAGTCAGACATGGACTGTCCCCCCTGTCTCCCGATTTATAGGTATTGTACCACGCAAAAGAAGATGTGCAAATAGGTGAAACTGTTCGAGTTGTTCATCTTATTCCAAATATTAACCGTTGGTGCCATTCACACCTGGGTTTTGACTATCCTGATCCGGTGGTGGCGGAGGAAGCTCAATCCCTTGGGACGGAGGATTGGACTGTCCAGCACCTGGATTTGCGATATCTGGCGGTGGTAGGGACGGATCTGCCGGATTCGATGGGTTTCCTTGATTTCCCGGATTTCCTTGACCTTGACCATTGGAAGGATTTTCTCCTTGGCCGCTATTTTCGCTGTTCCCATTGTCGCTTGGCTGATCCTCTTCCGGATTGCCATCTCCTTCTTCGGCAGGAACGCTGTTGTCGCCTTCATAATTCCCGGCGTCCTCCCCAGCATTCAGCAGGTTCTCCAGCTGTGTCGTACTGATCTCAGCCACATTGGAAGGTGCCTCTTCTTCTCCGTCCTCGTTTCGAGGAACAACGACGTACTTGTAAGGAGTAGTTGTGTCCAGAACGTCCACGAAAACCGTTTCTTTCATACCGGACGCGATCAGTTGACGCTCTCCGTTTGGCAAGACGCGATATACGTCATACGTGTATTCCGGTGAGCCACCAATCCAGCTCAATACGGCTTTAAGCTTGCCATTGTCGAGCGTCATGTCAGCTGCCAGCTGCAGCGGCGGCTGGGTCTCTTCCTGCTTCTGTTCCTCTTGTACGCCGCCTGGTTTCACAAAGTCGGTGGATTTGACGCCTTTCAGTCCTTCCGCCAGTACTTTGGAGAACATCTGCGCCGTCAAGCTGCTGCCTTGGCGCATCAAGTGCTGTTTGTCCTCAGGGTCAAAGCCCATCCAGACAGCCCCTACATATTCTGGGGTGTAGCCGACGAACCAGGCGTCCTTGTTGACATCGCTGCCGCCTGCGATCGATTGTGTCGTTCCTGTTTTCCCAGCTACGTGACGACCCGAAATGCGAGCCGCTTTCCCTGTCCCTTCCTGAACAGCACGCTCCAGCATGGAGTGCACTTCCCAGGCAGACTGCGGCTTTAGAACTTCTGTCTGTTTGACCTCGTAGACGCGCTCCACGCCTACGCTTTTATTGGTAATCTTGCTGATCGAGTGCGCTTCCGACATCACACCACCGTTGACAAACGCGGTGTAGGCTTGCGCCATTTTCAGTGGGGACGTCCCTTTGCTCAAACCACCCAATGCGATTGCCAGGTTGCGGTCTTCTGGAGCGAGCTCGATTCCGAATTTCTTCAAGTAGTCGATCCCCGTGCTGACCCCGATCTCGTTCAACAGCCAAACAGCTGGCACGTTGAGGGAGTCGATCAGAGCGCGGTTCATGCTGACTGTTTCACTGTACTTATTGTTGTAGTTGCGCGGCTCATAGCCATTGAAGCTCTGCTTTTTGTTGCTCAGCGACGAGTTCGATTCCCAGCGGCTGTCTGAATCAATCGCTGGTGCATATACCGCGAGCGGTTTAAAAGACGAACCCGGCTGTCGCTGCATATCTGTTGCATAGTTAAAGCCCTTTGCCGCGTAATTCCGGCCGCCGACCATTCCAGCGATCCCGCCGTTTTTGGCGTCGACGACGATCATCGCAGATTCTACGCCGCGCTTCGCTCCGTCTTTGGGGAAGTTTTTCGCGTTGGCGTACTGATCTACCATCGCGTCCTGTATTTTGGGGTCGAAGGTCGTATAGACTTCCCAGCCGCCACGGTACAATTCTTCTTCTGTCACGCCGTAGCGAGCTTCTGCTTCGTCAACCATCTGATCGAAGTAAGCGCGATAGCCCTTTTTCAGGCTTGCACCCGCAGTTTCCGTTGGTTCTGTCGGGAGCGGCTGCGCTTGCGCTTGTTCCTTTTGCTCCTGCGTGAGGATCCCTTCCTCCATCATCAGTCGAAGGATCGTGTCTCGCCGCTCTTTTGCCCTATCCGGATAGTTGAACGGGCTATAATAGGTCGGTGACTTCGGAATCGCTGCCAGTGTCGCCGCGTCCGCTGCATTAAACTTCGGATCGCTAACGGACTTGCCAAGGTAAAAGTTGGCTGCGTCCTCGACACCGAATTCCCCTTCACCTAGGTACACACGATTCAAGTACATCTCGAGGATCTGATCTTTGGAGTATCTGCGCTCAAGTCCGATGGCAATGCTCATCTCTTTCGTTTTTCTCCAAAAGGTTTGATCCATCGTGAGGAATACAGTTCTGGCCAACTGCTGAGTGATGGTACTTCCGCCTTCTGCCAATGATCCTTTTTTGATGTCATTGACGATGGCGCCGCCGATCCGGATCATATCTATTCCTTTGTGCTCGTAAAAGCGTTGGTCTTCGACAGTAAGGAAGGCGTCGATCAGCACTTTCGGCATTTCATTGATCGGCTTGTAATGACGGTTCTTTTCACGAATGAGACTCGTCATCTCATCGCCGTTCTTGTCATATATGACGGTTGGTTCTGCTTTCAGATCCTTCAGTTTCTGTTCATTTTCCGCAATCATTCGATCTCCCGCGTACAACAGGGCAAAATATCCCCCGATGACGCTGAGAATCAGGAAGATTGCGAACGATACGGCAATCATCAGCAAGCTGTTCTTTTTCTTCCTGACTTTCTTCTTGGCTTTTGTTGCCATTTCTTACCTCCTGATTTTCTCTCTCCCCCACTTGTTATAGACGGATACATTTCGAAAAAGTTTCTGGCTTTTGGCACGTGTCTATCATTCCACAATCGTTCTTGTTTGTCATCAGCATTTCGAAAACTTGAATAGGACATGCCTCCCCCGGCCGCCAATGGTACCTATAGTACCACTGTTTGCTTGCGCTGTGGCTTCATAGTACTGGAAAAAGCCTATCTCCCAGGAGAGGAAGATAGGCCGTTTCTTCTATATAAGTCGTTTTACTTCAGCAGTTCTTCTGCCTGGGCAACTACATTTTCTACGGTAAAGCCGTACTCTTTCATGATGCGGTCCCCAGGTGCGGATGCGCCGAACTGGTTGATGGCGATGACTTTTCCACCATCTCCGGCGTAACGCTCCCAACCCATTGGCGATCCCATTTCCACGGCAACGCGCGCTTTTACCTCTTTTGGAAGAACAGACTCACGGTATTCCGCCGTTTGACGCTCAAACAGGTTCCAGCTTGGCATGGACACGACGCGCGTTTCGATGCCACGGGCTTGCAGCTGTTCACGAGCTTGCATCACCAGCGATACTTCGGAGCCAGTCGCGAGCAGGATCAGCTGTGGCTTGCCGCTTGGAGCATCCGCCAATACGTAAGCTCCTTTCGTTACGCCTTCCGATGCCTTTTCCAGCGTTTCCGGCAGAACAGGCAGGTTTTGACGAGTCAGCACGAGTACCACGGGCTCATCGGTACGGGACACCGCGTATTTCCACGCTTCGTTCGTTTCTACTGCATCTGCCGGGCGCAGGATCGTCAAGCCTGGCATCGCACGCAGGGAAGCCAGCTGTTCGATCGGCTCATGCGTAGGTCCATCCTCGCCAACTGCGATGGAGTCATGGGTAAAGACGTACACAACCGGCTGCTTCATCAAGGCAGACAGGCGGATCGCTGGGCGTACATAGTCAGAGAATACGAAGAAGGTCCCCCCGTATACTTTTACGCCGCCATGGAGCGCCATACCGTTCAAGGCAGCCCCCATCGCAAACTCACGTACACCAAACCAGATGTTGCGGCCGTCGTAGCTGCCAGGGAGGAAGTTGCCTGCTTCTTTGATCACGGTGTTGTTGGAGTGAGCCAGGTCAGCGGAACCTCCGAGGAAGAACGGGACGCTGTTTGCCAGCGCGTTGATCGCGTTTCCAGATGCCACACGCGTAGCCAGCTTTGCGCCTACTTCGTACGCTGGCAGGTTTGCGTCCCAACCGCTTGGCAGCTTTCCTTCTGCTGCTGTCTGGAACTGCTGTGCCAGCTCAGGGTATGCCTTCGCATATGCAGCAAACTGGTCCTTCCAAGCTGCTTCCGCTTTTGCTCCCTGGTCAGCCAGGCCAGCGAAGAACTCCGTTACTTCTTCTGGAACGTGGAATTCATTTTCATGCGTCCACGCGTAGTTTTGCTTGGTCAGCTTCACTTCCTCTTTGCCCAAAGGAGCGCCGTGAGAAGCACTGGAGCCGCCTTTGTTCGGGCTTCCGTAGCCGATGACCGTTTTGACTTCGATCAAGGTAGGGCGATCCAGATCTTGCTTCGCTTCTGCGATCGCCTGTTCAATCGCTGCCAGATCATTGCCGTCTTCTACACGCAGGTATTGCCAGCCGTACGCTTGGTAGCGCTGTGCAACGTTTTCCGAGAAGGAACGGGACAGCTCGCCATCAAGAGAAATGTCATTTGAATCGTAGAGCACGATCATTTTACCCAGCTTCAGGTGAGCTGCCAGAGAGGAAGCCTCGCTCGACACGCCCTCCATCAAATCCCCGTCACCGCAAATGACATAAGTATAGTGGTTTACGATGTCAAAGCTGTCGCGATTGTAGACGGCTGCCATGTGTTTTTCCGCCATCGCCATACCGACTGCCATCGCGATCCCTTGTCCCAAAGGACCCGTGGTTGCGTCCACACCAGCGGTATGCCCGAATTCCGGGTGCCCAGGTGTTTTGCTGCCCCATTGACGGAAATTATGTAAGTCTTCCAGAGAAACATCGTATTTCATCAGATGCAACATCGAGTATAATAGCATAGAACCATGTCCTGCCGAGAGCACGAAACGGTCACGATCGATCCATTGCGGATTGCTCGGATTTACCTTCATAAAACGGCTCCACAGAACATGTGCCATAGGAGCTGCCCCCATCGGCATTCCTGGGTGGCCAGAGTTGGCCTTTTCGATTGCATCAATTGCCAGTGTGCGGATTGTATTGATCGCTACCTGATCAACAGACGTATGCTGAGTCATCTCGCAAAATCCTCCTTGCTTTTTTGGAAAACGTTTTTGTGAGTACGTGAGAACGGATAAAACATACTGACCAATTATAGCACAAGTTCCTCTCTGCAATCATATTTGCTCTTGAATTTAGGAGGCCCTATTATGTCATCGACTATGTATCTGATTATCGGGATTGTCCTGGCGCTGGCTGGTTTCGGGATGCTGTTTGCCGCGATGGCGAGCTCGCCCATTTTGAAAAAAAATCGGATGGAGCGCCGCAAGAAGGCAGCCGAAAATCACCGCCCTGAGGAAGGCTGAGGAAAACGGAGGAAGCGTATGAGCTCAAGATGGTACACCATGCCGGTTGCCGTGCATGTTTTTTTCTTGAAAGGGACTGAAATTCTGCTGCTGCGCAGATACAACACAGGCTATGAGGACGGCAACTACAGCGTACCTGCAGGACATGTAGAGAGAAATGAGGAAGTGGTGGCTGCAGCTATTCGCGAGTGTCGGGAGGAGTGCGGGGTGGAAATCGCGCCCGAGAACATGCACGTCGTAGGCGTCATGCACCGACAATCCAGCGAGGATCGCATCGACTTCTATCTGGTAGCAAGTCAATGGGAGGGAGAAATCATCAATGCCGAGCCCGACAAATGTGACGAGCTCGCCTGGATGGACATCGATCACCTCCCTGAAAACGTGATCCCCTACATCCGCCGCGCAATTGCAAACTACCGCAGCGGGCAATGGTTCGATAGCTTTGGCTTTGAAAAATGAAGAGCAATGATCGTACACACAAAAAACCCCTTCACAATCGTCCCGGCGTGACGTGAAGGGGTTTTAGCTATATTCTCTTCGGTTCTTTTCTCCTGTCCCTGTGCTTCCCCAGCGGATCCTATGCCGTACCAAGGCATACAGGACGACCACAATCAAGAGACCAACCAAGGAAATCTTGCTGTAGCGGTAGATGCCCGCCACGAGCAAATCGATTTTGTCACTCATCCAGTAGCCTGCCAAAAAGTAATGAAGCGTCCACAGAAAGCTGCTCGGCAAAAACACCAGGAGAAAATGGCGCAGACGAAAACGATACATCCCTGCAAGAAACGGGACCACATGACGAACTACCGGAAAAAAGATGCTCAGGCAGAGAATCCAGTTCATCGCTTGATGCCCTCTTGGAGTGCAGATGAAAGGGAACTGCCTGCGGTGGCGCAGCCATCCAGCAACAGGCGTACCCAGGATGGCCCCGAGTATGTAGCAAAACGTCAGCACAAAGACAGCAGCCAGGTAGACGCTGAGAAAAGCTTTACCGACGGATTGCCCGTAATGAGTGACCTGCGCGCCTGCTGTAATGACAATCATTTCATCGGGGATCAGCTTGCTAGCCATTTCTTTTACGACGGATACAAATGACGAAAGAAAGCCGCCTGCTACCACGTAATCTCCCTCCCTTCGCTTCCTCTGTTCATCCTACAGGGGAAACCTTTCAAAAAGGGAGAGAAACGTTTAAGAATTTCTAAAGGATTTCTGAAGAATTTCTTTCGAAGAAAAAGCGTGCTCGTTCGTGAGCACGCTCTTTACCGTTCTTCCATTGATTTCAGCTTGCTGCGCACGGCAGACATCGCTTCAAAAAACTCTTCCTTGTCGATCAGATTCATTTCATACAGCTCGCGGATCTCGTCTTCAATGAGGAGCAGATCTCCTTGGGGGTCTCCTGTATAAATAAACAGACCGAAGCGGTGCAGAAACGCTTTTAAGTCGAAATCACTCGGGCGAGAATTCAATGGGCTCCCTCCAGATCGATTTCCATCCTCGCGAGGACGGCATCGTAGTCAAACTCGACAGCAAAGCCGGTAATAACGATGATCTTCGCGTTCGGATACGCTTCTTGCCACGCCTCCTCTTCTTCCGGTTTCAGTCCGACCATGTACAAAGGATCGCGAGACATCTGAGCATGTGTCTTGCAGAGCTGCAAAAATTCGCGGCAACGCTCCTGTTCCTGCGCTGCATTCAGCACGAGTACAGCGTGCTTGACTTCACCCGACTCCCTTTGTTCTGCCAGCATTTCAAATGTCTTTACAGTCGGCACCAGCGCGTTCACCTCAGGAAAACGGTCGAGAACCTCATCCAGCCAATCGTCTTCTTGCCAGGCCAGGTAGTACAGCATTGCAGTAGACATGTAGATAAACACCTCATGGATATATACTTGACAACTTTCTGAACGATTCTTCTTTCTTTTCTATTATAGCATGGATGTGGGGAACATGCCCATGCCGCTCGCTTGACTTCGCGTGACCCTTCACGTAAGGTGGAAAAAGTAAGCAGATTTTCATGTAAACTGATTTCGTGTGAAAAGAGGTATTTTCCGTGAATAAGAAGCACCTTGCCCTCTTGTTCTTGATTGCTTTTCTCACCATGCTGGGCTTTGGTATCATCATCCCGATCTTGCCGTACTTTGCGGAAAAGCTGGGCGCGACATCCTTTCAAATCGGCGTTCTGTTCGCCAGCTACAACATCATGCAGTTGATATTTGCTCCTATCTGGGGAGCTCTCTCGGATCGCATTGGCCGAAAGCCGTTGGTTGCATTTGGCTTGCTGGGCTTTTCCATCACCTTTATCCTGTTTGGTTTGGCCGAGAGTTATTCCGCTATGTTGTTCTACCGAATACTCGGAGGCATCGTGTCAGCTGCCGCCATGCCGACCGTTACAGCTATGGTCGCCGACCTGTTTCCACCGCAAGAGCGTGCCAAAGGCATGGGCATCATCGGCGCAGGCATCGGGCTCAGCTTTGTGTTTGGTCCCGTCATCGGCGGGCTTTTGAGCGGATATGGCTTTGCGGTACCGTTCTTCGCTTCCGGAATCGTCGCGCTGCTCACTTTCTTTGTGATCCTGTTCGCGCTGCCGGAAAGCTTGCCAAAGGAAAAACGCACCGGACAAGCCACCAGGCCTGCCGGCAACCCGATGATTTCCCTCTTTGGCTCCCTTTCCTTGCTTTACGCAATTCTGTTTATCGTATCCTTCGCTTTTTCGGGCCTGGAAACGACATTCGCCCTGTATATCAACGATCTTTACGGCTTTACTTCCAAAGATCTGGGCTATATGTTCCTCGTGATGGGAATTATCGCCGCCTTTGTACAAGGTGGTCTGATCGGCAAATTGGTGAAGAAGCTGGGCGAACCCGCTGTTCTGACACTGGGGATGCTCCTGTACGGGATCGGCTTTTTTGCGATACCGCTCTCCGGCAACTTCTGGGTGCTGGCACTCATCCTCTCCCTGTTCGGAGCCGGACAAGGGATGATCCGCGCCACTGCCACCGCGATGATTACGCATCGCACGACACAAGGACAAGGCGTCACCACAGGAGCGATCAGCTCCATGGACAGCCTGGGCCGCATCCTCGGGCCCTTGGCAGGAGGCGCCGTGTACCAGTTCACCAGCAGTGGTCCGTTCCTCTTGGGCGGTGTGTTGATGGTATTGATTCTGCTGTGGTTCCGCACCAGCTACAAGCGTTTGCCAGAACCGAGTGCCCAGGCGTAAAAAGAGAGAACAAAAAAGGATAGGAGGATCAGTCATGGCACTGATTTCCCTATCCTTTTTCATTTCCCCACAGGCCCTATGACTTGCCGCTCTTTCCCATCAGACACCAGCGCCTCGACATCATTCTTTGTCGCCTTATCCTGCAATCGGCGCCAGGACAACCAAAATAATCGAGCAAATCATAAGGCCAATAACGAGGTTCCTTGGGAGCTTCTGTCTACTCTTTCCTTTGTACCAGCCGGAAAACTGCCACTTGTTCCGGTACAAGATGAAAAGCCACAAGTAAACGGCGATCCCAAGAAGCCAGCCGTTGACAGAATCAAAACCGAGTGAAGCGTACAGCTGGTGCAGCAGGGCAGCCATTCCCGCCCCCATCAGCATCATCAGCATCACAATTCGCAATAGCTCTAGCAAAACTCCCACGACTCGCTCTCCCTTCTCTCTATCTCATCGTGACGAATACAGGCCGCCCTCCCCCTCGACAGCCTATGACTTCCCCTTTTATTCGAATGACTCCTGCAAAGCAAGCCACGACTGAAAATGCTCGTCGATTTGCGCCTGGAGCTGCTCGCTTTGCGTTTGCCATTCGAGCAGCTGCTGGTAGTTTTCTTCGCCCCCTGAAAGACGGGCCAGGACTTCATCCCGCTCCCTTTCCAGCTTTGCTATTTTTTGCTCCAGCTCCGACAGTTTGTACGGGTTCTGGCGCTTCGGTGCAGGGGGAGGAGGTTCCTCTGCTTTCGCCTTTGGAGCAGCTACGGTTTCGACAGCCGCTCTTTTTTCTTTGACACTCTGCCGCTGCCGGCGTTTTTCCCGTGCCTCTTCATACGTCCCTACGTCATGGACGAGCTGTCTGTCCTCGACCCAGAACACGCCGTCAGCCATCTTCTGCAAAAAGTAGCGGTCATGCGAAACGATGAACAACGAGCCTCTAAAATCAGCCAGCGCCTCCTCCAGCGTCTCCCGCGCTTCGATGTCCAAATGGTTCGTCGGTTCATCCAGTACGAGCAGATTGATTTCCTGATGCATCATCTGCGCCAGCCGCAGACGCATGCGCTCTCCCCCGCTCAGCTGACCGACCCGTTTGAATACATGCTCGCCGTAGAAGAGGAAGCGTGCCAGCAAATGACGCGCTTCCGGCTCGGTGACCAAAGCGACCTGCCGGAACATATCGATGACCCGCAGATTATGGTCGCCTTCCCATGCCTGCTGGGACAAATAGCCGACTTTTACGTTGCTGCCCACTTTGAGCGTCCCGGCATCGGGCTCCATTTCACCAAGCAGCATCCGGATCAGCGTCGATTTTCCGCAGCCGTTTGGTCCAAGCAAGGCTTTTCGCTCTCCGTAACGCAGCAGGAATCCCGCGTCCGCAAACAGCTCTTTGCCCCCAAATGCTTTATAGACGCCAGCTGCCGTCATCACATCCTGCCCGCTGCGCTCCGTCTTTTGAAAGGCGAGCCCCATCCGGTCTGCTTCCATCTTGGGCCTGTCGATTCGCTCGATCCGTGCCAATGCCTTTTCCATGCTTTTCGCGCGGCGGTGGAAGGCTTCGTTCGGTGGATTGGAGCGATTGCCCCACTCCTTGAGGCGCTTGATTGTTTCCTTCATCTTTTTAATTTGCTTTTGCTGCTCCTGATAGGCCGCAAACTGCCGCAGCAGCCGCTCTTCTCGCTCTTTGGCAAAAGCGCTGTAATTGCCAATGTAATACTCTGCCTCTCCCCCGTCGACATGGTAGACAGAGGTCACGACAGCATCGAGAAAATAGCGATCGTGGGAGATGATCAAGACAGTCCCCTGATAGTCCTTCAGGAAACCTTCGAGCCATTCCATCGATTCTACGTCCAGGTGATTCGTCGGCTCATCGAGCAGGAGCACGTCACTGCGCTGGCAAAGAAGCTTGGCAAGCCCCGCTTTTGTTTTTTCCCCGCCGCTGAGCAGTTGAAAGGGCGTCGCCAAATGCTCAGGCGTTATTCGCAGCCCTTCTATGACTTGAGCCATCGTCGTCTCGTACTCATAGCCGCCCAATTGTTCAAAAGCCTCCTGCAGCTTCTGATAGCGCTGCATCAGCTTCTCCAGCTCCGCGGCCGATTCATAGACCTCGCTCATCTGCTGCTCGAGACTCCGCAATTCCTGCTGGAGCCTGATCACTTCCTCAAATGCGCTGGCGATTACGTCCTGTGTCCGCCACTGGTCCGGGTACTTCGGCGTCTGAGGCAAATACGCCCATACGGTTCCCTTTGCACGGTAAAGCTCTCCCGAATCAGGCGACTCGATTCCTGCCAAGAGCTTGAACAGCGTCGTTTTCCCAGCCCCATTCGGTCCGACGATTCCGACTCGTTCTCCTGCCTTGATCTCAAGTGTAATGTCTTGCAAAACGGGATCTGCCCCGTACGATTTTTGAATATGCTGTGCGGCAACTACGATCATAATAAAATTCCTCCTAGGGTTGGTAGTAACGGTGAAAACGCAAAAAAGCCGCAGGCCTACGCCCGCGGCATCGAAAAAGGAAGTGTGAGGCAACAGTTTAGCTGTGCCAGGCAACAGCTTTGCTGCCTCACCCAAATCCTCGTTTCTCTCGAAGAAAACAACCGTTTCTTATCGATGCATGGTACGCCGATGGTATTCCCGTTCAGTTGTATGGTGAAAAATGGGCAGACTGATCCCGTTGTATGCTGCATCATGCGTCATACTGGTAATCTCTACCACAAACCATGCGTGAACGGTTCCAAACACGTACCTACACCTCCCATTCCAAGGAAAAATTTTACCTAACCACCACTATACTACAGACAGCTGCAAATCACAACGGGTCTTGCACAGGAACAGGCAGCCTCCTACTCTGCCGCCTCGGAAGCAAACAGCGGTTTTTTCGTGTCGGCATCCAGAAAGACCACTGTCGAGTACGGAGGAAGATCCGCTTTTGCCACCAAGTACGGATACGAAATGACCTGCGGGTACATCATACCGGGCTCTGGCTTGGTCAGCTTTACATAAACCCGCAGCTGCTCCCAGCTCCACTCGGTACCCGTCACCTTGAGGCTATAGCCGGGATTCGGCGACTCTCCTCTGGCGATGACGTAGAGATGGCCTTGCTGGTGAATTCCTTGCGTCTTGTGGACTTTCTCGATAAACGCTTTCTCGTCTGACGTCAGTTGATCCTCTTTCGGGAAAACCAGATCTTCGTCATGGTTGGAAGACACGATCTCTACCGCCTTTTTCTCAGGATTCCAGACGACAGAGCCGCCTGCCTGCTCCACGATCCAGCGCAGTGGCAGGTACACCTGATTATTGCGCACGAGCGCTCCTTGGCCGTTCTCGATCCATTTTCCATTGACGGCTACCTTTCCACCGTTTAAGTCAAACGTAAACGAGAGCTTCTCCGATCGCTTCAGCACTCCCGTACCTGCAGATAGCTTCCAATCCGCCTGCACGATCCGCGCCGCATCCTCTGCCGTAATATACGTGCGCTGATCTACGAGAAGAGGCTTCTTCTGCAAGGGGATCTGCGCTTTGTTTACGTAGATGCTCGGAGCTGCTGGCGCCTCTGCGGCAGTCGCCGTTCCCAGGGGCTGCGAAACGAGCAATTGCATCCCGAATACAGCCGCGATCCACACTTTTCCTTTCATTGACTGCTCCTCCCTTCGCCTGCGCTTTTTTTCTGTTCTTACCTATTTGACTCGTTTTTACGCGGATTCGTTTCAGCTTAATGCAAGAACCAGCTGCCCATGAATACTACGGCAGGGATCGTCAACAAAGCGAGAAGCGTCGAGAACACGGTGGTCATCGCTCCCATTTCCTCATCTGCCTTGTAGCGGCCAAAGAGAATCGAGGCCAAGGTCAGTGTCGGCATCGCTACCTGGATCAGCGTCACACTGGAAATGTCCTTATCAATCGCAAAAGCAGACAGCAGAAATGCCGTCAGCAAAGGAAAAACGAAAAGCTTCATCGCAATCGGCATGCTAAGGAGCGGAAAGGAAACCTGCGGCTTGTTCCGCAAAAACATCGGGAGCAGCATGCCAATATACATCATCGCCAAGGGAGAAGCCAGCTTGGACAACGTGCCGAACAGCTGCTTGACCGGCTCAGGCGGTGCGAATCCGATCAGGGCAGAGCCGAGACCGAGGATAATCGCGATCATCGGAATGTTGATGATCGTCCTTAGTCCCTTCAGAGAAAAAGCTCCTTTTTCCTGCAGCATCATCACGGCGACAGTCCACAGAACTACGTCCACCCCCGCATCAAAGATGGCGGCAAGCAGCGCTCCTTTTGGCCCAAACAAAGCGGCACAAAGCGGCAAGCCGATAAATCCAGTGTTCCCCAAAGCGGACAAAATCGCAATCTCCCGCCGTTTTTTGGACGGCAGCGGCAATGTACGCGCTCCCATCCATCCGATCAGGATACCCAAACAGTTCAGGAGAATGGAAATGATGAATATTGAAAAAATTTGCGTCAAAGTATTGCTGTCAATCGGCGTCTGGAAAATCCCGTCCAAAATAATGCAAGGCATCGCCACATTGACGATGATGGTAATGACAAGCTGGCGGGAATCGGCCGTCAGCGGCTGTCGATAACCGATGAGGCTACCGATGCCAATGATGACGGCCATAATCAAAATGGATTGGGTCAACGTCTGAAATTCCATATATCCTCCCGCCTACATCTGAACAGGCAGCCATTGCAGTTGGGCAGGCTCCCCTTTATCACACGTACGCAAAATATCGCCACACAGCGGAACGACCTGCTCCAGCGGCACGCACCACGTCACGGGAAACGTGACTTCATTGCCTTCAATGACGAGAGACGACATCACACCAGAGGGCTTGTCCGTCACCAGAACATAGTGCTGCTCGGCAGGCTCATGCTCCTTCCATTGAACGAGGACTTTTCCGTTGTTGCCACCCGCGACGACCAGATCGACGTGATCTCCGTATGCGGCGTGAACCAGTGTGCGAGAGCTGCCATTCAGCTGTGCAATTTCCTTTAATACTTCATGCCAGGCGACATGCTTTTGCTCGATTCCACTCTCATCTGTATAAAGACGCCAGTCGTTCAACATAGGGTTAAGACTCCTTTTCTCATCTGCTCATCCATGCAATTCGTACCTAATTGTAACGCTTCTTGCCAGGGAAGCTCAACCACAAAACATCCTGACATAACCTTCCTTCGAGTGGTACATCCTAGATAAGGAAAGAGCAGGCCGCGCCAAAAACCCGAATAAAAAAGTCGGATTTAACACTTTCTTAATTGACAAAGATTATTTACGACATTACTATGAATCAGTAAAATCCAAATAATCAAAGGGGATCAACATCATGAAAAAGCTCATTTACTCCGCCTTAATATCTAGCGTTCTGCTTGGAATTGTAGGATGTGGAACGTCCGGATCTCAGCCAAACAATACGACTCCTCCGGCAGATCAAGCCGCAACGCAGAGCCTGCTGGAAAAAGTCAAAGCAGATAAAAAGCTTGTCATCGGCACAGAGGGTACATACTCTCCCTTCACCTTCCACGATCAATCAGGAGCATTGACTGGCTATGATGTAGAAGTCGCCTCCGAGGTAGCGAAGCGCCTGGGCGTAGAGCCGGTTTTCCAGGAAACACAGTGGGATGCCATGTTTGCGGGTCTGGATTCCAAACGCTTTGATGTAATCGCCAATCAGGTAGGGGTTCGTCCTGATCGTCAGGAAAAATACGATTTCTCCAAGCCGTATTCATATTCGTACTCCGTGCTGGTCACCAATAAGAGCAACACCACTGTAAAAGATTTTAAAGATATCAAAGGGCTGAAGGCTGGCCAATCCATGACCAGCAACTACGCAGACCTCGCGCGTTCCAATGGTGCCGAAATCGTTGCCGTTGAAGGCTTCAACCAAGCGATTGATCTGATTGCCTCCAACCGCGTGGACGTTTCCCTCAACGATAACCTGACCGTGCTCGATTATTTGAAACAAAAACCGGATGCTCCGATTAAAATTGTCGCGAAAAGTGAAGAAGGTCAGCCAACGGCTTTCATGCTCCGAAAAGGCAGCACCGATCTGGCCGATGCGATGAGCAAAGCGCTGGATGACATGCAGCAGGACGGCACGCTGAAAAAGATCTCGGAGAAGTGGTTTGGCGAGGATATTTCCAAATAAACATTTCATTGACAAAACCACCCAACCCTTATAGTATTTTCTTTATTTAATTCACATCGGTTTAGTGGGGGTTATGTTATGAAAAAAAGTTTATTCACTGCCATCGTCTCGACCCTAGTGTTCGCCTTGGCGGGTTGCGGGTCAGCAACAACGAGTCAAACGCATCAAAATCATGAAGCTTCGAGCTCTGCTCCTGCCGAAGCACCTAAGGAGCAAAGCTTGTTGGATAAAGTAAAAGCTGACGGCAAACTCCTGATCGGAACGGAAGGCACCTACGCACCATTTACGTTCCACGATACGTCCGGAAAGCTGACGGGCTATGACGTAGAAGTCGTAACCGAGGTTGCCAAGCGCATGGGCGTGGAGCCGGTTTTCCAAGAAACACAATGGGATGCGATGTTCGCCGGTCTCGATTCCAAACGCTTTGATGTGGTCGCCAACCAGGTAGGCATCCGTCCTGACCGTCAGGAAAAATACGATTTCTCCAAGGCCTATACAGTTTCTACAGCGGTGCTCGTGACACATAAAGACAACACGACCGTAAAAGGCTTCGAAGACATCAAAGGCTTGAAGGCAGCACAAACACTTACTAGCAACCTGACCGATATCGCGAGGAAGAACGGCGCAGAGATCGTTGGGGTGGAAGGCTTTAACCAAGCGATTGACCTGCTCGTCTCCAAACGTGTGGATATTACGATCAACGATGGTCTGTCCCTTTTGGACTTCCTGAAGCAGAAGCCAGATACACCGATCAAAATCATCGCCAAGGATCCGAATGTCGCGGAAAACGGATTTATGTTCCGCAAAGGCAACACGGAGCTGGTGGATGCATTCAACAGCGCGCTTGAAGAAATGAGAAAAGACGGCACGCTGAAAAAAATCTCCGAGAAATGGTTTGGTGCAGATGTCTCTCAGTAACTTTTTTGACAATCCAGAACGCCTGGACCGTTGGATCACAATCGCGCAAAGCTCCTTTCTCCCTTTGGTGAAAGGAGCCTTGCTCTATTCTTTGACCCTTGCGATTGTGGCGTTTTTCTTCGGTCTTATTCTTGCGATTTTGACAGCTCTAGCACGAATCTCCGGCATTAAGCCGCTGGTCGCTATCGCGCGTGTCTACGTCTCGATTATTCGTGGGACGCCTTTGCTTGTTCAGTTGTTTATCATCTTTTTCGGTTTGCCCAGTATTGGCATCATGATCGATCCGATTCCCTCCGCCATCATCGGCTTCTCGCTCAGTGTAGGTGCCTATTCCTCCGAGGTGGTGCGTGCCGCGATCCTGTCGATCCCCAAAGGTCAATGGGAAGCCGCGTATTCGATCGGAATGACCTACCGGCAAGCCCTGCAAAGAGTAATCCTGCCGCAGGCTGCACGAGTCTCGGTTCCGCCGTTGTCCAACTCGTTTATCAGCTTGGTCAAGGACACCTCGCTCGCAGCAGCGATCCTCGTGCCGGAAATGTTCCGTAAAGCACAGGAGATCGTCGCTTCTACCTATGAGCCGCTCCTCCTCTACTCGGAGGCCGCTCTCATTTACTGGATCATCTGCTTCATCCTGTCGATCATCCAGGACCGACTCGAAAACAAGCTGGACCGTTACGTTTAAGCAGCCCGATATAAAGTAGGTGAATTCAAATGATTTCTATTACGGATTTGCACAAGCAGTTTGCTCAACTGAAGGTGTTGCGAGGCATCTCCCTGGATGTAGCCAAAGGCAAGGTAGTCGTCATCATCGGTCCATCCGGATCAGGAAAAACCACGCTGCTGCGCTGCCTGAATGCCTTGGAGATCCCGACGAGCGGCAGCGTTCAAATCGGTGACGTCCGTCTGGATTTCTCGAAAAAGGTAGAGCGTTCCTCTCTTCCCATCCTGCGGAAGCAAACCGGTATGGTCTTTCAAAGCTACAATCTGTTCCCCCACATGACCGCCTTGGAAAATGTCATGGAGGGACCTGTTACCGTAAAAAAGATCAGCAAGGAAAAAGCGAGAGAGAAAGCTTCCTCTCTCCTCGTCAAAGTCGGCCTTGGTGACAAGCTCGACCACTATCCTGCCCAGTTATCGGGCGGGCAGCAGCAGCGGGTGGGGATCGCCCGAGCTCTCGCTATGGATCCTCAAGTCATGCTGTTTGACGAGCCGACATCTGCGCTCGACCCAGAGCTGGTAGGCGAAGTATTGAAGGTCATGAAAGAGCTCGCGCAGGAAGGGATGACCATGGTCGTCGTCACCCATGAGATGGGCTTTGCCCGGGATGTCGCCGATGAGGTCATTTTCATGGACCAGGGTGTCATCGTGGAGCACGGCACTCCCCAGCAGCTGTTTACCCAGCCGCGGGAAGAGAGGACTCGCCAATTCCTGCAGCATCTGAAATAAGGCTCGTCTCTCGCTAGAACAGAAAAGACTCTGTGCCCGTTTGCAGGCACAGAGTCTTTTTACTAGAACGGATTAGTCGTCACAAAAAGCCGCGATCAGAAGAATAATGAGAATGATCCACAGAAAACCGCCGTTGCCAAAGCCAAAACCGAATCCCATCGTCTCTCTCCCCTCTCCTGACAAGGTAAAGTTACTGTGTTTTGCGCATGCACAGCGAACTTACTCTCACGATATGACAAACCTCTCACGTCCGTATGGATGCCTGTCTAGCCAAAACCCCATTTGAAAGAAAACGGGTGCTTGCCTGCCTAAAAATTAACAAACGCTTTATGTTGTCTCTACGGTTCCTTAACATCCCGCCGCTATCATAGAGATTGTCAGACCCTACGATGGACATATCGTCCTCCATTTGCCGCCCGAATAGCCCCCTTCTAGCTCGGGCGGGCTTTTTTCATGCCAAAAAAGAAAGCGAGCCCTCCTCAAAGGAAGCTCGCTTGATTTTCGTTTCTATTAAGCAAATCTCGTAAACTTGTTCTCGGCTGGCGTACGTGGTCCTGCCTTTGGTGTAGATTCTGGCTCGAAAAACCCGAGGTGCAGGAAGCCGACGATTTTTTCCCCCGGCTGAACCCCCATCACTTGATGTGCTTTTGGATCCCAGTTATGCGGATTGGTCTTCCATACGACTCCGAGGCCACGCTCCCAAGCTAGCAGCTGAAAGTTTTGGATCATGGCACAAGTCGCGCTGAAATCTTCTTCCCACTGCTTTTGACGCGGATCCTCTTTCATAATCACGATCAAAAAGGCAGCAGGCTCACTGAACAGCTGTCGGCGTGTCTCTCTTTGCTCTGGAGCGTATACCGGGAGCATCCGCTCGATAAAGGTCTCTTTGCTTTCCGTCGAGATGAACAAAAATCGCCAAGGCTCACGAAGACCATGGTTCGGTGCGTAAACAGCGTCATTGAGCAGCTCGAGAACGAGCTTCTCGGGAACGGCATCGGGCTTATAGTCTTTTTTTATCGAGCGGCGCTCGCGAATCACTTTGGAGATGGACATGGTATCGTATCACCCTTTAAAAAGAATGTTCTTCTTTTGATAATGGTTCTCATTACCATATGTTAACGTTCCCTCCTCGTAAAATCAAGTAGCACTTCGTAGAAATCACCTGCAGGAACAGAAAAAAAGAAAGCCCGAGCGTCATCTGCTCAGGCTGGCGACGATTTCACTCAGCTTGCGTACCCCTTGCTCCAGCTGTGGCAACGCAGCATATGCGTAGGAAAGCCGCAAGTACCCATCCGTTTCCTGGGCGTAAATGTTCCCCGGATTCAGGAGCACGCCTTGACGGGATGCTTTGCTGAACAGCTCCAGCATGGATACCTTCGCTCTGATTTTTAGCCAGATAAAAAAGCCTCCCGCTGGAGTATGCCAGTCGGCTAACTCTTTCATATGCAGCTCCAAAGCTCCCAGCATCGCTGCCCTGCGTATTTTCAGCTCCTCTCTCACCCTTTGCGTATGCTGGCTGTACAGACCGCTTGACAGCCATTCCGCTGCTACTCTTTGCGACAGCGAGCTTGCCCCGTAATCCGTTTGCATTTTGATATCCGCCAAGCGCTCGATGACAGGCTCCGGGCCAATGATCCAGCCGATGCGCAGACCCGGTGTCAGCGACTTTGAAAGACTCCCCAAATACAGGACGTGTCCATGCTTGTCCATGGCTTTAAGCGGAGGTGGTGCCGGTTCATCCAGCCACAGCTCACGGTAGATGTCGTCCTCCATGACAGGCAAGCGCACTTCTTCACAGACGCCGAGAAGCTCCTGGCGTCTTTTTTCTGACATGAGCACACCGGTCGGATTGTGATAACAGGGGATGGTATAGAGAATATCCCCACTCCTCAGTTTCTTTTGCTCCGAAATGGCCCCGGGCATCAGCCCCTGCTGATCCATCGGCAGTCCGGACAGCTTCATCCCCGCTGACTGAAACACGTGCAAGGAATACACGTAAGAAGGACGTTCCAAAAAAACAGTCGAGCCCCGGTGCAAAAGCCCGACTGCAATGAGCTGGAGAGCCTGCAAGCCTCCCGACACGATCAGGATCGAGGAAGGAGATGCATCGATACCAAACCCTTTGACATAGTCGCTCAGAGCCTGACGCAACGGCAAATATCCCCGCGGCTCCTCGTAGCCAAACGTTTCCAGACGATCGGTCACGCGCTGCATGACGGCTTTCATCGTCGCTAACGGAAAGATGTCGGGTGCCAGTTCCCCTTTGCTGAGCTGAATCAAGCTCTTGTTGGACTCATCCCGATTGATCTCCTGTACAGCAGCCTGACTCGGCTTGTGCAGCCCGGATTGTACATACTCGTTCCAATCAGGCGGTGGATTGGTCGCCAGCAGGGTCCATGTGTTGTTGATGACGACTGTTCCCATCCCAATTTTTCCTTCCAGCAATCCATCCGCCACCAGCTCTTCCAGTGCGGTGATGACGGTGCTGCGGTTCACCCCAAAATGCACAGCCAATTCGCGCTGGCTGGGGATGACACTTCCAATCGGCCATTCTCCTGTGGAAATCTTCTCTTTTATGTGGTTGATAATTTGTTTGTATTTGGGTTGTTTTTTGCTTGTGCCTACTGCTGTTTTGCTCACGATCATCCGCCCTCTCGTTTACCTTTCACGGGCAAAGTGGTTGGGTTTTGTTTGACGCAACTGGTTGAAGCTATTTTATCAATTCGAATTTAAGATGAAAACAGCTACTCGCTTCCGTTTCTTTCTTTTTGATTGAATTTTCTTGCAGAGAGGACCAGTCGATCCCATGAAACCATCTCAGCTCGGCCTACTTCTGGCGCAGTGCTTTAGCATCCTGATCTGGGCCTCTGCCTTTCCCGGAATTCGCATGGGTCTGGTCGCTTACTCACCTGATCAGCTATCGCTGCTGCGCTTTCTCATCGGGTCTGCCCTATTGCTGCTGTTAGCCCTTCTCTTTCGGATTCCCCTGCCTGATCGCAGGGACATTCCCGCCTTGCTGCTGTTTGGCGGACTGGGCTTTACCGTCTACCATGTGGCGCTCAATTACGGAGAACAGACTATCAGCGCCGGGGTAGCCAGCCTTTTCGTTTCTACGACGCCCCTGTTTGCTTCGATGCTCGCCCTGCTGTTTTATCGCGAGCGATTCGGATGGAGGGGCTGGGTGGGCTCTTTCCTAGGGTTTCTCGGTGTCATGATCAGCTCGATTGGTACGGGAGAGCCGTTTCAGTGGAACAGCGGGATCTTCCTCATTTTGCTGGCTTCCTTTTCGGAGAGCATCTACTTTACTTTCCAGAAGTCCTATATCGAGAAATACGGCTTCCTCGCTTTTACCGCTTACACCATCTGGGGAGGCACATTTTTCATGCTCTATGCCTTGCCAGGATTGGGTACGGCGATTGCCCAAGCGCCTGCCGAAGTGACTCTCAGTGTCCTGTACCTGGGCATCTTCCCGACCGTGCTGGCTTATCTCGCTCTCGCCTACGTCATTTCGAGGATCGGCACCTCCGAGGCGACGAGCTCTCTCTACTTGACGCCTGCCCTCGCTTTTGCCATCGCGTGGGTCTGGCTTGGCGAAGTCCCGAGCTGGCTGTCGCTCGCAGGGGGGATCGTTACCTTGGGCGGGGTGTTGTTCGCGACGTTAAAATCTGGGCATACACCCGCTCTCACAGAAAAAAGAAGGAAGCTCGGCACGTAGCAGCCTGGCTTCCTTCCTTTTATGCTTAGACCTTTTGATGGAGGCTTTCCACATCAACGCCGAGATGCTCCCGCAGTGTGCGGCCCTCGTACTCTGTGCGATAAATGCCCCGATTTTGCAATTCAGGTATGACTTTTGTAACGAAATCATCCAAACCGACAGGCAGCAAAGGCGGCATTAGATTGAAGCCATCTGCGGCCCCGCTGCGGAACCATTTTTCCAGCACGTCTGCTATTTGTACAGGGGTGCCCGCAAAGGTAAAATGCCCCCTGCCGCCTGCTGTACGGATAATGAGCTCGCGGATCGTCAGGTTCTCCCGCCGCGCCAAATCTACGTACAGCTGAAAGCGCGCCTGCTGTCCCTTGATTTCATGAACGGATGGCAGTTCGTCCAAAGGAACAGGCCCATCCAGCGGGTATTTGGACATATCCTTTTGCAGCGTGTCGGACAGGCATTGGATTCCATAAGCCGATACGCTCAGCTCGTTTAGCTCCCGTTCCTTGTCCCTCGCCTCTGCCTCCGTATCACCGACATACGGAATAAAGCCTGGCAAAATCTTTATTTGCTCTGCACTGCGACCGTATTTTCTCGCCCGATTCTTCACATCCGCGTAAAAGGCAATCGCGTCTTCCAACGTGTGCTGCACGGTGAACACGACTTCCGCCAGCTCTGCTGCAAATTCCTTCCCGTCCTCGGAGGAGCCTGCCTGCACCAGTACTGGATACGTTTGCGGCGAACGAGGAATATTGAGCGCGCCGCGAACGGAAAAATGCTCCCCCTTAAAATCCGCCGCTTGAATTTTTCCGAGGTCGGCGTAGATTCCCGACTCCTTATCGATCACGAGTGAATCCTCTTGCCAGCTGTCCCACAGACGCTTGACCACTTCCACAAACTCTCTGCCTCTGTCATAGCGGGCTCGATGATCCATATGCTCCTCGCGACTGAAGTTTCTCGCGGTTGCATCCCCGGTGGAAGTGACGATGTTCCAGCCCGCCCGTCCCCCGCTGATGTGGTCCAACGACGCAAACTTTCTCGCGATATGGTAGGGCTCATTGTAGGTCGTCGATGCAGTGGCTGTCAGGCCGATCCGCTTGGTCACCGCTGCAATCGCGGACAACAGCGTAAAAGCTTCCATCTGCGGGATCACGCGATGCTGGATCGATTTCGGCAATCGGTATTTTTCGGCGAGGAAGATCGAATCCATTTTTCCTCGCTCCGCTGTTTGTGCGAGCTTTTGATAATACTCAATGCTGGTCGCCATATGCGGAGAGGCATCCGGATGACGCCAGGATGCTTCGTGATGCCCGGTACTCATGATAAACAAGTTGAGATGAAGCTGTCGTTTTGTTTGACTCATGGAAATCACCTCGTTGTTTTCTTCACGATCTATACGCTCTTCCCTTTGAGAGCCCCCTCGAGAAGCTGATCATAGCCGTACTCTTGCCGTTTCTTTGCCTCTCTGCGCTGCTTTTCCAGCGCGCGAAGTCCGATCTCTGTCGCATGCTTCGGGCTAATCACGAAAACGCCGTCGTCATCGCCCACGACTAGATCACCGGGCATGACGCTTACTCCGCAAACACTGACAGGCGTGTTGACCTCTCCCTCCAGCTGCAGCGACCGGGTGTTGAGTGCACTGATGCCCTTGGAGTATACGGGAAACCCGAGACTCGTGATCACTCGCACATCGGCCACGCAGCCTGCGACGATGACACCTGCCAGCTTTTTGGCCATGGCTGCATAGGTGCGAAATTCCCCCCAGCAAGCGCGTTGGTCATCGCCTGACATATCTATCACCAAAACGTCTCCGGGCTCTGCCTGATCGAGTGCATGACGAATCGCCGTAGCGTCCATATGCGGGATTCGAACGGTCACTGCGTTTCCTAAGAGGGAAATCGGGCGAAACAGCGGGCTTATGCCATTCAGGAAACCGAAATCCGTCATATGACCAATCGTCGAAGGACTGATTTCGCGATATAGCTCCAAAAGCTCTGGTGTTACCCCTTGCACTCTCGGCTCGATGCGAAACATACGGTTCCTCCCTTCTATCCAGACTTATCTAGGAAGTCAAAACGCGAGACATGGCATGAAACGGATTCTGCGCTTCACCTTTTGAATAGGGCATGCTGCTAGGTACCTTGGCATGCTGCTTGACCAGTGGACGTATGACTTCTTTCCAGGGCCACTCCGCCTTTTCCAACAGGCACGCGCGCAGGACCACTGTCACTTCATCCGGCAGATCCGCTTGCTTCATCGCCTGCTCAATGCTCTCCAGCAATACCCTCCACAGCTTTTCTTCTTCCACGCCGTAATACTTGGATACCGCATCGATCATGCCGTAGCTGTTCACGTGAATCCCGAGCATTTGGAAAAAGGACAGCAGGTTCTCCGGTGTTTGATGATAGAGAGACTCCGGTACGCCGGGGCGCAAGGTATACCTCGGATCCTCCAGGCCGTTCGCGCGAAGCCAAGGCACATGGACCCGCAGCGAGTCATGATCGCGAAGCAAAAGCCCCGTGATTTCACCTTTCCGCCAGACGAGGACGACGTTTTGCCCATGGATTTCAGGCATCATCCCGAGTCGGAACAGGCGGAAGCTACTCTCTAAAAACGGCAGGAAGACCTCTTTGCACAGCTGCAGAATCGATGACTCGCTCTGTTCCTGGCCGATGATGGACAACCACTCGTCGAATAAATGACCTGCTCCGCCACGCTCAAAGACAGCCAGAGCAGACATCGGTACAAGACGAACCTCAACGTCCGCAAGCAAGTCAGCCGGGTATTGTCTGACCATGGCAGACAAATGCCGCGGGTAGTCGGCAAACAAGTCACGGCTCTCAGGCAAATAGGCCCACCACTGTGTTTCATCGCATAAAAACAGGCGATTCCTCAATTCCGTGTCTCGTTCTACAGCCTGACGAAGCAGCTGCTCTGCGCATTGGCCGTTCATCAGCTTGACTGCCGAAAGATAGCGGAGTCCCCCAAGAGAACGAATGCCAATGGGCAGCTTCACGTGATGGGTTCCTTTCCCGACCGGAAGTAAAGAACGAACAGAGGAGGTAGCGGAATAGGTGCCAGCTTGCGACTGTAAGGGCACGCATATCCCTTGCGCAAGCTCTGCATGCAGCAGATTCGGCAAGACTTCCGCCATCTGCCAAGGATGGACGGGTATCGGCACATAGTTTTCGGTGGACAGTCCTCGCTCGCTCATTTCCGTTTCGAGCAGATGACGTTCTTCGTCCGAGAGCAATCCCGTCATGGGAGAAGGACCGTTTGGCTGACCCGAAACCAAGCGCTCACGCTTTACTGCCATCCAGTTCAGCTGGATTGGCTGACCATGCTCAATCGTATAGCGGCGGCACTCTTCACTGCCCCATCCCAGCTTTGCTTTGGAAACTGGATGAAAGGGACGATCCCGAAAAGCCGCCTTTCTCTCTGCTTCCAGGAATGCTGCCTTTGCGGGAAGAGCCAGCACCTTTTTTGGCTGTGCGTTTTCCAGCGCCCAGGATGTCTGCAGCAATGTTTCGCCTAGCATCCGCTTGAATTGCTCGGCACTATCGGGATGGATCGTGATGGAATCATGGGCGTACAGATCTTGCAGATGCCGCATGAGCTCCACTGGCCCCAGCCTTGTCACGGATACCTGGTCTTCGATCTGCCGGGCTTCATACATGCCAGCAGATGCTAGAAAGCGATAGGACTGCACGATGGCAGGCTGCACAGGAAAGACGACCGTCCCTCCCTGCTCCGAACCCAAGCTCCAGCGGTAAACAGGCACTTGCTCGTGAGCAAAATCGAATTGGCTATGTATCGCCTGCATCACGGCATCGCTTCGAACGATCGCTTCCCATTCGACTCGGGATAAAAGCTCGACATGGGGGTGTTTTTCAAAGAAACGTTCCGCGAGCAGCGCATTGACCAAATCCTCCATGACGAGTTGTTCTACCTCATACCCTACCTCTTTCATCTTCATGCTTCGCCTCCTCGCAGGGATCGATAATAATAGAGAGGATTCGGCACTGGCTTTGGTTCGACTTCCGTGTCTTTCCACATGCGGCGGCGCGCCAGCTGTTCAATCAGAATGGTTGGCGAGAACAAATCGTACCATTCAAAATTTTGCTGATGCTCTGGATAGTCTTCTTGGTAGGAGTAGATGACCTCGGCTACCATTCCCCAAAACTTCTGTTCCGAAAGCGCGTACTGCTCGTGCAAAAAGATTCCCAGCTCGCTTAGGCACACAAAGAAAAAAGCACTGTGCAAAAAGTCTTTCACGGCAGCCAAATCGTCCGTTTGCATGTAAGAGTGACGGTTGAGAGCGCGATGGTGAGCTGGCTCCCGGTTCAGGTCCGGGCATAGATCTGGCCTGGGCAAATGCGCTTTGGAGAAACGCACCCCGTCGTGAAAATCTTTCAGAGCCACACGAGACGGCCACCCGTTTTTATGGATCAACACGATATTTTGGGCGTGGGATTCCAAGGCCAGTCCGTGTGCATACAGCATATGAATCAGAGGCGTGACGGTCACTTCAAGCAGCTGACGTGTCCAGGCTTCCAGGCCATGCTGGCGCACCCATTTGTCAATCACAGGCTTTTCTTGGTAGATGAGACTCAGCGCGTGAAACGGAAACGCTTGCTCATCCTCCTTTAAGAAGCGGTGAACGCTTTGCCTCCAGACAACACCGAGACTCCCGTACGCTTGCAGCTGGACAGCAGTGGGAAGCTTCTCGTAATCGTAAGAGACCCCTGCAAACTCACCTAAAAATGGAAAGTCCAGCTTCTTCGCTACTTCATCTTGTGCCGTCAGCGACAGCAGCCAGTTGGTCACGAGCGGTGCGTTCATGACCGTATGCTTTGCCAGCATCCTTCTCGTAGAGGTATTCGTGATGTTTAGCGCCAGCTTCATGTAGGATTTCTCTCTGTGCACAGCGTTCGCCCAGCTGCGGATCGATTGCTGGGCACGGTAGCAGTCTTTGCCGAAGCCGAGCTGGACGATCTTTTGTTCAGCCAGCTGACTATGAAACGTCGGGAGAATGATATTTTCCCACTGCCACGGATGGACGGGCATGATCCAGTAATCTTTGACATCCAGCCCTTTTTCGTGCATGCGAGCGACATAATCCTGATAGATTTGATGCCCCAGCTCTTCCTCGATGAAGGCAGGATAGTCGATGTCCTCTTTTACCGCTAGGAGGCTTTCCGATTTGGCAACGGCCAGCCAAACCGGCTGCAGATTGGCTTGAAATTCAGGTCCGTACTGCTCATTTTCCTTCAAGTGAAAGCCGATCCGCGATTTATAGCAGGGATGGTAAGGATGTCCGTCCAAAAGGCTTTCCCAGTCATCATAGGCAGCTGGATGGTGGCCTTCCCTCGTTTCGGACCTGTGTATTTGTGCCTGCAAATCTTTGAGCAAAGTCTGCTCCAGCTCTTCAAGCAAGATCGCCAAGCGCTCGTCGCTTTGGACTTGACCGAGCACCTCCTGCACAAACAGAGGCAGCGAAACCTTTGCTCGCTCTCCCCGCGCGTCTATGCGCCGCATGCTTCCCCGCTCGATACGGACTCGTTCAAAAGTAAAGTATTGCTTGCAAGAAAACACATAGGCTACCGTCTCGCCTGATTTGGCCGTACCTGGCAGTGCATACTTTTCTTCGGCAGAGCGGTTTGCAAAGAGCTCTTTTCGCGGCAGGACGATTTCTTCGTAGATAACAGCCTCCATCAGCTGGCACAAAACACGTTCTTCTACTTTGGTATATAAATCAGAATGGTCGGTACGCATCTTGGCAAATGTATACATCGTTCCACCTCATTTTGCTATTTGCTGATCACGCAAAAGCGAAGTCTCTTCTTGCTCGCGACGAATTTGCGGATAGACAGCCACTTTCATCCAGACAAGGTTCAACAGCAACAGGACTGCTGAGCCTATGAAGATCATCGGCAGACCAAACCAGGATGCGATTGCTCCCATGCCTAGCGAGCCGACGAGCCCTCCCAAAAAGCAGGCGCAGTTTACATAGCTGTATGTCCTGCTCTCCATCCCCTTTGGCGCAAATTGGCGGATGAGCGCATTGACAGAAGGCATCAATCCACCCAGGCAGGCACCTGTCCCAAAGCGCAGAGCGATCAACTGCCACAGATTCTGAACAAACGCTTGCGGGACAAAAAACAAGATGGCTCCGCTCACCGCGCCGATAAAAATACGGTGTGAGCCAAATTTGTCCCCGAGCTTCCCCAACTGCGGGGCAGCGATCATATTGGCGATTCCCATCGCAGCTGTGGCCATTCCCGCGAACAAGACCACGTTGTCCTGACTGGGGGCCAAAAGCTGCACATACAACGGAATAAGCGGCAGCGTACCGATCATCGCCGTTCTGACGATGGCAGCCGATAGAATCAGAGAAGCAATCGGTTTCCTCGCGACAATCTGTTTGAAATCGTCCACGAAGCCGGTCTTTTCCGCTTTCTCTCCCTTCTTTTCAAAATGCTCGGTGACCCCAAAAATGACGATCAGCGTCGCTGCCAAAATGCAGCAGCCGGTGGCGAAAAAAACGGCACGAAAGCCAAACTGGTCAGCGAGTAAGCCGCCTAGCAGCGGTCCGCAAATGGTTCCTGCCACAGAGCCGGAGTGCAGGATGCCTAGTGCATAGCCACTCTTTTCTTTCGGCGTGTTCGTGGCCGTCAATGCGATTGCGGCTGGACTGAATCCAGACAAGACACCATTTAGCAGACGCAAAAGCAGCAGATGAATGGGACCGCTGGCCACCCCCATCAGCGAGATGGTAATGGCCATGCCCAGTCCGGAACGTATCAGCATGAGTTTCCGACCGTGTTGATCTGCGACCTTGCCCCAGATCGGTGCAAAAAGAAAAGCCGTCAGCAGATTGGCTCCATAAATGAGACTTGACCATAGCAAGACCTCATCGTGATCCGTCAGCCCCATCTCCTGTAAATAAAGGGGGAGAAACGGTGTCACACAGCTCATCGAAGCCATCGCCAGAAATTGACCCACGTACAAGATGTACAGATTTCGTCTCCACTTTTCCACGCGAACGACACATTCCTTTCTTCCTGCTTTCGTCACAATTGGAACAAGTCGGATGTGGGAGCGCGGAAATTATTCCTTCATCGGATTCGGGATGTCGACAAACAGTGGTGTCTCTCCCCTTTTTAGAAAACAACTGCGCAAATTCGCTTTCGCAGGTAAAGCATCACTCTGGAGCAGATCGTTTAGGTAAGAAAGAAGCCGTTTGCCTGCCGTCGCCTTTTCCTGCTGCAAAAGCTTTTGGACGATGCGCCAGTAATGCTCCTCGCCTACCTGCCGATAAGCCGCAATCGTGTGGATGAGGGAGCCCAGATGATTGACAATGAAATAGTATTTGGTCCTCCCCCACGCCTGGGCTTCCTCGTAGAGAACAGGACTGTCTGCGTCTACGAGAGTGCCAATCCAGCCCGACTGTGCCGCTGCTTGGCGGTCGATACTGACCCCTTCCAGATCCCGCACATAGTAGCAGTCCGGCCATCCGTGTTTGAGGGAGACTAAGGAGTTTTGCAAATGCGCCTCAAAGCTGATCCCTCTGTTTGCGAAAAGCCGCATCAAAGGAAGCAGCGATATTTGCAGGTAGCGCTCCAGCCAAAGGTCCAGATCTGGCAGCCGCCCCTGGTCGCTTTGCCGGATGGCCTGGATCAATTTGGGCTCCGTCTCACCCGGAAAGCTTTCTAAGAGGGACGCCACCACATACGTGGAGTCGTTCTCCAAGACAATCGGTCGGTGAATCACGGTAAAATACGGCGAAGCATCTACGGATGAATCGATTCGGACATGGCTGAAACCTGTCTCCGACAAAATTCGGAAAGAATCCGATTGGATATCGTCTCGCAAGTGATGAATCACTTTTGCCGCATCCATCGTCCTTCTTGCTTGCTCCCACGAGTTCTCCCGTACCAAATTGGTAATCCGGACATGCAAAGGCAGCTTGTATCCGTATCCTCCTGCCGGGTTCCAAACCGTTCGTACCGATGAAGTCGGATAGAACACGGGACCAAGCAAGCCCAGGCTTATGATTTCGCCTCGTTGGAGCCGCGCCTGAACCTGTGGCAGCTGAAACACAAAGGCGGCTTGCCACGGATGCATGGGCACGATCTTGTATGTGCCTGCCCCGTCGGCCACTTGTTGTTTGGCGTGTACTTTCACTTCGTCAGGAAGCTTCGGGCCGTGGCCTTCAAGCCATTCTTCGTAAACCAGCTCCTCGTGAATCGCGAAGTAATGCAGCTGAAAAGCAGCGCCCATTTCTGGACTGTATGTGGCCAGTTCCTCATCCCGAAAGCCTTCCGAGCTTTTGGGATACGGATGAAACGGGTGTCCGTAATAGAGCGATTGCTCCGATTTGATGCAGTCCAGCTTTCCGTTTACTAGGGACTGTCGGTGGTTCTGGTAATACTCGAGATGCATGCTCATCTTGCGGTAGCTGTTTTCGATATGCGTCATCAGCTGACTTACGTAGGCGCTGCGAAGGTCGGGTGTTTCCTTTGCGCCCAGCTCATCCAGCAAAAGTCTCGTCAACGAGGACATCTCCAGTTGCCGAAGCGTTCCGTCTGGCATGATCTCGTGGAAGACAGGCCCATAGGCATGCTGCCCGATAGCAGAGGAATACAGCAGCTCTCCCGTGATGGATTTCCCGATAGCAGGGAGCTTGAGGATGAATACGTCTCGCTCTGTCTCCAAGGGGGCTTTCGTTTCCCGCAAATAACTGTTCAACACGGCACGAATCGTCGCTTGCTCTGCCAGCTCTGCACTGCTTTTGGAAACAGATACATTCGTTTGTTGTCCTAGCATTCTTCCTCGGTCTCTCCTCTCTCCTGAGACTCCATCACACGATCTTGGCCGTGTGGTAAGCTTCGCATGCCACGTGAACCGCTTCGCTGAAAATACGGGCAATCTCGTCGACTTGTTCTTCGGTTACGATGAGCGGAGGCAAGAAACGCATCACGGCGGAATGTCTGCCGCCAACCTCCAAAATCAGTCCGCGCTTGAGGCATTCTTGCTGAATACGGCTAGCCAGCTTGGGATGAGCGGGATAATGCCCCAACGAATCCTGCTGCTCATCGGCATTCACCACTTCCACACCGATCATCAGTCCGCGTCCACGCACGTCTCCGATAAACGCGACGTTCCTTTTCAGCTCTAGCAAGTGATCAGATAAACGCTCACCAAGCTGAGCCACCTTTTCCGGAAGGTTATGTTCCCTGATGTATGTCAAGGTAGCCAGACCCGCCGCCATCGCTAATTGGTTTCCGCGGAACGTACCGATGTGTGCGCCTGGCTTCCAGACATCGTACTTTTTATGGTAAATCACGACCGAGAGTGGCAAGCTGCCGCCGATAGCCTTGGAGAGTACGAGCACATCCGGAATAATGCCCGCATGCTCAAAGGCGAACATCTTGCCGGTTCTGCCGATCCCAGTCTGCACTTCATCGATAATAAGCGGAATATTCCGTTCTTTTGTAATCCGGCGAATCTCCTTGAGCCATTCGATCGGGGCAGGGATGGAGCCCCCTTCTCCCTGAACGACCTCGAGGATCATTCCGCACGGGGACACAATGCCGCTTTCCGGATCACGGAGCAAATTCTCTATGTACTTACTGCTGATGCGGTGCGTCTCCTCGCCGCCAACCCCAAACGGGCAACGATAGGCATAAGGATACGGCAAGTGGTGCACGTCCGGGATCAAGCCGTTGATCTTCTCTTTTTGACCGAGCGTGCCGCTCAAACTCATCGTCGCGTGCGTCGAACCGTGATAGCCACCCTGGAAAGCCAGGATGCTGCGATTGCCTGTCGCGGTCTTTACCAGCTTGATCGCCGCTTCGATGGCATCGCCCCCTGTCGGTCCGCAAAATTGGATGCGCGCATCTTTAGCGAACGCTTCGGGCAGACTCGCAAAAACTTCGTCCACAAACTGCTCCTTAAGCGGAGTCGTCAAGTCCAAGGTGTGCAGGGGACGCTTATGCTCCAGCATCTGCCTGATCGCATCCACGACGACCGGATGATTGTGACCTAAAGCCAGCGTTCCGGCTCCAGCCAAGCAATCGTAATAGACTTTGCCATCCATATCTTTTACATGGATGCCTTCCGCCTCCAGAATCGCGATGGGAAGTCTCCTAGGATACGATCTCGCATTGGATTCCCTTGCCGCCTGGCTCTCCAGATAACGCTCATTGTTGGAATTCCCCACTCGAACCACTCCTTAGAAGCTTGTTTTCGATATTTGATATTGATAATCAATATCAATAACTTTATATCTGTTCTTAGAATATCAACAAGCCTCAGGGGAGTAAATTCTCCAAATGGATAATGTGCGTTATTCGATTTGAGTATGCTCCTTCCCCTCCGTTTTGCCCCGCTGCAGCAATTGCTCCAGAGCGTAAATAAAATCGGCTCCAGATGCTTCGATGTTTAACGTTTTCTTCACGTTTTGAATGTGCTTTTTCACGGTATTTACGCTGACGTATAGTTCTTCTGCAATCCGTTTAATGGAGTAATGCTGGCAAAGCATTCTGGCGATTTGACGCTGCCTGTCACTCAGGCCCCCCCACTCCTGTGCATCTGCTTCGACCAAGTCTTCCTGCCCGGACTCGGCTTGAGATCCGTACTCCATGGTTACTTTGACACCCTCTTGAAATTCCAAACTCATGATATGGCTGACAACGAATTGGTGCAGCTCCGCCAGCTTGGCTCGCTCCTGTTCATCCTTAAGATTCGAATCAATCGTCAATCGCACTTTCGTTATCGACATGCTGCCTATCACCTCATGGATTATGGAATTAATTGATAATAATTATCAATATCATCTATATTTTCCTCTGCTCATCCGAAAAAATCAAGCGGAATTTCTCCTAAAAAAAGGAATACCTACACATTGCAAATAGACCGATCTCCCCCCTGCTTTTGGCGAAAGATCGGCCTGTTTTTTACCTTGCTGCGATTTCGCCCCCTTCTCAAAGAGGGTCAAAAGAACCACTCATTCCGTTCGGAAACACGACGAAAGATCCATCAATTGTTCTATTCCATCATCCGTACCAGCTTGCGCGACAGAAGCAGCAGGATCAGCCCCATCACAATGGCCATCAGTCCGATCAGCCCAAATACCTCGAAGTAGCCAAGAGACTGCGTGAAGGCCGCCAAATATCCTCCCAATACGTTTGCCACGCCTGTACTCGCCAGCCACACGCCCATGAGCAGGGAAGCCAGCTTGGCGGGAGCGAGCTTGCTCACCATCGACAGTCCGACAGGGGACAGGAACAACTCGCCGAGCGTATGCAGCAAATACGTCACGATGATAAACAGGATGTTCGACTGCACCACCACGTTGTTCGCATCACTGCCTGTCTGCAGCACGGCCATAATCAATACCATGTATCCCAAGCCGAGCATGATCATACCCAGCGACATCTTGACGGGAATACTGAGGTCCCCTTTTTTCGTCGCAGCGAGCTTGATCCAAAATGCGGACAGCACTGGCGCAAGAAGGACGATAAACAGCGGATTGAGCGACTGGAACCAGGATGTTGGGACTTCCCAGCCAAAGATGTGCTTGTCCACAAATGTGTCTGCGTACAGAGTCAGCGAGCTGCCTGCCTGCTCGAACCCTGCCCAAAAGAAAATGACAAAGCATGTGATGATGACGATCACCGCCGTGCGCTGTTTTTCTTTTGGGGTCAAGGGCTCTTGGGAGACATCGGTGCCCCCCTGCTTTGCAGCCGCTGCTCCTACCGTATTTTTTCCGATGTCACCCAGATACCGGTTTCCCAAGCCGTTGTAGATTGCCTGTCCGACGATCATCCCGATGGCCGCGGCTAAGAAGCCGAAACGAAAGCCGAAATGATCCACGCCATCCACGGTCGTTTTAAACAGATCCTCTGCCAGAAAACCGCAGATCAGTGGAGCAAAAAAACCACCGATGTTGATTCCCATGTAAAAGATGGTAAAGGCCGCATCTTTTCTGCCCGCATCGTTTGGATACAGCTCTCCGACAAGGGTTGAGATATTCGGCTTGAAAAATCCGTTACCGATGATAAGCAGGGCCAGTCCGATGTACAGACCAGCCGTATTGGTCAAGGCGAACAGGCACAGGTTTCCCAGAGCCATTAACAAACCACCAATCGTGATCGCGCGTCTTCGGCCTATGTACCTGTCCGACAAGTAACCACCTAACAGCGGGGTAAAATAAACAGCTCCTGTAAAAAAGCCGTAAATGCTCATCGCGGTGCTCTTCTCAAATCCTAGGCCACCACTGATCAATGCTGTCGTCAAATACAGCGTCAAAAGGGCACGCATGCCGTAATAGCTGAAGCGCTCCCACATCTCTGTAAAAAACAACAGGTACAGTCCTGGAGGATGCCGGACTTTGTCGTGCTGTGCTTGTTGAGATGCTGCCAATTGTCATCGCTCCCAGCTAGAAAAAGGATTGGATTTTTCCCGAACATCATCCTTTACTATTTGTTTCGATGGTCTTTTTCATCCTCGCTTCCCTTGCAGCCGTTCACGACGCAAGAAAGGAAAAAGCACCTCGCTGCTACGCAAGGTGCTCCTTATCCAACGTGTTGAAGCTCCGCAGCCAGCACGAGGTACATCGCATGGGACCATACCAGAGGAGCAGCGGGTTTTCCTTCTTTCTCTACCCAGCGCTCATACGCTTCTGGCGAGACAAGATGGTCCTGTACTTGTTCGGGCAATCCGGATGGCTGCCATTTCGATTCCATCCAGTGCAAGAGGTCCGCCGCAGCCTTTTTCTGCCCCGTGCGTACGTAAAACCACCCAAGCCAGGCAGTCAACAGCGGCCACTGCCCACCCCCATAGTACGTATCTGTCGCGTAGCGATGGACTCCGCCAGCTGTGACAAGCTCTCGCTTCACGGCTTCCACCGTTTCGACCATAAGGGGATCATCCACTTCCGCCAATCCAAAAGGAACCGCTATCCATAGTAAACTGGCGTCAACAGCTGGATTTCCCACGGATTTCGCAAATCTTCCATCCGTAGTTCCATCTTCCCGGACAAACTGCGCAATGCTCTGTCCCAATCGGGCAAGCTCCTCGGCACGATCAGGTACGTACTCGGCAATCGCTGCTGCGCCGCCGTAGATCGCCGCCATCGTAGCCGGGTGCTGGCGATCTCCCCATTCTTCCCAGCAGTCGTAGTTGGGCAGCCTCCAGCAGGCTTGCAGATAATCCAATGTCAAATCGATGGAAGGACGCAGCTGCTCGATCAGGGCCGTTTCGCCACTGAACCGCACATGCTGCGCTAGCCCCCACAGCCATGTGCCGTAGCCATCGAGCTGGAAGCTGCCCCACTCCCCAATCACTTCTGCTCCATCTACGGTGTAGCGTGTATGCAAAAAGCGCTCGTTCCCTCCGCCAGTGACCCCAGCCTGCACGGCAGCGATTGCAGCACGAGCTTTCTGTTCGTAGTTTTGAATCACTCGATCACACCACTGATAAAACCGGCGCGCACTCTCATGCTGCCCAGCACGGTTCATGGCATATGCGGTAAACGTCCCGTCTCGCAGCCATGCGTATCGATACGGTCGAAAGACAGGGGAGGCGATATAGGCTCCGCTCTCTGCCTGATGTTCTGTGATGATGCGAATGCTTTGCTCGATGAATTCAGCAGTCGTCATGCTCTTTTCCCTCCTGTGAGACGAGCCTCGTTCAACCCATGGATCTCACACGCAAAAGAAACCGCTTCCCTTAGCATATGCATCCCGTACCCTCACGTGTGTAATCCTCCCGTTCGTATGGAAAAGAAAGACCTGCTGGGGTTAATCGTCAGCAGGTCTTTCTGATTCCGAGATCGCTTACGACCCCTTCTCTGTATTGTCCGACAAATTCAGGTAGTGCTGCAGTTCTTCATAGAAAGCCGGGTTGCACGCCATGACACTGCTTTTCTCGTCAAACGGCAACGGGTTGCCCACCATCGATGTCACCTTGCCTCCCGCTTCCTCCACGATAATCCGTGCAGCGCCGAAATCCCAGGCGTTCAGAGACATACTCACATAGCCATCCAATCTTCCCGCAGCTACGTAGGACATCTCCAAAGCGGCACTGCCTAGAAGGCGCATCCCCCGCACTTTGCCTGCCAGCTTTTTCACGATCTGATCAATGCCCATCTGCTCCGCCCGCTTGTTCCAAAAAACGCTCGTGCACAGCAGCGCTTCCTCGAGCGTAACGACTTTTTCCAGATGCAAGGGACGATCGTTCAGATACGCTCCTTCGCCTTTTACCGCGTAAAAGAGCTCATCACGGGAAGGATCGTATACCGCTCCGACCAACCCCTCCCCTTTGTGATAGACTGCGATCGACACGGAAAAATTGATTTGTTGATGCACAAAATTGGTCGTCCCATCGATTGGATCAATGACCCAAAGTGTATCAAACTGCTTGTAATCCCCTTTAAATGTACTTTCTTCGCCCAATATTCCGTGATCGGGAAACCGTTCGAGAATCATGTGGATTACATGCTTTTCCACTTCTTTATCAACAGCCGTGACAAGATCGGAGGCAGACGTTTTGTATTCGACTTGAAACGGCTCTTTCATTCGCTTGAGACTCAGCTCACCCGCAGATCGGGCGCAGCGTAGAGCCAGCTCCTTAAGCTCCGTAAGTGATGGTTCTTGCACACATATCGCCACCCAAAACATGACTTTTTGTTTAGTGTACCATACTTTACCTGCGGTTACACCACACCTGCGCGGAGCTTGTGCACCTGAATAGAAAACTTGGCTTCGCCAAGCTTTTGGGCGAAGCCTTCGTTGCACTTGTACGGGATAGGAGTCTTACAAATTCCTATCTGTAAAGCGAAAAGAGGCACGGACGGCTCCGGCCTCTTTCTCTTCGTGTCCTTAGCAGCAGCGGGTCACGCCGCCTTTTTCATACCGCTCCGTCAAAGCGTACATGTAATACTCCCGCTCCGTCATCGGGAAAATACCTGGTGCGGCATGAGTCGCGTACCAATGCTGCACGTAACGGTCGTAGTCCGGCATTCCGAAAATCGTCTTGATGGCAGAGCTCACACGGCGTAATGACTTTCGGAGCGCTCTGAGCCGCCTTCTCATGCTACGTGTCCTTTTCCGTCAATGATGTTTCCTTTGGACTTGATATAAGGGGACTCATACAGCGGATATTGCTTGCCGCGCAAAATGTTGATCCACAGTCGCGCGCCGTCCAAAATGATGCCGATGGTGATGACCATAAAGATCGCGCATACCGCCGCATCGATCTGGTCGTTCAAAATCATCTTCTGTGCAGCTTCGATCGTTTTTACGCCTTTTGGCAAAGCTCCGGCATCCAGCGCCTTCTGGAAAGCTTCCGCATGAGCGAGGAAGCCGATTTTGGCATCCGGATGGAACAGCTTCTGCCAGCCAGCCGTCAGTGTCGCAGCACTGAGCCAAGCCATCGGTACAAGCGTGACCCAGGAGTAGGCCGCTTTGCCCATTTTAAAGATAATCGTCGTCCCTACGGTAAATGCGATGGCAGCGAGCATTTGGTTTGCGATGCCAAAGAGCGGCCACAAGGTGTAAATACCGCCGAGTGGATCCATAACCCCTTGCAAGAGGAAGTAACCCCAGCCGATGGAGATGAGTCCGGAGCCGATCAGATTGCCTGGCAGCCAGTTGGTTTCTTTCATTTTCGGAATGACGTTGCCGAGCATATCCTGCACCATGAAGCGGCCGACACGCGTCCCCGCATCGATAGTCGTCAGAATAAACACGGCTTCAAACAGGATCGCAAAATGATACCAGAATGCCATGAATGCTTTTCCGCCGAGAATGCCGGAGAAGATCGTCGCCATCCCGATCGCGAGCGACGGAGCGCCCCCTGTTCGGGAAAGAACGGTTTTTTCCTGTATATCGCTCGCGAGTGTCGTCAGCTGATCAGGGGTAACGGTAAAGCCCCAGCTCGAAATCGTTGTGGCTGCAGCCGCAGCATCTGCCCCGATCACGGCCCCTGGCGAGTTGATGGCAAAGTAAACGCCTGGCGTGAGTACGCATGCTGCGATCATCGCCATAATCGCGACACCGGACTCCATCAGCATGCCGCCGTACCCAATCAGTGGTGCATGCGATTCTTTCATAATCATTTTCGGTGTCGTACCCGAGGACACGAGGGCGTGGAAGCCGGATACTGCACCGCAGGCAATCGTAATAAACAGGAACGGGAACAGGTTACCGGCAAAAACAGGGCCCGTACCGTCAATAAACTTGGTCAAGGCTGGCATGTGCAGAGGCGGCAGTGTCATGATAATGCCAATCGCCAGCACCCCGATCGTCCCTACCTTCAAGAAGGAGCTCAAGTAATCGCGTGGTGCCAAGAGCAGCCACACCGGCAGTACAGAAGCAACGAAGCCGTACACGATGATCATCCAAGCCAGCTGTACTTTGGTAAAGGTGAAAGCTGGACCCCAGGTAGGAGAAGCTGCCACTGCCTGACCCAGCCACAGGGACAGGAACAGCAGGGCTAGCCCGATAATCGAGCCTTCCATTACGCGGCCCGGACGGATGTAGCGCATGTACAAGCCCATCAGAATGGCAATCGGCAGGGTCATAAAGATCGTAAAGGTCGCCCACGGAGACTCCGCGAGAGCGTTTACAACAACCATCGCCAAAACAGCAATCAAAATGATCATAATCGCAATAATTCCGACCAATGCGAGTGCTCCGCCAATCGGACCGATCTCTTCTTTGGCGATCTGGCCCAGCGTTTTCCCGTTGCGCCGCATCGACCCGAACAGGATCACGAAGTCTTGCACAGCGCCCCCGATCACGACGCCGACGATGATCCAGAGCGTTCCTGGCAAATACCCCATCTGGGCTGCCAGCGTCGGCCCTACGAGTGGACCCGCACCGGCAATCGCAGCGAAGTGATGCCCGAACAAAATCCATTTGTTCGTGGGTACGAAGTCTTTGCCGTCGTTGTTCACTTCGGCAGGTGTCGCCCGGTTGTCATCCAGACCCATGATTTTCTTGGCAATAAAACGGCTGTAAAAACGATAAGCAACGGCATAAGTGCAAAAAGCAGCTGTCAGCAGCCAGAACGAGTTGACAGATTCTCCGCGAGTCAGTGCAATGATTCCAAAACCGACAGCACCCAGCGCAGCGATCCCGCCCCAAATCAGGAGCGAGAGAAGCCATTTTCTCATCTGAGTCTCCTCCTTTTTTTCCTTTTGAAACATTCAGGCAAATTCGCCTTCCTAGAACGTATCACAAGGAAAACATCCTCCATATGCAAATTGGCTGAGTCGTACAAAATGGAACACGAAACGCACCATAGGCGCATGAATGAAAGCGGATACATTCCTCATGTCAGGGATTTCGCACTTGTTCAGAAATTGTCCAGTTGTCTGGAGTATCATAGATTCTTGCTTGAAATAGACGACACTGGCTAACCGCTTACATTCAGACCACACTGGGGGCATTCATGAAATCGCATCTGCTTTACACCCTGGCCATACTTTTGCTGCTCACTTCTCTCCCTGTCCTCTGCCTGGCAACCGAGAAAACGGAAATGATCTACACACCAAAGCCCATCGACGATGTCCTGTCCAATCCGTACATGGGACTTGCTCCGGACTCTCGCAACGCCAGCTATGCACAAAACCACACCTTGGTGTACGCAAATCTTACCTGGCGACAGCTGGAGCCGAAAAAAGGAAGCTACAAGTTTGAACAAGTAGAAAAAGAGCTGAAGCTTGCCGAATGGGGAGAGCGCGGAGCCAAATGGGTCATTCGTATCATCATGGACTATCCCACCGACAAATCCCATTTGGATATTCCCGATTGGCTGTACCGTGAGCTGAATGGCGACGGGGACTGGTACAGCAATAGCTATGGAAAAGGCTTCAGCCCAAACTACAGCAATCCGCAGCTGATTGCGTATCATCAAAAGCTGATCGAAAAACTCGGTGAGCATTACAAGAATGACCCGCGTCTCGCGTTTATTGAATTGGGCAGTATCGGGCACTGGGGAGAATGGCATACGAATACCTCTCGCCCCTTTCCCAAGCTGGTAGTGACAGATCAGTACGTCCAGCCCTATCTCGATCAATTCCCGGACTCGATCCTGCTCATGCGCAGACCTCATCCGATAGCCAAGAAATTCAAGCTCGGTCTCTTCAACGACGTATTTGGCAATAGAGATCAGACAGCGGAATACAAATCCTGGGCGGACAAGGGGTACACCTCCTGGCTTACCCTCGAGAAAATGCCAGCGATGCCTGATTACTGGAAATACGCGCCGAGCGGGGGCGAATTTTCTCCCTCCAAATCGTTAAAAAGGTATTTCAGCGCAGCCTCTATCAACGATACCATCGCACAGGCAAAGTCCACCCATATTAGCTGGCTCGGTCCGAATACTCCTGCGACTTTTGCGGCAGACGGGGCGCAGCAGAAATATTTAAATCAACTGCTAAATACGATCGGCTATCGTTTTGTCGTTCACAAGGAAATTCATGAAGCGTCTGTTGCCCCTGGTTCCGACCTGAACGTCAAGCTGGACCTGGAGAATCAAGGCGTCGCTCCCTTTTACTTTCCGTGGGTGCTCGAGCTGTCGCTGGCGGATGCCAACGGCGAGATCGTCGCCAAAACAGAAACTTCAGCAGACATCCGCAAATGGCTGCCTGGAAAAGGGACGACCGCTCATGCTTTGCCGATCCCGTCTGAGCTTCCGCCTGGCTCGTACACGGTATGCATCGCGATCCTGGATCCTCAGAACGGCGAGCCCGCTATTGAATGGGGGATGGAAGGAAAACGGGAGGATTTGCGATATTCGCTTGGGCGTGTAGAGGTTCAAACGAAATAGAAAAAAGGTCGCCAGCAATTGCTGACGGCCTTTTTTGCAAACCATTTACGCTGCCTTCTGCTGTACGGTTGACGGCTTTTGCAGCAATAAAAATGGCAAGCTGACCAAGATGGCAGCCCTGATATAAATCAGACTGTAGCTGTTCGTGGCCTCCAAAATACGGCTTGCTACAGCAGGTCCGAAAGCCATTCCTACAAAATTCAGCAGGTTGTAAAAGCCAAGCCCTACACCAAACTTCTCGGGGCGCAAGATTTGCGGAATCAGGTTGTTCAGGGATACTTGAATCGCGGAGTAGCTCATCGCAATCAGCACCAGTGCCATGGTAGCCGCAACCGCGTTTGAATGTGGCAGCAGCCCCAGCATGACCTACATTGATCAAAAAACCGACGGGAGCTACGCGCATACACTATGCTTTCTATGAATGGTCTTCCAGTCTGTTCGATAGTTTTAGACCATTTGAACTATCAGCGTGAAAAATAGGTTATCTGGCAACTAGAGGGTAGCCAAATAACCCGGTAAAAACTGTTGAAACGTTTCCTCTCTTAATGTAATGATTTTACATTGTCCCTCCCGTACCACATCAACCAAATCCGCCTCCTGCAAAATCTTGAGATGGTACGAGGTGTTCGACTTGTTCAAGCCATTGGCACTCCCGATATCTCCACACGTACTATTTTTTTTGCCCTGGTAGAGATAGCGGACGATCTCAATTCGCTTGACATCTGCTAGAGCTTTAAAGATTTTGACACGCTTCTCGTCCTCATTGATTAGTTTGATAGTCATGGAACTATAGTAAAACTAGATGCAAAGCTTGTCACGCTGCTGGCAGAACGGCTTGTCCGTGCTCATTTCTTCCGGACTCTTATGGAGCATAGTCGCCATTATAGCTTACCAGTGAGACATCCTTTACCCCTTCAATCGTGGAAATATCCTGGACAAAAGCCGTATTGTCGCTTTTGAGCTTGATTTCTACGACCAGCTCTATCACGTCTTTGTTGATCGTCTTTGACTTGAGCGCATACTTGAGCTTGTTTAGTTGAAATCGGACCTCGTCGCTTGCGTGATCCCGGTAGTGAATGACGAGAAGATAAGCCATGTCCTTCAGCTGTTTTCGGGAAAGCAGGAGAATCGTCGCTGCCACGACAAGCGATCCGATGATGGATACGGGAAACGCACCCGCCCCAGTCGCGATACCGGCTGCAATCGACCAAAACATAAAGACGATGTCCAAAGGATCCTTGATCGCGGTCCGAAAACGCACGATGGAGAGTGCACCTACCATCCCCAGAGACAGAACGATATTGGTGCTGATCGTCATGATGATCAGGCAGGTCAGCATCGCCATCACGACGAGTGTAATATTGAAAGTATGACTGTACACCACCCCACGAAAGGATCGTTTATAGATGTAATAGATGAAGAGTCCGATCAGCCCGGATAGGATGAGCCCAATGACCGTATCCCATACCGAAATACTGGCGAATTGCTCCATCTTCAGCACACTCTTTTTGATGATGTCCTGAAAATTGATTGTATTGTCCATGAAACGGATTTCCCCTCACGCTAAAGTTTGTAGTACGCTTTGCTCTCCTCTCTGCAAATGAGATATTTGGAGATAGCAGATCGCTGGCTGCTAAAATTTTGGAGCAAAGAGCGAATATTTGTCGGCAGGAAGTTGTCAAACTTTACTTCCATGATCATTTTTGGCTCGTGAATGACGTTTACCGTTTTCATGTTCGGATCAAAGATGTCGAGCGTATTGACGTTGGTCATCAATTGCTTGTCAAAGGTCACACGTACATTGCCGATCTCCATCAAATAAGCTTCCCGGATGTAATCGGTGACAACTCTTGGCTGAAACAGATGGTTTTTGCTGTCGAGATAAAAATCATGCAGCAGACTCTCTTCTCGCGCCAGCAGAAAGTCCGTCTCCCCCGCCATGATGCTTTCGTATTCCGTCCTGGTGAGAGACGCCGCTTCCTTGCAGATGTAGCCATCGTACTTGCTCTTGCGCTCCAGCTTGATCACGGCATCCGAGTGATTATAGATGCGTATCCGGTACTTCTTTCTCTTGTATACGCCGTAGTTTTTCTCGTATAAGGAAGTGTCGTAGGTATCGTCAAAATACAGGCTGCGTATCTGATAGCCTTCCGAATCGGTTGAGTTTGGATCGAGCTGTGTGATCAAGCGCAGTCTGCTTTTCAGGGCCAGATAGTCGTAAAAACGGATGTAATACTTCCACTCATTTCTCAGCTTCTTGTTGCCAAACTGCATGCGAGTCCCCCCTTACTTCACAACAAACTCCTTCACGCCGTGGTAACGAATATTATCCACTTCGATACGGTCAAAGGATGTCTGCTCATGCCCTTTGCTGTCCTTTACACTGACGCGCCAGAAGTACCTGCCTTTTGCCATTTTCGGGAGCATGTAGCTCGTACCCGTCACACCTTTTGCCTCCACGTACTTCTTGGTAAACCCGGGATCATAGCTGATGGCAAAATCATAGGTCAAATCGTCGCCCTGCAGATCGTAGGAATGATCCCAGGTAAAAGTCAGCTGCCCTTTTTCCTCTTTCGGCTCGTCCATGTAAAACGGCATGGGGTATTCCTGACCCTCGTAATACCTCACTTTGTTGCGTGCAGGCTGTCCCGCGATGATGTTGTATTCATAGTCAAACTTGTCCACTTCCTGAGGCAGATGGTACAAGTCGGGCTGTTTTTTCACGTATTGGCTTGCGATCGGGTAATAGCTTTTCAGGAGGGCTTCGGTTTTCTCTGTCGTGATAAACTGACTGAGCTCCTCGATCTTTTCATTGAGCGCTTTTACGTTCTCAGGGTCTTTGAACACACGACTGTGCAAGTCAGACACCCAGTAGTTGGAGATTCCAAACTCCCACTTCCCGAGGGTGACCTGCGGCATGCGCTTCGCTTCTTCTTCAAAGAAACCCCACGACAGATCGTAATCCCAAGGCAGGAAGTACCATTTTTCCGAGTCTGACGGGCTGTACAATAAAAAATTGTGCGCTGCCGTATCTGCATTCCCCATCAAAATATTTGCGGCAAGCCACGTGAAGTAGTTTTCGCGGTCGAAATGGTTGTCCAAGACTTCCTTGATCGGGATCGAGTGGTTTTTCAGATCGTCCAGCATGGCGATCAGCTTCTCGTGATTTTCGCTCCCTTTGATCTCCAGAAGGCTTTCAAATGCGGCTTTGTCATAGGTCGGATCGTTGGCCAGCTTGATTTTGTCCGTATCGCGGTGAAATTCAAAATTGATCGCCTTGTACAGATTGCCGTTCCGGTCCAGTCCATGGGCTTGCAAAAAGGTCTTGTTTGGCTGTTCGATCTGCGTAAACAGTCCGTAGTCTACGAACTGCGTGTCTGGGTTCGGGCCTGTCATGTCTTTGATCATGAGATGCACGAATTGCGTCCGCAGACTGGAGATGTTTGGCATTTGCTCAAAGTAATCGAAGCTGAGCTTTTGCCGGACCCGGGTGACGTCTGGCCGGTGCTTGTTCAGGTTGATGTTTCTCTGCTCCTTCCAATAGCCAGCCGTGTCCAGCAAGCGGATTTTGTAGGACTTTTGCTGGGAGCTGCGGCTGGATTCTCCGCGCACCTCGATCGTTCCGTTCGTTCTCGACTCCCCGTAGCCGAAATAGCCGGATGTAGGACCTTTCTCGTCGCCTTCCTGAAAGATGATTTTCGCCGTAAGATCATTCCCTTTGGCGTCTTTGCCATCTAGCGAGCGGTTCAGCTCGGAAAATGTCGTCGTCGGAAGCTCTGCGTTTTCTTCTTTCACCACGGTGACATAGAGATGCACGACACTCCCGTCCTCATCCTGTGCATAGACGTCTTTCTTTTCATGCAAGCCTTCTTGCGGAGCCTGCACCTGTTCTACGGGGGCCGCGGACGGCTGGCTTCCCTCCGCCAGATTCGGCGAGTCTTTGGCACAGCCCGCCAAAGCTGCCAAGGCCGCCACGAGCATCCATCTGCATGCGATAGTCTTCACTCTCATCCATCCTCCCTGGCAATAAGCGGCTGTGAGCAGTAGGTGTAGTAGTCAATATTTTTCAAGTAATAGAGGAGACGCCCCAAGGCTGCTGCTACCGCCAGGAACGAAGACAGGAAAAAAGAAAATCCGTAGTTCTCAAGCGGAAGCATAGCCAGCGTGATGACCGCCGTGCTGGTTACGAACAACGCCGTTACCAGAGCTGCCCCTCTCCGGTCATCAAAATAAAGCAGCAACAGCATCAGAACAAACATCACGGCGTACAAAAAGCCAGCGACGACCAAGATGTTGAAACGCTCGATCTGCTCCGTCGAAAAGCCGATGTGCGGCAAAAGCGTGATGCCCAGTGCCAGCGAGACAAAGGTAAAAAACAGCTGGATTTCCATCATGAAGCCGAGCTCCTGCATCAAGGTCTGGATCATATCCTTTTTGGCGCGCTTGATGTCCTGCACAGATCCCGTTCCCAGAATCGTCCCGTAGTATTGGCGGTACTTCTCGTAAAACGCGGTCTCCACTGACACGACAAACATGACCATCGTCGGCAAAAAGCTCAGCGACGCATAGAATGCAGGCACGTCGTAGGACGAAGCGATCCAGTACGTATCCGCGATGTTTTCCTGCAGCGGGCTCATCAGCCAATAAACAAAGTTGTGAATATAAAAGCCGAGCGAGCAAAACAGCCCAGTTACAAGCAGGCTCGGATACTTTTTGACATACTGCAGAAAGGCAAAGTAATGGTTTGCCTTTTGGCGAAAATAGCTTTCCAGATGCAGAAAGGACAGAGCGATCATCAAGAAAAAACCGATATTCATAGAGATCAGCATCGCCAGTCCCGTGTGCATGCCAGCTGCATAGACCATGAGAAGAGCAGAGAGGCCCGTCACGATTACCGCAGCCGCATACCCGCGAATAATCCGCATGTAATCTTTCAGGGCGGACATGTAGGCAGATTGCAGCCAAACGACGATCAGCTCCACATAGAGTAGATACGCGGATATTTTAAACACGGCATCGAGAGGGGAAAAATAATAGAATACGGCTCCAGCCAAGCCCCCCAGCCCCAAGCAGGTCGCGATGACACCGTACAGCGATGCAATAATCTCGTCATACTCGCGCAAGTAAATCTTGTCCGCGATATAGCGGGAAATCACCATGATGAATCCACATGTCACCAGCAGGGAAAAGACAAACGCATACACGACTGCCGCCAAAAACGTCATCCGCTCCAAATAGGAAACGTCTAGGTAAATCAACAGCTGCTGCAAGAGCGTGACCATCAGCATGCACAACGCCATCGGTCCTACCGTCACGAGTGAGGAGTATGCGTAGGCTTTCATCCCGGACAGGTAGCCGCGCCCCCGGAACATCTTTTTCAGCTCAAACCCGATACCTGCCATGACTGCACCTCCATTTCCCGATACAAATTCCGATACGCCTCTAAAAATTGGCGCTTCGTGTACAAAGCGGATACCCGCTGAAGTCCGTTTTGCCCCATTTGCCTTCGCAGCTCTTCTTCTTCACAGAGGGTGATCATCGCCTGGGCAATCTGACCGGCATGCATGACCGGAACCACGATCCCTGCGTCCTGAAACTCGTCCCCATTCCCGTACAAGAGCTCCCGGCAGCTTCCCACATCCGTCGTGACAAATGGCTTAGCACTTGCCATTCCTTCCAAAATGACGAGGGGCTGCCCTTCGCTGATGCTGGTCAAAACGAGCATGTCCATTTTTCCGAGGTACTCTTTGGCACTGACCGTTCCTGTAAAGTTCACTCGAGACAGCTGCAGGCTCGCCACCAGCTGCCTGCACTCTTCAAAGTACTCCGGATCTTCATTTGTCGGTCCCATGATGATCAAATAAGCATGCGGGATTCGCTCATGGACCAGTGCAAAGCTTTGGATCAGCGTCTTGATATCCTTGATCGGCACGACTCGGACCAAGGCACCGATATAGATCGCTCCCTCTTCGTCAAGCTCCTTCCCCGGCAAGCTTTGGTACTCCCCTACTTCTACGCCGTTCGGAATGATGGCGATCTTGCCTTCGTCGCATCCAAGCTCGATCTGAATCTCTTTGTTCCTGCCAAACAGCGTGATGACACGATCGGAATACGCGTACGCGCACTTCGAGAGGTTGAGAAAGTAATCGATCCAGATGTCTTTGAAATGGCCCTTGATCCAGCCAGCTTTAATAATTTCCTCTTCGCGCTCCCGGGTGTAAATGCCGTGCTCTGTCAACAGAAACGGTTTGTGGTACAGATGCTTTCCCAATGCTCCGGCAATGCCGCCATAGCCTGTACAAACGCTATGGTACAAATCCGCTTCCGGCATTCCGCCTTCAATGATCAAACATAGAGGAAGAATCATTGAACGAATCATCCAAATCATTTCGGTAAAGGGGATTTGGGGATACTTTTGCTCGCACAGCTTTTGCACAATGTCAAAGAAGTCCCGGCTGGTGAGGAAATCGCCTACGGAGGGCAGCCTTCCTCTGACCAGCAGGTCGAAGAAAGCAGTCCAGTTGACTTCGCTTCCATCCAGCAGAGAGAGGAGCGCCTTTTGCTCTTCTTCCTTCAAAGCCAACCGCTTTCCCGGGACAGCCTCTTCGCGAAAATAAGTGTCCAGAAACACTTCGTGGATCGCCACGACGTTTTCCGGCAGCTCGTAGACAAAGCTCCCTTTGTTTTTCTCCTGGGCTCCAATCGCATACAGGACGAACTCATGCTCGGGCATCCCTTTGATCAAGGAATGAATCCAGCTGGACACGCCTCCCGTGATGTACGGATAAGAGCCCTCCGCAATCAGACAAATCTTCATCGCTTATCCTTTCAATCCGATCTCGAATTTGGCTTTGGTCGCATGGACGAGGTAGACGCCTTCGTCAATCCATTCAACGGAACAGCCTTGGGTGGACGTCATTTTCTTGTCCGTTCGCAGCACGAAGAACATCTCTGTGCTGAAGTTGTTCATGTACCCGGTGATCTTATCTTCGCTGTGCTCCAGGTAGACCCTGGTCTGGAGATAATCAGTGAGCTCGCTTCCTCCCTCTGAAGCCGTCATGCTCCGCATCCAGGGGTATCGCTCATACAGTTTTTTCATCATCGAACGGAATTCCTTGGACAGGATCGGCCAGGTCTTTTCTTTGCTTCTCGCTTTGTCCAAAATGTCATCCGGGTGGACAAAGTGGGAAAACACACCGAGTGACGTCATCGCGTTGGTGATGTACCAATCGTTGATGTCCGTATCGGCATAACCCGATGTAATGCGAGGCATCTCCACGATCCCGTCTCCGGCAACCGAGAACTCCTGAATGTATTCCAGATTGTTTGCCGATTCCGCATACAGCGAGGCGATTATATTCACCTGGGGAAACGTGTTTTTCAACGCTTGACGCCCTTCTTCCGCCATCACATTGGAAGGGGGAACATAGACCTGAATGGCATACTGAGCAAAAATGCGTTTGATGTAAGTATCCAGCTCTTGTAAGGATTGGGTCATGCTCGCTTCACTTGGCCATGCCCGATAGCCCAGCTCGTCTACTCGCGCCTGATCCGTGACAAGCGACTGGTGATTGTAGCCGTGAATGCCGAGCTCTCCACCCAGCTTCAGCAAATCCCGTCCATACGTGATCAAGTTGGTTTTATCCGAACCTTCCAGATCTGTAAAAGGCGGCTCTACCCGATCGTTGTACGTTTGGATCAAGGCTCCGGTATAGGTGACATCGTAGTCCGCTGCCAGTCTGATCATTTCCGGCCACCAGATGTCGTGGTAGAAATCGGGGATATCCTTTTTGTACGCTCGGTAAATATCCGGGTCGTAGCCTTGACGAAAGGGGGATGGAAAGTCGTCGATGTACATGATCTTCATGTTCATGATCGGATACAGGAAGTCAGGATTTAAAACACTGACAGCACCCGCTATCAGCCCCCTGTTCATGGATGACTGCAGGTTGGTTCCGTTGTACACCATGAATTTGCCTTTGCCGTAATCGACGTCCCAAAGCAACGGCACCCGGTCTTCGATCGCGACAGCATACACTTTGCTTCGCTCCTCGAGCTCGACAGGAATTGAGGTGTTGAAAATCAGGTTTTCACTGATTTTGGCCTCCTGACCTTGGATAAGCAGGTTGGACGTCATCTGTATTCCTTTGGTCACCACGGGTCCGCCCATTGCGTTGACACCCAGCTTGCGATAGATCCGGTAAAAGCCGTCGTTGTATTCCGGTGTGCGCGTAAAAAACACGCGGCCACCGTCCTCTGCATAACGCAAGAGAGCATCCAGGTCGGGGAACTTGCTCAGATTCTCTACGGTCACCAGAATCGTCCGATAGGATTCGCTCGGTTTCGTCAGCTTGGTGACCTCGATCGTTTCGTACTCCTTTTTCATGTAGTCGAGGACTTGTTTGACGTTCTTCGTGATATCACCGCTTCCGCTATCTTCAGGGTCGGTGACGATCAAAAACTTCTCGCGTGTCAGTCTTGCCAGCTCCTGTGGGCTGATTCCGTTTTGCTTGGGCTCAGCAGCCTTCGCGCTTCTCCCATTTGCCTCATGACTGCTCACCTGCAAAATAAACTGGGAGCGGGTAGCCTCGATGACGATTCCCAGCAGAAGTACGATGGCCAAGATGATGTAAATATTTTTTTTGACGACAATGTCTTTGTTCATTTTTCCCATTCGCCCATCTCTATTGAACTACTTTCGGCTGTCGATCCTGCTGCTGCTTGTTTGAAAGCCAAATCGATTTCCTCGTGCATCGTCGACCCGAGCCTGCTCCAATGGCGAATCAGCATCAAGGTCGAATGAGAAACACGTACAGAGGAGCTCTTCAGTCGCTCCATCTCGGCGGTAAACTCGTCATATTTGCGCAGCGTGTACGAAATCTTCAGGCTCATCACATAAGGCACATCGCTGTCTGGGTGCGCCAGCTGGAATTTGTCGCAGTATTCCCGGGCCTTTTCATAGGCTTTGTTCGTCAGTTCGCAGTTGATCTTGTCCACGTAGTACGTCTCCTCGTCCGTGTAAACCGCAAGCAGCGATTCCAATACGAACGAATAGGTATAGGTGTACTTCAAATAGGTGCGCTCATCCAGCAGCGAGCTGTTCAAATAGGTCTTGAGTACGTTTGCATAGGCCTTCAGGACGTCGATGTCCTGTTTGTTGGCCTCGTATTTCACGGAAAGATCCTGCAGCTGCAGCTGGAGCTTGCCACGCATTTGGGTCAATGCCGCGGCAGCATAGTGTACCGTCTCGGTATCCTCGTTCTGCAAGGCGATTTCCAGCGTGCGAATTTGCCAAATCGTTTGCTCCTTCAGTGCGTCAATGAGCATTTTTCGCCTTGTACTCGTGTCATTGACCAAAAGGATTTCCTCTGCGGGAACGACATTCATCTCTTTTGCCAAATCTGCCCTGCGGAAAATCCGCGCTTCCTCTCCCAGCATCAACGCCTCGCTCTCCAGCTTGAGTTGATTTTCATTTTGCTCTGCCGTGCGCTTGTAGGCATTTGTCATCACCATCAGGAACAGCCCGGCACCTGGGAGGAACAAGACGACGAGGAACCGTACCAGCATTTCCTGCTGACCCTGGCGCCTGCCGAGGAAGCCGTAGAGCAGCGATACCAAAAGATGAAGCAGGGCCAGATTATACATAGGCGCCATCCTTCAACGTCAGGATCGGGCGGTCTCTCTCTGCCACGATCCATGCGGCAATGCCTTTTCGTTTCAGCCGCTCTACGACGAAAGCCGCTTCCAGCTCGTTCGAATTGGAAAGGATGATGAAAAGCTCCCCAGCCTCGTCGATTCCGATATAATCGGCCTCACGCAAAGAGCCTGCAATCTTCGGCGAAATCGCTTCGTACTCTTCTCCCGCACGATCTACGGAAAGGATCGTGAAATCAGTGTTCAGCCTTTGCTTCGCTTCCCGCTTGCTCTTTACCATCTCGTAGAAATAAGGTGGGCGCAGGATCGCTGTCTCCGCGATGTAGCGGTCTTTGTAGGTCGAATTCATGTGGCGCAGCGAGCGTGACAGCGCTGCCGAAATCAGCTGCACAGCAACCTGAAACAGATTTTGCGTATACAAGGTAAAGTGCTCGAAGCCGAGATGCTGGATCGCTACCATGGCTACCATTTTGCCATTATCCAGGATAGGAGCAGCCAGAATCGGGCGATCCTCGCGCATATGCGCTTCGACATAGATCTTCTGTGTATGCATGAGCGAAGTAAGATAGCTGTGATCAGACACCTTCAGGGAACGGGGAAGGTCAAAGCCCGTCTTGTTCGATTTGGCTACCAGGCGAAGGAAGGTGTTGTTCTGGTTCATGGTGTAAATGGAGATCTCATCTGACTTCATGATCTTTTCCAAAACGTGCACCGCGCTTTGCAGTACACGCTCCGGCTCGAGGCTGTCCAATTCCTTGGTGATGGCATACATTTTTCCAAAGCTGTCCTCGGAGTTGACGATTTGCTGCTGCAGCTCGTCCTTTACTTGGAGGTTGTCATTGTACATTTCCTTCAAAAAGTCGTACTTCTCTTCCACGGCTTGCTTCTCAAATTGGGTAGATACGACTTCCTTGCTCCTTTTGTCCATCGAGTATCCCACGGCAATCCCGATGATAAAGTAGATGGCAATATGGAACAGAACGCTGGCATCGTACAGCAGGGAGACAATTTCCCGTCCGTTGTGCAGACTCTCGCCAATAAACAGACCACAGGAAAGAATGACAGCGAGGATGGACTGCTTGGTGCCGTAAATCGCGCTGATCAGCACAATATAGATCAGCTTCAGGTCAAACATGCCGCTCTGCGTCGTATAAATGGATAATGCCAGTACAACCAGAAAGGCTAGCAGGTTTTCTACATAGGGTCGAATGTCGGCAACGAAGGAAGGCCGAGCTGTATCCGGTTCTGCTGTCCTTGCCCTTTTTTCGTTTTCCCGCTGCAGCCCACCAGCGGCAAACCAGCGTGAAGTTTTCGCCAGGCCCTCTCGCAAGGAATACATCGGTACCCAATCCAGTCTTCGTTTTACCCGTGTATTATCCAGCACAGATACATCGATATCTCCCTTTCTTTTGGGAGAGTGATTGATTCCTTTGAACGTTTTTTCTTCCCCCAGCAGCCCGATCAGCTCGTTAATGCTGCTCTGCTTGTTGGTTGACAGATTCAGAACCCCGCTATAATCCGTTGTTCCTGCCCGATAGATCGCATCCGCTACGTCCTCGACGTAGATGAAATCTCTCGTTTGGCTTCCGTCTCCATGCAGATCGATCTCCTGGTCCGTATACAGGCGTTCCAGAAAGGTAGAGATCACCCCTCCTTCCCCGATTGAGCCCTGCCTTGGGCCATACACATTGGCAAATCGAAAGCAGAGCGTATCTAGACCGTAAAATTCCTTCCACTTGTGGCAGTATTGCTCGCCAATCAGCTTGTTCATCCCGTAAATGGAAATCGGATCGCACTCGTCCGCCTCTGACAAAGGCATATGCTCGTTTCGTCCGTAAACCGCTGCGGATGAGGCAAAGATGAACTTCTCCACGCGATGCTTGCTCGACAATCGAAGCATGTTGACAAGCCCCAGAATGTTGGAGGTCGAATCTAGCAGAGGGTCTTCCATGGATGTTTGGACATTGATTTGTGCCGCCAGGTGAACAACGACATCAAATTTGTTACTGCGAAAAACTTCCTCGCATTTTTTATCCTCTACGGAAAAAAGAAAGGATTTGTGCTTAAAATCGACATTGTGCCGATCCCCTGACGAGAGATTGTCGAGGATGTACACCTGATAGCCCTCTTTGTAAAACCTTTCGGCAACAAACGAGCCGATGAATCCATAACCGCCTGTAACCAATACTTTCATACTCACACCCCAACTCTATTTGAAAGCTGAACGACTCTCGTCTGATTGGTGATCTGCCGTCACCCTTGAAGCTTCTCCCAATACTTTTCGTATGGACAGCTCGACTCGCTCTTTTTGCAATGGCTTGGCTATGAAGTCTTTTGCTCCTGCACGAATCGCCTGGATGACGGTATCGCGATATACGAGAGCCGAGCATATGATGATGTTGGCATTGCGATCCAATTCAATGATTTTGCGTGAGGCCCTAAGTCCGTCCATCCCCGGCATGGAGATGTCCAGCAAGACAATGTCTGGACGATACAGACGGTAATTTCGGACTGCCTCTTCCCCAGAATCCGCTTCCGCAATGACTTCAAATCCTAACGACTCGAACATGTTCCGCAGCATAAGCCGCGCGAAAGCAGCGACGTCGACAATCATAATGCTGTTCATTCCCACATAACGTTCTCCCATCCTACCTAGTAAAGGCAATCACCCATCTACCCTTTTTCCCTTTCATCAATCGGCATCATTCTACAAGAAGCGCCTCAACAATTTCTGAACAATTTGGACTAGGACATTTGGCGCTGTGTTTATTCGAGCTCATCGGATGGGGCGGAGGGCTTTGCATGCCTATTGGGCGATTTAACCAGGCACCATGAATCTGTCCGGGGCATATGAATGAATACGTTTGTTTGTACGTCTACGGGTGACACGTCGGAAATTGTGGGTAACAGTCTCACCTCACACCGATCTAGAAGAGCACAAACCTTGTTAGGTGGGAGGAAGTAGGAATGGATTCATCCCCAAATTCATCCAATCAACCGCAAAAGAAACAGTCATCGAGCTCTTCTGCAAATCGCGCCGAAAAGAAGCAAAACAACAATTCTTCATCGAGCAATGGAAAAAAGAAGAAATCCGCCAATTCTTCTTCAAAGGATGCCAAAAAGAACCAGACCAATAATCAATCCACTCCTCTCCCATGCTTCCCGGGCACCAGCTTGGAGCTTATCGTGGCGAGTCTCCTTTTAACCGGCAAGCTGCGAGTAGACTCTGTTCAATTGTTTAGACAAGCTACGATGATTGTCGGCCTAACGGGAAAATATATTACCCTCGATGACTTGAACAACAATAACAACAGCCATGTAGATAGCATGGTGAATTTTTTGAACGAAAACGGGAATGTAACGGTAGATGAAATCTTCCAGGCGCTCAAAAAGAAAATGAATAGTTGAGCAGGAACCTAAAAAGGGGGAATGTGTCATGAATTCTTTTAATGGAGAGGCTTTTTCGGAATCCATCCTACTTGTCATTCTTCTTGCGATGCTATTTTTCGGCTCCAGAGATATCGCTGGCCTATCTGCTCAGCCTACGAAGTAAGCAAAAAAGCAGTGGCAGTCTTTGGACCTTACCCATTAGTCCGAAGCTACCCCTGCTTTTTCATTTTCGTCTCTTCAAGAAAGCAAACACTACGACTTGAGATAGGCGTACCAAATCTCATCTTCCTCATCGGTCATACTGCCTGTGATGGTCGAAAAATCGATTTTCCGGTCAAAGCGGTCTTTCAGCAAGGCAAATTGCGCAAAGGAGGCGGTGATTTTGCGCAGCGAAGTCGATTTCCCCAGCTCCTCCAGCTTGCCTAGGTTGGGGCAGCCGCTCAGCTCCAGGGAATGCAGACTTTCCAGCATCGCCAAAGCGGAAGCATCTTGGATCGCTGAGTCCTTTAGCTTAACCCTTTGAAGGTTTGGGCAATTGCGCAAAAACTCCAGATTCGATAGCGATACCTCTTCCAGCTCCAGCGTTCGCAAATTCACGAGCTGCCCCAGCACTTCCACCGCCTCTTCGGCTCCAGAAGCCAGCCCGGCTAGTGTCAGCTTCTCGAGTGAGGCAAGCTCGGCCAAACCGCGGAGCTGCTCCCTACCCAGTCCGCTGACCTCCAGCTCCTTCAAGCTCTTTACCTGCTTTAGCGGTGCAAAGTCCTGTACGGCGGTTTCTGAAAGATCAAGGGATCTCAGTTTGGGTACGAAAGCCAACGGGGATAAATCCGTAACCAGTGTTTTGGAGAGATTGAGCTCCTCCAAATAGGGGAGCCCCTGCAACGGACGCAAATCCGAAAGCGGATTTTTGGTCAAATACAGTTGCTTTAGCTGGCGGCAATCGCGCAAAGCTTCAATCGATTCCATCTCGTTTGCCGACAGGATCAGCTCACGGACCTCCCTGCAATGTGCCAAAGGTGTGAGATCCGTGATCCCCTCACCGATAAAACGGAGCTGCTTTTCTCGCAGAAATACTTCGGGTGAGCCGCTGGCCGACAGGATCCGCTCCTGCCAGCTCTCCTCCAAGCCGTTCAGCCATGCAGACGTATCTTGCAGACCATGGTCCATGCAAATCGGATGAAGCATAGGCAGCTCCAGTTTGCGAATCGCATCGAGAAAATGCACAGAGCCTGGCCCATAGGAAAAGAAGCGGTAGTCTTCTTCCTCATGAACGCTGTAGTTCTTCTCCTTGGCTGCATCGCGGATAAACTGCAGCATATCGCGCAGGCTGAGGGCAACGACATACTTGACCTCTTCGTCACGGCCAAAATTAATGACCTGCCCCATACGTCCCTGCTCATCGGGATCCAGATCGAGGCCAAGATGATTTCCTCCCCAATCTTTACTAATTGGCAGCCAGTAGCGGTTGATATAGCGCTCTTTGATCCAGCCAGCAGGAACAGAGAAATGACCGCCTTCTAATGCATATTCCTGTTCCAGCCCTGCCCAGATTCGCCATTCGGCCATCATATCCGCAAGGGAGAGAAACGGCAGGCCAAAAAACAGCCCGAATCCCCCTTCACGCTCTCCGTTCCAAACCTGATACAGCTCTCTCAAATCCGCAGGCAGGGCAAACCCAAGCTCCGCCTCTGCTTCTTGAAGCTGCTGCTCAGTCGCTGGCGGATGAAACGCTTCTTCCCCTTCACGAAATTCTGATCGCAGCAGCTCTATGATTTCGGTAACGAATTGCTTGATCATGTGCCTTCCTCCTTTGCCAGCCATCGAATTACTAGGATTCGTTCGCTTGATTTTCCTTCACTCCAGCCGCTGCCTCTACGAGATGCTTGAGCATGTCTGCCTTCTCACCTTTTGCTTTGGCTGCCGCCGACTTCAGCTTTGCCAGACCGCCCCATACGATGTAGACCAGATGCTCCACCTGATACGATTCGCACAGACGAATGCTGTCCAGCAGAGCCGCTAGATTTGCTTCCTCTTCCACCTGCTCCTTGATCTTGAGCTTCATGGAATCTGTCCCGTGCAGCAAACAAATCGTCAGGGTAGGAATCGTTCTGGCATTCACCCCGTGCTTTTCGACAAACGCTGCCGTAAAGAAGTTTTGTACGGACTGATGCTCTTCATCTACCTGCTTCATGTAGTGCTCGACCAAAGGAAAATAGCGCTCATCCGCCAGTCCCAGCCCAAATACAGCATAGGTACCTGGCATGCAGTTCTTTTCTCCTTCTGTATCTGCATACCATTCATACTCACAAATCGCCTCGCGGGCATACTCCTCCAGCAATGGATGCAGGCTCGGGTAGGCCAGTGCGTTGGCAAAAAAGCGATGGGTAGCCGACTTCGCCAGACCTTTGATCGGCAAAAGCTGTTTCTCCTTGGATTTCAGCTTGATCTGATAGCTTTTGGGAAAGCCTGCCCGGAGCAGCTGGCACAAAAAACGAATCGCCTGTGCATAGCACTCTTCCCCTTCCTGCTTCACCGCTATCGTCACTGTTGCAAATACGTCGTTTGCCTTGCACTCGACAACCTCGTTTGCCATTTGCGTATACTCACGAGCGATGCTTCCGCTGCCTTCCAGCATAATCCGCGCTGCGTGCTCGCTACCCAGCTCTTTTGCCCTCTCCAAAAACTCACTACCAGTATCTCTCGCGTAGGAGGGCTCGTATTTGAGAATCGCCACCGCCGTATAAAGAAAAAGCTCCATTTCTCCCGGGTCGATGCTCCCCAGGTGCTGCTCAGCTTTTTTCGTGTAGACCTTTTGCCCCCATTGCAGCTCCTTTCTATCAAAGTGCTGCAGGAGCCAATCCTGCTCAGCCCAATCCCGCAGAGCATGCACGATCGTATGGCGATGCTCCGTCAGCTGCGGCTGATTTCCTTTATTCAGATCCAGAATCTGCTCAAAGACGGAAATGATTTTGCTCGTATCAAGCTTTGGAAATAGGTCTCGATCTACAAGATGCCTTGCCAAGAAAAACGTCTCCAGTGGATCAGTTGGTGCCTCCTTTTCTTCGAGCAGTTGCAGATAGTCGGCTACCCGTTCAAGCAGCTGCTCTTTTTTGGCTGGGTCAACCTGCTTTAAAATCAGCACGTTGATTTTCCCGTTTTCCGTTTGAAACTTTCCCCAAAACGAAAAGCTGTAGTCAATCAGCGCTGCCTGCGGGAGGTTGTCCAGCTTCTCTTGCATAAAGGAGGCAAGCTTTGGCACGACGATTCCTCTGATCGACTCTTCCGGAATGCTCCCCGTAGATGGATGGTAGCTGCCGCGAGCATCCCATTCAAAGTCGAGATCATCCAGATACGCGTCCCCTATCATTGCCCTCTCATCCGCATACTCCAAAACGACAGAGTCATGTATGCCAACCTGCAGCGAAGTGCGATTTACGATAGACGCTGCATCCTTTTCTCCAATGCTCAGCCACCACTTCTCTATCGCTTTTTCCATTTCGTTCATCTGCGTTTCCAGATAGGTATCGATCACCGTGTTTCCTCCTCGGACCGCTTTTCTCTGTATTTCATTCATGCAAAACAAGAACATTCATTCTCCTTTTCCCGTTTTCTATTATAGTCGATTTGCGAGTCTCTTCCAGCAAAAAACTTGTAAATATATCCAAATACCTATTCGACCAGCTGCCCACACAAAAAAAGGCCAGCCTCTTTGTACGAGAGGACTGACCTTTTGTCTTGCATGTACCTAGATGCGGAAAGCACCCCCGCCAGACAGTTGCTGTTCGGCAAAGCTTACCAGGCGCTTCGTAATTTCTCCACCAACTGAGCCATTCTGACGAGAAGAAGTGTCTGGGCCGAGAATGACCCCGAATTCTGCTGCGATTTCATACTTCATTTGATCAAGGGCTTGCGATGCTTGCGGGACCAGCTTTTGATTTGAATTGCCACTTCCACTTAACATGATGTATTTCCCTCCAATCGGTGTTGTGGGCTTATTATGCGCTAGTGGCAGTGGCAATATTTACGCCGAATACAGATCCCTTAACTTACCAATTTCAGAGCCAATCATTTACAAATGGAGCGCGCAAATTGTCAATCATTTGCTGCTGCTTGCTGGCAATACTGCTGCGAATCGTGTCCTTGTATGAAATCGCGTATTTGGCGCGAGACAGGATTCGTTGCGCCAGATCTTGTTCATCTGTAGTGACGGCAAGTTCGGCCACGTCCAAGGAATGGGTAAAGTCCACGCATTTAAAACGGTACGCCAAGCATACAAAGGGAATCCCGCAGGCTGCGCTGAGCACATTGGCGTGCAGCTTGAAGTTGATAGTCGCCTCCCATGTTTGGATACGCCGCATCATCTCTGTATGATCGTGAACGACCAGATCAAACGTCGTCTGTTCAGGACGTGCGATCTTTTGGTAGAGCCGCTTGTTCGCGTTCCCATCCGGCCCCCACATGGTGTACAGATACAAATCGTACCCTTCCTCGATTAATTTGCGACCTGCGTACGCCAGGGCATCCTCTACCACTGTTTCGTTTTTTCCGTAGATCCGATTGTAGGAGGTTCCCCAGTTGATGCCGATGACAGGTCGATCCTGCCCGGAGCTGGGCGGACTTGGCGGCAGTAGCAGCATTCCCGGGTCACCACTAATATGGAGGTGCCCCCCTACACCAGATGCCTGCAAATATTGGTAGGTCAGCGGTCCGCGTACGCCAAGGAAAGAAGCGTGCTGTCCGATTTCCCGCAGCATCTCGCGCATGCGAGCACTTTCCCCCATCTGCGCATGGACGAATCTCCCTGCAGCATCCAAGCGAGCAGGCTCTTGCGTATCGTAGCCACTGCCCCATATCAGCAGCCGTTTCTTTTGCTGTACGGCCCGGTACGCCACATCGACATACCCGGGCACAAGCAGCGACCCGCCACCGATGACGACGGTATCGTACGGACTCAGATCCTGGAGATCAACACCGGGCAAGGAAGGGACGATCTGCACCTTTTGTGGATCGAGCAGCTCATGTGCCAGCTGCTCAAACACTTTCCACATAAGCTCGTCACCCAGGTTGTTAAAACCAATCCACCCGACGTACAACACTTTTCTCATCGAACCGCTCACCCTCTCTCTCCTTTTCTGACCCGTTCATACAGCGCTAAAATTTCTTCTCCTTTTTGTTGGATAGGAAACACGGATGATACCCACGCTCTTCCCATCCCTCCGATCTGCTTCAGCTCTTCTCGATTCCCCAGCGCTTCTTGCAACGCTTTGGAAACAAGATGCGGGGATGGCTTTTCTATCGAATCGTGATCGCCGAAATAATAGTCCCACGCCAGCTCATACAGCTTGGGTGTAACGAGTCCCACATAGCCATGATTGCCTATGGCGAGCACTGGCTTGCCGCAGGCCATCGCCTCCAGCGCCACTCGTCCCGTGCCAATCACCAGATCGCTGCTCTCGTAATAAGGCAAAACGTCCGTTTGTTCCCCTGCGAGATGGATGTAGACCTCGCCGCGCATTTTATTCAAATTTCTCGCCAGCTCTTTCACGTGATGGACTTGTGCTCCTGTCCCTACAACCACGATGTGAACCTTGTTCCATTCGGCTGGCCACGTTTTGGTCGAACGCAGTACCATGTTGCACACCGAAGCTTTTTGCCAGGCCAATCTGCTCACATAGGTCACGACAGTCGCATCTTCCGGGACATTTGGCAAAAAGGTTCCGCGAGCACGAGCACTTGCTTGTGGATGAAACCTTTCCAGATCGACACCGTTGGAAATGACCGTCGATGTAATTCCTTTGGCAAGCCAATAGCGTTGGACCGGTTTGCTTACACTGATTATGGCGTCACATAATTGAGCAAGCTCGATGGCTTCCTCGTTCGGATAATACGTCCCGTGCATGGTGAAGACGACGGGAATCCCCAGTTCATTGGCGGCATTTGCGGCGAGGATTCCCGAGGGCGTCTGATGCACGTGTACGATAGAGATTTGCTCCTGCTCCATGACCTTCCGGTAGGCTTGCTGCAGCACTGTTTTTCTCTCCGTCAGCGGCTGTAGGTCCGACGCCACCAGATGAACTTGGTAACCCGCACGGATAAACTCCTGATGGAACGGACCGTCGGCTCCCGCATAATGCAAGCGTACTCCTTTTTCTACAAACGGTTTGCCGAGACTTTGGGCGTACGTTTCCGTTCCACCTGTTCCCATACTGTCCAGAACCATCAATACACGGCTGCTCATCCTTTGCTCTCCTTTCTCCGATAGTACTTGGTCGACCGTTGATGGGCATGAAGCCGGTAGTAATAGAGCGCCTCCGGAAGATTCTCGATATTCGCTCGGGCATTCAAGCTTTTGGCGATAAATTCGTAATCCTCTGCCCCTTTGATCCGTCGCGTAGGTCCGCCGATCTGATCAAACAAACGCCCGCGAAACAGGATCGTTCCATGGCAAACGCAATGCCCTCCCGCCCCGTACACCTTTCGGATGTCGTCGCCATACTTGATCCAGGTGGACAGCTCCCTTTTGTTCGGGGTTTCTGACGGGAACGCATAATAATTGGTCCCCACCAGCTCGACTTCCGGCTGCTCCTGTAAAAACGTAACCTGTCGCTCCAAGCGCAAAGGGTGGGAGTAATCATCCGAATCCTGAACGGCGATATATTCTCCTTTTGCCAAATAGAACCCCATGTTGATGGCACCTGCAAAACCGATGTTGCGCGGCAATTGGTGAATCACGACCTGATGATCCCGGAGCGACGCTTCATTCCTCTGCAGCCACTCGTAAACGATGGCAACAGAATCATCTGTGGAAGCATCGTCGATGAAGATCATTTCCCACTTTTGATAGGTCTGCGAAAGAATGCTGTTCAGGCACTCTATCACGAAGTCGCCACGGTTATAATTCGTGATGACTACGCTCACCAGCCCGCTTTCACGCTCTGTTTCCATATTTTCACACCACTTTCTGCTAATAGTTGAAAAGCCTCGATATGATCCCCCAAAATCTGTTGAAAGGCCAAAGACCTCCCGGAGGCGGCGAGGTTTTTGGCCGGGCGAATCCGATTGCGGACAAAGCTGTCTACTTCGTGCACCAGCCTTATGTCTAAACCGGCTAAGGCTGCCGCTGCCTGTGCTTTCGGTGGACAGGTCAACAACTGCCAGCCGATCGGAGCAAACGACTCGCGGCGCAAGGCAAACGGGACGACCAGCATGGAGCCCGGCCCCAGCCCTTTGCGATTGATCGCTGCATTCAACGCTTGCCTGGCTGTCAGTACGCCATCCCGCGATGGGACACCTGAAAGGAACCGCCGTTGATCATTGAGGGCAACCTCGACATGATGCTGGCAAGCACGCACAAACGGATACAAATCCATGGCCGGGATAACGAAATCTGCATCCACGAACAACAAAATGTCTCCTCGGGCGAGACTGGCTCCCACTGCTCGACCCGTATCTACACCCAAGGGCTCTGCTATTTCTACGGTCGTGACACCATGCTCCCGCGCGATTCTTGCCGTCTGATCACAGGATCCATTCACGACCACAATGATTTCAGCCGGTGCGAGCTGCAGCACTTCCCGCAGGACATTCCCGATCGTCCGCTCTTCGTTGCACGCTGGGATAATGACGGAAAGCCGATCTTCCCCGTAGTGCTTCGTCGATCGCAAGGGCCATTTTCCCCATTGCTTTACTTGGTGAAGCGGTGTCCGTCCCCTCTGCTGTGCGAACTGCTCAGCCACTTCTCTTTTTCTTTGCCCATCCTCGAGCCCTCCTCGGATGGGCAGACAGGAAAACGCAGCTACCTGTTCCTCGATGACGGCCTGCTCCCAAATGGACAGCTCTGACAGGCATGCCCCCAGCAGCTCCGGCTGGAAGGGCACCCACTCCTGTAGAGGCTCCATAGGCATTGTTCGTATGAGAATCCCGCTCGAAAGCAGCTTGCGAAAAGCTTGTGCTGGATGGGCCAGCTCTTCTGCCGGGATCTTGCTCAAGACTTTTTTGGTAAAGGCATGCGGCGTATCTACCAGGCTCGCTTCCCGCCATTCCGGATGACCGTACCCTTCATTGAGCAGCTGACTGATACCTCGGACGAGCTCTGTCCGTTGCCTGCCGCGCTCTCTGACGACTTCCTCGGAAAGCATCAAGTCGACTTGCTGATAGTGAAGGGGACAGAGAAATCGCTGCAAGCTGGATACGGGGTAAAATCGGTCCTCACCCAGAAACAGCAGAATGTCCCCCCTCGCCTGGGCAGCTCCGATGGCTCTTGCCGAAAAAGGACTCGCTAAATGATCGACTCCGTGCACGCTGCAACCTGCGACTATAGAGTCGGGAAGCTCGCCAAGCAAATTCGCAGCCGAGACCAGGATGATTTCCAGAGGGGCCAGTTTCAGACTGGCCTCCATCTGTCGCTGTACATGCTGGCTCGAATACGTAGCGGTAAGGATGACAGACAGTGTTTTCTCCTCGCCTGTCAGCCTGCGCGTACCCATTTCTCAGACCAGCCTCACATACGTGATACGATCCAGTTGAAAGACCACATTTTGTGCGTTTCCGTACCCGGATGCACCGGAAGTCAATACGGTCGCGGTGCTGTCTGTCACTCGAATCAATACCCCAGTGGTCACCTGTATGCCTGTAACAACTTCTACCGTTTCGCCCAAGAGCGATTGCAATTTATCTTGAAAATCCATTTGAATTTCCTCCTTTACACCGATTGCACAAAATTGATCTGCGTAAACGATAGGATGACAACCGAGCCGCCAGCCTCCAAAAGCTGAACGTAATCGGCACCAACCGCTTGAAGAACACCTGCGATGCTGCCTGCTTCTGTTCCGATTTCAACATCCTGATTCAAGTAACGGAGCAAAACCTGACGAATTTCCGGTTCCACCGGACAAGACCGTCGATTTTCCTCCGCTGGTTTCGGGCCATCATTGTTCCACACGAGCTTTTTTAAGCCCTCAAAAAATTCTTTCAGCTCTTTCTCATTGACGCTGAGCCACATGCTTGTCACTCTCCTTCTCTAAATCCTATCCTCGTGGATGATCCCACTCGTACAAGGTATACAAGCAGCGCCAAAATGGTTATGGGTCACTAGCGTATTTTCAAGAGATTAGTTCATTTCATGCAGCCCTTCTGTCCCGAAAACGAAAAAAACCCGGCCATTGCCGAGCTATAGGAAGTCCAATTTTCTGTTTTTGATCGGGGGCATTCTATGATTCGTTCGAACGGCTGTGGAAAAACAAGAGTCAATCGCACAGAACGTAGATGAAAGAAATGTGAAGCTCACATGATAACTTTTACATATTCTTCATAGAATTGCCCGATCAGAACGGCTATCGCCTCATAATTCTCCTCCTGCTCCGTCCTTCATCCACGCCTGTCCTGCTTCCGTCAAACGATATTGCCCGCGTCCAACCGGATTCTTTTCGACCCACCCCTTTTTGATCAGCGCTTTGAGAGGCGAATTGACGTACAGGGAGTCAAAGCGGCGTGCCTTCTCCACATTCCCGCCTGGCAGCATCCCTGCAATCACAGTTGGTGTTCTCCATTCCTTTGCCGATAACGCTAGCAGCACATTTACCTGCTTTTCGGGCAGCATTCGCAAAGCTTTCTTCTTCGCCATTTCAGGGCCTTCCTGGGGGCGGGCACGAAAATAGAGCTTGCCGCCCTCTTTTTTCCGCTCGCACCAAGCCGCTTCGAATTGCCAAAGAGCTTTTGCCAAGGATGCCCGCGGACTGGCGTAGTGAGTCTCACAATGATCGAGTATGTCTTTGAGTGTTCTCCACTCGTTTTCCTTGGTCAAGTAATGCCGGACCTGCTTCATCGTTATCCGATAGGGAGTGATGTACCCGCCTCCGCTCTGCCCTCCCTTTACTTCTACCGTTCGATGATGCTCTGTCAACGCCTCTTTGAGGTCAGGCAGCGTCCGGCGTGCAAGCTTTGGCATATGAGCGGGCCAGACGCTCCCGAACTTGCTGATCGTGAGCACCCCAATCCCGTAATCTCGCAAAACCATCGATACAAATTTCTTATACGACTTTGGCTGATAGGGAATGGCTATCCAAATATAATGGGCAAAGCCGCGCCACCGCAGCGCCTGCTCGATTAAATCCAAGGTGAGAGACTGCTTCATTTCCACGACGCCTACCAGCTGCCCGTTCGTCACGACGATATCCGCTCGCCCGCCGAGATGCTTGCATTCGACCTCCGGGTACGCCGTAAATCCTCTCTCTCCCATCCATGCCTTGATCGGCTCGTACATGTCCTCTTCTCTCATGGGCTCTCCTTTGTCGTTGCCGTTCTTTTTTCTTCACTTTATCATGCTCGGGCTCGCTTGCCCAAGCGTTTCCAACTCCGACTTTCCCTTGGGAGCTGTTTTTCGTACAATGAATGAAGTGGTCATCCATAACGTTTTGGAAAGGGAGGGAATAGCAGTGGCAGAGAAAAAAGAACCATTGGTCCCTGAACTCGAGGATCTTGTGTATAAATTCACGGAGCTGCTGACAGGAGAAGCGACACCAGAGCGTGTGGAAATGGTAAAGATCTGGTGCTTGTATACGCACATGAGCAAGGCGATGCCTCCCCTCATTCAGCACTGGGCGAGCGAGCCCGAGCATTTCGAAGCACGCAACCAGATCCGCGAGATCATCGAGCAAATCAAACAGTGGAATCAGACGAAAAATCAAAAGCATTGATAGACGAAAAAAGGACTGCAGCATATGGCAGTCCTTTTTCCTTGATCAAGAGCTGACGGCTAGCAAGGGAACCCGTCCAGCTTGTCGCCTGCTTTAAAAACCGAGCCGCTTTTTCAGCTCTTTGACCACGTTTCGGCTGACCGGAATCTCCGTGCGTCGACAGTCCTGCATGATTAAATGGATGGACCCTTTGAACCAGGGGACGAGCTCAGCCGTCTTGGAAAGATTGACGATATACGCCCGATGCGTGCGAAAAAACTGCTTGGGTGACAAACGGCTCTCCAGCTCCTGCAAGGTAAATGATGTCGCGTACTGCTCGTTCCCCGTATAAATACTGGCATAGCGTCCTTCCAAGGTCGCGTACACGATGTCGTTCGGATCGATCAGCATGATTTTCCCCTGCTTCTCTACCGGTACGCGCCGGGGCTGCTGGTCAGCCAGCACATTTTGTAAAATCGTTTGCAGCTGTTCCTCCAGCTGGGGAGCAGTCGCCACAGGAGCCTCATTCGCACGAAGCATCTTTCGCACGCGATTCATCGTCTTCTCCAGCCGAAGCTCGCTAAAGGGCTTCACGATGTAGTCGATCGCATCGGTTTCAAACGCGCGTACGGCATGAATCTCATAGGCACTGGCAAAGATGATGACCGGCGGATTGACCATCGATTCCAAGAGCTCCTGTCCTACGTCCACGCCATCCCGATCCTGCAGATGAATATCTAAAAAAACAGCATCGGGCTCAATCTGCAGGACAGAATCGATCGCCTCTTCCCCGCTGCTCGCTTCTCCGATGACAGAAACCTCAGGAAATTGCTCCAGCAGGTATCGAAGCTCTGAGCGAGCGGGTGCTTCATCATCCACGATGAACACTTTTAGCACTGGCATTCACCCCTACTGGTAAAGTAATCACGCAAACCGTTCCTTCGCCGGGTGCACTCTCGATGACGATTCCATAAGGCTGTCCGTAAATAGACTGCAGTCTGCCCTTGACATTGGACAACCCGATCCCGGACAGTCGGCGCTTCCCATCCTTTTGAATGTGCGGCTGGACAAAAGGGTCTGCCCCCATACCTACACCGTCGTCTGCAACCGTCAGCTCCAGCGTATGGCTGTCGGTCCTGCGTGCTTTGATCTTGACCGTTCCCCCATCTCGCTTAGGCAACAAGCCGTGCTTGACAGCGTTTTCAACCAAGGGCTGCAGGATGAGCCCCGGGACAATAAAGCCTTCTACCCCCGCTTCGATGTCATACTCGACGCGCAGCTTCTCCCCGAACCGGGCCCGTTCAATGGCTAAATACGCTTCGATGTGCTCGAATTCCTCTGCCAAGCTGACAAATCCCCCGGAGTCATGCAGGTTTCTGCGAAAGTACTCTCCCAGATGGATCAGCAGCTCACGCGCCTGCTCCGGGCGGAAGCGAATGAAGGAAACGATCGTATTTAAGGCATTGAACAAAAAATGCGGATTGATCTGGGCATGCAGCGCTTTGATTTCGGCGTCAGCGAGCAAGCGGGACTGCTTTTCCAGCTCAGCCAGCTCCAGCTGCGTAGAAATCAGGTTTCCCAAGCCTCGCACAAGCTCCAAATCGACCGCAGATAGCTTGCGGGAGCGGTCCTGGTACAGCTTCAGGACCCCGGCCACCTCTCTTCGGCGCATCAACGGTACGAGAATGGCGTACCGCAGCGGACAATTGGCTTCCTTGCAGCCGATTTCCTGTTTGCTATGGGCAATCATGACTTCCTTTGTATCCAGCACCTCTTGGGTGGCCTTTGTGGAAATGCCCTCTCCCACCACGTGATGGGAAGAGCCAGCGCCGACATGGGCGAGCACCGTCTCCCGGTCTGTAATCGCCACCGCAGCTACGCGAGTCGTACGCAAAATCTCTTCGGCTACCTTTTTCGCGGACTCAAATGTCAGTCCTTCCCGCAAGTACGAAAGCGTCTTGTCTGCTACTTGCATCGTACGCTGTGCCTGCAGAGCGCCGATGCGATCCTCTTCTTTTTTTACCAGATCGATAATAATAACGAGAATGGCGATCCCCAGCGAGTTGACGACTGACATCGGAATGCTGATAATCTGGATCAAGGATAAGGCAGCCTCGTAGGGACGAGCCACTAACAGGATGATCCCCATCTGCATCCACTCCGCAAGAAACCCCACGATCATGGCCGTTGTCCAGCCGATCTCCTGCTGACGATTGCGGCGGAATTGATAGATCAAGCCCGCAATCAAGCCTTCACTGATTGTAGAAATGGCACAAGCCAAGTCCGTAAAGCCCCCGAGAGAGTAACGATGCATGCCAGCAATCAGGCCAGTCATAAGCCCTACCCATGGCCCAGCCAGCAGGCCCGCCACAACCGTACCGATGACGCGGGAATTGGCGATCGCATCCTGATACCAAATGCCGTTATAGGTTCCGAGTATGGAAATGGCGGAGAAGATCATCACCATGACGGCTTTTTCTTTCCAGGTCGCCTGCTGATTCAAAATACTTCGAAAAGCACGGACGCGAGTAAACAGCAAAGCAGCAACGATGAGAACGGCCGTCCGCTCAGCTAATGGCATCATCAAGGCCAGGTTCATATGATCAGCTCCTATCCAACTGTGCGCTTGCCAAAAAGGATATACTCATTATCCATAGCACACGGCTGTACGGTCAAGACAATTGTCTGACAAGGCTGAAAACCGTCCGGCGGGTCTGCAAACTGCCATCCCTGATGTTTCCCACGAAAAAAGGAAAACAGGGCACCTCTGCATTTCCCACTGACCAGAGGATGCCCCTATGTCCCGTAACTTTTTTCTTACAGGTTGCCCCGGAGCTCTTGCTCACGCTCCAGTGCTTCGAACAGCGCTTTGAAGTTGCCGTTCCCAAAACCGCGTGCCCCTTTTCGCTGAATGATTTCGATAAACAGCGTCGGACGGTCAACGATGGGCTTGCTGAACAGCTGCAGCAGGTATCCTTCGTCATCCCGATCCACCAATACCCCCAGCTTTCGCAGCGACTCCAGATCCTCGTCGATTTCTCCCACGCGCTCCTTCAGATCCTCATAGTACGTATCAGGGACGGAAAGGAAATCGACGCCATTGGCCTGCAGCTTGCTAACCGTGCTGATAATGTCATTCGTCAAGATCGCGATGTGCTGGACACCGGGTCCTTTGTAAAACTCGAGGAACTCTTGAATCTGCGATTTGCGACGGCCTTCCGCTGGCTCGTTGATCGGAAATTTGATTCGTCCGGTACCGCTCTGCATCACTTTGGACATTAGCGCAGAATACTCGGTGGATATGTCGTCTTCACTGAAATTTTGCACAGCCGTGAAGCCCATGACTTTCTGATAATAGGAAACCCATTCGTCCATGACTTCTACATTTCCGACGACGTGGTCGATGCCAATCAGTCCTGAGCCTTCTCCTTTTACTGGCGCTTGGAACGCTTTGTAGCCTGGCAAAAATGGGCCCTTGTAATTTTTCCGCTCGATGAAGGTATGAATATTTTCGCCATACGTCCCGATGATCGCTTTCTTCACCGTTCCATGTTCGTCCGTATATTCGGTAGGCTCCATGATGGCGATCGCTCCACGGGAAACCGCCTCACGATACGCCTGCTCACAGTCTTCTACCCGAAGAGCCACGTCCTTGACTCCATCGCCGTGCTTTTTCACAAATGCGGCGATAGGGTGATCGGGTGTGAGCGCCCCGGAAATGACAAAGGTCATGTGGTTTTGCTTGAGTACATACGAAACCTTTTCCCTAGAGCCTGTCTCCAGCCCTGCGTACGCCACCGTTTCAAAGCCAAACGATTTCGTGAAATAATGCATCGCCTGTTTTGCATTTCCTACATAAAACTCCAGATAGTCCCAGTCTTGAATAGGAAAAAAATCAGTGTTCGCCATCGCTACCCCTCCACTAATTTCATTCATTCGTTATGGTTTTTGGATAATTGGGATTATTTAGTCGTTATCTCGAGCGTACATGGGAAGCGCTTGCTTATGCAAGAACGCGAAATAACGCGAAAACGCTCAACCGCTTTTATTGATTAAAGTACGCGATTCGTCGTTTTCTTGATACACCTGGAAGCCAAAAACGAATCACACCCAAATTATCATCTCCCCGTTTAAAGCCCTTACATTGTTCCTCGATTTGCATACCTTGATCTTGGGGTTTTTCCTCAATCTCATTTAGGGGTGATATCAATGAGTTTCTTCGACGACAACTTTGCATTGGTATTGGTTCTTTTCGTATTATTAACAATTGTTGCTTGTAGCTGCGACGGCTGCTAATTTCCTTCCAAAGCTTATCCTTTTTCTCTTGAATCACCCTGTGAAACTGCATGATTCGAAGCGAGGCTGCCACAGATTTCTGGCAGCCTTTGCTGGTTTTCGCCGATTTCTTCGGTCGTAAAAAAGATACGCAACCACCCGTTTGCTTGATACAATAGGGGCAAAAGTAGGTAAAGTAGCAAGCAGAAAGGGGCAGACAAATATATGAGCGAATGGAGCACCCTAGCAGCCGAAAAGTGGGACCAATTTGCAGCAGACTGGCATGCAAACAGCGACAACATGTGGGAAAACGGCAGTCGCCGTACGATCCTGCCTTTCTTGCAAAAATACGTATCGATCAGTGATGGCCCTATCCTCGATGCAGGCTGTGCAGACGGCTATGCGAGCTGCAAGCTGGCATCGATTGGTTACAAAGTAGAGGGTATCGACATTGCCGGGGAAATGATTCGTCTCGCCAATGACCGGGCAAAAAGAGAAGGCTTGTCGATCCCTTTTCAGACAGGTGACATCAGCGAGCTTCCTTTTGCAGACAATACCTTCGCTGGCGCCTTGTCGATCAACGTCGTGGAATTTACTCCTTCCCCTTTGAAAGCACTCCTCGAGCTGCGACGTGTTTTAAAGCCTGGCGGCACCCTCGTACTCGGGATCTTGGGTCCAACTGCTGGCCCGCGCGCCCATAGCTATCGCCGTTTGTATGAAGAAGCCACCATTCAAAATACGATGATGCCCTGGGAGGCCAAGAAGCTGGCTTCTGAAAATGGTTTTGTCCGAAAAGACGAAGAGCCTGTCTATAAAGAAGGAATTACCCCTGATATTGCGGGACGCTTAAGCGTTGAGCTGCGTGAAGCCGTCAGTTTTCTGACCCTGTTTGCTCTCGAAAACACCCTCGACTAAATCCTTTTCCCCTAAGAAAACCTCTATTGAGTCCTGTTCAAAGAGGAACGACCTCGTTTTAGCAGAAAATTTTACCGAAGGAATGCCAGAAGCGGACGCTGAGGCACTTCGTCATTCGCTCCGGAATTCATAAACATAAAAGGCAGCCTTTCCGTCTAACGCTGACGGCGAGGCTGCCTTTCTATCACTTCGTGGAGACATAGGCCACATTATTTTGCTTCATCCAAGCCAGTTTGCTTTCGATCAGCTTCGCAAGCGTCGCATCCTCCATGCCATGCAGCTGGCTGTAAAGCTGCTGCGTTTCCAAAAGATCGTTGTACGTCAGATACGGGTAGTCGACGCGGCCAAAGGAACCGTTCGGATAATAAGCGTAATGGAGATCGCCATTTTGGACGATCCATTTGGACCCGAGATTGACCACGCCGCCAAGCATGATATCCGCCAAATCTTTGTCCGTTGGATTGCCAAACTGCAAATAGCTTCTGTACAAGAAGTTGATCTCTGCCAGCTGATGGTTGAGAGAAACGTGTGTATCAGATGGTTTCCCTACTAATGCGTAGTCGGCTACCAGCCAGCCTGGACGATCGCCTTCGATCACATAATGGTTCCCTACCGCATGCTGTTGGAAAAAGAGCGCGTATCTTTGGGTAGATTCACAAAATTCCGCCTCTTGATATTGGATGCATCCCTGGAGCATTAAGCCTGCCGCTCCCGTATTAAAGCGAGTATCGTAGAAGCCTTCCGTTATGCCGTAATCCTCCCGCAGCCACTCCGAGCGAGGAAGGGACTTCCAGTAGCCTAGCTGATCCTGCTGTTTGAGGCTTGCTTTTAGCATCACGTATCCCATCTCTCGTGCTGCCTTGCTTCCGCCCGTGTACATGAAGGAGTGCAGGACATAGTTTTCCGGTATACGCCAGTAGGAAGTATCCGTATACGGCACATAAGTCGAAGGACTCTTGTAATAGTACCCGTCATACAGCCATTTGGCATTATCCGTCACATCCAGGCTGAGCCAGATGCTGTCCAGCTTTTCTTGGCCCCATACAACGAGCGGCTCGGGAGATTCCAATGCCCACATTTCGCTCACGTGACCGGCTCGTATCGGCAAGCTGGCCTCTAGTACATAGCCCCCTGCGGATTTCCGTACGGTAACGGGAAGTGCCATATCCTTTTTTTCGTTGATTGTCCCGTTGCCCATGGGCGCATACACGATCGGCGCTCCCAGCCAGATCGACTTGCCCTCTGTTTCGATGAAACCTGAGGCGAGCGGGAGTGTATGAAGGTCACGCAGCGGTACGATTGCCCAGTAGGGCTGCTTGTTCTCCGCGATCGCACGGTAACGAAACGTCGCCTGATCACCGCGAACCGGGATCTTCACGACATACGGCTGCTGATTTTGCTGAGCGGTCAGCTGGTGAATCCAGTACACGCCGCCATCGCCAAATTTGATTTCCTGCTTTTTATGTGTTCCACCTTTGATCGCTTCGCTCGTTTCCTTTTCTACCGGCTTTGTCCAAGGACGAGGTCCATCGTCGGCACTGGTCTCGCCTGGAGCGAACATGAATGACGTTAGGAGCGTAGCTATTACGAGAAGCATGCTTACGCGCTTGATCATGATATCCCCCTATCCATCCATTAATCGAAAAGTCGGATACAATTAGAAAACGTGGCTCCAAGCTTTGTGGCGGAGCCTTAGTGGCACTTATACTGGCTAAGAATCTTATAAATTCTTACTGTACCAAAAAACGTCCCTCTCCTGTATGACACCAGGGAGGGACGTTTCGTTACATGAAACAAGCTTTTTTATTTGGATTGGAACGCTTCTTCGGCCAAGTCAGCCAGCTTTTGCGTATTGTCGCTGACCTCTATCATCGTCGCGGAAATCTGCTCTGTAGCCGTTGCCTGACTTTCCATCGTCTGATTGATCAGCTCGATGGATGTCTGCAGATGCACGATCAGCTCTCGAATGGAATCGGTCGTATGTTTGATTTTCTCTGCATTTTCGCGGGAGTTGCTCGCCATGTTGCGCACTTCGTTGGCCACGACGGCAAATCCACGCCCCGCTTCCCCTACCCGCGCTGCTTCGATGCTCGCATTAAGCCCCAGAATGTTGCTTTGGTCCGCAATCTTTTTCACAGCCAGCGCGATTTGCTCGATCTCCCCGGTACTGTCGCTGACGTCTTTGGCCTGAACGGAGATGGCGCGCATCTGCTCGTTTAATTTGCCGATTTCGGACGCCATGCTATTTGTCGTCGCACTTACCTGTTCTACGACACTGGAGAGATTAGCCGTAATCTCGTACAGAACATTTGCCCGCTCCATGCTGGAACCGATGCCGACGCCCCCGACTACACGCCCTTGCTTGTCATGAAGTGGAACAGCACGGGCAATCAGGGGAAACCCGAACAGCTCCTTGGGCACGATCATCGATTGATGCGTATTCGTACGGATGGCAGTCGTAATGATATCTCCCTCTTGCAAAGGATCGCCAGGTGACACCTGCAGAGCAAATGTCTTCCCCGGAATATTCATCAGCAGCTTCTCTGTATCATAGACACCCACCGTAACATCATCGGAAATCAAGTCGTTCAGATACGGAGCCACTTTCATAAAAGCCTCTAGCAATTCTGCCGTTTCTGCGGATTCGGACGGTTCTGTCGGTTGAGTGCTGTCCGCCGCTTCCCACGTTTGTTCCTGATCTGTTTGTTCCCATTCTTCCACTGTCTTCATCGCTGACCACCTAACTCTACATGATTAATAAGGAAATTGACGAGGCTTATGCTGAACGGAGATCCACTTGAGCGTCGAAAACTCTTCCAGGCTCCACTGCCCATTCAAACGTCCCAGACCGGAATGCTTTTCTCCGCCAAACGCGACAATCGGCTCGTCGTTAATCGTACCGTCGTTGATATGGATCATCCCGGTCTCGATTCGCTTCGCCATCTGTGCTCCACGCTCCAGATCGCGCGTATGAATCGCTCCTGAGAGTCCAAATGGCGTTTCGTTTGCCATCTGAACCGCTTCCTCTTCGGACGCAAATTTGAAAATGCATACCGCAGGTCCAAACAGCTCCTTGGAGGCGATGGCCATATCGGTTGTGACATCCGTCAAAATGGTGGGAGCTACGACGTTTCCTGTTACCTCGCCCTTCAAGATCGGAGTCGCTCCCTCCCTGATCGCCTCCTCAATGGTGCTCATCAGGCTCTTCACCTGACGATCATTGATCAAGGGACCGATGACGGTGTCCGGATCGTACGGGTCTCCCACTTTCAGCGAGGACACTTTCTTCACGTATTGATCGAGGAACGGATCGTATACGTCTTGATGGACGAGCACACGGTTGGCTGACATGCAAATTTGGCCTTGGTGAGTAAAACGGCTGAACACCGCTGCGTTGACAGCGTACTCGATATCCGCATCCTCCAGTACGATAAGCGCACTGTTTCCGCCCAGCTCCAGAATCGCCTTTTTGAAATGCTTGGCAGCGACCTGTGCGATATGGCTGCCTACCTGGCTGGAGCCTGTGAAAGAGAGAATGCGCGGAATCGGATGCTCCACAAATCCATCTCCGATTTCCGAGATGTCCGTTACGATTACGTTGATCAAGCCTTTGGGAAGGCCAGCCTCTTCAAAGATTTTTCCGATGAGCGTACCACCCATGATCGGCGTATGCTCATGCGGCTTCAGCACAACGCCGTTTCCTGCCCCCAGAGCCGGAGCTACAGATTTCATGGACAGATAGAACGGGAAGTTGAAGGGGCTGATGACCCCTACTACTCCTGCTGGAATGCGATACAGCCTGTTTTCTTTTCCGTCGACAGGAGATGGGAGAATTTTGCCTTCCATGCGCACGGGGAATGTCGCCGCTTCCCGGATAATGTCCTTCACCAGACCGATTTCAAAAAACGCTTTGAGGCGTGTCCCACCGAGCTCTTTGATAATGATGTCGATGATTTCTTCTTCGTGAGCATCGATGTAGTCCACCGCACGCTCCAAAATCCGCGACTTGACATAGGGATTCACTTCATCCCATTCCTTTTTTGCACGAGCAGCGGCTTGATAGGCCTCGTCGATATCCTGCAAGCTAGCCATTTGGAATTCGGTAATGACTTCACCGTTGTACGGATTGAGATCCGGCAGCTTCCGTGAAGCGAGTCCGTCCCTCCATTCCCCATTGATGAATTGCTTGTTCAAAGCTTGTAGAATCGACATATCCCTTCTCCTCTCCCTTGTCCAAAAAAATAACGGCCCCCATCGCCAGAAGGGAGCCGTTAGACAGCATGAAAAAACCTGCTAGTTGGCAACCCGGCTGCCATAGAGAAGATCCGTAGGCCCGTGGCTTTGCGTCCCCACCTTTCAATGGGTTTGCCCATTCATAGCGAATGTTTTGTCGAATTGTCAAGTTACAGGAATTTTTTGGTTAGTCCACTTTCGATTATAGACTTCTCGATTGAATAGTCAAATAAAAAATAGGTAAGGCAGTCATACTTTAAAAAGCTATTCGGAGAGTACGCGCTTTCCATCCTCTATACTCTCTTGCAGCAGCTGCGCCACTTCCTCCGATCTGCTCACGTGCAAAGCCAGATCCTGATTTAAATCACCCAGCAGCAGAACGGCTTCCCCTACCTGCTTGGCTACTTCATCCGCAAACTGCTTTTGATGCTCGATGATTTGCATGACACCGGAAACTTCTACGCTTACCTCGTGGAAAGCCAGTACAATTCCCTCCATCTTGCCGGAGGCATCTCGGCTGATCGACAGGCCGTTTTTGATCGCTGAACTGTTCTTTTCGCTGTTCGCCAGCGCTTCTTTTGTCTCTTCCTGAATTTTTCCGATCAGCTCTGCGATTGTCTTGGTCGAATTCGCTGTCATTTCTGCCAGCTTGCGCACTTCATCTGCTACCACGGCAAAGCCTCTGCCCTGCTCACCAGCACGTGCAGCCTCGATCGCTGCATTCAGTGCCAGCAAATTGGTTTGGTTGGCGATGTCGCTGATCACCTTGACAATGCTGGTGATCTCCGAGGAACGATCCTCGAGCCGGCTCATGGAGCGCGCCGTATTGACTGACTCTGCATCCAAGAGACTCATCACTTCGACTACTTCCGTCATCGCGGATTTTCCCGCTTCTGCACGCTGCATAGATTGCTGGCTGATGGTAGTCAGGCGTTCCCCCCGAACATGCAGCTGGCTCGCTGATTCGTCATCACTTTCGTTAATCGACTTGATGGTTTCGATGACGCCTTTCATTTGGGCAACCAGTTGTATGAGTTTCCCATGCTGGGCATTTACTTCCCCATTTTGCGAAAGAGCTTCTCCCATCTGTTCATAAAGGGCTTGCAGCTCATTCTTCCACACATCTTGACTTTGTGTTTCCTCTGTTGCAATCGCTACTGCTGTCTGTGCTTCTGCCTGACCTTTTTCTTTCTTCCAGAACATGTTTCTACTCTCTCCTTTGCCATCAAACCATTAGTCTTCACGACGAGCAAATTGACGGGATTCGATAATCCCTGGATGCTGCTTTGCCAATGTCAGCAGGTTTTCCAGAAAATAATAATGGCCCTCCAACAATTCCACGTCCTTGCGCTCGAATTGCTTGACCTGCAAATACTGCTGCATTTCCAGAGCATAGCGTTCCAGCTTGTTGTGGAAGTCGTTGGCACGTAGCATTTGTTCGATTTCGGGGTACTCCGTCTTCAATCGATTGATTTCACTGTACACCCTGCTGCCTTCTAAAATCATCTGATAGGCGACGCGCTCCATCGAAGCACCCGTAGCCGCTTCCTGTTCCGCACGCTCCTCGCGCAATGCGGACAAGTACGTGATAAAATGGTAGACAGTCAAGAACAATGGGCCTAAAAATAAGATGATCCCTGCTTTGTAGACATGCTGATTGGACAAGTTGCTGATGAGCAGGAACAAGTGAAACAGAATCGCTCCCAGCCATACGTAGATAATGACCTGGTGATTGATCTTCCCAACCCTTTGCCCGCGAGAAAATACAAACGTAAGCCCTAGCAGATAAAAGGCAAGCAAGGTAAAGCTGGCGGAAAACAGCGCCATCTCCATCTCCTGCAGCCAATCTGCGTCGGCGGGAATCTCGATCAAAAATTCAAAAGCAAGCACCAGCAGTGAGAAAAGCAACCCCATGATCCAAAACCGGCTGACTTCCGAGTCGTTCCTCCGCCGGGAGCGGTAGCGTTCCGCACGGGATCCTTTCATATGCTCTCACCTCATTTTCTAAGATTCGCCATGATTCTATCTTTTCCTCTACCCATCGGCCAAATTCTGACAACGGAGGCTTCTATGACACAATCTTTACCTATTGCTTTTACAGAACGGATGCGGGCCCTGCTGCAGGACGAGTACGACGCATTCGCCGCTTCATACGAACAACCCGTCTTTCACGGTTTGCGCGTGAACCCTCTGAAAATCGAGCGCGAACGCTTTCTCGCCCTCACCCCCTTTCCTGTGGAGCCGGTTGCGTGGTGTGCCAACGGCTTTCGCTATCAAGAAGGGATGAGACCGGGCAAGCATCCGTATCATTCCGCCGGCTTGTACTATTTGCAGGAACCCAGCGCCATGTCGGCTGCAGAATGTCTGGAGGCACAGCCTGGCGAAACCATCCTGGATTTGTGCGCAGCACCCGGCGGAAAGTCCACGCAGCTCGCTGCTGCTCTGCAAGGCGAAGGTCTTCTAATCGCCAATGAAATACATCCGGTGCGCGCACGTATCCTCTCGGAAAATCTGGAGCGCTGCGGCGTGCCAAACGCAGTCGTCACCAACGAAACTCCAGAGCGGCTCATGGAACGCTTCCCTCAATTTTTCGACCGGATTCTCGTAGATGCGCCTTGCTCAGGAGAAGGCATGTTTCGCAAGCTCCCGGAAGCGATCGACGAATGGTCCCCGAATAAAGTGCTCGAATGCCACCGGATGCAAATCGATATTCTCGATGCAGCTGCGGCTATGCTTAAGCCAGGGGGGACGCTCGTGTACTCGACTTGTACGTTCGCCCCTCTGGAAAACGAGCAATCGATGACGATCTTCCTCGAGCGCCACCCGGAGTTCTCGATCATCCCGCTACCGCATCCCGAGCATTTTTCCACTGGGCACCCCGAGTGGGCAACGCCAGTCTATGATGAGCTGGCGCAAACAGCAAGGCTTTGGCCGCATTTGCTCAGCGGCGAGGGACACTACCTCGCCAAGCTGCACAAAAGCGCTGATGCCGATCAGCCGGTAGAGGTCCAGAAAAAGCGGAAAGAAAAACGAGCCAAATCAGCTCCAGCCGGACGCAAGGAAGCCATCGCTGCTTGGCGCGCCTTTGCGGCAGAGGTGCTTCCCCACCTATCGCGTCATTTGGAAGATGATCGCGCCTTCCTGCTGTTTGGTGAGCAACTTTTCTACTCACCAGCACCCGAGCTGGATTGGGACGGCATCAAAGTATTGCGTGTCGGCCTGCACCTGGGAACGGTGAAAAAGAACCGACTCGAACCTAGCCATGCGCTGGCACTTGCCCTCTCTGCGCAGGAGGTAGCACGCTCTGCTGATTTCTCCGCGGAGGATCCCGATCTGCTTCGCTATTTGAAGGGAGAAGCGCTCAGCCGGGAAGGCAGCAACGGCTGGACACTGATTACCGTAGACGGATTTTCACTGGGATGGGGAAAACAGGCGGACGGTCAGCTGAAAAACCATTATCCTAAAGGTTTGCGTTGGCTCTAGCTCTTCCTATTATCCCAAAATGCAGAAACGCCAAATAAGCCCACTGCCTGAAAAGCACGCTTGCTTTTGCGGTGGGCTTGTTTTTCTATCGATTTATCTTCCCCGACGGGTATGGCTGTCCACGACGGTAAGAGAGCCATCCCTGATATAGCGCAAGATTTTTGATACCGAGATGCCGGTTGCATTGGCAATCTGCATGGCATTCGAATTCGGGAAGCTCCTGACGTAATTTCGAATCAGTCGATATTCATCCATATCGTTTTGCCCACATACCTTGCAGGTGTATTCCCCAGGGCTCATCTCGCTGCCACATTTCAAGCAAAAATCCTTCATCGCGTGCCTCTCCTCACACCCCGTACTTTGTTGCGGTCTGCACAAAGGGTCCTATCTACCTATATTCTACCCCATTGCGTTAGGTGGAAAACACTATTTCAAAAGGACCAACGATTTTGAAAGAAAAGAACAATAGCAAACCCGATGAGAAAAATACCGACTGCGATATTCACTCGTTTCCGCCATATAGGGCGAAGCATTTTAGCCGCATAGGTACCGAGCCTGGCGATCCCTGTAAGAAACAGCAGCGTAGAGAGGACACACCCCACTGCGAAGCCAATCAGCTGGCCACCAGCCGACGTTGTTTGAGAGGAAATCAGCGAACCAAATACGCCCGCCCAAAAAAGAATAGTCAGCGGATTTGTCAGCGTCAAGCCAACTCCGTAGAGAAAGCTTCTCCCCTTGCCGATTTCCCTTTCTGTTCGCTCCGCCGCAGGCATGGACAACAGGGTATTGTCAGCGGTACCCGAAGCGGCTGCCTGCACGACACCTGTATCCGGGACTTTTGCCCGAATACTTCCCATCCCAAACCAAATCAGGATGACTGCACCGCCAATTACAACAAGCTGCTTGACCATGTTTATCTGCAAAATCAACGCTAGCCCGCCAATCGCTCCTGCCATGTATGCAGCATCGACCAGTGCTACCCCGACAATCATCCACCACGCTTGCCGAAAGCCGAGGGAGATGGATCGTTGCAAAACAGCCAGACAAACCGGCCCCACCGACAGCTGCAGCAGCATGCCGAAAAGCAAGCCGTTCCATACAGCCGTCATCTCACATCTCCTCCTTCATGGAAGAGAGCACAATCATCGTGTTCGTCTTGACGACACCCGGCACCTGCTTAATCGTCTCCGAGATGAGGCGCTCCAACTCTTTCGTTCCTGACAGCGCTACCTTGAGCATATAATCGTAGGCACCCGCCATATGGTGGCATTCCAATACACTGTCCGCCTGTAAAATGACCTTGCGAAATTCCTCCACATGCTCGGGCTTTTCCAGCTGTACCATGATGAAGGCAAGGAGCTGCTGGCCGATCTGCTCGCGATTGAGCTTTACCGTAAATAGATCAATGACGGCTGACTCCTCTAGCTTGCGGATGCGCTCCGATACGGCGGGTACGGACAAATGCACCTGTCTGCTGATCTCGGAGCTCGTCATCCTGCCGTTGATTTTAAGCAGCTGCAAAATTTCCTGATCCATTTGATCCATCCGTACCGCCTCCTTTTTTCCGATTATACCAAGACTTTCAATTATTAGGTGCATGCACGAAAAGAACGATAATTTTTCAGGATTTCGCTCCTTTTCCCTTCATTATTTTCGTATTTTTCCCCATCTGGGCCCCTTCTCCTTAAAAAGTAAGGTCGCAACCAGCATGGCTATCCCTATTAGAAAACTTGGCTCCGCCAAGCTTTTAGGCGGAGCCTTCGTTGCACAAAAAAACTGCCCGGACTTTACCAGTTCCGGACAGCTTGTCATCATTCTTTTACCCTCTTGAATTGCCTTTTCCTGCGGGTGGACGGAACGGCCTTCCTCCCTGGCTCTTGCCTCCAGGTCTGCTAGCTCCACCCTTCGCTGGCTTTCCAGCACCAGCTGGTTTAGCAGTCTTGCCTGCTTTTCGCGCGGCGATTGCTTCCGCACGTTTCCGATTTTGCTCGTACTTCGTTTGGAGTTCGTCCAGCTCACGCGCCAGCTTTTTCTTGTAGCCAGGCTTGACCTTCGTCTTCTTCTTGATCGCCTCGCGAATCGGTGCAAACTCTTTGTCTTTTTCCTTCTTCAGTTCCTTCTGCTGCTGCTCGCGCAATTCAATGAAGTGTGCTTCCCGCTCTTCAGCGCGTTGGCGACGACCTTCATCCAGATGGCGGCCTGCTTGCAAAATTCTTTCCTCGATGGTAGCTTTGGTCGTTTTCGCAAAGCGCCCCATCAGGTTTTTCTGACGCGGAGAGATGAGCGAGATCGCTTTTCCTTTTTGTCCTGCACGACCCGTACGGCCGACGCGGTGAATGTAGCTCTCTACGTCATTTGGCAGGTCGTAGTTGATGACGTGCGTAACGCCTTCCACGTCCAAGCCGCGTGCCGCAATATCGGTCGCGATCAAGTATTGGAAGCGGATATCACGGAACTGCTTCATCAGCTGCTCCCGTTTGTTTTGCGACAAATCACCGTACAGCGCTTGTGCAGACAGTCCGTTTTCCTGCAGGCGTGCCGTCAGCTGCTGTACCCGCACCTGGGTGTTGGCGAAAATGATAGTCAGGAAAGGCTGTTCCTGCTCGAGCAGATCGACGAGCGCATCTGTCTTGTCGCTTTGGTTGACGACGTAGTAAAATTGCTCGATGCGTTCTACCGTTTTTTGCTTTCCTTCGATCTTGATGTGCGGCGGCTGCTTCATAAAGCGGTGCGCCAGCTTTTTCACCGTGTCCGGCATCGTCGCAGAGAACAGCAGCACCTGGCGCTGGTTTGGCGTATGAACGACGACTTGCTCGACATCCTCCAAAAAGCCCATTTCCATCATCTTGTCGGCTTCGTCCAATACGAGCGTGGAGATGCGGCCAAAGTGCAGCGATCCGCGTTTCATATGATCCAATACACGTCCTGGCGTACCTACGACGATATGAACGGTATCCTTGAGTTTGTTGAGCTGTTTGTCGATATCCGTACCACCGTGGAGCGACAAAACATTGACATTCAGATGCTTGCCCAGCTTTTCGACTTCCTTGGCGATCTGGATGGACAGCTCGCGAGTTGGCGTCAGGATCAACGCTTGGATATCCCGTTTCCCTTCCTCCAAGCCGTTGAGAATGGGCAGCATGAACGCCGCTGTTTTCCCCGTTCCCGTCTGCGCTTGTCCGATCACATCCTTGCCCTCCAGAATCAGCGGAATCGCTTCTTCCTGAATGGCTGTTGGTTCTTTATAGTACAGGTCTTGAATCCCTTGCATCAGCTCCGGTCGAAAGCCAAAAGACGCAAACGATTTTGCCATCATTTCCACTTCCTTTCACAAGCGACCCGATTCGCCACACCAAAGACTGCATGGACAGTGGGGTGCAATAAAACCGGCTAGCTTCACTCATATTCCTAGAGGCGTTTGTTCCACAACGCCTGAATTCCTATCCTACCTATACTAAATGAGTCGAACTGAAATTACAACCTTGGGGACCTTGTGCTTCAGCTTCGGAGGAGGAAAAAGGGGAAGACGCTCCGTTAGTAGGGCCACTTACGCAGGGGGCATCCCTGCACGGCTACACTCCAAAAACGGAACGGCGTCCAAAAGTGGTCGTTTCAGGAAGCTTGTTCCGTTTTTTCCATTACGCCTCGGCTGTGTCCCTAATGCCTTCGCTTTTTTCCCCTTTTTCCTGGACAGCTGTTGTGGGCATCCTAGCTTTGAAAGAGTCGTTCAAAGTCGATCAAAATCAACACCGCAATCCTTTTTCTCTCAGCTTGCCCTTCCGCAATGTACTCATTCAGACAGCAAAAAAGCGGGCGTACCCGCTCCGGTACAAACCCGCTTGCTTTCCATTTTACTTCGCCAGTTCATAGATGGCTTGGGCGTAGATAGCTGTCGCTTTCACCAAGTCGTCGATCAAAATGTGCTCATCCCGCTGGTGGGCACTGTCTGGGCGGCCAGGGAACAAGGGGCCAAAAGCGACCCCTACATCCAGGGAACGGCCGTAGGTGGCTCCGCCGATGGCGATGATTCCCGCCTCCTCGCCGGTTTGCTCCGTATAGACACGCTGCAGTGTCGTGACCAGCGGATGGTTGGGATCTACGCGGTGTGGAGTCAAATGCTCCACCACTTCCAGCTCAAAAGATTCCTCTGCCCCATGCTTCGCCAATACAGCCGACCATTGATCAAAAGAGATCGAATGCGGGTAGCGGATATTCAAACGGAAAATCGCGTCTCCCTGTGCCTCGTATTCCAGCACGCCTGTATTTAGGCTCAACGGCCCCATCTCTTCGTCGTTGTGCGCAATCCCCAGCGATTCGCCATGATGCTGTTTATGCAAGTAACGATCTGCAAAGCGCACGTAGCCCGCCGCACGCGCATCCAGCGTAAGACCGTTCAAAAAGTGCGCCAGCTCGGTACCTGCGTTCACGCCTTTTCCCGGATCCATGCCGTGTACAGACACGCCTTCCATGCGCAGCACGACGGTGCCATCCTTTTCTTCTGCGGCGCCCTTCAAATCGTTAGCTTCCAGATGCTGACGGTACTTCCCGATGATCGCTTGGGCGTCCAGTGCTTTTGGCGACAGGACTGCTTCAGCTTTATCCGGCACCATGTTCATCCGCAGACCAGATTGCAGCGAGACGAGCTTTGCCTGTACATCGGCAGCGTCTTTCTCCGCTTTTGCTTCGAAAGCTTCCTTCGTCTGACGCAGAGTCAGGTCCGTAAGACCCTTCTCGGCATAAATCAGAGGAAAATCTGCATCCGGCGTGAAGCCCATTGCCGGCATTTCTTCGGTTTCAAAGTATGTATTCACACATTTCCAGCTGGATTCTTCATCGGTTCCAAAAATAAAGCGCACTCGCTTGGACAATGGCAGCCCCAGCTCCATCACGATCTTGGCAGCAAAAATGGCAGCCATCGTCGGGCCTTTGTCATCGATCGCCCCGCGCGCCACAATCTTGCCGTCCACGATCTCGGCTGCATACGGTGGCGTGCTCCAGCCATCGCCCTCTGGAACGACGTCTACGTGGCTAAGAATCCCGATCAGCTCTTCTCCCTGTCCGAACTCAGCATGTGCCGCGTATCCACGCACATCCTTGGTCGTCATGCCAGCCTCGGAACACACTTCGAGGGCAAAATCCAGCGCCTTGCGAATCCCCTCTCCAAATGGTGCTCCTTCTTTTGCGGTTGCCGGATCGAGTACACTTTTGATTTGCAAGAAGGACTGCGTGGTCGCAATCAGTGCTTCTTGGCGTTTGCGTGTTTCTTCCAGCCAATTAATGGTTGTCATCGTTTTGCTCTTCTCCTTCGTTTGCGCTCATGTTTTCCAAACCAGCATCGATGTCCAGATCCAGCTCAACCAGCGAAAGCAAGGAATCCATCGGCACTTCCTTTTTCGTGAATTCTGCCTGCGCCTCTTTGATTTCATCCCGGATGTTGTTCATTTCGCTGTCCAGCTTGTACGATGCCTTCGCTGCTTCGAACAAACGCTGACGTATATTGGACGGAATGATCCCTTCGTATTTGTAATTCAGGGAATGCTCAATCGTCGCCCAAAAGTTCATCCCCAGCGTACGAATCTGGATTTCTACGGGAATCGTTACTTGTCCGCCCGCCATCATGATCGGATATTCGACGGCCAAATGGTAGCCTCGATACCCGCTCTCTTTCGGTGTCGATACATAATCCTTTTCCAGATAGACACGCATATCGCCACGCTTGCGGATCATCTCCACGACAGCGGGAATGTCTTCGATAAACTGGCAGATGACACGCACTCCCGCGATGTCCCGAATCTCCCAGCAGATGTTTTCATCAATCGGAAATTGAAGGCGGTTGGCCTTATTGTAAATGCTTGGAATCGATTTGACCCTGCCCATGGCAAACTCAATAGGAGAATGCTCTTTGCGCTTGCGCAGCTCATTTCGGATGTTTTTAATTTTAACTTTAATTTCTTCCACAGCTTGCTCGAACGGCAGCAGATATAGTTCCCAATCTAGTTTGTGCACGCTTACGTCCCTCCGGCCAAAAACTCTCCATCGTACTTATCATTCAACATTCTATGAGAGTTATCCTCCCAAAATGGAAAAAGAGACAAGGAGAGACCAGCTTTTCTGCCAGTCTCCGCTCGTCTCAATTTTCAGTTAATACAAACCGTGCGAGTGACCCACGCAAGTCTTCCGCGAGCTTTGCCAGCTGATCCGCCGATTGAACAATCAGTTCCATAGCAGCGCTCTCTTCTTCGACGGCGGCCGAGATGCTCTGCACTCCTGCTGCTGCCTGGGAGGAGGCATCGGACACTTCCTCGGCAACCGCTACAACCTGTCGTGCATCGGGCGCCATCCGATTGAATGCTTCCCTGACGCTTTCCATCTCCTGGGTGACCCGCAGGATGTTTTGCTCGATCAGCTGGAACATTTCACCGGATTGCCGTGCGGTCACCAGTCCATGTGCGGTTGTTTCCGAGCCTTCCGCCATACGGGCAACCGCGGCTGCCGTATCCTTTTGCACATCGCCGATCATTTGCGCAATTTGCAGAGCAGCTTCATTGGTCCCCTCCGAGAGCTTGCGAACCTCACCTGCGACGACAGCAAAGCCTTTTCCCTGCTCGCCCGCGCGTGCTGCCTCGATCGCGGCATTGAGCGCCAGCAAATTCGTCTGACGGGCAATTTCAGAAATAACGGAGCTAATCCGCGAAATATCCTGCGATTTTTTCTCCAGAGCGTAAATGACTTCTCTCGCAGAAACGACAGAGCGATTGATTTCCTCCATACTGTCTACGACTGCCGTCACGGCTTTTCTGCCTGCTTCGGTGTGCCGCTTCATCTCTTGGGAAGACACCGAAACCTGCTCCACATTTTCCGTCACTCCAGCCACATCATTGGTCAAGTCTACCGCGAGCTTCAAGGTATGTCCCATCTTGTCCATCTGATAATCAGCGGAAGCAGCCACCGCATCTACGACCTGCACGATTTGGCCACTGGAAGCCGCGATCTCGCTCGTATTGCTATGAATCTCTTTGACTGCCTCGGAAACGGAGGAAGATGCGTCTCTTACCTGCTGCAGGATGCCGAGCAATTGACCGCGCATGGAATCAAGCGACTGCGCCAGCTCTCCCAGCTCGTCTTTGCGCCTTAGGAGCCACGCAGGGATTTGGCTAGAAAAATCGCCCTGACCAATTTGCGAAGCCACCTTGAGCATTCCGCGAAACGAGCGGCGAAGCCAGTTCGCTGTATACAACGAAATCCCCACAATGACCAACAGAACAACACCGTTGAAAACGATCATCGCATTCATGATTCGGTTGGCCCCGCTCAAGATTTCCGTCATATCCATCTCAGCCAGAATCGCCCACGTTCTTTTGCCTACTTTTACTTGATCGTAGGAGACGAGCACCTCTTGCCCCCGGTAATCAAGTCCGACAGTCGTTCCTTGAAACTGCTGTGTCAGAAGAACCTGATCGACAATCGGCGTGTTTACCTGCTGCTTGAGCCGCGTCTCTTCTGCTTCCCCCAGCTGGGAGCGCATCAATTTGTCTGCTCCAACCAGATAGACCTTTCCCGTTTCTCCGAGCCCCTCCCGTCGATTGAGCTGACGCGACACATAGTCGAGAGAGACTTCCACTGCCAGCTCTCCAATGATAAAGCCATTTTCAAATATCGGTGTTGCCATAAATACGCCGGGATTGCTGCCAGACGGCTCGTAGTAGCTCAGATCGGACATTTCCGTCGTCTGCCCTTTCAGTGCCAGCTGAACGGTCTGCCCCAATACGGAATCCGCGTACTGCCCCATCAAGAGGCTGGTCCCCAAGTCCTTTTGCGGTTTGGTTTCGTAGACGATCTCACCCTTGTCATTGACCAGGTAAGCGTTAGCAAAGCCGTAACGTGCCACTTCCATTTTCAATTCCTTGGTCCGGGTAAACTCGACCTCCTGATACGCCGGAGATTCTCTACCTTGCTCCCACACCCCACGAAACTCGGATAATGCTGAAATGATCGTGCTCGATGCTGCTAACGTATCCAGATTGCGGGAACGTTCGCGAAAGTAATTTTCGACCTGTTCCTTGTTGCTGTTCCGCAAAGCCTCCAAGGTAGCCTTACTGCTGCTCAGCAGCTCCTGTTTGGATTCGCTGTAAGCAAACACGCCCGCTGCCGTCAATGGCACGATTCCCGCCAACAGCAGCACAATCAACACTCGCGCTCCTAGCTTCATGGCAAGCCCCCCAAATCTCATTCTGTCTCTGGTAGAAAATTCATTATATTTCTATTATTCATATGAATATAGTACCAGAAAAGAAAAAAGGAAGGCTATACCAAAGTATCATTACGTTTCAAAAATCATCGCAATTTCGTCACACATAGGCAATTTGGAGCAGTTGATACAGTCTTTCCATGTTTTTTGTGGCAACGTCTCTTTTGCGACGACCCAGAAACCGCATTTATCAAAGAACTCTTTTTGGTAGGTCAAAGCCAGCACACGCTTGATTCCGAGATTGCGGCATTCATTGACCAGATGGAGCACCAGATGTTTGCCTACGCCCATGCCTTTTGCCTTTTCCGAAATGGCCAGCGAACGAATTTCCGCCAAATCCTCCCAGAGAATATGCAGGCCAGCCACACCTACGACGGTATCTCCGTCATGCGCGACGATAAAGGACTGCAAATGCTCCAGAAAAGATAGCTTTGTCCTCGGCAGCATCAAACCTTGTTGTGCATATTCATTAACGATTTCCAACATGGCATCGACGTCTTTCGTAGTGGCCTGACGCACGGTCAGCGCTTTTGCTACACTCATTTTACACTCCTCCACCCCATGCTCTTTCGGCTTGGTACGATATAATAATTATTCATTATGATATATAAATATACAATCGACTTTATCAGAAGTCTATCCCTTTTTTCGATGCCTTTCCACCTGTTTGAAAGGATAAAATTCTTGTGCAGGTAATGATTGTGCTATAATCAAGCTTATCAGATGAGGAGGTGTCGCCTTTTTGACGACTCGACGTGAACGAAAAAAGCGGGAAACCCGCGAGAAAATCTTCAACGCTGCGATCAAGCTGTTCAAGACGCACGGCTTTGAAGGCACCACCATCGACATGATTTCCGAAGAGGCGGATGTCGCTCGTGGAACGATCTTTCTGCACTTCACCTCCAAAGAGGCCATCCTCGCCAACTGGGGCTACGAACGGCTGCAGCAAATCGAGGAGCGTCGTGAGGAATGGGACTACGATGACAACTGCAAGGCGAAAGTGCTGAGGATTTACAAGATCATGAACGAAGTGACGATCACCAACTTTGATTTTATAAAGGTCGTTGTGGAATCCTCCATGAAGCATCGCAAAGTGCTTGAGAATGAAAAAAACGTGTACTTCGAGCTGCGCCAGCTGTTTGCAGACCTGATCGAGGAAGCACAAGAAAAAAAGCAGCTCAAAAGCAAATTCAATCCGCTCGTGGCTGCCAATATGCTGGAAAACATCTATTACAATGCGCTTTATGACTGGGTACGCAGTGAAGGTGCCTGGGCCTTGGAAGAAATCATGGAAGAAAAGGTATCCATCGTATTTGATGGGCTGATCGAGGAATCCTCCTAACGATTCGCCCATCTTTTTTGTTTCAAAAACGCCTATTCAAAATGTGCCCACTTGTACTGCACATTCCCCAGTCCGGAGATGACGACATCCTTCAAGTTCGGATTTTTCGCATAGACCGTGGATTTGAAGTAGAACGGAATGACCGGCATCTCATCGACCAAGATCTTTTCCGCGTCCTGCAGGATCGCCTTGCGCTTCTGGGCGTCCTTTTCCTTTGAAGAGGCAGCCAAAAGGTCAGCGTACTCTTTCTTCTCCCAATTGGTATGGTTGTTTCCCTCTTTGGTCCGGAAAATCTCGAGGAAATTGATCGGGTCATTGAAGTCACCCGTCCACCCCATCCGTGCGACCTGATACTTGCCATTCTTCACATTTTCGTAGTACACATTCCACTCCTGATTTTCCAGCTTCACGTGTACGCCGAGATTCTTTTGCCACATGTCCTGCACAGCCTGCGCGATTTTCGCCTGCGCTTCCTCTGTATTGTAGGAAAGGATGATCGGCGGCAGCTTATCTACGCTTGCGTAGCCCTCCTCCTTCATTCCTTCCGCTAGAAGCTGTTTTGCCACTTCCACATCATTGTCGGTAAACAGTCCTTTTTCGTTCTCCACAAACATCGTAGGAGGTACGATCGCTGTAGCTACCAGCTCGCCTCCCTGCGTCACGTTGTCGATCAAATCTTTACGGTTGATCGCATACGCGAAGGCCTGCCGAATCTTTTTATTGTTGAACGGCTTTTGCAGCGTATTGAATTCGTACCAGTAGGTCCCTGCTTTTGGTGCGATCTCCAGCAGGCCCTTTTCTTTGAGCGACTCCATCGCGTCGAGAGGCAGGTTGCCTGTCGGTGCTCCCGCCCAATCCAGGTCGCCGTTTTCCAGCATCGACAGCTCTGTATTGGCGTCGTTGATCATGTTCATCTCGATTTTCGCCAGCTTTACAGACTGTGCATCCCAGTAGTTCTCATTCTTTTCCAGCACGAGCTTGGTCTTGTGCTCCCAAGCTGTCAGCTTGAATGGACCGTTGGAGATGTAATCTGGCCCTGCTTCCTTCGCCCAGTCCGGATGCTCCTTCACGACTTTGGCATTCAAAGGGAAGTAGGTGTAGAAGGCCGTCAGCTCGAGAAAGAAGGGTGTCGGGTTTTCCAGCTGGACGACCAGCGTTTTGTCGTCCTGTGCCTTTACGCCGATCTCTTCGGGCTTCGCTTTGCCATTGAACGCTGCTTCTGCATTTTTTACATAGAACAGCTGATACGCGTACTCGGAACCATTTTTCGCATCCAGCGCCCATTTCCAGGCGTATTCAAAATCCTGCGCTGTTACGGGATCGCCATTGGACCATTTGGCATTGTCCCGAAGCTTGAAGGTATAGGTCAACAGATCGTCGGAAGCTTGAATGGTCTCGGCGATGGCCGGCTGCGGCACGCCGTCTTTATCGATGCGGGTCAGCCCCTCAAACGTTTGGAAAATGACGTTCGACGACCACACATCTGTGATCAGTCCAGGGTGCAGAGACAGCGGCTCCGTAAAGTTGTTCAGGCGCAGCACCTGCTCTGCTTGCTCCGGCTGCGGTGCAGAGGGAGCCGGTTGGGCTGCCGGTGCAGGCTGGGTCGATTCACTCGGTTTCGCAGCCTCCTGGTTTTGGGCACATGCTGCCAGCGAAACGGACAAGCCTGCTGCCAAGACGGTCTTCCACGCACGATTCCACCACTTCTTTTGCTTATGTATCATTCTTATTCCCCTTTCGAAGGGAGCTCTTGCTGCTGGTTCTGTCGCTGCCATTCTTTCAGCTCAGCCTTGATTTGATAGAGCTCTGCTCGCGTTTCCAGCTTGAATGCCTTCATCTCACTCTTGATGCAAGCCAGTTCGTGAAAGAGCTTTTCCCACATTTCCTGATCCTTTTCCATGTTCGCCTCCTTTCGGCGTCAAGGCTCTGCAGGTAAATGGATAATGACCTGCGTTCCCTTGCCCCTTTCACTTTCAAACGAAATCCTGCCATTCAGTGCTTCAATAATTCGGCAAGTCACCATCAGTCCCAGTCCGGTCCCTTTCTCTTTCGTCGAGTAAAAGGGCAGTCCGATCTGCTCGATCTGCTCGGGAAGCATCCCCTCGCCTTGATCATGGACCCTCACTACTGCCAAATTCCCATCCATCCCGACTGACACGTACAGACTGCCCCCTCGCGGCATGGCTTCAACGCCGTTTTTCATGACGTTCATCAGCGCCTGCTTGAGCTTGCTGGAATTGCTGAAAACATGGGCTTGTCCTTTGGATTGCATCACTACCTCTACCCCGCTCATCAGGGCGTAGGAAGACATCAATGCCGTCACCTCTACGACGATTTGCGACAGCTCGATCCGCTCCATGACATCTGCCTGAGGCTTGGCCAGATTCAAATAATCCGAGATGATGAATTCCGCTCGATCCAGCTCGTTTAGAACCAGCTTGATGTACTCTCTGTTTTTCGGATTGGTCTCCTCGCGCAGCAGCTGGATAAAGCCACGGACTACCGTGAGCGGATTGCGCACCTCATGCGCCACACTCGCGGCCAGCTCGCTGATGAGATTCAGCTTTTCCGATCGTTCGATCTGGAGCCGAATCATATATGACTCCCGGATAAACTCCACCAAGTAGACGGTCCCCATGAGCGTTAAGATGTAGAGGAAGGAAACCGTCACAATCGGCATCAAGTGGATGTAAATCGTCTCGAGCGACAACCCCTGCATCAAAAACAGGATCGTTGTCATGTTGACTGCTACAAACTCTTTGATGAAGCCCATCACGAAGGTCAATAGCAGCTTCTTCGGAAAAGAAAAGCCGTACCAGCGCTTTATCAAAAGAAAGGGGAGGATCCCGTACAAGCAAAAGGAGATCGCGGCTACTAGAAAGCCGTCTCCCCCCAGATAGAGGCGGTACCCGAGCATCACAGCTGCCGCGAAAATACCAGGGATCGGTCCCCCGTAAAGAATCGTGATGATGAGGGGGATGGAACGCAGGTCAAACCGCATTCCGCTATCCATATGAATAGGAAAACTCATGCAAAAAATAACGCTCAATGAACTCAGGAGCATGACCAGTGATGACTTGATGCCGACTTTATTTGCTTTCTTCTGATCCAACCAGACATTTTTGTACAACAAGACAGGGACGATAATAAATAACAGTTGAAGCAAAATGTCTTTGATGATGAGCATGTCAGTTCCTCGGTTTTAGGATAGAATATTTGGACTTTTCTTACAGAATACCATTTCCTTTAATCTGAATGGAAGGCGCTTTTTCAACATCTGCCAGTACCGATGTTTTCCTTGCGATGACCTCTACATTTCCCTATGATGTAGATAGCTTGTTTGAAGACCTTGGAGGTAATGAGAAACCCATGCGAAATGGTATCAAACGTGAAGATATTGAGCTGTTGGCTCCTGCCGGCAACTGGGATTGCTTGAAAGCCGCTGTTGCCAATGGAGCCAATGCCATCTTTTTTGGAGTCGAAAAGTTCAACGCCCGTGCGCGTGCCGAGAACTTCCATATGGCAGATTTGCCAGAGATTATGTCGTATTTGCACATGTATGGAGTAAAAGGGTTTTTGACCTTTAACATTCTGGTATTTGAAAACGAGCTGGAGGATGCGCGCGAGCTGATTGACGCCTGTATCCACGCCGGGGTCGACGCTGTGATCGTTCAGGACCTCGGACTCGTGAAGCTGATTCGGGAAATCTCCCCCGACTTCCCGATCCACGGATCTACCCAAATGACGATTACCTCGCCGGAAGCTGTTGAGTTCACCAAGCCGTTTGATATTGAACGCGTCGTGCTCGGCCGAGAAAACTCTTTGAAGGAGATCAAAAAAATCGGAGAAAAAGCCAAGCTGCCGATGGAGGTATTCGTCCACGGTGCTCTTTGCGTTTCCTATTCGGGCCAATGCCTGACCTCGGAAATGTGGGGCGGACGCTCAGCAAACCGCGGAGAATGTGCGCAGGCTTGCCGCCTTCCTTACGACTTGATGGTGGATGGCGTTCAAAAGGATATGGGCAACATCGCCTATGTCCTGTCCCCGAAAGATTTGGCGGCGCTCGAGCTGGTGCCTGAGCTGATCGAAGCAGGCGTTACTTCCTTTAAAATCGAAGGTCGCCTGAAATCGCCGGAGTACGTAGCAAACGTCGTCAGCAAATACCGCGCAGCGATCGACCGCTACTTTGAAGGTCGCGACATATCGCCATCCGAGACGGAGATGCGCGAGCTGCAGCAGAGCTTCTCGCGGGGCTTCACGCATGGCTTTTTGGAAGGTACGAACAACAAGCAGCTGGTAGACGGCTCCTTCCCGAAAAGCCGCGGCGTGTATCTCGGCACCGTGAAAAAATTGCTGCCTAGCGCCGTGCTCGTAGAGATTACAGCACCTGTCAAGCGCGGAGACGGCATCGTATTCGACGCTGGAGACCCGACGCAAAAAGAAGAAGGCGGACGCATCTACGACATCCTCTCCCGCAGCAAAAAGGTCGAGGGTGAAGTATCGAAAGGCCTCTACGAAATCGTGATGGGCCGAAATGACGTCAACCTCAAGCGTCTGCACGTCGGGGACCGCGTCTGGAAGACCAGCGATCCTGAGCTGGACAGACGTCTGCGCAAAACCTTTGAGACGGAAAAGCCGTACCATACCTTCCCGCTGGCTGTTCACGTGAGCGGCAAGCTCGGCGAGAAGCTGAGTGTGACGTGGGTCGACAAGCTTGCCTCTCATGCCGTTAGTATCACCTCGGAGATGAATCTGGAGCAGGCAATGAAACGCCCTCTGACTGCGGAGCTGCTGCACGATCAGCTGAGCAGACTGGGTGGCAGCATTTTCCGTCTGGAAGCAGCCGATTTGACTGTCGATTTGGACGGAGATCTGATTGTACCCGTCAGTGAACTGAACAGAATGCGCCGTGATGCCGTGGAGCAGCTCGTGTTCCTGCGCTCCAAGCCGCCAGTGTACCGCCATCAGGACGTCAACGTTTATGCGGACGTACCTGCCAAACAAGCGGTAGAAAAACCGATGCTGACGGCTCTGTGCCGTTCGCTTGCGCAGCTGGAGGCAGCCGCGCAAACCGATGTGGACTTCCTGTACGCGGACTTCGAATTCGTCAAGCAATACCCGGAGGGCGTCAAGCTGGCGCACAAATACGGCAAAAAGATCGGGATCGCCACCATGCGCATCCATATGCCGGATGAAAATGGCGTGCTCGCGCTGATCGCCAAAAGCAATCCGGATGCCATCCTGATCCGCAATACCGGCGCCCTGTACTATTACCTGTCGCGCCGTGATGAAATCCAGATCCCGCTGATCGGGGACTTCTCTCTCAACGTAGCCAACCATAAGGCAGTGGAGCTGTTCCTCGATGCCGGGCTGTCCCGCGTGACCCCGTCCTATGATTTGAACATCCAGCAGATGGTTGACTTGCTCAGCCGCTCCCAAGCTTCCGACATGGAGCTGGTCATCCATCAGCACATGCCGATGTTCCATACCGAGCACTGCGTGTACTGCACGTTCCTCAGCGAAGGGACCGACCATACGAACTGTGGTACGCCATGCGAAACGTCTCGTGTCTCGCTCAAAGACCGCGTAGGCTTCTCCCATCCGGTCCGCGTCGATACGGGCTGCAGAAACACGGTCTACAATGCAATCGACCAGTCCGGTGCCGAGTATTTGAAGGAATTCCGCTCTTTGAACGTAGGCAGCTATCGCATCGAATTCCTCGAAGAAGAGCCTGAGCGTGTGAAGGAAGTCATCAGCCTGTATCGCAAGGCCTTGCGTGGAGAAGTAAGCGGCACCCAAGTTTGGCGCACGTTGAAAGCTACCAACCAGTTGGGCGTCACGCGCGGTCAACTGACCAAATAAAGAACAACTGACGAGGGGAGATCCAAGCAATGGCTGATTTGAACCAACCGACTGTTGAAAATCTGGCTGTTCTGATTGAAGGCATCAAATCCAAACTGAATATGGCCAATACGGCTGTCATGCGCCCGGAAGATTTTGACCTCGCGCATTACGAAGATCTGCTGTATCTGTACAACATGGTGCAAAAGAAAACCGCATTCGGCATCAATGAAATGACGGCGATCGTCGAAGAGCTGGGGGCTATGCGCAAGCAAGGCTAACGCTCTTTTGCCAGTCGCTCTCCCAGTAAGCTGCATAAAAAAAGCGTCGTTCCTCCAGAGGACGGCGCTTTTTGCTTGATTTGGCACTATCGATCACGGATGAGCGGCTCTCCTACGAAGGCTGGGCTGCTCCTTTTTTCTCCCGCACTTCATCCTCTCGCTGACGCGGGTTGCGCAGGAACAGGGCCAGAATCAACGCTGCGATGGCAAAAAGGGTCGCAATCATGAAGGCGTCGTTGGTTCCCATCGCCATGCCTTGCATCGTGGCCAGTCCTACCTGAGCCTGGTCGGCTGGATTGATCTGACTCCCCCGAATGATGTCAGCGGTATGGGCAGCACTTTTGGTCGTCATGATCGTCACAAAAAGCGACGTTCCCAGTGCTCCCCCGATGGCGTTCACCGTATTGGACATCGCCGTTCCATGCGGATTCAGACGCAGCGGCAGGGCGTTCAGACCCGATGTCATGACCGGCATCATGAGCATGGACAAGCCTAGCATTCGCACCGTATAGAGCGTGATCAGATAGCCGTAGCTCGTGTACAGGCTCAGTTTCGTGAAACCAAACGTCGTGACAATCGTGATAACCAGCCCTGTAATGGCGAGATAACGCGCTCCAAACTTATCAAAGAGCCTGCCCGTAATCGGCGACATGATTCCCATCAAAATACTGCCCGGGAGCATCAGCAGCCCCGATTGGACAGGGGTAAAATGCAGGATGTTCTGCACGTAGACAGGGAGCAAAATCATCCCCGAATAGAGTGTCATATTGACCATCAGGCTGATCAGAATGGCCAGCGTATAGGCAGGTGTCTTGAAAATGCGAAACTCCAGCATCGCATGATCAATGCTCAGCTGCCTTCGGACAAACACAATCAAGCTGATACAGCCGATCAGCAGCATGAGGATGACCTCCAGACTGCCCCACCCTTTTGCTCCAGCCGTACTAAAGCCGTAGAGCAGTCCACCGAAGCCCGCTGTCGAAAAGATGACGCCCCACACATCGAGCTTGGGGTTCCCTGTTTCCGTGACATTTCTCAGTAAAAACGTTGACGCGATCAGTACGATGAGAGCGATCGGCAGCACGATAAAAAACAGCAAACGCCACGAGTAGTGCTCGACGACCCAGCCTGACAGCGTCGGACCAATCGCTGGCGCAAACACCATCGCGATTCCTACGATGCCCATGGCTGACCCTCGTTTTTCCCTAGGAAACATGTTGAAGATCACGTTTGTCATAAGCGGCATGACGATACCCGCTCCCGCCGCCTGAATCACCCGTCCGATCAGCATGACGGAAAAGGCAGGTGCCAGCCCACAGACAAGCGTACCTACGGAAAACAAGCTCATCGACGCGATAAACAGCTGCCTGGTCGTAAATTTCTCCATCAGAAAGGCAGTCGTTGGAATCAGCACACCGTTCACCAGCATGTAGATAGTGATGAGCCATTGCGCAGTCGTTGTATTTATATGAAAATCGTTCATCAGTTTGGGCAACGCCACATTCAAAAGCGTCTGATTCAGCAAAGCTGCGATTGCCCCTGCAATAATGACCCCGAGAATGGTTCCTCGACGCACCTCTGTTTTCTCCGGTTGTTTTTCGTTAACCATTGGCCTAGACTCCTTCACTAACTCGGTATAGGGATGAATCGAGTCCTGCCACGTTAGTATGTGACCCAGCGGTTCTTACCATTCGAGGAGAAAAAAACCTTCCGTCATCCGGAAGGTTTTCCAACAGGCATTCCTTACGCCTGTGCATATTTTTTTACGGCAATGACGGCATTGTGTCCACCAAAGCCAAAGGAATTAGAGATCCCAATCTGCAGTGCTGCTTTCCTCGCGACATTTGGCACATAGTCCAGATCGCAATCCGGATCAGACTCCTCCTGGTTGATCGTAGGAGGTATGAGCCCTTCCTGCAAGCTTTTTACGAGGGCTACCGCTTCCACCCCACCAGATGCGCCCAGCAAATGACCCACCATCGACTTGTTTGCGGTAACAGGAATCCGAGTGGCCGCTTCACCAAACAAACGCTTGATGGCAATGGTCTCGGAACGATCGCCAATCTCTGTACTCGTCGCATGTGCACTGATGACATCGACCTGTTCCGGCTGAATCCCTGCTTCCTGCAGTGCCCACTTCATCGCGAGATACGGCCCATACCCTTCTGGATGTGTAGCGACCATATGATAGGCATCTGAGCTCGCCCCATACCCGATGACCTCGGCATAAATGCGTGCCCCTCGACGCAATGCATGGGAGAGCGATTCGAGAATCACGACTCCGGCCCCTTCCGCCATGACAAAGCCATCCCGTTTCGCATCAAAAGGACGGCTCGCCTTTTGCGGCTCCTCATTTCTCGTGGACAGCGCCGTGGAATTGCCAAAGCCTGCGAGGGACACCTCGGTGATCGCAGCCTCTGCTCCGCCCGCGATCATGACATCTGCTCCCCCCATTTTGATCAGACGAAAGGCTTCGCCAATCGACGTATTTCCGATGGAGCATGCAGTCACGGGCGCCATCGTCGGTCCATGCGCGCCGTATTTGATACTGATCATCGCTGCCGCCATATTGGGAATCATCATCGGTGCCAGCAAAGGGCTGACACGGTCTGGACCTCTTTGCTCCAGGACGGCATGTTGCTCCAGCAGCGTCTGCACGCCCCCGATACCGGAGCCGACATAGACCCCGAGACGTTCACGGTCCACCTGCGCATTTTGCAGTCCAGCATCCTCCCAGGCCTGATCAGCGGCTGCTAGGGCAAACTGCACAAAGCGATCCATTCGTCGCACTTCCTTGCGTCCAAAACGCCCTTCCCCATCAAAATCGCGGATCAGTCCCGCAATTTTTGCTTTCTGTTTCGCTGTATCAAATGTATCAATCAACGTAATCCCTGATTTGCCTTTGGTCAAACCATTCCAAAACGGATCGACCGAATTGCCCAGTGGCGAAATAACCCCTAGTCCTGTGATAACAACTTTTTCCATGGTGATCCTCCTTGTTCTCCTGATAATCCCATCTTTGCACAGCGGTTATCCTATTACAAGTTGTTGTTTATCCTAGTATAATAGATACTACTTTAACAGAACCGGTACGAGAGATACGGAGGCATGGACGTGAACAATCAAACGAGACTGCAGGAATTATCCGCCTTTTTAAAAGCACAGCGCGCCAAAATTCTCCCCCAGTCCGTGGGTCTAAGCCCTGGTACGCGCAGGCGAACACCCGGGCTGCGCAGAGAGGAAGTCGCTCAACTGGCGGGGGTCAGCTCTACCTGGTACACCTGGCTGGAGCAGGGCCGGGACATCAAAGTATCGCCCTCTGTCCTCGATGCGGTAGCCAAAGCACTCCAGCTGACTGTCGATGAACGAAAATACTTGTACGCTCTCGCGCTGGAGACGGGAACAGGTGCGCTTTTTCGCGAAGAGCAGCAGCCGCAAATCAGTCCGGCGCTTCAACGGATTTTGAAAGAGCTGCGCTCCTGCCCGACCATCATTTCCGACCGGCGCTTGCACATCGTGGGATGGAACGAAGCAGCTGCACACGTCTTTATGGACTTCGAGCAGATCCCGTATGAGCAGCGCAACATGATCCGCATCTTGTTTACGCGAAAGGAATTCCAACGGCTGGCGGTAAACTGGGAGCATTTTATCAGCGGCTTTCTCGCGATCTTTCGGGCGTACTACGGGCAGTTTGTAGAGGACGAATGGTATGAGCGCTTTTTGCAGGAAATGCGAGAGCTTCATCCTGGCTTCCAATCGTTATGGGAGGAAAGCAGAGTGAGCAGCGCCCCGGAGGTCTTGATCGAGTTTCGCCATGCAAAAGCAGGCAAGATGACCTTTCACCTCACCTCCTTGAAGGTACAGGGAGATGTTGACCTGCGCTGCAGTATCTACACCCCTGACCCGCAATCCTCGACAGAAGCCAAGCTGAACCAGCTGATCAATGCCCAGAAATAAACAGCAAAAACAGCCTGACCGCATCGGTACAGGCTGTTGGTTTTTTCACGTAATGGCGGGTCGCGATCAGTGATTGACGATCCCGACTCGCGCTTCTGTAGACGGTTGGATGTCGGAGGTCTCGCAGCCCTCTTTCCAAAGCAGGTAGCGAATACTGTCCGCCAGCGCCTCCCAGCTCGCTTCGATGACGTTGGTAGAGACGCCGACGGTACTCCACTTCTCGCCGTTGTACGAGGACTCGATCAAGACGCGTACCTTTGCGGCCGTTGCACCGTTCTCGTCCAAGACGCGTACCTTGTAATCGGCGAGGTGCATTTTCGCAATACAGGGGAAATAGTTTTCCAGCGCTTTTCGCATCGCATTGTCCAGCGCATTGACCGGACCATTTCCATCCGCCGCGGTATGCACGGTTTCGCCATTGATGCTGAGCTTGACCGTAGCCTCCGAGGTAATGGCGCGTACAGAGGCCTTTTCCATCAAGATTTTAAAGGAATCCAGCGTAAAGAGATTCTTCATCTTACCGGCAGCTTCCAAAAGCATGAGGGTGAGCGAAGCCTCTGCCCCCTCGTATTGATAGCCCTGGAATTCACGTTCTTTGATGCTGGCAATAATCTGGCGAGCTTCCTCCCGTTCCAGGGATAGGTCGATCTCCAGCTCCTCCATTTTCGCCAGCAAATTGCTTTGTCCTGCCAGCTCCGAAACCAGTACGCGGCGGATGTTTCCGATGTTCTGAGGCTCGATGTGCTCGTACGTCTTCGGATCGCGCATCACCGCACTGACGTGGATCCCGCCTTTATGCGCAAAAGCGCTGTGCCCAACAAACGGCTGGTTATTCGGCAAGGTCATGTTGGCGATTTCCGCAACATAGCGGGACAGCTGCGTCAGCTCCTGCAGCTGCTCGCTGCTGACACATTGGTAGCCCAGCTTGAGCTGAAGATTGGGGATTACAGAAATCAGGTTGACGTTTCCACAGCGCTCGCCGATTCCGTTGATCGTACCTTGCACCTGCTGCGCGCCCGCCTGAATCGCTGCCAAAGCATTCGCAACGGCTACGCCACTATCGTTGTGCGGGTGGATGCCCAAAGGAGTACGGAGGCTCTCCTTCACGCTTTTGACGATATCGTAAATCTCAGTAGGGAGGCTTCCCCCGTTTGTATCACAGAGGACGATCCAGTCTGCTCCAGCTTCTTCAGCCGCTTCCAGCACGCGCAAGGCATAGCGCGGATTGGCTTTATAGCCGTCAAAGAAGTGCTCAGCCAAGAACAGGGTCGTCATCCCGTTTTGTTTTAAAAAAGTAACCGAATCTGCGACCATGCGCAGATTTTCTTCCAACGTTGTTTTGAGCGCATCCGTGACGTGCAAGTCCCATGATTTTCCGAATATGGCTGCTGCTTTTACTCCGCTTGCAATCAATGCCAGCAGGTTGTCGTCTTCCGCTGCTGCCACATTCGGTCTACAGGTGCTTCCAAACGCCGTTACTTTTGCGTGCGAGAGTGGAATCTCGCGAATTCGCTCGAAGAAAGCCATATCTTTTGGGTTGCTACCCGGCCAGCCGCCCTCAATAAAATCGATGCCAAATTGATCTAGCCGCAGTGCGATCTTTATCTTGTCTTCCACCGACAGGCTGATCCCTTCTCCCTGCGTACCATCTCGCAGGGTCGTATCGTACAGATACACCTTGCTCTCCATGTCTCCACCCATTTCCAAAAGTTTTCAGAATAATCTTATCTTTCGAATCTTTAGACCTTATCAAGTATACCATAGCCCAATTCTTAATAGAACTTGGGCCGATATAGGTTTTTTCTATGAACAGATAGGCACAACAATGGACGCTATCTCTCCCTTTATCATTCCGTATTCCCTCGAAAAAAACAAAAAAGGCAGGAGCGGCCGCATTTGCTTACGGCCCTGCTCATGCCTTTCTCCACCAGTTGGTTTTTGCCTTTTCCTGTTCGTCTTGCTCCAGCAAATACAGCGCATATTCAATCGGCCTGCGTACGGCCAGCCGAAAACGATCCCTCTGCCCCAGCTGTCGGAAGATGTCCCGCCCTGGCTTGGGATTCATCTCGATGATCCATATTCTCCCTGCCACATCAATCCCTAAATCAAAGCCGAACTCCATCATCTGCCCGAAATGCTCTTCGATACGCTTCAGCGTCTTGAGAGCAAGCTCCTTGCATTCGAGAATGATCCGCGCTGCTTCGTCTTCTCCAAATCTCTGTGTCAAAAAAGTGCCTGCTGGCAGAGCCGTTCCGCCCCCGTGCAGGTTGGAGGTCGACGAACGCGGTGGACCTACGCGCAATCCCATGCCCGTCAAGCGCCACGCTCCGCTGCCATCCTTCTGCGCGAGCAAGCGGGCATCTACGATCCTCTCCGGTATTAATTCAAGGGCGAGGCCCTGCTGGAGAAAAAATTGCTCGTTTCCGTTCTTTTCTCGCTCCATCCATTCTTCCATCCGCTTGCTCAAGGCTTTGGTTGTATATAGCTTCTCATTGCTCTTCGCTTGCAGCTTGGTGCGCCCATGCAGACGATATCCATCTGCCGTCCGCTCCACTCGCAGAATGCTGCGCCCTCCTGATCCGTTCGTAGGCTTGAGATACAATAGTCGATGCTGCTTTAACAGAAGGGTCAGGTTTTCACGCGAATAGGGTAAGGTCTGAGGCAGCCAGCGTTCAAGCTCCGGGTCCTGTGCGAGCACCTGATGAACCCGAAATTTATTGGTAAATCGACTATTGGCATAGCGAAACCAGTTTTGCTGACGGAATGGCGGGTAGAGGCTGTGCTTGGGAATCGGATAGTAGCGGTAGCGGTCAATGACAATGTCTGGCCAGCCATGCCACCCACTCTTCCAGCCGGATTCCCCTGGTACGTAGCCTCTGATTCTTCTCTCCGAAAAACGGACGTCCTGTGGGCCGAACAAGAACACCTCCGCGCCCAGTTCTTGTCCTTCCTTTACCAGTCTGCGCAGAAAACCAGGTTCAGCAAATCCAGTGTCTCCTCGGTAGGTCAGTATGCCAATCCGTTTTCTCACGGGTGGCATCACCCTCCTTCGTATACGACTGCCTTGTTCCCTCTCTAGCTTATGGTCAATGACAGCAAAAAGCGCCTTCCCCTCTACTAGGCGAAAGCGCATATCCGCGATAAAACTAGCCCTGATGCTTTTCTAGATAGAGCAGTGCCGTGCGTCCCAAAAGCTCGCCTGCTATCAGCATCGAATCCTCGTCGATATCAAACCGTGGATGGTGATGCGGGTATTTCGCGAGCTTGTCCGGATTGCCTGCACCGACAAACAAATAGGCACCCGGTACTTTCTCCAGGAAATAGGAGAAATCTTCCCCGCCCATCAGCGGCTTCATCGGCTCCACCCGATCCTCGCCAAAGGCTGCGAGGGCGGCTTCCCATGCGAGGGACGCTTCTTTTTCGCTATTGATCACGGCAGGATAGCCGCGTTCATACATGACTTCTGCACGGCCACCCAGCAAGGCAGCTGTGCCTTCTGCGATCTCGGTCAGGCGCTGCTGGGCAAGATCACGCACATCGGGCAAAAATGTCCGTACGGTTCCGGTGAGTCGGCAGCTGTCGGCAATGACGTTGTTGTTGTCTCCGCCGTTGAAAGTCCCAACCGTCACGACTACACTCGCCAGTGGACTGACGTTGCGGCTAGCGATCGTTTGCAAATTGCCTACCAACTGGGAGCCGATCACGATGGAATCAATCGTCTCTTCCGGTACAGCACCATGCCCGCCGCGGCCTTTAATTTCAATGACAAAATCGTCGACGTTTGCCATGATCGGTCCGCCGCTGATGAATACCTTGCCGACAGGAAGCATCGACCAGAGATGAACGCCGAAGATTGCGTCTACACCGTCTACCGCGCCATCTTCCGCCATCTGAGTAGCTCCGCCTGGTGATTCTTCCTCCGCGTGCTGGAACAAAAAGCGGATTTCCCCTGCGAACTGATCGCGGCGAGGAGCCAGAACAGTGGCGAGACCCAGCAGCTGGGAGGTATGCGCGTCATGACCACAAGCATGCATGACTCCAGGGACTGTCGATTTGTATTCCACTTCTTTTTGGTCTTGAATGGGAAGGGCATCAAAATCAGCGCGCAGAGCAACGACTGCGCCAGGGCGACTGCCTCGCAAAACGCCTACGACACCGCGTCCGCCTACTCCCGTTTTCACCTCGTCAAACTGTAATTCTCGCAAAATATCCGCAATGAGCGCGGGTGTTTTTTCTTCTTGAAACGACAGCTCCGGATGCTGATGCAGATGACGTCTCCAGCTGATGATCTGGGGCTCAACGGCCTGCAGCAGTTCTTTCAATTGCTCCTGTAAAGACATCTTCTTCTCTCCTCTGCGATTGCTCACGCTACTTTTGTCCCTATCATAGCAGAATTCTCACACAAATGGGGAAAAACGAAAAACCCTGACGCGCCAAAACGTCAGGGCTTCCTCACGACAAAAGAGGCCTCTTAGACGAGCTTAGATCCTTCAAAAAGGCGTTACGGCAATATCTGATATTCTCAAGCAATCCTCAGCAAGCAGCTGCTCATTCGGCACAACGGATACAGTCGCAGAGAATAGGACAGCACCACCCGGAGTGGACAGCGTGAACAAGATGGCATCAGACACCCCTGGCGCCGTTTCGGCAATCGTGAGCGAATAGCTCAACGTCTCTTGCACGCCCGTCGACACAAACGTTCTTACGCCTGATCCCGTAACCGTCAAACCTCTCACGATGGCAATGCCCGGCAAAGCAGTAATGCATGCAGGAGAGCTGATGGAAGTAGGAGAAAAATGGAAGCTTTGGTCGCCCGGGAGAAGGTCCGGCACGATATTGTCAAAGTAGTTGAAGGTAAAGGTACTGCTTCCTGGCTCGCAGGCTGGGCAGATGTCTGCGATGATTTGAATAGTGCCAATCGCCAGCACTTGCGAAATCCCCATCGTCACGGACACATTCGGGATCAAGGCGTTGGCCGTCGCCTGACAATCGCAGCTCGGAAGCGGATAGATCGCCGGACACTGTGGCGGAAACAGAACCATGGGACAAAGCATTCCCGGAGTGGGCGACGGCACCGGAACGTTGTTTGGACGTGGAGAGCAAAATTTTGCCAGCAGCTCCAGACGGACTTCTTGCTCGACCTGAATTTCAGCGCAAAGCTGAACGTCTACAGGCAGCATGCCCCCCAGCAGTACATTCCCAGACGACTGACACTCGACAGCAAGCGTGCGGCAGAGAATGTTGGCTTCGCCCAGCGGTTCAGGCAGGCAAAGCACTACCTCTTGTTCGAACTGCACAGCTGACGAGAACTGACATAGCGGTATGCCGTCCGCTAATACGCCGATCGGAAGCGCTGTCGAAAAGAGGAAGCGCACTACGCCGACACGGACAAAAGCCCCTCCGACCCTAATCGATTCCCTGCGCATGCCGATGATTTGACAGGACGGGGCTGGTATCGGCTGATCCAAACACGTGAAGGTGACCTGCTGTCCTGCGAGAATAGCCGCATCGACAAGCAGCCTGCACTCCCTCGGGATCTCGATTTTGCTGTGGTAGGCGCTGGCGAGAACCACCCAATCGTACACCTTTGGGACAAGGACACATTCTGCTTGCAGGTTGTTGGGAGTCACGGTCGCACCTTGCAGCCCACGAGTCTGCGTAACGAAAATATCCCCTGACGAGAGGATCGAGGGGGTATCAACTGTATTGACCGTGGTCACATAGCTGTCGGAGTCTCCGCCCGCTTCCGTCTGGTAGGCATCCGAGGACGTGGGGAAATTCGTAGAGGTAGTAACTCCAGCCACATGGGCCTCGCCGAAATCATCAATCCGTATCGGGAAGCCTTGATCGTCACCTGCTTCCCCTAGGTACGTGGAATAAACGCGTGTGCGTCCCAAAGGGTCCAAGCGTGTGACAAAAGCATCATTTGATCCTGCCAGCTCCCTCTGATACGCATTCGCTGTTGTCGGAAAGTCAGCTGAGCTCGTGATACCTGTCACGTACGGATTCCCGTTTCTGTCAACCACGATGCTCACTCCGACATCCTTTTCGGAGCCTCCTAAAAAAGTAGAGAACAGAAAGGCATTGCCATCTGGACTTAGCTTGGTCACAAATCCGTCGGTAGCTCCTCCGCCATAAGCAGTCTGTATGGCACCCGCTGTCATCGGGAAATCAGCAGAATCAGTACTCCCTGTGACATAGGCATTTCCCTCTGCGTCCACAGCAATGCTGGCCCCTGCATCGCTGCCCGAGCCCCCCAGATAGGTCGCATAAATCAGCGCACTCCCACTTCCACTGAGCTTTGCCACGTAGGCGTCCTGTTTTCCTTGCAGCGATGTTTGAGGAGCACCAGCGGTTACGGGAAAGTCATCAGAGGTGGTGATTCCCGTCAAATAGGCATTTCCAGCTGTGTCTACAAAAATCCCTTCCCCTTGGTCTGTGCCCGAGCCACCTAGATACGTCACATAAACAAGGTGACTTCCAGTCGGATCGAGCTTCATCACATAGGCATCAGAGGTTCCTTCGAGCCCTGGCTGCAAGGCACCCTGCATGTTCGGCAGATCGGCGGAGGTTGTCGTTCCGAATAGATAGAGGTTTCCCGTGTTGTCAGTCTCGAGCCTCGTTTCCAGTTCATTACCGGATCCTCCGAAATAAGTAGAATAATGAATCCCTGGGTCGATGAACAGCACCGTGTGAGGATCGTAATTTTCTCCGATCTGAAAAGAAACGGTGTACCCTTCTTCATCCTGTATCAGTACAAATGCGCTGCTCACTTCGATTTGCTGCCCCTCTTTGAGCTGGAAGCTAACCGGCTTAAAATCCGGTACTGTGCCTAATGCCGTATGAATCAACAGATCCCCATCTTCTGCAAGCGTCAGCTTCTCAGCTCCGCGATAGGTGTAGCGGAGCTGGCTGAGGTCTGCACCAGGCTGTATGGCAAACTCATACTTGAGTTGCCCGTTTGCACCACGAAACACGAGGTCCACGCCAGGCCAAAGCTGCGGATAGACAACCTCTTGAAAAATGGGAATATCAACATGCCACTCGGCGGGATCCCTGCCTTTTAGGTAGTGGATTCTGCCAGGAAGCAGCTTTTTTCCTTCCGGCTCCTGACTACGCTCGGCACCGAGAAAATGCAAATCCAGACGCACGCCGCTCTGCCCTTTTGCAGTCAAGAAAAGCATCACAGCATCCGTGGAAAAATAGGCGCCATACTCGGCCCCTCTCCATTCGTAAAGAATGTGCTCTTCCCTTTGACCGACATTGGGTACGAAGTAGTTTGCTTGCTGTTTGGGAGAAGACTCAAGGATTTCCTGTCGTTTGCTGGCTAGGCTGGACATATCCCCTATCACTCCTTTTCGCAAGTCATTTACCTGTATGTGTATGTGTTGAGAGGCGCACAAGTGTGTGGGCGAATTCTACCATCGCACCCAAACAGCTAGGGAATCGTCTCTCCTAGCGAAGGGGGAGCTTACAAAAAAAAAAGCGGGAAAAGAGCTCGTCTCATCCCGCTTTATCGAACAGCTATTCGCTTGTCTTTACCGTTTTTTGTCGTAAACATAGAACGCATGTGGATAGCGATTCTTTTCGTCAACGACTCCCTCGCGCTTCTCGACCAAGGTGTACGCATCCCGATCCCAGTCCGGAAAAAACGTATCTCCCTCTGTCTCCAGGTCGATTTCCGTGATGTACAGCCTGTCCACCACATCGAGAAACTGCTTGTAGATCTCGGAGCCGCCAAAAATGATCACATCGCCTAGGGCCTCCACTTCTTCTTTCGTATGAACGACATCTACGCCTTCCGGATGAAACTCCTGATTGCGCGTCAGCACGACATTTCTCCGATTCGGGAGCGGTCTTCCCAGCGACTCAAACGTTTTTCGCCCCATCACGATCGTCTTGCCCGTCGTCAGTTCCTTCACATGCTTCAGGTCAGCTGGCAAATGCCACGGCATGACGCCGTCCTTACCGATCACCTGGCCACGCGCATACGCCACGATCAGACTGATCATACCGCCACCTCGCCTTTGATGTGCGGATGAGATTCGTATCCGATGACTTCGATATCCTCATACTTGAAATCAAAGATGGACGTTACGTCTGGATTCAGCTTCAGCTTTGGCAGCGGCTTCGGCTCGCGTGTCAGCTGCAGCTTGACCTGCTCTACATGGTTGAGGTACAGATGCGCGTCACCCAGTGTATGCACGAAATCACCTGGCTCAAGACCTGTCACATGTGCGATCATGTGGGTTAGCAAAGCGTAGCTCGCGATGTTAAACGGCACGCCCAAAAACGTGTCGCCACTGCGTTGATAGAGCTGGCATGACAGCTTGCCATTGGCTACGTAAAATTGGAAGAGAAGATGGCACGGAGGAAGAGCCATCTTGTCCACCTCTGCCGGATTCCAAGCGCTCACGATCAGACGGCGCGAGTCCGGATTGCGTTTGATTTCATCGATGACCCACTGGATTTGGTCGACTGTTTTTCCATCAGCACCTGCAAACGAGCGCCATTGCTTGCCGTAGACAGGCCCCAGATCCCCGTTTTCATCAGCCCACTCGTTCCAGATCCGCACGCCGTTTTCTTGCAGGTAGCGGATGTTCGTATCCCCGGACAAAAACCAGATTAGCTCATGAAAAATGGATTTGGTATGCAGCTTCTTCGTCGTCACCAGCGGAAAGCCCTCACTCAAATCAAAGCGCATCTGATGTCCGAATACGCTGATCGTCCCCGTCCCCGTCCGGTCTTCCTTGGTGACACCTTCATCTAATATGCGCTGGCACAAGTCCAGATATTGTTTCATCTTGATCGCTCCTTTCATTCCTATCTATACTAAACGATCCGGGAGCAAATTATCTAGACTAAACTAAACGAGTGCCTATATGAAAGCAGGGAAAACAAAACCGTATTTTCCCAGCATGCTATAATACGTAGGAACAAGAAAAAGAAAGCGGGATCAATTCATGGATGGGACTGCAAAATCAAAAGCCAAACCCAAAGATAAACCCCGATACAAGCAAATAGCCGAGCAAATCGAGCAGCGGATCGCTGGCGGTGAATTTCCGCCAGGCAGCTACCTGCCTTCCGAGCGTACGCTGGCAAACGAGCTCCACGTCAACCGCTCCACGATCGTAGCTGCCTACGACGAGCTGCAGGCTGCAGGCGTCATCGAGCGAAAGCAAGGCAGCGGCACGATGGTGAGCGAAGATATCTGGGGCCTGGCCCGCACGCGTGTACCCAACTGGCGACATTTAACGGAGTCCGGTTCTTTTCGCCCGAATCTCCCTCTCATCCGAAAAATCAGGAGGGAAACGACGCAGGAAAACGAGCTGATTGACCTAGCCAGCGGAGAGCTGTCTTTCGATCTGGTCCCCGCGAACTCCTTGCAGCAGCTACTCACCTCGGGAGACTTCCCTTCCCATCTGGGCTATGAGCATCCACTCGGCAACGGTCCACTCCGGGAAACGTTGCGCGCACATATGAAAACGTGGCGCAGCATTGATACGACGCCTTCTTCTATTCTCATTACCTCAGGAGCGCAGCAAGCCCTTCACCTCGTCGTACAGTGTCTGCTCAAGCCGGGTGATGCCGTTGCAATCGAGTCCCCATCGTACTGCAACTCGCTTCCGCTCTTTCATTCGGCTGGCCTTCGTACGTTTTCGCTTCCCGTCGATGCGGATGGCATCGATCCCGAACAGCTGATAGAGCTGCATCGGACACATCGCATCAAAATGGTCTTCGTCAACCCAAACTACCATAATCCAACGGGAACGTTTCTCTCCTATGAACGCAGGGAACGACTGCTCGCCATCTCAGCCGAAAACGGCATCCCGATCATCGAGGATGATCCTTACAGCCTGATCTCCTTTTCCGGAGAGCCTGTCCGTACGTTAAAATCCATGGATCGGCATGGGACGGTTCTGTACATCAGCTCGTTGACCAAAATCGTAGCCTCTGGCCTGCGGATCGGTTGGATTGTCGGGCCCCAGACCGTGATTGAGCGATTGGCGGATGCCAAGCAGCAGTTTGATTTTGGTCATAGCATCTTTCCCGAGTGGCTGGCGGAACGCTTTCTCGCCTCCCCCGATTTCGCACATCACATCGAGCAGCTACGCTCGCAGCTTGCCTTTCGCTGTGATCAGCTCGCTTTTCATTTGCTCGACACATTTGGAGAACTTATCGAGATGCGTCCGCCAGAGGGGGGCATTCATCTCTGGTGTCGTCTGCTTGGCGACTTCAGTGAGCAGCGCCTTTTGTCAGAGGCTGTGAAACGTGGACTGGTATTCGTACCGGGTCACTTGTTTGGGTCTTCCCCCGGATTTGTCCGCTTCACCTTTGGGCGTGCCCGTCTGGAGCAAATCCCGGAAGCTGTCGTGCGATTTGCTGACGCCTTGACCGCAAGTGGATGGGTAAAAAAATAACAAAGTGGATGGCCACATTTTAAGCGGGTCATTATATGATCGACGTAAGCCAGACGGAGAGGAAGGTACTGCTCATGCCCATTTTTCCCTTTATCATAGCGGTTTTCATTCTGGTCAGCATCGCCTTGGTCCTCACGTTCAGGATTGGGCTCAATCCCGCAGAGAGCAAACAGCGGAGCTTTGCTCATCGCTCGCGAAACCTGCTGATTATTTATGGCGTCATTACATTTTGTCTGATTATCGCCCTATCCATTTTCCTGTATCTGCGATGATCACATCCAAAGAAACGCAACAAAGACGCCGTCGGATCTTCTCCAGAAAATCTGACGGCGTCCACATTATCGTTATAAAAATCCTCGAATTTCCTTTTAAACGCCTCGACGCTCTACGTTTGCAGCCTGCAGTCCGCGCTGTCCATTCACAATTTCAAATGTAACCTGCTCGCCCTCTTCCAGGTTGCGGTAGCCAGAGCCCGTAATCGCCGAGTAATGAACGAAAACATCTGGCCCTCCGTCTCTCTCAATGAAACCGTATCCTTTTTCCTTGCTGAACCATTTTACTTTCCCTTGAATCATTGTGTTTCCTCCCTGTAATCAGTGCAGCTCTTACGCTTACCCCATCATATGCGGATGCACAGAAAGGTGAGATACGATAAAATAAATAAAGTGTGCAGATGAACAAACAGCAGGAAGGAAGTGAACCTCCCATGCGTAATGCAGTGATCTTGGGTTGTGCGCTGCTTCTCACAGCTTGCTCGGAAATTTCCGAAGGGGTGCAAACCGCCCAGCAGGCCGTAGAAACAGGCAAACAAGCGATTGAAGTGGGAAAGCAAGCTGTAGAGGCAGGCAAACAGTTGGCTGAGTCTGAAATTGCCCAACAGTTGAAGACCTATCTCCAGCAAAAATACGAATCCTCTGAGGCTTTGCGAAATGCGATGTTCAGCGGGGACGGGCAGCTTGTGGCAGACGAATTGAAACAAACAGAGCTGGCTAACTTCAGCTTTTACAAGTCGGATTTGTTTGGCGTGGAATACGCCGGGCAGCTGACTGGAGACGGCACGTTCAAGGTACTCAAGCACGATTTGAACAATCCAAGTGCTGAGCCTGTTGTGGTAAAGGAATTCAAGGTATCCTTGGACAGCGCTGGTCAAATCCAAGTGCAATAAAATCAGTCTGGAAGAATCACGAAAAGCTTGCGGCTTCTTGCTGCAGGCTTTTTTTCGTATAAGTAAAAAAATTTATTGTCACTATTATTATTTTTCACATTTTGTTATAGATATTTATATATGCGCATGTTATTGTTTAATACGTTAATATTATTTTCAAAAATATTAAACACAACAAGAGGTGCTTCAATGAACATGCTGCTCGTTTCCATCATTGTGTACATGGCAGGCATGCTGCTGATCGGGTACTATGCCTACAAACGTACCTCCAATCTGAGCGACTACATGTTGGGAGGACGAACGCTGGGTCCTGCTGTAACCGCTTTAAGTGCTGGCGCTTCAGACATGAGCGGCTGGCTGATGATGGGGTTGCCTGGGGCCATGTACGCCCAGGGACTTAGTGCTTCATGGATTGCCATTGGTCTTACACTGGGTGCTTATGCAAACTGGCTTTACGTCGCCCCTCGCCTTCGCACATACACGGAGGTCGCCAACAACTCGATTACCATTCCTTCCTTTTTGGAAAACCGCTTTGGCGACGGTTCCCGCATGCTGCGTCTCGTATCCGCTTTGGTTATTATGATCTTTTTTACCTTCTACGTTTCTTCTGGACTTGTATCAGGCGGTGTGCTGTTTGAAAATACCTTCCACTTAAGCTATACCAGCGGCTTGTGGATCGTAGGCTTGGTTACTATCGCGTACACCTTGTTTGGCGGGTTCCTCGCCGTTAGCTGGACCGATGCCGTCCAAGGCCTGATCATGGTCATTGCCCTCATCCTGGTACCGCTGGTGACAGTCCTGACCTCTGGCGGCCTGGAATCGACGTTTACGGAGATTCATCGGATCGATCCTTCCCTCTTGGACATTTTCAAAGGGACAAGTGTTCTCGGTATCGTTTCCTTGTTTGCCTGGGGACTTGGTTACTTTGGGCAGCCACACATCATCGTTCGCTTTATGGCGATCACTTCTACCAAGGAAATCAAAAAAGCACGCAGTATCGGTATGGGGTGGATGCTATTTTCTGTGGCAGGTGCGATGCTGACTGGACTTTTCGGGATCGCGCTGTACTCCAAGCAGGGCTGGACGCTTCCTGACCCGGAGACGATCTTCATCCAGCTGGGAACGATCCTGTTTCACCCGATCATTACCGGCTTCCTGCTGGCTGCGATTTTGGCAGCGATCATGAGCACGATTTCCTCGCAGCTGCTTGTGACGTCCAGCTCCCTGACGGAAGATATTTATAAGACGTTCTTCAAACGCTCTGCGACAGACAAAGAGCTCGTGACTGTAGGCCGCCTTTCCGTTCTGCTTGTCGCTGTCATCGCTTTCTTGCTGGCTCTGGACAAGAACGACACGATTCTGGATCTCGTCGGTTACGCATGGGCTGGCTTCGGTGCCTCTTTTGGTCCTGTCATTCTGCTATCTCTCTATTGGAAGCGCATGAACAAATGGGGAGCTTTGGCGGGAATGGTTGCAGGGGCACTGACCGTCATTGTCTGGACACGTTTTGATGTGCTGAAAGACTTCCTGTACGAAATGGTTCCCGGCTTCGCTATCAGCCTGCTTGTGATTGTGATCGTCAGCAACATGACGAGTAAGCCGTCCAAGGAAGTTGAATCGCAATTTGACAAGTATCAGCAAGCCAATAACTAAACCCAATAGCGCCCCGTCTTTTCCGAAAAAGGATGAGACGGGGCCTTTTCGATTATTGACAGGGTTGTGAAAAATGACTAGAATGTAGCAGTTGTTAAAATGCTGCTCCTAGGAGACACGTAATAATTGGGGTTGAATCCTTTCTAATGAATGTAAAAACAGTCTTTATTTGTTTCTATCTCATGTTCGTTTACTGGCTTTCCTTGCAAATTTCTTTCTTGGACACGTTATTTTTCCCTGCATTAGGGGCCTTTTGTTTTCTATTCGTCTCGCGTTCCTTCCGTATCTCGGAAATAAGTAAAATTACTTTGGGGGCAACTGTTTCGTCCGTGATCGGGACTCTGTTTTTTTTCGTTTACCCAAGCCCCATCTCGTTATTTGTAAACGTACTCCTCACGATCTGGATGATTAATCGGTTTAAGTGGAATGCACCCCCGATCGTTGCCGTCTCCCTCATACCGTTCTTCTCACAATCCAGCCATCATTGGTTTATACCGCTATCCGTTTGTGCAGTCATGCTTGGTGTCATGCTTGTCCTCCTCATAGCGGAGCGCGTAGAAAGTAAGTGGTCTGTTCTATCTTCCTTCCTGGTGAGAAACAAGGTAGCCTCGGATGCCGAGAAGCTGGATATCGCAGGGTAAGCCATCACAGAAAACAACACAAAAAAAGCCAACATTCGGTTGGCTTTTTTTCTTGTTAATCCGGCTTTATTTTTTGCTGATAGCAATCTCTGTGTCCAAATCTTCCCCATCGATCTTGGAAGTCAGGGTCACGACATCGCCATCCACGTCAATCGAATAGGCCGAATCGATTTCGTCGTTATCTTGGAGAGCGTCAGCGATCTTGTCTGCGATTTCCTCGGCAGAATCGTTGTCATCCACATCGATTTCTACCTTCTCATCGATGTTGTCATCTTCAATCGCAATCACATACGTCTGGTCGGAGGTTGCATCCGACTTCACAGTAATTTTCCACGTTTCTTCATCAGAATCGCCCAAAGAGCCTTTCGCTTCCGTACTGTTCAGACCAAGCTCGTTTAAAGCGCTTCCGCTAAACTTGATGCTAGGTACTTCATCTGTCGGGCTATTGTCGGTTTCGAAAACAAAATGGTTGTTCTCAAAGGAAACCTTCACGCGATCATCGTCTCCCAATGCGTCCCCAATTGCCTCTTCCAACGCTTCGGCAACCTCATCGCCATCGTCTTGCGTGCCGTCGATGTCATCCAGATCGATCGATTTTGCACGATCTCCATTCAAGGAGATAGAAAGCGTTTCGCCTGTCAGATCAGGTGTGGTGTCACTCACTCGGGAGCCTGTTTTCACTGCTTCCTCGAAGTCATCACCATCGTTGCCATCCGAAACCTTTTCGACTTTGAAATCTACATCGTCCTCGTCATCGCTTGTTGTATAGGCATAGATCGTGGTGATCTCGTCATCCTTTACAATCGCATCGATTATCATGCCTTTGGACAGCTTGCTCAGGCTCGACGCTTTCCCATTGAGCTTCACCACTACATCGTCCGCAATTTCATAGGTTTTGGAACCGATTTTCAGCTCTTCCTCGTCTTCATCGATAACCGCGATCGTTCCTTTTACGTGGTTGCCGGATTCAACCGATCCGAACTTGCCGAGCAAACGGTTTACAAATACCGCCATTTCCGCACGGGTAACGGGTTTGTTTGGCTTGAACGTTTTGTCCTCATAGCCTGCTACAAGCGATTGCAGCAATGCGTACGACAAATATTCCCTTTCTTCATCGGTGAGATTTGCGATATCCCCGAAGAACAGGTTGTCCTCATCTACTTCATCCATATCGACGTCGAGTGCGTTTACCAGCAGCTTGATCACGAACAGACGGGTAGCCGGTTTGTTCGGATCAAAGTCTTTCGAATCTACGATGTGATTGATCAGGGCCAGCTTGACAGTCGTCTGCGCCCAGTCTGGGACATCGTAGCCTTTATAATCGCCATTTGTCATCAGTTCTTTGTTTTGTGTCAGCAAATTAATGACCATCGTCAAAGCCTCTAGCTGCGTAACAGGCTTGTTCGGACGGAAGGTATGATCGGGATAGCCTTTGATGATGGAGCGCTCGACCATGTTTTTGACCATGTCCTCTGCCCAGTGCTTTTGCAAATCGGAAAAGCGATAAGCCGTTGGATAGGAATTACCAGGTTTGAAGTTGTTTTGTGGGAAGCTGATTTTTTGCGAGTTCCCTTTTTGGGAATTGCCATTGCCCTTGTTATGACCGTTTCCGTTTCCGTTACCATTACCTTGAGCATTCGCTGCTGCAGCAAAGGAAACGCTTAACGTCCCCGCCAAGATCGCTGGCAAGATTTTGTGCTTCCATTTTTTCATGGGTAGTTCCTCCTCGGTCCCTGATAAAAATTTTTATCTGAAATGCCAGACGGGAATATTCGATAAGAAGTTGCAGCCTTTGTCATTTTCTTTTCTTTTTGCTACTTAACTCCTACTTCTGCACGAAAAAAGACACTCAAGAGTCCTATCCTGAGTGTCTTTTCCTCGTTTATCTAACTATTGGAGTTCGCCGGCTACGCGATCCAGCTTGCCTTGGAGCTCATCCAGATCGACGTTCATATCCAGCGCAGCGTACAAACCTGTAAAGTACGCATTCACCTGATCGATGACGCGAGCACGTTCGACCCCGACCAGCTCTGTAAAGAGTGTAGCAAATTGATCAGCCAGCTGTTCATTTCCCGCTGCGACGTAGCTTGCAACCGGTTCCTGCATCCGTTTTTCCAGCTCATCGCGCACCCTGAGTTTGCCGTCCTGTTCAAAAAAGTCCTTCGTATTTTTAAACAGCGCCAGCGCCGGCTGGAAAGCGGAAACTGCTACCGGCAGCTCCTCGGCAAAATGCAGCGTCTCTACCTGACGCGGTTGGTACGGTGCGAGCGTCAAGCCGTTTGCAAAAGCTTGCACGTCATTTTGCCATTGCTGGGCCAGCATAACCCCCTGCTTGTTGAGAAACTTCTCCAGGCGAAGGGTCGTTGCACGCAGTTCCTGAGCCAAATCGTAGCTGATGGATCGCAAGAGGTCCGTCAAGCTTCCCTGCAGAGCCTGCTTCATGTTGCGGCCATCGTCTTTGAGTACAGACGAGTTGAAAGCGAAGTTGAACAGCTCGTTGAAGCGGAAGAAAAGGCGCTGCTTCACATAGTAGAGCAGCTCTTCCCTTTCCTTTGCCAGATCGCGTTCAAAGGAATTCGTCGCGAGCGACTCGACAGCTGTCAATGCGGAAGCCTGTGCCGTTTGCGCCGCTTCCTTGCGAGCCAGTCTTTCGCTCTCGCCTGACTGCGCCATTCTCATAAACTCAGTCAGGGTATGATGGGCACGACGAATTTCACCGATCGCCGCGTTTACAGCGATTTGCGTCAATTCCTCGATGGTAAAGCGCAGGAACTGTGCCTCGAAGTTTGCCATGCCAGACAGCTTGAATGCTTCCTCGGCTGGCATCAGCTCTGCGCCTTCTGCAGTCTGCGTCCGTTGGCGGTACACCTTTTCCGCAGATGCTGCCAGCTTGCCTTTTTCGTGCATGCGCGCCAAGAGAGCGGTCTGACTCGATACCGGATAGATGCGCGGCAGACGGATTCCGCAGGTCAAAAGATTTTTCTCCACGTGCGTAATAACGCCTTGCAGCTCTTCCTCGGAAGCCGCCAAATCGGCTGCGTTCACGATGAAGAACATTTTATCCATCTCAAACGTATCCTTCACGCGTCCCATTTGCAGCAAAAACTCGCGGTCAGCTTGGGAGAATGCGTGGTTGTAATACGTAACGAACAAGACAGCATCCGCGTTTTTCATGTATTCAAACGCAACACCGGTATGACGGGCATTGATCGAATCCGCACCGGGGGTATCCACCAGAACGATTCCTTGATCGGTCAGGGGACAAGAGTAGAACAGCTCGATGTACTCGGCAAAGCAAGCCTTTTCCTCTTTGGCTACGAAGCCTTTAAACGCTTGCATATCCACGAGCAGCTCCCCGTCGAGGTGCGCTCCCATTTCCGGCAGACCTTTCGTAACGGCCTTCAGAAACGTATAGTGCGGCTTGGCGGTCGGTGGAATTTGCGCGACGTCGATTTTTCCGAGCTCGGCAAGCGCAGCTTCCAAACCGGAGGCATGGAAACCAAACACAGCCAACGAGCGCAAAACGTCCTGTTCAATCGCGTCTCTGCTTTTCAGGACCACACGGACGGTTCCATGTGGATACTCGTCGGTCGGAGGCATGATTTTATTGATCGCGGCCGTAGTCGGATTTGGGGAAACCGGCAGGACCATATCTCCCATCAGCGCATTGGCGAAGGAGGACTTCCCTGCACTAAATGCTCCGAACAACGCAACGGTAAAACGGTTGGCTTCGAGACGATCCGCCCGATCCAGCATCGCTTGCGCCTGTGCTTGCATACCTGGTACAGCGACGATTTCTTCGCTTGTGCGTCGAAGCTTCTGTGCCGCTGCAAACAGTTTTTCTCTCAATTGGTTCATGATACTTGTTCTCCTTTTTGCCAAATCGCCTGCAACTGCTCTCGTTGTCCCTGCTCCGCTGCTGTCAGCGCAGCCAGCTTGCTGTGCACCTGTGCCAGCTCGCGCAATTGATTCAGTCGTGCTTGCAGCCCTTCGCTTTGCGCCTTTACCTGCTGCGCCAAGCGAGAGACCACCTGCTCGATAAAAGCAAGGCCTACGCGACGGTACTCCAGCTTGATCCCGTTTGAAAGGTCACTGCAATAATTCAGCTCGTATTCCCGAGACTGGGCCCCATCCTTGATATGAGCAGCCAACAGCTCCGGTGTAAGCGCGATTGTCGTCGCATGTACAGCGGCATTGTACTCCTCATCGCGTATTTCGTACGCCTGCGGCAGCTTGTTCATCAATTCCTTGAAGTGGAAATCCAGATTTCCGGCCACTTTTTCACGCAGATCCGCCAGCAGCGCTTCTTCTCTGCGTGCTCGCTCTTCCTCGGTCTTTTTGCCCGCAAACAAAAAGCCCATCTTGAACCCTGGCTTTCTGCTCTCCAAATAGCTCCGCGCCGCTTCATTCGTGCTGAAGTAGGTCAAACGCGCATTGTCCAAGAGCACCGTGAGCTCTTTTTCCATTTTGCTGCGCGCTTCTTCTGTCCGTTTGTCCAGCGCAGCCGTCTCTGCTTCTGCCTGCTCCAGCGCCCCCTGAACAGCCGCAGCATCCCGCTGATCCAAGCCTTCTACGCTTACATCATCCAGCTTGCTCTCCCATTCCTGGCGCACGCTTTCATTTGCTGCCTTCCATACCTGGATATGCTCCTCGATCAAATGCTCAGCAGCACTTTTCACACTGTGGCCAACCAGCTCTTCCCGATTTGCGATCAGGCTCGACAGCTTGCTTCTCAGCTCTTCGTACTGGTTTTCCGGATGATCCGGCTCAGCCAGCGAGGTGTAGAAAATACCGTCTGGATGAATGTTCCAGGTCGCAAACGCTTCTTCCACACTCTCCTTGTAGCTGTCAAAGTCCAGCTCAAAATCAATGTGCTTATCGATCATGTTCACGACAAGATAGACCGGTTTTCCACGGTCTTTCAACGTTTTCGTGAAGTTGAAGTTTTCCTCAGCCTGTACGTGGTTGTAGTCCATCATGTAAATGACGACATCCGCCAAATGGAGGGCGGATTCGGTTGCGATTTTATGCGCAGCATCCGTCGAGTCAATCCCCGGTGTGTCCAGCAGACTGGAATGCTCGTCGAGGAATGTTCCCGGGTAGGAAACTTCTACAGATTCCACCGTATCTCCGTCGACTGCAAACTGCTTGAGCTTCTCCATCTCTGTGTCGGGATCGAAGGTGATCACGCCGCTGTTCAACGTGTACACGCGCGCCGCCTTTTCCCCTCCGCGAATCTTGACCACGTTGGCACTGGTCGGAATCGGATTGGAAGGCAGCAGATTTACACCTAACAGTGTGTTGATCATCGTCGATTTCCCTGCGGAAAAGTGTCCACAGAAAGCGATGTTCAACTCTGCGCGCTTTGTCTTATCCGCAAGCTGCAGCATTTTCCCTGGGGTCGTTGTATCCCCGTTTTCTTTCATCCGCGCCGCTAGTTCTTCCCATGTATGAGCAAGCCGGGTAAAATCCATCTCCCGGATCAATACTTGACTCTGAAGCACTTGCCTACCACCCTCTCCTACGATGCAAATTCTCTCTACTACCTCTCTATTCTACCATGCCGAATGTACCATACCTGATGCGGTTGTTCAATTATTTGTGCGAAAGTTTCGAGTGGAACTTTCATCCGCATACTTTCCCCTTCTTTTGGAAAAAATCGCTCTAACATGTTATTCGCTTTTTTTGACGGGGGGAACTCTCATGTTGCGCAGAATACTAGCACAGCATCGCAGGCAGAAAGCTTCCTCATCCGAGCTGCCCAGGCAACAGGCAGCACAGCCCATTTCTCTCTCCTTGTCTTCGAATTTGCAGGAGAACTTAGACACCATCAAAACCTTGCTGGGCAATTCACACGATCTCTTAACGCGCTCCTTTTTCATTGGAAATACCCACCATTCCTGCGCTGTCGTCTGCATTGACGGCTTGGCCAACAGCGACATGGTACACGAACAAATCCTGGCCAACATCCAGTTGATGATTTCTACAGCGGAAAAAACGGTACCCGACGACCCCGAGGAGATCCTCTCCCTTTTATTCGAGGAAGTCTTGTCCGTCATTGAAATAAAAAAAGAATCTGATTTCCAGTCGATGCTCGATTGTGTCCTATCAGGCGATACCGCGTTACTGATCGACGGCACCAATCAGGTCATCGTCATCGACAGCAAAGGCTGGGCTACGAGAGCTGTGGAAGAGCCCGCGGCAGAAGGTCTCGTTCGTGGACCGCGTGATGGCTTTACAGAGAGCATCCGGGACAATACGGTACGAATTCGCAGAAGAGTCAAAGACTATCATTTGCGGTTCGATGGATCAATCGTGGGGGAACGAAGTAAAACGGATCTCGTTGTCGCCTACATCGACAACATCGTGGACAAAGAGCTGCTGGATGAGGTCAAGCGCAGACTCGCCACGATCGACATCGATGAAGTAGAAGAGTCCGGATTCATTGAGCAGTGGATCGAGGATGATTTCTTATCCCCATTTCCGCAAATTCACAGTACAGAGCGCCCCGACAAAGTAGCTGCTGCTCTCTTTCAGGGACGGATCGCGATTTTGGTGGATGGCACCCCCGTCGTGCTGATTTTGCCCGTTACCTTCGGATTGCTCCTCCACTCCCCCGAGGATTACTACGAAAGATGGATTGTCGGCACGCTGGCTCGGTTGCTTCGTTACATCGCCTCTTTTTTGGCTGTCTTTTCACCATCGTTCTACATCGCTCTCGTTACCTTTCATCCTGGCTTGATCCCGTCTGACTTAGCTTTTTCCATTGCCGCGACTCGAGACGGTGTCCCCTTTCCTGCCTTTCTCGAAGCCATCCTGATGGTTACCACGATGGAGCTGCTGCAAGAAGCGGGACTACGCCTGCCGAAACCGCTGGGGCAGACCGTCGGCATTGTAGGAGGTCTCGTCATCGGGGATGCCGCCGTGTCTGCCGGGATTGTCAGCCCGGTCATGGTCATCGTCGTCGCGCTCACCGCGATCGCATCGTTTGCCATCCCCTCTTATCAGCTGGCGATGGCCTTTCGGATGATTCGTTTCTTCGCGATGTTCGCTGCCGCTGTTTTCGGAGTATATGGCGTCATTCTCAGCTTCATTGTCATCATGATTCATCTGTCCAACCTGACGAGCATCGGCTATCCGTACTTATCGCCTTTTGCCCCGCAGATGCCACGGGACTGGAAGGACCTGGTTCTTCGCGCGCCTATCACCTTCTTGAGAAAACGACCAAAATCACTGCATACACAAGATGAAACTCGCATGAGAACAGGGGATCCATCATGAGCGCTCAAACATTAGCCGAAAAGCTGATCAGCAAAAACCACATGGGAATCAACATCGCCTCCGTAACCATCGGAGTGGGTATCCTGACATTCCCACGCACCTTGGCTAAAGCGACGGGAGCCTTTGATGGTTGGATTTCTGTCGTGATCAGTGGTGCCGTCGCCTTCCTGATCGGCTGGCTGCTTGCCAAGCTTGCCGCTCGCTTTCCCAGGCAATCCTTTTTTGAATACACGTCCCTGATTGCCAGCAAGCCGGTCGGCTACGTCTTAACCATCCTGATTTGCATCTACACGATGCTGTTTGTCTCTTTTGAGGTGCGTGCGATTGGTACTATCGCCAAGCAATATTTGTTTTACAACACGCCAGTAGAGATGATCACCCTGAGCTTTTTGCTGGTGGTGCAGTATGCCGTAGCAGGCTCACGCGTTGCTCTGCTCCGCCTGAACCTCTTGTTTCTGCCCGTCGTTTTGTACGTCATTGTGGTAGTACTGGTGTTTGCCCAGCCTCTCATCGAAATCGAAAACGTTCGTCCGTACTTTTCTTCGAGCTGGAGATCCCTTTTGCAGGGCTCCAAGGATGTCGGACTTTCCTATTCCGGATTTGAGATCATTCTTTTCTATACGATGCTCATGAAACGCCCGGAGGAAGCAGGCAAGTCTGTGTTTTTGGGACTGCTCATTCCTGTTGTTCTGTACATGACGATTTACGTATTTGTGATCGCTGTGTTCTCTGCAGAGGTGGCGAAAAACTTAACGTTTCCGACGATCGAGCTGGCCAAAGAGGTAGAGGTTCCCGGCGGCTTTTTCGAACGCGTCGAGTCTATCTTTTTTACAATCTGGATCATGACTATTTTCAATACCAGCGCGATGTGGCTGGATATTACCGTCCTCAATCTGACTTCCATGTTCAAAAAGGTAGGCAAGATGGTCTGGATCCTGATCCTCTCGCCGATCATTTACTTTATTGCGATGCTACCACAGAACCTGATCGACTTCTTTTCGTTTGGAGACAAGCTGACTTATTTCGGTCTCATTATTGTCTATCTGATACCGATCTGTTTATTGATCATTGCTTTTTTCCGCGGGGTGAAGGGCAATGGGTAAAAAATTACGTCTCTATGTGAGCATGCTTCTGTCCACGATTTTGGTCAGTGGGTGCTGGGATCAGGTACAGATTGAAGAGCGCGGCTTTGTGGTAGGTGTAGCCGTAGATGCCCCCCGCAACGAGAATGCAGAGGAGCAAGCGGAACAAGAAGCGCCCGAAAAGCCAAAGGGAAAGCAGCGTTTCCTGGTTACCAACCAGATGGTCATTCCCGGAGGACTCGTAGCTGGTGGTCAGTCCACCGGTCAAAACACCACGAACGAAGCGTATCTCAACATCGTCTCGGAGGGTGACTCCCTGTTTGAGGTATCGCGCGAATTTGCAACCCGTACGAGCAGAACTCCTTTTTACCAGCATCTAAAGATCATCATCTTTTCCGAGGAAATCGCCCGCTCGAAAAACGGCTTTGGCAACGCCATCGATGTGCTGCTTCGCGATCCCGATGCACGCCGCAGCACCAAGGTCTTTATTTCCAAGGGAGATGCCAAAAATGTCATCGAAGTGAAGCCGAAAACAGAGAAGCTCCCTTCCCTGTACATCAATTCCATCGGAGAAAACAACGACAAAACGGCACGTATGCTGCCTGTCATGCGGATCGGAGATGTACACGAGCAGCTCCTCAATCAGTTCAGCTTTACCCTGCCTCGTATCACGGCGGAAAAACAGGAAGTAAAGATAGCTGGCGCCGCTCTTTTCAATAGCGATCATATTATGGTGGGATTCTTGGGCGAGGAAGAAACGGAAGGCCTTAATTTCCTGATCAACCAAATAAAAGGAGGCCTCTTGAAAGCCAAATTTAAAGAGGATTTGGGCGTCCTGAGCATTACGGGGGCAAAAAGGAGCATCGTCGCGGATACACGAAACAAGGAGCACTTGAAATTCACCTATCAGATCGAATGCGAAGGGGCGATCATGGAGTCCTTTGACCAGATTGATCTGCTCAACAAAGAGGTGATGGAAAAGCTTCAGCTGGCATTCGCCAACGAGATTGAACGCCTATGCCGGGATACGATTACCAAAGTGCACAAGCAGCTTCCTGTAGACGTCATCGGATTGGGCAGCCATCTGAAGCAATACCACAAGAATCTATGGAAAGATATCAAGAACGATTGGGAAAAGGGCAAGCGTTTGTACGAAAAATCCGAGATTAAAGTGGTCGCTCAAGTGTACATCCGAAACATTGGCGGGATCAATCGCGCCGAACTTGGAAGGTGATTTTCATTGAAGTATTTATTAGGACTGCTGCCCCCTTACCTGACTTTTACGGGTGTCATTCTCTCGTTTCTGATCCCCTTTCTCTTTTTGAAAATCAATACAAAAATTCATGAACTCGGCGATCCCCCCTGGAAGAAAAAGGGACAGACCAAATCGTAAAAAGCTCACCTTTGGGGTGAGCTTTTGCTTGCAACGATATGGTTGGATGGTAAGTTCCATCCTGTTCAATACTCCCCTGCGAGGACATCCGCAAATGCCTTCGCATAAGCCGGCAGGTCTGGTGGACGTCTGGAGCCGATGATGTGCCCGTCAACAACTACCTCTTCGTCTACCCAAATCGCCCCGGCGTTCTCCATGTCATCCTTGATTCCGGGAGTGGACGTCGTCTTCACACCTTGGAGAATTTTGGCGGATACCAGGACCCAGCCAGCATGGCAAATGTGCCCGATCGGCTTTTTCACCTGGTCCATCTCCTGCAGAAAGGTGAGAATCTCCGGATAGCGGCGCAGCTTGTCGGGGGCCCAGCCGCCAGGAACCAGAACGCCATCGTAATCCACCGCGTGCACTTCGTGAATGGACTTATCCGATACACAAGGGACGCCGTATTTTCCTTTATAGGTATGATTCGCCTGTGGCCCTACGAGATCGACGACAGCCCCTTCTTCACGCAATCGAAGAACGGGGTACCACAGCTCGAGATCTTCAAATTCATGCTCCACATAGCAGACGATACGTTTTCCAGAAAGTCTCACAAGATCAGCCTCCTTTTTCTCTCATTGTAGCAGGACTGGAGCCTAGATACCCTTATACGAGCCCAAAATCATAAGAAAACTCTAGCGATGCCTGTTCTAGGAGGAGCGACCGCGTTTAAATGGAAGGCTATTCATGCGCTCCGGAATTCATCAACGTAAACGCTTATAAATTTCTATACAATGAAAAAAGTGAGAAACAGGTTTTACACTCTGTTTCCCACCTTACGTAAGAAAAGCACTATGTATAGATAGCTGGTGCCGGTAGAGGGACTTGAACCCCCACGGTTTCCCTCACGATTTTGAGTCGCGCGCGTCTGCCAATTCCGCCATACCGGCCAATCATGAAATCGACGGTTTCATCTGGTCGGGAAAACAGGCTGTCCAAGCAAAGAGCTCTACCAAGCTGTATCATTCCCTAAATTTCGACAAATTTCGCACCGTCAACACTTCATTACTATACAGGCAAATGGAGCCAAAATCAATACCGGATTTTTCTTACAGAAATGAAGAGAGGGAGACCCCGACACAAAGCGCTGGCAGCTATTTCGATGCCCTTTTTCGTGCCTTCGACTCCCTCTTTCTTTCCTCACATGCACCGGGCACAGCATCCTGCCAACGGCGTCCGCTCACGTCCGGGCAAGCTAAACGGGTAGTCAAGAGGATGACGCCCTACGACGATCCAGCTTCCATCTGCTCTTTTTCGCAGCTGGTACACGCGAAAAAAACGGTCGCTCGGATCAAAGGCAAACCAAACAGCTAACGTGACATTCGATCCACACCGTGAAAGCAGCTGTGTTTTTACAATAGGTGGAGCTCCGATCGTATCCCCTACCGGCACTGCCAATCGACCGTTGATCCGGCGTAAATCCAGATTTCTGATCACGCGGCTCGCCAGGCAGGGTGTCATGCTTTTTTGCAGAAACCGGCGAATTTTTGCGATCGATGAAAAACGCGGAGGCAGTATTCTCCCGCGGTTGCCTACTCGTTTTTGGGCGGAGAGCACGATGGTAAAAAAAGCTCGCTCTGTATTTCTCACCGCTTGCACCCATTTCTTTTTCATCCCGCATTCCTCCCTCCTATCAAGGGTATGCAGACGGAAGCGCAAGCGGTTGGGCTTCTGCCCTGCATACATATTCGACATGGAGAGCGGACAAATTATTGTGGTGCTCTGCCAACATCACTTCGAGGAGGAACAAGCATGCCAAGCCAAATCAATACGGACTCCCTGAAAAAAGCCGAAGTTTCTACTGAACTCGCGAAAACGATGATCAACCAAGCCATCCAGCAATCTGCTGCAAACCCGCAGCTCGCGGAAGAAGCCCTCAAACAAGCTTCTCAGGAAATCGCCCAGGCGCAAACCATGGTGTCCCAGGTGCAATCCACCATCCAAACGCAGCAGCAGCAACAACAGCAACAACAATCCAAGTAAGACCTTCCTTACCGGCAGTGGGCAAATCCGATGATGGGGACTTCCCTTGTCTGGATTTGCCTTCCTGCTCTACTGGTCAAATCTCTCTCCCTCTCGTAAAATGGGCTTACAAACCCGCATGGGGATGATTGGGAGGAGATCATGTTGCTTCAACCGTCTGGGATTAATCATTTCCTTTTTTCCGTGTCCGATCTGGAACGGTCTTTTGTCTTTTATCGCGATGTGTTGGGAGCCAAACCACTCGTCCGCGGGAGAAAGCTGGCTTATTTCGATTGGAATGGATATTGGCTGGCTCTGAATGAAGAGGTGGACATTCCTCGTCAGGAGATCCATCAGTCCTACACTCACCTCGCCTTTTCGATCGCGGAGGAGACTTTTGATTCCTGGCTTGAGCACCTCCAAAAAAACGATGTCTCCATCTTGCCTGGCCGAGAACGCGACGTGCGTGACAAACGCTCCATTTACTTTACCGATCCTGATGGACACAAATTCGAGCTGCATACAGGTACACTCCAGGATCGGCTTGGATATTATCGACAGGAAAAGGATCATATGACTTTTTTTGAATAGGATAGGTTGAACTTATGTTCTTCTTTACAAACATTTCACAATTTCCTAATAGATCTGGCCTCCTCGCCCTCCCTCTGCAATTTGGGCAAATGATATAATGAAGTCATCAACGACCTATTCATTTCGCGAATAGGTCGTGCTTTATGAATAGACGGAGGTATCGAAATGTTTGGTAAGCGAGCCGTACAAGTACAAGCCATGCCGATTCAGGAAAGCGATATACCGATGACGGAAACATTAGAGGGTAAGCTCAAATTTTTGCAAATCAACCAGGAGGATATGGAGCGAATCCGGAAGCTGGATCCGCTGCTCCACGAGCATTTGGATGCGATCACCGATCGGCATTATGAGATGCTGAAAGAGTTCTCCAACCTGATGCACATTCTCGAAGCCAATTCGACGATTGAGCGCCTTTCTGCCTCTTTCCGCCGTCACCTGCAGTCACTGCCTGCCAGTCAAATGGATGATGCCTTTGTCGTCGGCCGCGAGAAAATCGGTGAGGTTCACAGCCGGATCGGTCTGACTCCCGAATGGTACACAGGCTCCTATTTACGTATATACGAGTATATGATTCCCGCCATCGTCCAAGCCTACTCCTCACGTCCTCAGGAGCTTTCGCATGTCATTTTGTCCCTGATCAAACTGCTCACCCTGGATTCCCAGATCGTCTTGCAATCGTATCAGGAAGAAAACGACTACAAAGTCATCGACCGTCTGGGACACGTCCTCGAGCTCGTTATGCAAATCGACAAGATCAAGCACGTCCTCGATACAGTCGAGACAACAACGAAGGAAGCCAGCACGGTGCAAAATGCCTCGGAGCAGCTGTCCGAATCCGTCCAAAGGGTAGCTCACTCTGCCCAGCATGTTGCTGAAAACGCTACCACCACGATGGAGCAGGCGATGGCTGGCAAAGAAATCATCCAAGCTTCCTTGAGCAGTTTCCTGTCCATGGCCGATGAGTTTTATGAAATGAAGACCAAGATCGCTCACCTGATGACTTCCATTGAGAATGTCTCGCAGGTCGTACAGGTCATCCGCAGCGTGGCTGATCAGACCAATCTCCTCGCCCTCAACGCTTCCATCGAAGCCGCTCGTGCAGGAGAGCATGGCCGCGGCTTTGCCGTCGTCGCTGAAGAAGTGCGCAAGCTGGCGGAGCAGACCAAGCAATCCGCGCAAAGCATAACCGCCACCATGCGCGATGTCCAGACCGAGGCACATGAAGTCAGTCAGTCCGCTGATCAGATGAGCGACCACGTCACCCAGAAAGTCAGTCAAACGCGGGATGCCATCGAGCTGCTCGGGGAAATCGTCGGCAACATAGAAAACGTCGGCCGTTCCACTGGACACATCGCCTCGATCGCGCAGGAGCAGTCGGCTGCCACCAGCGACATTTTCCACCGCATCTCTCAGGTTCAGCACAATATGGAGCTCATCGCGGAAAACGTCGCTCATGCAGGCCAAAATGTGTACGACATCGGAGCCGCGATCAACAGCTTGCACAAAATGAGTGTCAGCCAGACAGCTCAGCTCAAAGCCAAGCACTATCTGCGGATCGTCAAAACGGATCATCTGCTGTGGAAATGGTGGCTGTACAACTTCATGCTCGGCTATCACCACATCGAAGAAAAAGACCTGGTCGACCATCAGCAATGCCGTTTGGGCACGTGGTACAGGGAAGTCAAAGGGAATCCAAGCATTTCTTCCTTGCCTGCCTTCCAGCAGCTGGAGGAGCCGCATCGCCGGTTCCATGAAATCGTTCGGGAGATTTATCAGCTGGTTCACGCAGGAAGACAGCAGGAAGCCGAAGCAGCCTTTTTGTCACTGGAGGACATCTCCGCGCTCGTCCTGCAAAAGCTCGATGACCTGGCAAAGTCTATTCGCTAACCCGAGAGGCTTTGTCAGCAGTTACTGTCGCCTCTTTTTTTAGCCAATTCGCCTCGTCGCTGCCTTTTTTATGATGATCTGGCGCAGCTGGGCCGCTGTCAAAGGACGGGTATACCCTGCACGCCTCCTGCGCCCTGCCGCTGCCCTGCGGAGCTGTCCGATGCTGCCATTCGCCCTTGCGACGCGGACTCCGAATGCCTGCATCGCCCAATGCACGGGAAACGAGATGGAGAGTCTGCCATCCTCTGAGCCTGCGAAGTTGACGGCCGCCGCATAGTTCCCCGAGGTAAGCCATACCGATCCGGAGTCACCTGGCAAGGAGATTGCTCTTTGGCCCCGGATGACGGTCTGGTTGCGAAAACGGATGACACCCAGACCGCCAGCAGAACCGTAATCAACATCAATGTCTGTATGAATCGACTCTACCACGCCACTAACCCGGCCTGTCGTACGGCCCACTTTTTTGAACCTGGCTCCTACTGCATAGCTCGCCACATGTCCTCTGACGGCCCCCACTGTCGCATAATGGGGAGCGAGCAGACGATTGGACGTGGGGATGGACAGGGCAGCATCCAAATAGTTGTTCGCGTTTTTACGAAGCCGGACAAATCTGTACAGCCTTCCGATTCGACTGATCCCGGATCGTCCACCATCCGCCCCTCCCGGTTGAATCGTTTCGGTATAACCACTGGTATTGTTCCTGTTGAGCACGTGGTTGTTGCTAAGCAGATACCGCCGGGCTCGCCGGGCTGCCGGCGAGACGATGAGACCCGCTGTCCCGGATATGCCAGGGTATCCTACGCTGTAGCCGGCGACGACAGGACGGATTCTGCGGCGATACACTCCTGCGGCAGCTGGGCGAGCGTTTCGGTGGCAGCAGCAGCGCCCCGAAGCGATGGTACGCACTGACACTTTGGCAAGCCCCTTTGCAAGATGCTTCTTCACATGGACATACTTCGGACAGCGCTTCGCAACTGTCGCACTTGCATTTGCGGTATACAAGACGATGCAGTGCCCGCCCTTTTTCTTAGTCCCCTTCTCAAAACCAACGCCAATGCCTATGACGCCCGGCATTTTCTTCCATGCTTGCACTAGTTTCTGCTTGGCTCGCAATGCTTCTCGAAAAGTAGCCATGGAATCCCTTCCTTCCGCGATGTCTGTTTCCTCATCGTATGCGAAACTTGACCGCTTTCCTTGGACAGCTGACACAGGCTTGCTCGCCTTTTTTCATAGAAATCCCACGAAACGCCAAAAAAAACGCCAAGCCCTTTTGAGAGCCTGGCGGTTTTCTATTTCTCGTGCTTGCTTAGGAAGCTTCCTGTACAGCTTTTTCCTCAACGGATGGCTGCAACTTTTTATTCGTATGAACCAGCAGGATATTCAGAATAACAGCAGTCAAAGAGCCTGTTACGATCCCGTTTTGCAGCAGCATTTTTGCCATGTCAGGCAGCTGGTCAAACATGCTAGGAACAGCAGCTGAGCCCAAGCCTACTGCGATACTGCAGGCAGCAATCAGCAGGTTTTCGTTTTGACGCAAGTCTACCTGAGACAGGATGTTGATACCGGATGCGACTACCATCCCGAACATCGCTACCATCGCACCACCCAATACGGCGTTCGGAACCACCGTCGTCAGAGCAGCCAGCTTTGGCAAAAGACCGAGAACGACCAGGATTCCACCTGCACCGATCATCACGTCACGAGACTTGATGCCAGTCAAGCTTACCAGCCCTACGTTTTGAGAGAAGGCCGTATATGGGAATGCGTTGAAAATACCACCCAGCATAATGGCGATCCCTTCCCCGCGCAAGCCTTTTACGACATCCTCTTTGCTTACGTCTTTGTTCGTCACTTTCCCGAGGGCAAAATACACGCCTGTGGACTCCGCCATGCTGATGATGTTTACCAGAATCATGGTAATGATCGCGACGATGCTAAACTGTGGTGTACCGAAATAGAAAGGCTCTACGATGCTAAACCAGGAGGCCGTCGCCACATTGGCGAAGCTGACCATCCCCATAAAATACGCGACAACCGTACCGGCAATCAAGCCCAGCAAAACGGAAATCGCACGGATAAATCCTGTACACAGACGATTGATGAGAAGAATAATAGCAAGTGTGCCCAATGCCAGAAGCAGATTGCGCGGAGCTCCAAAGTCTGGCATGCCTTGACCGCCAGCTACGTTGTTCATCGCGACGGGAATCAGGGAAAGACCGATAATCGTAACGACCGAGCCCTGTACAACCGTTGGGAAGAAGCGAAGCAGCTTACCGAATAAAGGAGCTGCCAAAACCACAAAAATACCGGATATAATAATGGCGCCATACGCGGTTGCGAGATTGGTCTGCGAAGCGATCGCAATGATCGGTCCTACCGCTGTGAACGTACAGCCCAGGACAACCGGCAGGCGAATCCCCGTGTATTTCGTACCGAGTACCTGCAGCAGGGTAGCGATCCCGCAGGTAAACAAGTCAGCTGCGATCAAATAAGCGATTTGCGCCGGAGTCAGATGAAGAGCTCCTCCGATGATCAAAGGCACAACGACTGCTCCCGCATACATGGCCAAGACGTGCTGCAAGCCCAAAGTTATCACTTTTTGTTTGGATAACATACGATTGTTTCTCTTCCCCTCTATCTATTTGTTTTACACGCGTGTTGCAGCTGGTTCGATGAAATGAATATGTTCCGGAGACATGGATTCGATGCGTGCCAAAGACTCAATGCGAATGCCCTCTTTTTCGAGCAATCCGCGGCCTTCCTGAAAGCTTTTCTCGATGACTGCACCGATACCCACGAGATGTGCGCCTGCGTCTTTCACAATCTGGGTAAGTCCTACGAGTGCGGCACCTGTCGCCAGGAAATCATCGACGATCAAGACGCGATCCTCTGCCTGCAAATACTGCTTGGACACGCTGATTTGATACGTTTCCTGTCTGGTGAACGAGTGAACGGGAGCCGAGTAAACCTCCTCGGTCAAGGTAACCGCCTTTTTCTTTTTCGCGTAAATAAACGGTACGCCTAGTGCAAACGATGTTGCCAAGGCGAAGTGAATGCCACTTGCCTCAATCGTCACGACTTTGGTCACCTTTTCATCCGCAAACAGCTCCGCAAATCGTTTCCCAATGTTCATGGTCAGCTGCGGATCGACCTGATGATTCAAAAAGGCATCCACTTTCAATACGGATGCAGACAATACCTTACCGTCACGAATAATGCGCTCTTGCAGTTCTTTCATCTATGTTCCTCCTCCACGAATAACAACCGCCTGAAACCATTAGAAAACTTGGCTCCGCCAAGCTTTTGTGGCGGAGTCTTAGCTGCACCTATTCTTCCTGTATAAGGAAAGCCCAGAGTGAACAGATCACAGGGTGGCAGTAACGTAAATACCAACTCCAAGTGAAATCTGTCCCCTCTGGGCTTGTTTCGCCAGGGTACAGCACGCTATTCAAAGCGCGGACGTCACCAAATCAAATTCTTTTTATCAGCAAGAAGCCTGAATAGAAAAGAATCGTGACGTTCTCTCACTCGTAGTCAGGCGATTTACGGTCACCCGGTAGAAACTGTTGGGCCTTATTCCCAAAATTATACGAGCTTGCATATGCTTTTTGGATATTGACCAATCTATCATATCAGGCAGCCTACGGGCAAGCGTTAATTTTTGAAAGCTACTTCCGCCGCTCAAGCGTTGGAAAACATGGAAAGAGCCCCCGATTTTCGAGGGCTCTCTCTTTATCGCTTCGGCTTGCGCTGCCGCATCTGCACATTGATTTTTTTCCATTTATCCTTTTCAGCTGCCTGCAATCTCGCGTCTTCCTTGCGTGCCAGATGGGCCAGCTCCCTTTGCAGCTTGAGATAGCTGTCAAAGCGCGCTTTTTCCAGGGAACCATCCTCGATCGCTTCCCGCACCGCGCAGCCTGGCTCGCGCATATGCTGGCAATCCCCAAAGCGGCAGGACTGTCCGAGTGTCTCGATGTCATCGAACGCACCTCGGAAGCCTTCATCTGCTTCCCAGAGCTGCAGCTCGCGCATGCCCGGCGTATCGATCATCAATCCCCCGCTCGGCAACAGGAACAGCTCCCGGTGCGTCGTCGTATGACGGCCGCGGTCGTCCCCTTCCCGCACCTCGCTCACTTTTTGCATGTCGGTGCCGCTCAGCTTGTTGATCAGAGTGGATTTGCCTACTCCGGAAGAGCCCATCAGTGCGATGGTTTTGCCTTCCGAAAGATAAGGGGCCAGCTCCTCCAAGCCTTCGCCTTGCTCGGCACTGACGACGTGTACGGGTACACCGATCGCGATGGATTCCACTTCACGCATTCGTGCGTCCAGATCGTCGCACAGATCGGCTTTGCTCAGTACGATGACAGGTGAAGCTCCGCTTTCCCAAGCGAGAATCAGATAGCGCTCCATCCTGCGAATGTTAAAATCGTTGTTCAGAGCGTTGACCAAAAAGACCGTATCCACGTTTGCCGCCACGATCTGTTCTTCCACGTTGTCCCCAGCGGCCTTTCGTGAAAACTTGCTCTTCCGTGGTAAAACGGCGTGGATCGTCGCTTTTTTCTCTTCTGCACGTGGACTGATGACGACCCAGTCCCCGACAGCCGGATAATCCTCGCGGCCTGTCGCTTCATATCGCAGCTTTCCTGTTACCTCGCCCAAGAGCTCGCCATGCTCGCCAAGCAGGCGGTAGATCCGTTTATGTTCCAGTGTGATGCGTCCCACACTGTAGCCTTGTTCGGCATAAGGGGCAAAATGATTGGCAAAAGCCTCATTCCAGCCCAAAGTTTGTAAGGTTTGTTGTACTTGTTGATTCACGAATGGATTCCCCCTGCGAATGGTTTCATACATTGGCTTTTGGCCATACCAGTCACAGTCGAATCCTCAAATCAAAACCGTTATTGGAGTTCGTTTGAAAGGAGGATTCCTGTGACCCCGATTGCTACAATCTCTACCAATTTTGTGTTTGCCATAAAACATCTCTCCTTATCAAACCGAATGATCCAGTTTGTTGATGATTTCCCAGCTATTGTACCACGAAATACTACGGTTGCAACAGGCTCAGTCGCCTCCGCCACCGCCATCGCCGCCCCCGCTGTCAGATCCCCCATCGCTGTGACTGTGCCCGTGACTATGGCCATGCCCCCAGCCACTATCGGAATCATCTCGGCGCGGGTCACTATCGACGTAATACGGTGTACCGCTGTCAGTTGACGAGTGGGAACGCCCACGTCCACCCTTCTTTAAAGAAGAGCTCACTACCATCATCAATATGATAAACATGAACACGACGATAATGAAAATTTCCATCGTCTCCACTCCCTTCTGCGTCCAATCTTTGAACGTCCGTTGTCCCTTCAGTATACCACGTTTCCCAGCATAGAATGGAATGGACTGTCATTTCAGGAGGAGAATGGTGGAGCAGCACTCGCTAGCCCGCGGTCCGGCCCTCTGCTGGTGCTACCGCCAATATATTCGCTACGGCAAACACGCGATACGCTTTGCGCGCATAGCAGTATGCCTTCATGCGCTGGCCCATCGCATCCAGCTCTAAAATTCGTACGACTCTCCTGCTGGTTTCCCCGTTCTTATCAAGGTAGATCATCTCGATGATTTGCTGTCTTCGCCAATATTTGTTCAGTTCACGAATCATCAGGTTGTCACCGCCATTTCTTCTGTATGAACATCTTATCATCCAGAACGTTTGTTCGCAAGTTTTGTTCCCATTATATGCGAACAGACAGTAAAAAAAGACAAATGCCCAAAAGAGCATCTGTCTTTTTCTGTTGCTTTTATGATTTACGCACGGCTTTTCCGTACACGTAGAGGATCGGGGACAACAGAACCGCTGCCACGATCAACGACGCCCGCACAGATATTCGACTACCGACCCAGCCCACTGCCGGTCCTCCCGCGGTCTGTCCCAGCGCATTTGACTGACTGAGCATGGAGAGGACAGTCGCTCGGACGTTGCTGGGGATATTCATATTCAGCCACGTATCGTACAAGGGGCTGCTGATGGCCTCGATCACGCCGATCAAAAGCAAAGCGGCGAGCGCCCACCAGAAGCTCGGAGACAGCGCAAAGGACAAAATCGCAAGCAGCCGCAAGAACGTGAGTAGGAACATACCCGTCAGGACGATCCGCTCATTGTTGATATCCAGCCATTTTTCCGTGAGCTTGACCGCAATCAAGCCCAGAAAAGCAGTGGCGACCGCCATCACTCCGAACCAGACAGCCATCGAAAGGGGAATGGCAGCAGGAAAGCCGATTTCCCGAATCAAATGAGCTTCCCGCAGCCGATCATAGCCTTCTGAGGAAGCACCGCTAAAAAGCGTTACGATCAAGATCAACAGCAGGATCGGCTGCGTACGCACCACCTGTACGCCCGTAAGCCACGTTGTTTTCATTTCCTGCCACGCGGTGGAGCCTGCCTCCCGCACGCGGGGCATAAAACCCGTTTCTTTCATAAAGAGAATCAAAAGCAGCCCGAGGACCATATACATCAAACCGCCTACGAAGTAAGGAAGCTGCGTTCCCTGCATCGACAGATAGACGCTCAAGCCAATCCCTGCCATCGTTGCCACAAGCGAGACGCGCTTTGCACGCATGAACAGGCTCCCTAATTGCTCCTCTCCGTCCTCATCTGCAATCCACGCTGTATCTGCACCGCTGATAAAGGTATGACCTACGCCAAAAAGGACTTGGGCAAGAAGCACCCAGCCGAACATCGGAAGAAGGGGAGGCGCCCCCGCAAGCGAGCCCATCACTCCCTGCAGGACGAAGCCGCTGCCCAGCACAAACATCCCAATGATCATGGACAGGCGCCGGCTATATGTATCCGCCACCACTCCCGTTACTCCTTCGAAAAGTACCACGGTAAGCTCCAAAACGGTCCCTACAACCAGGAGCTCCAAAGGGGATAATCCCAGCGTCGCCACATAGAAAATAGCGTACGTGGTAAACATCGTCGAGTTGGCAAGAGCTGTGGTAAAACGCATGAGCATATACAATTTTGTCGCATTCATCTTCATAGGAACAAGATCCGCCCTTTTTTAGGCAGATCGACACGTTCCGTTTTCTACCTACTGCTGCAAAAGCGTACGTGTCGCTCTACCGCCAAATTTTTCTTTCTTTTTTGGGTGAGTTGCAGCTGTTTTAGATGCTAACATGATTCATACACCTCCGAGAGTAGTTAGCTCTATTATAAGGAATTTTCCTTTTTTGACGAGATCAGGCTTTTGTCCACCAAAAAAACCGTACAGATCGATGATCCGCACGGCCTCTTTTGATGCTTATGCTTTTTTGCGGAACAGGCTGACAATCGACAGCAGCAGAGCCAATCCCGACAGCACGATTGGAAGCGTATTGCTGCTTCCTGTCGCAGCCGCAGCTCCTTGCTCCGCAGCAGGCGCGGTCGCGGCAGCTTGGCCTGGCTCGTGGCCTGCTTCACCTGCCCCCTCTTTGATCGTCGTCACCGATGCCGGTGTCTTCGAATCCGGCGCTCCGGTCCATTCCACTACTTCGCCATCCGCATAGGTCTGGTAAGCCTTCCAGGACAGAGTACCCGCTTCTTTCGGGTTGGCTCCCACGAAAGCAAACTCTGTAAACTCATGCGCCTTGATCCCACCCTCTGTCGCAGTCCAGACCAACGCTGTGTTGCGGCCGTCCTTATCTTTTTCAAATGCATAGCTCCAGCCGGGGATAGGCTGAACGGTGCTTACCTTCACGTTCGCCGGGAATTCCAGCTTGACCTTTGTGGTATTCACGTCTTTTTCAACGGGTACTCGCACGGTGTATTTTTCATAGGCACCGGTAGTCGTTTCTTTCGGATAGACGTTGACGTGTGCCTGCGCAGCTGTCGCGAACGTCAAAATCGCACCTGCCATCCATACACTGCTCATCCATTTTGTTGCTTTCATCGAAAACCCCTCCTAATGTTGGTGCTGATGTATTACAGTTGTAGCCGAATCGATTGTGCTTGAATCAGCGGTAGTCGGATACTGCGTCTGGCTCATCCACATTCCTGCCAGGATGGCCACGATCCCTAATGCCACTTCCCAACGCAACAGCAGCGGGCGCAAAACATTCTTTTGACGCCAATGCTTTGTTTGCCAAAAGGCGATCACCAGCATGACACATACAGCTGCCACCTTTCCGTAAAACAGGTAGCTCCACGTAAGCGAGCTCTGGAAAATAGCGATCACATTCGTCTGGATGCCAAGCATCGCAATGCCAGTCAGTACGGCCAAAAGCGATGCAACGGCTACTGTCCGCAAAAAGAAGGCTTTGAATCCCTCGTTTCCCCGCTCTGCCTGTCTGTAAGTCAGAAGCAGGTAGAAGAGTGCCCCCATCCATAAGGAGACTGTCAGTACATGCAGAACTCTGAGCAAGAGAGACAGCCATACCGGTGATATGCCCCAGGCGTGGCCTCCAAATGCTTGCGTGCACAACAGCGCCAGCCACAGGATGACATACCAGCCGCTCACCATGCCCGGGATCGCAAGCAAAATCAAAAGTCCAAGCGAGACCAGCAGCATCATCGCAAAGGAAGATTGCATCAGGACGGACCAGCTTCCTTGCCACAGCGCATCTGTCAGCGACACAGCGGCGAGTGATTCATCGTAGAGGAACCAGAGGAAGACCAGTCCAATGATCGCCAGCCCCCAGCCGATCTGTCTCATGATACCCAGCAGTTTGCCAAACGAAGGGAGGCCGTAGCGCTCTCCTCTCCATGCCAACAGGTACAATCCGCCGCCCAAAAGAAGAATGCCTTGAGTCAGATACCGATACACAATCAAATAAGAGCTGTCAGATTTTTGGGCAGTTGGATCTACCACGGAAGCACTTTTTTGTCCGATCGAAAACGTCAGTCTTTCTTCCACCGGATGACCATCCTCGGAGACGACCGAAACAATCGCCGTGTACGTCCCTTCCGGTAGATCGGGCAATTTCGCATTCACTTGAGAAGCGTCTCCCGGCTGTAGTGTCGGCGCCTCGAGCTGGACCTCTTCTCCCTTCCAGTTGTACAAATTTATAGCTACCAGATCTGGCTCCAGGACTTCTGTAAAGCGCATGGAGATCTGGCCCGGGTTGGCTTGCAGAACTTCATTGTCTTTTGGCTGGCTCCCCATTAATCCGGCATGCGCCTGGACCGCTGTCGGTGTCACGCTCAGCACGAGGAACAGAGCCATCCAGAGTAAGGCTACGTATCGTTTCACGCTCATCACCATCCACTTTTGTTGCATAGCCTTTTCACAGGATTTATCGTACCAAACTTGATACCACGACCATATGGCTCAAACGGGCTATCTGCTGTGACGAATTGTTGAAGCAGGTGTAAAAAAACCAAAAAAGCGCTACAGGCTAGCCGACCCACAGCGCAGAATGCCAGTCATTTTTTCTTATGCTTTTCGCAGATTCCGCTGCCAGGAAACCCCATAACGATCGGATACCCATCCAAAGCTTTTACGGATCAGCGTCGAAGAGAGCGCATGAGGACAGCGCCATCTGCCAGCGTCATCCCCGCCTATTCTACTATCTCACCTGTCCGTTTTTCACTGTCTAGTAAAATATGGGAAAACCCTGCCAAGCGATGGCGATCGCGATTCACGCGGGGCGCCTGCGTTTGGCAGATGGCACAAAAAAAGAGACTGGCATCTCGTCCAGTCTCCGCTCTAGTATTTATCGGCCGCTCTTCATTTCTGTCCAGTAGCGATCGTATTCTTGCAACGCATCTCCTACATCGACGAGCCACTCCGCACGAGCGATGTCCGCCTTGTCGAGGAAGATCATTTTGTTGGAGCGGTATTCCTCGCTATGCAGGGAGTACGCTTGCTCGTTCGGGTTGCTGTAGCCGATCGACTCGTAGTTTTTCACACTGACTTGTGGATCCATCAAGTAGTCGATGAATTTTTCTGCCAGTTCCTTGTGCTTCGCGCCTTTTGGAATGGCCAGGGTATCTGCCCAAATCGTCGCGCCTTCTTTTGGAATCACGTATTCCACATCCGGATTTTGCGCGTGGATGAATGCCGCGTCACCGGACCAAACGGTACCGATCCATGCTTCTTCCGCGATCATTTTTTGCTTGATGTTGTCGGTATCAAATGCCACTACGCCAGGCACCAGCGTTTTGAGATCCGCGAATGCTTTTTCCAGCTCCCCTTTATCCTTGGTGCTGTTGGAGAAGCCGTTTTTGATCAAAGACATCCCCATGACTTCACGAGGGTCGTTCAAGAGAATCACGCGGTCTTTGTATTTTTCGTTCCACAGGTCAGCCCAGCTCGTAGGGGCTTCCTTGACGAATTTTTTGTTGTAGGCAATCCCTGTAATACCCCATGTGTACACGACGGAATGCTTGTTGTCCGGATCAAACGGAGGTGTCTGGAAGGTAGACACGATGTTTTTCATATTCGGGATGGCTTCCTTGTTCAGGTCCTCCAGCAGGCCGAGCTGAATCATCGTAGCGACCATGTAGTCGGAAGGCTGGATCAGGTCATAGCCCGAAGCGCCCGCTTGAATCTTCGCCAGCATTTCTTCGTTGCTGCCGTATACGTCATAGTTGACCTTGACGTTGTACTTCTGTTCAAAATCCTTGATGACGTCTGGATCAAAGTTATCGGCCCAGCTGTAAATGTTGAGCACTTGCTCTTCTTGCTTCTCCGATGACGATGACGAACAACCAACAACAGTCAATGCGAGTGCGGCGGACAAAGCGCCGATCATGAGGGACTTAAAACGTTTCATTTTCTCCTCCAGGCCTCCAAATCAATATGTGATAGTCTTCGAATCTTTACGTCGGAACAGCTCGGCGATAATGACCAAGAGCACGGTGCATACAATCAGCATCGTGGACAGGGCGTTTACTTCTGGCGACACGCCCCGTTTCACCAAGCCGTAGATATACAATGGCAGCGTCGTAGAGTTTGGACCCGCCACGAAAAAGGAAATGATGAAGTCGTCCAGCGACAAGGTAAAGGACATCAAAAAGCCTGCCACGATTCCCGGCATAATCAAGGGAAGGGTCACATGCCGGAGCGTTCCCCAAGGAGTCGCGCCCAGGTCTTGCGCAGCTTCCTCCAGCTCCTTGCCCATGTCAGCCAGTCGCGCGTTGATAATGACCATCACGTACGGCATGCTGAACGTGACATGCGCCATGATCAGTGTCGCTTTCCCCAGCTCCATATGAACCTGGCTGAACAGCACCAGCAGCGCTAGACCCATCATGATTTCGGGGATGACGATCGGCAAGTAAATCAGGCCGTTGACAAACGTCCGCCAGCGCAGCGAGTAGTGCTTGATCGCCAGGGCAGCAGCCGTACCGAGAACCGTAGCCAGCACGCTGCTGATGATCCCGATGGTCATGCTGTTTGCGAGCGCCGCCATAACCTGCCTGTTATCAAACAAAGAGAGGTACCACTTCCATGTAAAACCGCTCCACACGGCATTGATCCGTGAATCATTGAACGAGTAGAGCATCAAGATCGCAATCGGCAGATACAAAAAGACCAGCATCAGCCAGGAATAGCCCGATAATACGTTTCTGCGCCACGTTTTCATGCTGTACCCTCCTTCTTCTCGCTAGCTTTCGTCGCTTTGAAGAACAGAAGGATCAAGAGCATCGACAACAGCATCAAAACAATGGACAGGGCTGAACCAAACGGCCAGTCACGCGCAGACAGAAACTGGTTCTGAATGACGTTCCCCATCAAAGCAGACTTTGCGCCCCCCATGACATCCGGAACCACGAACATCCCGATAGAGGAAACAAAGACGAGGATGGAGCCTGTCACCACACCTGACTTGGTCATGGGCAGTGTCACGTGCCAAAAGGCTTTCCATGGCGTCGCCCCCAGATCGTATGCCGCTTCCAGCTTGCGGCGATCCATTTGCTCGAGAGACACATAAATGGGCAAGACCATGAAGGGAACGAGCGTGTACACCATCCCGAGCATCACGGAGCCCGAGTTGTACAGCAAGGGCAGTGGCTCAGTAATGATCCCCAAGGATTGCAGGATCGTGTTCACTACGCCTTGCGAGCGCAGGATAATGACCCATGCATAGGAGCGAACCAGAAAGTTGATCCAGAACGGGATCATCACCAGCAAAAGCCAAATCTGCTGTTTGGAACGCTCCAATCGGGAAATGTAATAGGAGAGCGGATACCCGAACAAGATCGACAGCACTGTTGTCAGAATAGCCACGACAAATGTGTCCCAAAAAATCTGCCCGTACAAGGGATCCACAATACGGATGTAGTTGTTTGCCGTGAACTCATAGACAACTTGCCCGTATGTTCCTCTTTTCAGAAAAGAAAGCACGACGATCAGCAGCATCGGCAAGACGAAGAGCGCACCCAACCACAACAGTGCCGGAAGCGCGAGAAGTTTAGTCGGTTTTTTGTTTAACAAGGCAAATTCACCTCGTCTGCCTGTGACCAGCCGATCGCCACGAGATCGTCCACCTGCCAGTCGAGACCGTCACCCGCATACTGATGGGCCATGACGACCTGGTCTTGACCATCGAGACGGATAAACACTTTGCGCAAATTCCCGAGGAACACCGCGTCCGTAATTTTTCCTTTGCAGCGATGCTTGCCTGGCTGCTCATCTGTCCGGTACAGCTTGATCTTTTCCGGTCGCACAGCTGTACACGTACTTGCCTGGCGGAAAATGTTGTTCTCGCCAATGAAGGTCGCTACAAACAGCGTCTGCGGGGTATTGTAGATCTCTGCAGGAGAGGCAATCTGCTCGATACGCCCTTTGTTCATGACAGCGATCCGATCGGACATCGCCATCGCTTCCTCCTGGTCATGCGTCACGTAAATAAACGTGATACCGAGGTTCTTCTGCAGGTTTTTCAGCTCCAGCTGCAAGCTTTTACGCAGCTGATAGTCCAGTGCACCCAAAGGCTCGTCCAACAGCAGTACACGAGGGTTGTTAATGATCGCTCGGGCGATCGCCACCCGCTGCTGCTGACCGCCAGACAGTTGCTTCGGCGTCCGTTTTCGCAGCTCCGTCAGCTGTACGTACTGCAGGACTTCTTCCAGGCGGCGCTTCTGTTCTGCTGCATTGACCTTTTTCATTTTCAGTCCGAAGAGGATGTTCTGCTCCACATTCATATGCGGGAACAAGGCGTACTGTTGGAAGACCATGTTCATGTCACGCTGATAAGGCGGTACATGCCCCAAAGGCTTTCCATCCAGAAAAATGTCTCCCGAGGTAGGCTCCTCGAAGCCTGCAATCATCCGCAGCAAGGTTGTTTTGCCGCAGCCGCTCGGACCCAGTAAAGTCAAAAACTCCCCTTCTTCGATCGTGAGCGATAAAGGGGGAACTACTACTGCTTCTGCAAATCTTTTTTCAATTGTATCCAGATGTATAATCGTTTTCATTCGTTCATTCCACCATATGTCATCATACTCATAGCAATCTAGGTTACTATATCGAATATGATGCGTTTTGTAAACAGTTTCAAACCCTCCTTTCTCAATTTTCCCTCGTTCCCCGGTAGGAGATGAGGCACAAAAAGGCCGAGCCCCTGCATGACTATGGGCCCGGCTTATTTATGCATTTCTCCTTATATGGACGCAGATGTCGGTTTTGGCGCAGACCTCTTGGCCTTCATACCGAAGTAGTTCGTGCCGATCACCCCCGCGATAATGAGCAAGCCGCCCAGTAGATGATAGAAAGCTAGCTGCTCCTGCAAGAATAGGACACCTGCCACGACCGTAACCAAGGTAGACAGGTTGTTGAATACGCTCAGCTTGGAGGCTTCCAGCTTCGACAGGGCAAAGTTGTTTAACAGGGAGGTCACAAGTGACGAGAGAATTCCCAGAAACAGAATGGAGGCGAGGAACAACGGATTTCCGAGAGGCGCCCAAAACGAGCTCAGCTCTCCCGCAGCCAGATGCCGAGAAACCGCCCATCCATTAAAGAACAGAAACCCGATCAGCGACACCAGGAAGGTGATGTCTATATAATGAAAGCTTCTAGTCATTTTTCTAGCCAGCACGCTGTATCCCGCCTGAGACAAGGCAGATAACAGGATCAAGACCGTTCCCAGACTGCTTTCAGCCCCTACTCCCCCGCCTTTCATCGCAAACATGTAGATGACCCCAGACACGGACAAAAGGGTAGACGCCTTTTGCAGCCAGGTCGACGATTCCTTTAAGAGAAAGCTCGCCATCAGCAAGGTGAAGATCGGGACAGTTGCCTGGATAATCCCCGCTTCCGATGACGTCGTATACACCAGCCCGAAGGCTTGCAGGGTGAAGAACAGTGTCGGATACAGAACAGCCAAAGGCAATAAGGCACCGATCTGCTTCGGTTTGATGGTCAGCCGCACCCAGCCGAAAAGCACAGGAATGCCAGCTGCGGCAAATGCAAAAGTAAAACGATGAGCCAGTGTATCAATCGGATTGGTTACCGTTAATGCCATTTTTACAAAAATGAATGACAACCCGACAATGATGGAATTCAGTATGGCAGACAGAATGGCCTGCTTGGTTGAGGTCATCTCGCTTCTCTCCTCTTTCGCTTGATCACGCAGAATTTCCAGACGGCCGTCTAAGCTTCATAGTAAAGGGACTGCTCACGTGCTACAATCCATAAAAAGGCGATCTGTTCCGGTACAGAATTTTCATCACAGGCTGAGGAGAGAGAATTTTCATGCATAAATACATGTCTTTGCAAAATGAACTGGAGCGCCTGATCGAAGGAGATACGTATCGGGATGGCGACAAGCTTCCCTCCATTCGGGAGCTGTCGCGCCAGTATCAATGCAGCATGAGCACGATCATCCGGACGTTGGCGGAGCTGGAGAAGCGGCATCTCATTTACTCGGTCGATAAAAGCGGCTATTACGTCGTCAAAAAGCATCATGCGTCCCACTCTCCCTTGTCGCCCTTTACCGACTTTGCCACTTCTGCTCCCGATCCGGATGTCTTTCCATATCTGGACTTTCAGCATTGCATCAACAAGGCCATCGAGACGTACAAAAACGATTTGTTTGTTTACGGAACGGCCCAAGGTCTTCCCACGCTCATCCCCGTGCTGCAAAAGCTTTTGGCGAATCACCAAGTCTTTGCGCAGCCCCCTCATATTGTCGTCACGTCTGGCGTACAGCAAGCCTTGGCGCTCTTGGCGACGATTCCTTTTCCCAACGGCAAAACGAACATCTTGATCGAGCAGCCCGGCTACCATCTGCTGATCGAATATTTGGAGACGCACAAGCTTCCGGTCATGGGCATCAAACGCACTGGCGCGGGGCTGGATCTCGATGAATTGGAGCAGCTCTTCCACAGGGAGAGCATCAAGTTTTTTTATACGATGCCGCGCTTTCACAGTCCTTTGGGTACCACCTACTCTCGGCAAGACAAACAAGCGATCGTAGAGCTTGCGCGCAAATACGATGTATATCTTGTGGAGGACGATCACCTCGCCGATCTCGAGCAGGACAGCAAAGCCGATCCGCTTTTCTCCTACGATCGCTCTGGGCATGTCATTTATCTGAAAAGCTTTTCCAAAATCATTTTTCCCGGGCTGCGCTTGGGAGTCGCCGTTATTCCCGAGTCCCTCACGGACATCTTCAACCGCTTTAAAAAGCTTCTCGACATCGACAGCTCCATGTTGTCTCAGGCGGCCCTAGAGATTTATGTAAAGAGCGGGATGTTCGATAGGCACAAACAAAAAATACGCACTTCCTACGACCGCAGGGCAAGGCTTTTGACAGATTCGCTGATTCGCGAGCAGGCAAGGACGGATGGCCTGTTTCGCTTTCCTATGATGAAGCATCCCGGCATTCATACGCATCTCGTCCTGAATGAGCGGTTATCCGTCCCTCGCCTCGTTCCTGTCCTGAAAAAGCAGTTCATTCTGATCGAATCCATAGACAGGCATTACTTGTCAGACTTTCCCCGCGACAACATCCTCAAGTTAAACGCCTCTACGGTAAAGGAAGAGCGGATCGAGCAGGCAGTCGAGCAGCTGGTCGAAGTGCTGAGCAAAGCTCAGCGGTAAATCCGTTTTCTCTGTGTACGAAAAAAAGAGGATTCGCTTCATCGCGAATCCTCGGTCATGCATCAGCCGCTTGCTATTATTCGGTTCCCTTCGTCACTTTGATTTCACCATCCACGACATCGACGCTGATCCGGGAAATTTGCTCTTCCTCCATCACCAGATCCGCAATGCCGTCCTCGACGTACTGCTGGATGACCCTGCGCAGCGGTCTTGCCCCGAATGTCGGGTGATAGCCTTTGTCCGCCAGCATGGCTTTGGCTTCCGCGGAGATCGTCATTTCCATTCCTTGGTCGCTCAGATTCTCCATGACATCCTGCAGCAAGACATCCACGATCTTCACCAGATCTTCTTTTTGCAGATGGTTGAAGGCGATAATACCGTCAAAGCGGTTGAGGAACTCCGGCCGGAAGTAAGCGCCCAGCGAGTCCAGTACGGACACAGGCTCAGGCGTTTTAGCACCAAAGCCCACGGAAATTTTCCGCTCGCTTACCCCCGCATTGCTCGTCGCAATAATCACTGTGTCTTTGAAAGTGACGGTGCGGCCCTGGCTATCCGTCAAACGACCATCCTCCAGAATTTGCAGGAACATGTTCTGAACGTCAGGATGCGCCTTTTCGATCTCATCCAGCAAGATGATGCTGTACGGATTGCGGCGTACGCGCTCTGTCAGCTGTCCCGCCTCTTCGTGACCGACGTAGCCAGGAGGAGAACCGATCAGTTTGGACACCGAATGCTTCTCCATGTACTCGCTCATGTCCAAGCGGATCATCGAATCGCGCGTACCGAACAGCTCTTCTGCCAATGCTTTGGTCAGCTCGGTCTTCCCTACGCCTGTCGGTCCGACAAACAGGAAGGACGCAATCGGTCTGTGTTTTGGTTTCAGTCCGGCACGGCTGCGGCGAATCGCTTTGCCTACCTGTGTCACGGCTTCGTTTTGACCAATGACTTTGCGTTCCAGATTCTCCACCAGATGCTTCATTTTCGTCTGCTCATCGCTCTGCAGCTTCTTCACAGGAATCCCTGTTTTTTGCTCAATGATTTCCTGGATATCCTCGATGGAAACGACTGCATGGTGCTCGGTACTGTCTTTCGTATCGAGTGCAGCGAGAATTTTCGCTTCTTCATCGCGCAGCTTTGCCGCACGCTCGTAATCTTCCGCTTTCGTGGCATCCTGTTTTTCGACGCCGATGGCTTTCAAGCGTGCTCTCATTTCCTCTGTATCATTCGCAGAGGAGCGCAGATTCAGCTTCGAGCCTGCTTCATCCAGCAAATCGATGGCTTTGTCGGGGAGAAAACGATCCTGGATATAGCGGTGCGAGTATTCCACACACGCCCGCAGTACATCGTCCGGATACGACACCAGGTGATAAGACTCGTATTTCGCACGCAGTCCCTTCAAAATCTCCAATGCTTCTTCCGTTGTAGGCTCTTTGACCATAACCGGCTGGAAACGGCGCTCCAGAGCTGCATCCTTTTCGATGACGCGATATTCTTTGAGCGTGGTTGCCCCGATGACTTGCAGCTCGCCACGTGCCAGAGCCGGCTTCAGGATATTCCCTGCATCCATCGAGCCTTCTGCGGAGCCGGCTCCGACCAAGAGATGCAGCTCATCGATAAACAGAATGACATTTTCACGCTGTGTCAGCTCTGCAATGATCTGTTTCATTTTTTCTTCAAACTGGCCACGAATACCCGTGCCCGCTACGAGAGACGCTACATCTAACGTATAGACGATTTTCCCGCGCAGCTTGGTTGGGACATTTCCCTCAACGATTCGCAGGGCCAGGCCCTCTGCAATAGCAGTCTTACCGACACCGGGCTCCCCGATCAAGACCGGGTTGTTCTTGCCGCGACGGTTCAATATCTCGATGACACGCTCAATCTCGCTATCCCGCCCGATCACCGGATCAATGAGACCAGCACGAGCGGCATCATTCAGATTGCGCCCCATCTTGTCGAGGATTCCTCCACGTCCGCGGTCGCTTGCTGCCGCGTTTGCAGAAGAGGCATTTCCTGCTCCCGGATTCATAGACGATGCTTTCGCAAAGTTTTGCAGGAAATCATCCAGCCCGGAGAAGGAAGAAAAAGGACCAAAATTCATGCCGAGCCCAATCTTGTTTGACATTTTCGCATGACATTCGTTGCACAAATGATACTTTTGCTGCTTCCCTTGAACCTGTATATTCACAAACACATTTGCATTTCGTTGTTGGCATACTTCACACTGCATAAATCTTACCCCCTATACAGCGAATAGTTGTAGTGACAATAGCTTTCTCCCGCTTGATTGCAGGATGCGACGGTCAATCGCCATTGAATGTTTGACCTTTATTGACCTTCGATGTCTTTATTATAATTTGACCTTCTTTGACTTTCAAGAAGAAATGAATAGGAACTTTTTACATGTATTGATTCGCTTCCTATCCCTTCCTATAATAGTCATGAGATGAGATGAGTTAAGTCAGGGGGCATTATCATTTGAATACACTCGCATACGGACTTCTTGGACTAGTTGCTCGAACACCTAGCTCCGGCTATGATCTAATGCTCCAGCTTCAGCCATACTGGCAAGCCAAGCACAGTCAGATTTACCCGCTTCTCGCAAAGCTAGAACAAGAAGGGTACATGCAATTTACCCGCGTCCACCAGACAGATCGGCCAGATAAAAAAGTGTATTCCATAACCGAAAAGGGAGAAATCGCTTTAAAATTATGGCTGGCTGAACCTCCTGCCGAACCGGTTACCCGCGATGAAATGGTATTGAAAGCGTATTGCTTGCAGCTTACTGATGCCAAATCTGCACGAGCCTTGTTCACGAGTCGGATCGAACAATGCAAGGAACATATGCAAATGTATGAGCATGTCATGAACGAGATGGAACAGCAATCAGATGGACATCCAGACGATCCGAACCATCCTTCTTTCAGTGATTACATATTGCTCTCGTGGGGTGTCCGCCGCATGAAGGAAGATGTGAAATGGTGTGAGTGGGTTCTCGAATTGCTGGAGAAACGAAAAGACTAATCGAGCAGACTACAAGAAGCCAACATTCCCATGTGGACTGTTGGTTTTTTTCTCGTTGTGGACATCCTAGTTAAATATGTTCATGAACCTAACCGAGTAAGGGGGTGCCCTGTTGAATCAGCCAAAACTGGTTCACTTCAGCGATAAGGACTTGGATGGGGAGTCTTGTTTCCTCCTCAGCCGCCTCGCCTTTCCTTCCCGAGAGATGGACCTGCGCGGAGTGACACCTTACACCGTCAATCAGGAAGTCCAAAGATTTCTGGAAGAAGAGCTATCCCGCGAAATGGATGTCGTCATTACGGATGTCAGCGTCAACGAAGAGGTAGCCGCGCTCATACAGAAAAAAGTCAAGCAAGGGCATTCCCTTCGATTAATCGATCATCACCCGACTGCATTGCCCTTGGCTGCCAGCTATGATTGGGCAAACGTAATCATCGAGGACTCGGGGAAAAAGACCTCGGCAACCAGTCTCTACTATGCCTATCTGGTCAACCAAGGCCTTCTGGCTCCGTCTGGCGTTCTTAGCGACTATGTCGAGCTGGTACGCTCGTTTGATACGTGGGATTGGGATGCGTCAGGAAATATACGTGCCAATCAGCTGAACCTTTTGTTTTACATGGTCGAGAGAAATGTCTTTGTTCAAGATGTGATCAGCCGTTTACGCGAGGATGGCCCCGATCAGGACCAATTCGTATTCAATGAAGTAGAGTCTGTGCTCATTTACACCGAGGAAAAAAGAATGGATGAGTTCGAACAAAAAAAGCTGAAGCAAATGAAGCATGTGGAGGTAGAAATCGATTTGGCAAAGACGCGGACCTTTCAGGTAGGCGTCGTCTTCCTGGAGCAATATCACTCCACGACAGGGAACTTCCTGTGCAAAAACGATGAGCAGATCGATTTCGTCGCTATGCTGGATCCAGGCAAAGGTCGTATCAGCTTTCGAACGATCAAAGACGACGTGGATCTGGCTGTCATCGCACAGCATTACGGAGGGGGAGGTCACCCAAAAGCTTCTGGATGCTCCTTTACGGGCGTCACCATGAAAGCTTTTGTGTACCCGGCTTTGCAGGTGCATACTTCCCAGAGATGAAAAAGCCATAGACCGGAGCTCCTTGTCGTGGAAGGGAAGTCCGGTCAAAGCCCCTTACGTTTACGTCTGCATCGTAGATTCGACTACTTCCGTTAAGGTTTCCGCAATCCGGCTGCTGACCCCCTCGATCGTTTGAAGCTCCATAAGAAAAGCATTCATGACTACCTGAAATGCGCGCAAGACTTCATTGGCGTTTAACTCGCGAACAAGGGATTTTTCCAGCGGTGTGGTTACCTCCTTTGGCAGACTATCGATCCCCCGCGCTTCAGATAGTGGGAGGCTGTATTTCATGCAAGCCAAAGTCAGTATGGTATCTCGAATCCCTCTCACAAAAAATTCCGCTCTCCACCACTGTTCTCGCCGGACACAAGCTCTCACATGCAGGGCATAAATAAAGCCTACCCCAATCCAATACGCAACGGGCTGTGTGGAGGAAGGACGAGCTTCCTGAACTGGTTCACCAAATAGCAGTTGAAACGTGGACCCTCGTGCTCCAAATTCCGAAAGAGGTGCGAAGGCAAGATCTACCTGCAGCGTATTGCGAAGCAGGAACACTCTGTAAATCGTTGCTCCCGACATGACATCGATATGATGTACGACATCATGGCTGGCATACATCATTTCCGTCCAATCAGCCAAAGCCTCCTGCAGCGATGCTTCTTCCAATCCGAAGAAGAGATCAATATCGGACCATGGATCCTCTTTGCCAACTGATGCCGAACCCGTAACGGCTGCGCCACGAATACGAGGGTCGCTTTGGGCTTTTCGTATCAGTTCCGAGCGTAGGTCAGCACGGTACTGCGAAGGAAACATCATGGGAACCTCATCCTTTTCATCGAGTATTTTGTTCCTTCGCTACAAAGCAGCTACCAGCCCTTTAAGATTCTCACACTTTCTTGGCTCTGCACATCCCTCTTCTTGAACAAAAAAATGAGCCTTCGTCAGGCTCATTTTTCGTGTGAGGCAGTAATAATGCGCCGGATAAACTTTTCGACGTCTTCCTGCGTAAACGATTCGTCGATGTGAAACATGATGAAGTAGGAGCTGCGCTCGAGGTTGAAGGAGTAGATCCCGTATTTTCCGGAGTCAACCTCTTTTATCTGGAACTCCACCTCTACTCCGTCGATCTTCTGCACGTCCGCTTCCATCAACGAGCCTCTCTCGTTGCTGATCTCCATCCTGATCAACGGCTTTCCTTCAAATTCTCCATAAAACACGGTCCGGCGCTGCTTGCTTTCCAGCTGTCTTTTCTGCTCCGGGTTCAAATCGATGAGTGGGCCTCTTTGATCCGTGTAGACGATCGTGGCTACTCGCCGATCTCCCACCTGCTGGTTATTCACGACAGGGGGATGCTGGATGGCTGCATATTTGACTTGATAGCCTTCCCAGAGCGGAACCACCATTTTTGTTCCCAGCTCCTTCTCCATTTTCTGCTGGATTTCCGGCGTCCATCCAAACGCAGCAGTGTGCAAATCAAACCGCGCGATTTCCTCGTCGCCTGCAGTGAGGATCAGCGTAGCGTCGAATCGCCTTTTTTTCAATTGTTCCAGCTGTTCCTTCGAGGACAATAGCGGTATTTGCTGATAAGCTCCCAAGTCCTCTGTCGTGCCTAATTCATAAAAAGCGTTGTACTCGGCCGTTTGATTTGGGAGTATCTCAGCCGCAGCCGTATAACCGCCATTCATCTTCTCAAATGCATCAGTTCCACTTGTTTCCAGCAGCGTCATACGCAGCTGCTCGCTAGGCTCGAGCTTGAAACGGACTGGCTTCTCGTCATCGCCGACCTTTTGAATGCCGTTATTTTTCACGGTGAATGTATAGGAGATTACGGTTGGAGTCACATATTTGATGACTTTCTCTCCATCCATGATGCCTGTCTGCCCGCTGATGGATTTGTCTGTGACGATCTGCGCCGACACCTCCACCAATTCTAGAGAAGGCTTATTCGTACAAGACACTAGGGCGAAAAGACTGATCATCAGGAAGAAACCAATCAGAACCAGCCGCTTCAACATCGTCCTCACTCCCTCCCGTTCCATGCCCCTTCTGACCTCGCCGCTTTCTTTGCTCTTTTTTCCTTCACAATCCAATAGATTGCCAGCAGCAGATAGCTCGCTCCTCCTATAAAGGTACACGCAAATTGGAACCATACCAGCTTCCCATTCAGACCTTTTCCAACCGGACCTGTCTTTGGCACATACGCCGAGATGAGCTGTACGATGGCACAAATAATCATGAGGCTCGAGCTTAGCAGCAGCACGTACTTTCTCATGCTAGGTCCCCCTTGCTGGGTATCAAGAACAAAGAGCCTCAGTTTGAAGCTTTCTCGTACTCTTTCAAGATTTCGTCAATAACAGCATCTACGTCTTCAGCGAGCGTGCTATTCTCGCCTTCTTTGAAAGCCTTACCGCAGTTTGTTTGGGTCACCTCAATGCCTGTGTAGCGGATCTCGATACTTTCGGGTTCACCGATGGAGGTTGAAAAGCCACCTGTCCCCAGCGCCCTTACACAGCCATCCTGAATGGGCTTTCTTTGTCCCTGCTTATCGATGTAATAATACTTGTCTGTGATCCTCCCGTACTCCATGTCGGGCGTTGATGTAACAAAGTAGCCTTTTTCATTCATGAGATACACATCATAGTCGCCTTCCTTTGTGAGGGGCGGTGCATTTTTTACGTTGTAGAAAGCATACGCGATTCCTTCGTAGCCTTCGGGGAGGAGATATAGGTCATTCGTTTTCTCATTCGAAGCCGAACAGCCTGTCACCGTTAGAATTGCCCATACAATCGCAATGCGTACAATCGTTTTTATCGTCATGGTCTACCACCTACGTTTTGCATAAATGAATGAGTACCCTTTTCATGTATAGACGTTCGCAAATGGAAAATGTTTCTAATTTTCTTTACAAAAAATCTTTGCTATCCGTAACAGCCTCACTCGTCCCTTCCTTCCAGCTTGTATATTTATGGTATCCCTAGCTCGCTTGGTACTATAAAATTGTTGATAAAAAGATCCTGTTGAAGCGCGGAGGTCGCCTATTTTGCTAAATCGAAGAATCCAAATCATCCATTCCTATGTCCCGATCGGTTTGTTGGTATGGCTGCTGTTTTGGTTCATTCCCTACTACGATCAGACGGAGCGCATCATCCTATTTGCTGTTTTCGTAGTCGTGCCGTTAACCTTGTACCGAGTCATTGAGTCAGCGAAGCAGAAGCCCCTCTTCCTGTTGAACCTCCTCGTCAGCCAAATTCCAATCGGTGCGATGGCGTTAGCCGTGTCCTTCCTTCTTTCGCCGGGTATCGTTGCCGGTTTCCTCTCCATTCCTTGGGGTTTCGCAACCGTGTGGATCGCTGTTACAGGCGTCCTCCTTTTTAGTAAGCGCTCCGCAAATTTGGCTGAGATATCGAAAGGGATCGGCTTTTTGTACATCAGTATCGGCGGGATCTGGGTGGTGGCTCATCAGTTCGGGCTTCCCTTGTTAGGATTTCAGGGACACATCATGTTGCTTACAGTCAACCATTTTCACTATGCGGGCTTTGTCGCACCCATTTTATTTGGTTTCTTACATGACAGCCAATGGAAAAGCTCCCTCTCGCGCATCATGGTTGTGCTTGGCGGGATTGCCCCCATCCTCATCGCACTGGGGATTACGTACTCTCCCCTTCTTGAGTGGCTGTCAGTTGTCGTTTTCACCTTGTCACTCCTGTTGTACAGCGTCCTTGTCTTTTTTTCGATCATTCCAAAAGCCACCGGTTGGACGAAGGGATTACATCTTCTCGCTAGCAGTGTCATTTGGATGACGATGGCACTGGCGGTCACTTACGGGTTTGGGGAATGGACGGGGCAGCCAACCCTCTCGATTTCCACCATGATTTTCTTCCACGGTTGGGGGAACGCGGTCCTCTTTTCCTTTATCGGGGTGCTGGCATGGCACGCTACCTTGATGGATCGAGAAACGTCGCGGATTCCGTTTAGCCTTATTCAAGGAAAGGGGAAAATCGGTGCGGATGTATTTACAAATCTGGCTGTTCTCGACCCCGCACCGAAGCACAAGCCGACTGGGCTAGTCGACGACATGCAGACTTACCGCAGCGAACGCTTTAATCCCGACCGGATCGACGAAGAAATCATCCGTTTCTATGAACACACAGATGAATACGAGCTGCATTTGTCCCCTAACTGGAGCAGCGGGTTTAAATGGCCAGCCAGGGTCTATAAACTCATGAGCCAATGGCTGGAGCAAATGAACTTTCCCCTTGAGGCAGAAACAAGCGAATTGCAGGTCAAAAGCGTTATTTTGCCTATCCAAGACGAGAGGGACGGCAGGAAACAAGTCCGTGCCTGGGTACGAACCTACATCCCATCCAGAACAGCGATTTATGCGGCTTTGTATTCCACCCACGTGTCAGAAGATACACGCTATATGAACATCGCCTTCCCGCTCCCTTATTCCCAGATGACAAGTATTCTGCAGCTGCAGGATGCAGCGGATACACTCGTGTTGACTTCTTGGCCATCTGAAGGGGTGCCTGGGGATCAAGGTGTTTACCTCGTGATCAATCAGAAGGCCATTCGCCTTCCTATCAATGAAACCATTACGGTATGGAAAGATCCGGAATCACCAAAAGGAGAAATAGAAGCGAGGCATGACATGTGGTTGTTCGGGGTCAAGTTTCTGACGTTGGATTACCGTATTTTTAAAAGATCCTAAGAGCAAGCTTGAAGGCAGCCTGGTGGTGTGGCTGCCTTCCATGTCTGTGTTCTTGTTTACAATTGTGAAATTCTTTCATTGATTGTCGTTACCAATCGATCCATCTCATGTAATCTTGCTTTCACTTCTCTGTTCTTCATTTGTAATTCTGCTTCTTTTCGGTGAATAGCCCCTCTTAGTTCGCTCGCTGTATTCGCAAAGGAATCCGCTGCGTCAGGGTCTGTTACCCTCCAGGACCAAACCGCATTTTCTAACAGGCTGCAGCGGATCTTTAACCGTTCAATTTCTTCCCTGTCCTTTTGGGTTATCCGGTCCAATTCCGCTTTTTCTGCTTCTAATTGCCGTTTCCATCTCTGCAATTCATCGAGCTCGATTGACATGAAGGTCTCCTTTCTTCTTTCGCGTTCGCCTATTTAGACATAATCAGACTTCGCACCCAAGTGTACCCTTGCTGAACGAATGGTCTGCTAGGATTGCTATGTGGAGTATGCTCAAAGATAAACTGCACTCCTTCGCATTGGGCTAGGAACCTCATGACATGCGCAATTTTATATTGCACTCCATTATTCTCATGGCTCGGATGGACGGGAATCCAAATGTATTGATCATCTTCATACGCCACGTTATGCAAATGAACTATGCAAAGCTTCAAGGAGTACTTCTCCCCTATTTCAACCGGAAACGCATCCAGGTATTCGATTCCTTTTGTGGAACGCCCAATCCCTAATTTGGGTTCACAAATAATGGGGATCTCATAGGTATTTTGGATTCGGCTCAATTCTTGCAAACCCGACTCCATTAACTCGTTTACGGATTCCGTCGATTCTCTCGCAAAGTAAGGAAAATGGACCAGGATGTATTCCGCAAAATGAGGGTTCTCTTATAATTTTGATAATCTTCAAACACCTCGGTGAAATGCTCGCCCCAGAAACCATTCCTTGCGCCCCACAAGCTTCCTTACTTGTCCGACATAGAATTTAGATAGCTCATACTCAGTAAATCACCTCACCATTTACTGATTCTGGAAAACAATCTAATTTCCTTTGCAGGTGCCGATAAATGCCTTTCAGCAGATACCTGTGCTTGATTACAAAAGGTCGTTAAGCTTGCTGCCATCTTTTAGCCTCGTTACTTTTTTCTTGTATTGCATTAGCTTCGCTTCAAGATTTCCTCTATTTTGCTCAAAGTCGCGTGTCCATTTATCCATCATCTTTAGCATCATCAAGTCGGGCTTGTAAGCACACTTTTCCACGCCAAGTACTTGCTTCAAAAAGCGTAGTAGAATCCTTATTTTGCGGACAGTCAATGGGGTATCAAGAAAGATAATCGTATCGGCCATTGTGTACAGGTACTGATAGGAGTCCCTATCTGTCCCTTCCATGATCCAAGCTCCCTTTTTATCGATTTCCATGATCACTTCCAACTGTTCAGCCGGTGTGCGTCTAATTCGTCCCTTTGGGGTCTGGTGATGAACGATAGAATCGAGCTCAAACCAGGGAATATTCATTTTCTCCGATAAACGCTTTGCCAATGTTGTCTTACCGCTCGCTACACTGCCAATAAGAAAGACCTTTTTCATCTGATCTTGACTCCTTGCATCGGAGTTTATTCTATACGCTTTTATCTTCTTCTCACGTATACGAATTCCTTTTCCTAACGCTGCTTGCCTCACGACCGGCAGGAACATTAGAAAACTTGGCTCCGCCAAGCTTTCCGGCGGAGACTTAGCTGCACTATACTGGCTAAGATTTTTACAAATTCTTCCTGCATAAAAAAACTTCCCCGGCGTAACCAATTCACTTGGCCTGCCGGGGAAGTCTTTTATCTGATGGAGCTTGCACTTGCGTAAAACCAAACGATTTCCTTACTTTTTGGTAACCAGCTCCAGGTCAACCGGGATGTTGCTTTCCACTTTCTCACCTTTTGCTACTTTCAAAGCGGTTTGCACAGCGGTTTCACCGATCGCTGCCGGTTTTTGAGCAACCGTTGCACCCATTTTGCCGTCGTTTACGGATTTTACTGCGTCGTCCGTAGCGTCGAAGCCTACGACAACGATGTTTTTCCCTGCTGCTTCTACGGCTTGCAGAGCGCCCAGTGCCATTTCGTCGTTGTGTGCAAATACTGCTTGTACGTCTTTGTTTGCTTGCAGGATGTTTTCCATGACGGAGAGACCTTTTGCACGGTCGAAGTCAGCTGGCTGGGACGCTACTACTTTCACGCCTTCTTTGCCGTCTACTGCATCGTGGAAGCCTTTTCCGCGGTCACGCGCTGCGGAAGTACCTGCGATCCCTTGCAGCTCAACGATGTTGCCTTTGCCACCCAGTTTTTCCAGGATGAAATCGCCAGCCATTTTGCCGCCTTTTACGTTGTCAGAAGCGATATGAGACACCACTTGTCCGCCTTCAGCTGCACGGTCAACCGTGATCACAGGAATGTTTGCTTTGTTGGCTGCTTCTACAGCTGTGACGATCGCTGCAGAGTCAGTCGGGTTGATCATGATGACACTTACTTTTTTCTGAATCAAATCTTCTACGCCGCTGATTTGCTTGGCGGTATCGTCTTGCGCGTCTACTACCAAGAGCTCTGCTCCTGCATCCTTCGCCGCTTTCTCAGCTCCCTCTTTCAAGGAAACGAAGAACGGGTTGTTCAGAGTGGAAACGGCCAGACCAATCGTTACCTTGCCGCCTGCTTCGCCACCTGCATTTGTATTGCCTGCGGATTGCTCAGCTGGCTTGTTTTCCAGGTTGGAAGACGTGGAGCAGCCTGCCAGTGCCCCCAGTACCAGCGTAGAAGCCATTGCCATCTTCAAAAATTTCTTCATAACGAATCCATCCTCCTTAAAGTCCAAGCTTTTTTATTTATTTAGCTTTAGATCGGTCCAAGAGTACTGCGATGAGAATGACCGCCCCTTTGACTACCGACTGGTAGAAGGAAGAGACATTCAGCAGGTTCAGACCGTTATCTAACACACCGATGATCATCGCCCCGATCAGGGTGCCGACGATCCAGCCACGCCCCCCGGACAGGCTCGTACCACCCAAAACAACGGCGGCAATCGCATCGAGCTCGTAGGATGTCCCTGCGGTTGGCTGCGCCGAATTGAGACGGGAGGTCAGGATGATCCCGCTCAGGGCTGCAAACAGACCGCTGATCGAGTAGACGAGCACTTTGACTTTGCCCGTATTGATCCCGGACAGCTTGGTCGCTTCCTCGTTGCTGCCGAGTGCGTATACATGGCGTCCAAAGGTCGTATGACGAAGTAAGAAATACAAGATAGCAAACGAGATCAGCATCCAAATGACTGGCATCGGGATCTCCAGGAAAAAGCCTTTCCCCAGCAGCGCGAAGTCTTCATTCAAGCCTGTAATCGGTCTGCCCTCTGTGTAGACCAGCGTCAGGCCACGGAACACGGTCATCGTCGCCAAGGTACCGATGAACGGAGCCACTTTCCCTTTTGTGATGATGATGCCGTTGATCGCCCCCATGACTACACCAGCCAAAAGGCCAATCAAGACAGCCAGCCACGTATCCATACCGCTCGCCATCAACCCTGCAGTGATAGCGCTTGCAAGAGCCAACATGGACCCTACGGATAAGTCAATGCCGCCCGTCAAAATAACGAAGGTCATCCCAAACGCAATCAAGGCATTAATCGAAATCTGGCGCAGCACGTTGAAAATATTGCTTACTGTCAAGAAGTCACTGTTAATAATCGATAGGACGATGACAATCAAGGCGAGCCCAAGCAGCGGGCCCATTCTCTGCAAAACATTAAACCGCATGGCTAGTCCCTCCCGTCGCTGCACGCATAATCATTTCCTGTGTAGCCTCTTCTCTCGTAAACTCTCCCGTAATCCGGCCTTCATGCATGACCAGGACGCGGTCACTCATGCCCAGCACCTCTGGAAGCTCGGAGGAGATCATCAAAATCGCGACACCCTCCTGTGCGAGGCGATTCATAATATCGTAGATTTCTTTTTTCGCCCCGATATCGACACCGCGAGTCGGCTCGTCCAGGATCAGGATTTTCGGCTTCTTCGCCAGCCATTTGCCGATTACTACCTTTTGCTGATTTCCGCCGGACAGCGAGCCTACGATCTGTTCGCCGCCTGCTGTCTTGATGAACAAGCGCTGGATCGCATCATTGCTCAGCACCTGCTCGTCTCTCGGCTTCATGACGCCAAGAGACGAGACTTTTTGTAAATTCGGCAGAGAAATATTCTCCCGCACCGAAAGCGACAGGACCAGACCTTCTTCTTTACGATCCTCCGTCACGAGCGCAATTCCCGCAGAGATCGCATCGATCGGCCGCGTCACACGCACCGGCTTGCCATCGACGAGAATCTGTCCTTCCCGCACCTTCTCCAGACCGAACAGCGCTTTGGCCATCTCCGTGCGTCCTGCCCCCATCAGCCCTGCCACTCCGACAATCTCCCCGCTTTTGATCGAGAAAGAGATGTTGGAGAGCTTGTCTTTGACATTCAAGTTTTCGACGCGAAGACGCTCCCCGCCCAGCTGAACCTCTACCTTTGGAAAACGGTCGGTGATTTCACGCCCTACCATCATTTTCACCAGCTCGTCCAGATTCGTCTCGGCCGTCTCAACGGTTCCCACGTACTGTCCATCGCGCAAAACGGTGATCCGATCACTCACCTGAAAGATTTCCTCCATCCGGTGTGAAATGTAGATCATCCCGACGCCTTTTTCCTTGAGTGAGGCAATCATGTCAAAGAGGGCGTCGATCTCGCGGTTGGTCAAGGCAGCTGTCGGCTCATCCAGAACGAGAATGTCTGCCTGCATCGAAAGGGCCTTGGCGATTTCGATCATCTGCTGCTGACCGACTGACAGATCGCCGACCAGCGTATCCGGATCGAGCTTGATCGCCAGCTGATCGAGCCAGCGCTTGGTTTCCTGCCGCATTTTGCGCCAATTGACAAAGCCGCTCTTGCCGTACGTGTATTCACGACCGAGAAATATGTTTTCCATGACAGACAGATGGGGAATCAGGTTCATCTCCTGATGGATGATCGCAATTCCTCGACTGGAGGCGATATCCGGTGTCATCTTCTCCTGTGTCTCGCCCTTGACGATGATTGTCCCCGCATCCCGCTCGTAAATGCCGCCGAGAATCTTCATCAAAGTGGATTTGCCTGCCCCATTTTCCCCCATCAATGCAACCAGCTCACCGCTTTTCAGGTTCAGCTGGACATCACTTAGCACCTTGACTCCTGGGAAGGATTTATTGATTCCTTTCATCTCCAACAGATAGGCTGACATGTGTACTCCTCCTCTCTTCGCCGTGTGTTGCTATTAAAACGTCACACCTGCTTGCAAAATGACGTTCGCATATGGCGTGCATTCACCCGTGCGGATGATGGCTTTCGCTTCCTTCGTCAGTTCCTTGAAGGCTTCGTGCGAGACACTCTCCATCTCCACTCCCGGAAGAGCCGCTTCCAGATAGATGTGCGCGCTCGGCTGCGCCTTGATCAGTTCCTCTGCGAAAATCGCCTTCTCTACCTGCATTTCTAGCAATACTGCGTTCAACACTTCAAAAAAGGAAGGCAGTCCTGGAACGACCGCCAGATCTATGCGTGTCACGAAATCAGGGATCGGCAAGCCAGCATCGCAAATGACGATTCGATCCGTATGTCCCAGCTGGCTGATCAGCGCCGAAATATCGCTGTTTAAAATGCCTAGTTTTTTCATAATGTCCCCCTTACTCTGCGATGAATTCCTCTACTTGTGCGAGGGTAGGCATACCTGCCTGAGCGCCCAGCTTCGTTACAGCCAGTGCAGCCACTTTGGTGGCGAAAGCGACGGCTTCTTCGACCGCTGCTCCACCGGCTAATGCGTAGGAAAATCCAGCATTAAACGAATCACCCGCTCCCGTCGTATCTACGACTTGAACGCGATGGCTTGCGACCAGTCCTTGCTCTCCTTTGGCAGTCAAATACGCTGCCCCTTTGGACCCCAAGGTGGTTACGACTGTAGAAACGCCTTTTTGCAGCATCGCGTGCATAGCGTCCGCAAGCTCGATTTTGGCATCCGCCTGCGCCAGCAGATAAAGCTCGGATTCATTTGGAATGAGGACGTCCACCTGACTCAGAAGTTCATCTGGCAGCTCGCGAGCCGGCGCTGGATTGAGCACCACCGTCTTGCCAAGCTCCTTTGCTTTGGTTGCTGCATAGATCACCGTTTCCAGCGGGATCTCTAGCTGCAGCAGCACTACATCAGACTGTTTAATCTTGTCGACATGCGTATTGATATCGGCTGGCGTGACCTGTCCGTTCGCCCCTGCCACCACAATGATCTGATTGTCGCCCTGGGACAGCACGATGGAAGCCACGCCTGTATGGCTGTCAGCTTCTGTCTTTACCGCTTCCACATCGATGCCTTCCTGCTTCAGCGCTTGCAGCAGCTCCGTGCCGAAAGCATCGGCGCCAACCGCACCAATCATCGTCGTCTTGGCTCCCAAACGGGCCGAGGCTACTGCTTGATTGGCTCCTTTTCCACCTGGAATAAAGTGAACCTGGTTTCCATGAACCGTCTCTCCCATGAGCGGCGGTCGCTTTGCCTCGACAACGATATCCATATTCAAACTGCCAATGACGACAACCTGTGGCGGCTTTTTCATCGTTTCTCTCTCCTTTATCTTTTCGTGGAATCACGCACGATCAACTCTACATCCAGCTCATACAGCTTGGCTTCCATCACACCTGATTGGATCGTCTCGATCAGCACCTTAGCAGCCAGTGCCCCCATATCGTAGTTGGGTTGGGCGATGGTCGTAAGCTCTGGCGTGGTAATCTCCGTCAGGCTGATGCCGTCAAAGCCGATGATCGCAACGTCTTCGGGTACGCGAATGCCGAGCTGGTGAAGTCCTTTCAATGCCCCAATCGCCATCAGGTCATTTCCGCAAAAGATTCCGTCCACATCCGGGTGCTTGGCAAACAGCTCCTTGACTGCGGCAAGCCCACCGTCCATCCGAAAATGCCCTGGCACCATCAAGCTTGGGGAGTACCACGGAAAATCCAGCACCGACTCTTCATAACCGAGCATCCGTTTTTTGGCGGTGATCAGCTCTTGTGGTCCATACAGATGAGCAATCTTTTTGCAGCCGATGTCCAAGAGATGCGATACAGCCAGCTTCGCCCCCTCGTAATTTCGCGAGCGTATGACGCTGCACGATTGGCGAGTTGGCGCTCGGTCAAGCACCACAAGTGGAATGTTGTTTTTATTCATTTGCTCGACGTCATCCTGCCCCAGTGTATTGGAGGCGAAGATGATCCCGTCGACGTATTTTTTGCGCAGCACTTCGATATACGATTTTTCCTTTTGGCCAAGGTCATCGGAATTGCACAGAATGACCGTAAAGCCATGCTTTTGAGCGACGTCTTCCACGCCCCTCGCAATTTCCGGAAAAAACGGGTTGGCAATATCGGGCAGAATTAACGCTATTGTGCCCGTCTGCTTCCCAGCCAAACCGCGCGCGACCGCATTCGGCTCGTAATTGAGCTGCTCGATCGCCTTGGCCACTCTTTGCTCCGTATCCTTGTTCACGTATCCATTTTTATTGAGGTATCGGGATACCGTTGCCACGGATACCCCCGCTAATTTGGCCACATCGCGTATCGTTGCCATGCTTGCCTTCACCGTCTCTTCACAATGTGTAACCGGTTACATGTTTTCCGAAAAAAGAGAATGATTGTGGAAATCATTCGTGTGTAACCGGTACCATATTTGATGCTTACACTATACTCCTGCTCAAAAAAAGCTGTCAATACTTTTTTGAAAAAATCTCCTTGCTACGTCTTTTTTTGAAAAGGAATTTTTCTTTCGGGGAGTATGTCTTCCCTGACAGCTTCTGTCAGTCTTTCTCCTTTATGATGGATACATGGATGAGAGGAAGCCAGACCAAACCACTTTCATGAGGAGGCACGCTTTATGAATGAAGGAAAAACCTTGCGTGGCATGAGTACCGTCAGTTTTTGGGCGGAGGACCTGGATGCAGCAACGAAATGGTATACCGAACTAGTCGGCATCGAGCCGTACTTTCGTCGACCAGGCTACGTCGAATTTCGTATCGGCGACTACCAGCACGAGCTGGGCATCATCGATAACCGTTATGCCCCTGCGAACTCGGGAGCTTCTCCCTCTGGAGTTGTTGTCTACTGGCATGTTGACGATGTGACAGCCACTTTTGCGAAGCTTCTGCAGATGGGCGCACAGCCACATGAGGAACCACAGGACAGAGGGGCTGGCTTTATCACGGCTACCGTCATTGATCCCTTTGGAAACATTCTCGGCATCATGTACAATCCCCATTACCTGGAGATTTTAGACGCCCAAAAACAAGCTTGAAATGCCAAAGAGCAGCCTGATCCACTTCGATCAGACTGCTTCTCTTGTGTCTTCCATGCCATCTCTAGTTTTCGTTTGCCCGATAAACGTTCTTTCCTGCCACAAACGTAGCCTCCACCTGAAATGCCTTGTCCAAAATGACGATGTCCGCATCGTAGCCGGCCGCCAGTCTCCCTTTGCGGTCCGCTATGCCGAGGATCGTTGCAGGGGTCAGGGAAGCCATCTCGACCGCTTCCGGCAATGGCACTCCGCTCAGCGTCACCATATTGCCTACCGCCCGGTTCAGGGTCAAAATGCTTCCCGCCAGCGTCCCATCCGCGAGCTTGGCTTCCTGACCTCGGACGTGAACCTCCTGCCCCCCAAGGTCGTAGGTTCCTTCTCCCATCGCCGCAGCTCGCATAGAGTCACTGACCAGCGCGAGACGCTCAGCCGTTTTGACCCGATACAAAATTCGCATCACAGCAGGATGCACATGTATGCCATCGGCGATCAGCTCCGTGCTCAGGTGCTCGTGATACATCGCCGCACCTACCACTCCTGGCTCGCGATGATGCAAGCCTGTCATGGCGTTGAAGCAGTGTGTGAAGTGACGCACGCCTGCTTCGACAGCCTCAGCCGCTTGGGCAAAGGACGCTCCGGTATGCCCAGCTGATACGATGACTCCACGATCTTTGAGCCAGGCGATCGCCTCCAATGCCTCCGGCTGCTCAGGCGCAATCGTGACGACCTTGATCAGTCCTTCTGCTTTTTCATAGAAATGCCGCACTGCATCCAGCGTTGGGATCGCGATGTTCTCTTCCTTTTGCGCTCCTTTATAGCGGGGGTTGATCCACGGGCCTTCCAGATGGATTCCCGCTACCTGCGCCCCTGCTAGTCCGACCCGTTTTTGCTGGGCAATGTTCTCCAACGCGGTTTCCAGTTCCCCATAAGGCGCTGTCATCGTGGTGGCTAAAAAGGTCGTAACGCCAAACCTTGTTAGAGCACGAGAAATCTCCTGCAGCGACTCAGGTGTCCCATCCATCGTGTCACAGCCGTTGATACCGTGCATATGCAAGTCGATGAAACCAGGAGCAATCCAGCCTTCTGCCACTTCGATCACCTCGGCAGGCAGAGCTTCGCGATACGTATCTGCTTCCCCCGCGAACTGGATGGTCCCTCCCGCCACGACGACCAAACCGTTCTCGATTTCCTCGCCACTCGCAAGTACCGTCCCTCTCAGGGCGATTGTCTGATTCATGCTTTTCCCCTCCGCATTGCTGCCATGCAAACCTTTTTTCGGACAAATTCGTGTCATTCCGATTATAGCACTTGAAAAATAACAAAACCAAGGTCCGTGCAAGAACATGATTGACTGGAAGGAATTTTCTTACTATGATGAATTTGTAACTATCAAAATCGCAAATGAAGGTTACATACACCGAATTACCTAAGGAAACCGAGGGAGAGAATCCACATATGTATACCGTGCGCCGCGTTGCCATGCATGAGCTTTCTGATTTTGTCGCTGTTTTGACGCCTCCGGAACGGCACTCCTCCATTCTTGCGTATGTAAAGCATATGTTTTCGCAAGGCGCCATGCGTCCTGAATGGTGTTTTCTCGTGGAAAGAGAGGGTGAAACACTCGGGCGTGCTGCGTTCTGGACGCTCCCCGGAAAGGACGTACCTTCGGATATTGTCCTGCTCGATCTTCCTTGGGAGGATGACGCGTGTGGCGACCAGCTGTGGCAGGATCTGCTGCTGATGGGCAAACAGCTAGGTGCCCAGCAGCTGGGGTATGTGTGGGACACGCCCGCCATGGCTCCACAGTGGCAGGAAAATGGGCCGAGTCGACAGACGTTTTTAGAAAAGAAAGGGTTTCATCTGCAGCGGGAAACCTCCCGTTTCGAGTGGAAATCCGATGAGCCTCGCAGTCAGAAAGCAAACGGAGGCATTCAGTTTCGCAGCTTGTCGGAAGTGGGGGAATCTGCTTTCATCGATGCGATCATGCGCGGCTCCGCTTCCACTCTCGACAGACAGATTGCGCAAGAGCGTGCTGACTTCGGCCCCTATCTCCAGGCAAAAGAGATCTTTCACGACCTGCAGAGCATGTCTTATGAGGCTCAGTGGTGGGAGCTTGCCTACACGCCAGAGAACGAGCTGATTGGATTCGTCATGCCGACCAAAAGCCCCACCTTTGCGACGATTGGCTACATCGGAGTCCTCCCTGAATTCAGAGGGCGCGGCTACGTCGACGTCCTGTTGAACCGGGGAGTGGCATCACTCGTGCAAAGCAGCGAGCGCTTCATCCGGGCCGATACGGACCTGCGCAATGAACCGATGGCAAACTCCTTTTTACGGGCGGGATTCCATCGTTTTGCCCAGCGCAGCGAATACCGGGTCCGCTTTTGAGGAAGACAGCAAAAAGGGTGTGATCGTCTATGCAATCACACCCTAGTCCAACCGCTTTTCCAGCTCCAGCTCATCCTGCAGCACAATTCCGTCATTCCCGATTTTGGGACTGTCCAATGAAACAATTTGCATCGCTGCATTTGCCTCCTGCCAAGTCACGAGACCGACTACCTGCCCATCCTTCCAGGCCGCAAATCCGGGCAGCTCGTCGCAGGAAATACTTTGCTGATACGCGCCGTACACCATGCACGAGCCGCCCCAGTGCTCAGCAAAAAAGGACTTCAGTCACGAACGGTCTGCATACGTAAGCTGGCAGATCTCATTTCTTGAGCAACCCCTGGCATACCCGCTCTGTTTCCTCGACAAGCGAAGCAACCAGCTCCCCTGCAGACATTTCCCGGCTAAGCGAAGCTGCCTGACCTGCCCACATCGATAGATACTCTGTTCTGTCCTGCTTCGCTGCCGCATTTCGAATATCGCGCGTCAACGCATTTTGTACCGGATAAGGTGGCAGCTCGTGATCATGCGGTGCCAGCAAGGTCATGAACTCATTCTCGATGCCTCTGGCCGATTTACCGGAAAAGGCACGGGTAATGACTGTCGCCTCATCACTTGTCTCACGAACAGAGCGCTTGTACTGCGGATGAGCTCCACTCTCTACGCAGGTCAAAAACGCGGTGCCCAGCTGGACGGCTTGCGCTCCCAGTGCAAACGCAGCAGCAATCCCTCGGCCATCCATGATCCCTCCCGCTGCAATGACGGGAATGTCCACGCGATCCACAATCTGCGGTACCAATGCCATCGTACCTATCAGATTGCTCGGTGAATCTGGCAAAAACGATCCGCGGTGCCCTCCGCCTTCACTTCCCTGGGCAGCAATCATATCGACACCGCTGGCTTCGAGGGCGATCGCTTCCCGCACGGTGGTTGCCGTCCCAATCGTGATGATTCCTCGCTGCTTCAGCTCAGCAAGCCAGCGCTTTTCCAATACGCCAAAGGTAAAGCTGAATACGGGTACCTGCTCCTCGAAAACGACAGCCATCTGCTCTTCAAACGGTTCCGCAAAGCGTGTTACCTCTGGATCAGCCGGTATGCCCAGCCGCTCGCGAACCTCGTTCATTACGCTTGAAACCGATTCAGCTACAGGCTGGCTGCCGTCGCAGCTCTCCGGGATGAACAGATTGACGGCAAAGGGCTTGTCGGTCCGGGCACGAATCGCGCGGATCGCGTCACGCATCTGTCCTGCACTCATATACCCTGCACCCAGCGTCCCCAGTCCACCTGCTTCCGAAACGGCTGCGACCAGCTCTGGAGTCGTCGTTCCACCAGCCATGCCCGCTTGAAGGATCGGCCATTTCACCTGCAATCGATTCGTTATCGCGTTTGCCTGCCACATCATTCCCCACTCCTCCCAAATGGTTTTACACATCTATACCTGATGCCGGATCCAATCAAGAAAATGCGCTAGCACACGCGCAGTCATTCCCCAAATGACACGTCCTTCCACCTCGTAAAACAAATGCTCGATCGTTCCCGACCGCCATGGATAGCGTTCTCCCCCTGGAATCAAATGGAACGGGAAATCCTTTTCGGGCTGTATGTAGCTCGAAGTTTTATGAATGGCAGGCTGCATCGCAAGCAAGGTATCCAAGGCGATCACGAACACTTCTCCTACCTCGTCCGGATTCGGATTCATGTCTGCGATGCCTTCCAGATAGCCGACAAACGGATAAATACTGCCTCTGCCCGGACCAAGCAGGATGTCCAGTGACCCGATCAGCTGAATGCGCGACTGCGGCAGCCCCAGCTCCTCGCTTGTCTCACGACGGGCCGTAGCCCAGCGCGATTCGTCCCCTTCCTCTGTGCGTCCTCCGGGGAAACAGACTTCGTTGGCTTGGCGCCGCATTGTGCTTGCCCGTTTTTCAAACAGGATGCCCAGCCGCCCATCTTCCATAGGTACGAGAGGTAACAGGACGCTGAACGAGCCGTATCGCTCGTCCCCCATAATGCCTGACTCCCGCCCTTTAAACAGGCTGCTGATTTTCTCCACAGTTGGGTCAGGGTGAACGGGCTGTTTGCGCACTCCCTCATTCGAAATCTCAATGAGGTTTCCATCCGGGTCACGCACGTACACCGAAAGTATGGGACCATTGGCTCCCGTCCGCTCCACTGGGCCCTCTATGACTTTTACCCCACAGGCTGTCATGTGCGTGATGACCTGTTCCAATGGGACGGATGTGAGAAAACAAAGATCTGCCGAGCCTGGAGCAGGATGCTGTGCTTTCGGTTCAAACTCATGACCGGCCTGATGCAGGTTGATTTTTTGCTGGCCGTATTGCAAAGCCCATCTGCCGCTGCCAAAGGTGACTGGCTTCATCTGGAGGACTTGCTCGTAGAACCGACAGGTCGCCTCTATATCCCGAACCGTTAAGACAAAATGGTCCAGTCTGTCAATCATGTGCATCTCTCCTACGTCATTCCCTTTTCTTTCTACTGGCTTGACACCTCTTATTATACAATCTTTTTCCATGCCGCACGTACCGTTTTGGCACTTTACGCTCATCCTCACTCGCCTTGGCTCCATCTATTTTCAGCATGGAATCTGTGTCTTTCCCACGCAAAATAGAGAGCGAGACACGCAGGCTCGCTCTCTTCTCTCTATCAAACCCCTGACTTCTAGAAAACGGGCAATTGCGCTGCAGCGACATGAAAAGCGGGTCGCCGATCCTTCCACGGGCAGGCAACCTCCAGCTGGGAAGCCAACTGCAGCAGCGTCGCCTCATCGGCATAGCGCCCGGCAAATTGCATACCGATGGGAAGATCGTCTCTGCTCCAGCCAAGCGGCAAGGAAATGGCAGGCTGGCCCGTCGTATTGAACAGATTCGTAAACGGCGCATACGTGAAAATCTGCTCTGTCCATTCTTTCGCGCTAAGTCCGCTGGCGTTTGCATTCAGCTCTCCCAAAGGCAGTGGCGGTCTTGCCGTCGTCGGGGACAAAAGAACGTCGTACTCCGTAAAAAAGCTGCCAACCGCTCGGGAAACGATATTTTGAATGGTGAGCGCGTCCAGCAGCTCTGTAGCGGTTATGGTCCGCCCGTACCGATAGGTGGACAGATTCGCCGCCTCCACGTTCGCTTCTGATGGTATCTGCCCTGTCGCTTGTGCGATTCCATCGATCCAGGACGTGACGTTGGCTGCCCAGATGCGGAGGGTCGCAAGCATATGCTGTTCACTGTCGATGATCGGTGAAGCTTCGACCAGCTCATGCCCGAGCTCCTCGCATAGCCGGACTGTTGCATACAAGCTATCCAGGCAATCCTGGTCTACAGCAGCTCCAGAAGGCGGCTTTGACGTCCAAGCGATACGCAGCCTGCGAGGTGGTTGGGTAATCTCTTCCAAAAACGGCCTTTTCGGCGGTTCTGCCCATGCGTAGCAGCCAGTATCCGGTCCTGCGATTGCATCGAGCAGCGCTGCAGCATCACGGACCGTGCGCGTTAAGGCGAATTCAATACCGAGACCATTTAGCGGCTCGCTGTAATCAGGACCGGTCGGCACACGACCACGCGTTGGCTTCAACCCGACCAGTCCGTTGCAGGACGCCGGGATGCGAATAGAACCTCCCCCGTCATTTGCATGAGCAAACGGGACGACTCCCGCTGCGACAGCGGCACCCGACCCTCCGCTCGACCCGCCTGGACTATGCTTCCAATTCCACGGGTTATGGGTCGGTCCATGCAGGACGGATTCGGTCGTAGCGTTGAAAGCGAATTCCGGTGTAGTCGTCGTGCCCACTGTGACGAGACCAGCTTTGCGGAACCGCGCCATCAGCTCGGTGTCGTATGGAAAAACGGCCCCTTTTGCCAATCGACTCCCCATACTGAACGGTACACCAGCTGCATGCAGGACGATCTCCTTAATGAGAAAGGGAACCCCTCGAAACGGTCCCTCTGGAAGGCCCGTATCGATTTGCTCATCCGCTTGCTCGGATAAGACACTCACGATCGCGTTCAGCTGTGGATTTACCTTTGCGATCCCCTCCAACGCCGCCTCTTTCAGTTCCTTTGGAGTGACCTCCTTTTGCCTGACCAGCTCTGCCAAACCAATTCCATCATAAGCTGAATATTGGGACAATTCCACAGATTAACGCCTCCCTTTCCATTATGGGAATGTTTTCGTTTGATTCATTATGACAAGCAAGGAAAGCGCTGCCAATTACCCGAAAGAGTCATTTTTCTGCGCACTTCCCATTCTCTTCAGGACCCTGTTGCTAGCCGCAAACACATATATTATGATGGTGAAAACTCGTAGGAGACAGGAGGAATCTGGTTGTGAACAAAAGCGAATTCCATCTGGGGAGTTCAAAAATTTTGGAATTTATCGATTCCATTTTGGTTCCAGCTGAAAGGTTTCCTCAACAGGTTTTACTCTCCCTCTCGCAAATTTTTGGCTATCATCGGTCTATCTTTTGGATCGCTGACAACCAAGGCAATTTGTTTCTTCCCATCACGCTCAATGTCGAGGATCGGCTGGTCCAAGACTATGTCTCCTATTATTTTCAGCATGATCTGCTGCATCCGCAAAATGCCATTCCGCAAAACCCCTCCCGCACTGCTTTGCGCATCAATGACGTCATGCCCGATCAGGAATACGAGCAAACCATTTACTACAACCAGTTCATGCGCACCTACGGAAACTATGATGAGATGGGCATTTACCTCAAAAAGGAGGGCGTGCTGGTTGGCACCATTGGGCTGGCGCGCTGCAAGCAGGAGCAGCGCTTCACAGAAAATGATGTGCGATTAGTAGAAACACTCTCTCGTACGATCGCCCATACGCTGGCTATCCACACGCATGCAGATGAGCTGCACAGAGAACGGATGCTGCTCGCTGCTCATTCCCATTTGCCTTCCATCGGTATCATCATCGTAGAACCTCCCTCCCACATCCGTTATGTGAATCCGGCAGCCAAAGATATTTGCGCGGAATGGTTTTTCGGAAAGACTTATACGAATCCTGTACAAGCCTTTATCAAGCAGCATGTAGAAAAGAATGCTTGGGTCAGCTCCTCTTCTTTTTCTACTCCAGCAGCAACTGTTTTGTCTCCGTCTCAGCAAGCGTTCACCATGTACATTCAACCTTCTGTCTCCACCCCTTTTTGCGAGCTCCGAACGCTTCCCTATGCCGTTTACCTGATTCCCAAAGGAATGCACTCCGTCCAAGAGCAGCAGGTCCAGCTTCCCCACCTGACACGAACGGAAAGAAGAGTCTACGAGCTTGTCCAGCAAGGCTATACCAACCAGTTGATTGCCAACGAGCTGCATATCAGCCTGAACACGGTGAAACGACATTTGCAAAATACGTACAGAAAGCTGGGCGTTTCGAACCGGACGGAGCTGTGCTATAAACTGAAGACGAACGGATGAAATGCGAAAAGCCACCTTCCTCGGCGGCTTCTCGTGCTGGTTATTTCGTTTAGAAATAGTCATTGTACAATTCCTGCTGCTGTTCCTCTGCAATGGCCTGTAAGTCATAGGCATTAATGCGAAATAACGGATAGTCGCCAAGATCCGCTCTTTTTGCGGCGAGCTTACTTAGAAACTTCGGGGAGCCTTCGTTTTCTTCATCGTACACTAACAAGATCCCGTCTGAATGGGATAGCAAGAATTTGTCTTTCTCTCCAAGCTGCCAAACTCCCTGGTACGGTGTTTGATAGACACTATTGAGATAGTCCGCTTGCATCACAATATTCCGGTAGTAATCCTGGGTCTCTTCTTTCCACTTTTCCTCTTGATTCAAAAACGGAGTAATGACCGCCAGCTTCAGATGAGGATACTCCTTTTTTAATTCCAGCACGATTTCGGCTGCCCACATCTCTACCCCGAGCTGACCGGATATGATCACCCATTCCAGCTCGTCCTCAAGGAATCTTAGGATTTCCCGCTTGAGCGCTTTCTTAATAATGGCGAGGCCCGGATTTTTTTCATTGAAAATGCCAAGCTCGTGAGCCTTGTAGCCTGAAACAAATAACCGTTTTAGCATGATGCCACCTCTCGTTTCTTATCGTAACACAAACTTGAATGACGCAGAAAACGGCATAGGAAAAAGACCGATCCTCTCCCTCTTGGGGAAAAAACCGGTCTACACTTGTCCATCCTGTTACTCAGCTACGAGCCAGGTCACGTTGTGGGCTTGCAGTTCTTTGCTCCAGTCAGCGGGCGCTTTCGTATCGCTGATGACGATATCGATCTCCTTCATCTCTGCGACCTTGCAGAGCGTGCTGATTCCGATCTTGGAATGATCCGCCATGATGATGCTCTCGTTTGCATTTTCGATAAAGCGCTTTGCCAGCACTGCCCGCTCCGGATCATAGCAGGTAATTCCTTTGTGGATGAGCAAGCCGTCTACGGAGAGGAAGGCCTTGTCCACGAAAAAGTCTTTCATCATTTCTTCGGCAAAGGAGCCGCCCACCCGATGATGCTTGGCGTTTACTTTGCCGCCCAAAAAGTAGATCTCAGCGCTGAGCAAGCCGCCGTTCTGGTACTCGATCAACATGTTGAGTGCAGTGATGGAGCTGGTGAGGATCGTCAAATCTTTTTTGGTAGACAGGAAATTGATCATTTGCAAAGGAGTCGTTCCTTCGTCGATGACGATCGTGTCGTTGTCCTGCACCAAATCTGCGGCTGCGCGGCCGATCCGCTTTTTCTCCTCGGCACGCAGGACTTCCCGGCTCATATGGGACGGCTCCGTGCGATCCAGATTCAGCTTGACCGCTCCACCGTATACACGCTTCAGCTTTTTCTCCGACTCGAGCTCTTCCAAGTATCTGCGGATTGACTCCGACGAAACCTGCAGCTTTTCCACCAAATCGTTGGTCCGTACCTTGCCGTTTGCGTTTACCAATTGCAAAATGATCTGCTTGCGCTCTTCTCCGAACAACGACACGCTTCTTGTCCCCCTATGGTTGTGCTACCAGCTCTGTGATCTCCTCATGGATGACGATCTGGCGCTTGGCTAATTCAGCAAAAATGACTGCCGGGTCAAAGGCTTCTTCCGGAGTAATGACGCCCGTCTTGTTTACGGCTCCCCTGGCGATCAGCACTGTGGCAATCGCCATTGGAATGCCAACGTTGCGGGTGTAGGCGCGAAGCTTCTCCCAGCCCGCGATACTGCCATCGGATGCCGGATGGGTGTGGTACAAAACATGGCGAACCTGACGACCTTCCCGAGTCCCTGTCACCTCCACATGCAGTGAATAGCCATACAATTCCGTTTCTTTCCCTTCACTAGAATTGTAGAGGTATTGGGAGATACAATCAAGGATTCCTATCTGCGTTTCACCCACGGTGATCTTGTCGTTGCGCAAGAAGCCGTAATCGTAGAGTGCTTTGACGAGCGCCATGTTCTTTTGCGGCCAGGTTCCCCGCACTTCGATCAGCTTGACACCTTTGGGAGACAAAGCCTGTGCCAAGGTCTTCGTTTCCGCATGAGGGATGATGTACTGAACCGTTTTGCCATAAGGAGCCGGAAGCCCGATTTCACGTGGACGAGCAAAGGGCGGTACTTGCTTGAACTCGCCGTTTTCATAGACGACGCGCCCTGGCAGATCCGGGTCGTATTCGTAAGTCGTCGTCTCCGTGATGGACTTGGAAAAAGCGATCGGGCGAAACGAGCCATGACTCACGCGTACCTCATCTACCTCATCGAGCTGGTTTGCCGCATGCATCGCCATCATTTGGGTCAGACCTGGTGTCATACCAAAGCCCGGAAGGCACGTCTTGCCGTTTTTACGGAAGATCTCATCCGATGCATCTTCCTCGCCGAAGCCATTCAGGTTGATGCCGTGGCAGCCCGCTTCTGCGATCGCCGCTGTGGTCAGCCCGTTTAACGTAATCGTCGTTCCATCCATGACGATATCGTAGCCCCGCAGCTTTTGTACCGTGTCGGCATGATCCCGCACATTGACATGCACAAAATCGACGCGCGGATCGCCTAGCCAAGCTACTACCTTGCGCCCTTCCTCCTCGTTGAAATCTCCAATGGTGATCTGCTCAAAGGTAGAATGCTGCACCAAATCCAATACCGCTTCCCGACAGATGTTTCCTGCGCCACCCAGACAAAAGACTTTCATGTTACATTCCTCCTCATGTACAAACAACTGCAAAACATTTTCTTGTTGTTTTATATGTTTTTCCTTGGTTTTTTTGTCAAAAAAAGAGGCTTTCGCTCTACCAGAAACGGTTCTCTGCAATTGCTTTCAAGAGGCGCTCCATATCCTCGGGATACACCTCTCCGATATTGCCGATGCGGAAGGTATCTGCCTGAGAAATCTTGCCTGGGTAGATCACAAAGCCCGCTTTTTTCAGCCGCTCATAAAAGGCTTGGAAAGTGAAAGCTTCCTGATCCGGGTAATAAAAAGAAGTGATAAATGGCGATTGCGATTCTTTCGACAACAGACTGCGGAACCCGAGGCGCTCCATTCCCTCTGCGAGGATCTGCTGATTACGGCTGTAGCGCTCATATCGCTTCTCCATTCCGCCCTCTGCTTCCAGCTCCACCAGCGCCTGATAGAAAGCGCGTACGACATGCGTCGGAGATGTGAACCTCCACTTGCCGTTATGCTTCTCCATCGTTTCCCACTGATCGTACAGATCCAGTGACAGTGTGCGTGCACGGCCTTTTGTCGCGGCCAGCTCCGTCGTTCTGGCGATGATGAAGCCAAATCCCGGTACACCCTGAATGCATTTGTTTGCACTGGAGATCAGATAGTCGATGTGCAGATCTGCGATGTCCATCGGTACACCACCGAAGCTGCTCATGGCATCCACGATAAAGATTTTGCCATAGCGTTTGGCTGTCTCACCGATGTCTGCGATCGGATTGAGCATGCCTGTCGTCGTTTCGGAGTGCACCACCGCGATATGCGTGATGGCCGGGTCCTTCTCCAGCAGCTCCTCAACCGGGCCCGCTGCTACCGGAGTGACCTCCCCGAAATCGATCACTTCCGTTGCGATGCCGTGTACACGCGCCATCTGTACCATGCGGTCGCCGTAAGCGCCGTTGGTCAAAACGAGCAGCTTGCCCTCTGTCGGAATGACACTGCTCAGGACGGCTTCCACACTGAAGGTGCCGCTACCCTGCATCAAAACCGTTGTAAAGTCCTCAAAACGTGCGGTAGCCAGTCGCACCAGCTTCACGCGGATTGCCTGTACCAGCTCGTTGTAATCTCGATCCCACGTGCACCAGTCGCGAAGCATAGCTTCTCGCACCGCCTGTGATGTCGTCAGCGGCCCTGGTGTCAGCAGCAAATACGGGTTGTCTATTGCGGTTTGATTGATGGTCATTGATCCCATTCCTTTCGAGTCCATGTTGGGGTACGTACCCATTACGGTCTTTCGCCTGCTGCCAGTCGCCCGTTGATTTTCGCCAATACTTCATCGAGGCAGCCGATTTCCTCAATCACGTAATGCGCTCCCGCTTCCATCAACCGCTCTGCCGCATGAGCCAGCTTTTCTCTCAGCACTTCCTGAGGCAGCTCCTGTACTTCTTGCAGGGACAATCCCAGCTCGCTTCCGCCTTTCAAAACGCCGACCGTCCACATGCCGGCATTGCGTCCTTCTTTCATGTCGCTCGTCGTGTCTCCGACCTTCACCATGTCGCTCATCGGATGGCAATCCAGCAGCATCGCATTTTGGTAGCACATCCATGGATACGGGCGTCCAGCTCGCACTTCACTTGGGGTGACGAGCGTATCTGGGGCGTAGCCTTGCTCTTTGGCGGATACCGTCACCACATCCATCATCTTGCGGGTATAGCCTGTCGTCGATCCCAGCTTGATTCCCTGTTCCCGCAAACGATTTGCGAGCTCGACGGCTCCGGGTACTGGTGTCGCATACTGGTGCAGAGTCTCCATCAGCATCGGCTCAAAATCCGCGTACAGCTCATCCACGTCGCTCTCGCTTGGCTTGCGTCCGTACTTTTTTTCCCACAGCGCTGCCACGCGCTCCATTTTCAGCAGGGCCTGGATGTGATCCCGTTTCAGCATCCCCATCGGCTCTCGTGCTTCCCCACTGGTCAGTTCAATCCCACGCTTTTTGAAAACCTCCAAAAATACCGCCAGTGGTGCAAAGCATCCATAGTCCACCATCGTTCCTGCCCAGTCAAACACGACTGCTTTTATCATTTACGCCACCTGCTCCTTTTCTTGGTTTGTCCATGCTGCGCGCTTGCGGATCTTCGCTGCGATCCACTCCGCACCAGCACGGGCGATGATGTTCAGGACTACGATCAGGACAGACATCGCTGCAGCCGGCGCTACATCCCCTGCGTCATCCATGTTGACGATCGAGACAGCAGCGAGCTTGAAGTCTGCCGCATAGAGGAAGACGACTGCCGAGATCGTAACCAAGGAATTGATGAAAAAGTAAACAGCCATTTCGATAATCGCGGGTGTACATACCGGAACCGTTACCCGCCAGAACACCTTTGCCCGCGAAATCCCCATCGACTCCGCCGCCATTTCAAACTCGGGATCGAGCTTCTTCAGCGCTGTCGTCGCCGTGATAAACGAGACGGCAAAAAAGTGAATGACGTTGGCTAAAACCAGGATCCAGATCGTCCCGTACAGACCGTGGAACGGATTGTTTGGATGGTTGAAAAAGAAGATGTACGCCAGACCGATGACCATCCCAGGCAGAGCCAAAGGGAGGATCGACAGGAAGTAGCCTGCTTGTCGCAGCCCCCTCCACACCTGCGTTTTCTCCATCACATAAGCCGTAACAAACGTAACAGCCGTCCCGATAACTGCCGTGATCACCGCGACCAGGATACTGTTCCAAAGTGGCCCTATTCCTTCTCCCGCTACGTTGGAGAAGTCGTAGTGCTGCAAGCCAAAGCTGAGATCATACGGCCAAACCTTGATGAACGAAGCCAGTACGACCGCTGCCATGAGCAACAGCAAAAATCCGCTCACTGCCAGACAAAAGAGGAAGAAAAACGTATCGCGCAGTCGGTTTTCTTTGATGCGGTAAGGCTTGGATTTTGCCGTGATGGCTGCGTGCTGCTTTCGTTCGACGATGCGATCTACGATGAAAGCGACCAAGGCCGGGAGAATCAGCAGCAGTCCCACTGTCGCGCCCATCGTCATGTTTTGCTGCCCGATGACTTGCTTGTACACATCGGTAGCCAGAACGGAATACTGCCCGCCCACTACCTTTGGGGCGCCGAAGTCCGTAAATGCGAGCGTAAAAGAGACAAAGCAGGCACTGACGATCCCGTATTTCACACTCGGTATGGTGACGACCCAAAACTTGCGCCAATGGCTCGCTCCGAGTGTATCCGCTGCCTCGTAGAGCTGATAGTCGGCGAATGCCATCGATACGGCCAAGATCAGGTACGCCTGCGGAAAGACGTAAACGATCTCTGCCAGGATAATTCCTACCGGGCCGTACAGGTCAATGTCCCAGGAAAAGGGGAGCAGCCCGAAGATTCCGGTAGTGACCAGCCCTTGATTGCCGAACAGATAGGTCAAGGCAATCCCGTGCATCATCGTCGGGGCAAACAGCGGCAGAAGCGCTACTGCTCGAAACGCCCGCTTGCCCCTGATGCCACTACGCGTCAGCGCATAGGCGAACAAAAAGGCGAGGATAACCGTCACAACCGTCGTCATGATCGAGATGTACAGCGTATTCGTCAGCGATTGAGACAAGGCAGGTGTAGAAAAGTAGGTCTGGAAGTTGTTCAATCCGACGAACTGCCCGTAACGGTCGTAAAAGGCTTTCGCGAACAGCTGAGTCAGCGGCAAAAGCACCGTTGCCAGAAGCGCCGCCACGACGAGCGTAATCAGTCCTTTTTGCACCGACTTGCCACTTTGTCGTATCATTCCCGTCACCCCTGTTCCTTTGCGGCGGCAGCCTCATCCTGTTCAAAGCGGAGCAGATGCTCCATAGGCAGCTCCAGGCACACCTTTTGTCCACGGCACACGCCAAGCATGTTTGCCTGTGCCGCTGGCAAATCGAGGGTCAACTGCTCCAGCGTCTTGGTGCTTTCATCCCGCCATTCCAAATAAATCCGATAAAATGCACCGCGAAACTCGCTTTCCAGAATCGTCGCCGGGATTCCGCATTCTGACTCATATGCCAGCAGACGGACATGCTCGGGACGAATCGCCAGCAGCGTGGAAGCCTCGCTTTGTTCTGGATCAAAGCTCCGGCTCTCGATGAAGTTGATCGCCCCGATAAAATCCGCGACAAACGGCGTAGCAGGCTGGTTGTAAATGACCTCAGGTGTACCGACCTGCACGACTTCCCCGTGGTTCATCACGACAATTTTGTCGGCCATCGTAAGCGCCTCGTCCTGATCGTGGGTCACCATGACGGTCGTCATTCCGAATTTTTCATGCAAGCGGCGAATTTCTCAGCGAAGCTTTTGACGTACCTTGGCATCCAGCGCTGACAGAGGCTCATCCAGCAGCAGGACATCCGGTGACAGGGAGATGGCACGCGCGAGGGCAATCCGTTGCTGCTGACCCCCAGAGAGCTGAGCTGGATACTTGTCAGCTATGTGAGACAAGTCGACCATATCTAACGCTTCCTCGACCTTTGCTGCGATTTGCTGCTTGGTTAACTTTTTCTCTTGCAGCCCAAAAGCGATGTTCTCGGCAGCTGTCAAATTCGGAAACAGGGCGTACGACTGAAACATCATCGCGATGTTGCGTTTCGCAGGTGGCAGAGAAGTGATCTGTCTGCCAGCCACGATCATGCTGCCTGTCGTCGGCTGCTCCAGCCCTGCGATCATCCGGAGCAAAGTCGTTTTGCCGCAGCCGCTGGGACCGAGCAAGCAGACAAACTCATTCTTGGCGATATCGATCGAAACGTGCTCCAATGCAGCAAACAGCCCGAAACGTTTACTGATCCCTTGTATGGATAAATAGGAATTTGTCATGCTGGATCTCCTCGTTGCTTACTTAGGCTCGCTCTTGGTAGCGTAGCGCTTTTCCCACTCAGCCAAAATCTTCTCGCGGTTCTCTGCTGCTTTTTTCAAATCGAGCGGAATCAGCTGTTTCAATGGATCTACAGCATAGCCTTCTGGCAAGGCCGCTCCCTCTTGCTTCACACTGACGATCGCGAAGTTTGCGTTGTACTCCTTCATCGCTTCATCAGAGATCGCCCAGTCGAGGAACAGCTTTGCTTCCGGCTTGATTTGCGCTTTCTTCATCAAGGCATTGGCTTCTACATCCCAGCCGGAGCCTTCTTCAGGGAAAACCACTTCAATCGGTGCCCCTTTTTTCTTTTCTGTGATGGCGCGATAACCAAAGGAAATACCGATCGGATACTCACCCGTTGCCGCCATTTTGGCAGGCTTGGAGCCGGAGTGTGTGTAAACCGCCATGTTGTCATGCAGCTTGTCGAGATAGGACCAGCCATCTCCATCGCCTTTCAGCTGCATCACACCGTTGATGGTCAAAAGACCTGTTCCCGAGGATGCCGGGTTTGGCATGACGATCATGCCTTTGTACTCAGGCTTTGTGAGATCTTCATAGGAACGCGGGATAGGCAGGTTGCGCTTTTCCAGCTCCTTGGTGTTTACTGCAAAGGCGGTTTCCCAGGCATCGATCCCGACCCAGTGGACTGGGGACTTGTCGTCCTTAAACGCTGCGGAGACCTTCTCGACCCCTTTTGGATCATAGGCTTCCAGCATGCCCTGCTGATCGAGGACCAACAGACTTGTCGCGGCAGTACCCCATACGACGTCTGCTTGTGGATTGTCTTTTTCTGCGAGCAGCTTGGCCGTGATGATTCCCGTCGAGTCACGAACGATATTGACTTTCACATCCGGATACTTCGCTTTGAAGGACTCCAGGTACGTTTTGATCTGATCATCCTCCAACGCTGTATAGACGGTAATCTCTCCGGATTGACTTGCACTGCCACCAGCGGCTGTGGAACCTTGTGTGTTTGTTTGGGATTGTGGTGCTTGGCCACAACCTGCAAGTACAGCAATGGATAAAAAGGACGCAAGCAAAGGATAATGCCACTTCTTCATGAGAATCTCTCCTCCATGTGGGGATGTTCATTTCCTGTTCTTGCGTCCTATGTTACGGGCGAAATATTAAGTTGATATGAATTGCACGTAAATTAATTGTTTTTACTTGCCTTTAAGTTGTTTTTATTTGTTTTTCTAGACCTCTTCCTTAATCTGGTTGACAAATGTCTCGCGCAAATGGCAGGCCATCTGAATTTTGAGGACATCCTCTGGCTTTTCAAAAGAGAGCCCCAGCAATTGCTCGATCTTTTTCAATCTTTTGTACAAGGTGTTGATATGGATGTGCAGCTGCTCTGCCGTCCGGACTGCCGAGCTGTTCGTCGCCATAAACTTCAGCAGGGTCTGCTCCAAATCGTTTTGTCTCGCTTTTTCCGTTCGAAGTGGTGTGAACATCTCTTCCAGAAACGAAATCATTTCCTCGGCAGGCTGATGCAAAAACAGACGGTTGATTCCCAGCTCCTCGTAGCGAAGCATGCCTCTATGCTGGCGCTCTGCGATGTACTGCAGCGCTTTTTGCGCCTCATCGTGGCTCTTTTTGATCGCACCGATCCCTTGACCTGCCGTTCCTACACCCGCACACAAAGGCAGACCTTCACTTTCTGCCCATTCCCCCACTACATCCGCGACCTTTTGACACAGCTTATCGACCTCTTCCTTCGAGGACAGCATAGCCAGCAGCGTGACCTTGTTGTGGTAGCCAAAGATGAGCAGACGATTCGTTTCCAGCTTTCTTTTGATGCGTGCTATCAAACGGTGCACTTCTGCTTCCAGCTGCCGCAAATCATGCGAATGCCGAAGCGAAAACACAAAAACCGTCATGAAATCGGCAAGCCGCATCCCCCACTCTTCTCCGCCCATCTGCATCAGGTCGGGATCGTTGGACTCTACGAGCTCCCGGAAAAACTCATGTGTTTTTTTGTAGTACACATCGGTGAGCGACTGCTTTTTCACCAGCTCCAAAGCCAGTACTGCACCACCTTGCTCGAGTGCGATCCTGCCCAGCTCCTCTAAAGGTTTATCGAGAATCGCAATGAGACAGCCGAGGAAGACATGGCCGACGACGATTGGCGTCACATGGTATTCGTATGGGTCCTGACCGGATACACGCACGATCACGGGAGCCTCGCGATGGGAAAACAGGCGGGCTATTTCATCCATTGTAAACAGCGGGAGCATCGTGTGCTGACGCGAATGCCAGTTTCCCTCCAGAAAATCCACAAACAGCAACGGAACTCCGATGATCTTGTCCAACGCAGCGACAATCGCTTCCATTCCTTTGTTTTCGAGCGATAAACGGGTCAATGTCTCGTGTACTTCGTTGCGTTTGGACAAGTATTGGTTCTGGCCTTTCAGCTGTGCAAACAGACGTGCATTTTCAATGACCACGGCTGCCTGTCCCGCGAAGCCCTTCAGCAAATGGACATCCCGTTCTGTCAGCGTCCCCTCGGTGTGATTCTGGTGGATGATCATCGCTCCGATCGGCTTTTCCCCCACGGAAATCGGAATGGAAATGATCCCTTTTACATGAGAAAAGTCATAGGAGGACAGCAGATAGTGCAGATTTTCTTTGTCGATATTGCTCATCGCCTGCGTCATCTCTTCACGGGTAAAGAATATTCTCGGCTGACCGTCTGCAAAGGTTTTCCCGACGATGGCTTCTCCGACCTTTAATCGGTAGCGGAGGACGTTGTCATTCATTCCCACTGCAGCGCGATTGACGAGCCGATCGGCCTCTGGATCGTACATGGCGAGTATGCCCGTATCGGCTGCGGGAATGACTTCGATGGCGTTGTCGAGGATTTCTTGCAGGAGCTGATCGATATCCAGCGAGGAGGTGATCGCCCGAATACCGCCAATCATTTTGGCTAGCTCGTTTTCCCGCTCCTGCACGATCCCTTCCCAATAAAGCTGGTAGAACAGCTGATGCAGATAGCTCCCGTCCGCTTTTTCCAAGGTGAGATCCGAGTTCGTCAGGATAAGTGCGGCCCTGTAGCCCAGCGGATAGGAAAAGACGATCTGCGTTCCGCTTTCGATCGAAGTCACTTCATAGGGTGGCGATTTGCGCTGCCGCTTGGTCACCAGGCTGGGAGCCTGCTTTTTACCTGCTTGCTTTGCGGGGCCTATTCGAGCGACGTAGTGGAATTCCTGATGATACGGCTTGCATTGCCATATATGTCCCGACCAGACATGGTCTTTTTCCCGTAAGAATGACTGCAATTGCTTGATTACACCCGTTCGCACATGCTCCTCCCCTTCCGCTCCGGTAGAAATTCCTACACCAATAGTCTGATAATTGTACAGAAACCGACATTGAAATGCAATTTTCATTATTCTTATAATTCTCGGTACAGACTGTATTCCAAGTAAAGGAAGTGATCTCATGACACGTACAGCGGAGGAGCGCCAGAAGTTTATCGTCCTGTCTATGCTTTTTGTCGCCTGGCTGATTGGCAATCTGGATCGCATGGTCATCAACGTCGCCATTATTCCCATCGCAGACGAATTTTCTCTCGATCCGACTGCGCAAGGCTTGATTCTCTCCAGCTTTTTCGCAGGCTACGCCTTGATGCAAATCCCTGGCGGATGGCTCGCTGACAAGTTCGGTGCCGCCAAGGTATTGACCTTTTCCCTGTTTTTATGGTCGATCTTCACAGCGCTGACAGGCTCAGCCTGGTCGCTCGTTTCTCTCATCATCATCCGGTTTTTGTTCGGCCTGGGAGAGGCCCCGTTTTCCCCCTCCAGCGCCGTCCTGATTTCCGAGCATTTCCCAAAAGACCAACGCGGCCGCGCCCAATCGACTCTCTTGTCCGCCAGTGTCATTGGGAAGGCCATTACCCCTGTACTCGCTTCCGGAATCATCGTCTGGCTCGGCTGGCGAAGCCTGTTTTTTGCCATCGGGGTGGCAGGGCTCGTAGTTGCCGTTCTCTGCCTCTTTTATTTGAGGTCACCCGTACGTGACCGAGCGGCTGCCGCAAACACATCGGCGAACAAGGTTCCCTTGAAGACGCTGCTAAAAATGCCGCTGCTGTGGAGTCTTCTGGTCACCTCGTTCGGCATTTACTTTGTGACGTGGGGGATGGCGAGCTGGATGCCTACGTATCTCGTGAAAGTGCGGCATCTCGATCTCTTGTCCATGGGGGCACTGTCTACGATCCCCTCCATCACCAGCTTCCTTTCCATGATCGCTGGCGGCGTGCTTTTGGACCGCTGGCTCGCTGGCAAGGAAAAGGGCTTTGTCGCTGCCTGTGCCCTTCTCACTGCGGTGTTCATTTACCTCATGTTCAATGCACCTTCTGTCGGGATGGTCATCCTCTATGAAACGCTGAGTGGCATTACCGGCACCTTTATCGTGATCGCAGTCGGCCTGCAGCCGCTCAAACGATTCTCCCAGGAAGTGATCGGCACCGCCATGGGGATTGTCAACTTCGGCGGGCAAGCTGCCGGCTTCGTCGCACCTCTTCTGATCGGGATGACTGTCAAGGCGTTCAATGGTTCCTACGATGTCGCGCTGTGGATCCTGGTTGCGCTCATGGTGGTCTGCGCAATCGCTGCGATGACATGGCCGACAGAAAGAAAAACGACAGCCGCCACTCCCGCTTCCCCAACACAAGCAGGTTAATCCGTCATACCAGTCATAAAGGAGCGAATCAAACGATGAAAAACTCTCTATTTGAAAAATTGGAAGCCCTCTATCCCGAGCTGGTCAGCTTGCGCCGCGATATGCACATGTACCCTGAGCTGTCCTTTCAGGAAGTAGACACCCCGCGGAAGATCGCGGATTATTTGACCAAGCTTGGCTTGGAGGTGCGCACAGGCGTAGGGGGACGAGGTGTTGTCGCTACGCTGCGCGGAGGCAAGCCGGGGAAAACGGTCGCCCTGCGTGCCGACTTCGACGCCCTCCCCATTCAGGACGAAAAGGACGTGCCCTACAAATCCCGCATCCCTGGTGTCATGCACGCCTGCGGACACGATATTCATACGGCAGCCTTGCTGGGAGTCGCTACGGTCTTGAGTGAAGCGAAGGATGCACTCGCCGGAAACGTGGTATTCCTGCACCAGTTTGCCGAAGAGGTTATTCCTGGCGGTGCCAAACCGATGATTGAGGACGGTTGTCTGGAAGGTGTCGATGCGGTGTACGGCGCGCATGTCGCTTCCGAGGCGCCATTGGGTACGGTGGGCACAGGAGTAGGGTATGTGACTTCTGCCTGCGACTCCTTTGACATCGTTCTCTACGGAAAAGGGGGGCACGGGGCTATGCCGCATGCCACGATCGACCCTGTCGTTGCAGGAAGCCAGCTGGTGTTAAACCTGCAGCAGATCATCAGTCGGCGCATCGATACCAAATACCGGACCGTTTTGACCGTCAGCTCGTTTGTCGGTGGTGGAGAAACCTACAACGTCATTCAGGACAAGGTCTCGTTAAAGGGAACCGTTCGCACCTTTGAGGAAGATGTGCGCAAAAAGATCGAGCAGGAAATTGCCCTGATTACCCGCACGACAGCCGAACAGGCGGGAGGAACGGCTGAATTTACATTGACGACAGGCTACCCTGCCACCTGGAATCACGAAGAGGATGCCTTGCGCGTGAAAAAAGTAGCGGGCGCCATCTTTGGTGAAGAAAAAGTACTCACCCATGAGTATGGCATGGGCAGCGAAGACTTCGCCTACTACCTCCAGCACAAGCCCGGCGCATTCTTCTTTGTGGGGGGACGCAATCCTGAGCTGAATGCCATTTATCCGCACCACCATCCGAAGTTTGATGTAGATGAGCGCTCCATGCTGAACATCGGGAAGCTGTTTATCGGAATCGTACTGGATTATTTGGCAGTCGAGTAGATTTGGATCGAACACCTAACCGGCACCCTATCTCTTCTCCCATAAGAGGCAGGGTGCCTTTCTTCCTTCCTTCATCCATTCAAAAAAAAGACCACGCAGCAAAGGCTGGTGACCTTTTGTAGCCAGATCGGTTGCTATTTTTCCAGGGCAGCTTCCACAGCGGCAATCGCGTGAATCTCCGTCGTATCGTACACCGCCACAGAGCAGTCCGTTTGCGCGATCAACAGACCGATTTCCGTGCACCCGAGAATGATGGCCTCTGCGCCTTCTTCGATCAGTTTATCGATGATGCGCAGGTACACTTGCTTGGACTCCTCGCGAATGATGCCTCGGCACAGCTCCTCGTAGATGATCGCATGCACAGCCTCTCTTCCCGCTTCATCGGGGAGCAGTACCTCCAGCCCGTGCTCCTGCTGCAGACGACCGGTATAAAACGCTTGCTCCATCGTAAAGCGTGTGGCGAGCAAGCCGACTCGTTGATACCCGTCCGCTTTGATCTTGCCCGCTGTCGCATCCGCGATGTGAATAAACGGCAAAGAAGAAGCCCCCTGTATCGCATACGCCAGCTTGTGCATCGTATTGGTGCAAAGGACGATCATGTCTGCACCTGCTGCCTCCAGACTGCGAGCGGCATTCGCCATATGCGCGCCAGCTTCCTCCCACTTTCCTGCATGCTGCAGCTCTTCAATCTCGGCAAAGTCGACCGAATACAGGATGCATTTTGCCGAATGCAAGCCTCCCAACCGATCTCGCACCGCTTCGTTCACCTTTTGATAGTACACCTGGGAAGACTCCCAGCTCATGCCGCCGATCAGTCCGATTGTTTTCATCCCTGCTCCCCCTCCATGTTCTCCTTCTTCCTGTATCTTCTCATCGTTCTCTCATTTCTCCTGCCCTGATAGCCCTCGAAATTCCGTCTTTACCCATGCCCTCCCCTTGCTCGTGTCGAGTGAGGTATCAAGCGGAAATCCCCAGCTCTCGGGCTTTTTCGGCTGACAAGATCTCCCCATGTACCAGCTCGGGATCATAGCCGAAATCTTTCGCCATGCTCCGGCAAAACGTGTAGTAGCTCGCTTTTTCCTCCGGTCCCAAGTGAAGGGTGCCTTTGTGCGAACTTGTCACGAGCTCTGCTACCGCACGGCCCAAATCCTCCACATGAACGAATGACTTGTACAGATTTTGAGTGCGTACGACTCCTCTGCCTTCCTGAAGCTCGCTGACCAATGCCTTTGTCCGTTTGTCCCAGATGCCTTGCACATTCTTTCCATAGATGGGCCCAAAACGCAGAATGAGGTGATGATCATGCTGCTCACGTACCAGCTGCTCCCCCATGATTTTGGCCCGGCAGTAGCCTGCCAGCGGATTTCTTTCGTCCAGCAGCTCCCATTCTTCTTCTTCAGTGAACGGGCCTTGCTTATTTCCAAACACGCCATCCGTGGAAAGATAGATCAATTTTGCCTGTTTCGGTATATGGGCGAGCAGTACCCGCATGCCTATATCGATCAGCTCTTGGGCATCCGCGCCGTCATTTCCCCGAAGTGCCCATATGAGGACGTCCGGTGAAGCTGCAGAGACCAGCGCCGCAAAAGCCTCTGCAGCCTTCACATTGACCCGAGTCCATCCCGGCTGGATCATGCCCGAAAAGCAGGTGGCAACGACTTCATGCTCTTGGCTCGCCCTCAGGCAGCTGTCAATTTGCGCCCCCAAATAGCCGCTTCCCCCCAGCAGCAGGATTCTTTGACCTTTCATCGCATCCCTTCCCCTTCCTCTGTCCATTCCCTGTTTATTCCAGTACAATATACCTCAGAGTGCCCACCATGATCTACCAAAAAGAGGAAGGTCCGATAGGGGGATGTTACCATGAGTAAAAAAATCGTGCTGGCTGGCGGCTCCGGCTTTCTGGGAAACGCCTTGGCTGATTTTCTGACTGCAAAGGGATTTGAGGTCGTAATTCTGACTCGAGGGAATTCTCGGGTAGCTGGATCGATCCGCTATCTGCAATGGGATGGCGCGACTAGAGGAGCTTGGTCAGATGAAATCGATGGCAGCTATGCCGTCATCAACTTTACCGGCAAAAGCGTCAACTGCTTGTACACGCCAAAAAACAAAGAGGAAATCATTCGCTCTCGCCTGGATTCCGTGCGAGTCCTGACCGATGCGATCCTAGCAAGCGCCAAGCCTCCCGCTGTCTTTGTGCAAGCCGGCTCTCTCGCTATTTTCGGCGATACGCTGCAGGAATGCGACGAGAATGCCCCGCATGGCACAGGCTTTTCCGTGCAGGTTTGCCAGCGGTGGGAACAGGCGTTTTTTGAGCGCGAGCTGCCGCATACTCGCAAGGTTATGCTGCGGATCGGCTTTGCGCTGGGGAAAAACGGCGGTGCCCTCGAGCCTCTCGCCAAGCTGGCTTCGATGCGGCTCGGCGGCACTGTCGGCAGTGGGAATCAATACATTAGCTGGCTGCATGTAGATGACTTGAACGAAATGTTTTTCTATGCCATGGAAAACGAGCAGGTCAACGGCATTGTCAATGCTACGGGTCCAAAGCCGGTTACCAACCGTGAGTTCATGCAGACGCTTCGCAAGGTATTGAACAAAGGCTGGGCTCCTCCGACTCCTGCTCCCTTCGTCTGGCTCGGCGCTTACCTGGTCATGCGAACGGACCCTAGTCTCGCTTTGACTGGCCGCAACTGTGTCCCGGCAAAACTGCTTGAGAGCGGCTTTTCTTTTGGACATACCGATCTGGAGGCAGCGCTGCGGGATCTGCTCGTACCGGAGAAGGCCCACGCGTAAGCTTGGTTCCGAAAAGCAAAAAGGCAGCGATCGACCTTTCCGTCATTCGCTGCCTTTTCATATTTGTACCCTAGGTCCCGCAATAGGTTTGATAAGGATAGTGCGAGGGCGCAGGCAAAGCCGCGTACTCTTCCTGATCGGCCGTATACGCAAATGGCCTTGCAAGCACGTCCAGAAGTCTTTCCAGCACGCTGAGATCTCCGGCCACTGCCGCGTCCAGCGCTGCCTCTACACGATGGTTGCGCGGGATGACAGTTGGATTGCTCTGACGCATCAGCTGCAGAGATTCCTCCTTGGACTGCGGCTGTCTGTCCCGCCTTGCTTGCCATTGGCCCAGCCATTCGGTAAATTCCGGTGTGCCAAACATCGCCGACTCTTGCGGCTTATCCAGCGTGAGGGCTCGGAACGTATTCGTATAGTCGGCTTTCTCTTTTTCCATCAATTTGAGCAAGCTCTCTACAAGCGACCCGTCCTGCTCCTCTTCCGTAAAGAGCCCCAGCTTCGCCCTCATCCCCTTTAGCCACTCGCCCGTATACAGCTCGGCAAAACCGGCAAGTGCTCCCTCGGCCGTTTTGACTGCCTGCTCCTGATCGTCATGCAGCAGCGGGAGAAGCGTTTCCGCAAATCTCGAGAGGTTCCACACGGCAATATACGGCTGATTCGCATAGGCGTAGCGCCCCTGCTCGTCAATCGAGCTAAAGACGGTGGCGGGATCGAACGTGTCCATGAAGGCGCACGGACCGTAGTCAATGGTTTCTCCACTCAGGGCCATGTTGTCAGTGTTCATCACACCGTGAATGAAGCCGACCAGCTGCCATTTGGCAATCAGTGCAGCCTGCCGCTTGATCACTTCTTTCAGAAGGAACAAATAGCGGTTTTCCCCCTCGTCCGGTTTCGCAAAATGCCTCTCGAGGGTGTAGTCCGCCAAGGCCTGAAGTTCTTCCTGGGTCCCCCATTTGGCGGCATATTGAAACGTGCCGACACGAATATGGCTGGCAGCCACCCGAGTCAAAACGGCACCGGGCAAATACGTTTCGCGAATGATATTCTCGCCCGTGGTCACGACAGCCAGGCTGCGCGTGGTAGGTATCCCAAAAGCGTGCATCGCTTCGCTGATGATGTACTCGCGAAGCATCGGCCCAAGTGCCGCGCGCCCGTCGCCACGCCGGGAATAAGGCGTCCGCCCCGCTCCTTTCAGCTGAATATCGAACCGTTCACCACCCGGTGTCACTTGTTCGCCGAGCAGGACCGCCCTGCCATCCCCCAGCATCGTAAAGTAGCCGAATTGATGCCCGGCATAGGCTTGCGCCAGCGGCAAAGCACCTTCGGGAATCTGGCTGCCTGCAAGTGCTTCCACGCCATCCTCCCTTTTCAGCGCGTCACTATTTAACCCAAGTGAACCAGCCAAAGCTTCATTCAGGACGACCAGCTTGGGCGAGTGAGCAGGGGTTGGCGGTTGCTCGGTAAAGAAGGTTTGAGGCAAACGGGCATAACTGTTGTCGAAGTTCCATCCAGCACTGCGACCTGCTTTTTTCTCTGTCATTGTAACTCCTTTTTCTATGCGTCATTGGGATTGCAGCCTTCTATTCTGCACAGAATTGCCCTTATTATTGTTTACTTTTGCCATTCTATTATAACGTGTTACGTGCACCAGACGCGTGCCCTTTCCGCTTTCAAAGTGTAGGGAATGAAAAAAGCCTCCCTGCATGAGGAAGGCTGATCGCACTTTGCTGAAATCTTGCTCTCTTTTATACCCCGTACCAGTTCAGTCCTTGCTTGCCCAAGTCGACCCAGACGCTCTTCGTATGCGTATACATGTCCATCGCCTGCATCCCCAGCTCGCGACCGAAGCCGCTCTGCTTCGTACCGCCAAACGGTGTGGTGCTGTCGAGCATGGAGTACGTATTGATGTACACCGTCCCTGCGTGCAGGCCACGTGCCATGCGGTGTGCGCGTTTCAAATCGTTGGTCCAAACACCGGAAGCGAGTCCATAAGTCGTTTCGTTAGCCAGACGGAGCGCGTCCTCCTCGTCCTTGAAGCGAATGACTGAGATGACCGGACCAAAAATTTCTTCACGGGCAATGGTCATGTTGTTCGTCACATTTTCAAAGATGGTTGGTGTGAAGAAATAGCCGGTGCCCGCCTGCGGATTGCGTTTGCCGCCCAGCACGAGGTTGGCTCCTTCCTCCAGTCCCTTTTCTACATAGTGCTCGATCCGCTCCAGCTGCGCCATCGATACTTGTGGACCCATTTGCGTGGCAGGATCGAGCGGGTTGCCGACCCGAATGGTTTGCGCCTTTTTGCTAAAAGCATCCAGGAAGCGGTCGTAGACGCTGTCCTGTACGAACAGACGAGAACCCGCCGCGCACACTTGGCCTTGCGCAAAGTAGATTCCGAAGAGGGCGCCATTCACGGCATCGTCCAGCTCTGCGTCGGCGAAGACGATGTTTGGCGATTTGCCTCCAAGCTCAAGCGATACAGGCTTGAGATGCTTGCTTGCCGCCTGCATGATCAGTCTGCCTGTCGAGGTAGAACCCGTAAAGGCGATTTTGTCTACATCCGGATGAGAGGACAGCGCGTCTCCCGCAACGGCGCCGAACCCGGGAACTACGTTGATGACGCCATCCGGGATTCCCGCTTCCTCAAATACCTTTGCCAGCTCCAGCATGCTGATCGGCGTCTGCTCCGCCGGCTTGATGACGATGGTGTTGCCCGCTGCCAGAGCCGGAGCCAGCTTCCACATCGCCAGCATGAGCGGGAAGTTCCACGGCACGATCGCGCCAATGACGCCTAGTGGCTCTCGCAGCGTGTAGTTGAAGCGATTCCCGGGAGAAGCCAGCGTCTCTCCCTGCACTTTGTTGGCGAGTCCCGCGTAGAATTCCAGCACGTCGATGGTTGCGGGCATCGCAATGTACTTCGTTTCGTTGATCGGCAAGCCGTTGTCACTGGACTCTACCTCTGCGAGATAATCGAGCTTCTCCCACATTTTTTGTGCGGCACGGTACAGCAGCCTGCCGCGATCACTTGGCGCCATTTCCGCCCACGGACCGGATACAAATGCCTTCCGCGCTGCTCTGACAGCCAGATCAACGTCCTGCGCCCCCGCTTCAGCCACCACGCCGTTTACTTCTCCCGTCGCCGGATTGAACGAATCGAATGTCTTGCCTGACAAAGCATCTACCCATTTTCCATCAATGAACAATTGGTATGATTGTGCCATCTTACTCTCCCCCGATTCCCATTTGATTGATCTTACATGGCAGCGCTACTTTTTCGCAGGCAAGTCCAAGGTAGGTGTCTGGTCGAAGAAATTCCACGGCTTGAGCATCGCGTGCACCCACTCCGTCGGCATGATCGGCCATTCCTCTGCCCGTGCTACGTGCGTCGTGCCAGTTGTCATCCACACCACATTATCTGTGTTCTCGATGGAGTCGTTGTTTGCGGTAAACTCCTTCAAGCCTGTATCCGTCTTCGCACGGTTCGGGTATTCTCCCTCTGGATAGCGCTCGTCTGGATTGTATTTGGTCACCCAGATTTGTTTGTCCATAAAATTCACGCGGTTGTACAGCCACTCGTCCTTGCTGAACATAGCTCCTTTTGCCACCGGATGTGTTCCTCCAGCGTACGGCATGATCTGATAGGAAACCGGATTTCCGACTTTGTTTTCTTTGGAAGGATTGCTCAGCAGGCGAATCGTGGACGGGTCAAAGGTCTGGATCGCGTCCTGCTCAGTGGTCACGGTCTTTTGCTCGGTGACAATCACGCTCTTGCGCGGCCCACCTGCTGTATTTTCGGCGATCTGCGGATTGACCTCTGTCAACGTATTGTTCTCGCCATCCACATCGAGATCGAGGCGGAAGTTGTAAATGTGCTGGTGAGTCGTTCCGACGATGTTGTGATCGATCAGCGTGCCGTAGCGCGTATCCTCTTTCGCAGTCGGATCGTGCATCGTGGAGGATTTCACGGCCTTCACCGCTTCGATGCCTGTCGCGCCCACATCGATCTTGATCGTTCCGTTCGAAGACAAAATCCAGTCAAAAATGTAGTCGTAGTTGCCTACTGTACTGATCCAGCGAACGACCAGCTCACGGCGCTCGCGGCTCACGTTGTCTTTGCCCATCTCCTGGTGCTTGAATTCCGGTCCGGCGTATTGCTCGAAGATCGCCATGGCATTTGGAATCGTGTACGGGTTTCCGTCGTTGTCCGAAATGGTCGCCTCGAGCAGCTGCGCGTTATCCGGTACGTCCGTGCCCTTTTCCAGCGGAGAGGTCAATACACCCATCCCGTAGTCCCCGGAATCCAGATACGCTTTGAAATACCAGCCCACGTCCGGATCGCCATAAGGAACGATCATGCCGCCCAGCGAGCCCTCGTACATGATTTTGCGCTTGGTGCCATTGTCGTTGTACGTCATCGTCGACAGGACGGGACCTACGCGTGAATCCATCCGGAGGTGGAAGTCCCAGTTCCCCCAATGGATCGTATTTCCGTCAAAGCTGTAGTTTTCCCCTTGCGGCTCGGTGATCGTGAGCGGCTTGACGCTTTGCTTCGCTTGCTGGCTGCGGCCATCGTAAGGGGTCGGCTTCAAAGGCACCGGGATCACGCCTGCGTCTTCGATCTTGATCACTTTCTTTTGCTCCAGGTCCACGATCGCTACCAGATTTTCGATCGGGTGCGCCCAGTAGTTTCCGTCCCCCACATCCAGGTAAGAGACGACCTTCAAAAGACGCAGGTCCTGCTTCAAGCCATCTGCCTCGTTGAAATACCCGACGGTGAGCGGAGTCGCAACCACCTTTTTCACGTCATTGATCCCCCGTTTTTTCAGGGCATCCGCATACTCACTGCTCTCCTCGATTGCGGCTTGGACCGTCTGGAAGTCATCCAAGATGACCATCCCGTGCGCTCCCTCGACTTCCTTCCAGGAGACGAGCTTCTTCGACGCGAGGTTTACCTGTGCCTCGATGACCTTTTTGCCATCCAGCATCACGACATTCGCTTCTCTCTCAAATGCGCTCTTCTGTCCGTATACCCAGTTCCACACCTTGCTTTTTTCCGGCTCCTTCAACGAGATTTGCGTAAAGCGCATGCTCTGTTTGAAGGAATCAGACGCTTTGACAGCGCTTACAACACTGTTAATCTCGTCTGCTGTCAACGGGTTCAAAGGATGCTCCACCTTTTGAACCGAAACCGTCTGATCCAGCTCGGATTGGAACACTTCGTTGAGGAAATGATGCGTTACGTACAACGATCCATTTTTATAGACAACAGGCGCCTCCAGCTGGACAGAACTACCATTTACCAGCACCTGTGACTGGTTTGGCTTCAATGTTACAATGGTGCCACTGCGCTTGACCTGTGCCGTTTGGGTTTTGCTATCCCACGCAACGGTTCCGCCGAATTCCTCCACCATCGGCCGGAGTGGAAGGTATTCGGCCTCTCCGCCATGTGCATTTGCCTTCTGCGCGAATGGCACTGACGGCGACAGTGCAAAGGTCAAAGCCGTTCCTAACGCTGCCGTGGATAGGACGAGTTGTTTCGGCAGCTTCTTTCTTTCGCTTTTCTTTGGATGCATGAAAGATCCCCCCGCTTGTTCGTGTTTACACGCCCATTGTAGGGGCAGGCTGCGACAAATGTATTGTAAATTTCGGAACTATCAGTTTCCTGGCGTTTCTATCATACTATTGGTAGCTATGTATCACGCGTGAACCTGACGATTTTGTAAAGGTGGTTATGGATGAATGAATCGCTTGGAAATCGCCGCCAATCTACCTCCTGTGCAGTACGGGTTTCGTCTGGAAACCAGCAGCTATCAGGAAAAGCTCGTCCCTTATCAAGACCAGACCGTCCTCTATTACCAATACGTCATGGGAACGTCTGTCCATGCCATTCGCGTCGTACCTGATGGCTGCATGGATGTGCTGATCTGCTGTGATCCTCTTCGCCCTCATTCCCTGATGTGCGGGACCATTCTGCAAGGGGAAACGATTCCCTTTCATGCTGGCGCCACCTATTTTGGTGTACGTCTCACGCCCTTGCAAAGCTTGTATCTGTCCCCCACTCCGTTTCGCGATCTGATCGACCGTCAGCCAAATTTGAGTGACGTTATGCATGGCACCGAAAGTCTCTGTGATGACATCGCGGAGCTGGGGCTGTTTGAGGAGCGCATCGCGCATTTCGAGAAATATTTGCTGCCCAAGCTGTTGTCATCCGAGCAGCCTACTGGACTGCTTCCCTATTGCTTGCAGCAAATCTATCAATCAAAAGGGAACGTGACTGTCGATACTCTCGCAGATGACATTGGCCTATCCAGCCGCTACATCCGCAAAAAGTTCGTCGACACACTCGGTCTCTCGCCAAAACAGTACAGCCGCATCACTCGCTTTCAAAATACACTCTCTGCCATGATGAACCGGACGAGCACTTCGGGAACGATCGCCAACGAGCATGGCTACTACGACCAGGCTCATTTCATCAAGGATTTCAAGCATTTTAGCCTGTTCACTCCGATGCAGATCATCATGCTTTTGCAAACTCCCCCACTCTAGTCCCTGCAGACAGCAAAAAGTCCACCTCAGATAAGGTGGACTGCTGATCCTTCCTCTTATGCCGTTTTTCCTGACTGGCTCGAATCCGCATGCGAAAGCTTTTTCTTGTACTTCGCATAGTAGATCAGGGTGAGGAAAGCCAGCCAAGGAACTCCGATAATCCAGGAGACGTTCCAGAACTCTGTATCCAAGCCCATGGTAATCAAGATCGCGGCGATCAGTGCGATCCCGATGATCTGCAGGACCGGAAACAACGGTGCACGGACAGGAAGCTTCTCTCCTCCATTTTGCTCCCATTGCTTGCGGAACTTTAAATGCGACAAAAGCGTCAACAGCCAAACGTACAAGGCACCGAACAAGGCAATTCCAAACAGGTAGTTATACGCCAACGGACTGATTTTGGAAATGAGCGCTGCGAGCGCTACACCGATGCTCGACAGCAGCAGGGCGTTGACCGGAGTGCCGTCCTTGTTCAGCTTGCCAAAAGACTCTGGTGCGTAGTTGCTGCGCGACAAGGAAAAGATCATCCGCGAAGTCATGTACAAATTGGTATTCATGCTGGACAAGGCTGCTGTCAGGACGACGAAGTTCATGATACCTGCTGCAGCGGAAATCCCGACGTGATCAAAAACGAGAACAAACGGGCTTTGGGCGATTTCCTTTGCACCGGCATTGATCCAAGGAACGACAGCGATCATGATTCCCATCGCGAGGAAGTAAAAGATGATCAAACGGACCACCATCGTACGCATCGCCCGTGGAACAGCCGAACGCGGGTCCTTGGCCTCCCCAGCCGTCACGGCGATGACTTCTACCCCGACAAAGCTGAAGATAGCCATCAGCACCGCCATCCATACGCCGCCAAAGCCGTGCGGCAAAAATCCGTCATGCTTGGTAAAGTTCTCAAAGCCGACTGCTGGTGTCCCGATCCCCAGCACGACTGCAATACCGAAAATGATGAAAGCAATAATAGCTACTACCTTGATCATGGCGAACCAGTACTCAATGCTGCCGAAATTCTCAACCGAACGAGAATTGACGTAGAGCAAAGCCGCACCAAATCCGAGGGTCCAGACCCATACCGGAATGTCAGGAAACCAGTACGTCATGTAGATACCGACCGCGACCGCTTCTCCACCTACCGCAATGACCTGCGCGGCCCAGTACGTCCAGCGAGAGGTAAAGCCAGCCCAGCCGCCCAAATACTTTTCTGCATAGACTCCGAAGGATCCCGCAGTCGGATGGGCGACAGCCATTTCCGAGAGAGAGAACATCATGATCACGGCGATAAATGCTGCAATGACATAGCTGAGGATGACTCCCGGGCCTGCGTAGCTGATTGCGATGGCACTCCCCATAAACAGCCCGGTTCCAATCGCTCCCCCAAGCCCGATCATCGTCAGCTGACTTTTGGTTAATCCTCGATGTAGACCTGATTCACGTTCGAGAAAGTTGTCCTTATCCTTCATACAGTTGCCCCCCGTCATGACTTTCGATTTGAAATATTGCGAATCAACCTGTCGTACCTGCCTCGGCCTGCTGTTCACCACGGTTCCGCTGCCCCCATACCAAGAACACATCGACCGCTTTTCCTGCGACAACGAGCGAGAGAAGCGTAAAAATCGAGTGAAGCATATCCGACACCAGCCAGGAAGCGATGACGATCAGGGCGTTCATGCCGATCATCATTTTGCCAATCGTAGCGGCTGGCCAAATCTTGTTCAGAACCACGCACGCGATATCGACACCGCCTGTCGTTCCACCGGCACGTAGGACCAATGCAATCCCCGCCCCACTGACGATTCCCCCGAGCAGCACTCCTGCCAGCGGCTGGTGCCAACCGGGAAGGAAAGAAAATACCCCTAAGAACAGCGACAAGCTCACCATGCCCACCAAGCTATTGACGACAAATCTGCGCCCGACGAATCGGTAGCCAAGCAGAAAAAGCGGTACATTTAGCAAGAAGTAAATCAGTCCGAGGGAGATCGGGAGAAAGTAGCCGAGCAAAACAGCTACTCCCCCCAGGCCTGGAGCTGTGATTTCATTGGGCTGCATGAATAGGTAGTACGCGAGCGCCACCAATGCCGTACCCGCCAAAATCATGCTCCATTCCTTCCCGAGCGATTTTACGAGGGACCCGTTGTTCATTGATTCCCAAGAGCAGCCAACGCGTCGATCGCTGCCTTTACTTCTTGCTCTGTGTTGTAGAAGTGCGGAGCGATCCGAATCACATCGTTGCGAGCCGAGACCAGGATTCCTTTTTCTTTGAGAATGGCTTCCGCTTTGGCGGCTTGCGGGATGTAGATGGCCGTATTGGCTGCCTTTTGGCTCAAATCGAGAGGGCTCATCACCCGCAGCCCTTTTTCCTGCGCGTAGGCAATCGCCGTACGGGACAGGCTTTGCAGATAAGCTTCAATCCGGTCTACCCCGATTTCGTTTAGCATCCCGATGCTTGCCGCCGCCGCGTAGCCATTGATCATCGGGGGTGTCCCCGTCTCAAAGCGGCGTGCTGCCTGGGCAAAATCCAGATGCTTGATGTCAAATGCAAACGGGCTGACGCGCCCGAACCAGCCCGTTACGACTGGCGTAAGCTTTTCCGCTACCTCTTTGCGGACATACAGGAAAGCAATCCCCGGGATCCCCAGCATGTACTTTTGGACGCCCGCTGCCAGAAAATCAATGTCCATTGCTTTTACGTCAATCTTCACGCTTCCCGCAGACTGATAGGCGTCTACGAATAGATACGAGCCTTTTTCATGGACGATCTGGGCGATTTGTTGTACATCCTGCTTGAAGCCGTTGTAATACGATACGTGGGGAATCGACGTAATCAGGGTCTGTTCATTCACCGACTCGCTGTAGTACGCTAGCGGTATAACAGAATCTGCCGATGGAATAAACTGCACCTGTGCGCCTCGTTTCTGCTGGGCCAGCCACACATGACCAATGCTGGGAAAATCCATTTCGGTCGTGACGATCTGATTGCGTTCCCCCGAGAAGTCCAGGGCAGTAGCAACCGAAGAGGCACAGTCCGAAACAGAGGACAGCACCGCGATCTCTTCCGGAGAAGCGTTGATCAGACGGGCGAATTGTCCTTTGGCTTCCTCCACCTTATCCATCCACAGATTCCAGTCCATCCCGGTGTAGCGCAAAGTGTCCATATAAGCGGCGATCGCTTCCTGCACTTGCATGCTCAAAGCGCTTTGCGAGCAGCTGGACAGCTGAATTTTTTCGTTTACAATCGGAAAATAGCCTCTCTCACGGGCAAATGGAAACGTCATAACAATCCCTCTTTCTACTGTTCAATGATTGTGGAGTGATACAGATCATGATTTCGTTCTTCGATGACAAAACCTCGCCCTGGATGGAGAATCTCCCCTACGACTGGCATGAGGTCTATTCCCTCGGGCAAACCATCCCGTACCAAAAGCACGAATCCATTTTTCATCAGGATCAAGCGGCGAAGCATGTCTACGTTGTCCTGCAGGGGCGTATCCGCCTCTTCCTGACTACCCCTTCCGGCGAAGAAAAGGCGATCGCCATCATTGGAAAAGGCGGACTGCTTGGCGAATGCGGGCTGTTTGACCATCCCACCTACAACAACGGAGCAATCACGGCGAGCAAAGCAACCTTGCTGAAGATTCCAGTGGAGCGCTTCAAGGAAGCGTTTTCAACAAATCTTACACTCGCTCATCAGGTCCTGCGTTTTCTCGATGGCAAGAACCGGATTCTCGCTTCTCACACCATGCAGCTCAGTTTTTACTCGGCTGCCCAGCGTATCTGCTTCACCCTGCTTCAGCTGGGCAGTACTTACGGCAAAGGAATCGAGGGGAAACGAATCATTACGGTCCGTTTCACCCATCAGGAGCTGGCCAATGTCGTCGGTACCTCTCGTGTCACCGTCGCAGGAACGATGAAGGAGCTGGAGAGAAGGCACATCCTCTCCAAGGATGGCGGCTTGTACGTCATTGAGGATGAAGAGATGCTGTACCGCTCCGTCTTGGACGGCCTATCCATGTAATACCTTCACGATACAGGAAGAGCTCGACCGGAATCAGTAAAGCACTTTACACTTTTTCGCATTTCGCGCCAAATTTCTGACCATGAGGATTTTGGGAAAAGAAGGCTTGCTGAATGAAGCTTTGGGTGCTTTGGGTGCTTTTGATCCTTGTGATCGGTGGGCTCTTGCTGTTTGGGGGCGCTTACGAGTTTTTTTCGCGGAGAAAACGAAAGGTACCGCTGACTCCTGATACGTACGACCAAACTTACGCGGAGCAGCTGCTTTTAGGACACGCGGGATTCCATAAACAGGACGGACAGTTAAGCATGCCTGTCGACAAAAAAACAGAGCCAGCTCCCATGAGGACTTGGCTCTGTTTCCCTTATCTTTTCTTTTTTTCTTTGCTTTGCTATTGAGGACCACGACTACTTGCCGATTGCCATTTAGTGGGAATTTAATAACCATGCGTTTATTTCCTTTTTGACCCTTTTTCTCGGACTTATCCTAGAGCCAATGCATGTAGCGGACAAATTGTGTGGGACCGTGTGAAGCCTCGGCAAAAATATGCCAACGCCACGCTGCAGCCCCGTTCAATCGAGTTTTCGTCGTCCTCAAAAAGATTTGTGATGTGCGCGTATATAAAAACGAGAATGGACCATAATAAAGTCATCGAGCTCGGTGGTGTGTTATTCAAACAGGCTTTAGTCTTCTAGGAGGCGATGTGCCATGGATGATTTACACGATCACCCAGCGAGTAAGGGAAAACCGTTCACTGCAATAGACTTCTAGCTTCATAACGGAGGTAGATGCGTCGCACGTGATTATCGGTAACACCCTAAAACCTAACGAGCTCGATGAATACCGTCACCTTTATGGTGGCGGTTATTTCTATTTACAGGCATTTGTCGCGATTGGTTTTCTTCCTCCTTGACAACCGGCACTCCCTCCTGCATAATTCCTTTACTTTTGCCTTCTTCAAAATTCGATTTACCAAATAGTTAATCAAAATGACTTACCCACAAAAAGAAAGGAGGGTATCTTGTGCACGATTTACCACTCTGGCTCCAGAAGCACCTCTCGATCGCATACGTACCAGGACACGAATTTTTTCTGAGCCTGCATGTACTCCAAAACCCAGAACACCATGTCACCCGGTTAGGCTGGGCACAGAAAACGTTGGCTGATCTCCCTCGTCCTCTCACGGAAGAGCTCCATTCCTTCGCTGCCATGTCCTCGGGATTTCTCGACATCATGGATGTCCTGGTTCCGTGGGAAGAGAGGTACCAGCACTCCGTTGAGGCAGGTCTGGAACGGATCCAGGCAATGGACGCCAGTGAGTTTGCCGAAGCGATGATCGGTCCTGTCTATCATCCGCAGCAAATCAAGCAATGGCTGCAAGGCCGATCCGATGATGTGTTTGAACAGCTCAAGCCACAACATCGGGAGCTTTTACGCCATCCGTTGTCCACCAAACGGGCATTTCTGGAATTTTGCTACAACTACCTCCCTTATTTCCAGGCGGAGGAACGGCGAATCGAGCCCTGGCTTGTCCGCGCCGTACATGAAGCCCAAGAGAAGATCTCTACCGATCCAATACGCTTCTTGTCACAGGTGCATCCTCGTTTGCATGTCCATGAAGATGCCATTCATTTTCACAAGGCCAAAACCTATTCCTTTGCTTATCAGCAGCTCGCGCATATTCATCTGCGTGTCTCTACTTATGTCTCGCCTCATCTTTTGCTTGGCATCTACGGCGATCATATTAGCGTCGGGTTCCCTGTCGATGTCCCAGGAACCGCAGCCAAATCAGTTATTCCCGCCGATTTTACTGCGAAGATGAAAGTATTCGGCGACCCCACCCGAACTGCGATCCTCAAGTCTCTGCTCGACCATCCGTACTGTACGCAGCAGCTGGCAGATCTGCACGGGATTAGTGAGCCAGCTGTAACCAAGCACCTGAAGCTTTTGGTCGAGGCCGGATTCGTCTGGAGCGAGCGCCGGGGACGCTATGTGTTTTACCGCGGGATAACAGCCCGTTTGGAGCAGCTGGCAGTCGATCTGCACGAGTTTATTGATATGCCTGTCCCAGGAATTGATCTATCCGATTGGAGGAAATAGCATGCTTCAAGTAGCGAAAGCAACCTTTATCCGCAATACGCTGGTGATGCTGCGCGCCTACCCGTGGTCCTTTGTCCTCGGTCACATTTTATCTGGCGTCTACACAGTCCTGTTTGCCTTTTTTGCCTATCACTATGTGTTTGCAGGGCAGCTGGATGATCGCTTCGCCCAGCTATCCGGTTCATCCGACTATCTTTCCTATGCCATTTTGGGAGGTGCCTTCTACGCCTTCGCTGTCTCAACCTTGATGAACGTCAGCCGTTCGCTGATAACCGAGCTGCGCGAAGGGACGCTAGAAGCGGTCCTCCTCACTCCCTCCCCTCGTCGCGGGTACTTTTTGGGCAATGTCTGTCAGCAGGTCATGCGCACCGTGTTTGAATTTTCGGTCATCCTCGTCGTCGGTGCCCTATTTGGCCTGACACTGGCGAATACCAACATATGGAGCGCCGTACTGGTCTGGGTCCTGTCTACAGTCGCCTTTTTTTGTCAGGCGCTGGTGCTCGGCGGCCTGATGCTTCGTTTTCGCGATACGTATATTACACAAAATACACTGTTTGTCATCATGGCATTCGTCTGTGGCGTGAGCTTTCCCATTCCTTATCTGCCGGAATGGCTCCAGCCGCTGGGGCAAATCATGCCGCTCGCTCCCGCCCTCGATGCGTTCCGTCAGTGCGTGATTTTAGGGAAGCCACTGCTCGCCGTTTCGCCCCAGCTCTTTCATATGGCGGGACTGTCTGTCGTCTATCTATTAATCGGGACATGGGGCATGCGCAAAATGGAAAAGCGCATAGTAGAATCTATTTTTGGCTAAAAGGAGGCCAGCATCATGCTGATCGTGGAGAACGTACGTAAAGTCTATCGGGTCAAGGAGAAAAAAGGATGGTTTTCGCAAAAATGGACAGAGGTGGAGGCCGTCTCTGATCTTTCCTTTCGCATGGAGCCAGGAAAAATCATCGGACTACTAGGCATAAACGGTGCGGGGAAAACAACGACAATCAAGATGTGCTCTACCCTGCTGACCCCAACGAGCGGGTCGATCACAGTAGACGGCTACGACGCTGTGCGAGAAGACCGATTCGTGAAGTCAAAAGTAAACATGATTGCCGGGGGTGAGCGGATGCTGTACTGGCGCCTGACCGGGCGGGAAAATTTGCAGTATTTTGGCAGTCTCTACGGTCTTCGTGGCCAAAGCTTGCAGACCCGAATCGACACCCTGCTCCTCCAGGTCGGACTCATGGAGGCCGCCGATACCCCTGTCGAGCGCTATTCCAAAGGCATGAAGCAGCGTCTGCAAATCGCACGCGGTCTGATCAATGACCCACGCTATTTGTTTCTCGATGAGCCTACCCTCGGACTAGATGCTCCGATTGCCCGACAGCTGCGCAAGCACGTAAAAGAGCTGGCTTCGGAGCAAGGAAAAGCCATTCTATTAACCAGCCACTATATTCACGAGGTCGAGGAGCTTTGCGATGAGGTGTACATCATTGATAAAGGAAGGCTAGTCGCACACGACACTCCGACGAATCTGATCCAATCGCTGAATCTGGAAACAGCCCTGCATGTCACCATTCCTACGCTCTCTGACGCACTCGATCACGATTTGCGCCAGCTTGCCATGCGTTATGGAGGACAGCGCCAAATCGCAGAAACGGACGAACAGACATGGGAGATCACGCTGCGCGGGGACAACGACATGACTACACCGCTGCTTTCCCTTTTGGCTGCTCACAGCTCTCCTGTACTGCAACTGCACACCGAACAGCCATCGCTGGAGGATGTCATCCTGCACATGGCAGATCGGAGGGGAGCATGAGACAGCTGTCTAGCTACCTGTGGGCCGAAATCATAAAAGAACACCGCCATTCTTTCCACAGCAAGATGATCTATTTCAGTCTGCTTGTTTGGCCTGCCATCATGTTTGTGACGGCTTATTATTCCTTTGCCCCTTTTCGTTTGGGACCTGATTCACCACTTGCCCGGTTCGTTGCCCCTGATCAGCTGCCTCTGTTTTTACTAACGGGCTACCTCGGATATATTTTTTACTGGTGTCTGGTCCAGTCCGCATGGCAAATGAGCTTTGAACGGCAAGCAGGCACGATGGAAATGATTTTTATCAGTCCGGTCAATCGGCTTGCTTTTTTATATGGACGCTCGCTTTCCTCGCTTGTAGAGGGGGTCTGGCTATTCTTCTGCTTCGTCCTGCTGGCGCTCCTCTTCGTCGGCGGTCTTCATCCAAGCGGCTTGTGGGCACCTCTGCTAGCCTTTGTCATCCTTCTCGTGTCGGCCGTTATCTGGGGTGGCTTTCTCTCGGTCCTATTCTTGTTTTCCCGTGACGCGAGCTTTCTTTATACCGTGCTGGATGAACCGATGCTGATTTTTTCCGGGGTTCGCCTGCCACCGATGGCATTTCCATTCTGGGCGAAAGTGATTTCCTTCTGCTTCCCTCTGACTTACGCGCTACAGCTTATTCGAGGCCTATTAATGAAGGGGGAAACACTGCTGGTACTTGCTCCGAAAATCGGTTACTTGGCTGTCGTCTTACTGGTGCTCGTCAGCGCTACGGTCCTTTTGCTAAAACAAGCCGAAAAGCATATGAAGGAAACGGGCAATATGGTGATGTACTAGAAGGCAACTGGAAGGGCTCACGAAAAAAGCAGCGCGATGGCGAGCTATTCCTTTGAGGGGATCGACCAGTCCAGCGTCATCCCCCTTGGAATCCTTCAACGATTGTTCGAGCGCGATGCGAATCGCACGGGTAAGGACGGCAACATCGGATTGAAGCTGCCTTTGCTTTTCCAGCAGCTCGGTTTACGGGAGGTACAGTGCCGGCAAAGTGACAAGATGAACGTATCCAATCCTGTCCTTGCCCCTGAAGAAGCAGCCAAGCTCTGCGAAGCGCTGGCTTTCTCCGCTCCTGGCGAGGCAGAAACTTTTATTAACTGTCTGCAGCAGCGCGGATTAAGCCGCGAGGAGGCTGCCCAACAGTACGAGGCCGAAAAGCTCCTGTCCGAGAGCTTTACGAAATCCGTCCCGTTGGTCTATGCGGCCTGTATGAAAATTACGTTTGGAACGGTTTAAAACATTGCGCCAAAAATGGACCTACGCTTTCAGGTTCGACTCCTGCAGCTGATTTTGCGGGGCATTGCGATCCATCATGTGCTTCCCGACGAAGATCGCTGCAACCATGAGATACGCGTAAACAAACTGCATGGAAGACGCCTGCGCAAAACCGACTGTCGGCGCGTGAATGATTCCAAACAGAGACAGTACGGAGCCGGTCGCACCTGCGATGGCTGCTCGCAGCGGCTTATTGGTGATGGCAAAGATCGCAATGCACCCCCAAACCATACTGCTGAGAGGTGCCCCATTTCCTAAATGGACCAGACCGTTGTAATAGACGCCTTTGTTGGCGAGGACAGCTGCCCCAACCTTCGCACCAGTCGTTCCCGCTGCTGACAAGACGTTGTTCGTGAGCGTCAATGCCCAGTTCGCGATCCACGGGAACATACATATGAAGATCACGGGTACCTCTAGCTTCGGTGTCTCCCGGACGACCTGATTGGCAGTCACGATCCCGATGTAAACCAGAATCGGTACGATGGCTGCGACAGGAATGACCGCCAGCAAAAACGCCCCGAGTCCGAAGAGTGAGATGATAAACATGGACAAACCCGTTGCCACTGTGTAGCCGATACCTGCCCCCAGTGACTTCCAGCCCGCGTGTCCCACATACACCGTTACCGGATACGGATTGCCGCAGAAGCATCCGATGATGGAGGAGATGCCGTTCGCCAGCATGACTTTTCGCGTATTGTATTCGTCGCCTGCCGCGTGGGCACTCTCGATGTTTTCCAGGTCAAAGATGTAATTGGCGAGTCCGAGTGGTACTGCTGAGGCTAAATAAGGCAAAGCATGAGGAATTCCTTGGATCAGGCTGTCGATGTGAACCGTAGGAGGATTGAAGCCAAACGACTGCATGGAGGCTGCAATCGCTGCCGGATCCTGCAAGCCGAAAATCCACGCCAGCGCAGTTCCGGTCGCAAGCAGCAGAAAGCCTGTCGGGATCTTGGCAAACAATGGCGATTTCCCGAACCAGTTGAGGAAAATGATGATGAGAACAGCAAAGGCTACGAGCGGTGTCTCAAAGGATTGCAGCATCGGGTTCATCGCGAGAAGCAAAAGGCCCAGACCCGACAAGCAAGAAAGCAATACCGTACGTGGGATCATGCGGCGAATCGTATCCCCGAGGAACGATCCGACGACGAGAATCATCGCTTCAAAAAAGCACCAGACGAGCGCGATTTGAAAAGCAAACTCAGCGTTTTTCGTACTCAAGTAAACGGGTAAGATAACCAGAAATGTAACGGTAAAAATCGAGGGTGCACTCGGACCGGAAGGCAGTGCCGTTACATCTTTTCGCCCTGTCTTCTTCGCCAAGTAGTAGCCAAACACGAAATAGCAAATACTGGCCAGGCAAATCCCCAGACCAAATGCCGGAACCACGCGGCCATACACAATGTCTTCCGGAAAGCCTACCACGAACAGCAGCAGCGCAATCATCGTCAGAAGGTTGGTCAGGTTGTTCGCCAATAGTCCAAAATACGCTGCCCAGTCGCCCTTTTTCCACAGAAACCCTTTCATCATTTGATCCATTTCCGCTCAGCTCCTACGTAATGAAAGATGGATGAAGACATCAATGCTTCGAGCATGTTAAAATCCGATGAGAATGAATGAGAGCCGATCATGGAGTTGATAGGGAAATCACGCTGTCTGAAGTCTCATGAATGGCAGGAGAAGGGCAGTGCCCCAAAGGACATGACACTGCCTCCCCTCTCCTCTCGCCGCTTACACGTTTGCTTTGTTGTGGAAATGCGTGAACAGGTGATCGCAGTCCTCACGCTTCTCTACCTTGATCATGTTCAGCGCACTCATGTCTTTGCCCGACAAATAGTCGCGCAGATGCTTGTCGGAAAAACCGTGCTCATGCGCGTCGTCGTTCGTAGAGCAGTAGTACACTTCCTTGATGCCTGCCCACATGATGGCACCTACGCACATCGGGCATGGTTCGCACGTTGCGTAGATGACGCACCCTTCCAGGTTCATGGTCCCCAGCTTTTTGCATGCTTCACGGATTGCTACCATTTCAGCGTGCTGGGTCGGGTCGTTATCCGCGATCATCCGGTTGCTGCACACAACGATGATCTCGTCGCCTCTCACTACCGCCGCCCCGAAAGGACCTCCGATGTTGTTGTCCATCCCTTCGATGGTTTTCTCTACTGCTAGCTTCATGTAATCCATCGTGATGTTAGCCTCCCTTATCTGCCCTTATTTCACAATGTGCGTGCCTGCCTGATTGTTGACCGCATCTTTTAAGCTCTCCGGGTTCGTGATGATGACTCGGGACCCGCTTTTTTCTAAAAAGCTCAGGCTCGCCTCGATCTTCGGCAGCATGCTGCCTTTGGCGAAGTGATCCTCTGCGATATACTGCTTGGTTTCTTCGATGCTGATTTGCTCCAGCGCCTTTTGGTTAGGCTTCCCGAAGTTGATGCAAACGCGGGGAACACCCGTGGTGATGATCAGCGTCTCCGCCTGGATTTGCTCTGCCAAAAGGCTTGTCGCAAAGTCTTTGTCGATGACAGCATCGATCCCGTCGTACGCATTGTCGCCTGTCTTCACGACTGGGATGCCCCCGCCGCCTGCTGCAATCACCACATAACCAGAGTCGATCAGAGATTTGATGGCATCCTTCTCGATGATATCGATCGGACGTGGGGAAGGAACTACTCGACGATAGCCGCGTCCGGAATCCTCCACCATCACCCAGTCAGGATGCTCCGCTTTCATCGCTTCCGACTGCTCCAAGGTAAAGAAGGAACCGACGGGCTTCGTAGGATTTTGGAAGTTCGGGTCATCGATGCTGACTTCCACCTGGGTAATCACGCTCGCTACTTTCTGCTTCATGCCGCGCTTCGCAAATTCGTTCGTCAACGCTTGCTGAATCTGGTAGCCGATCCCGCCCTGTGTTTCTGCCACGCAGTTCACCAGCGGAATGGTGGGCATCCCTGTGATTTCGTTCGCAATCTCGCAACGGCGCATCGCGAATCCTACTTGCGGGCCATTGCCATGCGTTACCACTACCTTATAGCCTTCCTCGATCATATCGGCAATATGGGACACCGTTTCTTTCACGGCTTCATATTGATCCTGGATGGAGTCACGTCCATTTTCCTTTACGAGTGCGTTGCCTCCGATTGCAACAATAACAAGTTCTCCCATCTGTATACCCCTTTTTCTGATGATATGGTCTCTACGCTTCACTGGGCAGAAACGCTTAGTTGGATTTGTTCAAGCGATAGCAAAGTGTATAGAGCACGAAGGAAAGAATCAGCCCACTGAAAAAGGCGAATTGATTGAGCGTAGCCAACAGAGGAACATTCGTGAAGAAAGCACCGGACATGGGAAGGATGAAGCTGATCACCATGACCACGCAGGCAACCAGGTTGTAGCCATTCGCATATCTCCCGTTATCTCCTGGCTTCACGTAGATCGTGGACAAATCCAGCTTTCGTTTGCGTTCCATGTAGTAGCTCGATAGCATAATCCCGGCAATCGGTCCGTACATGGAGCCGATAAAGCTGTAAAACAGGTACAGGGTCGTCGTGCTCGAAACGAGCTTCCACGGCAGAATCAACGTGCCGAGTACGGCTGTCCAGATCCCCGCGGACTTGACCGTAAACCACTTAGGCATAAGCGCTGTCATCTGCAGTCCAGCTGGCAGCAGGTTGCCAAAAACTACAAAGCCTGTAGCCCCTACATTCAAGGCCAAAATCAGGACGATGACGGAAAACGGATTTTCGATTTTCCCGATGGCATCCACGATGTTGAAAATCGGCTGTCCAAACGCGATTTCCGTGCCGACGATCAAGCCAATGCACGTGATCGCGAACAGGACGTAGGAGACGATCATTCCAAACGGCAAACCGAAAATCGCTGCCCGCGGTGTTTTCGCACGCTGTGTCAGGTCGGAGATGTTGACGATGGGACCTGCCCAGTTGGAGACCAGTGCGCTCACGCATGCGATGAACACGAGACCGTTTTCCATTGGTTTAGCTGGCACGTAGTCCATAATCGGCCCTACCCCACCTGCAATCCAAATCGCCCAGATCGCTGCGCCGATGATGAAGATGTAGACGACAGGAGACGAGTACTTGCTAAACACACTCAGGATGTTCATTCCGCCTAAAAACAGCAGGACGGTTACTACCCACAAAACCATGTACGAGAGCATGGTCGGAAAGTCCAAGCCAAACAAGTCAAAGCCTGCTCCCCAGGACATGTACCCCGGAAAGACTTTGGCAAAGATCACATTCAACGATTGCGCCCCTACGACTGTCGTCGCTCCAAAGAAGACGACCCCCGCGATCAGACCGCGGCACAGCGCTGGAATGACGGACCCTTTCACCCCAAACGAATCACGCAGCAGCATGGCAAACGGAATCCCGTACTTTGCGGCTGAGTAGCCGTTCAGCACATAGCCAGCGGAAACGATGACAGCGGACAGCATCACCGCCCAAAACACTTGGGGAACGCTCAAACCGAGTGCAAAGAAACCTGCGACCGTCATGTACGACATGATGTTGTGAACAGCGCCCATCCAAACCGTTATATAGGAAAAGATACCCCAATCGCGCTCTGCAGAGGATTTCGGCAAAATATCTTCGGAATAGCCATAGGATTTCCACTGCTCTCTCGATGCTTCTTCACTTGATGATTGCCAATCTAGTTGTGCCATGTTCCATTCTCCTTCATCAAGCCTTCTCTACACGTGACTCTCGCATTTGACGCGAGAGCCTCGTGTGCCAGAATAGGGCTTGTTAGCTGATACGCTCGCTCAAAGTCAGGAGTGCTTTTTCAAAAGCCTCAACCGGCGGGTACGTGATACCCGCACCGATCATGCCGATGCCTGCTTCTTTGTGGGCAATCGCCGTATTGATGATCGGCAAAATACCGGTTTGCACCACGTTGCGAATGTCGATGCCCGTTGCGACCCCTTGGAAGTTCAGGATCGGGATCGTCACATTTGGATTTTCCGCGGTTGTAATCTCTTTCATTTTGGTGGAGAAGCCGATCGCTTCTTCTACCGTTCCGCCTACCAGTGCCACGATTGCAGGAGCTGCTGCCATCGCAAAGCCGCCGATGCCATACGTTTCCGTAATCGCGCTGTCACCGATATCCAGTCCGGAATCTTCCGGCTTGTAGCCTGCAAACATCGGGCCAATTACCTTTTGCGCTGGACCTGTGAACCAGGTGTTGCCTGGCATGCCACTGACGCGGATCCCGAATTCTACGCCGTTGCGAGCCATCGTCGTTACGATGGTGCTGTATTCGATGCCGTGTGCCGCATCGAGGGCGCATTTGCACATGGCCATCCACGTCGGACCGGAGAAATAATCGCTGCTCGCCACGAAATCAAAGACTTCGCGTTTTTGCTCTTTCGTAAAATCTGTTTCCAGAATGTACGGAGTCAACGCTTGGATCAACAGGCTCGTACCCGCATTGTTGCGGTTGTGGCACTCGTCGCCCATGTGCAGCGCTTGTGCGAGCAAGAGGCGCAAATCGATTTCGCCCGCGATTTTCATAGCATCGCGCAGCATCGGACCGAGCACATCGCGCATCCAGTTCAGGCGGGTAATGACACTTTCGTCATTTGCACCCATTCGGAGAATTTTGGACATTTGCTCGCTCAGGTTTGTGTATGCTACGTTGCCATACGTCTTGTTCTTCACTACATGCATGAACATCGATGCGGAAGTGACACCTGCCATGGAGCCTACGCAGTTGTGCTCGTGGCATGGAGCGAAGGTGATCGCGCCGGACGCTGCTACTTTTTCCGCTTCCTCGATGTCCTTTGCCAAGCCTTCGAATACGAGCGCACCTGTTACGGCACCCTTCATCGCTCCGTTCATGTTTTCCCATGCAATCGGAGGTCCTGCATGCAGGATCGTCGTCTTCGTCATGCCTGGAACCACGTTGATCGCTTGGTCAAAGCCCACCAGCATCGGCTGGGACTGGATGATCCGTTCGACAGCCAGCTTGTTTGCCGCCTCGATTTTCGCTGCCAGCTCGGCGTTTTCCAGTCGGTCCAGTGCAGCGATCAGCTCCGGCTTTCCTCCGCCTGGCGGTTTCCACTCCAGATGGGTCGCGTTTGCCTGCTGTTTGATGATGTCATCTTTAAAAAATTCGATCCCTACGTTGATCGCATGAATTTTATTTGAAAACAGCTCGTTGATTTTGCTCATGGTTAAGCCCCTTTCGTTACGAATTCTCTAGCCAAAAGACCCGCGTTTGTGCTGCTGCTCGCGATCGTTACACCTGCTGCCATCAGCTTGTTCACTTGATCCTCAAACTTCGGAGAATCCAGATCGGTTCCCATTACATAGCCGAGAATTTCCAGGTGACGTCCTTCTTTTTCAGCCAGCTGCTTCGCTTCGAGGATCGCTGGCAGCATGACACCTACTGGATCTTCGTTGGAGCCAAAGCCCAGGATGAAGTCCATCAGGATGACACCAACAGAAGGGTCCTTCGCTTCCTGCAGGAATCTGGCAATACGAGAGGATGGATCGATCATCGGATGCGGTTTGCCATTCGTAAAGTCATCATCGCCCATATCCAGGAAGGTGTGCGCCTTGCTCTCATGCAGGTTTTTCAGCTTGTATTCCGGGTTCTTCTGAATGTTGCTGTATACGTCTTCAAACGTTTCCATCGCGATATACATCGCCTCATCGCACAAGGTACCGCCGCAGAACAGCCCGCGCACGTATTTTTGCTCAGGCGTCAGCTTGGCGCGTACTTCCTCAATCAGCGGCCAGTTCAAAGCGCGCTTGTTGATTTCGTCTTCGTTGGCACCTGCCAATACGACGGCTTTGAGAGCGGCTTCCTTCGAGGTTTTCGCGAAATGCGCGCCTGCGGCAACGACCGCTTCTTCTTTTCCTCCGATGAAGTACACCACGACTGGCTTTTTGCACTCTTTCACTTGTGCCAGTACTTTTTCTTCCACGCTTGGCGCTGGCGGCTTCGAAATCAGCACGATGACTTTTGTCGCTTCATCCTCGTCCAACGCTTTGATTCCATCCAGCATCATGATGCCGCCTACTTGCTCGCTCAGATCGCGACCACCTGTACCGATGAGTTGGGTAATCCCGCCGCCAAAGTCATGAATGCGTACGCTCACCTCTTGGCTGCCTGTTCCGGAAGCGGCTACGATCCCGATGTTCCCTTTGCGAACGGCATTTCCGAAGCACAGGGCTACGTTTCCGATAATCGCAGTACCGCAGTCCGGTCCCATCATCAAGAGGCCCTTCTCGTGCGCGTATTGCTTCAACGAAATTTCTTCCTCGATGCTGACGTTGTCGCTAAACAGCATGACGTGCAAATCGTTTTCCAATGCCTTGCGCGCTTCTCTCGCAGCAAACGCACCGTTCACGGAGATGATCGCAAGGTTGGCTTCCGGGATGCTTTTCGCTGCCGAGTCGATGGTTGCGTACTTGATCTCGCTCGCGCCTTTGGTTTCACCTTTTTTGGCAAACAGCTCTTCGATGCCAGCGAAAGCGTCGTCGCATAGCTCGTCTGTCTCTGCTTTCACAACGATCATCAGATCACTGCTTTTCGCCTCTTCGATTTCTGGTGTCAAAAGTCCGACGTTGCGCAGAACTTCCTTGTTCATTTCCGTACCCATCGCGATAACCGCTTGTTCCACACCTGGAAGCTGGTTCGCTTTTGTCGACAGGGACATCAGCGACACGGAATCAAAATAGGTGTTCTTCTTGATCACGACTTTGATAGACATACGTTACCTCCCGTTTCTAATTGGAGCATGAGTCCGCTGACCAGCCCCATCGTCAGATCTGTACCCGACGACGAACCGATGCTGAGCACTTTGTCCAAAGAGCGAATGACGTCTTCGACCGTTCCCTCGATGGCGGCTTGGAGCAGACTTACGATCGATTCTCTTACGTGGCCGACCGCTGCTTTTTTGATCATCATGTAACTGATTTCGTTCGTTCGCTGGCATGTTTCGCGGGCAAGCTTTTCGAAAAATGGGTATGGCAAACAGCACGGAGCGTTCGGCAGATGATAGACGCTAAACAATCCCGCAAGATAATCGTCTCCTGATGGCGTCAATCCAGGTCCGAGCCCTACGAGCCCAATCGCGAGCTCGCATGCCTCGGACCACCTGCCAAGAGCCAGCGACTGATACAGCTGACTCGTTCGCGCACCCAAGAGCGACGAGACTTCTGCTTCAAAAGCATTGGCTGGTGATAACGCTTTTTTCAAACCGCCCGGCTTTCCATGAGCGGCTACGTACTCCTTTATGACAGCTACATTTGCCCGCAGCCTCTGATCCTTTTCCGGATAAACCGGGAGCCTGCATTCCCATTGCCTTGCCTGCTGCCAGGTTAGTGCCAGTGCCTGACCGATGAACAACGCACCGTCTCTCACAAACACAGGGTCGTCCACCGCTATTCCCAGATTTTGAAAGCGCTTTCGATCTGTCACTAGCGTATTTGGCCCGTTATCCAGCTCCACACAGGCGATCGTGAACAGCTCTGCCTTCTCTCTGCAATGCAGGTTGATCGTCCTGTCAAAAAGGCTGTGAACAGACCCGCTAAACACTCCGCTTCTGATTCGCTTCAGAAAACCGGCGTCACCTGACAGCACGTGAGCTTGTATCACGCTCGTTTAGCACGCTCCGGCATCGAGCAGGATTTGTTCGATTTCCTTGTAGCCTTTTTGTCTGGCAAGTGCGAGCGGTGTGACGCCGTATTTGTCCACCATGTTCACGTTTACGCCGTGTTCGATGAGCAGCTTGATGATGGTCTGCTGTCTTTCGCCACCGTCATTTAAAATGATCGCTTCGATGAGCGGTGTCCAACCGACAAAATTGGTATGGTTCACATTGATGTCTGTGGTGGTGAGCAGCTCACGCACGATTTCCACATGACCTTTTTCGCAAGCAGGTGTAATCCCTACGCCGCCGAAGCGAGTCAACAGCTCGAGGTTCGCACCTGCTTTGACCATCAGCTTCACGAGCTCCAATTTGCCGTTGATGCAGCCGTACAGGAACGGATTGAAGCAGGTTTCATCCTGCAGATCAATATCTGCCCCAGCCTCGATCAAGTACTCGACTGCGCTGTAGTGATCGTTCATCGCCGCCAGCAAAATTGCGGTTCTTTTCTGCTTGTTTCGCGCATTGATATCGACGCCTTGCGCTACGTAATTTTGGAGTGCTGCGATATCGCCCTCGCTCGCTGCTGCGAGGAACGATTGTACGAGTTGGTTATCCGCCATGTTGTACCTCCTGCTATCCTAGTCAGCCTATCCAAAAGAACAGATTGCACAATCAAATCCCTATGATATAGTTGACTGGTATAAAACGCCGCCTACCTTAGACAGACGGGTGAAATAGCGGGTATGAAACCCCTGCAGCCTTATTGTAGACAGGATCCACTCTGTCGTCATTGTGTATCGAAACTAAAAAAGAATCGGCTTCGTTGTGCACAATGCACAATTCTCATTCCTAGCAGCCTACTTGGAAAGGAGTGCCACCACGTGCTCACGATCAAAGACCTGCTTCAGATCAAATCGATAGACGGCATGCGCATCATCGCCGGAGAGCAAGGCATCAACAACGTCGTCTCGATCGTCAACATCATGGAAAACCCGGACGCTTTTGACTGGCTTACTCCCAATGAGCTGCTTTTGTCGACCGGTTATATTTTCAAAGATAACGAGGAGCTGCAAAACCGGATCATCAAGGAGCTGGCTGAAATCAACTGTTCTGGCTTGTGCATCAAGATGCATCGCTACTTCGATGAAATCCCGCAAAACATGATCGATCTGGCGAATCAATACGGACTACCGCTGTTGACCCTACCGTTCGAGTACACCTTGTCCAAAGTGATCGCGATCATCAACGAAAAGGCGTCGGGAAGGTACGACCTGCTCAACCGCAAGTCGCTCGACATGCATAACTCGCTGTTCCGCATCGCATTGGAAGGCGGCGGCATCGACCGGATCTCTGCCGAGCTGTCAGACAACATCAACAACCCGATCCTCTTTCTCGACCGGGACTGGAACCTGCTGCACTACACGGAGGTCAAGGACAATCCCATCCCGCTCGCTTCCTGCCTGCATCTGGTACGAAATCGCCCTGTCTTCACCAAAGAGTTCACGGATACGATTCCCCGCAACATCAGCCAGATCAAGAAATCGGTGAAACGGATCTATCATTCCAAAGGCCGGGAAATCAAATGCCGCATCCTGCCGGTCGCAGTCGCCAACTACATTTACGGCTATATCATCGTATGGCAAACGATGCGGGAGCTGACCGAGTTTGACTACATCGTTCTGGAGCAGTCCTCCACCATCCTGGCTCTGGAGAGAATTCGCGCGCGGGAGATCGAGGAGGTCAAGCTGACGATCCGGCAGGACTTTTTTGATGATCTGCTCACGGGCAAGCTGACCTCGATCGATTCGATCCAGCCGCTGTGCGATCTGCACGGGATCAACGCGAACTACATGTACTACTGCATGGTCATTACGATAGAGCCTGACGTGCTGGGCAGTCTCGAAGACATGGTCGTCCGAAAATACGAGCAGGACCTGATCGCGAAAAAATGCGTCGACCTCGTTTATGAGCATGCCAGCTCTGCCAACGGGGAAATCATGTGCTTTTACCGCAACAACCGGGTCATCGTGCTGGTTGGGCAAAACGAGTACAGACCCACCATTACGATCAGTGAAGCCAAACAGTTTGCCGATGAGCTGTACGCGACGCTGCTGGCCAAGGTCAAGAAAACGACCTTTTCTGTCGGGATTGGCCGTCAGTACAAGACCATCACCTCTTTGCACAAAAGCTTTTCCGAAGCCCACGAAGCCATCCGGCTCATGCACAAATTTGATGGGAAGGGTGCCGTCTCGCACTTTGAGGACTATTCGATCTATCACTTTCTCGAATCGAATATCAAGGCAAGCGAGCTGGAGGATTTCTTTATAAAACGACTGGGGAAAGTCCATGAGCACGATCTTGGATTTGGCACCAGCTTCATGACGACGCTGGAGAGCTATTTTTCTCATAATCAGAACGTGAGCGAAGCAGCGAAAGCCCTGTTCATCCATCGCAATACGTTCATTTATCGAATCGACAAAATCAAGGAGATTCTCGGCACGGACCTCAAGCACTCCGAGGAGCTGCTGCAGATCCAGCTCGCTCTGAAAATCTACAAGCTGCTGCAAAAGGAATAGAAAAAGCCCCTCCTACGCATGCGCGGCTGACACGAAGAAGCGTGCAGAGCGTTGCGGGAGGGGCTGTTTTTCTGTCGTACTGGACGGTTTAGTTGTGAATGTATTTTTCAAAGACTTTGCCGAAGTCTTTCACGACGTATTTCTCTTGCGTGTCCTTCAGCCAGTCAAAGGTGTACTGATTCAGCGTCTGAAACTGCGTCGCGATATCAGCGGAAAGCTTCATGGCGCTGCTGATTGTGCTTTGGGCCACGTGGAGGCTTTCCTGCGCGTGCTGCATGGCCACTTCGTTTTCATGCGTCATCGAGGATATTTTGATCAGTGCCTTATACAAATCCTTGAGCGCTTCCAAATGCTTTTTGTTCACATCGATCGAGTAGTGCTCCGCCCCCATCGTGAACTTGATCTCCACATCCAAATCTACCGTGCCCGCCGTTTCCAGCGAGACGTCCGTAATTTTATGCGTGTGGTAGGAAAAACGGCGCAGCGTGCGCTTTTTGCTCGTTGCGCTCGTCCCATCGAGATGAATGAGCGCCAGGTTGGTAAAGCAGTACTCATCCGATTTGGACTTGATCAGGAAGTAAATCTTCTCGTTATCCTCGTGCATGACGTAGTCGTCGGAGTCCACCTTGTCGTAATCGGACGGCTTCACGACCACCCCAACATCGCTTAATCCCAAAACATCCGCTGCCAGCTTGCCAAACATCGTTCATCTCCCCCTTTTTCTGGGCATATTGACCTCACAACCAGTAGTCCGCTAGGCGGTGTGCCTGGTTGTACGATTCTAGTATAATGCAATTACATCCGAATATTCTTACAATATTTCATGCGTGGAGAAAGGCTATTTTCCAAGGAGGAGAGGACTCATGAAGACCGGCTACGATCCTTTTTTTCTCAATGAAAAGCACCCGATTCCACTGCCATTGCCACAAGGCCGTGTCGCTGCCGAAGCGCTTAATGACGGAGCTGTTTTCGACTTCACGCATTTTTCCATCGTCATGAACCAGCGCACGCGCTTCGCTATTTTTTCTGCTGCCTGCGTCGATATCTTGCGGGCTACCCCTGTTACCCGGGACAATTCCTCCTGGCATTTTGACGAGCGGATCGGAGAGGAAAACCAGGTCGGCCCCGAATATTACGCGCGAAACGATTATGACAAAGGCCATCTGACCCGCCGCAGAGACATCTGCTGGGGAGAGCGCCGGGAAGCAGAGCAGGCCAACTACGACTCGTTCTGCTACGCCAACATCGCACTGCAGCATCATCACTTCAACACTGGAATCTGGAACTGCCTGGAGGACTGGGTCATCCAGCGGCTGCAAGCGGCAAAGCGGCTGGTCATCCTTACCGGGCCGATTCACAAGGACGACGATGAGGAGTATTGTGGCGAAGGTGGTGATCCAGAATCGCCCATAGCGGCGCATCCTGGATGCGCCGTTCATGTTCCCTTTGGCTTTTGGAAAAGTGTCCTGTACGTCAATGAAGAACACCAGATCTCGTGCCTCTCCTTTCTCATCCGACAAAGTTCCGAGCGCTCCACAGATCGCTGTGAGTATCAACGTCTAGTGACCTACCAAGTGCCGCTCGAGACCATCGCCAAAGAGACGAGCCTGCGCTTTGACGCCAGTCTCTATTTGCGCAACCCACTCTTTTGGGAGCCTCGTCTCGTATCGTCAGAAGGAAAGCAGGAAGTGAACGAGCTGATTCCCATTTACCAGCCGTCCGACATCAGGTGGAGAACGCCTACTCCTTGATTCGATACCAATACGGATAGATCTCCTGATACCCCAGTTTTTCATAGAGCCGCAGAGCAGGTGTGTTATCCACCACGACCTGCAAATAGGAGTGCTTGGCCCCACGCTCAATCCCCCACTGCAAAACATTCAATACCAGCTGCTCACCGTATCCGCGCTTGCGATGGCTTGGGGCCGTCACGATGTCATAAAGTCCGATGTGCTCTCGTTCCAGCACGCCAATGCCGCAGGCGACAACCTCCCCTTCTGCATACAGGAGGGCATAGCAGCAGGCGGGTATGATCTTTCGGAGCGTCTGAGTCATGGTCTGCTTCTCCCTCTCGTCCTTTTCCGAGAGGCGGCAAAACACATCTACCCATTCATCCGCACATTCCTCGTAGATCTGGACCGTATGCATGGACGGTGCTGCCATTGCGGCAAGTGAGACCATTTGAACACTGGTATCCGCAAACAGTTTATATCCCCGCTCCTCCAAGAGGGCATCCAATTTGGACGGCTGGGAATACGGCGTCATTTTGAAGATCGTGGGCAGCTTTTTGCTTCCGTAGTGCCGTTCACACGCCGCGATTTTTTGCTCCAGATCACCCGCCGGAGGATAGAGCGGATAGACAGAGTTCGCCCGTTTGGTATACCCGTCTGCAAAGCGAAGCAGCCAGCCGTCGTCTACCATCGTCTCCAGAGCAGGCCAAGCATTGATGGACAGTTCCTCGACATTCACATGCATCGTGATCAGCTCCTTTTGAATTTAATAATAATTCATTTCATTGTATAAATATACATTCTGTCTCTAAAAAATCCCCTTTCCTTTTCAACAAGGGCAGGGGATTTTTTCCTTGTCCTTCTATCAATTCCTGTAGTATTTCTTCTGGCTACCCTCTTCTCGTACCTGAAGGTCGCCGCTTGTCAGCAAATATTGCAAGCAGGCATTCGTTTCGCCCAAATCAATCCACTGTTGAAACAGGCTGCGATCCGCCGGAAATATAGCGAGCGAAATTTCGTAGGCGGTTCGTCCTCCTGCCGCGAGCTCGCGCACAGCATCCAGACGTGACCGGTAATAGTCGATTACCTCTGCAATCCGCTCCTGCGCATCATAAAAGATCGGTCCATGCCCAGGGAGTACGGCGGCAATTTCCATGGCTTGCATCTTCGACAGCGTAGCCAGATAGGTCTGCAAAGGATTCGAATCTCCGTAGCCGTGGTAGGAAATATACGGCATCGTCTCCCGCGTCAGGTGATCGCCAGAGATGAGCAGTTTCTTTTGCTCGTTGTAAAAACAGATATGTCCAGGCGTATGTCCGGGCAAGTGGATCGCCTCAAACGCAAGCTCTCCCAGCTGAAAGCGGTCGCCGGCGTTCAATGGCTGCAAGTCAGCCGGATAGGGCGAAGCAGGGCGGACGAACGCCGCAGCATTTTCTTGCAGCTGAAGGACACTCTCTTGCGGCAGCCCCGCTGATAGGTAATACGCCTGGAACGTCTCGGGCGTCCAGCCATAGAGGGACAGCTCGCGGTCGATTTCGTTCAGGTGAACGGGTGCCCCTGTCCATTCCTGAAGCAAACCGGAAAATCCGAAATGATCGCCATGCTGATGCGTCAAAACGATGCTTTCGATATCCTTTGTCGGGTCAATTCCATGCTTGGCAAAGACTTCTTCCCACGTTTTCCGTGTAGCCTCCCATTTCAGCCCCGTGTCCACAATGACCCATTTTCCTTCTCTTTTTGCCAGATAACAGTGTACGTTATCGTTCCAGTAAGGCAGTGGGATCGTCACCTGAATCATACCGTATTCCTCCATGGTTTTCTTCCCCCTTCTATTTCGTTCCATTATCCTTGAGTCTGTCTATTTTCATGATAACGTGAGATCGCGCACAATTGAAATCTCTCGTATACTAATAGGAAAAGAATGCGCGGAAAAGAGGAAAATCGTGAGCAAAACAACTGAACGAATCGATGGGAGAAATCTGCGTTCGCTCCAGACTCGTCATAAATTGCTGGAAGCCGCTCAAGCTGTTTTCATTGAAAATGGATACCAGAGGGCAACGATCACCCAAATCATCAAGAAAGCAAAGACCGGATATGGTACAGCCTATGTCCACTTTTCGGGAAAAGACGACTTGCTGATTGTTTTGATGGATGACATCATGAACCGGTTCTACGAGATTGCCGAAATGAGCTATGAGCCGTCCACCAAGCAAGAGGCGATCTCGATGATTACGACGCAAGCCAGCCTGTTTTTGGAAAATGCGATCGAGCAAAAAGCGATCTTGCAAGTATTTGTCGAGGCCATTCGCTTTTCAGACAAAGCCCATCAAAAGTGGGACGAAATCCGGGAAAAATTCGTAGCGAGAATCGCGAGTGACGTAGCCTACGCACAGGCAAAAGGCCTCGCTCGTACGGATGTAGATCGCGATTTGATTGCCCGCAACTGGTTTTCCCTCAACGAGACACAGCTATGGGACCTTGTGAACGGCAAAAACAAGCACGCTGTTCAAGAAATCGTTCGAAACATGACTATCCTGTACACGAGCGGACTGTATCCTTCGTAATCCCCCTCCTGCTGGCATGCAGGTTCCGGAACAACCGCTCATTTTGTTTGTGTCTATCCCTTGTGAACAAACTTTTTCGCAGCCGTTTCTGTACGGCCATGACGGTTGACGTTTTTCTTCTTCCAGATCCAGTATGCAATCACGAGGAAGATCAACCACGGTATGCCAAATTGCAGCATCATTTTAAATGGCGTAAACCAAGTAGTCACGATCAGGCTGAGCAGCAGAACCCCTCCCAGTATGGTCAAATAGGGGAAGCCGATCATTTTCACCGGCAGTTTGCGCCCGCCGTTTTTCTCCCATTGCTTGCGGAAGAACAGGTGCGAGACAAAGATCATCAGCCAGGTAAAAATAGAGCCGAACATGGAGATTCCCATCATGAAAGCGTAGGAGGAATCAGGCAAGACGGCATTCACGCCTGCTGCGACAAAAATACCGAGTGTGGAAATAACGAGCGCCCATGTAGGGATGCCCTTTTTGCTCACTTTTCCCAGGACGGCAGGAGCCTGTTTTTCCAAAGACAGCGAGTACATCAAACGAGTAGATGCGTACAGCTGGCTGTTCATCGCAGAGAGGGCCGCGGTTAAAATGATAAAGTTCATGATTCCGGAGGCGCCCGGTATGTTCAAAATCTCCATGACTTTGACAAACGGACTCTTGTCTACTCCCGCCGTTTGCCATGGAACGATCAACAGCATGATCCCCATCGTGAGCACATAAAAAGAGGAAAGACGGAAAACAGTGGCCTTGAGCGCTTTTGGCACAGCAACATCTGGCTCTTTGGCTTCGCCGGCTGTCACGGCAATCTGCTCTGTGCCTAGAAAGCTAAATAAGGAAATAAAGACGGCCACCCATATTCCCCACCAGCCAAATGGCATGAACTGTCCAGAATTCGCGAAATTTTCGAAACCAGCTTTCGATTCCTCAGGCCCACCTACCAAGATGTACGCCCCTAAAAGAATGAACAAGACAATGGCACTTACTTTAATCATGGAGAACCAATATTCAAACGTAGCAAAAGTGTGGACATTGGTCGAATTGACGTAAATCAGCACAACGGCAAAAAACAAAATCCATACAATTCCTGGCACATTCGGGAACCAGTAATTCATATAAACAGCAATCGCGCTGACTTCCACCCCAACTGCCAGCACATTGGACATCCAGTAGGAATAGCGCACGATAAAGCCAGCCCAAGGACTTATGTATTTTTCGGCGATCGTACCAAACGCACCTGAGGTCGGATGGGCCACGGTCATTTCCGCCAAACAGCCCATTAATAGCAAAACAATAATAGCGCCCAGTCCATAGCTGATCAAAACTCCTGGCCCTGCTGTCCCGATCGCAAGGCCACTTCCTAGAAACAGGCCCGTACCGATCGCACAGCCCATCGCCATCATGGTGAGCTGCCCCGTTTTCAACTCGCGCTTTAATCCTGATTCCCGATTGAGATTCTCCATATGTCATCTCCCTAACTAGCAATATTCAACCCCGCTGTAAGCCCTTTCAATAATCCGCTCAAGTGATTGGCGCCACATCTCCTCCGATCATTTTTACTATGGCGAATTTTCTTTCAAGTCTTGCCAGATAAATGCCCCTACTGGAAATGTGACATTATATCAATAATATACTGACAAGTTGACATCGTGTCAATATTTCCAAAACAAGCCGTTTTCTCATCAAAAAAACCAGTCAATTCCCGCCCCCTTCGAGCGAGTTTTCACTGGTTTTGCTTCGGCTTATCCTCTGTTTTGATTCAGTATCCCCAAATATTCCTTCCAGGGCCCAACATCTGCCCTATACCTCTGTGCCATCACCCTCACGATTTGAGCGATATGCGTCAAATCATGGACCGCCCACGTCGAGATCAGCTCTCTTACTTTTACCACGCCAAATGCCGGATGAAATCCTGTTTTCTCCAGGTCCGACTCAGCCACGACAAGGCTCCCTAGCCTCATGATGTTCTGTTCCCTTATCTCTTGAAACGCAAGCAGCAATTGTTCAAGCGACTTTGCAGCAGCCTCTTCCTTCATGTGCGCGAAACGATCAAACGGTGGAAATGGCTTGCTTTCCCCCTCTTGCAGGATGAATTCCAGTCTGGGGATCCAGTTCGTTTTTTCGCCCTCGATGAGATGCTCAATGACCTGTACGGGATTCCAGGTTCCCTCGCCTTCATGGGACCCGAGCCACCCGTCCGATAGCCCCGATAGGAATTGCTTCAATGTCTGTGGCGTCCGCTCCAGAATCTCGATCGCTTCCTGCCGATTAAAATTCATGAATCCGCTCCCCCTCCCGAAAATTTCAGCCCCTTACACAGATGACAGCATCAGGCTGACCCTGACCGTATTAGAGTGATTTTACCACACGGACCATTTCCTGGGCGGCCGCTAAAAATTAGAAAACTTGGCCCCGCCAGGTTTGTGGCGGAGCCTTAGTTGCACTTATACTGGCTAAGAATTATATAAATTCTTACTGTATAAAAATAGGTCCATGCAAGATGGACCTAACGCGAACACTTTACTTGTACAAGATATCGTCTCGTAGTGCGCCTACTTTTGTCAAAGCCTCGTCGATATCTCCCGCTCCGACTCCGAAATGCTCAAGCGCTGCCTGCAAATGGTTTACGATCGCGTCAAAATGCTCCGGCTGCAGGTTCATCCCTGCATGGACCTTTGCCATGGACTGACCGGTATACTGATTGGGACCGCCTAACGCATAGCTGATGAACTTGGTTTGGTGCCTCCGCTGCTTTTCCATATCGGTGTCCTTGAAAAATTGGTTCACGGTTTCATCTGCCAATATCAGATCGTAAAAGTAATCAACGACCTTGGCAATCGTTTCTTCACCGCCATATTTGTCATAAAAAGTTGCCATCGTTTCCCTCCAGCATGTAGAAGTTTCCTTTTAGCTATTCCCTAATCTAGGAATCTCCATTACATGTTTTTAGGCTGGCAGTGCTGCCATTCCCTTTTTACGAATATCGAATGAGATAGGATGATTCCCTGCTGGTATTTACTGAAACTTCGCATAATTTTTGTTGAAATCATGGATGGCAGCCACATAAAGCGTCTCCTGATCCGCCAAATCCTGTTCTGCCTGAAGCGCTTCGTTTAGAGAAATTCCTCCCTGTCGATACTGCTTCACTTTCTCCTCGTAGTAGTTCGTAGCAAGATCCATGCCCTTTCTGCTCACTTGAACAAGCTGTTTGCCATCTTCGTAGCGCTGAAAAGCCGCGTACAGTTCAAATAGCGCAGAGCGTACCGTTGTCTCCAGTGCTATCTCGGCTTTTTCAAGATTGTTTCTTGCCATTTTTCCCGGGAAGGTAGAAAGGGCTGAGTATTGGCTGATCATCGAAACACCCAACTGGGCTATCTGCATTTCTTCCTTTCGCTGCTGGACGGCAAATTTATGGATTTTCGTTGACTCGATGGCATCCTCGATTTTCACAGGAAGCTCTGGTGCCACTCCCTCCTCCTCGGAAAAACGCCACTCTTTATCAGCCGCTACACCGAGAAATTCGTTCTGCTTGATTTTTTCCGCTTCCCAGTTGAGCTGGGCAAAAGCTAGCTCAGCCTGCGCTCCATTCGCTCGCACCTCGGCTTGCAATCGATCACTAGCCAACCGTTTTGGACCTGTGCTGGCGCTCGCACTCTGGACTAGCTCCAGCGTTCGTTGGAATCGGTGTTTCTTCCATTCCCGCGCTTTATACGCATTCAGCAGATCGTAATAGGAGAGAATGGCACGGTACCGGACATCGGCATCCAAGGCTTGCGCATAGATGCTCGTTATTCGGGTGTTCATTTCACTTTGGGCTTTCGTGACATATTTTTGCTGGGCAAGCTGCAGCGAATCAATCTCTTCGGCCGGGATGCCCCGCAGCTGCCCGAGGGTCAGACGCCCATTGATGCCAGCATTCTCCGCATCCAGCTTGGCGGTTGCCACCTCTTGATTTGCATGCTGTACATACATAATGGCTTTTTCCATCGTTAACAGCTCTGCCTCTGCAACTGCCTGCTCTTCCGTAGCATACGCGTACCCGGTGGATACTGCTGATATCCCTGCAAATAACAAGGGGAAAAAAGCTAACGAAAAAACAAGCTGCTTCTTTTTCTTTTTCATACCCTAGACCCTCCCTTATCCTCTTTTTCTCAGAAGTACGACAAAAAGCACGGATAGACAAACCTTTTACACGGAACACTCCCCCTTTCATCCTTCTAAAAGCCTCTATAACCGATGATTTTAGTGAAACATACTCCCTGTCACTCGGAACAGCAGCACAGGGAGCTTCTTTCTAGCAGCTTTAAAAAGCCCAGTTCCCTTTCCTGAAAATGGCTTCGCATTTTCCATCCGCCGTCATTCCATCGACGTTCAGTTCGGCTGAGCCTATCATAAAGTCAACATGGACATGGCTTTTATTCCCTCCATGACTGGCAAGTTCCGCATCAGACATCCCGTTCCCACCCGCTATCGTCGTCGGATAAGATTGACCAAGAGCAAAGTGGCAGGAGGCATTTTCATCAAGGAGCGTATTATAGAAAACCAGCTGGGACAGGGAAATCGGTGATGAATAGGGGACCAATGCAATTTCCCCCAAACGGCGTGACCCCTCGTCCGTCTCAAGCAAATGCTTGAGCGTTTCATAGCCTTGCTCAGCAGAGTAGTCGACCACTTTTCCTTTTTCAAACACCAGCGTAAAGTTTTCGATGAGCATCCCTCCGTAGTTGAGAGGCCGCGTACTGCGGACAGCCCCATTGACTCCGTCTTTGTGCGGCATGGTGTATACTTCCTCTGTCGGAAGATTGGGATTAAAGCGGGTACCTGACTCGCTGTAAGCTTCTCCTCCCTTCCAGATATGCCCCCTGGGTAATTCCACCGTCAGCTTTGTCCCTGTCGCTTCATAGGAGAGCTGCTTGTACTGCTTTTCATTCAGATAGTTAACGATTTGCGAAAGCTTGTGATTGTGCCCTTGCCATGTCTTCGTCGGGCTATCGTGATTTGTGTAAGTCACCTTGAAAAGGATATCCCACAAGGCAGCAATCGCTTCGCCCGCCGAAATATCAGGAAATACCTGTTTGGCCCACTCAACTGTTGGGTAAGCAATAATCGTCCAGCATACCTTGTTCGCTTTCGTATAGGATCGATACTTTTCCAGCGCCATCGCACTCGTTTTGGCTGCCGCAGCCACTCGCAATGGGTCAACCTCCTTCAACAATCCCGGAGCCGGTGAATACAGGGTTAAAAAAGCTGCTCCGTTCTCCGCCCATTCTGCGTACCCATTTGCCCGCCATGCTGGGTATTCTTCAAAGGCTTGATCCGGTGCCAGCTTGTACTTCATGAGGGTAAGCTGTTCATCATTCCACTCAAGATGCACCTCCCTGGCTCCCTGTTCATATGCCTTTTTGACTAAGAGACGAACAAATTGTACGGACTCTAGCGGAGCGAAAATAACGACCGTCTGATCTTGCTGTACATTCAATCCCATTTGTATGGCAAGCTCAGCATACTTCTCCAGGTTCCTCGTAAAATTCTCCATTGTCGACCCTCCATCTTTGATACCTGTATACCTCTTCCAGCTGATTAAGCAAAAATATAATGGATAGTTGGGCAACTCGCAACGATTTTATTTTAATTATTTTAATATTGACTAAAATGACTGAAATTCATTAAGATTAACTACATATTTCGAAAAGGTGGTGATGCAAGTGAAAAAAACAGCCTCGATCAGTGCCCTGCTTCTCTTTTTGACTCTTCTTGTAGAGGTGATCGGAACGTTTGGCATTATAATGGCTCTGCCGTTGATCGGTGAGGAATTCGGACTTAACTCGGTAGAGCTAGGGGCAATTGTAAGCGCTTATTTTTTGGGCTTTGCTCTTTTTACGATTCCAGGCGGTGTGGCTGCTGACAAAGTCGGATCGAAGCGAATCATATCGATCGGCTTGGTGCTGTGGGCGCTCTTCACAGCATGTACCGGTTTGGTGACGGGCTTTGCCATGCTGATTGCCGTTCGTTTCCTTTTGGGTGTAATCCAGGCTCCGATGTCACCCTCCATCCTCAAAGCTGTCGGAGAAAGAACGACGCTGGAATATCGGACGACGACCAATGCAGTTGTGCTGGCTGCTGATCCTTTTGGTTCTGCAATCGCGCCGCTGATCGTTGCCCCGCTGATCGCGATGACTGGATGGCACAAGACGTCCTTACTCTTGGCTCTTCTCGGACTGATCATGGCCCCTGTCATCTATTTCTTTCTCCCTCGCTCCCTTCCGGCTGGCCCATCTCCTAAACAGCCAGCACAACAGAGCGACGGGCAATCATCACCTTTAGCTATGAAGCTTACGGACGTTTTGCGAAATGGACAGATTTGGCGGCTGACCCTGATGCTGTTTGGGATAAGCCTTGTTATGACGGGGTTCCTCACGTGGGTTCCGACCTATTTAACGACCGTCAAGCATTTGGAGCTCACCCAAACCGGATTTGCTGCGTCGCTCCCTCTCCTGGTGGCGATGCTGGCCAATATTGCTGGCGGATGGCTCTACGACCGATTTTTCCGTGATAAGTTTCGCCTGATGGTCATTCCTGCGCTCTTGCTCGCCTCTCTCTTTCTTGTTTTGATGATCCGTTCAGGAAGCGTTGTTGAGTTTGTCCTATACGAATCTGCCATTCTTCTTTTTCTCTCTCTGACAAGCCAGCCCATCATGGGGCTGACGATGCGCATCATACCTGCGCATGTGCTCGGAACAGGCAGCGGCATCCTTCTATCCGGGGCAAAGACAGCCAGTATTATCACTCCGGTTGCCATGGGAGCCATCATTACTCACTTTTCCTTTGAAGCAGGCTTTGGCTTTCTCATGCTGGGTCTTGCCCTTGCCGTCGTCACCTCTCTTGGAATACGCATAAAGCCTTTTGAAAGCAAGCAGGTCCACAAGCTGCCTCCGGGAGCGTAATGCGAGCGCCTCGCTGGGCAGGTCCGCGACCTTCGCACCGTTTCTGCTCATCTTACAGGAGCATTCAAAACAGGAAAGTCATACAAATTTCTCTGGAGAAAGGATGAACGCAAATGAATCGCCAACCCTGGACTACCGCCTTTGAAGAATATGCCAAGAAACTCGTCAATCCTCGTGCACTGCCCGGAGCAATGCTTGCTCTTGCCAAAGACGGAGAGATTTTTTACCAGAAAGCGTTTGGTCACAGCGATGCCGAGCAGCAGAAAGAAGTCACGCTCGATACTGTTTTTGGCATCGGCTCTATTACCAAGTCGTTTAGTTGCATCGCCATCCTGCAGCTACAAGAAGCAGGGAAGCTTTGCGTGCAGGACCCTGTCATCACATATCTGCCTGCGTTTACGGTAGCGGATGAATCAGCTGCCAAACGTATCCGCATCCATCATTTCATGAGTAATTCGGCAGGCCTTCCCCCATTGGCTGGTATTTTCGGCGCGATGAAGCGAAGCATCGTGGACGATCCTGATTACACGGATTTGCTCCCTCCGTTTGATCCCGCCCATATGAGCAAGCTGCCTTTCATCGATACGTATGAGGATTTGCTCTCCTACTTGGCTGCTTCCCCTATTGAACTGCTAGGTGAGCCAGGAACCCAATTCAGCTACTCCAATGATGCCTTTGGATTATTGGGCGCTATTGTTGAGCGAGTCAGTGGTATGTCTTATGAAGCATACGTACGCGAGTATATCCTCCACCCTGCCGGTATGACCCATACTGCCTTTTTTCTCGACGATCTCGATAAAAAGACGGACATCTCTACTCTCCATACACGGAAAGTCGTAAACGGCAAACCCGAAGTCTTTGCCTCACCGTGCTGGTGGGATGCTCCCTCCCAGCGTGCAGCCGGATTTTTGAAGTCGACCGTACGGGACATGCTACGCTATACGGAAATTTTCCGCACAGGCGGATGTGTTGGGACAAACCGGATTCTTTCCAAAGAAAGCGTAGCATCAATGATGACACCTCAGATTTCGATTGACTCACAAACTCATTACGCCTACGGCTTGGTCGTCACACCAGCGCCGTACTATCACGGCGGCACGCTAGTAGAACACTCCGGCGGTCTGAAAGGAATCTCTGCGCAGATGTACATTCTTCCGGATGAGGGCATCACAGGGGTCGCTTTGACCAACCTTGACGGTGCTTTTGTGGTCAGGGATTTGCTGGCGTCCTCTCTCAATTCCCTGCACGGTCGGCCGCTAGACCTACCCGAGCTTAGCTATCCATCCTATGAACCCGAATCCGCGCTTTTCACCGACTATTGTGGGAAATACGCTTCGCCTGAAGGCAATGAAATCATCGTCAAAACCGAGGAAGGTACAGTGAAGATCGTTGCCACCTTGGGTGAATTGGACAGTGTCATTCCCCTAAAAGCAGTCGGATTGGATCAGTTCCTCATGTCCATGAGCGCCACGACATCAAACCCTGTTCGCTTTATCCGTGACGAACAAGGTCAGGTTAGCCGTATTCTGTTTGGCTATCGGCAATTGAAAAAAACAAGCCGTTCCGACGTGTAAATCTACCTACCAACAAGGAGAGAGCCTGCTGCTATTGACAGGCTCTCTTTGCGTGTAATCGGGCAGAGGAACGGGATTCTCCCTTACCCAACCGTTCGAAGTATTGGTATAATAGATTACTGAAAACTATCCGAGATGCTTGAAAAACGTCTGAGCGTTTTTCCCAAAGGGAGTAATGATATTGAGTGATAAGTTATCTCCAGAGCTTTTGACTTATATTGAAGAAATCGGACTCCACCATGAGAGCCAAGGTATTTCCCGAATTGCTGGACGGATACTGGGCCTGTTGATGGTGACAGAAGGCGCTCTTTCCGCCGAACAGATCGCATCCTCCCTGCAAGTAAGCCTTGGCAGCGTTTCTACCAACATCCGCTTATTGCTGCAAACCGGACACGTGGAAAAAAAGAGTGTGACGGGAGACCGTGTCACTTACTATATATTTTCTCCTACTGCCATGGAAAAGGAGGTTCTCTCTGCCCTGAAGCGAACGGCATCTCTGCAGACCATCCTGGAAAAGGGAGCACAGATTGAGAGCGTGAAAAAAAACGAAGTCTTGTCAGAGCGCTTTGCGTCCATGAAAGAGAGCGCCGTGCATTTTGAGGGATATCTGGAAAAATTGCTTGCTCATTGGCGTTCGCAATCCTGACTGCTGAAGAGTGCTGCTCCATCATGCTTGAATAAAAAGGAACCGTTATAAAGACAGCCTTTGCTCTCTTTATGCGGTTCCTTTTCTATTGAACCGGCCTTGGCGTCAGCGTTTGTAACGTTTTCCCGTCAAATGAACACCATTGACAGTAACTGTCAGTGAAGTTGCTTATACTTAAGTAGATAAAGCACCATTTTTAAGGAGGAAAACCAAATGACTACTTTCAAAATGGAGCATAAAAACCCAGAAGGTTTATTTGTTTCCCAAGCATTTAGTCAAGCGATTACCGTAAGTGGAAAGGCAAAAACCATTTATATAGGCGGACAAAATGCTACGAATTCCTCCGGTGAGCTGATTGGAGCTGGTGATTTGGAATTGCAAACCAAGCAGGCGCTTACTAACATCGCAACGATTTTAGCTTCTGAAAATGCAAGTTTCGCCAATCTGGTTAAACTCAATATCTATTTAGTCAGGGGGAGCGACCCGCGAATCGGTTACAAAGCCTTCCAAGAGGTGGCTGGTGTATTAGAAAATCCACCTTTGGTCACCGTTTTATTTGTTTCGGAATTGGCGCGTCCATCTTGCCTTCTTGAAATAGATGGAATTGCTGTCGTTGAAGATACGGACGGAACGTAGCACAGACTAAATAACTACCTTGCGCTTATCTGCCCGTTCCCTCAAAGAAAAACGGCCCCTGATCGTTATGACCAGTTGCCGTCCTGTCTTTATTGCCCTATCGTCTCCATACGTGTAAAAGAGGTAACGTTGTTCTAACTGTTCGTTTGATTCCGTATCACTTTCTAAAGAGATATAGGCCGAAACCTAATGTATCTCTTCCCCATTCCAGATACGTATTTCTCCAACTCCTGATTCTTGTGAGCATCGCTTCAACATCAGGATCATCCGGGTTTTCATAACAATACTCTTCAATGGAGCTTGCATAAAGACCTTCGTAAGCATCCCAATCATCCTCACTTGCTACTGCTGAGAAGAGAGGGGTAACGAATAAGCAATTCACTTGTTCCAGCTCCAATGTCAATCGCTTTGTCATTTGGATTCAGCTTTGTATGATTCATAACCATATTGATCTTGCTTTCACTGATCGGATTGCTAAATGCATGGTTCCTGTGGGCTATCGCAGAGAATTTGTTTCTGTCCATTGTTTTCCCCTTTGCTTGAATCAAGTTTATAGGAGTGAAAGTCCTTTAAGCGATCCGAACAGAAAATCATAATCCCAGCCCCTTTTATTCATGTTACATTCGATTTTACACTACGCGTCCAGCATAAAAATAGTCGGTTGAACATTACGCATATTCTTCGTATTCCTGATCGTCCCGAAAATGAATCAGTAAAAAAAGAGGGAAGCACCACTGCTGGTGATTTCTTCCCTCTTCTTGTATCAACTACAGCCACGTCGTCTTGCTTGCAACCTCTGCGCGAGCCGTAGTAGGAACGTCCGCTTCTGGATACCCGATAAATAGAGTCCCGACAACCTTTTGATTTTCCGGTGATCCGAGGAACGTCATCAATCGTTCGTCTCGTACCAGTCCCACGCCTCTCGTGCGCCAGACCATGCCCAGTCCCAGTTCTTTAGCTGCCAGCCACATCGAGTGAATCGCGCAGCAGACAGCGTATTCGTTATCTTCTGACGACGCTTCATCACCGGGAATGATATCCGCTGTCGCCACGATGACCAGTGGCGTTTTTTCCAATACAGCCAGCGATTCCGCGACGAGATGAGGCTTGGTTGGGAAGCGCTCCAGCAAAAATTGTTTGGCGATTGCCTCGAATCGCTCCTTCGCCTCTCCTCTGATCACATAAAAGTGCCATGGCTGGCGCAGTCGATCATTCGGCGCGAGCACAGCACACTCCAGCAGCGCCTCGATCTTTTCGGTTTCTACCTCTTTTGGCAAATAATTTCGCACAGCTCTTCTCTCTTGCAAGGCTTGACGAACGGACATGACGCGGTTCCTCCTCTACTACCTATCAGGACAAATTTTACCATCATTATATCTAAGATACCTACCCGCCGTATAGAAAGAAACGCCGAATTCCCTATGCAGCCGCTCCCATGGCCTTGGTGTCAGTTCCCGTGAATCGCCATTTGGGCTTTATACTCGTCTGCTTTGGTTACATAGATATCGTACTGCGTAAAATCTCTGGTGGAGAAGGAAAACGAGCCTGTGTGATGCCTAGGATCCTGATGAGTTCGGGTCCGAAACGAGACGCCAGCCGCCTCCAGCCTGTAAATCACCCGAAAGTAGTCCTGACTGCCAAAAGCCGTATAGATCAAGCTCTTGTGCCGGGAAAACAAAAACTGGAATAGACTCACTATGTATCCCTCCCTTCCCTCTTAAGGATATACGGGGGTGGGGAAAATTGGTTTCTAACATGGAATAAAAAAAGGATTAACCAGCACTACGCTGACCAACCCTTGTGCTATTTTTGCCGTTGAACTTGTCACTCACAGCTCGATCACCGGAATCTCGGTTTCTGATGGCAACGGCTCTACCCTTTTTCCTCCTGAACGAATGAGTGTGTAGTATTCGTAGCAGCCAATCACGCCAAAGTCGCCGTCAATCACACCCGGGTAGGCCCGATTCACCGAGTAGCTCTGACTTTGATGGGCGCGCAGGGCTTCGCCTTTTTGCAGGCGGTAGGAGGTAATATCGACTTTTCCCGTAATGGGCACGGCCGGCTGCGGCCCCCGATCCGGGCAATGATCGTAGTAGTGGGGAATGGAAACGTAGTACAGATCCGGGTATTCTTTGGCTGACAGCGCCTCCTCAGCCAGTTCTACTGCCCTTGTCGTCGCCTTGCACGTGACGATGTGATCGGGATGACCTGTCACACCATCTGGCGGAAAGGTCACCACGACATCCGGCTTCCATTCCACAATCGTCTCGCGTATTCGCCCGACCAGCTCATCGAAATTCGTCTGCACCAGCGAGCCATCCGGATAGCGGAACAGATCCAAGCGGTCAATCCCCAACACCTCGGCAGCTCTCTCCAGCTCCTGTTCACGATGGCGTGCCAATTTCTCGCCACAATCGATTTCAAACGGCCCCGTCCGCCCTTTGCAGCCGGAAGTGACGCAGACTAAACACGTCATTTGACTGGCATCCCGGCACTTTGCCAAGGTACCACCGCAGGCAAACGATTCATCGTCAGGGTGAGGAAACACTACCATTACTTTTTTCATCTCAACTGGCACCTCTTTTACTGTTCGGATTGGCTGTCCAAATACGCCAATCCTTTTGCAATGACCCCGTAAATCGGATCGTTCTGTGCATTCTCGATCACGACCGACGACGCGTAGCGGTTGACTCGATCTATGACGATTTCTCTGACCCGATCGTCATTCTGCAAAACACCGCCCTGCAGAATCAGCTGAAACGGTTTATTCTTCATATGCAAGGCTTCTATGACGGCACGAACGGCAAGGAACAGCTCTTCCCCTGCGTCCTGCAAGATTTCCAAGGCTACAGGATCTCCTTGATCGGCTGCCTGACTGACCAAGACGGACAGCTCGCCTACCTTGTCCACGGAATAGAATGAGCCGTACGTCCAGTTAAAAAGCTCATCTACGCGAGACAATCCGATGAAGGGCAGCAGCAAATCTTTCAAAAGAGTGGGTGCTCCCCTGCCATCAGCCGCTTTTAGGACAGCGACAATCGCCCGCTTACCAATCCAGTAGCCGCTTCCTTCATCCCCGACGCGATGACCCCAGCCCCCTGCCCGTGACGTCTCCTGCGCATCGTTTACCCCAAAAGCGATGGAGCCGGTGCCAGCGATCACCAGGATGCCTGGCTTGCCGCCAGTCGCACCGAGCAAAGCAGCGAAGCCATCGTTTTCGACGATTAAATGACGGACGTGCACGTGCAGCTGCTGCAATACGCGCTGAACCATCCCCGTTATCACCTGGCGATCATGCTCGGTATCAAGGCCAGCGATCCCGAAGACAGCGCACTCAACCTCCCACTCTGCTGAGGGCGTGCTTGGCACGTTTGGATAGTGGGTTAAAGCCTCCTCCAGAGCCTGGGAGATCGCCTGCATCAGCTCCCGCGCGGCTGCCTCCTCCCCGCTTCCCTGGTAATTGCATGAGCCGGATCGTCCGGAGCCGACTTCCTGCCCGGATCGTTCCACCAGCACGGCCAAGCACTTGGTGCCCCCTCCGTCTACTGCCAAAAGGGGAATCCGTACAGCTGCCATCACCCCACACTCCAATCAGCGATGATCTGATCCAGCCGCTTCCACGTTTGTTCTCTCTCCTGTTTCTCCTGCGAAAGCCAGGACGTTTCTGCCCGCAAGGAAGCTGTGCGCTCCTGAATCATCCGCTTGATCTCATCGGCATTCGGTCCTCCCGGAAGCTTGCGGATGCGGACAAAATGAACCGGATCCAAGGCGAGGCGAAGCTCTTCTGCCGTGATGGCCAGCTCTTTGCCAATCACGTCCAAAGCCGCACGATTGACCAGCTCCAGACTGATCTGATCCGCTTTAAGCCCGGCTGCCATCGCTTCTTTTACCACTTTGCTGACGATGTGGTGGGAGTTTCTAAACGAGAGATGATCTGTGCGCACGAGTGTATCTGCCAGCTCCGTCACGGTCGCAAAGCTGCCTTTTGCCCGTTCCAGCAGACCTGCTTTGTTTACTTCCATCGTTCCTACTACGCATGCCATCAGTCGATACATCTGCTCTAGCACCGACATGCTCTTCCAGACATACGGCTGCATGTCATCCTCTGTGTCCACGATGTCGCCAAATGGCGTGTTGTGCATCATCGTCAGCACCGTTTGGGCATTTCCCGCGCTGCTGGACAGAAGGGAGCGCATGTGCTCGAAGGACACCGGGTTGCGTTTTTGCGGCATAATCGAGCTGATCTGCACGTAGGGGCTCGCTACCTTTAAACCCGAAAACTCCTGTGTGCACCACAGCAGCATATCCTGAACCGTACGTCCCAAATTAATCGCCGCCAGCTGAATCGCCGTGGCAGCCTCCCCCAGGTAATCGGCTCCGCAAACGGCGTCGTACGAGTTTTCTACCAGCTCATCAAAGCCAAGCAGCTCCTTCATCCTCTCCCGGCTGATTGCAAATCCCGAAGTGGTCAAAGCGGCCGCTCCCATCGGACTGCGATTGCACGTCCGATAAGCGTTCAAGAGCCGCTTGATATCGCGGCTGAGCAAATCGACTGCTGCCATGATGTAATGGGCCATGGTTGTGGGCTGTGCCTGCTGCGTATGGGTATAGCCGATCATCACGGTCTCCGCATGCTCTTGTGCAAAAAGGAGCAAATGCTCTTTCAGATAGAGGGCAGATTCCAAGGTTACCAGCAGCTTTTCCCGCAGCACCATGCGATATATGGCGATTCCCATGTCGTTGCGGCTTCGCGCCAGATGCAGATTGCCCGCCACGTCCGGGGCCAACTCCAAGAGACGGCTCTCTACCTGAAAGAACAAATCTTCAAACTGCCCGGTGTACGCGGAGTGGCGCAGCTCTTCCATCTCAATGCCGACCAGAGCTTGGGCAATCGCCTTTGCTTCCGTATCCGTCAAAAGCTCCTGTTCGCGCAGCATAACCAGATGCGCCTTGTTGATGGCCATCATCGGTTGCAGGAGATGGTTTTTGGCTTCATGAAAGGCAGGTGCAAGAACTACCTCCACATAGGTCTTTCCGGGGAAGCTTTCTCCCTCCTGCTGAAAAATACGCTCTCTATAATTCATTTGACTTGCATCTCCTTCCCTGCTGTATCGGCTGGCTACTACGATTATTAGAAAGATTCTCGCGTCGATCCGGGAAGGAAAAGAGGCAGGCATTCTGCCTCTTCCCTTTGGCGGATCAAACTGAATGGCTACTGATGGAGACTCACCATATTGACGAACAAGCGGATCGCCCCAGGAACCAGAGCAGGAATTTCACGGTACCAGACGAGGGAGCTGTAGGTATACGTTCCTTTGCCGTACTTGGCCGAGAGGAATGTGCCTGTAAATTCTTTCTCTCCTGCATCTCCGTTGGAAATCAGCTCGGTATACTCTTTGCCCCACTGTGCCGGGTTGTAGGCAGAGCGGTCCTGAATCCAGTTGTTCCAGTCTTGCTCGGTAATCTTGTTCGGGGTCGTGAACAGCGGATGATCAGGCGCCAGCATGGTCACCTTGGAGTTTTCATCCGTTACCCGCCATTGAATCAACGGCTCCCCGATCTTGATCGGATACGGAGCGAGCTCTGGCTTCCACTTGTCTTCCGGCTTGTGGTACTGCACGACCAGATTGCCGCCGTTTTCTACGTATTTCAGCAAACGTGCATTGCTCGGAATCAGCTCCGGACGGAAGCCGTACGCACGAATTCCCAAGACGATCGTATCGTATTGGCTCAAATCACCCGACTCAATATCCTTCGCTGTCAGGTTTGTCACCTGTACACCCAGCTGCTGGAGGTATTGATCGATGTTGTCAAAGCCGCTGGAGACATAGCCGACCTTCAGTCCTTCTGGAACCTTCAGGTCAAAGGCTTGAATCGCCAATTCGGCTGGCTGAACGAAATAAGTAGTCCCGATATGTGGATAACGGATGACCTGTGCTCCATGTCGACTTTCTTTTCCACCACCTGTCGCGACGGCTGTCACTTTGTACGAATCCGGTTTGACGGAGGAAGCTGCCTTGACAGTGAACGCCACCGATTTCGTTTCTCCTTTTGCTGCAAAATCAAGCGGCGTCGCTTTCGGCTCCACGCTCCAGCCTGCAGGTACGTCGAGAGAGATATTCGCCTTCGCTTCTCCCGGGTTGTAGTTTTTGACGGTTACTTTGACCGGGATCGGATCCTGCGGCTTCCGTGTGTTCAAAACGGTTGCACTCGGAGAAAGAGACAGCGCAAATGCCGGCAATACCGCAACAGCATCACTTGGCACAGCATGGCTCGTGGCAGTCGCGCCAGAGAAGCTGTACGAAACATCCGCCGTAAGTGCCGGTGCTGCATACGGCTGGAACAAGTCTGCATCTGCTGGTACCGATACTTCGTACGTCGTCTTGACTGTCTCGTTGTAGCCCAGCTGGTTGAAGCTGGTCGTTCCCTGCGGCGTCGCTTTCCAGCCTTTCGGTACGTTCAACGCGAGGTTCACTTTGCCCAGCTTGACTTGACCGCCGTTGTAGGCAGATACCGTTACTTTTGTCGTCTGACCTGCCACCAGCTCGCCCGTTTCCGGTTTCACTTTGGTGACGAGTGACAGGGATTCCGCGCTCGCTTTGTTGAGCTGTGCCTGCTTGACATTCAGGCGGTGCAGCAGGTCTGTTTTGGACTCGCTGGAGAGGCCCGAAGCCTGCACATCTGCCGTTGCCTTTGCGACATCTGTAATCATTTCGTGCACTTCTTTTGCCACCGCTTCAAAATGCGGATAAGCGGCGATGACTTCTTCTCCGTCTTTCTGCAGCTTTTGCAAATCGCTGGCAATTTTTGCTCCACCTGACTGACCGGCTACTTCTTTCGCCAGATCGGTAAAGGTGTACGCGATGCCATCGAAAAAGTCCGTTTCCTTGTCCTTCGCTTTCACGACAGACTGATCGAGCTTGTAGTAGTTGGAGCTCGGTCCTTCGTCATAGACACGCCCCATCCCTTGGCTCTTGTGCATAAAGCGGGATTCTTCCCCGAGCTGCACATAGGACGCGCCGTAGACCTCGTCGTAGGCTCCGACGGGAACGCTGACGTTGTAATCCTTCTGCGTGGCAGGCAGGTACAGCTTTTTCACTTGCCATGGCGTCAAGCCTTCCTTCAGCTGTTCGGGGAAAACGGTCGGATCAGCCGCGTCTTTGTACGCCCGAACCGTGATGACATTAATCGCCCGATGATGCCCGTGAGTGGATGGCTCGTTCAAAAATGCGGGGATTACTACATCTGGCCGAAGTGTCCGTATTTTGCGGATCAGCCGCTCATACGCCACGTCTTCTCCCCATTTTTCCAAGGTCTCATCCGGGCTCTTGGAAAAGCCGAAGTCGAAGATCGGGTCGTCGATCTTCTCACTGAGATTCTCTAGGTGAATGTTCGTGATTTTGGAAGCCTCCTGCAATTCGCGTGTGCGGATAATGCCCAACGCATTGCCCAGCTCGCTGCCGATTTCGTTTTGGCCGCCTTCGCCTCGATTGGCAATGATACTGGACGTGTCCACGCCTTTTCCCAGTGACAGATACGCAAGCACCGCACTGTGCTCGTCGTCTGGATGGGCCCCGGTATTCATGGCGCTGGCAATTGTGGTCAACGGTTTGATCGCTTTCCACAGATCGACAACCCCCCGGTCAGCATGGGCAGTCTGGGGCGCAAGCGGCATGATCATACTGCCGACGAGCGCCGCCGCTGTCGTGAGAGTGTACAGCTTGGCAAGTTTCCCCTTTCTCAATGAACGTTCCTCCATTCCCTACTCAGATTGACGTCTATATCAATCACGGCACTCTTTCGTAGTATCCCCTGTTGCAGCCATGGATTGACCCTAGGAAGATAGCGGAGTACTAGAAAACCTCGACCCGCCCCCAAGCGAATCTTTTCTCGACAAGCTTTTACTAGATAGCGGTACCTGCTTTGTCCCCGCCAAGCTTTCTGGAGATGAACAGAACCACGATGATGACGATAATCTGCAGCACTCCATACGCGCACGCCGTTCCAAACTCAAAGCTGTACATTCGCTGGAACACGGCTACCGACAGTGGAGTCGTTCGCGGCGTAAAGATCAGGATCGATGCGACGAACTCTCCGATACACTGGACAAAAGCCAGCAGCGTTCCAGCCAGAATCCCGCCCAACGCCATCGGAAAGACGACTCGGCGGAAGCTGTACCACCACGATGCTCCCAAATTACGCGCCGCTTCCTCTACGGATGGATCCATCTGCATCAACGTTGCGGACGTAGAACGGAAGACGAGAGGCAGATGCCGGACAAAGTACGCGAGCGGGATGATCCAGAACGTCCCGATCAGCACCTGCCCAAAGCTGAACACGGTCGGTTGGCTGAACGCTGCGATCAGGTTTACCGCTACAACTGTACCTGGCAGCGCCCAAGGCAGCATGATCAGCACGTCCAGCAAGGTCTTGCCGCGAAACTTCAGACGAACCATCGAATACGCAGCCGCCACGCCGAACAAGACGATACCCACGCAGGCGATGGCAGAGAGCTGCAAGCTGTTTACGATCGGACGCCAAGTCTTGCTGTCTGTAAACAGGTCGAGATAATGGTCGAGCGTGTACTGCGGAGGCAATATTTGCACCGTCCAGGTACCGTCAACCGAGAACGAGATGAGGACCAGGACGAGAATGGGCAGCATCAGGATGATCGTGCCGATAAAGGAAAGCACCATCGCTATGTAACGGACAGCTTTGCTCTTGATCTCCGTGCGGTGTACACTAACTCCTTTGCTCAGGTTCTGGTAGTTGCGCACGCCTTGGTACCAGCGCATGATCAAAAGGAAGAGAACCGAGACTATTGAGAGAATCGTAGATTGCGTCGCCGCCATGTCCAAATCCCCGTTCGTACGGGAAAGGTAGATCTGCATCGTCATCGTCCTGTCGATCCCGAAGATGAGCGGTGCTGTGTAGGAAGCCATAGAAACCATGAATACCAAAAGGGACGAAGCTACCATCGCCGGTGTCAGCATCGGCAGGATGACACGCCGCCAGACAGTCAGACGGCTCGCTCCGAGACTGGCTGCCGCTTCCTCCAAGGACGGATCAAGTCCTTTGATCGCTGCAGTGGCCGTCATAAAAAAGTAGGTGTACATCGTAAAGGTATGGACGACGACGACGCCCCAAAAGCCTTTTAACGGAAACGGTACCTGCGAGAGTCCTAGCAGTTCTTTGATCGCACGTGGAAAGATCCCGCTCTCCCCGTACAAAAACGTAAAGGACAATACCCCGATCAACGGCGGCAATGCCATCGGCACCAGTGCCAGCACAGACAGGATTTTTCTGCCCGGAAATTCATAACGCTCCAGGAGGAACGCCATGGTCACTCCGACGATGCCGCAGGAGATGACACTCAAAACCGAGATGTAGATACTGGTCCACAGCGCCTCCAGATTGGCGGTATGCTCCAGACTGAAGAAGCGCGCATAGTTTTTCCAGGTGATGACTTCATCGACTTTGATACTGGCAACAAAGGTTTCAAACAACGGATATATCACATAGGCAAGTAAAATCAAAAAGAGTGGCGAAACGAGCACGTAGACGAAGGAAGGCGAAGCCATGATGGACTTCCGTCTGGTCGCTGCTGGCGCCTGCTGCAGTTCTGCTTTCAATCGCTTCTCCCTCCCTTATCCAGCAAAGTAAATGCTCTCTTTCGGAATGTGCAGCTTGATCGTGTCTCCACGCTGCTTGACAGGTCTTCCCAAATTGATGGACATGCTGCGCAGCTGCTCATCCCCAACACTCGTCACATAGTTGACGCATGCCCCTGTGAATTCAGCCAGAACCACAGCGCCTGTGACTGTATTCGCCTCTTCCCCAGTCGCGCTCTCCATCACCGATTCCGGGCGAATGGACAGGGTCACTTTTTCACCTGCAACCAGCCTTACTTGCGGGGAAGCATTCTTTTTCAAACCAGTCAAAATCTGCCCGGAGGAAACACGCACTTGTACCTCGTCCCCCTCGAAGCCAGCCACCGTACCTTCCCAAAGGTTGGTCTCTCCGATAAAGGATGCGACAAACCGATTGACGGGACGATGATAAATATCATGCGGTGTGCCGATTTGCTGCACCTCGCCACTCTGCATCACCATGATCCGATCTGACATCGACATCGCTTCCGCCTGGTCATGCGTGACGTAAATCGTCGTAATTCCAAGCTCCAGCTGGAGTCTTTTGATTTCAAAGCGCGTCTCTTCCCGCAGCTTGGCGTCGAGATTGGACAGCGGCTCATCCAACAGCAGAATCTGCGGCTCGATGACCAGCGCCCGTGCGAGTGCCACCCGTTGCTGCTGTCCACCGGAGAGTTGATCGATCCTGCGCTCCCCGTACCCTTCCAGGCGAACCAGCTTCATCATTTTTTCCACACGCTCTTGGGTCTCTGTTCGGGACAGCTTGCGAACCTGCAGCCCAAAGGCAATGTTTTCAAACACCGTCATATGCGGAAACAGCGCGTAGTTTTGAAAAACCATTCCCGTGTTTCGCTTGTGCGGTGGCACCGAGGTAACCTCCCTGCTGCCAAAGCGAATTTGCCCCTCAGTTGGAAAGTAAAAGCCTGCGATCATCCGCAGCGTCGTTGTCTTTCCGCATCCACTCGGCCCAAGAAAGGTGAAAAATTCACCAGACTCAATATGAATGTGTACATCTTCTACTCCTTTTGCCTGGCCAAAACGTTTGTGAACGTGTTCGAGTGTTACGCTGCTCATCCGTTTCTGTATCCTCCTTCGTAGCGAGTCTGGGCGCTTGAGGGATAAGTGACTGGACGGAAAGGAGCACTCCTTCCCGTCCAGCTTGTCACATTACTTCTTCCCTTTGCCCTTGATGTTTTCATCCCAATGCTGCATCCACTCTTTTTCTTTCGCTGCCATGACTGCCCAGTCGAGCTCCAAAGGCTTCAGCTCCAGGTTTTTCATGAAATCAGGAAGTTCATCCTTGCTGATATCGGTACGTGCAGGGAATTGGAAGCGCTCCTTGGCGAGCGTGGAGGCAATCTCAGGGCTCATCAGGAACTCCATGAAGTTTTTCGCCGCCTCCAGGTTTTTCGCACCTTTTACGAGAGCGATTCCGTCGACGAGGATTGGCGCCCCGCTCTTCGGATAAATGAAGTCATACGGATGGTTGTTTTGTTTGCTTTGCAGCAGGACATCTTGAAGGTTCCACAGGGAGATGACACCTTCCTGACGGTCCATCTTGAGGTAGAGGTTGGTTGGGTCTTGTGTGTATTCCTTGGTATTTGCATCCAGCTTGGTCAGCCAGTCGTAGCCTTTTTCCGGCGTGTCTGCGCCTTGACGATAGATCATGGCAGAATAAATGGTGCGCATCGTTCCGGATGGCAGTACGTTACGGATAACGATCTTGTCCTTGTACTTCGGATCCAGCAATTCGTCCCAATCCTGCGGCGCTTCTTCTGGCTTGAGCGCCTGCGAGTTGTACATGATGACCTCTGGCAAGAGCATTTCCCCATACCAGCGATCCTGCGGGTCTTTGTACAGATCTGGGATTTTGTCTGCAAACGTAGGCTTGTATGGCTCGAGCAAGCCTTCGTCAGCTGCTGTGCTCAAAGCAGATTGTGTGCCGCCCCACCAGAAGTCTGCTTGCGGGTTGGCTTTTTCTGCCCGCACACGCTCCAAGATTTGTTGGGCACCCATCTCGAGTGTTTCCACTTCGATATTCGGGTACTTCTCTTTGAATTTCGGCAGGACGACCTCGAAGATATTTTTGTCGCGGCCGGTGTAAATGACCAGCTTTTGCGGTTCTCCAGATGGAGCCGGTGTTGTCGCCGCGGGCTGAGCTGCGGGCTGGGTTCCTTGTCCGCCAGCGTTACTGTTATCCGCAGGCTTTGCCTCCTGACCTCCCCCCGAGCATGCAGCTACCGTCAGGGCCAATGATCCGGCGAACATGCCCTGCATCCATTTTTTCAGCTTGCTGTTTGACTTTTTCAAAACTACTCCCCCTCTTTTTACTCTTTTTCCAGAAGTCTCGTCGACGGAAACGCTTCCAGTACGCTGTGTACAGCGCCGATCAACCCCGCCTGTTCACCAAGACTTGCCTTTTCGAGACAAGGTACCTCTGGCACCCACTCGGTCAGCCAATCGTGAATCCGCTTCACCCCTTCTTCGTCGACATGGACCATCTCCCCACTCAGGATCAAAAGCTCCGGGTTCAATACACTGACGATGTTGGCCATTCCGTACGCCCAATGCCGATACACATCCTCTAACAGCTGTTGTGCATCGACGTTTTCATTGCGAGCGAGGCGGATGAGCTCTTTTATGACACTCGACCCTTCCTGAAGGTCAGAGAGTAATCCCTTTGCCTGTTGCCGAATCCCCGGGACGGAATAATGGGTCTCAAATACGCCAGATGCCTTTTTCGTGCGGTTATGTACGGGCCCAATCATCATAAAACCAATTTCTCCGGCCGCTTCCCGGCTGCCCCGGTAAAACTGACCATCCAAAATAATCCCTGATCCAATCCCGGTTCCGACGTACATGTTGACGACATGCGTGTGTCCAACACCCGCTCCTCGCACGTACTCCCCGAGTGTCATCATGTTCACGTCGTTGTCGAGGATAACGGGCACCCCTAAACGAGCCTGGATCGTCTGCTGAATCGGAGAGCCCATCCACCCGGTACTGGGCGAAAAACTGACGGTCCCGCTGTTGCGCTGCGTAACACCCTGCACACCGACCCCCATACCGAGCAGTCGGTCACGAGAGATGCTGCTTTTCGCAAGCAGCTGCGTAAGTCCCCCAGCCAGGTCTTCGATGACGGTCTCGCCATCTTCCGGCCTCGCCAATCTCTTGCTGTAGCGAGCTAAAAACTCACCTTTCAGGTCAGCGATCGCCATTTCCAGTGTCGACCCGTCAAAGATCGCTCCTGCTATCGCGTACGCCTGGTAGTTGTACTCCAAAAGAATCGGCTTGCGCCCTCCCTTGGAGTCCCCCATGCCTACTTCGCACAGCAGACCTTCCTGGATCATTTCATCAACCAGAGCGGATACACACGGCCGACTCAACTGTGTCTCTTTGGAAATGTCAGCTCGGGAAATCTGCCCGTGCAAAATAACCTGCTGCAATACCTCTTCTTTGTTCAGGTTTTTTACCCGTTTGCTGCTGCCAGTTTTCTTAGGGACACGCACTCTTTTTCGCTCACCACCATGCAGTTAGTTAAGTTTACTAACAAAGTTAACCAAATTATACCTGCCCATTTTTGAATAGTCAAACTATTTAGATGCATCAGAATTGAATATGTTTCTATCATACTAAAAAAAGCCAAATCCCCTCTCGTACACTCAGAGAAATTTGGCTTTTGTTTCCTTTTACTAATCTGCTTTTCGATCATCCTCGTTCAATTTTACTTCCATAAATACAGCACCTTCTATCGGATTAAATACATAAGGTTCAATGTGATAGAAACCGAATGAGTGATACAATGCCTGCGCTTTGGCCATCGTCGGGAGCGTATCCAGTCGCATCACATCGTAATGAAGCTCGGAAGCCTTCTCCAGTATGGCTTGAATCAGGATTTTCCCGATCTTCAACCCCCGAAATGAATCGCGGACGTAGAGTCGCTTCATCTCGCAGATGCCCTCTCCGATCCTGCGAAGAGCAATACATCCCGCGGTTTGTCCATCCACTTTTGCCAGTAGCAGCACGCCATCCGGAGGGCCGTACTTTCCAGGCAGTGCTTTGTACTCCGCCTCAAAGTCTTGGAAGGAAAGATCGATATCGAGGGAGTGGGCATACTCTAAGAACAGCTGCTTCACTTTGTCCAAGTCTTCCTCATCCAGACCAGAGACCTCCCTGACCTCAAGCCCATACTCCTTGTCACCTGCTATTGTCGCCATTTGTTTGTCTGCCCCCCTATTGTCCTTTTCTAATGGTAAGCGCACCTCCATCTTACTCACTTTCGCCAGAAGGAAAACGTCCTTTCCTTGGCACGAAAATGGTGACGAAGGAGCAGCAGAACCCCTGTCAATCAAAAACGACTGCCATCCGTGACAGTCGTTTCTTCTCTTACTTGGCGGCAGCCACATTTTTATCGGCTGCTTCATCCGTATTTTTTCCCAGCTCATGCTTGATGAACAAGTACCGCTCTATTTCACGCAGCAAATAAAACAACGAAGCGCGTGTCTCGAACTCCTCGCGCGAGGTCGGCAAACCTGTCTCCCTGATTTCATATCGCATGACGCGCAGTTGATCGAGGAAACGATAAGCCGTATTCCCCGGATGGACCGAGTCACTGAGCCGCTCCAAAAAGTCTGCCATCTGATGCCCCTGCGGTACCTGGATATCAAGCGTGGAGACGATCGGCATCATCCGCTCCAGAAGCTCGAACTGCTTCTCGCGCATCACAAAATACTGGTAGTACGGATCGTCTTCCCTTTTTCCCAGCCGATTGTCAACGGAGCGAGAGGCGAGCTGCACCGCTTTCCCCAGCAAGCCTGGCGTTTCGATCATCTCGTGACCATCCCAATTGCTCTCCCCATGACGCAAATAATAGGCAAATTCTTTGAGGATCTTCATGAAGTTTTGCTCGATCTGTGATTGCATGGCCTTCAGTTCGTTGTCCAAGCTCGGCATGTACAAATTGACGATCAGAGCTACCCCTACCCCAATGAGCAGCAGCGCCAATTCGTTGAGAATGAGGGCCAGATCCATTCGCTGCGAGGAGTATAAATGCATCATGACAACCATGCTGCTGATGAAGCCTTCCTGAATCTTAAAGCGCACAGCCAATGGCAAAAAGATCAGAATCGCCAGCATGATAGCCAGCGGCGAGTATCCGAGCAAGGCAAACAGTGCCATCCCGATCCCCAATCCCAGTAAACTGGCGAGGATCCGGTTTCCGACGGTTCGAAACGATTGTTTTACCGTTACTTGAATGCAGAGAATGGTAATGATCCCTGCCGATGCGGGAAACATCAGGTCAAACTGCTGGGCGAGCAAGATCGATACGGCTGTACCAACTGCCGTCTTTAATGTGCGATAGCCGATTTTTAGTGATAGGAATCTCAGTCCTGCTCCCTCCTTGCTGATAGAATATGCTCCCACTTTCTTTCCTCTTTCCACTGTACCAAAAAATGTGAACGAACCAAAGTTACGACTTTGTTAAGGGAATGAAAAAGGACGTCCATTTTGAGGACATCCTCTTTGCTCCAATCATTCACTGCTTTTTGCCGCACTTCGGGCAGTACTGAAAGCTCGACTGTACACTTTGCCCACAATAGGGACAAAATGCTCGCTCTGGCGACAGCTTCTGTGTACGTTCTGCCGGATCTTTTGCTGTTTCAGCTCCCCCGAACCGTACATCGAGCGGATCAGGCTCTTCTTTTGAATCCGTTATATCAAACAAGGACATTCTCTGTTTGGACGTCGCGTTCTTGTAATGATAGACGGCTTGAAATATCCCGAAACCCACAAAGAGAATCCCCGCTGCCAGAAAAATAAAGCCGATGGGGAATGGGGCATCACGGGTAATGGTGAACGCCATGATCGTCCAGAATATCCCGAAAATGGCGACGACGATACTGCCAGCTGCCCCCATAGTAGATGGCCCGCGACCAGGTTTTATGCTTTTCAAAATATCCCCTCCTTTTCCTATCTTAGCTGATAACGGGGGGAGTCTCAAATCGAAGCGGGGGAAATTACTGTTTTGTCCGCGCTTCCCGCATCTGATCAAAGCTGATCCACTTGCCTGTATGGCCGTCTACGACTCCCCCGTCTCCTGTCAGGCTATAAACGAGAATCGGCTTTGGCTCGCCCGTTTCCTCGTCGAATCCGAAAGGCTGCTTGTAGTACAGCTTAAGAACCGGATTCATTGCTTGCTCCGTCTTTTTCGCTGTCGCCACATCTACTCTCCTGGGGTCATTGTCAACGATTACAGGTGGTTGAACCGGTTCCTTGTCTACAAAACTGGCGGAGCCTTTACGCGGGCTAACGCGAACTTGAAACGTAGCATCCTTGACAGGAATCCCGTTTTTCAGCCAGCTAAAATGTACTTCGTAAGACATCCGATGTGCTAGTAAGTCGCTTGTGCTCCATTCATAGGGCTGTGGATTCAGCATGTAAAGATTCTCTAACTGGGCAGAGAGTGTCTTTTGCACGAAATGAAGAGCACTTGCCTCCGCCTGTTCGCGGGTGAACACTCCGTCTTCCCCTCTACCCGTATTTGGCGGGACAGCGGGAGCCATTGCCTTCAAGCTGTTGATCGTTTGCTTGGGCTTTACAGGTTCTGCGTTTGCATCGACCATTTCCCCTGTGATCGCATCGACGAGTTGCGGGTCTTTCCTTTGGTATTCATAGACGAGCATGTATTTCTGCTCGTTTGAACTATCGCTTTTGAAGTACTCTGGTTTATCCCGATAGATCAGGGTTGGCTCCGTGTTTTGCTGCAATAGTTCTCGTGCCTTCGTTTCAGATATGACGCGGCTCGCATCTGGCAGCTCCCCTTCGTACCACAAACGCTTGAAACTCACTATTTTTCCGTCTCCACTCACGCTAATTACAATGTAATTGCCATCAAAAGGAATACTATTCTCGATCCTTTTGTAGACGAACTGATACGTTTCCGGGTTGTCGCTCTTTACGATGCTTTCACTCGGTGCTGTCAGCTTTGACCGCTCTTCAGGCGGGATCACATGGGCGAGAAACTGGTTCGCTCGTTCACGTGCGAAACGCTGCCGATCGGCATTTACAGAGGCAGGAGTGGCGCTGATCTGGTTTTGATTGAGGTAGCGCAGCAGCTGTCCCGTAACCGGGTGGATATTGTAAATGATACGATCCTGATCTCCTTTGGACCAATAGAGTGACCAAGCACCATAAGGGAACTCTATCTCACCATCTGGCTCAACGTAGTTTCCGTATCCATATGTATAGCCCGCTGGGATCGGCAGCCATTTTTTTGCAAAATGTATCGCTTCATCCTCGGTAATGATTTTTTCGGACTTTTGCTCTGCCGCATACACGAGCGGTGTCCTTTCAGCGGTGATGCCGTATACCAAAAATACGCCAAGGAGAAGGGACACTATTGCAGGGGCAAATTTTCGATAGGATTGCTTTTGAATCATGGTCGAGTCCTCCAGTTATCAAACAAGGCAGACAGCATCGATATTGTCGACATCTTCAACGTCATTTGGTGAATCTTTTTTCCTTGCATAATCAAGCTCTCCTTCCGCCTTCCATTTGGTCACATCACCCATTTCACCATTAATTTGGAAATCAATAGACAAAACAACACAAAAAAAAGGAGCTACCCTCGCGAATTTCATCCAGGTAGATCTCCTGTGCCTCTATGCATGCTACCTCTTGCCTTTTGCCGCGCATTTTCGTATTCGGCACGGTTTCTCCTGTGGCACGCCCGGCTCTACTCTGCCGTTTCCGTCCCATTTGCAGAGACATGAGCCAGAATGTTTACCAGTTTTCCAAACGGATCTCGCACGTAGAAACGCCGAACGCCCCACGGCTCATCGGCTGGGCCATATTCAACCGGAATTTTTGCCTGCTTGACGCGCCTCCACGCTTCATCGACGTCATCGACCTCCACAGACAAATCCGGTGTCAAAGTACCTGAACCCCCTTGGGTAGCGAAGCTGATTTGAACACGCATCTCTTCCTTTGAGCCGTATGTAGCGATCCACCCGTGATCCATGACAACATCCAAGCCCAGCACGTCTTGATAAAACCTTTTCGCCTCTGCCACATCCGATGTTGCGATATTGGCAACGATGCGTTTGACCTTCATTTCGCTCCCCACCCTTGTACGCGCGATTTCTGGTTACACGATCTATCTGGACATAATGTCCATTTTATCATGTATTTGGAACAAACAGCGCTTCAGACGCAAAAAAATCTGCCCTTGCGAATCTCGCGCAGGCAGACCTCTTTTGACTCTATGAACTACACCTCAAGCATTTTGCCGAGTGATTCTACATTCAGCACGTTTCCTACCAGGAAGTTGCCGAATTCGCCGAAGCGTGCGCTGACTTCGTCAAAGCGCATTTCGTAGACGATGTGTTTGAATTCCAGTGGATCGTTGGCAAACAGGGTAACGCCCCATTCCCAATCGTCGAAGCCGACGGAGCCACCGATAATTTGTTTTACTTTTCCTGCATACTTGCGGCCAATCATGCCGTGAGAACGCATCATTTCCTGGCGCTCCTGCATAGTCAGCATGTACCAGTTGTCCTGCAGGTCGCGTTTTTTGTTCATCGGGTAGAAGCAAATGTGCTCCCACTTTGGCAGGATCGGGTACAGACGATCGCGTACGTGCGGGTTCGCCTTTGGATCCTCTCCTGGATTGTTGACGTAGTTGCTCAGCTCCACGACGGATACGTAGGAATAAGGAGCTTCCGTATATGTAGCGAAACGGGTTTTGTTGAACGCCGTTTTGATCTCGTCCAGTTCCTGCATGGTTGGGCGCAGGAACATGAACACCAGATCAGCCTTATGCCCCAAAATGGAGTAGACGGCCGTGCTGCCTTGCGCCTCTGCTTCGTTCGCTTCCCATGTACGGATCAGCGTATTCAGCTCGTCCAAAGCAGCTTGGCGCTCAGCCTCAGATGCCGCTCTCCACTTTTCCCAATTGATTGTGCGGAAATTATGATACGTATACCAACCTTCCAATGTAAGCAACGCTTCATTCGCGCTCATGGAATTCAGCTCCTTTGAAATATCTGGTTATCCCGACTGCAACATTCCCAGTATAGCATAAGGAGATGGTCGATATTCGGAACAGATTCGTGAACACAAAGCTTTTCCCCTTTTGTCAGGATCGCAGCTTGGCGGAGAGGGCTGACGCTGCCTCCTCGTCCACGATGACGGTCACGTTAGGATGCTGCTGCAGCAAGGACGCAGGGACGTCAGCGGTCATTTCCCCCTCTAGCATTTGCGAAACCGCTTGTGCTTTCGCTTCGCCACTCGCCAGCAAAATAATCTTCTTCGCTCCGAGAATGGTCTGAATCCCCATCGAAACAGCCTGCGTGGGCACTTCCTGGATGCTGTCGAAGTACCGAGCATTTGCCTCAATCGTGCTCTGTGTCAACGCAACGACGCGCGTAGTCGTGTCCTTCGCAGAGCCTGGCTCGTTAAAGCCGATGTGACCGTTGTTGCCGATCCCCAGCACTTGAATATCGATGCCGCCTGCCTGTGCGATCGCCTGCTCGTAACGCTTGCACTCTGCTTCCAGATCTACGGCATCGCCTTGCGGAACATGCGTTTTTTCCGCTGGAAGGTTGATGTGCGCAAACAAATTTTCATTCATGTAAGTCCGATAGCTCTGCGGATGATGGCTTGGCAGTCCGACATACTCATCGAGGTTAAAGCTTTGTGCCTGAGAAAAATCGACGCCCTCCTGCTGGTGCAGGGAAACAAGCTCCCGATACATCCCGACTGGCGTCCCACCTGTTGCCAGCCCCAATACCGTTTTCGGATTGCGAGTGACCTCTTCTGCGATCAGCTTTGCCGCCTGTTTGCTCATATCGTTGTAGTCTTTTACGATGACCAGCTTCACTTTCATTTCCCTCCTGTTAATACTTTCTCGCAAGGACTGCTTTTGCCGTCCGTTCCTTGTACATCAAAGCCTTTTCCTTGTTTCGCATGGTCAATGCGGTAGCGATGACGTCGAGCACGTGCAGCTGCGCCATTTTGGCTGCCAGTGATCCACCCTGCAGGGGACCTTCCTGGGCAGCTGTCAACAAGGTGATGTCCGCCACATTTGTAATCGGTGAGCGCCGGTAATGCGTGATGCAGATGACCGTTGCGCCCGCTTCCTTCGCTACCTTCAATGAATCAATGGTGTCTTTGGTGCTCCCGGAAACTGAAAGCCCGACCGCTACATCGCCTGGACCCAAAGTCGCCGCTGCCATCGCCTGTAGATGGGACTCCGTAAAGGCGTCCACCCGCAGGCCGATCCGCAGGCACGTGTATTTGGCATCCTGGGCGGTTACAGCAGAAGTACCTACTCCGTAAAAGTGGATGGTACCCGCATTCCCCAGCAGCTCGATGCAACGCTCCAGCAGCTCCAAGTCGAATAAGGCACTCGTATCTTCAATGGCCTGGCGATTCGTCGCCGTTACCTTTTGTGTCAATATCCCCAAGGAATCGTCTTCGCCCACTTCGCCATGCAGGTTTTTCACCGGGTTTACCAGCTCCTGCGCCAATGCGAGCTTGAACTCCTGGTAGCCGCGAAAACCGATTTTCCTACAGAAACGCAAGACCGTCGTCTCGCCCACTTCTGCCTTTTCCGCCAAATCGATGACAGAGGAGTAGATCACACTCTCTGTTTGATTCAGCACGATGTGGGCTACCTTTTGCTCCGATTTTGTAAAGGATGGCAGCAAGCTTTGAATTTGCAGCAGCGTATTCGTTTTCGCAGCCGTTGCAGAGAAAGCCTCCAGACCCTGATCCTGTTGCTCCATCAACCGACTTCCTCCTTCGTACTTGAAAACTTGGCTACACCAAGCTTGAAGCGTAGCTTTCGTTGGACTTGTACGATAGAACTGTATGAATGCCTATTCGTACAAAAAGGCTGTAGTTCTTCTACAGCCATTATACACAAAATGGAGTTATCCGCCATATTTTAAATGAAAAGTGGAGTTATTCTTCTTTTTTCTTGCTAATCCGCTTTTCGGGCTCAGCCTTTTTTGTCTCACATGAAAAAAGGCATCTGCCCACGTAAAAAGGTGAGCAAATGCCTTTGCCAATTCATTCTGTTCCGTTACGCAAATACACGGTAGCCGAGCATGATGACGACAACCATCACGACCAGTGCCCCGATGAAAAAGCCAAGGCTTCCATCCTGTCTGCGGGCACGCCCCATACACATTTCGATCAAACCAAACGACACGATGGCGAGCACGCCTTTTACATAATAGTAGACGTCGGTCGTGTGGAATTGGAACAGCATCCATGCGCCAGTTACCAAAATAATGACCATCATCAAGCGCAGCAGCATATGTAGTACTTTTGCTACTGTTGTCTTGCCTGCGCGGTATAGAATGTACCCGATGATCAAGAGGACAAATGCAGCCTCCCAGCCACCTACGTGCGCTTTTAACAACGCATAACCCATATGAAAATCAACTCCTCGATCCTTATTGAATGCCTGTCCTCGACATTATAACAGAAGTGTCGGTAAAATGCAGACGCTCGGACACATGGCATTATTGTGACAACAGGAGCAAGATGATGCTGCATCGCCTTCGTCAAAAAAGACTGCACATATCGTGCAGCCTCTGGCACCCATAATCTCCCCTTAGCGCAGCAAAAATCCATCCTTCAACGGATCGGTAGGATCCACCACGAACTGATGCAGCCCTGTGATGAATGCTCTTCCTTCGATGGTGGGGATTACGGCGGCGTACTCGCCCACTTGCGTTTTTCCGACTACGGTCCCAATAAACTGGCTGTTTACGATCCCCTCATGGACAAACGGCTCATCGATTGCAAGCTCCCCTCGCGCAAACAACGTTGCCAATCGGGCTGCTGTACCCGTCCCACATGGCGAGCGATCCACCTGTTTATCCGCAAAAATCGTGACATTGCGCAGGTGCGAATCCGCCCTTTTCGGCTCGTCGGAAATGATGACTCCGTAAATGCCGGTCAGCTCTGGCTCAAGCGGATGGACGACATGCCTCTTGGCTTCAATTTGTTCCTTGATCCGTGCCCCCCACTCTTGAAGGATCGGCAGCTGCTCGATTTCTACCTGCACACCCAAGTCCTTTGCCTGCACCACGGCATAAAAGGCTCCGCCAAAAGCAATGTCAACGAGGATGGTGCGCCCCTCCCATTCGATCGGGAAGTCTTGGGCAAGTACAAAGGACGCGACGTTCTCAAACGAAACGGACCTCACCTGCTCATTCTCTACGTTGGCCCGAGCGAGGATTCTCCCTGCGGGGCTGTCAATCACGATGTCAGCCTTGATGTCATCCGCCCGAAGCAAGCCGGTTTCATAGGCAGCCGTCACCACGGCTATGATCCCATGGCCACACATCGTACTGTATCCTTCGTTGTGCATGAACAAGACTCCAAAGTCCGCATCCGGACTCACCGGGGCTGTCATTACGCAGCCGTACATGCCGTGATGTCCACGCGGCTCGTACATGAGCACACGACGAACGTAATCCAGCTCCTCCCGAAAATATTTTCGCTTCTCGAGGATCGTCTCGCCTTTGATCGGAGGAATGCCGCCCGTAATGATCCGCAGCGGCTCACCCCCAGTATGAGCATCGATTGTCGTAAATAACTGATTGATGTTCATGACAGCCTCCCCATTCTCTGCTAGCTATCCCTACCAGGCGTACTTGATCGCGCACGTCTTGATTTCCGTGTAGAAATCAAGCGCTGCCTGTCCCTGCTCGCGGGTATGGGAGCTGGACTGCTTCATTCCGCCAAACGGTGCTTGATATTCCACACCTGCTGTCTCCTGATTGACCCTGACCATGCCTGCCTGTGCCACGTCCAGGAACCGATGCGCGCTTGTCAGATCACGCGTGAACAAGGAAGCGCTCAGCCCGTATACCGTTTGGTTGCACAAGTCAACAGCCTCGGCAAAATCTTCAGCCGGGAGCAACACAGCCAGCGGCCCGAAGACTTCCTCCTGTACCAAGGCATGGGTAGCTTTGACTCCCTCCACAATCATCGGACGGATGTAAAATCCCTGTTCGGCCATAGCCAGGGCAGGGCTTTGCGCGATCAGCGCTGCTTGCTCGCTCGCCATTTCCACATATCGACTCACCTTTTCATACTGTTCGCAGGAGGCCACTGGTCCGAGGTACGCGGCAGGATCGAGCGCTTCTCCCACCACACATGAGGAGATGGCACTTTGCAAGCGCTCCGCCAGCTGTTGATAGATTCCCTTTTCGACGATAATCCGGCTGGTGGCCGTACATTTTTGCCCAGCGGATTTAAAGGCCCCACTCAGCAGGATGGGAACAGCCTTCTCGAGATCGGCATCAGCCAGAACGACCGCCGCGTTTTTCCCGCCCATCTCCGTTTGGTACTTGATATTGCGCCCCGCGCAGGCGATGGCGATTTGTCGGCCCGTTGCAGAGGAGCCGGTAAAGCTGACGGCATCGACTGCCGCTTCTTCCGTGAGCGCAGACCCGACTTCCCTTCCTCGACCGATCACCAGATTGAGGACACCTGCTGGAAGCTTCGTTTCGGCGAACAGCTGTGCCAGCCTTGTCGCAGTTAAAGAGCCATTTTCCGCTGGCTTCCAGATGACCGTGTTGCCGCAGATTAGTGCAGGAGCGATTTTCCAGATCGGGATCGCCACCGGAAAGTTCCATGGGGTGATCACCGCTACCACGCCGAGCGGTACGCGCTTGGTGTATTGCAGCACATTTGTATCCGCAGAAGGGATGACGCTGCCGTTTGCCCGCATGCCTTCGCCCGCATAGTAGCGCAGCAGGCTGACTCCCCGTGCTACTTCCCCACGCATTTCTCCGATTTGCTTGCCCATTTCCTGGCTGGCCAGTCGTGCCAGCTCTTCCGCATGGGCTTCCAGAACGATTGCCATCTGAAACAAAATCTCTGCGCGAGCGGCACCAGTCATCTGCGACCATTTTTTCTGTGCCTCACGCGCTGCCTGCTCTGCCGCGAAGACGTGGGAGCGATCCGAAAAACGAACCACTCCTACTTCTTCAGCTGTGCGCGACGGGTTCACAACCGTCACCTCATTGCCGGCAGGGACTATCCACTCGCCGCCAATCCAGTTTTTGCTCTGCATCGATGCCCCTCCTTATTTCCCAGCAGCTGTTCCTACTGCGTAGTCAAACGCCTTTTTGATTCCTGCGTAGTAGTCTTGTGGCAGTGGGAGGCGCGGCGGACGAGTAGGACCTACAGGGAAGCCTGCCAGCTCCATCATGTATTTGATCGACTGCACCAGCTGCGGGCTAGCATCGTAGTGGAACAGCGGCAGCAGGCGGCGATAGAGAGCTTGTGCTTCCTCCAGCTTGCCAGCACGGGCTAGTCGGAAGATTTCCACCCCTTCTTTTGGCAGGGCATTCGGTACACCTGCGATCCAGCCTGTCGCGCCAATCAGTGCCCCTTCCATGACCAGATCGTCTACCCCAACCATGACTTCCAGATCCGTTTGTGCCAGGATATCCTGCATACGGCGCAAATCCCCGGAGAACTCTTTGACCGCGACTACGTTTTCCAGCTTGGATAGCTCAGTCAAAATCTCAGGTGTCAGGTCAATTTTGTAGTCATGCGGGTTGTTGTAGGCGATGATCGGCAAGCCTACTGTATTGAGCGCTTCGTAATGGGCAAATACCTCCGGCAATAGCGGCTTGTAGTTGATCGGCGGCAAAGCCATGACGCCTGCTGCCCCTGCGTCTTTGGAGAACTGTACCCACTCCACCGCCTGACGTGTCGATGGTGCTGCCGATCCGACGACGACGGGTACGCGTCCTTTCGCTGCAGCAATGACGGTCTGAATGACTTTTGCCCGCTCTTCGCCTGTCATCGTGGCGTATTCCCCGAGGGAACCGGACGGCACGAGCCCATCTACTCCCTCTTGAATCAGCCACTCGCACAGCTCGGTGAGGCGTTTGTAATCGACCTCATAATCGCTCGTAAATGGCGTCACAATCGCTACGTATACCCCTGCAAATCTTGTCATCCTTCATTCTCCTCTCCAGTCGAGCTGGTTTTTTATACTTAGTGATCGGTTGACGGCGGGATGAGCAAAAAGCCTGTCGCCAGCTCGTCTTCCGGATGATAAAAAATCGTATGCTTGCCCATGAGCCAGGCCGAGCCGGCAATCTGCGTTACGACGGCAGGCAGGCCGCCTTCCTCTGTCACTTCCAGGACCTTGCCTGTAAACAAGGAGCCTACGATGCTCTCATGCACAAAGGATTCCTCTAATCCAATTTCCCCTTTGGCAAACAAGGTCGCGAGCTTCGCCGAGGTACCCGTACCGCATGGCGAGCGATCGATGCCTCCAGGCGGGACCACGACCGTGTTTTTCACATCAGCCTGTGGGTGGCTGGGAGCTGTGTAAAACTCCACATGCGTCAGACCACGGATAAAAGGCTTATCCGGGTGGACGACCTCCAGCGTGTGGTTGATCGCCTTGCGGATGCGCACCGCCGTATCAACAATCGTGGAAGCATGTGCTGGCGTCAACTCCAGTCCCAGCTTGCGCGCATCCGTGATGGCGTAAAAATTGCCACCGTACGCGATGTCGCAGGTGACCTGCCCCAAGCCCTCGACCTCTACCGTCACATCCTGTTTGTACAGAAAGGCAGGAATATTGCGGAAAGACACCTCACGCGCCTTGCCTTCTTCGACTTTTATCTCCACCTCTACCAAGCCAGCGGGTGTATCCAGCTTGACTCTGGTAATCGGCTCGATCACGGGAATCATCCCCGTCTCCACCAGCGTGGTGCAAAGCCCAATTGTATCGTGACCGCACATCGGCAGGTACCCGCCTGTCTCGATGTAAATGACACCTACATCTGCCTCAGGATGGCACGGCTCGACCAAGAGAGCACCTGACATCACATCATGTCCGCGCGGTTCGTACATCAAAAGGGTGCGAATCCAGTCGTACTCTTCCTTCATGTGCAGCATTTTTTCGGCCATCGTCTGACCTTCCAGCTTGGGCAGGCCGCTGATGACGGTCCTCGTAGGATTTCCGCCGGTATGCGTATCGACGGTAGAAAACACCCGGCTTGCTTTCATCGATGCAACACCCCTTTGCTTGAAAATCGATCATGTCGCAGCGGATCGAGTGGAATGATCGTGTCATTTTGACCCTGCAGCATTTCCGAAATCACTTTTCCGGTAACGGCGGCGAGGCTGATGCCATCTCCCTCGTGCCCAGCTGCGATATAGTAGCCAGGCACTTCCTCGACACGCGAAATGATCGGCAGGTGATCCTCTGTCCACGGTCTCAGCCCGCAATAAGTACGGATAATGGCAAAGTCGGCAATCTTCGGGTAAAAGCGCAAGGCACGCCTCGCCATGCAGCGCACGACATTCAGATCGACCTTGGTGTCAAAGCCTACGAATTGGCGGCTCGAGCCAATCAGGAAGTTCTGGCTTTCCGTCGGCTCAAACACCAGCGCTACCCCGTATTTTTCCGTTTCCTCATCCACCTGCCGCGTTCCACCAAACTTGGAAATCAGGTACCCGAATTCCATCACCTTGCGCACACCGACAGGCATTTGTCTGGAGGCGACGATCAGATGGCCCTTTCTCGGGTGGATGGGGATCTCTACGCCGACCATCTGACCCACTACTGGAGCCCACACACCCGCTGCGTTGACGACCTGCTTGGCTGTCATACTGCCTGCGTTCGTCTCCAGATGAAATGCGCCTGTCGCTTCATCCCGCCGCAGCGACTTCACCTCTGTCCGCTGCATGATCCTCGCCCCGTGCTTTTTTGCCCCTGCAAACAGGGCAAAGGTGAGCATATATGGATTGACGGTCGAGTCTGTCGCACATTCGAGTCCTCCCAGCAGATCGTCGGCGAAGTACACAGACTCCTGCCTGATATCCGAACGATCCAGCATCCGAAACGGCAGACCTGCCTCCTTTTGGCGTCGCACCCACTCCTGTGCCGCCTCCATCTCAGCCTCTGACTCGCAGACGAGGATGCTCCCCGGAGCCCGGTACTCAAACGAGTGATCCAGCTCGCGGCTGAGCTCGTCGACGAGCAATTGGCTTTGTAGCGACATCTGGCTGTCAAAGCCGGGGTCTTTATCAATGGCCAAAATGTTGCCGTCACAGCGGGAGGAAGTACCCGAAGCGAGCTCGCCTCGCTCCAGAACCACGACGTCCAGGCCAGACTTGGCCGCGTAATACGCAATCGCTCCGCCGATGATGCCCCCACCGATGACTGCGATTTCAGCGTGGGATTGGGTACGTGCTGTCATGGTGTCTTCTCCTCCATCCAAATGTGTTCTTCCAGCATTTCTTAAATGCACACACCGTGCCAATCACAATGAACGGTTCTTCTTCAGCTTTTGTCTAAATTCTTTTACAACTTAAAATGGAAATGTATAATATCTAAGAATGTGTTTATTTTTTTATACACTCGTAAAAAGGATGATCCGCTTGAAGCACAAACTGCCTGCCCTATCCGAGCTCATGCAGTTCAATCTTTTGACTTGCACAATCGAGGAGCTTGCGAGCGCACAGCCACAGCCGGATACCACCGTCTTTGTTCAGACTGACAACGCCTGGCATGCCGCTCGCGCTTCGCAGCTAACAGACGATCATCCGAGGCGCCTGAATGAAGCCCCTTGGGAACCTGCCATGGCGATCCCGCTGACGACGCCACTCTCGGAGACGATCCCCCTTTTGCAGGACTTTGACAAGCTGCTGCTGATCGACGCATCCGGCAGACCCACCGGCTATCTGGACCGCTCCTGTGCGCTGTCAGCCATCTTTGCTGCGTATGAGGTCCTCGAGGCTTACTTCGAGACCATGATCAAGACCATGGACGCATCGATCTCCGTCATCGATGAAGAAACGAGAATCATGGTCTGGACGGAAGGAGCAGAGCAAATCTTTTCCTTGAAGGCCAAAGACGTGCTCGGAAACCCGATTACACAATACTTTCCGCTGGACATGCTGGAGACGCTGAAGTCCCTGCACACGGGACAGTCCCTCTACCGGCACCAGCATCAGCCTCGTGAGGATCTGGTCGTCTTGATCAACACCAATCCGATTTACCTGCATGACAAAATCATCGGAGCGGTAGCTGCCGAGACCGATATCACAAGTCAGGTCAGGCTCAATCAGGAGCTGCTCAACGCCAACAAGAAGGTGAATCACCTCCAGCAGGAAATGGCCAAAATGAGCCCTGCATCAGACCCGTTCCAGCAAATCAAAGGAACCAGTCTGGCGATTCGGCAAATCAAGTCCATGATTGAAAGGCTGAGTGCCACACAAGCCACCGTTCTTATCCTGGGCGAGAGCGGTGTCGGCAAGGAGCTTTTTGCCAAGGCCGTCCATGATGTTCGGGAAGGAACCAACGCTCCCTTCGTCCCCATCAACTGCGGGGCAATCTCCCCGACCCTGTTTGAAAGCGAGCTGTTTGGCTATGAAAAGGGGGCCTTTTCAGGGGCGGATCAAAAAGGCAAAAAAGGGATGATTGAGCTGGCGCGAGGCGGAACCTTGTTCCTCGACGAGGTTGGCGAGATGCCTCTCGATATGCAGGTCAAGCTGCTGCGCGTCCTGCAGGAGAAAAAATACTACCCGGTTGGCGGTACGAAGCAGATCGAGGCCGATTTCCGCATCGTTGCCGCCACGAATAAAAATCTGGAAGCTCTCGTGAAGGAAGGAAAGTTTCGGGAGGATCTGTATTACCGCCTGAATGTGGTCACGCTGAAAATCCCTCCGCTGCGTGAGCGTATCGAGGATGCAATCGAGCTGGCCCACTTTTTCCTGTATGAGTTTTCTTTACGTTACAACCGTCCCATTCATGCCATCTCGCAAAATGTCATGCAAAACCTGATGAATTACGACTGGCCCGGGAACATACGCGAGCTGCGAAACGCTATCGAGCGCCTGGTTGTCTTTGCAACGGACGGCGTCGTGAAGGAAGAGGATTTGCCTTACTCCCTCCAGGGGCAGGTCAAGTCCCCTCCGATGGAATTGCCTGACGACCTGATTTCCTTGCAGGAAGAGCTAGAAGCTCACGAGCGCCGCGTCATTCTGCGTGCCATTGAGCTGGAAAACGGCAACAAGCAGGCAGCTGCCAAACGCCTCGGTATCTCTCGCGCTACGTTGTACAACAAATTGAACAGGTGAAAGAAGGCAGCCATCTTAAGTGGCTGCCTTTTCCTTATGGGTCTGCTAGCTTCGGAAAAGAAACGAGCGCAGACGACGACAGATGATGCGTCGATGACTTCCCTTTCTCGGTGGCAGCACCTCTGACAAAATACGGATCCATTCCACGATTGATTCCTCCTTTGTCTTGGGTGTGCAGCAGATATGGTCCGCTACGCCCCCAAATAGGCCTTCACGATCGACTCGTCCGCGCGCAGCACTTCTGCTGTATTCTCCATGACGATCTGGCCCGTTTCCAAAACGTAGCCGCGATGCGCTAAGCGTAATGCTGCTTTGGCATTCTGTTCGATCAGGAGTATAGTCGTACCTTGCCCGTTAATTTTCCTGATTATTTCCATGATCTCCTGCACAATGATCGGAGCGAGCCCCATAGACGGTTCATCCAGCATGAGCAGCTTGGGTCGAGCCATGAGTCCCCGGCAGATCGCCAGCATTTGCTGCTCTCCTCCACTCAATGTTCCCCCGAGCTGTCGGCTTCGCTCTTTCAAACGCGGAAACAACGCATACGCCTGCTCGATGCCCTCAGCGATGACCGCTTTTTCTTTTCTCTGCGTAAACCCGCCCAACTCCAGATTCTCGTGGACAGTCAAGCCGGCGAAGATCCGCCGCCCTTCCGGTACATGTACAATTCCTTCCTCTACGATTCTATGAGGAGACCGGCCTACCAGACTCTTTCCCTCCAGCTGAATGTCACCGCCACCTGGCCGAACCAGCCCGGAGATTGTTTTGAGCGTGGTGCTTTTCCCTGCCCCATTGCTGCCTAGCAAAGCAACGATTTCTCCCTGCCGCACCTCCAGACTGATCCCCTTTAATGCTTCGATTTTCCCGTAGAACGAATGGACATCGGTGAGCTTCAGCAACGTACTCATATCGCCGCCTCCTCCTTACCGAGGTAAGCTTCGATCACGCGAGGATTGTTCAGGACGTCTGCTGGCGCCCCTTCTGCAATCTTCTGCCCATAATCGAGTACAATGACACGCTCGGAAATCTTCTTGATCAATGCCATGTCGTGCTCGATGATGACGACCGTCAGCTGGTAGGCTTCACGGATGCGGCGGATCAAGGAGATGAGTTTCTCTTTTTCCTCGTAGTTTAGGCCAGCTGCTGGTTCATCCAATAAAAGAATCTGTGGCCGGGTAGCCAGTGCTCGGGCGATTTCGAGATAACGCTGTGCCCCGTAAGGCAAATTTTTCGCTATCCGCTCGCTATACTCCTCGATCCCCACAAACTGGATGCATGCCATGGCCGTTTTTGTAATCAGCTCCTCCTCCTGCTGCTGAGCCCTCGTGTGCCAGAGCGCTCCCCAGACGGTTTGTGAGGTACGGCCATGCATCCCTGCTTTGACGTTGTCCAGCACGGTCAAATTCGGGAACAAGCGCAGATTCTGAAAGGTTCTGGCCATCCCCAACCGGGTTATCTGGCTCGGCTTTTTCCCTACCAAATCCTCATCACCGAGCAGTATGCGTCCAGAGGTAGGACGATAAAAGCCCGTCATCATGTTAAAAACAGAGGTCTTCCCTGCTCCATTCGGTCCGATGACGCTCGTAATCGATCCAGCGGGAACCTCGAAGCTCAAATCGTTGACCGCAGTCAACCCGCCGAACTTAAGCGTTATATTTTTCAGCGTCAAGGCTGACATCTGCATCTCCCCCCTTTCGAGCTGCTGGAGATACTCTACTCGCTGTCTTGCTGATCTCGTAGCGGGCTGGCCATAAGCCTTGTGGGCGGAAAAGCATCATGGCGACCAATGCTGCGCCAAAGATCAGATAGCGCCAATCCTCGACGGAACGCAGCAGCTCCGGCAAGGCGATCACCAGGACAGCGCCCAGCACCACGCCTGGTATACTGCCCAATCCTCCGAGGACGACTGCCAGCAAGATCATGATTGATTGCGTAAAGCTAAAGCTCAACGGTGCAATCGCGCTCATTTTGACAGCAAAAATGGAGCCCGCCATGCTCCCAATCACCGCTCCAATCGAATACGCCAAAAGCTTCATGTTGATCCGGTTGATTCCCATCGCCTCTGCTGCATCCTCGTCCTCGCGAATGTACATCCATGCCCGGCCCAGCCGCGACGTTCCCAAACGCCTGACAGCCAGCACCGCCAGCACCGCTACGATGAGGATCAAGTAGTAGAAATCCATTTGCCCTGACAGAATGTACCCACCGACGGAAGGACGAGGAATCCCGTATATCCCCGACGCCGAACCCGTGATGGAGAGATTGATGGCAAGAATGCGGATGATTTCTCCAAAGCCGAGTGTGACAATCGCCAAATAATCGCTTCGCAGCCGCAGCGTAGGCGCTCCTACGATGACACCGACGACCGCAGCGATGGCCATAGCAACCGGCAGGGTCAGCCAAAATGACCAGTGATAGACGGTCATCAGGATGCCCGTCGTATAAGCCCCCACCGCAAAAAATGCCGCATAGCCGAGATCCAAAAGCCCGGCAAAGCCTACTACGACATTTAGCCCTTGAGCCAAAACGACGTAAAACAGAGCCAGAGTCGCCACATCCAGCCAATAATTATCGGAGAGAAAAGGCAGCAGGAAAAGGACGACGAGCAACAGGGCAACGCTGATAGTTTTCCGCGATAGATTCATCCGCTACATCCTCTCTGTCACTTTTTCACCCATGATGCCCGTTGGCCTCAGCACCAGGATGAGAATGAGCAAAGAAAAGGCAACGACATCCTTCCACGAGCCTCCAAAAACAAAGGTTCCGGCCGTCTCCATCATGCCTAGCAGCAATCCTCCCAGCATCGCGCCGGGTATGCTGCCGATGCCGCCGAGAACTGCCGCCGTAAACGCCTTGAGCCCGATAATGAAGCCCATCATGAAATTGACGGTGCCGTAGTAGGCCCCTGCCATGGTGCCTGCCCCCGCTGCCAAGGATGCGCCGATGAAAAAGGTAAGACCGATCACTTTGTGGACGTCGATCCCCATCAAGTGACAAGCCGTCTGATCGTGGGCGATCGCGCGCATGGCTTTTCCATACAGGGTCCGGCTGATGAACAGGTGCAGTCCTAGCATGAGGAGCGCAGAGATGAGGACAAGCCCCATTTGCGTATAGGTGATTTGTGCCCCCAACACGTTCCAGCCATCATGAGAGAGCTGAAGCGGATAGACCTGGTATTGAGCCCCCCATGCAATCATTGAGCCATTTTCCAGAAAAAGGGAGACCCCTAGAGCCGTAATCAAGATGGAAAGCCGAGGGGCGAGCAAGAGTGGCCGGTAAGCGACCCGCTCGATCCCCATCCCGATCAATCCGACGATCACCATCGTCAGCAGCAGTACGACGACAATCCCCATCAGACCTGCGCCAGCGCCGTTTCCGCTAAGCAGGCTGAGCAAAGTGTAGCCGACAAATGCCCCCAGCATATACAAGTCTCCGTGAGCGAAATTTAGCAGCTTGATAATGCCAAAAACCATTGTGTAGCCCAAGGCGATTAAGCTGTAGAAGGCACCGATTACCAAGCCGTCTGCCAACGTTTGAACCAGCATATCCATTTGTCCACCTTCCCTTTCCGTTATTTGGCCAAGGTGAACTTGCCGCCTGCCACTTTCAAAACCGCGAAATTGGAGGTATCCAGCGTATTCTGCGCGTTGAAGGAAATGGTTTGGCCGAGCGCTTGAAAGTCTTTCGTCTCTTTTATGGCCTTTTTAAGCGCATCATGGTCCGTAGAGTTTGCACGTTTCAATGCATCTGCGAGCAGATTGACCGCGTTGTAGCTGAGAGCGGAGAAGGGTCCGGGTGCCAGGTTGCTATACGTTTGCTTGTACTCTGTCGTGAAGGCTTCTGCGCCCGGGATGAACTCCGCCGTCGGCGTTGCGGTGATGAGCAGCCCTTCCGCTTGATCGGCTCCTGCTATTTTGATGATATCTTCGCTAAAAGAACCGTCACCGACCATGAACAGTCCAGAGACGCCTTTTTGCTTGAACTGCTTCACCATCAAGCCACCTGCTGCATAATAGCCAGTGAAGTAGGTAGCATCGGGGGCCATCCCTTTCAATTTGGTAGCGAGGGCGCTGAAATCTTTTTCTTCGGGGTTAATGGCTTCATAGGCGACAACAGTTCCTCCCGACTTTTCCACAGCTGCTTTGGCGAAATCGGCGAGATCTTTGGCGTAGGCCGAATTGTCATGAACCAGTGCGACCTTTTTCGCCTGACCTGCAGCCATGTAATCGGCAGCCGTTTGTGCTTGGTCGGGAGTCAAGCCGTTGATTAAAAACAGGGTGTCGTAGCCTTGTGCAGGTAATTTTGCGGAGTTGGCGGCAGGAACAATCATCGGAATATTGGCATTTTTAAAGACACCAGAGGAAGGCAGTGTCGCACCGGAGCAATACCCCCCCACAACCGCAACCACATTTTGCGACACGAGCTTGTTTGCCGCTGTAGTTGCCATCTGCGGATCGCAGCCGTCATCTGCCACTTCGATTTTCAATTTCTTGCCGAGCACGCCGCCGCCATCATTGATCTTTTTGACAGCCATTTCGATGGCATTTTGCATGTCTTTTCCGTCTGTGGCATTGTTTCCTGTCACAGGCAGCAGCACCCCAACCAATATGTCATCCCCGCCAGACGCACCGGATGACTGCCCTTGGTTCGCACACCCTGCCACACCCAGCGATAGAGTCAATAACGCAGCCGTAATCACGCTTGCCCAATTTCTCATACCCATACCCCCGATTGAATATTATTCGATGTATGCCCATTTCCAATCGATCGCGCCCAGCCCGTCCTGATAGACTCCTTTGACCTTGTCGTTTTTCACCCATGTGTGCGTGTAGAAGTAAATCGGCATGATCGGCATTTCCTCCATCATGAGCTTCTCGGCTTCTCCCAAAATGGCTTTGCGCTTTTCTAGATCTCCTTCCGTCGCTGACTGATTCAGGAGCTCCTTAAACTTCGGATTTTCCCAGCGCGTATCGTTATTTCCGCCATTCTTATCCTTGAACAGCTCCAGGAAGTTGATCGGATCGTTAAAGTCACCTGACCAGCCGAGACGGCCGACCTGGTAGTTTCCTTCATGCATCGTCTCGAGGTAGACCTTCCACTCCTGGTTTTCCAGCTTCACGTCGGCGCCGAGGTTTTTCCGCCACTGATCCTGGATGGCTTCTGCGATCTTTTTGTGACCTTCTGAGGTGTTGTAGATGAGCGTGATGGGGGGCAGCTTGGTCATTCCCAGCTCTTTTAACCCTTCGTCCAGCAGCTGCTTGGCTGTCTCTTGATCGTTGTCCTTGAAGTAGCCGCCCTGATTGAGCGCCATCGTTGGAGGAACGGCTGCCATCGCAGGCTGTTCATTTGCCTGCAGAACGTTATCGATCAGTGTTTGCCGATTGATAGAGTAGGCAAAGGCTTTACGAATTTTAACGTTATTAAAAGGTGGTTGCTCTACGTTGAACTTATACCAATAGGTAGCGCCTACTGGCTTCACCTGCAGCTTGCCACTGTCTTTTAAAGCCGGCATCGCATCTTTTGGCAATGCACTGAGTGGCGATCCCGCCCAGTCGATTTCTCCATTTTCAAACATGGACAGCTCTGTGTTTTCATCCTCTACCATCGAGAAATTGATTTTGTCCAGTTTGACATTGTCTTTGTCCCAGTAATTCTCGTTTTTGACCATCACCATCTTGCTTTTGTGATCCCAGGTCTCCAGCTTGAATGGACCGTTGCCCAAATGCGTTTTGGCATCCCCCGCCCAATTCGGGTTTGATTCAATGAGCTTTTTATTTACCGGGAAATATGTTTGGAAGGCAGTCAGCTCCAAGAAAAATGGCGTGGGATTTGCCAATTCTACCTTCAAGGTCTTGTCATCAACTGCTTTTACACCGACATCCTCCAGGCTTCCTTCACCCTTGTTGGCTTTTTCCGCATTCTTGATGTAGTAGAGCTGATAGGCATAGTTGGAAGCCGTTTTCGGATCCAATGCTCGCTTCCAGGCGTACTCAAAGTCATGTGCGGTCACCGGCTCTCCGTTGCTCCACTTCGACTCTCGTAAGGTAAACGTGTATGTTTTCAGATCTTCCGAGACATCGATCTTTTCGGCAACTGCCTCTACCGGTTTGCCTTCGGGACCAATCCTCGTCAGTCCATCGAAAAGCGCTTTGGTGACGGCTGCTGAAGTCGTATCCTCCGCTAAGCCCGGATCTGCTGACGGTGGCTCGGAGTGAAGATTCCAGCGCAAAACCTGCTCGGCTTTTGGCTTTTCCGCTGGTGCAGGCTGTGAACCTCCCTGTGGCTGTGTTTGCGTTTGTCCTGAATCAGCAGGCTGGGATGCTTGCTGCCCTCCCCCACATCCTGCCAGCGCTGTACCCAGCATCGCTACACTGCTGATGAGAGCGAATAAACTTTTTTTCACACGATCAACCCCTCTATTCTGAATTAGGCAAAACTTTTGCAATTTACAGAAAATGCAAGAGATATGCCAACGGCCTCGCAGGTAAGCGCGTGCTAGCACCACAAGATTGGCTGTGTCTAATTTTTTATACACGAGCGTGTCTATTGCTCAGATTATTAGACAGTACAGTTTAACTAAAGCAAAAACCCCCGACTGCTCTTTCCCAGCCGAGGGTCCTCTCCAACTTTTCGTATTACAAAACGATCAAATCACGGGGCGAATGTGTGAGAACCTCGTTGCCTACCTCTGTCACCACGAGATCATCCTCGATTCTTACGCCGCCTATTTCCGGAAGATAGATTCCCGGTTCTACGGTCAGTACCATGCCCGGTTGGAGGATGGCCGTACATCTCGTTGACATGAATGGCTCCTCGTGAATATCGAGGCCCACACCGTGCCCCATCCCGTGACCAAAACGCTCTCCGTAGCCTTTTTCGGCAATAAAGTCGCGAGCAAATGCATCCGCTTCTTTTCCGGAAATCCCAGGACGAATCCCTGCTACCGCACGATTCCGAGCTTCCAAGACAATTTGATAAATTCCTTCAGCTGATCGGAGGGATGGCCAACCGCCACGGTACGGGTAATGTCGGAACGATAGCCCTGGTACAAAGCTCCGAAGTCCATCGTGACCATATCCCCTGACTGGATCACTTTCTCGCTCGCTACTCCATGCGGCAGTGCCGAGCGATGCCCCGAGGCGATGATCATATCAAAAGCAGAGCCGGATGCTCCTTGTTTACGCATGAACATTTCCAGCTCATTGGACACATCCAGCTCCGTGATCCCCGGGCGAAGGAAGCTCGTGATATGGGCAAATGCCGCATCTGCAATCTGCGCTGCCGTACGGATTTTCCCTAATTCCTCGGTCGTCTTGATCATTCGCAGGCCTTCGATCACACCAGCTGTCGCAACCAGCTCACCTTTTACCGCCTCTGCATATTTGCGATGCAGCGAATAGGTCAGATTGTCTTCTTCAAAGCCGAGCTTGGCAATCCCCATTTCTTCCGCAATACGAGCAACTTCACTGTACACGGATTCCTTTGCAGCCAGAAACACGATTCCGAAATCCGCTGCCTGGGCTCGTGCCTGTGCAGTATAGCGGAAGTCCGTCAGCAGCTTCGCTTGATCCTGTGAAATGAGAACAACGCCATACGTCCCTGTAAAATTGGTCAAATAACGCCGATTTTGTCCGTTGGTCACCAGCATTCCGTCGATTCCAGCTGCCTCGAACTGCTGGCGAAGCTTCTTCAATTTCTCCATCTACGTCATCCCTCTCATGCCTGTTTTTCAGGCAGTCTCTTTCATTGTCTGATCTAGCAAGCATTATGCCAGCACCTCTTTTTTAGGCATTCTCTCTGCTCCCGTATTTTCCTTCTCCCTGCACCTTCTCTCCCCAAGATGGCATGACACTTGCATTTTCATTCGCACAAGATCGAAAGGAGGACAGCATCATGGACGCACACCAGCTGATTGTCTGTCGTTGTGAAGAAGTATCCTTGGCTGAGCTTATAGAGACAGCCGAAGCCTATCAGTGCAGTGCCCGGGAGTTAAAGCTGCGAACTCGCGCCGGGATGGGCTGCTGTGGAGGTCGGACCTGCCGGGTGCTGGTAGATCAGGTAATCGAGAAAGTAACGGGCCAAACACCCTCTCATACCGTACCGCTCGGATATCAGCCGCCCGTACGCCCCCTGTCTTTTCAACTCATGGGAGGTCGAAATAAATGAGTCAGCGAATTGTTCAGCATCCCGTCCTGGGCACCTTGACGCCTGGGGAACTCTTGCATTTTACCTTTAATGGAGACCCTTACACTGCCTACGAAGGGGAGACCATCGCGGCCGCGCTGCTTGCCGCAGGTGTCCGTACGCTGCGTGTGCACGAAGAAAAAGGGACCCCTCGGGGGATTTACTGTAATATCGGTCATTGCTACGAATGCCGGGTGCACGTCGATGGTGTTCCCACTGTCCGCGCTTGTATGACCTTAGTGAAGGACGGGATGCAGGTCAGTGCCGGGACCGTGCTGCCTACTCCACTGAAAAAAGGAGGGCATCCCTCATGATCGATGCTCTCATCATTGGTGCTGGACCTGCCGGCTTATCTGCTGCCATTGCCTGCGCCAAACAAGATTTGTCCGTAGTCGTCATCGATGAATTTTACCGAGCCGGTGGACGGCTACTCGGTCAGCTGCATCAGGAACCGGATGGCACCTGGTGGAATGGCGTCGAGGAAGCTCTGCGGCTGGATCGGGAGGCGCGTGCACTCGGCGTCGATATACGCTGCGGGGTATCCGTCTACGATGTATCCCGAACACCCGACGGTTGGAGTGTCTCTACCACTGCCGGGGAAATGAAAGCACCCCTGCTGCTGATCGCAACCGGGGCTTCTGAAACGGCCGTTCCTGTACCTGGGTGGACTTTGCCAGGCGTCATGTCCATCGGCGCTGCCCAAGTCATGACCAATGTGCAGCGCGTGCGTGTAGGCGAGCGCGGAGTCGTGATCGGGGTCAACATTCTCTCCGTGGCCATTGCTCGAGAGCTGCAGCTCGCCGGGATCCAGATCGATCGGATGATTCTCCCTCCCGCTTCATCCATCACCGGAAATGCTGGAGTCCCGGAAGAAGTCATGCATGCCCTGCTGCGAGTCGCTCATCTGGCTCCGTCCCCTTTGATTCGCTGGGGGAGTCGGTTCATGCACAGCCATTGGATGCAGAGCTTGGCTGTTCGGCTTTATCCTTCCCGCGGCTTCACTATGTGGGACATTCCCATTCAGCTGCGCATAGCTGCTCTGGAAATCGTTGGGACAACTCAAGTCGAAGGGGTACGGATCGCGCAGATAACCCCGGACGGTCAGCCCATCGCCGGAACGGAACAGATGATACCTGCTGATTTCGTCTGTATCGCAGGTGGATTGAGCCCACTCGCCGAACTGGCTGCGGTCGCAGGCTGTCCCTTTGCCTACGTGCCTTCCCTTGGTGGTCACGTTCCGATCCACAACGAACAGATGCAAACGGCATTGCCTGGTCTTTTCGTAGCTGGAAATATAACCGGAGTCGAAAGTGCCAAGGTCGCGATGGCGCAGGGGAACGTCGCGGGACTCTCCATGGCGCATGCCCGCGATGCCTTGACTGACCCCTCCCCGCTGGCGGACGCTATTCGGGATGTAAAGGCCGTACGGCAACGAGCCACGATCCAGTTTCATCCGGAAATTGATGAGGGCCGCGCTCTTGTTGAAAAGCTGGCGCTGGCTCCAGTTGCTCCATAGCACGCCTTCGCTTGGAAGAGGGGATTCAGCCTTTGCTGTGTCCCCTCTTCTTTTTTTGTGTTTTTGCAATTGGCTATTCACATACATACTGTTTGTATGTTAAATTGGTACCATCTACCATATAAGGAGTGATTGATATGCAGATATCCAGTTCATACCCTGTCATTTTGACAGAACAGGTTGCTGACAGCTCCCGCTTTTACACGGGCTATTTTGGCTTTGTGCCTGCGTTTGAATCGGATTGGTACGTGAGTCTGAAAAACGACCAGACGGAGCACTCCTTTGAGTTAGCCATCTTGGATGCGTCACACGCTACCATTCCTGATGGGTACCGCAAAACCACGCAAGGTCTCATCCTCAATTTTGAGGTGGATAATGTAGATGCGGAATACGAGCGTCTGATTGTCCAATCAGGGCTTCCTCTGCACCTGGACATCCGCGACGAAGCTTTCGGACAGCGCCACTTCATCACGTCCGATCCGAATGGGGTCTTAATCGATGTCATCACCGTCATCCCCCCCTCGGAAGCATTCCTTCGCCAATACGTGGAGAACGATTGACCCGCTGGGAACAAACAAGGAGAATTCATCATGAAACGATCAAAAGAAGAACAAAAAAAGGCGACCATCCGCAAGCTGACGGAAGTAGCCAGAGTACATTTTTCCGCGCATGGGTATGCCGAGGCTTCCACGGAGGAAATGGTTCAGGAGGCTGGATTGACTCGGGGAGCGCTTTACCATCATTTTGGCAACAAGGAAGGTCTGTTTCATGCGGTACTTGCCATGGTGCAAGCAGAAATCGCACAACAGGTGGAATCTGAAGCAGCACACAGCGAAGATCGATGGGAGCAGTTGGTTCTGGGGTGTCGCGCCTTTGTTTCCGCTGCGGTCGAAACTCCCAATAGGCGAATTTTGCTCATCGATGGCCCATCCGTATTGGGCTGGGAAAGCTGGCGCCAGATGGACCAGGAACATTCCATGCGGTTGCTGCACGAGCAGCTGCTGCTCATCGACGAGCAAGGCGGCCTCAAACCTGTGTCGATCCCCGCTCTCACTCATCTTCTCTCTGGCGCCATGAATGAGGCGGCACTCTGGATAGCCCAGATGCCCGACCAGCAGCAAGCTCTCATCGAGGCTACCGCATCGCTTCGCCTGATGCTGGATGGATTCAAAGCACAATAGCGTCTCACTCTTTCACTGCACCCGAAGTTAAACCAGAAATAATCCGCCGTTGGAAAATCAGTACCATGATGACCAAAGGCACAGTCACGATGATCGACGCTGCAGAGATTTCCCCCCATGGAATGGTAAACATCCCTTGGAACATCACGATCCCCACCGGAACTGTCTTCATCGCTTCCTGCGTATTGAGCGTCAGAGCAAACAAGAACTCATTCCACGCCGCGATAAAGACGAGAATCGCTGTCGTAAATACGCCGGGCATCGCCAGCGGAAAGAACACCCTGGTCATGGTCTGCCAAATGCTAGCGCCGTCTACTTTGGCAGCCTCCCCTAAGTCCACGGGAATTTTGCGGAAAAAGATCGTCAGATTCCAGATCGCCAGCGGCAGCGCAAAGGTCGTATACGGGATAATCAAACCGAGATAGCTGTTCGTCAGTCCCATCGATTGCATGAACATGAAAATGGGAGAAATCGTAGCGATTTGCGGAAACATCGAGACAGCAAGCACGATTCCGAGGATGATCGTTTTGCCGCGAAACGACAGCCATGCGATCGCATACGCCGCGAAGGAAGCAATCGTAATGGAGTACAAGGTTGTCAGTGTCGCCACAACTGTCGAGTTCCACAGATACCTCGCAAACGGCCGCTCTGTGAATACCCTGACAAAATTGTCAAAGCTGGGGTTCAAAATGATAAACTGAAAGGCCCTCTCTCCAAACAGCTCACTTGGCGGCTTCAAAGCGGCGATGAGAATCCATAAAAACGGAAACATCACAATAAAGATAAAAAGGACCAAAAAGATATAGAACAACGGACCCGCCTTTTTCTGCATACCTTCCTCCCTCCTTATCTTCCGCCGCTTTCGCCCAAGAGGTCTGCTCCCAGGATTTTGATATAGCCAATGGAGATCAGCGCCACACATAAAAACACGATGATGGCGAGTGCCGAGCCTTCGCCAAAGCTCATTTGGGCAAACATCGTTTTGTACGCCAGGATCGATATGGTTTCGGTCGAATTGGCCGGGCCGCCTCCTGTCAAAGCGTAGATCAAGTCAAAAACCCGGAAGGCATCGAGCGTGCGAAACAGCAAGGAAACAAGCAGTGTCGACTTGAGCATCGGCAGCGTAATCCGGAAAAACTGCTGAACGCGGCTGGCTCCGTCTACCTGTGCCGCCTCATAGAGACTATGGGGAATCGTTTGCAGTCCGGCAAACAGCAGCAGCGCCATGAATGGTGTCGTTTTCCAGACATCCGCTAAAATAACGGAGAACATCGCTCCTGCTTTTGTCGTCAAGAGCACACCCATGTTTGACACCAGCCCTGTCACTTCAAAGAGATGCGCGACAATTCCATTTTGTCCATCGTATAAATACTTCCACATCATCGCAGAAATCACAGTTGGGATCGCCCAGGGAATGAGAACCGTCGCCCGAACCAGCCCGCGCCCCGCGAACTGTTTGTTGATCAACAGTGCAATCCACAGTCCGAGTACCAGCTCAATCGCTACCGAGACTACGGTAAAAAACAGCGTGTTATACAAGGCTCCCCACATCCTGCTATCTGTCAGGAACTTTTTGTAGTAGGCAAAGCCTACATAATTGGGTTCGATGACGGATGACGAGATTCCCTGTACGACTCCCGTGGCTCCCTCTGGCTTGCTCAGCTGTTTTTGCTTCCCCATTTCGCCGAGGGTCGTCCCGATCACTGCGAGTGTAGACTGGATCGATTCCATCTGCTCACTCGTAAGCTCTACGTACTTCAGCTCGTTTGGGACAGGCTTGAACTCTAGCAGCAGCTGATCAATTTTCTCGTATCGTGCGGCGATTTCACCCGTTTGCTGCAGTGTCGCATTCATTTGTTCTGCCTGCTGTCGCAGGGTCAGCAGCTGTTCCTTGGCAGCTCCCTGCGCCGTGTCCGCTTCCTTTTTCAAATAGCGCAGCAAATTGGGCAAGGTGTTGACGTATCTCTCCATATCCAATCCATACGAGGTGTGCACCTCTGTTTTGGTCGGATCATTCAGTCGAATATCATGCAGGCTAATCCAAAAAGAACGCATGACGGGCCAGATAGCAATGATGAGAATGATCACGATGGCGGGTAGTATCAATAAATAGCCCATCTGCTTTTCCGAAAGGGACGTTTGCTTCATCCGTTCACCCTCTTTTTCGCCGTTGTCATGATTGTGTACGCCGTTTCGAAGATAGAGGACTCCCGGGAAAGCACCACTTGCCTCCCGGGAGCAACCCCCTCCCTTACGATTTTCCGTTATTTTTTCATCAACGCGTTCATTTGGGTTTCCATGTTCTTCGCAGCTTGCTCAGCCGTTTGCTGACCTGCGAGTGCTTTCGATACCTCGATCTGGATGACTTCCGAAATTTTTGGATAGATCGGGGTGGTTGGTCGAGATACCGCTGCGCTTACGCCGTCGACGAAGTCTTTGTTTGCAAACAATGGGCTTGCTTTTTGGACGTCGGCTTCATCGTATGCGGGCAGATAGGTTGGAGCGAGTCCACCGTGAACTGCCGATATTTTTTGACCTTCTGGACCTGTCATGAACTTCAGGAATTCCCACGCTTCTTTTGGATGCTTGGTGAATTTGTTGATCCCGCCCATCCAGCCGCCGAGCGCTGCTGCGGAACCAGCATCACCAGCCGGCAGTGGAGCGATTGCTACTTTGTCTACGATTTTGGATTGTGTTTGATCCTGTGCCATGGCGAATTGATACGGCCAGTTGCGAACGAACGGAGATTGGCCCTCGAGGAATGTGGTATGCGATTCTGTTTCTGTAAACGTGGTGATATTTTTGGGGACAAAGTCAGACTTTACGATTTCCATCATTTTTTGCAGGCCCTTGATCGTTCCCGGATTGTTTACGGCGACGTTGCCTTGTTCATCGAGAATTTTGCCACCGTACGCAGCGCTGAACTCGACGAAGTTACATACGAGCCCTTCATACTGCTTGGCTTGCATCAGATACCCGAACTTGAACCCATCTTTGCCATTTAAAGCTTTTGCTTGAGCAATCAGGTCGTCCCAGGTCTTCGGTGCTTCTTTTACCATATCCTTGCGATAGAAGAGGAGACCGGCGTCGATGAATTTCGGCATGGTCCACTGCTGTCCACCGAAGTTTCCAGCGTCCATGGCACCTTTAATGTATTTGCCTGTATCGATTTGATCCTGCTCCATGAGTCGATCCAGAGGAAGGAGGTAGCCCGCTTGAGCGAATTCCGCCGGCCAGATTACATCGAGGTCAAACACGTCTATCTCGGAAGACTGCGCACTGAACATCGTGACGTATTGATCATGGCTTTGTCCGGTGTCAGACGGCATTTCGCGGATTTCTACTTCAATCTCGGGATGTGCGGCAGTAAAGGCCTCTACCAGCTTCTTCGTAGAATCGGTGGAATCCTTTCCGCGAGCGTAGACCAGCTTGACTTTTTCAGCTGCAGGTGCAGGCTCGGTCTTGGGCGTTTCAGCAGGTGCTGGTGTTTGTGCGGCTGGCTGCTGGGGAGCTGCTGTAGGTGCGGATTGCTGTGGAGCGCTTGAACACGCGGCTAAAGATAAAAGCATGGAGAAGGTCAGACCAACAGATGTAAGCCCTTTCAATAATTTCATTATTATGGACCCCCTTATTCGATTTTTACGAGGCCCCCCCCCTGGAGGAGTTCCTCATCACAGCTTTACAATCGGATTGCCTCACCCGTCGCAGCAGATGCGTAAATCGCCTCGATCAAGCGATTGATGTACAGCGCTTGCTCCGGTGTGCAAAGAGGAGTTGCGGAACCTTCCAAGGAGTCGATAAAGTTTTGAAACAGCTTTACTCGTTCTTTTTCCCGCTTTGGTACAATCTCGGTGGTAGCCGCTGTCCCGTTCCAATCCTGATACAAGGTGAGCCGGTCCTCCATCAGGTTGAGCAATGTTCCCCCTGCTTGCCCGTACAGATTGAGGAAAACGTTTTCCTTTTCAATATGAGAAGCCCAGCTCGCTTCCAATGTGAGAGTCAAACCGTTTTCGAACGTAATCATCGCCACTGCCATGTCTTCTACGTCAAAGGTACCCTTCTCGTCACGCCGTCCCCACTCTGACAGGCCCTTCTTATTTGGTCCGAACTGTGCGTAGGTCTGCCCGAGAACCGACACCGGTTTTGGATGACCGAGCAGCCACAGGGTCAGGTCCAGCATATGTACCCCAATGTCGATCAGCGGTCCGCCCCCTGCCAGCTCTTTTTGGGTAAACCAGCTGCCCCAGCCAGGAATTCCGTTTCGCCTGACCCAGCCTGTCTTCGCGTGATAGACCTGTCCCAGCTTGCCTTCCATCAGCAGATTTTTGACGTACTGCGCATCGCTGCGAAAACGGTTGTTCTGCGCTACCATCAGGATCTTGCCTGCCTGCCCTGCTGCTTGGATCATTTCTTCGGCTTGTGCGACGTTCATCGCCATCGGCTTTTCGCACAGCGTGTGTTTTCCTGCTGCCAGGGCTTCCATAGCCGTTTCCGCGTGCAAGTAATTGGGAACGCAGATGACGACTGCATTCACCTCTGGATTTTTCAGCAGCTCCCTGTAATCCGTATAGACTTGTGGAATCGTATGCCGAGCTGCCCGGTTTGATGCTACTTCCCGCGATACGTCTGCGATCGCCACTACCTCTGCCCTGGGCTCATCCTTGATCGCTTCGAGATGTGCCTCTGAGATCCCGCCCGCTCCAATGATCCCAATCTTCCATTTTTTTGTGTTTGTCATGCCCAGCCTCCTATACCCACCACAGATTGTTTACGGGCTCTCGCAAAATGACCTGTTTCAGATTGTGAACCGCTCGCTGGAAGCCTTCTTCAATCGACATGAGCGCATCCTCGTGTTCGATACTGACTACGTAATCATAGCCGTTCATCCGCAAAGCGCTCATCATATGGGCCCACGTTTGCTGATCGTGCCCGTAGCCTACCGTGCGGAAGTACCAGGCGCGTTCATTCAAATTGGCGTAGGAGTTCATGTCGGTCAGTCCGTACATGTTGACTTTGTCCTGATCAATGTACGTATCCTTCGCATGGAAATGGTAGATCGCTTTTTCTTTCCCCAAAATCTTGATTGCCGCTACTGGATCAATGCCTTGCCACCACATGTGACTGGGATCGAAATTCGCGCCAATTCCTTCCCCTGCCTGTTCACGAAGCTTGAGCAGCGTCCCCGGCGTATGGACCAAGAAGCCTCCATGCAGCTCCAACGCTACTTTTACGTGATGGGAAACGGCGTACGCAGCCCATTCCTTCCAGTAAGGGATCAGTTTGTTTTCCCATTGCCAGGTCAAAACATCCCGGTATTCATTCGGCCAAGGTGCCACGGGCCAGTTTGGATAGACAGCTCCTTCATGATCGCCAGCCGTACCCGAAAAGCAATTGACGACGGGGACCTCGAGCTGCTCTGCCAGCCTCACAGTTTGGACAAACGTCTCATGGGACTCACGCGCGAACTTCTTGTCGGGAGTCAATGGATTGCCGTGGCAGCTGAGCGCACTGATGATCAAGCCGCGATCTTCAACTGCTTTTTTGTAGGCACGAACCTTCTCCGGGTTGTCCAGCAGCTCCTCCACATTGCAATGGGCATCTCCGGGATATCCGCCTGTTCCGATTTCTACTGCTTCCAAGCCTGCCGCTTGCACGTGGTCCAGCATTTCCTCAAACGACTTTTCACCGAATAACACCGTAAATACTCCAAGCTTCACACTTCTTCACCCCTTTTCTTGACATGCACACTATCTATGTTCTTTTTCTTGATGCTGTTTTCATCGAATGGCCCTCACACTTTGCCGGATCACGAGATCGTGCGGAACCGTGCTCAATCGCTCAAATGGCTCATTGCGCAGCTGCTTCAGCAGTTTTTCCCCTGCGGCGCGACCGTACATATAAGGATCGTTGTGAATGGTTGTCAGCATCGGTCTTGCCAATGAGGCCATTTCCAGATTGTCAAAGCCCATGACAGACACATCGTCCGGTACGCGTATTCCCGCGTCGTGCAAATAGTTCAAGACACCGACTGCCATGAGATCGGTAGCGACAAAAATAGCTGTCGGGAGCTCATTCTCATGCTCATTTTCTTCAAAGATTTTTTTGACCGCTTCGTAGGCACTCTTGGGTGTAAAGTCGCCCTCCACCGCAAAGCCATCGGGAACGTTCAAGCCATGTGTCCTCATCGCTTTCCGGTATCCTCCCATCCTGTCCAGCCCACATGGCGGATCCCAAAGCGGCCCCGATACACAGGCGATGCGTCGATGCCCCTGAGAAATCAAATAGGCTGTAGCGTCATAGGCGGCTTGCACATTGTTCACGTTTACGGTAGGAACCTGATAGCCGTGCAAATCATGGCCGGTTACGACCATAGGAACCTCCATTTCATGCAAGTGCTGGATATGGCCTTCGAGAAAGTGAATGCTTGCCAGGATCACGCCATCAATCTGCTTTTCCTTGAATAGCCGCAAGTACTTCAATTCCTTTTCGACGGCTTCATCAGAGATCGCCAAAAACATGCTGTAATCGTATTCGCTGATGACACTGTCGATCCCGTAAATGAGGTTGGAATAGAAGCTATTGGATATATCAGGAATCATGACGCCGATGATCCGGGTTTCTTTGTTTACCAGACTTCTCGCTATGGCGTTGGGTTGAAAAGAAGTCTCCTCTACTGCTTTCATCACTTTTTCCCTCAGCTCGGGGCGAACAGGCTTGGAATTATTCAAAACTCTAGAGACAGTTGCGATCGATACGTTTGCTAGCTGCGCGATGTCTTTAATGGTAACTGCTATGATCGTTCACTCTCTTTCCCTTAATTAGGAAAACGATTTCCTACTCAAAAAATACACGCGCCCACTATTTTTGTCAATATTCAGTCTATTTTCTTTTTTCGACAATGCCAAAAAGCTGCATTCGTCATTACTCGCCAAATGGAGTAATCGCGAATGCAGCTTTTCTAGTTCGTGCCTTCAAAACTGAATCTGCATGTTTGCTAAGAGTGTGTGGATAAGTCCTCGACCGATTAGTATTCGTCAGCTCCACGTGTTACCACGCTTCCACACCGAACCTATCAACCTCATC
>NZ_RHHU01000016.1:0-57124 GCF_003710965.1 Brevibacillus nitrificans | reverse complement strand
CGGTTGCTCCTGTTGCTCCGGTGGCTCCTGTGACTCCAGTGGCTCCTGTTGCTCCGGTGACTCCGGTGGCTCCGGTTACTCCAGTGGCTCCGGTGGCTCCGGTGGCTCCGGTGACTCCGGTGGCTCCTGTTACTCCGGTGGCTCCGGTGGCTCCCGTGAGTCCTGTAACTCCAGTGGCTCCGGTGGCTCCGGTGGCTCCGGTGGCTCCGGTGACTCCTGTTGCCCCTGTGATTCCGGTTACTCCGGTTGCTCCAGTTGCCCCTGTGACTCCCGTTTCTCCAGTGGCTCCGGTTTCTCCAGTTACTCCTGTGGCTCCAGTTGCTCCTGTGACTCCAGTTGCCCCTGTGATTCCGATTACTCCGGTTGCTCCAGTTGCCCCTGTGACTCCCGTTTCTCCAGTGGCTCCGGTTTCTCCAGTTACTCCGGTGGCTCCTGTGGCTCCTGTGACTCCAGTTGCCCCTGTGATTCCGGTTACTCCGGTTGCTCCGGTGGCTCCCGTGAGTCCTGTAACTCCAGTGGCTCCTGTTGCTCCGGTGGCTCCGGTTTCTCCAGTTACTCCGGTGGCTCCTGTTGCTCCTGTGACTCCAGTTGCCCCTGTGACTCCAGTTGCCCCTGTGATTCCGGTTACTCCGGTTGCTCCAGTTGCCCCTGTGACTCCCGTTTCTCCAGTGGCTCCAGTTGCTCCGGTGACTCCAGTTGCCCCTGTGATTCCGGTTACTCCGGTTGCTCCGGTGGCTCCTGTTGCCCCTGTGACTCCCGTTTCTCCAGTGGCTCCAGTTGCTCCTGTGATTCCGGTTACTCCGGTTACTCCGGTTACTCCGGTTACTCCGGTGGCTCCTGTTACTCCCGTAGCTCCGGTTGCTCCCGTGGCTCCTGTAACTCCGGTTGCTCCCGTGGCTCCTGTAACTCCGGTGGCTCCCGTGGCTCCGGTGGCTCCAGTTACTCCGGTGGCTCCGGTTGCTCCAGTTGCTCCCGTTGTTCCCGTTACTCCTGTAGCACCTGTGGCTCCCGTGGCCCCAGTTGACCCTGTGACTCCGGTGGGTCCGGTGGCTCCAGCTACTCCCGGCACTCCTGTCGCTCCCGTGGCTCCCGTTGCCCCCGTAACTCCTGTTGCTCCCGTGTCTCCAGTTACTCCCGCAGCTCCGGTTTCTCCCGTGGCTCCTGTTACTCCCGTGAGTCCTGTAACTCCAGTGGCTCCAGTGGGTCCAGTGGCTCCAGTGGCTCCGGCTTCTCCTGTTGCTCCAGTTATTCCTGTGGCTCCGGTGGCTCCGGTTACTCCCGGCGCTCCCGTGACTCCGGTGGCTCCAGCTACTCCCGGCGCTCCCGTGACTCCCGTGGCTCCTGTTACTCCGGTGGCTCCAGTTACTCCTGTTGCTCCCGTGAGTCCTGTTACTCCAGTGGCTCCGGTTGCTCCAGCTACTCCCGGCGCTCCTGTCGCTCCCGTGGCTCCGGTTTCTCCGGTTTCTCCGGTTTCTCCCGTGGCTCCTGTGACTCCGGTTACTCCCGTGGCTCCGGTTACTCCTGTGACTCCTGTGGCTCCGGTGGCTCCGGTTGCTCCGGTGGCTCCTGTGACTCCGGTGGCTCCGGTGACTCCGGTTTCTCCAGTTACTCCTGCTGCTCCTGTTGCTCCCGTGGCTCCAGTTGCTCCTGTGACTCCGGTTGCTCCGGTGGCTCCGATTGCTCCGGTGGCTCCAGTTGCTCCTGTGACTCCGGTGGCTCCGGTGGCTCCGGTGGCTCCGGTTGCTCCTGTTTCTCCTGTTACTCCGGTGGCTCCCGTGAGTCCTGTAACTCCAGTGGCTCCTGTTGCTCCGGTGGTTCCGGTGGCTCCGGTGACTCCAGTTGCCCCTGTGATTCCGGTTACTCCTGTTGCTCCTGTTGCTCCGGTTACTCCCGCAGCTCCGGTTTCTCCCGTTGCCCCTGTGACTCCAGTGGCTCCGGTGGCTCCGGTGGCTCCTGTTTCTCCAGTGGCTCCCGTAGCTCCTGTGCCCCCTGTAACTCCGGTTTCTCCGGTGGCTCCAGTGGCTCCTGTTTCTCCAGTTGCCCCTGTTACTCCGGTGGCCCCGGTGGCTCCGGTTACTCCGGTTGCTCCTGTTGCTCCCGTGAGTCCTGTTTCTCCAGTTGCTCCGGTGGCTCCCGTGAGCCCTGTTACTCCGGTTGCTCCCGTGAGTCCGGTTACTCCGGTTGCCCCTGTTACTCCAGTTGCCCCTGCGATTCCGGTTACTCCGGTTGCCCCTGTTACTCCAGTTGCTCCTGTTACTCCGGTGGCTCCTGTTACTCCTGTTGCTCCTGTTGCTCCTGTTGCTCCCGTGAGTCCTGTTACTCCAGTGGCTCCGGTTACTCCGGTTGCTCCGGTTACTCCCGGCGCTCCCGTGACTCCGGTTGCTCCGGCTTCTCCTGTCGCTCCAGTTATTCCCGTGGCTCCGGTGGCTCCGGTTGGTCCTGTTACTCCGGTTACTCCCACAGTTCCGGTTGCTCCCGTGGCTCCTGTAACTCCTGTGGCCCCTGTTACTCCGGTTGCTCCTGTGCCCCCAGTTGCTCCAGTTACTCCAGTGGCTCCCGTGAGTCCTGTTTCTCCAGTAGCTCCGGTGGTTCCCATGGCTCCAGTTACTCCTGTTACTCCGGTGGCTCCTGTTTCTCCCGTGGCCCCGGTGGCTCCCGTGGCTCCTGTGGCTCCTGTTACTCCCACAGCTCCGGTTTCTCCCGTGGCTCCTGTTACTCCCGTAGCTCCGGTGGCTCCGGTTTCTCCAGTTGTTCCCGTTACTCCTGTTACTCCCGGCGCTCCTGTTACTCCGGTTACTCCTGTTACTCCGGTGGCTCCAGTTACTCCGGTTGTTCCCGTTACTCCTGTAGCTCCCGTGACTCCAGTTACTCCCGTTGCTCCCGTACTATCCCAAGAACCCGTCGAACCAGTCGCACCTATCGCACCCGTTGTCCCTGTTGGGCCAGTCGGACCGCGCTGCGTCGAGGCATTCAGTACGGTTTGGACTTTTTGCTGGAGGATTATATCTTGTTTGATCGTGGCATCGAGCATTTCTCGAACACTCTGATCGATGGCAAGAAGGTCTTCAATCGTAGCATCTGATCCCGTCATGCCTGGCAGCGTGCCTAAAACATATTGAATCTTTTCTCCCTCTGCATTCAAAATGTGGCTGAGACTTAATTCTTCCAATGCAAAGGAAGAGAGAAGCAGGTTAATAGCTTCCTCACGTGTTACCGTTATGGTTGGACTAATATTGGGTATATTGGGAAACGACATGACACCCCTCCCCCTCTCTTGAAGACCTCCTCATTTTCCACGATCAGAAACGGGGTTCCCACGCTTGCTTATGTGCCAGAGGTTTCTCCGGATCTTCAAGTATGATCAAACGGCAACCGTTCTTTGCTACTCATCCCACTTTCTTGGATACCGATCTGTTCGCGACTTTTGCTTCCATCCGCCCCACACACTCTCATGTAACCACGGCTTTCCAAAAGAAGGTTGTAGAGGCTCCATATGGACTCTTACCATTGTTTGTTCAGAATTGCTCCCGCTCTCCTCTCCTTCTTTTGAAGTGATTGCCGTCTGAATGTCCGAAGGGGGGCGCAGGGAAGCACGCGAAAATCCCCACGTTTGTTGTGCCAATCGCAAAAGCTCCTCTTCCTCCTGGGACGATGCCTCCCTTTGGCTCTCTTCCGGAGACAACAGCATTTGAAGCAACTCCTCCTTTTGTCTCAGTAACCGAAAGATCTCCTCCAGCACACGCTGCATTCCTGCTTTCCTCTTCTCCAGCGCTTCTTGTTCTACATGCTGTGCGGCTTGTAAAAACAGCAACAGCACTCCCTCGGAAAAGGAATCCGCCGCTGCCACAGCCTTGTCATATCTCTCCTCTACAACCGGGGAAAGCTTTTCGTTTCGCCCACTCTTGCTCCTGGCCAGCAGACGAGGCAGCAGCCTCGCGAGCCGATTGAGAGAGACCCTATGCAACGAAGCGATGACTTCCAAGCAATGCTGTACCGACTCGAGCCAGTGGAAAAACAGTGGAGTCCCTTCTCCGGGGAACTGCCCTTTCTTTATTTGCTGGGTAAAACCATTCATCAAGGCCGTCAAAGCATTCTCCGCCGCGCGTTCGGCCTCGAACAATCTCCAAAAGTGATCTCGCTGCTCTTCCTCTCCTTCATTGCGGAGCCATTTTTGTACTTCCTTCTGGAGCTGATCCTCTAGCTTAGTCGTCATCATCGTCGTCGCAGGCATCGTCGTCCTTACTCCGCTTGCTTTTGCCTTCCAGCTCCAATATGTTGTCAAACTTGAATTGCAAAAGGATTTGCTTGCTGACGATACTCCGCAGCATCCGTTCCACGCTCTGGTTTACCCGAAGGAGATCTTCCAGACTAACATCGTCCTTTTCCAAAAAATGCTGAATTTTTTCGCCCTCTGCATTCATAATATGGGACAAACTGATTTCTTCCATCGCGATTGAGGTCAACAGCAGATGAATGACTTCTTCTCGTTTTAGGTTAATGCGAGGGGTAATATCCGGAATATTGGGCAGCGACATCCCTCCCACCCTCCATTTCTCGAAAGTAAGTTGACTACCAAACCCCTACAAGTCAATCACTGCGCCTGGGAACGCGCTGCAAAGTAGGCTTCGTTGTACACCACGCTTGGATGCTGTGGATGGTACATTTTGGCCATCTCATGATGAATCCGCGCTTTCTTCTGATCGCCAATCCGGTCGTAGCAATAACAGAGCTGCAGATGTGGCAGCCACGTCCAGGCAGCGTTGTCTGTCATTCCCATGGCATCCTGCCGCTGTTCCAGCAAAGTCGCTTGCCGATACCAGTAAATCGCCGTCTGAAAGTCCGCTTTATCCGAGAAATAGCCCCCGAGCCTGCAGCAAAGCTCAGCCCGTGGAGCATCGTAGGCCAAGGCGCGCAGCAGCGATTGCACCTGTTTCTCTGACAGCCCCAAATGAGCGTAGCACTCCGCCAGCTTGTAGCAGGCTGCCAGCTGGTCCTCTACCCAGCCTTTGCCACCGTCCAAAAACAGCTCGTATTGCTCCGCGGCTTCCGTATAGCGCCCATGATCTTTGAGCTCGTTGGCAAAATAGTACGTATCTCGCGGGCTAAACTCTTCCTGCCTCTCCCTTCGTTTGAGGTACATTTGCAGATTTCGGTCTGTGTAGGCACGCTCTTTCCGGTGCGTAACCGCAATCTCGCTGTGCAGCACTCGTCCCCCGACCGCCAAATACTCATGGACAGCACCCTGCCATTGAAAGCGGCAAGCTCTTCGCACAAGCCGATTTCTGCGCAAGTACTGAACGGGCTTTCCCTCCGCATCCAATGTGAGATGATAGGGCATGGAGACGGCGTCGTAGTCAAAATCCTGCTGCTCCTTCAGGAGGTGGAAACGAGCACGGTCCTGCTCCTCCAATACGTCATCTGCGTCCAGCCAAAGGATATAGTCCTTCGTGGCCTTTCCAAACGCAAAGTTGCGTGCAGCAGAAAAATCATCGATCCAGGCAAAATCGTAAAGCGTGGCACCAAAGCTTCTGGCAATATCCTTGGTGTGATCGGTGGAGCCTGTATCCACGATGATCATCTCATCCACCAAATCCCGTACGCTCGACAAACATCGAGCCAAAGTCCCCTCCTCGTCACGAACGATCATGCACAAGCTGATCGTGAACATGCAGACCGCTCCCTCCCCCCAAAACATTACTACCATCCTATTTCCGCTTGCCTTGCAATATGTATCCCGGCATTTCATAAGAGATGGAAGGAAGGAATATCTTGTAAAAAACAGGATAACCACGGAAGGAACGGTGAGGGCTTGATGACAGCTCCCTTGATCTCTCTGTGCATGATCGCGAAAAATGAAGCGGAGCAAATTCCGTTGGCTCTGCAAAGCGTGCTTCCCAGCGTAGACGAAATCATCGTGGTCGATACGGGCTCGACGGACGGGACTCCCGACCTCTGTCGTTCTTTCGGGGCTACCGTAGTGGATCATCCCTGGGAAGGAAGCTTTGCACAGGCACGCAATCGCGGACTGGAGCATGCAACGGGGAAATGGATCCTGTGGATGGATGCGGACGAGGAGCTCGACGCCGACGACCAGAAGAAGCTGCGGTCCCTGGTCGAAGCGAGCGATGCAGCTGCACTGTCTTTGAAGCTCATTCACTACTTCGGTCCTAGCAAAGATACCCTCCGCCCTCATTTGGCACATCGCTGCCCGCAAGTACGACTGTTCCGCAATCAGAAAGGTTTTCATTTTGTTCGTTCGATCCACGAGGGATTGCAGACTACTGAAAGCGGCCTACTTGACCCGCCGATCCCCCTGCTCCCCGTCCAGATTCATCACTACGGCTACATGGACGACGCCTTTTCCAGCAAAGCCAAATCAGCGCGCAACAAGCACTACCTGCTTCAAGAAAAAGCCCAAGGCGATTACGATCCTTGGTGCGACTACCATTTAGCCGCAGAAGTTTACCGCGAAGGAAAATGGGAAGAAGCCTTCTCGTTGGTCAACCTGTCCATGGAAGGCTTTTTGACTCGACAACAAATCCCGCCTTCTCTGCTCTACAAATTGAAATACGAAATCCTTTTTCATCACGGCAGCATGCGGGGAGCATGGCCTGGCATCGAGCGCGCCATCCAGCTCTATCCCACCTATGTTGACCTGCATTTTTACAAAGGTGTCTTCTTGCTGGAACACGGTTTTTACCCGGAGGCTGTCAAAGCGCTGGAGCAATGCCTCTATCTCGGTGAAGACCAGTGGGAGCATCTGAGCCTTCGCGGTGTTGGCAGCTTCCGCGCTTATTCTGCTCTCGCCCGCTGCATGGAGAAAATGGGCAAACCAAATGATGCGCGCGTATACTCGCAACACGCCGCTGCTTCCACTGCTTTCTTTTCCCCAAACAGATTGCTGGAACAAGAGGTGACTCGATGAACATGAAACCACGGGTTCTGATCGGCAGCCCCATCTGCCAAAAGCCAGAGATTCTCCGCATGTTTTTCTATTCGCTGGAAAAGCTGGACAGCCAGATGGCAAGCATTCACTACGCCTTTGTCGATGACAATACACAGGCTTTATCCAGCAAAATGCTTCGTGCATTCACAGACCGATTTCCGGATCGCTCTGTCATCTTTCCAGGGGAGACCGAGCGCCAGCCTTACATTTGTGATGAGAACACGCACTATTGGAACCAAGACTTGATTCGAAAGGTCGCCGAATACAAAAACCGGATCATCGACTATGCCAAACGTCAGCATTTCGATGCCCTTTTTTTGATAGACTCGGACCTGTTGCTCCAGCCGGATACACTGGAGGTTTTGCTCAACAGTCAAAAAGACATCGTATCGGAGATCTTCTGGACGAGTTGGCAGCCCAATGCTCTCCCTGCCCCGCAAGTCTGGCTCTCGGATCAGTACACACAATATGAACACGCACCGAACGAGCAGCTCTCCGCTCAGGAAAAGCTCGTACGACAAATGGCTTTTTACAGCAAGCTGCGCGTTCCCGGCCTGTATGAGGTAGGAGGGCTGGGGGCTTGCACATTGATCCGGCGCTCTGCTTTGGATGCCGGCGTTGATTTTTGTCCCATCAAAAACGTCAGCTTCTGGGGCGAGGACCGGCATTTTTGCATACGAGCTGCTGCATTAGGATTTTCCCTCTATGTGGATACCCATCGTCCCGCCTTCCACGTCTATCGGGAGTCGGACTATACGGAAGCTGCAAACTGGATGAAAAAAGTCTATGGCGCCGCCCCAGTCCGTACCGTTACACCTTCTATTCCCATCAAAAGAGCCTCCGCCCGGGAGCGTCCCAAGATCACGCTTTCTATGATCGTTCGCAACGAAGCAGACAAGTATCTCATCCAAGCCCTCTCCAAGCATCGCGAATACATCGATGAGGCCGTCATCATCAACGACGGAAGCACGGATCACACCGTAGAAATCTGCCACGAGCTGCTGAAAGGGATTCCGCTGTACATGACTCACAACGAAACCTCTCCGTTTTTGAATGAAGTAGCCTTGCGCAAGCAGCAATGGCAAGAGACCATCCGGCGAAATCCCGAGTGGATCCTGAACATGGACGCAGACGAGGTTTTTGAAGATGGCTTCGCCGAAGGGGTTCGTGAGCTGCTCGTGCGCGAGCGTGGCGACGTCTGCTGCTTCCGTTTGTACGATATGTGGACCGACACGCATTACCGGGAGGATTCCTACTGGCGTGCCCATGAAGTATATCGCCCCTTCCTTCTGCGGTACCGGCCTGACCACCACTATAGCTGGAAAGAGCAGCCCCTGCACTGCGGACGCTTTCCCAACAATATTTTCGAGCTGCCCTCCTTCCTCAGCCGTTACCGCGTCAAGCACTTAGGCTGGTCCTCCCAAGAGATTCGCCATGAAAAGTACGAACGTTACAAACGTTTGGACCCCTCTGGGTTGTACGGGTGGAAAGAGCAGTATGAATCTATCCTCGACCCGCAGCCCAGGTTGATTGCCTGGAGTGAGTAAAAGGATGAAAAGTAAGAATACATGACATGAAACTGCCTGTTTTGGCGGTTTCTTTTTTTACGAAAGAGAACTTGTAAAAAAACCAGACATTAATGTAAGATTATATAACATAAACATAACGTGAACTTACAGAGGGGACTGAGTCATGTGGGGTTATTACTGAAAATCGTCAACGCGTACAAAAATCCTTCCGCCAATGAGACCGCTGCAGAAAATCAACTCTTGACCGACGATATCGTAGTCGCGACAGACCGGCTAGAATCCATCGTAGAGCGCATCTACAACGAATCCGGAAGAATCGAGAGGGCTTCGGGCAATGTACTGACGATGAGCGAGAGCATTTTGCGCAATCAGACAGAAGCTCTCGACGGTGTAGAGACCTTGACCCACTTCCTGCAAACGGTTCAGCACCGCGCTGAAGATACGTCTGCACAAGCGAAGACGATGCGCGAGACGAACGCCTCTCTGGAAGAAGACCTGCGCCATGCTACAAAAGCACTGGATCACACCAGCGAAACGTTTGCCAGCCTGTTCGAAAATACGATGCGTACGACCCAATCCGTTCACTTTCTGCTCGAGCAAATGAAGCACGTCGCGGAAATCCAAAAGCTGCTGAAAACGATGGTGGAAGAGACTAGTACACTGGCTATGAACGCCTCGATGGAAGCCTCTCACGCTGACGCTTCTGACCGCAGCTTTGCCATCGTCGCAGACAGGATCAAAGAGCTGGCTGACCAAGGCAAGCGCAATCTCCTCGACATCGATCCCCTCCTCCACAACATCCAGAGTGCCTCCCGAGAAGTCCTCACTGTCCTGGACAAAAATCGAAGCCTGATCGCAGCAAACAAGCAGGAGCTGGAGGACAGCCATCGTTTTCTTGGCCAGGTTCAAGGCCGTTTCGATGTCCTCGAACAAATTATTTCCGAGAATGAGGCTTCTTGCCTCAAGCAGGTCGAGACTGTGCAAAACATGACCGGGCAGCTATCGCATCTCCTGAACAAGTCAAAGGAAAGCACTCAGCTGGCTTCCGATGTACAGAGTATTTCTGCCAGTCAAAACAACATCGTCAGACAGCTGCTCGAAGCGAGTAAACATCTCACGGATATCTCCGATGAGTTTTCCGTAGTAGTCAAGCAGCACAGTGATCCTGCAGAGATAATCGACAATCCACAATTTACGATCGACACCTTCGCCCAGTGGAAAAGCCAAATGGAGGCGTGGGCGAGCCAGGAAGACCTCCTGTGCTCCTCCCCCGATGCGCTACAGGAGATTTTTCAGGCATGGATGGGCGAAACGGCTGCGCTGGAGGCCGTATGGCTCAACAATGCGGATGGCGATTTCCTGCACTCGCTGCCACCGGCTGGCATACTCAACGCCAAAAGACGCCAGTGGTTCACCGGCGCACTACAAGATGGTTTTTATATCTCCGCCCCCTACATTTCCGCTATCACCAAGCGACCGTGTGTGACCATCTCCACCTGCCTCGTGGACAAAGACGGAACCAGCGGTGTGCTAGGTGCAGATATTCACTGCAACGTGATCGAAAAATAAGAAAAAACCCCGCTTCTATCGTTTTCCTGCCAGATCAAATGGCATAGGAAACAGGGCGGGGTTAGTTATTCACAGGCAATTGAGGAAATTGTGAATAAGTCTGAATTATCTGTGGGTATCAAGCAAAACAGCTGTGGATAGTTTGTGGATGCCATTTTCTCGTTTTATCCGGTATTCTGCGATTTCGGTACTAAAGTAACAGTTCTGCTGGCCGACTCCCAGGAAGCTTCCCGGTTCAAGACTTCGGCAAGCTTTCTGGCTGCGGCGTAAGCGATCCCGTTCTCGATAGAAACATCCAGCTGCTGCCCATTCACCGTCACCCTTTTCGTGTCAGCTTCCCATCCCACTACTCCCCCAACCGCCTCCGCAACCATCCGGACAGGCAAATAGGAGACACCAGCACGCAAAATCCCCTTAGCTGGAAGTGCCACCTGTATGTTGCAGTTATCCACATGATCCTGTGGTTTTTGTGGATTACTTGTTAGTAAGTTGTGGATATCTTGTTTAAAACGATTCCATGCCTCTGCTGCTCCCGTACCGAAATATTTATGGGCGTAATCGTCTGCTGTAAAAAAGGCCGGACAGTTTTTGCCCGTAATATCGTAATGGCGCCATAGTCTCTCGATTCCCCATTGATATCGCTTCAGGATGTCTACCGCAAGCTCCAGCGTCTTTTTGTACATCGCCTGAAAGCTTCCATCCGTATTGACGCACATCTCGATGCCAATCGTGCAATTATTGGGGTACGCACTGAGCCGCTTTACCGCTTCCGGCTTATACGATTTAGCCCCCACATGATAGCCCATCTCGTTTTCTGGAAGGCACCGGATGATTTCCACGTCATCCACAATGTAATGGGCGCTCGCCTCCGTCGTCGGCTGGTTGAAATAGCTGCGGTTGGCCCTTGCATCTGCCCCTTTGCTTTCATTCGCCGTCCAATGGATGACCAGCGCTTTCGGCGTCATGATGATTCCGGGCCTTGCCGTCTTGTTGGTCAAAAGCATTTCCGTGATCTGCAGCATTCATTTTCCCTCTTTCTGTTTCATCGCGCGTTCGGTTTTTGCTTTAATCTCGGACTCTACCAGATTGGCGATCGCCTTCGGTACGGGCCAGCCTGCGCGTGCCGCATTGGCTGTCAGGCTGTTCCATGTGTGATAAATCAGCCCAAAGGTCACGCCATAAAAAAGAAACCCCGGCGTTGCCATTACCCGGTCCAAGAGGTTCGCTAAAGCAGGCAGAGCCAGGAAAAATAGCGTTCGCGGTATGCGGCTCAGTCCGTACTCGGAAGAATAGGTCTGGTCCTGTTTTTTGGCTGCTTGGATCCCCGTCACCCAGTCAAGGGCAATACAAAACAGGAGAACCACCAAAATATCCGTTCGCCCAGGTCCATACAAATAGTGAAAGATAGGGGCAGTGATCGTTCCTGCTGTCGCTGCCCACCCATGTGACGGGGATGCTGCATGCTCGAAGATCTCTAGAAACTTCATGTGCTCATCTCCCTCCTCACCCCCTTGGGGTCATTGTTCATTTCCGGTCTGCGCGGGATGCATGAAGCTATTCGTAAAAAGAAATACCCTCAGGATGTCCCGAGGGTCGTTGATGAATTGTTTACTTTTCCTTAGTGATGAAGCTCCAAATGTTGAAGCTCCAGAGGCGCATCCTGCTAAGCGCTGTCAGCATGGAGCATCTCCTGCACTTCCCCGCGTAGATTTTCTGGTACAGAATCGATCGTACGACGTCCAGCTTTCACAAGACTGTAGTATATCAAGGCCATCAGGTCGTGCCTCCCTTCAAACCCTGCAGCTCTTCATACAGGAAGGCTGTCGCTTCCATGACCGCGAGCGTTTCCTCTTTCGCTGCTGCAAGCGCTGCTTCCAGACGTGCGATCTTTTGAGCTGGGGACTCTTTCTCCTGTTCTCGAATGATTGAGATCGGGGTCTGATCATGAATTTGCATCAGTCAAACGCACCTCCATATCCGTTCAGTCTGACTCGCTCCGTCGCTGTACCTTTTGCGATAATGACCCAGATGTTAATCGCCCAGTTCGCAGCCGTCTTGTTCGTGTTTGTGAAGACAAAGCCGCGATTCGCTTTTACAGCGCTTGTAGCGTCTTCCCACGTAGGCGAAGCATCCAGCGCATTATTGCAGACTTTAACGCTTTGAATCTCCGCACCTTCTGGGATATAGCGCTCAAGCGTCACAAGCACCCGCTGCGGCATGCCGTCCAGAATAAAGTGGCCTTGCACGTCGGGACTGTCGAGGTTGAACATGAACTCGATATGCGTCTCGGTGCGGGTAAAGGTGTAGATTCGCTCAGAAGATAATCCAGCGCTGTCTGTCGCCTTGATCTTGATCTGATGCTGTACATCGAGATCTAGTCTGATCCAGGCATCATGACTAATTTGCACTGTGTAGTTTTGTCCAGCCGTACTTGTGAATGATCGGATCTCTTTACCGTTCAGGTACTCCGTGAAAGTGAAGGTATTCCCTTCTGAGTCTACAGCTGAGTATTCGATCGTCGGGGGTACCAGAAGTGTTCCGAGTTCATTGTCTTCACCGTTAATTGTCGGTGGCCGGTTCCATATGACCCGGAACTTTCGTGTGATCTCGGCACTCTTTCCCCCTTGGTTGTCCTCGGACCAAACAGCAAGGATGTGGTCGATGTTCTCGGCTAATTCATCCCCTGAAACATTCGTAGAACCATCCCAAAGCCTCTTATTGCTGTACTTTAATGCCTTGTCAAAAGTGAGACTACTACTACCATCCGAAACACCAGAAGCGAGAGCCCTTGCTGAGCCGTTATTGATTTTGTACATTACGGTCATTACATTTCCGCTGTCAGCATCTGTGGCGTTACCTTTTATTGGGTAGTTGTTTCCTTCCGCTAATAAAAGATTATTGGAAGGCGATGAAAGTACGATTGTTGGTAAATTATTTTCAATATAATCAACTGTAACAGTATATTGATAATAATACGTATAGGTTCTGGTATCACTAGCAGGTCTTGTGACATTGCCGGAATAATAATACGAATATCCACTTCCCTCTCTCAAAGATAATGAGAGAGTCCCAGAATACCCGCCAGAATTATAAAATACAGTAGTAGGGAGACGGCTAAGTTCATCGATACTCGACGCGGTACCACCGCCATAGCTACTAATATATTTTGTATCAGCAGGTGTGTAACTCCCACCCGTTTGAACTGACCTAGAAACAGCTCCATTAGATAGATTAAACGTAATGGCATCCCCGGCGGCAGAATAAGTAACATTTCCGGCATTTACAGTGACACTCGAGACCGATTTTAAATTTGGAATCACCCACGTTTGAGTTTGATTTCTTGATGTGCTCTCTGGAAATGTTTTTGAACTTTTAGTCACTCCTTATCCACCCTTCCTGCGTAATGGCCGTTATCTACAGTTTCCCATTTCATGGAACTACACCTCCAGCCTACTCTGTGCCTCGTTGTAAAAGCCTCTTAATACTGTGATTGAACTCACTGTAGACAGGTCATCATTAAAATTGTTCCGGGTGAAACCATCCGGCAACGTAGACTCAAGAGTATTCATACGAGTCTTTAAATTTGAAACGTCAGCTGTTAGTTCAGCTATCTGTGTGTGAGCATCAGCGATCCCCTGCTCCCAGCGATTGATGTCGTACTCCGTGACTGGATCGTGAAAGGTCCAGTTTGTTTTTGCTTGATAGGACATCCTACAGCCCTCCTTTTACTTCAATGGCGAACGTGATGGAGAGGAACTGCGCTCCGTTCATTTCGATCATGCCTGTTTTCTCCGCGATTACCATTCCCGTCTTCGTCCTCAGCTTTACGTTAGTGATCGCAGGCACACCCGCAACATGCGGCGCAGTTACCTCCAGTGCGATTCCGTTCAGAATCCCTGCGATCGGATTCGAAACAATCGTCATAGCCTGCACAGGAACAGCTACCGAATTATTAATCAGGATGTCACCGCCCTGTATGCGAGTCAGCAGCTCATTACGCACTGTCTCCAGGTAGCTTGGTAAAATCATGCTAAAACCACCTCGGAACGTTTGATAGGGGTCATTCCGACCCGAAACTCTGAAACCTCGTGATACTCCTTGATACCTACGATCATCGTGTCCCGCAGCTCGATGTTTTCCGATGCCACAGGCTCGAAGGAAACACCACTGCAGTGAATCGGTCGTACCCTCTCCACTGCCTGCACGGCATTTTTCGTATCAAACGAGTCCTCAATCTGATACACGTAACGAATGACCTTTTGCGAAAAGTCCTCAACCATTCGAACATTCTTAAAACTCGAGGAAGAAAGCCCGATCGCCCGCAGTACGCTGGGGGTAAACCCGAGGTACGCCCAGTGCTTCTGCTGGATGTTCTTTCTCCGCTCTTCGATACTGAGCAGTTGCTTCTTGCCGAAGTAAATCCAGTCCCACACATCCAGCCCCCAAGTTGCAGAAAGGGGAAAAAATTGCTGCTCCATATTCTGCCGTTTTTCCGCGTGCGAATCGATTGCTGTCTTCGTTCCCTCGAAGTGATACTCCGCGACTTTATTCTCGTACCACTGAGGGGGCAGCAACTTTTGATAACGTTCAGGAATCATGTGGTCACCGCCAAATTCAGGGAAGCTACTGCATCAGCCGGGACAGTCAGGTTCCCTTCCCCACCGTTCAGGGTGTAGGAAGCGAAGTCCTCGACTCCATCCACAAAAAAGAGCGTCCCGATCTGCTGATACACGATCTGCGGGCGCCCTTTCAGGTATGTTTGGATTTGATCTGTGATTTGCTGCTGTACGTTCTCAAGCACCGCGTCTGCCCGCAGTGCGAGGCGAACAGCGACATTTACCGTAAATAATTTCGCTGACAGGATTTTCAGATCGTGCAGCGCCTTTCGCTTGTCTTCTAGCTTCTTCTGTACGAGCTCTGCCAGCTCAGTAGTCGCCGGCTGTCCCTCCATATCCGTGATGTAAACATCAATGGAAAGGTCATGGCGCGCCTTCTCGATCGCCACCGCCCCACCTACACCATCCACGTTTCTCGCCCACCGCTCGTAGTCCTGCCGACGGCCATCGCCTTCCTCCGTCCGAGCGCGATCAATGAGCCGCTGTCGATAAGCCTCATCCTCCTCCCCTTCATTGCGGGGGAGTCCAAAAAACACTCCGTTCGCATCCAAAAAATCGCCATCCGCCCAGGGCAAAAACCGCTGGAGAAAGCCGTACTCCAGCAACTGCTGCTGCTCGCTGATTTCCTGCGCGATCGGGTACTCGAGGTCGTAAAAAATCTCGCCTTCCTCCATCGCGGGCGGCGTATCTCCGCGCTGCTGGGCAAGCGCTGCCATCCTGTTTGCCATCCGCTGATAGATTTGGTCAGCAGACTCTCGCAAAATCGGCATTTCCGGTTTCTCTATCGTTGCCATGCGTTCACCTCCACTTTAGTAGAGCCGCGTGACCCTACTATTTCTCCCTGCAAAACAACTCGATTTCCCTCAAAACGAATATCCAGCACTTCGGCCCGCTCGATCTCTTTATGCGCTTCCAACGCTTCCTGCACCTGAGCCTTGATAACCGCCAGAGAGATTCCCGAACGCAGCCTCCCCCGATTCGTCAAAAAGTCGACTCCATAGCGCTCCGAGTAGATGGCATAACGAAAACGCTGCGTGTGGAGAATCTTTTTCGCCGTCTCCTCCAAAAACTGTTCATACGAAGTCGTCCGTAAATAGCGTCCATCTGGTCCCTGCAAAAGCTGGCCCGTCTCCCAATTGAAGCGGTACGTCCATGGGACAGGAGCCGCTTCCGATTGCGTCACGGCTGCTTCGGTTCCTGTAAGCTCTGGGAACATCACTCAACCACCCCCAGCAGCAGGTACTGGTCATTGGAGCAGCGGACCAACGCTACCTTCCTCCCGACATCCTCCAGCCGCAGCTGTGCGCTCCGCAATACGGCAAGCTCATATGCCTCCAGTGGCGCTGGGTCCTCATCCAGCTTGACGGCCAAAGGAGACAACGACAACAGCTCGCCAAATTCCCCCTGCGTATCCTCCAATCCAGACTGGGCTTCTCGCCGCAGCCGTGCAATAACGGAATACATCCTCACGCCCTCCTTTCCAACTGCAGATCCATCGTGTACCAGCCACCTCGCCAACGTGCCTGACAGCCGGTGACGATCCAGTCCGTGATGGTCTGATTGTCTTTTTCCATGATCTTGATGAGCCAACCAGCGCGGAGTCTGGCCGCTAGCTCGTCCTCATGTCTGACCGTGATCTGGCGAGTACGAGGAATCTTTGACAGCTCAGCCAGCTGCTTGTCGGCGAGTGAGGCTAGATTCTTCTCTTCGCCTGCATCGATGACTTTTTGCATGCGTCCAATCTGCTTTACCAAGGTGTCGTTTGCCTTCGTCGTGCTGCTTGCTACCTGATCCCCTTGATACCGCTCGACCGTTACCACGGTGTACACTTCCTCGATGCTTTCTCCGGTTGTACTGCTCTCCAGCATGCTCGCCTTAAATAGCGGAATGACGCTGTTTTTTCCCTCGGGAATGACAGTCAGGCTATCCCGCTGATGCTGCACAAAATAACGAATGCCTGTCTGTTCATAGGCCTGCTCCGTTAATGAGGTAAACAGCGAGGCGTACGATTGAGCAGCGAGACGTTCCTTGGAGGAAAAACCGAATGGCGGGCAGCTGAACTTGATCCCCGCCCCAGAAATGATGCGCGCCAGCTCTATCCCGACATCTCCATTGAGCTTGATGCGGGAGATTTCATTCTTTTGCAGATACCAGCTCAGCTCGTACGCCGTGCCAGAAACATCACCTGTCCTGTCATCTCTGCTCAGCTGAATGAGCGGCCCGTGGAAAAACTGCTGCGACTCCAACAGCTCGTCACCGCTGAAGAGCATCAAAAAGCCCGCCGATGCGAGCGACGGGGCTTCCTTGATACGTATATCGCAATTTTGTGCCAGCTGACCTCTGGATGACGACCAGGAGACCTCTTGGACCGCTGAGGTAAGTTCAAACCGTGTTTGTTCTTTGCCGTAGATGACCCTCATTGGTATCCCCTCACTCCATGGGCGAACTCCAGCTTTTTACGAATCATATCTACTTTTTCTTTCTGCTTGGGCAGATCCATAGTCCCTGTGGAAGGCGAGGTCTGCTTCTTCGCCTGCTTGCCGCTCGTATTCGGACGTGCAGGCTGCTGCTTCGCAATGACGGTTCCCGGGCTGAGCAGCTGCGTCTGGTTGCTCCAGCTGATAAACTCGTCCCGGACAAATAACGGAAGCTCAATCGTGCCGTAAAAATCGACGTGCTTCCCGCTGAATCTGCCGTCGCAAAATCCGATCAGGACGTTCCAGGCCAGATCCAGTTCGTCAATGGTCAGCAGTACCTCAGAGCCAGTCAACCGATCCAAGCCTGCCAACCAAGAACGCGGTCCCTGATACCCCTGCACCTCGATAAACGGCGCTGCGCTGTCTCCCGGCAGAAAAAAGTCAAACGAGATGGCTTTCGGCCGCCGGGCAGAAATTCGGTTTCCCGCCAGAAGTGTAATCGACGTAGTGCTCTCCACCTCGTTTCCGTAACCGCGAAACTGGATCTCAGCAGGCGTAACCGGAAACGTCAGCGTATATTTCCCTTGCATCCGGATCATACCGGCACACCTCCCCTCGTCTCCAATGCGTCCAGCAGCGCTTTCTCGATGATGCTCTTGATTTTCTGGCCAACAGTAGGGTCTCCGAGCATTTTCAGCATGGTCGGGATGTCCTGCAAAACACCATCTGCATGCAGCGGAATCGTGATTTGCGGAACTGTTATCGTGACATTTTGAGAGCGCACAGGCCCTTCTCCGGCTGGCGAGCTTCCAGGAACAGACGGGCCGCTTGGCAGTGCTTGCATAGTATGAACAGGCTGCTGCTCTGCTTGACTCGAAAACATCGATTTGATTCCATCGAAAGCGGCACTTCCGAGCATGGAGCCTCCGAAGCCTCCAAGGAGACCACCGATGACTCCCCCTGCTGCTGTTCCTATGATGGGGACGATAGATCCTATTGCCGCGCCTGTTGCAGCACCTGCTGCCGTTCCTCCCCAGCTCCAAATCGCCTCGGAACCAAGCTGTCCCGCTGCCTCTAATTTGTTTTTTGACTTAAACAGGGAGGTAAGCCCTAATGCCGTCCCTAGTAAAGGGATTTTTTTGAAAATCCCTTTCGTATTCTGGAGACTAAGGCTATCCTTCCACTTGGACAACTTGTCTTTTGCACGGGAGAGCAGCGACGGATTTTTCGCAGAATCATTACCGCCATTTGTTTCATTGCCGGTATCAATCTGTTGCTGGTTTGTTCTGCTCTGAGCGTCGTTTACATCTGCTCCCGTCACTTGCCTCTGCCCTTGATCTTGAGCTTGAGTTCGAGTAGGATCGCCTTCTGTTGAGCCTCCCGCGTCTGTACCAGGCGTAGCAGAACCATTTTTCCCTTTTACAATGTCTCTTGCTATGCCAATTACATCACCAAACATAGGAACCAATCCCGTTACTGCCCCGATACTGCCAAGGCCGGCAACGCCAATGACCACCATTTCAATAGCCTGCCGGAGTGAACTGTCAAGACCATTAAAGCCTTTGATTACACTAGCCGTAGTAGTAGAGAGTTCAGAAAACAGATTGGAAGTGTCTTTCGCAATGAGAGTCGCTGCATCAATCGCCTCTTGTCTAGCGGTTGCTTGTGCCTGGGACTTCTGAAAATAAGCATCCGATTGTATAGCAGCTTGATAAGATTTCTCTGCATCATTGCCTACTTCTGTTCGCGTTTCTCCAGATGCGATTTTCCCTACTCTTTCTAACAAGAAAGGAAAATCCGCGCCGAGTTCCTTCCCTTTCGTTCCTCCAAGATCCTCCAATACCTTCTGTTGAACGGTCTTGTCCTTTATGGATGAGAGGGATAACATCATTTTCCCAAGGGCAACTTTCTGTTCCTCGCGATCTCCCGACTTCAATGCCAGTTCAATGGAGGAAGCCTCTTTCTCAGCCATCCCGGCAGCTTCCTTGCCTTTCCCTTGAGATTTAAACTGAGTTGTAAGAAGCTTGGTCAGTTCTCCTTTTTCGGAAAGCTTGAGCGTACTTTCACTCAATGCACCCAGAGCTTTGTCGTTATTCCATATCCCCAGGCTGCCAATCTCACTGACCACCGATGCCATTTTTTCCGGTGTGTCCAGCAATGCTCCATTCTTCGCGCTAAACTCGACGATGGATTCCACGAACTTGCCGTCTAAATCACCAGCATGGTTGCTCATATACTGAATGGCATTTGCCAACCGATATCCCGTATCGATCCCGGTTCCTTGCTTCATGGCGGCCATCATTTTCAGGTGATCTTCTGGCGCAAATCTGGTTGTGACGCTTAGCTTCGCGGCATGCTCAGCGTACTTTTCCGCTTGCTTTGGGTTGAGCTGTTCACTTTTTGAAATAAGCGACATAGCTTGAGCCCGGTTTAAATCCGGGTTTACGATCGCCAATTTGCGAGCAAGTTCATCAAACTGCTTCATTTGCTGTGGCGTCTTTCCTTTAGCCGCATAAAGCCGGCGTTCCTTAGCCGCTGCCTTCGCCTCATTATTGATTTCGTCCAGAGATGCACCCATTGCAACCTTTGATAGATCATTTGCCAAACCGACGATCTTTTGGTTCAATTCCCCGACTTTGTTGGAAAAGGTCGTTAGCTTTTCAAAAAACGTTGGCACCTTCTCCTGGCTTGCCTTGCCCATTTCCTCCCTCAGCTTCTGCACCTGCAGCTGCATCTGCTCCATCCCGCTTGCAAACTGCTGGGACATCTGCTGCATGGACCTCCCTGTCTGCCCCATTGATCGCGAGAACCTCGTTGATTCAGCGGATAACAGTCGCATCTGCTTTCGCACTTCCTGCAAATCGTTCCTGTCTGAAAACATTTGCATTCACCCCCTGTCTTTTCTTAACGTAGAATTTATAAGCGATAGGCTTATGAATGCCGGAGCGCATGACGAAGTGCCTCAGCGTCCGCTTCTGGCATTCCTTCGGTAAAACTTTCCTCTAAAACGCGGTCGCCCCCTCTTGAATAGGCCACGATAGAGGTTTTCTTACCTTGTTGATAAAGGCTCATTCGCCCACGTCGGTATAGGAAAAGCCAGGGCATCAGCTCCCTGTCCTCTCCTCCTCCGACTCGATGATCTGACAAGCAAAGAGAAACAGCTTTTGCTTGTACCGATCGACTTCGTATTCCAGCAGATCTGACGGCAGGCCCCTGCCCTTCAGATAAGCCCGGCAGAGGTGCCAGGCTTCCCCGTCAGATCGAATCAGTTTTTTGCTTCTTCGATGGCTTCTTCCTCAGATTGCCCGGCATTGACCTGGCGCACAGCCTGGAGCAGCTGCGTATAGCCATCTGGATTGTCGCGGAAAATCTTTTCCACGAGCTCGTATTTGCTCCCGACCTTGTACGCTTTTTTCAGTTCTTCCTGATTCCACGGAAAATCGTGCTCCGTCGCTTTTACCAGACGCGCGTCGTTGTAAAGGAACCAGTCCGTCTTCTCGCCTTTGTCTGCCATGCGCTCGCATTCGCGCAGCTCGGACAGGTTCAGTTGGCGTACCTTCCACGTGTCCCCGTCGATGACGACCTCGATTTCTTTCCGTGGTGCTTGCTCCTGGGCTTTCGCCAAATATTTTTGCAGCTTGCTCATTTCGCAACTCTCCTTTTACTCGGTATAGTCTGGCAGCTCGTCCAGGTAATCCGGCTTGTCGATGGACATTCCTTTGAGATCGTAGGTCGCATGATCGGTGCCGTCTGCCTTGGCTTCCCACAGCGTGATTTCTTCCGGGTTCAGGACGATGTTGGAGATGCGGACGCGCTCGGAGTTGCCCGCTTCCTTGTCCAGCGTTTCTCCGATCAGGAACGGCAGCACAGGAGTCTTGCCGCTCGTCAGCTGCTCGACGCAGTAATATTTCAAAGCGGCGTTGGTTGCCGTAATTTTCAGGGTGACCTCGACGTGCCAGTCATTGACGGTCTGGATCTTGCCTTTTTGCAAACGGTTCGTGTCACCGTACTCCACCTTGAGGGTCATTTTCCCTTCGAGCGTCCCGTAGATCGGGTCTCCATTTTCATCGTAAATTTGGCAGTTCTTCAGTTTGATATCGCGTGCAATTGCCATTTACAGCACCTCCCAGTCAATGTCAAAGTATTCGATTGCATCCAGCGGCTTGGCGGACAAGAGGAACCCTCTTCGGTCGCCCACTCCGTTCTTTTGATCCGCAAACGTCCAGCCGGAGTCAATCGCGCCCTGCTGCTCGCGGACCGTCATGTACGCATGGACGGCTGATACAAATACGGCCCCGCCCAAATCGTTGTTGCCAAGCTTGCCCTTGTACTTCTTGCCCACCTGGCTGATGTCGTTGACGATCTGATCGAGCGTCATGCTGACACGGATTTTCCCGTAGTCCTCGCGTTCGTTGGTACCGACCACCGCCAGTGTATTGACGGCACTCTCGATGATGTACACATCGCCATCCCGGGTCGCGATCAAGGTGCCGGTGCCAAGCGCATTCAGGATTTCGGTGTGCCCCCAATCCTTCAGCGCTTTTTTCAGCGGAACGACGACGGCTGTCAGCGATTCGTGCGCTGGTGTCGCAGCAATCATACCTGCTACCCACGCAGCCCACTCCAGACTGCCGTACGTTTTGCCGTTGTTGTGCTGCCCGGCAATCGCGCTGTTTACGACATAACGGGCATTTTGTGCCACGGAGCGCTCTACATGCTTGGTCATGTTGTCGTCGTCAACGGCTTTGCCCCCGATGACCAGCGTACTCAGCTTTTTGTTTTGCGTACGACGATCCCCCATGAACTGCTTTGCGGCCGCCTGCACAGCCGCATCGTCAAACGGCAGGTACATCGTGTCAAAATCTGCACCGGAAACGGCTGCAAACAGCTTCGTTGCTTCTGCCGAGGTCAAGGTCGACGTACCGCTAGTGCCACCTGTCAGCGAGGTAGCAGAAACCGCATCAACAGCCGTGTCACCCAGCTTTTTCACACGCACATAAATCGATTGACTCGCCTTTGTCACCAGCTCCTGCGTATCTGCGAAAGAAAATTTCTCGGTACGAACCGGTCCGGCTACCTGCAGCTCCATTTTTCCCGGCTCAGCCGACGAAGCGAGGATCGTGACCTGCAGATCGTTGCCGCGAAGACCCGGATACAGGGCTTCGATCCGCAAAGCCTCCGGTTGTTCGTAGCTCGCTGCTACAGCACTTCCGTTTGTCATGCGGTACCCGAGGATGCTCGCACCGCCTTCTGCTGTCAGCTCGATTGTATCGACCTCGCCAAACGTTTCTGCCACACGTTCTTCATAGGTGGCCAGCTTCACCAGCGTATCCGGCGCTCCCCATTCAGCCTGATAAGGAACCAGCACGACACCTGTGCGCGCTTCTACACGTTCCTTTGCTTTTGCGATCAATTCGACCGTCACTCCCGGTCTTTCTCGTTGAATCGTCATGTTTACATCCCGCCTTTGTATGTGGTCAATTTGTGTTTCACAATGCTTTCTTCAAGCATCGAGTGCTCGTCCTCATGAAAAAGAGCACCTGCTACCTCGAACTTTTCAGCTCCCAGATAAGCGGCACTCTCGATCCATTCCTTTTTCTCCGGGGCAGTTGTACGCTGTACTTTTCGTGCCACTATAGCGATACCCCCTGAATATCAAATACGTTTACTTTCTCCACGTTCTCTCGCGGCAAAGGCACGTTGTACGTGAAGGAAAAGGTGATTTCCAACCGATCCTTTTTGTCCCGCCAGATCCGTAGTGTGGTACTTTCGATCTCGATCGTCATGTCCACTGTTTTTCCCCGGCAGCTGAACTGCTTCTGACGCAACAGCTGCTGCAGCGGCTCTGCCGAAAGCGGCTGGTAGATTCCGTCACGCTGGGGATAGTGGAGGACGATGACACCGTGGGCAGCAACCTGATAGGACGTCAAACTGTTCTGCGTCTCACTCGTACCTTGGGTCAAAATGAAAGCAGCTGGCGGAACGAATCGATTCGCCATCCACTCATGTACGTTGACCAGGGTAGTCAGCCCAGGGTACGCCTCGTTTACAAGCTCAGTTATGACAGAGCTTTCTCGATCCATTCGATTCTGCACCTCTCCTTCCCTAGAATGTTGCTCATTGCTAGCTGCATTGGCATTCACCTCCTTGGCTGAAATCTCTTTTTCGACGGAGTCATCAACGTCCGCCGGGCAGGGTGCGAGTGGACTAGCCTTCAACTCGCAAAATGGTATGGTGCTTGTTTATCACCAGGGTCCCTGCTCGCCAGACACTGACAGAGCGCAAGAAAAAGAGCCACCCGATTGGCTCAGGAGGCTCTAGTGAAGTATTTGTTTGTGTTTCTTTCTTTCGCTTGGCTTAAGTATAAACCACCGGACTTTCCGATGGGGAAAATGAACGGGAGTGTAAAGTTCTGTAAAGATTTGTCTGCCCTCTTGCTTGAAAAATCCTTCACTCTCGAATGGAGCAGCTAAGAGCCCGGAGCCAGGAACCTGTTACTTCTTCCGAACATTCCTGCGTTAACGAAAATAGGTTGTATCCATTTGCTGAAAATGCCAGGCAGGATTCATCGGAGTGTCTCTCGCTGCCTCCGCTGTCGCTACCGTCGGAACCATCGGCTTGATCGCTCCCCATACAGCGCGTCTGCTGATCGGACATCATACCGAAGGCTTCTATGTTTTTCTGCTCTGCTCGGTGCACTGCTGCTGGTGCTGGCGGATCTGGTAGGACGCACAATCATGCCTCCGAAGGAAATTCCCTCGGGTCTCATCGTGCCCCTGCTTGGAGCTCCCTACTTCCTCTGGTTGATGCGATCTCGTTCTGCCAAATAAGTGCGAAACAAAAAAGGAATATGCCCCACCTTCGAGACCTTAGTTACTTTCGTCAAACAGCAGAACATCGCGGAGTTCAAAAAGAAGAAGACGATCTGAGAGAAATCGCTTTGACAGCGTTTCTTTCGATCGTCTTTTTTCTTTTCCGTTTGCTATTCGCTTATTGGACCTCGACAGCCCGCACGCCTGCGTATCTTTGCAGCATCGGGAGCAGCTGAGCGATCTCGTAGGAGCCAGGCAGCTTGACGGTAATATCCAGCGTGATTTCTCCCGCTAGCTCTGCCTGGTTTTCCGCGTGAAAGCTGATGATCGTAATCTGATTGTCTTTCAGCATGTCGAGAACTGGCTCCATCACACCTGACTCACTGGAGAGACGGATCAGGATTTGCTCCGTTTTTGGGGTAGCCAGCCAACGAAACCGTCCGTGCAAAACCTTTTGTGCGACGAGCACGAGTATGGTCGTTCCGATTCCGAGCGTGTACAGCCCAGCACCGATGGCCATGCCCATCCCGGCAGTCGCCCAGATTCCGGCAGCTGTCGTCAGCCCTTTGACTGTCTGACGCTGCATGAAAATCATCCCTGCCCCGAGGAAGCCGACTCCACTCACGACCTGCGCCGCGATCCGTGAAGGGTCCAGCCCCAGATTGCTCCAGCCCATCTGATCCTCAAAGCCGTACTTGGAAAGAATCATCATGAGGGAGGCGCCAACGGCTACAATAAAATGGGTGCGAATCCCCGCCTCTTTCATCCGATTTTTCCTTTCATAACCTACGAACGCCCCGCAAAGGCCCGCGATCACAATCCGAAGCAAAAAATCGAATTCCATTTTATCTTCCTCCCTCATTGCCGTAATATTCCTGCAATTCGTTTGGAAATTATAGCATGGCTCCTACAGGGGGGCAACGTTATTAGCAGGAACGAATTTGCTGGGCCACTCCGCCGTACATGGCCCATGCCATCTTCGTGACAGCGCTTCTTTTGATTTCGTAGTAGCGCTGACGAGACACCCCGATTTCCTTTGCGATCTGATTATTCTTGTCTCCATCCAGCAGGGCCTCCAGAATCAGCCGCTCTTGCTCATCTGGAATCGTCTCTACCGCTTCATCGATTCTGGCGATTTTGTCCTGGAGGCTCTGCAGCCTCTTCCACTTGCGCTCTCGACGCGCGACTTCGGCATGCGTCTTGTCTCCGAATCCCCCTATTGCTTTCGGCATGGCGGAGTCCAGCCCGTATTGAGCGACCATCCCTTCCCCTGCCTCACGTAAAAAGCGCTGAATGCGGATGACCTCCAGCTGCATGTAATTGTAGTCGCGGATCTCCTCTTCCGTCCGCTGCACCACATCAAGGGCTGGCTCCCATTTTGGGGCAGGATTTCGCCCAGGACGCTGCTGCCCCGAAGCCTGCTGTCCCTCTGCGAACTTGTCCCATTCCGGGCAAGCTTCGACTTTCCCCACATGCTTGTCGTGCACCTGGCAATGCGTCTTTCTCCCCCACCCTGTAGCCGGGCAGCCCTCGCATACGTGCTCGCGCAGTTCCTCTTTGCTCATACATGCTCGTGTTGCCATATGGATTCCTCCCTGTCACCATCTATGTGATTGACGTGATAAATGCGAAAACAGGAACATTTGTTCTCTTTTGTAGTACAAGTATCTCATACAAAATTCCATTGTTCAAGATCTCTCTACTAAAAAATAGAAAAAAACACGCCCTCCCAAATGGAAGAGCGTGCCGTCCCGTTATTTTTCCACTTATCCACAGTTACCTCTCTTTTTCTGTGTATAAACTGTTTGTAATTAGGATTTATCTGTGTATAGCTTGTGGACAATTTCCTTCAATCCGTTTGCCGATCCTTTTTCAGCCACTCAATCAGCTCTCGTTCGCGGGCCTTGTTCATCCTTTGCGACTGCTCCGGCGACCACTCGTAAAAGCCCTGTCCGTTTTTCTGCCCGTAGCTGCCTGCATCTACAAGACTTCTCATGGTCGAAAGAGACTCCTGCTGCGTCCCCAGATCCGGGAACAAGTAGCTAGAGATGGCATCGAACACATCCAAACCTCCCATATCGGCTGTCATAAAGGGACCTGTGACGGGCAAGCGGCGTCCGATGCTGTAGCGGACCGCTTTGTCAATGTCCTCGATCGAGGCAGCCCCTTGCTCATAGATGTACTGGGCTTCCCGGAAAAGCGCGTACTGCAGGCGGTTCCCCACTGATCCGAGAATGTCCTTTTTGACGAGGATCGGCTTCTTGTCCATCGCTTCGAGCAGCGCCATCGCCCGCTCTACAGCGGTATCTGCTGTCTTTTCTCCGCGGATGACTTCGACAAGCGGGATGAGATGCCCGGGATTCCAAAAGTGCGTGACCAGCGTCCGCTCGGGGTGCTCGATCTGGCTCGCAATAGCTGTCGGACTCAATCCCGACGTGTTGCTCGCCAGGATCGTGTCCGGGGAGCACAGCACCTCCAGCTCCTGGAACATCTTTTGCTTCATCTCCAGATTTTCCGGGATACCCTCGATGACAAAGCTCGCCCCCTGGACGCATTCCGACAGAGAGGTGGTGAAGCAAATGCAGTCTTGCACCGCAGCCTTCTCCTCCGCAGGCACGACCTCGTATTCAGCGAGAATCCCTAGCTTTTCGGCTACCCCATCCTTGCCGCGCTGAATATCCTGCAGACTCGTTCCCCAGACCTTTACATGCAAGCCTGCCATCGCAGCGGACAAAGCGATCGAGTGCCCCATCGTACCTGCTCCGATGATCGCCAAGCTTTCCACTGGCTTCCTCATATCGCGGTCCACCCTCCGTCCACCTTGATGGTTTCGCCCGTGATGAAGGTTGCCATGTCGGAGGCGAGGAACAGAACAGCTCCGGTAATATCCGATACTTGCGCGAGCTGTCCTAACGGAATTCTCCGCAAAACATCCTGGTAAAACTCCCGGTCCTCGAACATTTTCTTCGTCAGATCCGTCTCGACAAAGGTCGGTGCAACCGCGTTGACCTTTACCCCATAGGAAGCCCACTCCACTGCCAACGCTTTCGTCAGCTGCACGGCACCGCCTTTGCTTGAGCAATAGGCTGAGCGTTTGATATACCCGACGAACGCCATTTGCGACACCATGTTAATGATGCGTCCCCCACCGTTTTCCGCCATATGCTTCCCGGCGCGCTGCGAGCAGAAGAACGTTCCTTTCAGATTGGTGTCCAGCACGCGATCCCAATCCTCTTCCGTGACGTCAAAGGCAGGCTTGGCGATGTTGATTCCTGCATTGTTGACCAGTACATCGAGTCCACCAAGTGTGGCAATCGTGTCATCGACCATCTGGTAAATACTCTGCACATCCTGCATATCTGCCGACAAAAAGTAAGATTCTGCTTGGAACTGGCGTAATTCTTGTACCGCTGCTTCCAAATCTGCCGCATTACGTCCGGTGATCATGACTTTTGCACCGAGCTTGGCAAAGGCGAGAGCAGCGTCCTTTCCAATACCTTTGCTGCCTCCCGTGATGAGGACCTTCTTTCCTTTCAGCTCTTGAAAGTATGTCATCTCTCCTGCTCCCCTCTCTGGCTTCTGGCTATCTGGCCTTACTTCTTGCCGTAACGTCGCACACGAAGCAGCGCCTGCTCGGCATGTCCTGCGAAGTTTTCCAGCTGGCACAGACGCGCTGCGTATTCTCCGATGTAGGCACTCGCTTCCTCGCTTACTTTTTGGTAGGTAACCGTCTTTAGGAATTTCCCGACCCACAGTCCGCCTGTGTAACGAGCTGCACCTTTGGTTGGCAGGGTATGGTTGGTTCCGATGACTTTATCGCCATAAGCCACGTTGGTCTCCGGGCCGAGGAACAGGCAGCCGTAGTTGGTCATGTTGTTCAGGAAGAAATCCGGGTCCTTCGTCAAAATTTCCACGTGCTCAAACGCGAGACGGTTTGCCTCAACCAGCGCTTCCTGCTCATCCTCTACCAGGATGATTTGACCGTAATCACGCCAGGAAACACTTGCTACATCTGCTGTCGGAAGCACGGTAAGCTGACGCTCGATCTCCTTGATCGTCTCTTCTGCCAGCTTTTCCGAGGTCGTGATCAAAGCACCTGGAGATGTCGGTCCATGCTCGCCTTGACCGAGAATATCGGTCGCGATCATTTCGGCATCTGCTGTTTCATCTGCAACAACCAAGGTTTCTGTAGGCCCTGCGAACAGGTCGATGCCCACACGACCGTACAGCTGGCGCTTCGCTTCCGCTACGAAAGCATTTCCTGGTCCCACGAGCATATCGACCGGCTTGATCGTTTCGGTACCCACTGCCATTGCGGCCATCGCCTGAATGCCGCCGAGAATGTAGATCTCATCTGCTCCTGCCATATGCATTGCCGCTACCGTAGCTGCTGGAATTTCTCCGTTGATGGGAGGTGTGCAAGCGATGACGCGTTTGACACCCGCTACCTTTGCGGTCAGCACGCTCATGTGTGCCGAAGCGACCATCGGATAACGTCCGCCCGGGATATAGCAGCCTACACTTTCGACCGGGATGTTTTTGTGACCCAGAATCACACCTGGCAAAGTCTCCACTTCGATGTCGAGCATGGATTTGCGCTGTTCCTCTGCAAAACGGCGTACGTTGCTCTGTGCAAATTTGATATCATCGATGGTCTGCTCCGGTACACCGCTGATGATTTCCGCGATTTGCTCTTCTGTCAGGCGGAACTGCTCGGGACTCCATTTATCGAATTTGGCAGAAAGCTCCCGTACGGCTGCGTCACCTTCCTGCTCGATTTTTAGAATCGTTTGGCGTACGGTTTCTGCCACCTGCGCGTCGTTTTGTGCAATTTCGTCCTTCGCTTTTCCTTGTTTCAAATATCTTGCCATGTTCGTTCCCTCCTGTTTTTGCATACGTATGCAGTTTTCAGAAATTTTTTCTCACTCTTTCTGCATACGTATGCATTTTGGAGTGAGAAAGATTTCCGAACATTTGTAATCTATGCCCAAATTGTAAAGATAACCGCTTCCATTTGTCAACGGCTTAAATTTTTTTCCGAGTCGTGCCGCGCTCGATCAAGCGTCCGGAAACCAGCTTTGAAACGGGTTCTACCGCTTCGATTTTCATTTCGTTCAGCAGGGTATTAATCGTCAGCTCAATCATCTCGTCAACAGGCTGCTCCCATGTCGTCAGCTCGTGGGAAGGCCAGGATGCCATTTTGATATTGTCAAATCCGACGACCGCGATGTCATTCGGAACGTTTAGCCCCATTGCCTCTGCAGCATCCAATGCACCTAGTGCCGTAATGTCATTGGCCCCGAAAATGGCATCTGGCCGTTGGCTGCTCTTCAGCAGCCGAATCGCAGCATCGTAGGCTTTCTCGTAAGTATAGTCCCCCTCTTCCATCATCGGCTCTATGCCCTTCTCCTGCAAAAACTCGCAGAAGCCCCGTTGCCGATCCTGACTGGTCGAGGTATTGGTTCTGCCTGTGATGTACGCCATTTTCCGATAGCCCTGCTCGTACAAATAGCTCGCGATCTGCCGGGCAGCCGTGTAGTTGTCGCAGCTCACGGAATAGCAGGGGACGTCTTTGCTGTAGCGGTTGAACAGAATCACAGGGATGTTGTTCTCATGCAATTGAGTTACGACTTTGGAGGACAAATACGCGTCTGTTACGATCACGCCCTCGACGCTGTACTCCAGAAATTGCGTAATTTCCTCTTGCTGGATCTCATCGTTTTCTGTGTACACGAACAAAACGTGATACCCTTTATCACGCAGACCTTTCGTGAATTTGCCCAGCACTTCATGGTAGAACGGGTTTTCCATATCGCGCATCGCCAAACCGACGATGTTGGTCTTGTTCATGATCAAACCGCGTGCGAGCGCATTTGGGCGATAGCCGAGCTCCTTCGCTACCTCCAGCACCTTTCGCTTGGTCTTCTCCGATACGTTTGACCCGGGGGTGAAAACACGCGAAACAGTAGATTGAGAGACTTTGGCTACTCTCGCAACCTCCATCGCATTTACCGGCTTTTTCTTCACAAAGTTCCCTCCGAATCCAGAGTGTGGAACCTTTATTTTAGCATGATTCCCCTCCAACAAAAACAGCACGATCCTCGTAGACCGTGCTGCTTGCGAGTACAGATTTTCAAGACGAAATGGCGGCTTTAGGCTGACCGCCGCGCAAAGAGAGCACTTCCCGCTCGTACTGCTTTACTTCTGCCAGCCACTCCTCACGCACAGGAACCCCCTGCCGCGCACAAAACATATCCCATACAGCTCCGAACGGATAAGATTTGAACTCCTCCATGAGCGCGAGCCGCGTCGTGTAATCGCCTGCAAGCTCGACCTGACGCAGGTAATCCGTCGGCTCCAGCATGGCGCGCAAAAGCGCCTTTTGCGTATTGCGCATACCAATCACCCAAGCCGCGATCCGGTTGATGCTGCCGTCAAAAAAGTCCAGACCGATGTGAGTCATGCCGAGCAAATCGTGCCGCACCAGCTCCCGAGCGATGTCCAAAAGCTCATCGTCCATGATGACGACGTGATCGCTGTCCCAACGAACCGGACGGCTGACGTGCAGCAGAATGCCCTGGGAAAAGAGCGCGAGTGACGAGAGCTTGCCCGAGATCGTTTCGGTCGGGTGGAAATGCCCGGCGTCGAGGCAGATGATTTTACCGTTCTGCAGCCCATAGCCCATATAAAATTCATGGGAGCCCACCACGTAGCTCTCGGACCCGATCCCGAACACCTTGCTCTCTACCGCATCCAGATTGTGGGCAGGATTGAGCTCTTCGCGGAAGATTTCGTCGAGAGCGTCCTTCAAACGCTGGCGTGGAGCCATCCGATCTACGGGAATGTCCTTGTATCCGTCTGGAATCCATACGTTCGTCACGCAGGTTTGCCCGAGCTGCTCGCCAAAGTACGCGCCGATTTTCCGAGATGCCTTGCAGTGATCGATCCAAAATTGGCGGATTTCCGGGTCCGGATGACTCAGCGTAAAGCCATCCGCGGATTTTTCATGAGAGAAGCAGGTCGGATTAAAGTCCAAGCCTAGCTCTTGCTCCTTGGCCCAGCTGACCCACTTTTCAAAATGCCGGGGAGCCAGCTTGTCGATCTCCACCTGCTCATCGGTATCGGCGTAAATAGCGTGCAGATTGACTTTATGCTTGCCGGGAATGAGCGAAAACGCCTTCTCCAAGTCCTGCCGCAGCTCCTCTGGCGTGCGCGCAGCTCCCGGATAATTCCCCGTGACAGCGATTCCTCCCGTCAGCTCCTGATCGCGGTTAAGAAAGCCGCGAACGTCATCGCCTTGCCAGCAGTGCATGGACACCTTGATCGCGGAAAGCTTCTCCAGAACGGCCTCCACATCGATCCCGTGCTTTTCGTACAGCTTTTTCGCCTCTTGATAGCTCGCTTCTACTCCTGTACTCACGCTAGTCACTCCTTTCCTTTCGCCGGTTGTCACTCGTTTGAATTCCTCGATCCATTCCGCTCGATGGCAAGCCGTCTCCGGTTCGTATCCCGCGCTCGCAAATGTATGGCGGATCAAGCTTCGCGCCTCGTGAATATCGCTCACTTCACCCGTAGCGATCATCTGTACAGCAAGATTGCCTAGCGCCGTCGATTCCGTCGGCCCGGCCGTTACCTTTTTGCCGGAGACGTTCGCCGTCAGCTGGCAGAGCAGCTGGTTGCTCGACCCGCCGCCCACGATGTGAATGACCTCGATGGCGCGCCCCGTAATCGCTTCCATTTCCTCGACGCACAAGGCATACAGGATCGCCAGATTGTCATAGATACAGCGGGCCATTTCTCCCGGTGTCTGCGGAACGAGCTGCCCCGTTTCCCGGCAGTAGCTCTGGATTTCGCCGACCATGCTGCGCGGATTTAAGAAACGGACATCTGTAAAATCGATGAAGGTCGTGAAGGCAGGCTCCTCTTTCGCCAGCTCGACAAATTTAGCAAACGAAATGGCCCCCTCATAATGGCGATGGACCTCTTGGATGAGCCACATTCCCATGATGTTTTTCAAAAAGCGGTACGTATGGAAGGCGCCCCACTCGTTCGTAAAATTGCGTTCGCGTGCCTCTGCGCTGTGGATCGGACTGTCCAGCTCTACTCCCATCAGCGACCATGTTCCGCTGCTGAGGTAGGCAAATGACTTGGCGGGATCCGCTGGAACACCAAGCACCGCTGACGCCGTATCATGGGTCGCGACGCAGATTACTTCGCAGTCAGGCAAATCGTATGCTTCCCGCCATTTTGACTGGACCCTGCCTAGTGACGTACCCGGCTGGACCAGCTCCGCAAATTGGGAACGGTCCAGACCCAGCAGCTTCAGTAGATCCTCGTCGTACTCACGAGTCTGCAGATGCAGCAGCTGCGTCGTCGAGGCGTTTGTCACTTCGTTGATCCGTTTTCCCGTAAGCAAAAAGTACAAGTAATCCGGCACCAGAAGAATCTGGTCGGCTTGCTTCAGCTGTACAGGATCGTGCACCGCCAGCTGGAACAAGGTATTGAAGGGCTGAAACTGAATGCCCGTTTTTTCATAGATGGCTTCGGCTGGCAGCTGTCGCGTCACCTTTTCGATGGCATGCTTCGTCCGCTCGTCGCGATATGCATAGATCTCATGCAGTCGCTGACCCTCGCCATCCAGCAGTACGTAGTCAACCGCCCACGTATCGATGCCCAGCGTACATGCTGTGATGCCCTGCTGTTTCGCCTTCTGCAGACCTGTCATGACTTCCTGGAACAAATAGTCGATGTTCCAGTAGCAGTGCCCATCGGTTTCTTCAAAGCCGTTTTGGAACCGATGGATCTCTTGCAAATGGATACGCCCGTCCGAAACGGTTCCCAGGACCAGCCGCCCGCTCGAAGCCCCAATATCTACGGCAATATGGCTTCCCACGCCATGCACCTCCCTCTCCTAGCGTCTACTTTAAGTAAAAGACTTCTTTCAGTTCGAGAGAGACAGGGCTATGGTCTTCGTTCGTTTCCATGACATCCTTCATATACGCCCACCACTTCTGGCAGATTTCCGTTTCCGCCGTCTTGCTCCAGCGCTCTTCATCCTCAATCACCAGATAGGCAAACAGACGGCCAGTGGTCGGGTCGAGAAAGATGGAGTAATCATGCGCCCCGTACTCTTTGAGCATCTCGATCATCTCCGGCCAGATTTCGTCGTGGCGGCGCTTGTATTCCTCGTGGCAATCCCCGAATACATGCATGACAAACGCTTTACGAATCATCTTTGTTCCCCCTGTCCCGTGCTTATCGTGTAAACGCGGCAGGTACGCCGCCGTCAATGGTCAGCATGCAGCCCGTGGTCTTCTCCGATTTGGAAGAGGCGAAAAAGAGAATGCCCTCCGCGATATCTCTCGGATAAATGTTCACGAGCAGCGTCGTGCGCTTGCGGTAGTAGTTTTCCAGCTGATCAGGCTCGATCCCGTAGGCAGCGGCACGCTCATTGCGCCAGCTGGAATTCCAGATCGCCGAGCCTTGCAAAATCGCATCCGGCAAAATCGTGTTGACGCGAATGCCATGCTCTCCCCCCTCTGCCGCGATGCAGCGGGCGAGGTGAACTTCCAGCGCTTTTGCCGAGCTGTAAGCCGTTACGTTCTTCCCTGCGTAGACGGAGTTTTTCGAGCCGACGAACACCATATTGCCGCCGATGGCCTGTGCTTTCATCTGCTTGAACGCTTCGCGAGCCACGAGGAAGTATCCGGTTCCTAGTACGGCGATATTCAGATTCCATTCCTTTAGTGTCGTTTCATCGAAGGGACTGGAGGTTGCGAGGCCCGCATTGTTCACGACTGTATCCACCCCGCCATAAGCGAGTGCCGCCTGTGCCAGAGCCGCTTGCACGTCCGCTTCGCTCGTAACGTCCATCTTCACCGCAATGGCACGCCCCTCACCAAAACGCTCGTTGATTTCCTGTGCGACTTTTTCTGCGCCTTCGAGGTTCAAGTCTGCCAATACGACGTGAGCACCTTCTGCTACGAAGCGGCGGCACGTCTCGCTTCCGATTCCGCCCGCTCCCCCCGTGACGAACACCACTTTGCGGGAAAACTCTGCTTCTGGCGGAGCCAAAGACAGCTTATAGAGCTCCAGCGGCCAATACTCCACGTTGAACGATTCGTTTTCACTCAAGGAGACAAAGCTGCCCAAAGCTGTCGCTCCGCGCATGACCGCGATCGCACGATGATAGAGGGCGCCGCTTACCTGTGCATGGGACCAGCTTTTCCCGGTATTCACCATGCCGACACCCGGGATGAGGATGACACGTGGTGCCGCTTCCGACATCTGGTCTCCCTCGTTTTTGTTTCGTTCAAAATAGCTCGTATATTCTTCCTTGAAGTGAGCGATCCCCGCAAGCAGGCTTTGCTTCAACCCCTCTACATCTCTGGATGCGGGATCCCACTCTACGTACAGCGGAACCATTTTCGTGTGCACCAGATGATCCGGGCAAGCAGCACCGACCTGCGACAGCTCACGTGCATCACGGCTATTGACAAACTGGAGCACATTTTCCCCATCGTCATAGGTCAATAGCATCCGCTTCGTATCACTGACAGCCCCGCGAATGACAGGCATGACATGCGCCAGGATTTGTTTTCGTTCTTCCTCTGGAATGGTTTCAAAGCGCTGTCCACCGAATATGGACTCTTCGTTTATCTTCGTTTCAATGTACGCTTCTGCTTCCTGTATAATCGCGATCGTTTTCGCATAGCACGCCTCAGACGTATCTCCCCACGTCACCAGCCCGTGCTTTTCCATCAGCACCAGCTCTGCCTGCGGATTTTCCAGTACCCCTTTGGCAATCATTTTGGACAGGGTAAAGCCGGGACGCACATAGGGAACCCAGACAAATCGATCGCCGAAAATCTCGCGCGCCACTTCCTTCCCGTTGTCCGCGCAGCAAATGCTGATGATCGCGTCCGGATGGGTATGATCCACATGGGGAAACGGCAGAAAGGCATGCAGGAGCGTTTCGATCGATGCGCGCGGATGCTTGCTGTCTACCATGCAATGCGCCAGATAGGCGACCATTTCCTCATCGGGCATTTCCTCCCGTTCCAGGAGCGGCTGGATATCCTCGAGCCGCAATCCCGTGAAATTGCCCGCTTTCATCGTGGCGAGGTCCGAGCCGCTGCCCTTTACCCACATCACATCAATCTCTCGGCCGCGAAAGTCCGTGATTTTTGTTTTTGAGGAGGTATTTCCTCCTCCCCAGTTGCACACCCGCCGATCCGTACCGATCAGATTCGAGCGATAGACCAGCTCCTCCAGTCCGTTTTGGCATTGTGCTGCCTGTTCGCGATTCCATAAGCTCTGTATCATCTCGTACCTCCACTTTTTTCTGATTGATGGACTCCTTATTGGAAAATCAGATTTTGACCCATTTTCGCAAATACCCTTTGAGATTTGGCACCATGACGGCCAGAATCAGCAAAAGTCCGATGATGACGAGCAGCATCTGCGCGGGTACGTTGACAAGCCCCAGACCGTAACGCAGGAAACCAATCAGGAAAATGGCGAGAATCGCGCCGATCATTCTTCCTTTTCCGCCTGACGTACTGATTCCGCCCAGAACGACCATCGCAATCACGTCCAGCTCGTAGCCCGTCGCGATATTCGGCCGGGTGCTGCCCATCCGCGAAGTGAGGAACAGCGCCGTGACGGCTGACATGAGACCCGCAAGCGTAAAGACGAGAATTTTGATTTTGTCCACCTGTATTCCGGAAAATTGGCTGGCTGTCAGATTGCTCCCCATCGCATAAACACGTCTGCCAAATGTGGTTTTGTGCAGCAAAAGCGCAAAAATCACAGTAAAAACCGCAAAAACAATCAGGATAAACGGAACAGATCCCACATATCCCCACCCGAGAAACTTGAACCATTCCGGAAACTTGCCGGCAGCCTGGTCTTCCAGCAGGATGTACGCGATCCCGCGGTAAATGATCATGGTCGCCAAGGTCACGATCACTGCTGAAAGCTCCTTGAATCGGGTGATCAAGAGGCCGTTGACGTACCCGCACAAGGTCCCTACTGCCAAGCAGATGACGACTGCCAGCTCCATCGGAACCCCCATCGTGTACAGATCAGCCATCACGACAGATGACAGCGCTACGATGGAAGCGACAGAAATATCGATGTCTCCGAGAATGATGATAAAAACCATCGGCAGGACGATAAACGCCTTGTCGAGGAAGGTCATCGTCGCATCCCGCAGACTGTCCGCGTTCAAATAATAGGGAGAGAGATTGGCGTTGATCACATTCACCAGAATAAAGATGAGGACGAGCATCCATTCCCACTGCAGAAAAAAGGTTTTCCACGAGAACTCCTTTTTCCCGATGATGACTCTCTTTTCCATCGCTAAATTCTCCTCCTCATCAGGTTGCTCTGATCGACGCCTCGTTTGACCAGCGCATTGATAACGACTGCGATGAGGATGATCGAGCCCTGAATGCCCATTTGCCAAAACGGCGAGACGTTGATCAGTGGCAAGGCGTTGTTCAAAATCCCCAGCAGAATCGAGCCCAAAATGATGCCCGAAATTTTTCCGGAGCCCCCTGCGATGCTGACTCCCCCGAGCACACATGCCGCGATGACGCTCAGCTCGTAGCCCGAAGCGGTGTCGCCTTGTGCGGAAGCAAATTTGGATACCCACAAAACGCCCGCGAGTCCAGACAACCCGCCCATGATCGTATACACGAGCCACAAAATTTTATCGTTGTTGATCCCGCTGATTTTCGCGGAATCCGGGTTGCTGCCCACTGCGTAAATCTGTCTGCCTGTCCTGGTGTATGTAATGAAGTAGAAAAAGATGAGGTAAATGACAATCGCAATCACGATGAGGGTATTGAGCCCGAAAATGGAGCTAGTCGCAATCGCTTTGAAGGAATCCGGCATTTGGTGCGCGCTGACCCATTTGCCGCCGCTAACCATGAACGTCATGCCGCGAAATGCGTTCATCATGCCGAGCGTTGCGATGATGGGAAGTATGCCTGCCTTGGAGACGAGCAGGCCGATGATCATCCCGCTGACGATACCGACTGCTGTCCCCAGCAAAATGGCGAGCAAAGGATGCGTATCCGGATAAGCGCTTACGGTCATGGCAGAAATCATCCCGGACAAAGCGAGCGTCGCCCCGATCGACAGGTCAATTCCTCTCGTCACGATGACCAGCATCATGCCGACTGCCAAAATGCTCAGAATGGCCGTATTCGTGACCATGTCGTTGATATTTTCCAGCGTCAAAAAGCTGGGATTGCGCAGCTGTACCCCTACGCACAAAAACAGAATGAATACGAGCAAGCCCAGCTCCCGAAACTTGGCGATGCTGGCTCCTGCGGAAGTCTTTTGCAGCGAATATTCTGGCACTTCTTTCACCACCTTTTATCCTTGTCCCTTACGTGCTGAGCGTCTCTGACGCACTGCTGTGTGCCGTCGCCGCTTCTGGAATAGCGCTGTTTACCATGGCTGCCTCCAGGATGGCCTCCTGCGTCACCGTTGCACCGTCCAGGCGGGCTGTCACTCTGCCCTCCCGCATAACGACGACACGATCGCTCATGCCGATCACCTCTGGCATCTCGGATGAAATCATAATGACGCCATACCCCTGCGAAGCGAGGTCACTAATGATTTCATAGATCGCAGACTTCGCCCCAACGTCTACACCCTTCGTAGGCTCATCCAGAATGATGATATCAAGATCGGCGGTCAACAGCTTGGCGACGACGACCTTTTGCTGATTCCCACCGGATAAGGAGCTGGCGAGATCAAAGATGCTGCGAGCTTTTACCTGGACTTTTTCCGCGAGTGCGTGTGCCAGCTCCGCTTCCCTTTTCTCCTGAATCCAGCCCTTGCGCGACAGCTTGCCGAGTGCCGACAGGGTAATGTTGCGCTCGATTCCCCACTCCAGGACCAATCCTTGCTTTTGCCTGTCCTCGGGCAAGTACCCGATCCCGAGCTCCATCGCTTGCAGCGGGTTTTTGACTTGAATCGCTTTGCCTTTTAAGTACACCTGGCCCTTATCGAACGAGGTAATTCCAAAGATGGCTTGGCACACCTCGGTTCTCCCTGCCCCTACCAATCCGGTCAAGCCGACGATTTCGCCTCGATGCACCGAAAAGGATACGTCTGCAAAAAAACCTGTTTTGCCAAGACCTTCAACGCGGAGCAATTCTTCCCCGCCCTTTGCTGCCTTTTTGGGGAACAGCTGTGTAATTTCCCGTCCGACCATGGCTACGATCAGGTCGTCGTTGGAAATGTCGGAAATGCCCCAGGAGCCAATGTATTTGGCGTCGCGAAACACGGTTACTTTGCTCGCCAATCGGTACATGTCTTCAAAGCGGTGCGAAATAAAGATGATCGAGGCACCGTTATCGCGCAGCTTTTCCGCGATCTTGTACAGCTCTTCGCTCTCTCTTGCCGTAAGCGCTGCTGTCGGCTCATCCATGATGATGATGCGCGCATCCATTGAAAGCGCTTTCGCAATTTCGACGATTTGTTGCTGGGCAACGCTGAGCGCCCCCATCTTCGTTCTGGGATCAAAGCTTGCCCCCAGCTCCTGCAGCAGCTTTTTCGCTTCTGCGTGCATGTCGCCCCACAGGATCCGCTTTGTGCGTTTGGTGATCTTCTCATGTCCCATGAAGATGTTTTCCGTTACACTCAGGTCGGGAAAACAGGTCACATGCTGATAAATCGCGGCAATTCCCAATCGTTGGGCGTCCTTTGGATTTTTGATTTCCGTTTTCTGCCCGTTTACAAAGATTTCGCCTTCATCCGGGAGATGAACACCCGTAATGATCTTGATGAACGTGGATTTGCCAGCACCGTTCTCACCCATAAGCGCGTGAATTTCGCCCGGCTTTAGCTGAAAATGCACTTGATCCAGCGCCTTTACGCCTGGAAACGTTTTCGTGATTCCTCTCAATTCAAGAACGTAATCTGACATAAACGTCCTCCTATTCCTGTTGGAAACGAACCCTCTGTGGTTGAACAAAACGGACATGACTGTTTTGTTTGTACCTGTTTGTTTTTATATCTTTGATTATACAGCTTTGGTTTTTGTTTGCATATGATTAATTCTGTATTTTTTTATTATTCTTTGTTTTCTCTGAAAATGCGTGAAATCGGACTTTCCCATTCGAATCGCATACATATTCTCTTCTACGAGGGCATTCCTCTAGTGCAACCGCAAAAACACCTCCAAGCGTATCTCCGCACCTTACGACACGGTTCCATACTCTTGAAGGTGTTTTGATTTTTCCCTTCTTTTTCGGAGGCAACCTCCATAGTCGTAGTAGCATTTCCTACTTCGTTTCACTTCAAGGCTTGCAAACGCACGATTGCTTGCACGCGATCGTCGACTTCCAACTTCCGATACAGATTGCTAATGTAGTTACGGGCAGTTCCCTCCGCAATGCATAATTCAGAAGCAATCTCACGGTTGTTATACCCTTTCATAATCAGCTCTGCTATTTCTCCCTCGCGCTCTGTCAATTGGAAATGATGCTTCTTCACAGTTGGTGAAGATTGCTCGAGCATCAGCTCTGACATTCGAGCAACCAATTTGGAAGCAACAGCCGTCGGCAAAATAAACTGGCCAACGACCGTATCACGAATCGCTGAGATCATTTTGTCCGTATCCATATCCTTCAATAAATAGCCGCTCGCTCCATTTGCCATACCGTCGATGATATACTGGTCTTCCAGAAACGTGGACAATATCAGGACGAACGTCTGCGGGAAGCCTTGTTTGATTTGCTTCAACGCCGTAATACCGTCCATGATGGGCATTTGCACATCTAAAATGACGAGATCTGGACGCAGCTTTTCAGTCAATGTACAAGCTTCCGCCCCATTACTAGCCACTCCCACGACTTCAAGGTCGTCCTCCAGATCGAGAATCGTGCGCAGCCCTTCCCTCGTTAGCATTTGATCGTCGGCAATGACAATTCTGATCATCTTGTTACTCTCTCCCTTGCACTCCATATGGAAGCTCGATACGCAGCAAGCATCCTTTATTCGCTTGGGAATCAATATGGAGTGTTCCTTTAAGCTGCTGAACGCGGTCATTCATCATTTTCAGACCAAATCCCATTTCGAGATTACTGGCCCCCACTCCGTTATCGGTAAGGCTGAAATGGACAGTCGCTCCATCGTCGTGCAATCGAAACTGAAACTTATTGCTTTTGCCGTGCCGAATACCGTTCGTCAAGCCCTCCTGCAAAGCGTGGTAGAGCACTTTTTTATGAAGCAGGGAAAGGTGCTCCACAGAATCCATGTGCGCCTCGATAACCGCTCCTGTATTTCGCTCTGTATCTTGTACAAGCTGTTCCATCACTTGAAGAATGTCATAGTATCTGTCCTCTTTCAACATGTGAACCGAATTGCGAATCTCGCTCAAACTGTGCCGAACAAGGTCCTGCGCTTCTTTCAACCGTCCGACGGCGCTGTCCCGATCTTTATTCAGCAGGCGTTTTCCCGCCTCAATCTGTAAAATGGTCGAGGTCAGGGTGTGTCCGACGATATCGTGGATCTCCTGCGCGATCCGATTTCGTTCCGCATATACCGTCATTTCTGCCAAAGCTTCTGAGGTAGCCTTCATCGACTTTTCCAAGCTGAGCGTTCGCTGGACAACTTGTTGCTCCAGATTGTCATTTAAGTACTGCATTTGCGAAAACAACTGAGCATTGGCAATCGAGATGGCACATTGAGAGCTAAGCAGCTTCAGCACATCAAGTCGCTCCTTGGTAAATACGCCTTTGGACAAATTGTTCTCCACATACAATAGACAAATCAATTCATTTTTATAGGAAATCGGCAAACAAAGGACGGATTTGCATTTTTTACTCTTGATGTATTCATCTCGCTGGAACATGCTGTTCCCTGCTCCATCATGAAGGATCACTGGTTGCTGGGTTCTTGCTGTAAATTCGATAATCGATGAAGGAACGAGATGCTCCGCAGCGTATAGGGGGATCGATTGGATTTGCAACTTATCTGCCGTTCCAAACGCCTCCACCATCCAACCTTCATTTTTGAAAAGAAGCGCCCCGTACTCTGCTCCAGCGTTTTGAAGCATGATGCGCATCAGTGTGTCCAGTAGTCTGCCCATCTCCATTTCACCCGACAAGGCTTGAGCCGAGATCACGACCGAAAGATAATCAGCTCGCTCCACCTCCGTTTCCCGCTTTTTATTGAGTAAATGACCTACTTTTCGCTCCATGTCAGCCGTTTTGGCCAAGGCACCCCATTGCAAGTAGGCTTCATAAGCTTCGTTGATGTACAGCTTTGCCAGCATGGGCTTACCGACTTTCATCCCGTAGGAAGCATAACTTTCTGCAATAATGCCGACGTCATGAATTAGCCCGTAGCGCCGAGCAGCCGTGATTGCCTGCTCAAAGCATTGCTCTGCCTGATGATTTTTCTGTTCGATTCGGCATAGCTCTGCCTTGACCAACAAGTACTTGTGCAAATAATTATCCGGACAGCGATCAGCAATGCGCTTCAGCCTTTTCATTTCCTGGCGAATCTTGCGCAAATAGCCTGCCTTCTCCTGCTTGCTCGCAGAGTCATAGATTTCCTTTAAAACTAAAACATGATAGAAATAATGGCTCGATGGCTCACTCGATTCTTTACTGTTATCCTCTATCTCCATGGCTAATTCGAGCGCATGCAGGGCTTTCTGATAATCACCAAACAAGTAGCCGGTAATATATTGATAGATGTAAACGATCGCGTGCAAAAAGGGTGCGGAGTTTTCAGGAATCTCTGTCATAAATGCCTGTCCCTCGATATCGACTCCTTCAAACTGGTCATTTGAAGCCCGGTATCCCATCAGCGTTGTGAGCATTTTTGACAGGACGGCTGCTTGCTTCCAATGATAGCTTGCTTTATTTTGCTGAAATTTGCCCGTATAGGCGAGCAGCTGCGCATAAATTTCCTGCAACGGATGGCTGAATTGGAACAGGAGACCGCAATTAAACAACAGACTGTTATTGGCATGCCACAGATCTCCAGATTGCAAGGCTGCTTTTCCGACATGCTCGGAAAACGTATGCAAGAAGCTCGGATCATGCTGCCTCCAGCTATCATAACAAAGGGAGAAAGCGGTATGAGTCTGCACATACAATCCCAATCTGGACTCTGCGACCTTGCATGCCTGAACTCCCCATTGATAGGCGGCTTCATAACGACGCTGTCCATAGTTTAGCATCATGGCATACCCCACAAAACCTAATGCGCCCTCTGGAATCAAGCCATGATCGAGCGTGATTTCCATCATCCTCAACGTGTCATAGGACCATGCTTTTTTATCCAGAGAAAAACTTGCGTTGCTGGTATACGCCAAAACCTTCATGGCAGCTTTCTGGCGTTCATCCGTCATGGCTGGGAGCTGACTCATGGTTTCGATCGGACGCTTGCGAAGCTTCCATTGCACCCTCGCCCATAGGCGCAGCACATCCAGCGAGCTCGGGGTGGAATGATAACGGAAGCCAAGCAGCTTCATCGTCCTTTCAGCCAATGCGATCATTTCCCGATAACTGTCCCGGTTCAACTCTAGCTGAATCATCATCAGGCAGACCAGTGCTTTATCAAAATCAGTCACAGCTCTCTCCAGAGTCAGGTCAAACAACTCTTGGGCAACTGTGAAATTCGAACAGAGGAACTCCGCTTCCGCCCTCTCTCGAAATGCTTGAAAAGTAGTCGAATAGTTGTTTTCCCAACTGTCTACTGGCAGCAGTTCCGTAGCGAAGCGCAGGTAATTCACAGCGGCTTCCATGGCAAAGGACTGCTTTGCTTTTAACCCAGCTTGCAGATTCCAGATCGCCAGCTCCATTTTTTTACCTAGTTGAATAACATGTTCCTTCGCTAGATTCAAGTGATGCAGCGCTTCAAATAAGTGGACAGCCTCATCTGCGCTTTGTCCCTCTGCCAAAATCAAGCCAATCTGCGCGTGTAATGCCATTCGATCAGATTCAGGAACCGACTCATAAGCAGTTTGCTGAATATCTTCATGTTCAAACAAATAAGTATTGCGCTTTCGATCCCCCAGTCGTAACAAGCGATTTAGCTCGACACTGTTTGCCCACCCCCGCAGCTCTTCGATGGAGAGCTGTGTGATCTGAGATAACGTACTCAATTCAAACCGCTTCCCTAAAAACGCCGCTCTGCCTAAGAGATAAATCATTTGTTCCGAGAAATTCTGCAACGAATTTGCGAGCGTAGTTGCAACCTGATCTGCAACATTCTGTTCTGCAATGAGGGAAAGCTTCCACCGCCATGTCCGCTTATTTTCATCGAAGAAAATCAGTCTCTGGTCTAGCAACTCTTGGATAAACTGAATGAGTAAAAAAGGGTTACCTCCTGTTTTATGAAGCAGCATGGCAACGAGTTCATCTATCTCTTCTGTCAACCCCTGAAAAAAAGAGCGCAACATGTGCTGAACCTCGTGCTGTCTATATGCCCTAAGCTCAATTTGCTCCATGCGTGTCCCTTGTTCTGCGAGCTGCTTGCGTAATTTTTGCATCGGATTTGACTCATGCCATTCTTCATCCCGCGAAGAGCAAATGATCAGCAAGTTTCTGGTTTCCCCGTCACCTGCCAACTCATGAATATACTGAATCGATGCATCGTCTGCCCAATGCATGTTGTCCAAGAATACAACAAACGGGCTCCCTTTCTTGAAAAACAATTGAAAAAACCGATTCAGGACAAACAGGAATCGATTTTTTGCTTCTGCCAGCGGCAATGTCTCCAACGCGGGCTGTTCGCCGATCAAGAGTTTCAAGCGCGGTACCAGATCAGTCAGTTGCCTTCCATGACCTTGTACTGCATCTAAAACCTTCTTCTTCCATGCTTCTGCCTGTTTTTCGTTAACCGTTAATAATTGATCTACCAATTGTTCGATCACTTGCACCCAAACGGTATATGAAAGTGTATGGGGAGCCCATAATTGACTCACCACAAACACCCCTTCGGCTGGTACTTCCTGACGAATCGTCTCCAGCACAAAAGAGGTTTTTCCTATTCCCGTTATCCCACTCACCCATACAACTTCTTTAGCACCTTCCGTTACGCGGTGTAACGCCTGCTGTAGTGCCTCTTGCTCAGCAACCCTGCCGTAGTGAAGACCCGTTATCGCTGCGCTTTTCGATATATCTCTACTTCCAACCGCAAAGAATGGGACGCTTCCTAATTCGTGAAAACGACTCAAACACTCTTCCAGATCAGCACGAATTCCATAAGCGCTTGCGTACCTTGCTTCCCGCATTTTCTCCATGCATTTTTGAACGATATCCGAAATGACTTCAGGAATGGCTCGATTTTTAACATGAACTGGCTCAGGATTCGTAGCAAGATGATGGTGTACGATATCCAGCGCATGCTGGGACGAAAAAGGCAGACTCCCCGTAAACCATTCGTACAAGATCACGCCTAACGAATAAAAGTCCGATCGATGGTCAGGAGCCATCCCGGTTCTCCCCGTCTGCTCCGGGGATACGTAGTGGAGAATCGAGTTATCCATACTTGTTGAGTTCGGTGGGACGCTTTGTTTTCCCGCATTCGAACAGGAACGTAAATCTATTACCTTGACCTCGTTCAGGTCATCGTTGATCCAAAAAGAAAGAGGCGTCATTTTATGTAGAATGATATTGGTCTGATGTAGTTGCCGCATACACTCTGCCAGAGCAATCGCGACACTGAAAATATCGTCTAGCTCCAAGGAAGCTCTCCTGGTACGCAGCAATTGATCCAAGGTGGTTCCACCAGGATCCTTCAGCAGCAAAACGGGGCGCATTCCTGCCATTTCTAAACTGATTGGCTCGAGTCCTCCCCCACATTCCAGCAATTGTTCGTACTCATGTTCAAAAGAACTGATCATAGGTTTTTCAGGAAATAATTCAATCGTGGTCTTGGCAATAATCGTCTCGTTATCTTTTACACGTACCATGCGATAGATATGTACTTCATTATTACTAGTTATTTCTTCGGCAAATCGATATCCTGGCAACACAAACATGGCCACACCTGCTTCACTAGCATTCTCGTTCTTTGAAATCGTCATAATCTTGCAATAAAAGATCCCTAAAATAGTTTACTATAGAAGCTGTGCACATGTTGAAAGAGTTTTATCGCAATCTCTCCCTCCGGTTATAAAATACCGCTGTATCCAGAGAAGTCCCTGAACACAGCGATATGTTTGATGCAGCTATTTGCGTACTGTTACCCGAATCGTCGCCTTTTTACCTGCAAAGCTAGCTGTGATCGAAGTACGTCCTTCCCCAACAGCGGTGATGACGCCGTCTTTTACGGTGACAATCTTTGGATCAATAGAGGTCCACTCTACATCTGTACCCTTAAGCGCTTCCTTGAAGCCTTGGTCGTAATAAGCAGTTACCAGCGAGTTAGCCTCTTGGTCTACTTTCAAGCTCACGGAAGCTTGACTCACCCGGATCACATTTGGTTTACGCTCGGTGACAACTAGCCATTTTCCAGTAATCATCTTACCTGCGTATCTTGCTGTAATTTTGGCTATTCCCGGTTTTTTCGCGATGATCAAGCCATCCTCGGTAATTTCCGCGACATCGGAATTATTCGTGCTCCACTTCGCTTCATCCGTAACGTCCTTACTTTTTTTGTTGCTCAAAGTAACGGTCAGCTTTAGCTGCTGCTCTTCCTTGCGTTTCAGCACACCTTGCTTCGCAGTAAGCGTGAGCGATTGAAGAGTAGCATTCGATACGTTGACAGGAATGCGCAGCTCTTCCCCTAGATAATGAACCGTAATGACTGCCTCACCCTGTTCATTTCCAGCCACGATCTGCCCTCGCTTAACCGTGATGAGATCGTTATCAACGGTGTAGGAAGTGTTTTCACTTCGAGTAATGTCTTTGCGCTTGCCATCACTGATGCTGTACACTTTCAATCCGATGCTTCGTTTCGGCTTAACCCAATAGATAGACTCCGCTGCGTCCAGAATGCCGGCATTCTCTTTGACAGATACACGCAGTTTCAGCTCTAGGCCTTGATAACGAACCGTGATGACTGCATTTCCATTCTTCGCACCTGCCGTAATCTCTCCCGGCTTCACAGAGACGAGCTTGCTGTCGCTGCTATATTCGATGTCTTTACGTTTAGTGATCTCTGTTTTTTCCTTACCCATGACTGCATATACTTTGAAACGAACCGAATTCTTTGGTTCCAGATGGAAAGAAGTCGAGCTAGCCTCTAAGCGAAGCGTACCCTCTTCTTCTCCTACGGTTACTTCCACGCTAGCGGTCTTGTTGCCATCCACAGTCGTGACCGTAATGGTTGCATTCCCTGGAGCTAGCGGAGTGACTTTTCCTTTCGAATCGACCTTAGCCACTTTCGGATCACTGCTCGTCCAGTTCAGTGCCTTGTTCGTCGCAGAGGCTGGCATTACGGTTGCTGTCAGAGCAGTTGCTTCTGCTCCAGCTTGCAAGATGAGCTGGTTCTCACTCAGACTAACTCCTGTAACCGGCACTTCCGGATTGCTCGGAGTAGAAGGCGTTGGGGCAGACCCTCTCTTCACGTCGATCGTGTACGTTTTCGTCGTCTCATCGTCTTCCGCTGTTACCAATACCGTAATCGGGTTGCTTCCTACCTTCAAAGCGATCGGAGCGGAAGTGGTACCGTTGACTACGAGTACACCATTAATATTCACGCTTGCGTTGCTGTCAGATGCGGTAGGCGTAATCGTGAGTTTGCTTACGCTATTCGGCACGCTTGTCGTGTAGTTTGTCTCATCGGCTGAGAATGCCGGTGACAGTGTGCCACTCGATAGCTCTAATTCGTCCAAGTCGGCATCTGTGCTTGCCGCTTCACGCGTAATGTCCAAGAAATACTCTTGCACGGAGCTATTTTCAGCAGTGACTTCTATTTTAATTTGCTTTTCACCTACGCCCAGATTGTTCACTGCATATCCTTGTCCACTGGTTACCGGGATTCCTTCTACTTTGATCGTTGCCTTTTCGTGCTTTCCTGTTGGTGTTATAGTCAAACTCATTTCTTTGTAAGGGATCGTGACTGAGTACTGATACGTGGAAGGATCAAATACCGGACTCAGCGTCCCTTTGGAAACGCCCAGAGCGCTCAGGGTATTGTCGCTGCTTTTCGCGCGAGTCACCGTCAGGGTGTACGTTCTCACAGGCCCATTATTTGCTTGTACCTCGATGCGAATGGTATTTTCCCCTACCTGCAAAGCGATCGGTTGGGAATCCCTACCGCTAACTACTGGTTCAGAGTTTACTTTGATTGTTGCGATGCTGCTTAAAGCGACCGGTGTCACTGTTATGCTGTCCACTTCATTGCCCACGTTTCTGGAGTATGAGTCAATAAGGGAATTAAATGTGGGCATAACAAAGCCGTTGGATAAAGACAAGTTACTTAAATAATTGTTATCGAAGGCTGGAGATAATCGGCTGATTCTAATCCAATATTTTTTGGCATCACCATTTTGCGCTGTTACAATAATCGGAATGTACTTCTCTAATCCTCCTCCGGTCAAGTAAGAAGCAGGAAAAGTATACGGGGTGTTGTTGGTGTGCGCTGTACCATCTACTGTTATACGAGCCGTATTGTCCGACAAATGCGGTGTTATCTGAATATTCGCTACATCATATTCCAGACTTACTACATAAGACGTCGTAGACGGGGAAAATACGGGGGAAAGCGAGCCGCTGGACAAAGTAATGCCAGCCAAATTATTATCAGCGCTTGGAGCAGCCCGGTTTACCTTTATCGTGTAGGTCATGGGTGACTGGCTACCTACAATACCGCTTGGAGTCACTTTGATTGCGAATGTTTTCTCTCCCACTGCCAAGGCTGGAGAAGTATACCAGCTCCCGGCCGCCAGAGTACTGCCGTTCACCTCAACCTTTGCCGTGCTCTGAAACGTAACTGGCTTCATCTTAATAGAGGTGACATTTGTATCGACATTTACCGTATAGTTTAAAGTGTTTGATGAAAAGCCAGGGCTGAGTGTCCCCCCCTCAAATTCCAAGTCGGTTAGTGTGTTATTTACAAAAATTTCGCGTTTGACATTCACTGTATAGGTCTTCGTTGTGGTCCCATCCGAAGCTGTTACTTTGAACTCAATGCTGTTATCTCCCAAGTTGAGAGATTTCACGTACCCCGCTCCACTTGCATGCGTAGAGCCATTGACCTGAAGGGTCGAGGAGGAATCCGCCAAACTTGGGATGAGCGTAATTTCCCCCACCTGATTTCCCACTGCCAACGTGTAATTTGTGGTGTCTGGTGAAAATACTGGATCAAGTGAGCCAACTGACGATGTCAAACCAGACAATTTTTCACTCGATATGGGAGCTGCTGCTCTCTTCACATTCAGAACATACGTCTTTTGGCTGTTGTCTGTGGCCGTTACTTGAATCGAGATAGAATTTTGACCCTTCTCTAAAGCAAGTAATTTTTCCGTTTCTTGAGGCAGATCCATATGCCATTCAACAATACGCATGGTTGCAGCGGGATCTACCGTTTTTGCCTTTATCGTTATCGTACTGACTTCCACTGGTACATCTGCACTGTAAATTTCTACATCCGGATCAAAAACGATATCTGGAATCGAAGTCGCAAGCGTACTTAACTGATTGCTCGGTGCCTCCGCAGCGTTTGCTTCTTCCAGCCCTAAAAATGATTGTTGCGGAAATGCCGTGAATGCCAACAAAAATGCCATCATCACGACAAAGACACGTGTAAACCGAGAACACATAAGATAACTCCCCTCTTTTTCCTTGCTCGGAATCAACTTCTGAAAACTCCCATGTCTATTCAAACTTTTACATACCCCCATTATTGAATTTCCTAGTAGCTATCACTTCTATTATTATATTTTCTCGTTTTTTTCCCGGTAGTGAGCCCAGTCACTACTTTTGTCATCAATGTCATGTGACAAAACTTCCATTATCTCTGTAAGCTGTGCAGTGTCTTTTTCCAGGGCGGCTCATCAGCATATAGCAGTCACCCCAGATCAACTGCGAAAGAGGCGTGCATTTTGGAGAAAACACAGCTTACCGGGCGCATCGTGACTCCCGCTGATCCCGATTATGCATGGGCACGTACAAATAATAACCTGAGCTTTCCCCAATTCCCCAAAATCATTGTGTTTTGCAGAAATGTCGAGGATGTTGTGAATGCTTTGAAATGGGTACGGGAAAACCGGGTCCCCTTTCGTATCCGCAGCGGCCGTCATAGCTATGAAAACTTCTCGCTGGTAACGGACGGGTTGGTCATTGATATCAGCGACATGAATGCGATCACATTCGACGAAACAAGCATGACAGTCAAAATAGAAGCCGGCGCGAATCTCGGCCTCGTCTACCAACGACTATGGGAGCACGGCACCACAATCCCAGCTGGTACGGAAGGCAGCGTTGGGCTTGTGGGGCTTTCTCTGGGTGGAGGAATCGGGATGTTGTCGCGATTGTTTGGGCTTACCTGCGACAATCTACTGGAAGTTGAAATCGTGACAGCCAGTGGACAGCGGGCTGCCCAGCTGGTTCGGGCAAACCCTCATCAGAACCGTGATCTGTTTTAGGCATGCCGTGGCGGCGGCGGGAACTTTGGCATTGTCACTTCCCTTTCCTACAGAGTACATCCCATTTCCAAAGTATCTATTTTCTCTATCACATGGGGGTGGGAGGACCTCGAAGCTGTATTTGACGCCTGGCAGAATTGGGCACATCACGCGGATATACGGCTGACCTCCGAAATCGAATTAAAAGCAAAGAAAGCCAACCAAATCATTGCCCAGGGTGAATTCGTGGGCCCGGCCTCGAATTTGCGGACTCTCTTACGGCCATTGACTAGTATTGGTTCCCCTACGAAAATAGCGGTGAAGGAAGTTCCCTATATCAAAGCAGTGCGATTCTTTGACGATCCGAGCGGAAACCTTCCTGCACATCGTAAGCGTTCTGGCTCCTTTTTAAAAAAGCCTTTCCCACCAGATGCCATCGAGACGATGAAGAAGTTTCTCGAAAATGCCCCCAATGAAGAGGCGGCCGTCTGGCAACAGGCACTTGGCGGTGCAACCAAGCAGTTCTCCCCCTCTGAAACAGCGTTTTACTACCGTCATGCCATCATCGCTCAGGAGTATAAAAGTACTTGGAGCCAGCCTGTGGAAGAAGCGGAAAACATTCGCTGGATTGAAGAGCTTCGGCATGTTTTATCGAAGTATACGACTGGCGATTACGTGAATTGGCCAGATCTCCACATCAAAAATTGGCAAGCAGCGTACTACGGGAAAAACCTCAAGCGGCTTCAGGCTGTCAAAAAATCCTATGATCCATCCAATCTGTTCCGCTTTCCGCAAAGCATTCCTTTGCCACCTGATCCTAAGAAAAGGTAAAGCTTATCTCTTATGGGGTTGAGCTTTCTTTCTATTACGTCATACAAAGCAGGGAAGGCGCCTGACCCGGACAGCTTTCCTGCTTCCCCCTTCATTTCTATTTCATCGGCCCATCATTCAAGCATCTGGGCTCCTGAAACGAAAAACCTCTCGCTCAGCGAAGCGAGTGACATGCAAGAAACCGCTTAGTTGCGAGAATGAAAAAGAGCCACATCTTCTGTTACAGGTCTTGTCCTGCCCCTGACTCACAGAAGATGTGGCTTTTTCTTTTGTCTGCTTTACACGTCAAACTTGCTGACCAGCGCTTGCAGTCGAAGTGCCTCCCGATTCAGCTTTTCCGCAGAGCTGGCTACATCCTCACACGATAGCAGCTGCTCATCTACCGAGTTGACAGTGGTTTTTGCGTACGCCAGTGCCTGGTTCGCGATCTCTTTCATAATGATGACCGCTTCACTGACTTGCGTCGTATTAGCTGCCATTTGCTCCGCAGATGCGGAAACCTCTTGCACTTGATCCGTTACCTCGATGATGCTATTGCGGATGGTTGTAAAAATATCGCTCGCTTCACTGGCCACCTGCATGCCAGATGCGGTTTCCCTGCTGCTTTCACTCATTGCTGAAACGGCAGTCGCCATGTAGGTACGGATCTCTTCTATTAAATCGGCGATCCGTGCCGCGGACTCTTGGGACTGTCCTGCCAGCTTTCGGACTTCCTCTGCTACGATGGCAAAGCCCTTCCCTTGCTCGCCTGCCCGTGCAGCTTCGATCGCTGCATTGAGTGCGAGGATTTGCGTCTGTCCTGTAATGGCTTCCATGACCCGCAAAATATCCACGATCTGCGTAGAATGAGCATCCAGTGTTCGAATGATCTCATTTGTCTGCTCCGTCTGGTTGTTGATCTGCTCCATTTGTGCAGCTACTCGCGAGACAGTGTCATCTCCCAGCTTGGCGAGCTCTGACATCGTAAGCGACAGCTCCGCTACCGCAGATGATGACGTAGCCACCATATGAATCCCTGCATTGACTTCTTCCATGCTGCGAGCACTTTGGTTCGAGCCGTGCTGCTGTCGTTCTGCGCCATCAGCGATCTCCTTCACCGAGCTGACAATCTGCCGCGATGATTCAGCGGTACGCTCTGCACCTACAGTCAGTTCCTCCGAAGAAGCGGCCACCTCATCAGCGGTTTTCTTCACTTCCTGAATGAGCACATGCAGGTTCGTGCGCATTTTTTCAAAAGCAGCCCCTAGTTGACCCACTTCATCTCTGGATTGAATCACTACCGGCTGATCCAGCTTGCCATCTGCGATTACTAACGCCTTCTGGTTCAACAAGCGAAGCGGCTTGATGATGGAGCGGTTCAAAAAATACGCGATCACACTGCTCACCACTAGCACAACAAGGAAAAACACGAGCATCAATCGATTCGAAAGCTCGATGGAGTCTTGAATGGAGCTGACAGAACCTGTTATTTGCTGCACCTTTTCCTGGAGATAGGCATCTACTTCACTGTTGACCTTTTCTGCCTGAGCATCAAAGTCATCCATTAGCTGATTGCCCTTCTCGTGACCTTGGTCGATAAAGACATGTGCCATTTTTTGACCGACGGCATAGAAATCATCGAAAGCCACTATTATCTTTTGCAGACGCTCCTGATCCTCAGGATTAACCTGCTTCATTTCCTCAGCAGACTTCCGGAATATTGCTGCGTATCTGGATGCTTCGTCCAGACCATCATCCATTCCATTTTGTCCCCGTGTGGCGCTAATATCAGTCAACCATTGTTGAACCTGAATGACGGACATCTTCATTTCCTCAGCCATAAGAGCTGAACGTAGCGTTTTGGCTTCCATGATCGTGGTGGTCTCACTTTGCTGCAAGGAAACTACGTACTGATAGCTGCCAACTGCTGCGAACATGACGAAAATTAGAGAGAATGCACATACAATTTTTTTGGCGATTGACACAGTATCCTCCTCAAACATCCATGATGCACCTGTATATATTCGTAAATTGTAATGCGTTTGAGGGGATCAAAACAATCGCCAGCCTAGCATTGTAAACGCTTTGTAACCAATATTTGTCTGAAGGATGTCATTTGCTTACTTTTGAATAGCAATCGCAAGCTGTGATATGGTCATTAACCATGCCTACTGCCTGCATAAAGGCATAGCAGATCGTAGAACCCACGAAGGTGAATCCTCGCTTCTTCAAATCCTTGCTCAGTTTGTCGCTCACGTCAGTAGTGGCTGGTACCTGAGACATAGCTGTAAAATGGTTCTGAATCGGCTTTCCCCCTACAAAAGACCAGATATATTCTCGAAAGGAGCCGAATTCCTCTACAACGCGGAAAAAGGCCTTTGCATTGGTCACAACAGCTCTGACCTTCAATCTGTTTCGCACAATCCCTTCATTATTTAGCAGCTCTTCTATCTTGTTTTCATCGTAGTGAATGATTTTTTCAGGCTCGAAGTTATCAAATGCCTTCCGATAATTCTCCCTTTTTTTCAGGATCGTATACCAGCTTAGCCCTGCCTGTGCTCCCTCGAGATTGAGATACTCAAATAGGAGCCGGTCGTCATAGACGGGTACTCCCCATTCATGATCATGGTAGTCGATATACAAAGGATCCTCGTTTACCCAGCCGCATCTGTTCATCGTTTACTGCCCCCTTAATCTTACGAACGTATATTCTTATTGTTAGGATAAACAAACATAACCACTTCTGCAAGTTTTCTTAGAAAAAAAGAACCCGTTTTGACGGGATTGCCTGTCATCGCGGGTCAGGGTTGCTTTCTATTCAATCAATCAGCATGTCTCACTTTGCCCGGCCCTTTTAGGCGGACCAAATACCGGTGCCAATCTGGAGTCCGAAAGCTGCTCTCCCAAGCCAAAGTACTGGCAGAAATTCATGATCAGCGGTTTCCATTTTGCCGGATCAATGTAATTCGGGTGACCATCCATGAGAAGACCTGGCTGAATATGAACTTTTTCAATGTAAACTTCCATGGCCACCAGCGAGCTCGGCTCCTCCATCGGATGCAGCTTTACCAGCCTAGCCTCCATTTGAACGGGACATTCCTTTACTCTAGGCGCTCGCACGACCTCTGACGGCAATGAAGAAAGGTCGGCGACACCAAGCTTATCTGCCTCGAATTGGTATCCCCGTGCGGCTTTCTTTTCCGGAACCGGATTTCTTCCCGTTAACAAAGTAAGTCTTTCGATTGCCGGCACCATGTCTACTGACGGAAGATTGAGCACACATTCTTTTTCTCTCAGCAAATTTTGCACGGTCTGTGACTGGCTGCTCATCCCGAGCATGCACGATTGGCCTAGCCACCAAGCTGAGGACATCGGCGCTACATTTGCTGTACCCGTTTCATTTCTTGTAGTGATCAACACAACTGCGCTTCCAAAGTATAACATTTTTGGCTCAATCACCATGTGCATAAGCCTTCCACGTCTCCTCTGCATTCCAGATTTTCATAACTGTAGCACAGAGCTTTTGCGTGATATAGGCTTTCGGAGTATGACAGCAAGATCGCAAAGCAATAAATTTTGTCCGGCTACCACACGAGAAGAAGCTGCCGAATTCTTCCGGCAGCTCCTCTGTCTATTTCACCATCTCAGCCATTTTTACAAATGTGTAGCCCTTGCTCTTCAAGCTCTCCAGCACGACTGGCAAAGCTTCAATCGTATGGATATCATCGAGCATGTGCAGCAGAATCACACTGCCATTTTGCGTCTGGGTCAGAACACCGTTTACAATATCCTTCGCACTGTTTTTGGAATCCCAATCGAGCGTAGTGACATCATACATCGCAATCACTTTGTAGCCAGTCGCTGCAATCACTTTTCCGGTTTGATCGTCCACGACACCCGTCGGCGGTCTGAACAGCATGACAGGCTGCTGCTGGATCGACTCTGTGATGACCTGATGGGCTTTCACGATGTCCTTTTGCAGGTCCTCCGGCTTCAATGTCGTTACCACCGGGTGGCTGTAGGAGTGGTTTGCGACATCATGGCCGCCCTCGACCATGGCTCGTGCCAGATTCGGGTTATTTTCTACCCCTTTTGCCCTCAGGAAAAAGGTCGCTTTCACATCATGCTCTGCTAAAATATCCAAGATTTTCGTAACGGTCTTATCGCTTCCCCAGTCATCAAAGGTAAGCGCGACCTGCTTTTTGTTTGTGTCCGATTTATAGACCAGCTTGTACTGGGCATTCTGGTAGTTCATGTTCACTTTGGCGGCATCATAGCCCGGGATTTTTTCCAGCGGCTTTCGTTCACCGCCGTTTTTGACCAATTCACTGAGCGTCGTAAACTTGTAGCCAATCTCCTCGGCTGCTTGTGCCATCAGAGGGATCGCGGAAATCACTTCCGGGTTGATGTCGGTATTTAACGAGATGATTCCACCTCTAGATATGTATCGTGTGACGTAATCGCCGATCGTTTTAGCGTCCCTACTCAAATCTCGGTCCTTCGGGTTGATATTGTAGCTGACAACGGCGTCCATCCCCAAATGAGCAGCCGCCAAACGGACATCATCTGTAAAATCTCCGGACTTGGTGCGAACGTAGCGCGGAACAATCCCTGTCTCTCTTTTGATCACTTCATTACTCAGCTGGATTTCGCGATAAATCTGTTCGTAGCTGAGCTTGCTCGTGTCTAGTTGATTGAGCGTATTGTTTTCGATCTCATGCCCACGGGTCAAGATGTCTTTTGCAATTTTCGGCTCTTCGGCGACCCGCATGCCCGGTAAAAAGAAGGTCGCTTTGATCTGGCTTGCATCCAACTGATCCAGCAAACGTTTCATGGTCTTTTCATCGCCCATGCCATTAAACGTTAAAGCCAATTCTTTTCTGGCTGTGTAGACGTAAGAAATCGCTTTGCTTTTTTCTCCTGTGTAGCGGGTAATGCTTTGTTCTGTGTCCGTTTTCCCCTTCGAGTTGTCAACCGATTCATCTTTGGTTACAAACATGGAGCAGCCCGATAAGAGCATAAGCACCATGCCCATCACGAATCCTTCACGTACACGCAGCATGAAGCCGGCGCTTCTTCCTCTGGTCATGCTTTTTCTCCCTTTTTGCTATCCATCGACAGATAGTCTCTCTTATTTCCCTTGCTCGGACTTCTCTACCAGGTCCGTCATGGTTACCAGCGAGTATCCCTTTGCTTGCAGACCTTCGATTATTCTCGGTAGAGCTTTGACAGTTTGAATATCATCCAGCATGTGTAGTAAAACAATGCTGCCGTTTTTTGTTTTCTCGAGAACGGCATTCACAATGTCATCCGCACTCTTGCTCTTGTCGTGATCCGAGGGAATCACATCGAATAAGGCAACGGTCTCGTAACCCGTCGCTGCAATGACTTTGACCACCTCATCGTTGACTGCTCCTGCTGGAGGTCTGAAATACATCGTGGGCTTTTGCTGAATGGCTTCTGTAATGACCTGATGTGCCTTGACGATCTCCTGCTGAAGCTGTTCTGGCGTAATATGGGTGTTATTGGGGTGCGAGTACGTGTGATTCGCTACTTCATGCCCTGCCTCTAGAATGGCTCGAGCCAGATTCGGATTTTTAGCTGTGCCGTCAGCCCGCAGAAAAAAGGTGGACTTGACCTGGTACTTTTCTAGGATGTTGAGGATGTTCGTTACTGTCGCATCGCTGCCCCAATCATCGATCGTAATAGCTACCTTTTTTTCATCGGTTTCCACTCTTTTCACCACTTTGGCGCTAGCGCTGCTGTAGTCGGGGTTGATCTTGGCTGCATCGTAGCCTTCGATCTTTTCCAAAGGCAATTTCTCCTGACCATGAGCCAGAAGCGTCTGGAGGGGCACAAACTGGTACCCTGCTTCAGCAGCTGCTTTGGCGATCAGTGGAATGGATACTGACAAATGAATATTTTCATCGATATCCAACGCAATAATTCCGCCACGATTCATATACTTGCGCACATATTTGTTCTTTTGCTCTTCCGTTTCATCGTGCCAGTTATGCAGGAACAGACTGTAACCGATGACAGCTTCTTGACCGTTGTGCGCCGCTGCCAGACGAATGTCGTCGGTGTACGTCCCAAGCCATGTCCGCGTGTATTTCGGCGTAACGCCAGTATGCTTGAGGATTAGCTCCTTGCTTTCCTTTATCTGCTGATAGATCTGTTCGTAGCTTAGTTTTGCCAGATCATGTCCATGCACCGCATTATTCTCAATCTCGTGACCCCTCACCAGGATTTGCTTGGCTAACTGCGGCTGTTTGGCTACTTGCGCTCCCGGCAGAAAAAACGTCGCCTTGATGTTGTATGTATCCAGATCGTTTAAAAGCTGTGTCAGCTTTTTCTCGTCACCTAATCCATTAAAAGTCAAAGCGAGCTCTGGCTTAGTCGTATAAACCATGGAAACAGCTTTGCTTGGCTCTCCCGTATAGCGAACAACGGAGGGTGCTGGTTGTGTATCGGCGTATGCCGTAGCCTCCATTACGGAACTGCTCAAAAGCAGGGCCAGTGCTCCAGTCACACCCAGCATTTTCCCCCAGAGACTTTTTCTTTGTCCTTTCCAAAATGTCATGATTCTACTCCTTCTTAATCAATTTAAAATAGATGTCTTACTGTAAAAGATTCGAATGATCTTACGGATGATTGCAGCTCGAAAGGGTTTGATTATAACAGGAAGGAAGAAGAGGATGTGTGATCATATAAACAGTCATAGATTTCCTATACTCTAAAATTATACACTTTTTATTAATTGTGGTAGAGTGGTTTCCCTTTCCATTTTCAACTTCTATGAACGCAATAAAAAAACCAGATGATTACACTCATCTGGTCCATTTCCGTCGCACCTTCAAAACTGGATCTGCA
>NZ_RHHU01000015.1:0-189558 GCF_003710965.1 Brevibacillus nitrificans | reverse complement strand
TAGGCCATTACCCCACCAACTAGCTAATGCCCCGCAGGCCCATCTCCCAGTGACAGCTTAAAGCCTCCTTTTCTTTTCGTATCATGCGATCCAAAAACCTATCCGGTATTAGCATAAGTTTCCCTATGTTATCCCAGTCTGAGAGGCAGGTTGCCTACGTGTTACTCACCCGTCCGCCGCTAGCCTCCGAAGAGACTCGCTCGACTTGCATGTATTAGGCACGCCGCCAGCGTTCGTCCTGAGCCAGGATCAAACTCTCCAATAAAGTTTGTATCTGGTTCAAAGCTGGCAAATCATTTCATGATAGACTCATCAACGCTTTCGCTGTTCAGTTTTCAAAGAGCATTTTCGTTGTTAGCGCTCGTGGCGCCGACCTTTTAAACTATATCAGGTCTTGTCTCGAAAATCAAGGGTTATTTTTAGAAGTTCAACTTTTTTTCATTCTCTTTAAAATTACCCTCAAAAGCGACAAGACTTATCTTATCAAGTTGAAAACAAAAACGCAAGCAGAAATCACGATGAATTTTAACTTTCTTTACATGGCATCCACAATGCCTTGAATTTCATGCACGGAATGAATCATTGCTGCTGGCAAAAGCTCATTCGGCAGTACGTTCCACGAGGCCTTTTTGTCCTCTCTCTTCCCTTTATTGAATAGGAGACGAATCCCTCTGGGATCCTGCACTCTCCTATCAGGGCTTATGGCTTTCAATTCTTCAGGAAGATCCCGATCAATCAATAAGCCAGCGATCCTGCTGCGATTGGCCAATTGCACATCGTGGTCTAATCGGTCTCCCACATGAGCCACGATGCGACCATCCAGATGCCTTAAAATAGCTGGGTCTGGCTTTCCGGCACCTGCCCGCTCTGGCGTAACCACTTCCTCGAACAAATCTAGAATGCCCAACGCCTCCATAACCGGCGCCTGAAATTTGTAAAATCCATTTGTCACTGCGGCTAAAGAATACCCGCGATCCCGCAAATCCGTCAAAGCTTCCTGTATCCCCCCCTCGAGCAATCTGACTTTAGGGTATACCGAATGCTTCCGGACTAGCCCCTCAATCTCAAACGGATCAGAGAGGCCCAGCTCGCGAAACCTCTCCCGCAGGATATCATCCCAATCATACGCCTCCACATAGCGGCCCAATCCCATGCGTGTCTCATGCTCTGCCACCATTTCCGAAATAACATCATAGTGCCTTCCCAGCATACCGGAGACCGCTTCTGCAATCTCCGGAAAAACCCACGCTCCAAAAGGGTTTTGCATGAGTGTACCGTCTAAATCAAACGTAACCCAGCGTTTCTTCGTCATTTGATCGCCCCCGAGGTCAGTCCTTCGATAAACTGTTTGGATGCAAACAAAAACGCAATAATCATCGGTAATGATGAAATTGTCAGGCTAGCAAACAGTAGATTCCACTCTGTATCATACTCCCCAAATAAAGTAAGCACGCCAAGCGGTATCGTGCTCAGCTCCTCACTTTTCAAAAAAATCAACGGATAAAAAAAGTCGTTCCACACCCCAATTAGATGGACAATCCCTACGGTGGCGAGCGCTGGCTTCATTAGCGGCAGGATAATCTTATAGTACACCTGAAAGCCATTGCATCCATCTAGCCTAGCTGATTGGTCCAGCTCCGTCGGGAGTGTCTTGAAAAACCCGTAGAACACAAACACCCCAAAAGGAATCCCTCCAGCTACGTAAAGAATAACTAATGACGTCAACGTATCCAGTAGCTGCAACTGCAGCATGATCATATACAGCGGAAGAATCGCCAGCTTCATCGGGAGCATCAAGCCTAGCATAAAGAAAAACAGCACATACGGATTCCACCGGAACGGATAACGGGAAAGATAAAAGGCAGCCAACGAAGAGATGAACAAAATGAAGAACACAGACAAGCCACTGACGTAGATACTATTCCAAATATACGTACCGAAGTTTACTCTGCCCCATACTTCTGCGTAATTTTCTAAAGAAAACGAATGCGGAAGCCCCAGAGGTGAAGTGAGAATCTCCATATTGCTTTTGAATGAAGAGACAATCATCAAAAATATAGGGTAGAGCGCCAAAAAGGCAAAGAGAAGCAGAATCGCATACTTCGCGTACTGACCAAGTCTTACGGTCACGTTTATGTCCTCCCTTCTATTGTTCGTACTCCTTGCGACGGAAGAAAAAGAGCAGGATTGCCGTCGCACTCGAGATCATCAGAAAAAGCACAACTGCCAACGCTGATCCGAGCCCGATGGATTCCCCTCCCGCAACAGACCCAAAGGCGAGACGATAAAAGTAGGTCGCCAGGACATCTGTTGAATAGTAGGGTCCTGCCTGAGAGCCTTGCATCGCGAAAATGAGCTCAAACGTCTCAAATGCCCCAATGAAGCTCAGAATCGTCATCACCATAATGGATGGCATCGCCAAAGGAACAGTCATCCGCCACAGCATGGTTAAACCCGAGGCACCATCAATTTTGGCTGCATCGTAGATTTCCGAAGGGATGGCCTGCAAGCCTGCGAGGAAGATCAAAACCGCAAACCCCAATCCGTACCAGCTGTTGACCAAAATAATCGTGTAGAGCGCCGTATCCGGGCTCCCCAGCCATGGACTCGCCAGCTCTTCCAAGCCTATGAACTTGAGAAAGGTATTTAACGCTCCGTAGGTGGGATTCAAGATCAGACTAAACAAAAACCCGACCACGATCACAGACAGCAGCTTTGGCATGAAGATCACCATCTTGAAAAACTCTTTTCCGCGGATCTTGCTGTTGATGAACAGCGCCAGCACAAAAGCCACGACGAGCTTGGTCAGGACGATACCGATGAAGAAAATGACGTTATGAGCGAGTCCTCGAAAAAAGGTCTCCTGAAACGGCGATTCCGTAAACAGACGCACGAAATTCTCAAGGCCAATAAATGCTCCCCGCTTCAGCCCGTCCCAGGCAAAAAAGCTGTTTAAAAAGGCTGAGAAGATGGGGTAGATCTGAAACCATATATAGAAGAGCAGTGCCGGCAGCAAAAACAAGTGGACCAAGTGCCTTTTCCAGTTTCCTCTCCATACTTTGGCAGACTCTTTCTTGGCGGCTGCCGTTTTGTCCGTCACAGGCATACTCATGTGCCCCCTCCTCCAAAAACAGGTACAGCCAAGCGCCCCGTGCCCCGTCCCGGCTGTACCTCTCTTTTACTCGACGTGCGGCTATTTTTTCGGTTTGAACCATTTGTCAGCAGAAGCTTGGGTATCCTCCGCTACCTTATCCACCGTAAGCTTGCCGATATACATTCCTTGCAAAGAGTCTTCAAAGGTCGTCTTGGTCGTGGGCGTACCTTCCCCGAAGTGAACGAGCATCAGATAGGGAGCCATACTCTTTTCACTGAGCTGCGTCATTTTTTGTACCAAAGGATGCTTCGGTGTCACGCCGGCGATAGCACTCAAGCGGCTCAAATCATCACTGAACATCTGACCAAACTCTTTGGAGGCGAGAAATTCCATGAAGATTTTTGCCTCTTCCGGGTGCTTGGTTGATTTTGCGATACCATAGGAGCCGTCTACCCAGTTGATCATCGGCGTGTCTCCCCCCTTTTCTTTGGCGAGGCCAGGGAGAATATCGATCGGCAGGTCTGGGCTTTGCTTTTCAAACGTTTCCAGGCGATAGCTGCCGTTGATGTACATAGCTGCCTTCCCGGTGTAAAAGAGCGCTTGGGCATCCTTGTCATCAATACCGATAAAATCAGGCGGGAAAAACGGTGCCAGCTCTTGCATGTGCTGAATGGACTCCTTGAAGGCCGGATCGTTGAAATTCACTTCGCCTGCGAGCAGCTTATCGACGTACTCATTGCCGCCGTAGGAGCTTGTTCCAATCACACTATGGGCAATCGACAAAAGGTATGCTGCTTTTCCCGCCTGGGCGATGGGAACGATTCCTTTTGCTTGCAGCGCTTGTGAGACGTGCATCAGCTCATCCCACGTCTGCGGAGGCTGCAGCCCATTGTCCTCAAATACTTTTTTGTTGTAGAAAATCACAGCCGAGTTGATAGAAAGAGGTACTCCATACACCTTCTGGTCGCTGCCACGAGCTGCGTCGAGATAAGCTTTCGGGATCTCCTGTACGCCTTTTACATCGTCAATCGGCAAAAGGTATCCCGCATCGGCAATCGATGTTGCACCCGAATACGGACGCAATTGAACAATATCCACTCCTGTGCCTGCCGTCAGAGAATTGCTTAGAATCGTGTTGTACTCCGTTGATTTGAACGGCTTGAATTTCACTTTGATGTTGGTATGCTGCTTCTCAAACTCCGCGATAAACTTGGCGTACGCATCCTTGTCCTCTGGTCGCCAGCTGTACATCACCAGCTCGACCGGCTCCCCTTTAGCCGGCTCAACAGCAGGTGATGGCGCTGCTCCGGTCGCTTGCTCGCCTGTTGTGGGCGTAGTCGAGCTGCTGCTACACGCACTCACCACCAGCATCAGAATCGCACAAAACAGCCAGACCCCTACACGTCTCATCACCAAATCTCCTCCATAAAAGATAATGGATGCCTATCTCTTCTGTGTTTCTCTCTTTGTAGTAATGTTTAGTATGCAAACTCCAGTTTCAGAAACAAATTTTCGAAAAAAGCTGCATTTTTTGATTAACAATAAATGGAAGTTAGGTAAAGATGAGCAAACTCGTTTTGGCGGGAAACACAAAAAAGAGACAGACGATTGTCTGCCTCTTCTTTGCGAAAAACGGAGAGCCGCTTTTCTTATTCTTACATCATGCCCATGCCACCCATGCCGCCCATATCAGGCATACCCATAGGAGCTTTGTTTTCTTCTGGTTTGTCAGCAATAACTGCTTCAGTAGTCAGGAACATAGCCGCTACGGATGCAGCATTGGACAGCGCGGAGCGAGTTACTTTCGCAGCATCCACGATACCAGCTTCCAGCATGTTTACATATTCTTCAGTAGCAGCGTTGAAGCCGATACCTACAGGTTCTTTTTTCAGACGCTCTACGATTACAGAGCCTTCGAGGCCTGCGTTCGCAGCGATTTGACGAACTGGCTCTTCCAGGGAGCGGAGTACGATTTGTACACCTACAGCCTCTTCGCCTTCTACTTTAACGCCTTCAACAGCTTTGATTGCATTGATGAGAGTAGTACCACCACCAGGAACGATACCTTCTTCTACTGCAGCGCGAGTAGAGTTCAGAGCGTCCTCGATGCGGAGCTTTTTCTCTTTCAATTCAGTTTCAGTAGCTGCACCCACTTTGATCACTGCTACACCGCCAGCCAGTTTAGCCAGACGCTCTTGCAGTTTTTCACGATCGAAATCGGAAGTGGTGTCTTCGATTTGTTGACGGATTTGAGCTACGCGGCTTTCGATGTTCGCTTTGTCGCCAGCACCTTCAACAACCGTTGTGTTTTCTTTGGTAACCACGATTTTTCCTGCGCGGCCCAATTGCTCCAGCTTCGTGGATTTCAGGTCCAGACCCAGTTCTTCTGTGATTACTTCGCCGCCAGTCAGAGCAGCGATATCTTGCAGCATAGCTTTGCGGCGATCGCCGAAGCCAGGTGCTTTAACCGCTACAGCTGTGAAGGTACCACGCAGTTTGTTCACTACCAGAGTAGCCAGCGCTTCGCCTTCAACATCTTCTGCGATGATCAAGAGAGGTTTGCCGCTTTGTACAACTTGCTCCAGTACAGGCAGAACTTCTTGGATGTTGGAGATTTTTTTGTCCGTGATCAGGATGTAAGGGTTGTTCAGAACCGCTTCCATCTTGTCAGTGTCAGTGATCATGTAAGGGGAAGCGTAGCCGCGGTCGAATTGCATACCTTCTACTACTTCCAGCTCGGTTACGAAGCCTTTGGATTCTTCAACGGTGATTACGCCGTCTTTACCCACTTTTTCCATTGCTTCTGCGATCAGGTTTCCAACTTCTTGATCGTCAGCGGAAATAGCCGCTACTTGAGCGATCGAAGATTTGTTTTCAACTGGCTTCGCGATGGATTTGATTTCTTCCACAGCTGCACGAACAGCTTTTTCCATACCGCGGCGGATAACCATTGGGTTCGCGCCTGCCGTTACGTTTTTCAGACCTTCACGGATCATAGCAGCAGCCAGAACCGTTGCAGTCGTAGTACCGTCACCAGCGATGTCGTTGGTTTTGGTAGCTACTTCTTTAACCAGTTGAGCACCCATGTTTTCATAAGCGTCTTCCAGTTCGATTTCTTTTGCGATGGTTACACCGTCATTGGTGATGAGCGGAGAACCGAATTTTTTCTCAAGTACCACGTTACGGCCTTTTGGACCGAGGGTTACTTTTACCGCATTTGCCAATGTTTCCACACCGCGGAGCATCGAGCGGCGTGCGTCTTCAGAAAACTTCACTTGTTTAGCCATCTAATCTCTACCTCCTGTTATGTGTTGTTTCGTTCTATTTCCTATGTCTTAACCGATGATCGCCAGGATATCGGATTCGCGCAGCACGAGGTATTCTTTATTGTCTACCTTGACTTCAGTACCAGCGTATTTGGAGAAGATTACTTTATCGCCGTCTTTTACTTCCAACGCGATGCGCTCGCCGTTGTCAGCTACGCGACCAGAACCAACTGCGATTACGCGGCCTTCTTGCGGTTTTTCCTTTGCAGAATCAGGCAAAACGATACCGCTTGCAGTCGTTTCGTCTTTGGAGATAGCTTCGATTACCACACGGTCACCCAATGGCTTAAGCACTAAAAACACCCTCCTCAAAAAATGTAGGTAAACAAATTTTGCGTTGTTAGCACTCGAGTGATATGAGTGCTAACACCCAATTCCTATAATAATGAATCACTACTTACTTTGCAAGTAGTTTCCCTCACTTTTTTCCATCTGTCCCCCAATTCGTTATCAACTCTCTTAAGATTTCTCCTCTAGCAAAATGTGTTCTACTAAACCATTTCACTCATATAAATCAGATAGAGAATCAGACAAGCTATCAAAGGAGGAAGCAAGCACATGCGAAAATGGCTGCTGATCGGTCTGACAGTCCTCTCTATTGCGGGCATCAGCCGTTTCTTCACATCCGATCACTCGTCCCTCATCCGGGTCAACCTCTATCCTTCCACCTTATACTGGGATGGACGCGAAGTCATCTCCAGCCAAAAATCAGAGTCAACCCAAGATCTGCCCCCAACGTTGGAGTACAAAGGCACCCTTTACGTGCCTTTATCTGTAATCGGCAGTCAGTTGAACAAACCGGTCGGCTGGGATGATTCCTCGTACTCTGCCTGGGTAGGACAACCTCCCGCCACACTGGCAAAGCAACCGTCCGAGACTCCAGCTCCCACTGCCATTCCTGCCGCAAAGCCTGCAAATACGAGCACAGCTGTCGCTTCACAGCCCAAGACAACGGCCCCAGTCGAGCAGCCCAATTCCCTCTTTGGCCTTACACTCGGCATGTCTTCCGCAGACGTGACGAAGCGGCTGGGAGCTCCCGCTCGCAAAGAGCCCAGCAGCCTCGGCTACCAATGGTGGATCTATAACAGCAATCCTTCCAAGTATGTACAAGTCGGCATCGGCACAAACGGGAAAGTCGTAGATCTGTACTCTCTCGCTCCGCAGGCAAAGCTGGGAGATATCGGCGTAGGAACTGCCCTGCAAGCTCTGGAGCGCCAGCATCCTTTGCAGAACGTCGTCTCTTTTTCCTACATGGGCGCAAATGTTCAAATCACCAACCAGAAACAGCAACGACCTCTCGTCATGGAGAACGGAACGGCATCGATCTACTATCTGGACAAGCAAAACAACGATAAGGTGACAGCGCTGCGTTTGATCGATACTCAAATGCTCCTGCGTGGAGGTTTTTATGAAACGAGATGGACGTATCAGGGAAAGGCTCCAGATTTTGATCCACCTGCGCTGAGCGTACAAGAACGTGAGCGGGTCAACCTCGCCTATGAAAGGCAGATTCTCGATCTGGTCAATGTCGCGCGGTCCCGTGCCCAGCTGCCTCCCCTTCAATGGAACGAAAAGGCTGCCGAGGTGGCGCGAGGGCACAGCCGCGATATGGAAAGCAACGACTTTTTTGACCATGTATCCGCTACGACAGGCAGTGACCCGTTTGAACGTTTGAAACAGGCTAGTATCTCGTATCGGATGGCTGGCGAAAATATCGCCGCAGGCTATCCTGACGCCATCGAAGCCCACGAAAGCTGGATGAATAGTCCCGGGCACCGGAAAAACGTGCTGGAAAAGGGCTTCACCCAGCTGGGAGTCGGCGTCATCACCGATTACTATACGCAAACATTCCTGACTCCTGCCCAATAAGGACGAACAGATTGGGGACACTTACGGCAAATGAACCTGCTCCCTCAGCTTTTTGACACTGCCGGAGAACTCAACGACAACTGTCTCGTACTGCTTCGTGTGCAAGATCAGCCATGGCGGCCTGCTACCCTGCTTGGGCATGATCACAAACATTTCTGCGATATCGAATTGGATCCCGGCGGAAGGAACGACCAGCTTTTTGGGAGGCGTCAGCGGGATCTTCACGATCAGCACGTGGTCCAGGGATGGATTCAACTCCAGAACACGTCCACTTACACTCTTTAAAAGCTGCTGCGCTTCTTCCTGCAGGGCCTCCGTATTGTCGAAGGTCGCTACCACCTTTTGCTGGTCCGAGTCAAATATCTCGACCGGCTCTGCTGTCGTCGCTACAACTGGTGAGAAAAACAGCGCCAAACTTAGTATCAGCCACATGAATGTGAGCACCCCCTATCATAACCGTATTAGTATGACCACTTCGGAAAACTTCTTCCGCAGACTTTCGCCCAAAGAGAGCCGATGAATGCAAAAAAGACTCCTGTCAAAAAACAGGAGTCTTTCTACTGACATGCATTTTCTTCTAGCGAACGGTACCTTCCGTCTCGTAGCCGTACTCGCTTTCCCACTCTGCCTCTTCCTGCAGCTGCTTGCGATAGACCACTCGCGACAGCCAAATGCTCAGCTCATATAGCAGCAGCAACGGGATGGTGACCAAAATGTCGCTCACAATTTCAGGCGGAGTCAAGGCAATTCCTACCACAGCCAGACCGAAATAGGCGAAACGGCGCATTTTGGCGAGCCTCATGGGATTCAAGATCCGAATCCGAGTGAGGAACATGACGATAATCGGCAGCTGGAAGAGCACACCGAACGGAATCACCATGTTGAACATAAACCCGAAGTACTCGGCAATCCCGTAGTTGGGATCCGCCCCGATCGTCGCTGTCATGTTGGTCATGAACTGCATGATCATCGGGAAGACCACGTAGTAGCCAAACAGAATCCCTACGATGAACAGAAAGCACGCCGCCGGGATGAAATAGAGAGAGCCTCTCTTTTCTTTCACGTTCAATCCGGGTGAAACAAAGCGCCATAAATGATAGAGCGCCACCGGCAATGCAGCGACAATCCCGATCAGAAACGCGAACTGCATGTACACACGAAGCGCATCGGACGGATGCAAGGAAATGATCGGCACGCCATCCGCAATGGGTTCTTGCTTTAAATATTCAATGAGAGGACCAGCCAAAAAGAAGCCGGCAATCAAAGCGACAATAAATACGGCCAACACCCACATAATGCGCTTGCGCAGTTCTGTCAGGTGCTCAACCACTGTCATTTCCTGATCCTTCATGGCTACCACCTTGCCCAATTAAGCCTTTTGTTGTTCCTTTTCCATCTGGGAGCGTTCCTGCTCCATCTTTTCGCGAATTTCCTTTTCGATGCGCTCACGCTCTAGACGTTCGCGAATTTCACGCTCGAGCTTTTCGCGATCAAACGCATCTTTCTCCGTGACGACAGCAGCAGCAACAGGTGCCTCTTTGGTCTGCTGCTTGCGCTTTTCCTTTTCCTCTTCTTCATCGTCGTCGTCGCTCGTCAAGCTTTTGGTCGCGTTTTTAAATTCTTTAAGAGTATGACCGACGGCACGTCCCAATTCCGGGAGTTTTTTCGGTCCGAATAATACAAGTGCCAAAATCAAAATCAAAATCAGTCCAGGAATCCCAATTGTACTCATGCTCTTTCACTCCTTTTTCCTGTTCATTTCCAGTCTAACCATCTAGCCTTTAAGTAAACCACCGTAACCCAAGCGTGTCATATCGGAAGCTGCAATTCGTTCGCCTGCCAAAATGCGCGGCAAGAATACATCAAAGGAAGTGACCTTCTCGTGCATGACAGCACCAGGCAGCCCCAAAATCGGAGTATCCCCTTTGTATGCGACCATCAGCATCGAGCCTGGCAGCATCGGCGTTCCATAGCGTACCACTTCTGCCCCTACACCTGCAATGGCCCCAGGAGTGCGGTCATCTGGATCAACGGACATACCGCCCGTAACCAGAATCATGTCGACGCCTTGATCCAGAAAAGCTTTAATTTCATTTTCAATCAACTCTTTATCATCGGGAGCAAAGCGCTGCTCGACGATTTCTGAGCCAAGAGCCTCTACCTTGTTCCGAATGGCAGGTCCAAACTTGTCCGCAATCCGTCCAGAGAAAACCTCTCCACCCGTAGTGACCAAACCGATGCGCTTTTCCTGAAACAGCTTTACCTGAATGATCGGCTCACTGAATTGTTTCGCCAGCTCTTCCAGCTCGATGATCCGCTTCTCTTCCATGATCAGCGGGATAATGCGCGTCGCAGCCAGCGTATGTCCTGGATGCACGACCTGATCTCCGTAAATGGTAGAAAATGCGATGCCTTCCAACGCATTGAGCGCGTGGACAGCTTCCTCGTTGATTTTAGCCAGACCAGTACGAGACGCTTTCATGGAAACCTTGCCCTCATACGGCTGCGTCAAGGTAAGACCTTCGCCGGACACGGCTTTCGCGATTCGCAAGCCAGCCTCTTCCTCGTGAATATAGCCCTCTGGCATTTCCAGTACGTAGATATGCTCTTTCCCGATCGAGAGCAAAGGCTCGATGTCTGCTTCCGTAACAACATGACCTTTTTTAAATAGGCGTCCTTTAAACTCCCCTGGCAAAATCTGCGTCATATCGTGAGGGAGCATCATGCCGATGGCTTCGCGCACAGGCACTTCTTTCATGTTAGGCTTGTCTACCATCCTAAACCGCCCCAATCTTCGTTCGCCTCTCCCGTTCCCTGCAGGATGTTCAAAGCATCAGCCAGCATATCGCCAATGGCATTGAAACAGATTTCCACACCAGTCGGGTTGCCCGGGAGGTTAATAATGAGCGTATTGCCCCGCGTTCCTGCTACGGCTCTCGTCAGCATGGCGCGGCGAGACTGCTGCAAACCGGCACGACGCATTTCTTCTGCCAATCCTGGCACAGGTCTGTCCATGACCCAAGCCGTTACCTCAGGAGTGACATCCCGTGGGCTCAGTCCCGTTCCGCCCGTAACAATCAGGAGATCACATTTTTCCCGGTCCACCAGCTCAATCATGTTTTCCTTGAGATCTTCCATATCATCAGAGACAGTTCGATAAACAGCTACATCTACATGCAACCACTCTGTTGTTAATTGACGAATAATCGGGATGCGATCATCCTCGCGACTTCCCTTGGCGATGGAATCGCTTGCCGAAATAACGCCTACCTTCCATTTGCCCACAGCTCATTCCTCCGTTTTATCATTCGATTGTATTGTACACTTTTTTGGTCTTGCTGTAGATAGTACCCTCTGAAAAGAAAGCTCCTGACACAAAAGATTCACGATTGGAGGAAGCCACTTTCCGTGACCAGTCCATCCAAACCAATGTCATGTGGCTCCCGTGGCACCTCATCGACGACTTGCATGGAAAACGCTACTCCTACTAAAAAAGGACGACGCTGCAAGGCTGCGAGAAATCTGTCGTAGAAGCCTCCCCCATACCCCATTCTTCCCCCGCGGCGGTCAAAAGCAACCCCCGGGACGAGCACGGCATCGAGCATACTCAGCTCCGCTTTTTCTGCGCGTGTTGGGTCAGGCTCCCAAATTCCGTATACGCCTTGCTTCAGCATGTCCGGTCCATGATATCGATAAGGTACGAGCCGTTTTTCGGCGGTAAGCGTCAGCGGCAGCCAAACTTCCTGCCCTCTCGCTCTCGCTTGATCGACAAACGGGAGGATATCCAGCTCCGCTCCAAACGGATGAAACGCCATGATCGCACGTGCATTCTTCAATTCTTCAAGCTGCTCCAAATGGCTGCAGGCCTGGGCCGATAATTCGCTTCGCCGTTTGTCTGGTATGGCTTTGCGCTCCTCCATGATCCGACTTCGCAGCTGCTGCTTGACCGCTTTTAGATCCAGATCCACGTCTACCCCTCTCCCCTCACGCAGGTAACATGCCCCAAGGCTTGTCCCTGACACACTCTCTAGGCTACACTGACAGTAGTATATAAAGAGGTGAAACAGATGATTTTGCTGCAAGCTGAACATATAGAAAAAACCTACGGCATCGAGACCATTTTACAGGACATCTCCTTGCAAATACAAACGGGAGAAAGAGTCGGGCTCGTCGGTGTGAACGGTGCCGGAAAGTCGACTTTGATGAAGATTCTCGCTGGCGAGCTGAGCTATGACAGCGGAACGATTCGCATTCCAAAAGAGGTTTCACTCGGTTACCTGGCGCAAAATGGCGGGCTGGAATCGGAGCGCAGCATCTGGGATGAAATGATGAGCGTATTTACCCATCTGCAGCAGGAAGAGAAAGAACTGCGCCAGCTCGAAGCAAAAATGGGGGATCCAGCTATCCTTGCAGATGACAAGCGCTACCAACAGATTTTGGAGAACTACTCCCATCGCTCTGAGGCGTTCAAGGAAAAGGGCGGTTACAGCTACGAAGGTTCCATTCGCGGCGTTCTGCACGGCTTGCGTTTTGCGGACATGGATTACCAGACCCCCATTCGCACACTGAGCGGCGGTCAAAAGACACGTCTGGCTCTCGCGAAGCTGCTGCTGCAATCTCCGACGATCCTCCTTTTGGACGAGCCGACCAACTATTTGGATATCGAGACGCTCACGTGGCTGGAGACGTATTTGCAAAACTATCAGGGCGCCATCCTAGTCGTCTCCCATGACCGCTACTTCCTGGACAAGCTGGTGACGATCGTCTATGAAATCGAACGGCATCGCGCCACTCGCTACGTCGGCAACTACAGCCGTTTTCTCGATCAAAAGGCAGCCCGACTGGAGCAGGAGCTGAAACGGTTTGAGAAGCAGCAGGAAGAAATCGCCAAGCTGGAGGATTTCATCGCCCGCAACATCGCACGTGCAACGACGACCAAACGCGCGCAGAGCCGACGCAAAACGCTGGAGAAAATCGATCGTTTGGACAAGCCGATCATGCACAACAAGTCGGTCCATTTCTCTTTTGACGTCTCCAAAATGAGCGGGAATATCGTCATGAAGGCCAGCAATGTCGCTATCGGCTACCCGGATGTTTTCCTGTCTCGCGGACTGACGTTTGAAATCGAACGGGAAGAGCGTGTCGCCCTGGTAGGCCCGAACGGGATCGGCAAGTCGACCCTGCTCAAGACCATCGTCGGGCAGCTGAACGCTCTCAAAGGCGATGTGCAGTTCGGCAGCAACGTCACGATCGGCTACTACGATCAGGAGCATCGCAATCTGAATCTCAGCAACACCGTTTTGGGGGAAATCTGGGACGAGTACCCGCAGATGCTGGAAAAGGACGTACGGACGCTGCTCGGCAACTTCCTGTTCAGCGGAGACGATGTGCAAAAACGCGTTTCCGACCTGTCCGGTGGAGAACGCGCCCGTGTATCCCTCGCCAAGCTGATGCTCAAAGAGGCCAACTTCCTGATCTTTGACGAGCCTACCAACCACTTGGACATCTACAGCAAGGAAGTGCTGGAGAATGCCCTGTACGATTATCCGGGCACCATTTTGTTCGTGTCCCATGACCGCTACTTCCTGAACAAGATTGCCAGCCGCGTCCTGGAGCTGTCACCAGAGGGCGTATCGAACTATCTGGGCAACTACGATTACTATGTGGAGAAAAAGCAGGAGCTGGCTGAGCTGGCCGCTGAGCTCGCCGCGCAGCCAACCAAAAAGCAAGGCGTCCTCGTCCAGCCCGAAAAGACCTCCTACGAGCTGGATAAAGAAGCAAAACGACGCGAGCGTCAGCGTATGCGTCGTCTGGAGGAAATCGAGGCAACGATTCAAAAGCGGGAAGCCGATATCGTCAAATGGGAGGAAGAGCTCTGTCTCCCGGAAATTTACAGCGATCATGTACAGGCCAAGGAACGCAACGATCAGATCCAGGCCGCACGCGAAGAGCTGGAGCAGCTGTACGATGAATGGAGCTCTCTATCTGAGGAATAGCTAGAGGCGCTCCCACTCCGGTCTGGCATGCTCATCCTTTTGCTCCCCTAAAGCTGCATAAAGGGCCGGCACGACGAGAAAGATGATGCAGGTCGCTGCCGTTACGATCCCGGAGTCATTGAGCACGAGCCCTGCCAGGGAACCCGCAATGACTCCGGAAAAGCCTTTGACCAAAAACGGGGTGTCTACAGCGAGATGTCGCAGGTAGCGGTCGTTCCACAGGGCCAGAAGCCCGAGGACGATGAGGGAGACAACGAAAACCTTGCTCCAGATGGAGACGCGAATCAACCGCACATTCATCGCGATCTTGCGCTCCAGCATCCGCCCTACTTCCTCCCACTGACCGGTTACGATCTGCTGCGATACCCGTCCGATATGGGTTAACGGCTGATCCGTGACAAGACTGCCGACAATCAATGCAGCGATACCCACAACCAGGCCCCCTGTCAAAAGCAGGAGGCCTTTTTTTCCGATAGCCCACCCCTGCAAGCGGAATAACGCCACGAAAAACCCAACCAGTCCTGCGAGAAATCCCCCTGCATCTGTCCCAAGACCGGGAGCGACCATATAGTAGAGCACGGCTGCAAAGACAAAAGCAGCGATGTAAGGACGCGCCCCCTCTCTGGCAAGCTGGTAAACGGCTGCCACGAGCATGATGGCACTGCCGATCAAAACTCCCTCGAACTCGTTGCCCAATCCATAAAACCGTGCACCGATGACGGGGTCATACCCCAAGTAGGATTGCCGCATCAAGGTAGCTCCGGTCCAGCCGTCGATCAACAGAGAGGCAACCGTTACTCCACAGACGGTCATCGTCGTTTGCGCCAAAGAGCGTTGCTCCAGCCCAAATGCCGCCAGGAGCGCGATGACGATCAAAACGCCGAGTACCACGGGTCCAGAAGCCTGCCACGGCAGCAGCCCTTCCAATAGCAGCAGGCAGGGGAAGCAAAGCATCGCCAGAAGTGACAGGCGCACTCCCCGGCGCAAGCGCTCCAAGCCTGCTCGGACGTGTCCACGTTTGCCCGCCATCCACAGGATCGCCGCGCATGCCAGCGTGATGATTTGCAGCATGACATACGAGTACAAAACCGCCGGGCGGGTAGCGTACGTATGATGAATCTGCCCGATTTGCTGCCCCAGCTCTGCGTTGTTCGCCTGGTTGTCTATGCGAATGGGGTGACCGGCTACTCCTTTTGGTACAGGAACATCCAGCCACGCTAAAATGGTCGGCAAAATGTCCAAGCCACTAATCAGCCCGGATTGTCTGGTCGTCGCAGAGGTGAGCAGCCCTCCTGCCTTCTTCTCCCACACCAGGATCGGAGGCAGCAGCGCTTTGTCTTTTGCTGCCCTCGCATTTACTGCTGGAGAAAGGAGAATGATCTTCTGGTTCTCTCTGCGCTCTTCTAGCAACGCTCCCAGAAAGGCTCCCAGCCCGGACAGAACCTGCTGATATTGCCGCTGAAACTGGGCAGGCTCCATTTCATCGGCAAGCTGATAGAACCTGGCTAAATCCGAAAGCTGCAGGGTAATGAGACCTGAGCTTTGGTCTTCGCGCACCCTTTTATGCAAATACGCGTAGTTGGTCTGTACACCGTAGGGTGAGCCCGGCCTGTCGATCAACGTATTCGCTGACAAATCTCCCACAGGAACCCTGCCCTGCTCATCCATGGCAAACAATACACTGTGCCGCTGGCGCACGTCGTCATAGTCGCCGTTGCCGTAGACAGCTATCGGGATTTGATAGGCTGCCAGCGTCTTGCCAAGCGTCCCAATCTGAGGGGTAAACGGCTTGTCTTGATTATCCGCATTCAGCCGGAAAATACCGGGAAACACGATCGCAGAGCGCGCCAGCTTTTGTGCTGCATCCAAGCCGCCTAGCTCCTGGGCCCGCTCCTCAGCCGTTTCATGGGCAGAAACAGCTTCCCACGAATGGTAGGCCGTGCCACTTCGCTCACTGTACAACGCCTGAGCTCCGCTGCCCATCAGCAAATAGCCGTTTGGCGTATTCCTCGCTCCAGGGGTGCGGATGGTGATCGCACCTGAGCTTGCCTGCTTGATCCACTTATCCACATGGGGATATTTCGCAAGCTCGTCCAGATCGGCAAAGGACATCCCTTCGGCAAACAGTACGATCACCTGCGGCATTTCCTTTGCCAATCCTGTATTTCCGATATTTGTACTCCCAAACAGAATCAGGAATGACAACGCGACAAGGATGATGCTCTTCTTCACCAAAGACCTCCTGTTGATAACCGCACCACTCTTATCCACATATTCCACAAAACAATCCACAGGCTGAGGGTGATTTTCCCGGTCATTTTTCGTGTTATCACCATTATTCACAGGAGGGGTGAGGAACAACCTAAAAAGTTATTCATACAATGTGGATAATGTTAAGAATACGTTAAAAAAACATCCCTGCTCCTGCCACTCACAAGAGATGGCACTGGAAACGGGGATGTTTTTGAGAAATCAGTGATCAGACAGCGACAAGCCCGGCACTCCATTCAAATCGAGCGCAGCGAACTGCCCTTTTTCATATTGGATAAAGCCAGCAGCAGCGATCATAGCGGCATTGTCTGTGCAAAGCGTAAATGGCGGGATCACCAAAGGAATCCCTTCCGTCTGACAGCGGTTCTGCAGACGCTCCCGCAATCCGCGATTCGCTGCAACACCACCAGCCAAAAGCACCTGCTTGGCACCATGCTCACGCACTGCACGCAACGTTTTCTCTACCAGCACCTCTGTGACGGAATCCTGGAAGCTGGCTGCCAGATTGGCTGGCTCGATTGTTTCGCCACGCTGCGCGGCATTGTGCAAGGTGTTGAGTACAGCTGACTTCAAGCCACTGAAGCTGAAATCGTAGGAATCCGGCTCCAGCCAAGAGCGTGGCAGCGGTACATTGGGAACCCCTTCATGCGCGAGACGGTCGATATGCGGACCACCTGGGTACGGCATCTGCAGGGCGCGCGCTACCTTGTCATACGCCTCACCAGCTGCATCGTCACGCGTTTCTCCCAGGATCTCAAAATGGCCGTGCTCCTTCATCCAGACAAGCTCGGTATGTCCTCCCGAGACGACGAGGGCAATCAGCGGGAAATTCATTTCCTCCACCAGTCGGTTTGCATAGATATGCCCGGCAATATGGTGGACACCGATCAGCGGGATTCCTCGAGCCAGCGAAATTGCTTTGGCTGCTGCCACCCCTACCAAAAGCGCACCGACCAGTCCCGGTCCGTACGTCACGGCAATGGCATGGATGTCATCCAAGGTCTTGCCGGCTTCCTCCAATGCTTCCTCGATGGTCAGCGTGATGTTTTCCACATGGCGGCGGGAAGCCACCTCGGGAACAACTCCGCCGAAGCGCTTGTGAATATCGGCTTGCGAGGCAATCACATTGGAAAGCACTTCTTTCCCGTCGCGAACGACAGAGGCTGAGGTTTCATCGCAACTGGTCTCGATCCCAAGTATATAAGTCGGCTCTCCCGACTGTTTGTGTGTCTCATAAGCCTGCTGCACGCGCATTTCGTAGCGCGACGTATATGTTTTGTTCATTACAAAGTCACCCACATAATAATTGCGTCTTCGTTATTGTCCGAATAGTAGCGTTTGCGTACTCCGTGCTCTTTAAAGCCCAGCTTGGTGTACATGCTGCGCGCGACCGTATTGGAGGGCCGCACTTCCAAAGTCATGCTCTTCGCGTGAAACATTCGCGCCACGTTCATCATTTTGATCATCAGGCCAAGTCCGACCTTTTTTCCCCGATACAAAGGGTGAACTGCTACGTTGGTAATATGCGCCTCATCGATGATGATCCACATTCCACAGTAAGCGATGATCCGGTTCTGATGAACGACTACGACGTAGCGGGCATTGGGATTTTTCGTGAGCTCATTAACAAAAGCGTCATGTGGCCAAGGCGTTGAAAACGATAGCCTCTCCAGCTCTGCGACAGCACCCACGTCCTGCATCGTCATAAAACGGTATTCCAGTTCGTTTGGTGGAATCATTGTAATTACTCCTTTGCAAAACCCTCCTGCTTTTGGGCCAGCCATTTTGCCTCTGCTTCCGCCAGTTGAAGGTATTCAGGCACCAGCTCGTGCGGGTTTCCTCCGTCCTGCAGCTGACGCATCACCAAATACCCGATGTGGGCCGCTCGCGGATGGTTGTGCGCAGGTGTGGCAAAGCGTGCTTGCTCTCCCAGTCCATCGACAATGGCTTGCCGATGCAGGCGAACATCTTCGCCGAGAAATAGAATCGGGTCGCCTTTTGCCTGCTCTCGCAATAGAGGCAGCCAGTCCTGCAGCAGGATGATTTGTTCTTTCTCCTGCAAAATGACGGATTCCATCCCTTCCGTCCGGTAGGCCCCTGAGTAAACCTGACCTCTGCGCGCATCGAACAGAGGCACGATCAAACCAGGGAAACCTACGGCATTCATCGCCACTACCTGCAGGCTCGATACACCAACAGCTGGCAGGTTCAGGGACCACGCCATGCTTTTTGCTGTGGCCACGCCGATCCGCACACCGGTGTACGATCCTGGCCCTTTGGCAACACCCAGCCCGGCCAGCTGCTCAGGTGTCGTGCCTGTTGCTTCCATCAGCTCGGAGATACAGTCCATGAGTCGGATCGAATGGTTTTTTTGCTGGTTGGTCGTCATTTCTGCCAAGACCCGTTCTTCTTCTACTATCGCTACACTCAACACCAGATTGGACGTGTCAATCGCCAGTACGCGCATCAAAATCAAACTCCTCACACAAATTCACGTAACGCCCACCCTGCGGTACCAGCTCAATCAGACGAACGTCCTCTCCTTCGGTACGCAAAAAAACCGTCAACCGGTCTGCCGGGAGCACTTCTTCAATCAGCGATGCCCACTCGACAACGCAGACTCCTTCGCCAAAAAAATAGTCGTCCAGCCCGAGCGAGTCCACATCATCGCCTACCCGGTAGACATCCATATGATAAAACGGCAAGCGCCCCTGATACTCTTTTATGATCGTAAACGTCGGACTGTTCACTACCTGCTTCACGCCGAGACCACGTCCCAGCCCTTGCGTGAACGTCGTTTTCCCCGCCCCCAGATCTCCTTCCAGCGCCAAAAAATCGCCAGGCTGCAAGAGAGTAGCGAGGCTCTCGGCGAAGCGGTGCGTTTCCTCGACTCCCGAGAGCGTCCACTTGTACGCCATGCTTGTCATCCCCTTTTTATTCACGCCGCCCAAAATGGTTAAAGCCTGCTTTAGGCAAGGGCATTTGTCTGCCCGCTCTTGTGCATGAAACAGCCGTCCCGTTCCCGCTCGACTCTACTCGGCCAATTAGCGCAAACGGAATCCCGGCTGCCGCAAACTGCTCCGCCAGCATATCGATACGACTAGCATCGGCTGTTCCTACCAGCTGATAATCCTCTCCACCGTAAAAAGCCCATGCCAGCGGATCATATCCGATTTGTTCCGCATAGGTGGAGAGCTCCTGTCTAATCGGTATTTGGCTGGCATCGATCGACAGCTCAACGCCACTGGCTTCAGCAATTTCCCAAAGCTCTGAGGCCAGTCCATCGCTGACGTCATTCAAAGCCGCGCACGCCCCTGATGCCAACAAAATTCTTCCCGCGGCGACTTGGGCTGCCGGCCGCTGATGTGCGTCTACCAGCGCTTGATACTGAGACGGAAATGCCGCTCCTGTTTTCTTTTGCTCGAGAAGCAAATGAAGTCCAGCAGCCGAGCTGCCCACATACCCGGTTACAAACACTAGCTGACCTGCCTTCGCCTGGGAACGGCGAAGAGCTCGCCCCTTTTCCACCTCGCCAAGTACAGTGACGGACAGGTGGAGAGCGTCCGGAGCAGATACGGTGTCTCCCCCTATGACCCGCACTCCATACGATTCACAGGCTTCGTAGATACCCTCGTAGATCTGGCTGGTCATTTCCGCCGACCAGCTGGGGGAAACCGCGATACTAACCAAGGCATAACGGGCGACTCCCCCCATCGCAGCGACGTCGCTAATGTTGCTGATCACGGCTTTGTAGCCGATGTCGCTCGGATGCATCGTCTCTTTCAGAAAATGAACGGTTTCGACCATCGCATCACAGCAAGCCACGACTTCCATGTCAGGCGCTGGTGTATAAACAGCGGCATCATCCCCGATTCCGACGGTCAAGCCGTCTCCTTCCTGTCCGTCCGAACGTCTCGTCCATTGCCGGATCAGGGAAAATTCATCGTGTGCCACCTCAAACGCTCCTTTACGGCATAGTCAGTCCATTATAACGCTGGTGTCCAAAGCCGTGCAAGGAAACCGCCTCCCCTCGCTCCTTCAGGAGGATACCGGTTCTTTCAGCTCACGCAGCTTCAGCTTGCCGCTGCAGCGTCCACAGCGGTAACGAGAAGGATTCATTTTTCGCTTTCGTTTGTAGCTCATACCACATTCCTTGCAGACAAGCTCATAGCGATAGGGGAGCCTGGTGCGCCCCTCTCCTACCTGCTGACAGTATCGACTGCCACCTACCTGCTTCAGCAGCACCTGAAAATCCCGATCAGCATGGCGATAGCCCCGCTTCGCCAAATGCAGGTGATAGTGGCACAGCTCGTGCTTGATGATGGCAACTAGCTCTTCCCTCCCATGCTCCTGCAAGTGCTTCGGATTCAGCTCGATGTCGTGGGAGCGCAGCAAATAGCGCCCTCCTGTCGTGCGCAGCCTGCTGTTGAAGCGAGCCTCGTGACGAAAGGGGACCGTAAAAAACTCGCTCGATATGTCTTCCACCAGCTTCTGCAATTCCTGATCGGTCATCTCTTCTCCTCCGTTCCTCTCTTTCCTTTCACGATAGCAGTTCCGGTTGAAAAGTGCCAGACAGATAGGCTACACTGGTTGGTAGAAAAGTAGATTGGTGGAGGAGCTTATGCGCTATTTGCTGTTGCAGGAAGGCACCGGGCTGCAATTCGTCTCGTTGCCTGAATCGCATATGTACCAGTTGGTCGCCCTGATGAAGCGGCTGCACAAGGAAATTGACAAACTCACGATTGCAGATCGGCCACAGCTGCCCGAGGTCGTCGCAGAGTGCGGCGAGCTGGAACTTTTGAAAAGTGAGCTTGCGATCAAGGACGGCTTGGATTATGTATCTAGCTTAGAGAGACGCTTCGCTTCCTTGCAGGAGAGCGAATATCCAGTGATTTCTCTTTTGACGGAAATTCGTGCTCTGCAGGCACAGCTGGAATACTTGCAGGAAGAAGAATAAACAAGCGGTCAGAGTCGCTTTGTTCAACCGGTTGCGGTCACATTTCGTTTTTCCCATAGGAAAACCTCTATCGAGGCCATCTCATGGAGGAGCGACCGCGTTTTAGCGGAAAGTTTTACCGAAGGAATGCCAGAAGCGGACGCTGAGACACTTCGCCATGCGCTCCAGAATTCATAAGCATTACGCTTATAAATTCTTATACGTAAAAAAATAGGTACCTCCCTCTCGTCCCGTGCATACACTTGCCAGTAGACGATAAATCCAGGAGGTACCTTCATGCCACAATGGATGCGCAGGCAGTTGCAGCGTGCCTTCAGCGGGAAGGATGTACGGCAAATTCGTTTGCTGAACAGTTGCTGGTTCTTATATCTCGAAAAACATGGCGGTCGTCCCGAGTAACAGGACGCCGCCTTTTTGTCATCCTTTTATTATCAGCCCTCTGACGGTGCAATCAGGGTCAGACCTACACGCTGACGCTTTTCATCGATCTCTACGACCCACACATCCACGATATCGCCCACTGCTACCACTTCAAGCGGATGCTTCACGAAGCCTTTTTTCAGCCGCGAGATATGCGCCAGTCCATCATTTTTCAATCCTATATCGATAAACGCCCCGAAGTCGACGACGTTACGTACTGTCCCCTGAAGCTTCATCCCCACACCGAGATCAGTCAGCTTGAGGACATCGCTGCGCAAAAGCGGTTTCGGCAGCTCGTCGCGCGGGTCACGTCCCGGACGCAAAAGGCTCTCTACAATGTCCGCCAGTGTAGGCTCACCGATTCCCAGCTGCTCGGCAGTCTGTGCGATGTTCAGCGACTGCAGCTGCTCCTTGCACCGCTCACTTCCAATATCATGGGGGGCGATGCCGATGATATTCAACAGCTTGTTCGTCGCATCGTACGACTCCGGATGGATCGGGGTCTTGTCCAGCGGATTGCTTCCTTCCATGACCCGCAGAAAGCCAATGCATTGCTCGTACGTTTTCGCCCCGAGGCGCGGCACGTCTTTCAGCTGTGACCGCGTGGAAAACTTTCCGATCTCATCCCGTTTTTTCACGATATTGCCCGCTACCTGCTTGCTGATGCCGGATACGTATTGCAGCAGAGAAGGCGAGGCTGTGTTTACATCCACTCCGACGTGGTTTACCGCGGATTCGACGACAAACTGCAGACTGTCCGCCAACCGGGATTGGGACACATCATGCTGGTATTGTCCGACACCCACTGATTTGGGATCGATTTTCACCAGCTCCGCCAGCGGATCCTGCAGTCTGCGCGCGATCGACGCGGCACTTCGCTCAGCTACGTCCAAATCAGGAAATTCTTCTTTTGCCAGGGCCGATGCCGAGTAGACGGATGCCCCTGCTTCGTTGACGATGATATACATCACGTCTTTTCCCAGTTCCTTCAGGACATCCGCGATAAACTGCTCGGTCTCGCGTGAGGCAGTACCGTTTCCAATCGCTACTACGGTCACGCTGTAGGTCGTAATCAGCTGCTTCACCTTTGCCGCAGCTTCCGCCACTTTGTTCACCGGGGGAGTCGGATAGACGACAGCTACCTCGAGCAGCTTGCCTGTCTCATCGACAACTGCCAGCTTGCAGCCTGTCCGAAACGCAGGGTCCACGCCCAGCACGACTTTGCCTTTGACAGGAGGCTGCAGCAGCAGATTGCGCAGGTTTTCCGAGAAGATATGAATCGCTTGCTCTTCTGCTGTCTCCGTCAGCTCCGCGCGCACTTCCCGCTCAATGGAAGGGGCGATCAATCGCTTATACGCATCCTCTACCGTCATTTCGAGAACAGAGCGAGCGACGGTCTCGCGAGGAATCACACGTCTTTGTATCCATGGCAGAATCTCCGTGACCGGAGCTTCGACCGTTACTTTCAATATGCCTTCACTCTCCCCGCGATTCATGGCCAGCACCCGATGCGGCACGACCTTCTTCAGGGGTTCGCTGTAAGCGTAATACATCTGGTATACATTCTTTTCATCGGCTTCCTCCGCTTTTTGCTCCGATAGCAAAAGTCCTTTTTGCATCGTGCGTTGGCGGATCCATTGCCGGATGTCCGGATCATCCGAGATGTGCTCGGCTACGATATCCATCGCTCCTTGCAGAGCTGCCTCTGCCGAGTCGACACCTTTTTCCGGGTCGATATATTTTGCCGCTTCTGCCTGTGGGTCCCCTGTTTTCGGCAGGCTCAGCAAGTAATTGGCCAAAGGCTCCAGCCCTTTTTCCTTGGCCATCGTAGCCCGCGTACGACGCTTTTGTCGGTACGGTCGGTACAAATCCTCTACTTCTTGCAATTTGGCTGCCTTCTCGATGGCAGCTCTCAGCTCATCTGTCAGCTTGCCCTGCTCCTCGATCAGCCGAATGACTTCTTCTTTTCGTACAGCCAAATTGCGCAAATAACGAACGCGCTCTTCAATGGCTCGAATCTGTGTTTCGTCCAATTGCCCAGTCATCTCTTTGCGGTAACGGGCAATAAACGGGACTGTGTTTCCTTCATCCAGCAAAGCAATGGTTCGTTCTGCTTGATGAGGCTTCACGCCAGTATCCTGGGCGATGGTCTGGATCATTAACGTCAGTTCCATACATGTCCTCCTGCGCTCGTTCTTCGCTGTTTATTGTACCATATTTGCTGCTCTCGTCCCGGAAACCTGCCTGCGAAAAAGCTGCTGTCCGTATCGAAAAAAAGAGATGCCCGCTGGCACCTCTCCTTCTATTTACATGACCGTTTCATGCTGTTCCAGCTTTAAGGCTTCACGCAATTTAGCCAGTGCCCTGCGCTGCAAGCGGGAAATATGCATTTGGGACATGCCCAGCACATCGCCAGCCTGTTTTTGACTCAGGTTCTCGTAGTAAGTTAATTGAATAATTTCTCTTTCCCGTTTGTCTAAAACATGCAAGGCTCTCTCAAGCATGAGGTTCTGTTCAACCTGCCCAAATCCATCCTCCTGCGATCCGATCAGGTCCAGCAGTGTAATGGTATTGCCGTCACTGTCTGCCTCCAGCTCGCTGTCCATCGAAAGGGAGTGATAGCTCCTGCCCATCTCCAGCGTCTCCAGGACAGCTTCCTCCGAAACGCCGAGGCACTGCGCAATATCGGAGATCTGCGGAGAGCGCTGCAGCTGGATCGTCAGCTCGTCGACGACGCGTTTGATTTTGGGGCTCAGTTCCTTCACTCTTCGCGGAACGTGTACGCTCCAGGTTTTATCGCGAATATATCGTTTGATTTCGCCTACGATGGTAGGGATGGCAAAGCTTTCAAACGTCCGGTCAAAAGACGGATCGAATCTCCGCAGCGACGCCAACAGCCCGATCATCCCTACCTGAATCAGATCCTCATGCATGATTTGTCCACGAACGAACTTCTTGGACAGCGTTTCTACCAGCGGCGTGTAGGCTCTCACCAACAGCTCCTGAAGCTCCCCATCTCCTGTTTCCCAATACTGATAGGTGAGCTTTTTCAATTCCTCGGGACTATACTTCTTCTTCCGAGATTGTCCGGTCATCGCCAGCCACCCCATCCCGCTGAACATACTTGGTCATGGAGACCGAAACACCGTCACCTGTGCGAATATCCACTTCGTCCATCAGGGCGTGGATCAAATACAGACCCAATCCCCCCTCTTCCACCTCGTCTAAATCTCTTCCTGCGTACAGAGGGGCTAATTGATCAGCGCTAGGCTCTCTGTCCAAGCCTTTGCCCTCATCGGTCACGACGATGACGAGTCGATCGGGATAAATGGAAAAGGACAGGGAAATGACTCCCGGTTCTTCCTCCAAGCGATAGGCGTGCTTCACTGCGTTGCTGCAAGCCTCACCCACCGCGAGCTTGATATCCTCGATCTCGTCATACGTAAATCCCAATCGATTGGCAACACCCGATACAGTCAGGCGAGCAACTCCCAAGTATTCAGGCAGGCTCGGCAGCTGCAAGGAAATAACATCTGCTTCAGATCTCTTCTGAACCATTACTCGCTCTCTCCTTTACGGATGGAGACTAGATCATACAAGCCAGTAATGCGAAACAGCCTTTCTACCCGGGACGGCAGGTTTTGCACAACAAAGTCGCACCCTACCTGCTTGCATGCTTTCATCACTCCGATGAAAATACCGATTCCCGTGCTGTCCATGTACTCCACTTGTGACAAATCGACAACGACAACAGCTATCCCAGGGGTTTCCACCGAGGTCATAATCGCTTCTTTTGCTTTCGGTCCAGTAAAGGCATCCACGTCGCCGCTAAGGCTTACCAAATGCTCCGTTTCATTTCTGGTGATATTCATGGTTAGGTCCATCCGCATTCCCTCCAGTTATCGCTCAGGTTCTTCGCAGTATCATCATGGTGTAATCATCTGGCAGTTCAAACTGGGAGAGCAGCAGCAGCTTGCTATACAGGTTATCTGCCATCACTTGAGCGGACGTACCTAATTCCGCCTCCAGATAAGATACCAGCTCGTCCCTATGTAAGTAATATCGGCCAATCTTGCGCTCCGTTACACCATCCGTCAGAAGAATCAGAACATCCCCAACATCGAGATGCACTTCATATTCCTGATAGTGGCTGTCGGAGCAGATCCCCAGCGCCATGCCCTTGCCTTCCATGTCGTAGAAACGCCCTTCCTTTGCCCGATAGACAAAGCCAGGCTCATGTCCGGCAACCGCATATCGGAAGCGATGCTTCTGCGTATCGTAACAGCCGAACAGCATCGTGACAAACATGCTTGGATCGATATTGCGCTCCACCACCCGATTCAGATGGCGCAGCATTTCATCCGGACCATGCAGCATTTCGCCCAAGCTCTCCATCGCGTACTTCAGCATGGACATGCACATCGCAGCCGAGATCCCTTTTCCCGTAATATCTGAAATCGTCAGGCAGAATCGCCCGTCGTCGTGAGTAACAATGTTGTAGTAATCCCCAGAAATTTGCTTCGCCGCGACACTGACCAGCCCGATTTCCACATCTGGATAGACCGGCAGCTCCTGCGGTACAAGCGATTTCTGCATAGCGGAGGCAACCGCCATTTCGGATTGGAACTGTTTATGCTTGCTCCTCATGCTGGTCACCGAGCGATGCTCATTTCCGTACTCAATCATGACTTCCGTCAAGATAGAGAAGGACGCTCGTACAAACTCGGGTACATCCCCGAGATATTCCAATGCCCGCCCATGCAGATCAATCATTTCTTCTGGCGAAATATCTTGAAGCAAGAGCCACTTCCCCAGCTGCTGGGCATCGTATAGCTGATCTTCCCCTTGACCCGCCAAATAGTCCCGGAGAAGCTGCACGTACTTTTTCTCTATACCCCGGGTCATCATCCTACTCCACCTTCCTCTACTCAGCTACGCCATTTCACAACGATGACTTTTGTTCCTTCCCCAAGAGCGCTCTGAATATCGAATTCATCCATCATGCGCCTGACGCCTGGTAACCCAGCTCCCAACGCACCTGAAGTAGAATAACCGTCTTCCAATACCTTGCGAATATCTGCAATCCCCGGTCCTGCATCCAGTGCAGTAATCTGCAAACCGATTGCTCCTTCACGCTCGATCGGCGTGATCGTAATCGTTCCTTCTCCTGCATACAAAAAAATATTTCGAGCCAGCTCAGAAATGGTAGTGGCCATTCGGGACTGCATAATCGTGCCGAACCCTAATTGTCGAGACATATTTCGTCCAACCTGCCTCGCTGCGACAATATCCGCTACTGAATCGATCTTGATTGTCTCAGGATACAGCTCTGCCACAATCAAAAACTCCTTCCGCCCTCACTTGATAGGTAGAAATGTAATGGATGCGAAGCGAAGCCAATTTCTCCACCTTGGGAATAAAAAGCAAAACGTGTCACATTTTGTCTAATATTCACTACCATTACATTCGCTATACACACATCAAATCCTGCCCTCACAGCAAAAAAACCACTTGCTTCACTCAAGTGGCTTTTCCTCTCCAAAGGTCTGATCCTAGATTTAAAAATCGATGAGTCCCAGGCTGATCTGTAGGGATTCATGCACACGATCCATCATCTCATCATCGAGATGGGTGATCTTATCGGTCAGCCGTTGTTTGTCAATGGTTCGAATTTGTTCCAACAGAATGACGGAGTCACGATCAAATCCATATGTTTTTGCGTCAATCTCAACATGCGTAGGCAGCTTCGCCTTTTGAATCTGTGCCGTGATGGCTGCGACGATGACCGTCGGACTAAATCGATTTCCAATGTCGTTCTGAATGACTAATACAGGCCGAACGCCTCCTTGCTCAGAGCCAACGACCGGTGACAGGTCCGCGAAAAATACATCGCCACGTTTGACAATCACTGGTCACACCCCGCTAACTAAGCGGACAAGAGTATGGTCAGCCTCTTCTTCAGCGCCAAAAGCCTCCGATGCCATTTTCAGATTGATCTTCGCCATCTCCATATACCCTTTTTGCATCGTCTCACGGATGGTGCGCTTTTTGCGCTCCTTCAAATACAGATGCATCGCCTGACGAATGAACTCGCTGCGATTGGATTTTTCCTTCTGAATCACGCCATCCACTTCTTGTAGCAAGTGTTGTGGCAAACTGATCATGATGCGTTTCGTGTTTGACTTCGACAAGACAAATCCACCTCCAACCATGACCGTAACTTTCATCCGCTAAGCATGTTCTCCTGCCAATTTGTCAGTATGAACAATACCATTATGTCGAAACCATTGCAAAAATATACCTGTCCGTACGCTATGCAGCTAAAAAAGCCGACTTTCTGCGCTTACCTAGTATTCGTTCTCGAAAGTAAAATTCCTGCCGATTTTTGTTTGCTAGTTATTTACACTTTCTTTGGGAGCATGTTTCATAGTGATTGGGTGAAACACCCCTGTTTCTTTTCCATTCTGAAAATAAACGCGGGGGATGCGGTAATTCAGCATGCAAGGAACCTCGTAGTTGATCGTGCCGATCAGGGCTGCTACTTCATCCAGAGAAATCTCGTCCTCGCCCTGCTTTCCATACAAAACAACCTCATCATTGACCTGTGCCGTTCCCTGTTCAATCCGCACCATAATCTGATCCATGCAAACCCTGCCAACGATGGAAGCACGTGCTCCATTGTACAAAACTTTCCCACGGTTGGACAACAGGCGAGAATATCCATCTGCATATCCAATGGGCAGTGTCGCAATTTGTTCCCCGGGCTTAGCGGTATACGTCGCACCGTAGCTGACTGTAAAAGCTTCGTCCGTCGCTGTTTTCACGTGAGCGATCTTGGTCTTCAGCGCAAGAGCCGGTACGAGCCCCACATCTGCACGATCTTTCATATATGGCGAAGGATATAGTCCGTATAAACCTATGCCTAAACGAATCGTATCATACCCCCATTCGGGAAAAGCAATCGCAGCCGCCGTATTGCAGCAGTGGATCATGGGCAGTTTCTTGCCCGCAGCGCGAAGAGATTGCAAGAAGCTTTCAAACGTTTCGTGTTGTCGTCGCACATGGGTAGTGTCCGGTTCATCCGCGCAGGCAAAGTGAGTGAAAATCCCGGTCCAGGAGAGCTTTTGACTTTCCTCGAGCGCGTTTACCACACGCAGCAGCTCCTCCTTTGTGCGCACACCCAGACGGCCCATTCCCGTATCGGTCTTGATATGAATGCCGACAGGTGCGAGGTTCCCCTGAAGTAAAACGCGGTTCGCCTCGGCAATCCAATCAGCATGATATGCCGTAAGCTGGACCTGCAGTCGGCTGGCTGACTCTACAGAATCAGCAGGTGTGTAGCCAAGCACCAGGATAGGGGCATCGATCCCTGCCTCCCGCAAAACGATGGCTTCATCCAGCATGGCAACCGCCAGCGAGTTCGCGCCGCTTTCAAGCGCCTGTCTGCCTACCTCGACTGCACCATGTCCGTAGCCGTCAGCCTTCACCACCGCCATAATCCCGGTTTCTGCGGGCAGATGGCGGCGGAACGTCTGCACGTTGGCTGAAATCGCATCCAGATTTACTTCAACCCAAGTGTCACGACAAAACGGTTTCATGCTTATCTCCTCTTGTTCGCTTTATTATAGTAAAACAAACGCTCGTTCAAGTGCTTCAGAAATTCACGGGACACCATCAGAGACTCCCGCTTTCCTCCCACTCTGTAGAGATGGCGGCCTTCGTAAATCTGTTCGACCTCGGACAGTGGATAGCTGGTTTCTTTCCCTGACATCGTGATGATCAGGTGCGTTTTTGTCAGCTTGTACACAGGCCGAAGCATCGATCGGTAAAGAAAGGGAGCCAGACCTACAACCGCAATCGCAATTGCAAAGGCGAGCACCTTGAATGCCGTGTTGTTACTAGGAAGAATCTGCGCGAGAATCAGCATTCCCAAGACAAAAGCAACTGTCTCCATCACGCGCATTTTTACGCTTTTGCGCAGAAGCATGTCCTTGTACGTAGACTCTTCCTGGTACAAAACATCCGTAGCCGGTTTTTTCATGAAAAGCATGCCACCTCATTACGATAGAAGTTAATTTGACTGTATCGTGTTTTCCTGCCGGATGTCAATTCAGGGAATGCTTATTTCGCGTGGCGAAATCAAACGCCCGAGAGCAGAGTGAATTGTTGAACGTCGAATAATCCCTGATCAGTCAGCTTGAGGGAAGGGATAACCGGCAGCGCCAAAAAGGACAGCGTCAAAAACAGCTGGAAGGTAGCCGGTGCCCCTACTGTGCGCAAAGCGTGCTCCAGTTCGTCGAGCCCCTGGCAAACGACTTCTGCCTTCTGATTGGACATCAATCCCGCAATCGGCAAAGCGAGGGCTGCCAGTACCTTACCGTCCTCAACAACGACCAAGCCCCCCTGCATGCTTTCAATCGTTTTCACGGCAAACAGCATATCGTCATCGTTCGTTCCTGCGACGATCAGGTTATGGGAATCATGGGCGACAGTGGATGCGATCGCCCCTTTTTGCAGACCGAGACCTTTGACGATCCCCAGCCCAACGTTGCCTGTGAGGTGATGGCGCTCAATGACTGCCATTTTCAACAGGTCCCGCTCTACAGAAGGAACAAACTCTCCCTGAACAGTCGGCACTTCTATTACAAGATGCTCCGTTACGATTTTGTTGGGAATGATGCCGATGACATGCGCCTTTTCGTTTCGAACGGGTATGGCAAACCTGTCTTTGGTCAGTGGCTTGATCCGAACACTTCCGGTCAGCTCCTCTGCTTTGGCAGCCACTTCAGCCGACTGCGGAGGAAGCATGTCTTCTACTACTCTTCCTTGCTCCGCTACGAGCCTGCCGTTTTTATAGACCTGATGAATCGCGACCTGCTCCAGATCGTCCAGCAGGAGAAAATCAGCTGTAAAACCTGGCGCAATCGCTCCCTTGTCATACAGCCTGAAGCATTCCGCCGCGTTCAGTGACGCCATCTGAATCGCAGTAATCGCCGGCAAACCTCGCTCGATTACCATCCGCACGTGATGATCGATGCTTCCTTCTCGGAGAAGCTCATCCAAATGCTTGTCATCCGTGACGAACAGGCATCTGCGCGAGTTGCGTTCGGTGACAACCGGCAGCAATGCCTCCAGGTCCTTGGCAGCCGTTCCCTGACGCAGCATCACGTACATACCGCGCTGCAGCCGATCTTTGGCTTCCTGGACAGTGACGCACTCGTGATCCGTTTTGATTTGTGCGGTCCGGTATACATTGATCGCCTGCACATCGAGCCCCGCTGCATGCCCATCAATCTGCTTATTTTGTGCCATCGTCGCGGTCAGCTTATCCAGCATGCCCTCGTCCGCATTCATAACGGAAGGGTAGTCCATGACCTCTGCCAACCCCAGTACACGCGGATGGGACAGAAACGGGTCAAGATCTGCCTGCGTAAGTACCGCGCCCGCATTCTCAAAGGAAGTCGCCGGTACACAAGAAGGAAGCATCACATGCACATCAAAGGGAAGTCCCTCTGAGGCTGCCAGCATAAACTCGATTCCACGCGCTCCCGCCACATTGGCGATTTCATGCGGATCCGTAATAACCGTTGTGACGCCGTGCGGCAATAGCACCCGCGCAAATTCAGCAGGAACCACCATCGAGGACTCGATATGCACATGTCCGTCAATAAAGGCAGGCGAGATGTACTTGCCTGCCGCGTCGATGACCGTATGTCCTTCGTACGCTCCAATCCCAACAAAGACACCGTCCGCAATCGCTACATCCCCTTGCAGCAGCTCCCCGTTGAAAACATCAATTATGGTTCCGTTTTTTATGACGATGTCGGCTTTTTCTCTGCCAGCCGCAGCAGCAATACGTTTTCGAAGGTGTTCCTTGGAGACCGTCACAGATGCCACTCCCTCTTCCTCGCGATATTTTCATTCACTACCCTGACGTAGTTTTTCCCATTAAACAATATCCGCTGCCGAAAAGGAAGACATCATTTCTGCGGGCTTGCCGATTACCCGAGAATCACCCTGCCGCTTTTCCTTGCCTCTCCCCCTGGGAGCAAGGACTCATCGAAATCCGCGAGGTAAGGAATGTGCGCGCGGGCTTTCCCGATCAGCTCAGGTTGTACGTCGTGAAGAAGAACGCATGCTTCTTCACGCGATGCCTCGCACAAAACCTGACCATCCGGCGCAACCAGCTTGCTTTTGCCGCAGCTGCCCTCTCCCACCGTATTCACACCCAGGATAAACACCGTATTGTCCAAGGCCCGGGCGGGAAGCTGGATGTCCCACCGGGTTTCTGCCCCAAAGCTCCACACAGACGGGACGATGATCAGCTCTGCCCCCTGCAGTGCCAGCAAACGGGCAGGCTCCGGGAATTCGATATCGTAGCAGATCAACACGCCAATTTTCCCCAGCGAGGTGTGGATGACCCGGTACTGTCTTTCTCCATTCGTAAAGCTGTCTTTTTCCTTTCCCCAGACAAACGACTTTCGATACGTGGCGAGCAGTTCTCCCGTTCGTTCCATCACCGCCAACGAAATATAGAGGTGATCCCCGTCTATTTCAGCGAAGGGGACGACGATAACCGTTCCCCATTTCCTCGCCAGGTCCCGAAAGAGGCTGACAGTCTTGCCATCTCGAGTCTCTGCCAATCGCAGGAATTCCTCCTTTTTCAAATGGTACCCGGTCTTCCATAGCTCGGGAAAAACCAGAAGCTCGGCTCCGTCCCTTACCGCCTGTTCTGCCATAAAAACGGCTTGCTGCACATTCGCGTCTGTCTGGCCAGAAGACGGTTTCATCTGAATGGCTGCCACTTTGCACATGTTTGATCCCCCTCACCGATTTATCGACGCTTCGTTTTCGTTCGAAAAAAAGGACCGGAACTTCCCCGGCCCAATCCATAACGTGCTTTCCTATTTACCTGAAGAAGACGAGCATGACTGGTCGACTTCCTTTTGGAACCAGGCAGCGAGCTTTTGGAAGTAAACACCGGGCTTTCCCGCTCCTACCTTTCGATCATTGACTTGAACCACGGGGACCGCCTCCTGCGTGGTACTCGTGATGATCACTTCATCGGCCACCTCGATGTCCTCCATCGTCAGACGGGTTTCGAGAACCGGCACATCCTGCTTCTTCAGAATCTCAATAATCTTTTGGCGCGTTATGCCATTGAGGATCGACTGGTCCGCGATCGGTGTCTTGAAGACCCCATCCTTTACAATGAACAGATTGGTGGAGGTCCCTTCCTTGACTTCGTTGTCACGGATAAAGATCGCTTCATGCCCGCCTCTTTGATGCGCTTTTTCTTTTGCCAATACATTGGGCAAGAGGCAGATCGACTTGATGTAGCAGTTGTGCCAGCGCTCATCGGGAAACGTGAACACCACTACACCCACCTCCTGTTGCTTCCCAAGATCAGGAACTCCCTCTTTCCAAACAATAAACAGATTGGCAGCAACCTCTTCGGGAAACAGATGATTGCGCGGCGCTGTTCCCCGGGTGACCTGAATGTAGACGGTCCCTTCGGCGATTTTGGTCTGAGCAATTCCGGCTTGGACAATCGCCGCAATCTCCTCCACCGTCTTCGGGAGGGTGAGCATAATGCTATGGGCAGATTGCTCCAGACGATCCAAATGTTCCTGAAGCGTAAAAGGTACTCCGCGATACAAGCGAATCATCTCGTAAACACCGTCACCGAATTGCAAGCCTCTCTCTTCGACGGGCAGCACCCGTTCATTCGGATCTATGAACCGTTCGTTAAAGAAAGCAAGATTTTGCCCCAATGGAATCTCTCCTTATCCCCTGCTTTTCTCAAAAGTCACGTCAAATACCGCTTTCGGAATGGCAAACTTCGCCGTTTTCAAGGGATTTACCATCTGGGATACACGCAAGTCACCGCTGATCCCCATCAAGCAGACGATTTCATTCGCCTCAGTGCCTTCGAGCCTTTCCCGCAAAAATTCAAACATGTACTCCGTTGCAAACTGGCAGGCCTCATCCATCGTCGCAGCGGAAGCGACCACATACACTTGCTCACGATCCTCCACAACGGGAGTCACAAAGCACTGCCCCTTCACCAATTCAACCTTTACCCGGACGCGACCGCCGATCTCCACGCCGCAAACAGTAGCTTCCCCATCCCCCATGAGCGCGTGCAAATCCCCGATCGCCAAGTTGGCGCCATCGACGGATACCGGCAAGTAGACGACTGCCCCTTCGGCAATTTCCTTGGTATCCATATTGCCGCCATGCGTCCCAGGAGAGTAGGTGGTGATGTCCCCACTCTTCGGGGAAACGCCAATGACGCCAATCATCGGTTTGATGGCGAGTGCGTGCTTTTCGTTAAAATGGACCTTGCCGCCTTCGACCCGAAGCTTTTTTACCTCAGGCTCAGCTACGTACTTGTGCAAAATCCCAGCACCTGGCCGCAGATACATCGTTCCTTCCTCATCCAGGTCAATTGAAATCACGGTGATCTTCAGGGTATCGCCCGGAACAGCGCCGTGAACGGCAACCGGTCCCGTAGCCGGATTCAATCCCTGCAGGGCAAACAGCTGATTTCTGGAGGGCGCATTCAACTGCTCCCGATAGCAATCGTACGTTTCAAACACGACTTCATCCCCGGAGGCTACCGTAAGCACTGGTTTGAGATCAGGGGCAAATGAATAGATATGATGCGTTTTCGCGACGACTTTCATGTCAAGCCTCCTTCCTTATCTGTGAGAGCTGCTTTGCCTTTCGCTTTCTTGTATACAGGGATACCAACAGACCCGCAAGACCGGCAGGCGAAAACCGCATGACGAGCACGAGAATCAGACCAAAGATCATCAAGTGATAGTTGCCAAATTCCTTTACGTACTCCGAGATCAGCTCCAGGGAAACGCCCCCCAGAATCGGCCCGATGAACGTACCCAAGCCTCCGATGACCGACATGGAGATAACGATCCCCATCTCTGTGATCGTCGCCATTTCCGGACTGACCAGCAGGGTGTAATGAGCCAAAAATGCACCTGCAAGTCCCGCGATCGCAGACGAGATGGCAAACACGATGACCTTGTGCCGTACGACCTTTGCTCCCATCGCGGCCGCGGCCGTCTCATCTTCGCGAATCGCGCGGATCGTCAAACCGAAGTCCGACTGCACCAGCTTCTGAATGCCCACAAAGACGACAATCACCACTAAGGCAATCGCTGTGTAGTAGTATGTGATCTTACTTCCTGCCTCCCCGAACAGTCCCGGAACACTGAGACCGACTTGCCCATTGGTGATTTCGTATTCCAAACTGATGACAATCCGATAGATTTCCGAGAACGCGATCGTCGTCAGCGCGAGATAGCTGCCACTCATGCGGAGCGTCAAGATCCCGATGATGATCCCGACGATCCCTGCTGCGATGGCACCAATCAGAATGGAGAAAACCGGGGGAATCCCCAGCTTCAGCGAGACCAGACCAGACGTGTACGCCCCCAGGGAGGACAGCGCCAGATGGGCAAAGGACACCTGCCCCGAATAGCCGGCCAACAAATTCCAGCTGGAGGATAAAATCACATAGAAGCACGCCAGGATGACGATGTGCAGCGTATACTCGTTAGCGAACAAAGGCAGTATCAACGCAATCAACAATAAGCCCAAGACGATTTTTTTGTCTAGTTGTTCCATTGTGCCCCTCCAAACAGCCCTCTCGGCTTACAGAGCAAAATCAGGATCAAAATGAGGAAGCTGTATACATCCCGGTAAGCCGGGGACAGAAAGAAAACACCCAAGCTCTCGACTAGTCCGACCAACAGCGAGCCATAGATCGCTCCTTTAATCGATCCCATCGATCCAAGCACGATGATCACAAAGGATTTGATCGCAGGTACCGTTCCCATGATGGGATAGACCAGAAAGACAGGACCGAGCAAAGCTCCCGCCGCTCCCGCCATGCATGCTCCTAGACCAAAGGCGATGCTGCCCAGTCGCTTGGCATTGATCCCCATGATGGCACTCGTATCCCGGTCCTGGGAGATTGCCCGAAGCGCCGTTCCCAGCCAGGTTTTATTGATAAGAAACAGCATAATAAGCAGCAGCGCTATCGCGATCAGGGCAGCCAGCACTTTTCCAGAGCTCAATGTGATTACCCCCAGATCAATCGTGCCGCCGGTGAGTGCAGGCGCGCTCTTTTGAAACGGTCCAAACACGGCGAGTGCCATATTGATCAAGAAGAGAGAAAGGCCAAAGGTAATGAGGAGTGCATACTCATCCTTTCGCTCAACCTTATTTTCATAGAGCGGAGTCAACAGCGCCTTTTCGATCAGCACGCCGAGAAAAAACGTCGCGAGAATCGCCACAAAGATTCCGGCAACCGGATGAAGCCCCATCGTCTGGCTTACAAAGTAGGAAGCATATGCACCCAGCATATAGAACTCACCATGCGAAAAGTTCACGATTTTGAGAACGCCAAAAATGACAGTCAAACCAAGCGCCATGAGACCGTAGATCGAGCCGATGATCAGCCCATTTACCAGCTGTGCCAAAAGCGGTGACAGTTCGTTCATATACAATCTCCTTTCGTCAAAACTTGAGCCAGGATTCAACGACCTGCTTCAGATTCTTCTCGATTTCGTCCGCTGCGCTCTCCGATGATACCTGTCCTCGCTCCAGCACATACACATGGTCCGAGTAACCTATGGACTCCCGGATATTTTGGTCCACCATCAAGAGTGTAATCCCCTCATCCCTCAGCTCGTGCAGGACGCGGTACACTTCTTTGGCGATTTTGGGGGAAAGCCCCGCAGACGGTTCATCCACCAGAATCAGCCTGGGTCCTGGCATCAAGGTACGTGCGATTTCCAGCATGCGCTTCTGACCGCCGCTCATCAAGCCGGCAGATTCGCTTCTTTTTTGCTTGAGGATCGGGAATTTTTCGTACATGTATTCGATCCGCTGAGCCACTCTCGCTGAGTCCTTTTTAAAAGACCAGGCGCCCAGCTTTAGATTTTCCTCAATCGTCAGGTCCGGAAAAACACTGACCCGCTGCAGCAGAAAGCCAATCCCCAAGCTCGCCAGCTGGTGAGAAGGCAGACCGCTGATTTCCTCCCCCTGAAAGCGAATCGAGCCCTTGCTTGGCGTCACGAAGCCGAAGATGGTTTTCAAGAGCGTTGATTTTCCTGCGCCGTTCGGTCCGATCAAGAGCGTCAGCTTGTTTTCTTTCGCGGATAGCGACAGGTTGTTCAAGATTTGGATTTTGCCGTACCCCGCTTCTACATTGGCTACTTCCAGCATCGTACTCCTCCTTAGCCCAGATAGGCTTCGACCACTTGCGGATTGGCGTGCACGGTCTTCGGGTCGCCATCCGCGATGACTTCCCCTGCCGCCACGGCAATCAGCCTCGTGCTCACTTCCATAATGGCCGGAATGTTGTGCTCGATCATCACAAAGGTCTTGCCACGCGCGTGCAGCTTCTGCAGCGTATCGAGAAAGTTTTGAATCATATTCGGGTGGAACCCGGCAGTTGGCTCGTCGAGGAAAATCAGCTCCGAATTCAGCATCACCGCACGAATAAACTCCAGCAGTCGCTGCTGCCCGATGGACAGGTTTTGCGCCTGCTCCGTGGCATGATTATGCAGCTTTACTAGCTCAAGCAGCTCCTGTGCTTCCTCTTCTGCCACCTTCCTGTCCTTTTTCAGCTGAATCGCGGGAATCATCAAGTTTTCCCAAACGGTGAGACGCTTGAATAAACGCAGATTTTGGAAGGTTCGGCCGATCCCCATACGTGCCTTTTCTTCCAAGGGTGCGCGGGTTATGTCCCTGTTTCGGTATTCGATGACGCCTTCATCGGGTTGATAAACCCCCGTGATCGTGTGGAGCAGCGTAGATTTGCCAGAGCCATTGGGACCGATGATGCCCACGATCTCTCCTTTATTGACCTGCAGGTTGACCTGATTGACGGCAACCGTGCCACCAAAACGTTTCGTCAAGTTGGTTACTTTTAGCACCTAATCCTTCCCTCCTTCTGCAAGCGTGCCTGTTTCGCATGGAAAAAGAGGCGAGGCTTTACGCTCGCCCCTTCCCCAGCTGTCTATTTGTCCGGTGTTGCGTACTTTGAGGTAGAGACATCTTTCGGGAATAGAATCTCCGCGTCATCCGGGCTTTGGTTGACCTGCGTGTACTGCATGAACAGCAGGGCAGGCAGCCAGTTATGGTAATCCACGCCCTTTTCAGAAGGGAAGGTAATGGTCCCTCTCGTCCCTAAAAGCTTTGCTTCCTCCAGCGCCTTCGTGATCTTGGCTGGTTCCGTGGAGCCAGCACGGGTAATCGCATCAGCCAAAAGCAGGACAGTGTCATAGGCATGCAGCGCTGCATAGGTCGGTTTCCGTCCGTTTTTCTCCTCGTACGCTTTCACCATCGGCTGCGTCAAATCCGTGAATTTGGCTTTTGGATGGTACGGTGCTTGCCAGACCAGGTACTTCGCAGCTTCCCCTGTCGTTTCCCAGATCTCCGGATATGCTGCATCTGCTCCTCCCATCAGCATCGCTGTTTTGGCCGATGGGGCGATTCCCAGTTCATGCGCTTGCTTCACAACGAGATAGCAACCAACACCTGTCATAATATTCAAAATAATATCAGGTTGAAAATCCTTGGTCAGATCGAGCAGCTGTGGAACGAAATCCTTGGTGTTGCGGTCTACCACGATGCTTTTAAACGGAATGTTTTTATCCGTAAGCTGTTTTTTCAAAAGGTCGACGTTCCCGATTCCCCAGTCGCTGTCTTCTGCCAGAATCGCTACGTTTTTATAGCCAGCAAATTCTACATACTCCACCACGCGTTTGGAAAACATCGAGTTGTTCGGTGCTACCCGGAAAATATTCTCATAGCCCTTTTCCGTAATCGCGTCTGACCAGGCTTCCGCTACGATAAACGGGATATTGTCGCGCTTTGCCACCTCGATCTCTGCCAATGCCGCAGAGCTGTGACCTTCCCCTGCAATCGCAACAACCTGCTCTTTCTTAATCAGCTTTTCCATCGCGGACTGCCCTTTTTCGGGTGAGCCCGCGCTATCCTCATAAAACAGCTGCAGCTGCTTGCCCAGCACGCCCCCCTTTTGATTGATGTCATCAACGGCGAGCTGCATCGATTTCTGAATTTCTTCTCCCAGCACTGGACTGCCCGGCGGCGTCAAAGGCCCGATCCCGCCAATCTTGATCACATCCGCCCCGCCTCCCCCAGCACTCGAGGCGCCGCTGGATTGCGTGGTGTTTGAAGCACATCCTGCCAACGAAAGCAGTGCTAACGAGAACGCCAGTGATAGAATCCCTACTTTTCGCAAGAGATAACCCCCTTCATCTATTTTTGCCGGCGTCTTATCGCATTTGCAAAATAGATGCCAATGCAAAAACCTCTAAGCAAAGTCTGCTCAAGAATGAGCAACTCCGCATTAGAGGAAGGGTGGTTCAGCTGACTCCTGAAAAATCCGGTTCATGCACAAGCTTAGATTATTCATCGGTGTATAATTCACGAATAAAAAGTGGTAAGATTGCCTATTTTCCAACTATTTATTTTTGACTAATCGTTATGCGTTATTGAATATTGTACTTTTTCAGCTTCCTGCTTACGCTCGGCTGGCTGATTCCTAGTGCTTCTGCCATTTTCGTTGTCGTCTTGTACATATCCAGAGCGCGCTGGAGCAGCTGCTTTTCTACTTCCTCCACTGCCTCTGCAATGGGAAGAAGGTTAAACACCTTGATCCCCTCTTTGCTGCTCGTCACACTATTTGCGATACTGCTTGGAATCTGCTCACTGGTGATGATATCCCCCTTCGTCGTCACGACCAGTCGCTCAATAAGGTTTTCCAGCTCGCGGACATTTCCTGGCCACTCGTACTTCTCCAAAATGTGATAGCACTTGTCGCTCAGCTGCTTGTTCAGGCAGTATTTACGCGAGTAGTATTCGAGAAAATAGCTGGTCAAAAGGGGAATTTCCTCGGGGCGCTCCCGAAGTGGCGGGATTTCCATGGGGATCACGTGAATCCGGTAATACAAATCTTCACGAAACTCTCCGTTCTCCACCATCTTCTTCAGATTTTTATTGGTTGCCGTGATCAGTTTGATATCGATCTTTTTGGGAGTCGAACCTCCCAGGCGGGTAATCGTTTTTTCGTGCAGGGTGGTCAATAGCTTTACTTGCAGCCGGAGCGGCAGTTCGCCGATCTCATCCAGAAACAAGGTTCCGCCATCTGCCTTTTCGATCAGACCGATCTTGCCCTCTTTGCCCGCCCCCGTGAACGCTCCCTTTTCATAGCCGAACAGCTCTGACTCGAGCAGCGTTTCCGGGATCGCCCCGCAATTGATCTGAACGAAATGCTTCTCCTTTCGCGGACTGTTCTGGTGAATGTACTTGGCCATCATCCCTTTCCCGACGCCCGACTCTCCCAGCAGGATGACGGTAGAATCGACCTGGGCCAGCCGTTGCGCCATCTCTACGATGTTCTCCATGCTGCTGCTTCGGTAGATAAAGGATGCGTCTTCCTTCTTTTCATTCGAGTACTTATCGAGCTCCTCAAAGTAAATCGTACTGAGGTTCTTCGCCTCGTTCAACTCGCTCTGCAGCTTTTCCTGGTGGGTGATGTCCGTCGAGATGTTGACGACCCCAAGAAAGGTTCCCTCCTTGTCGAATATGGGTGTCCCTACGACAAACAGTTTTCGGTTTTGAAAGGTGGTCTGAATCGTGTGGATTTTTTTCCGCTCGCGGATGACCCTCATCGTAATCGTCGGCTTGAAATAACCGAGGTTGTAGAAGTCTTCGATGTTTCTCCCCAGCATTTCATTGCGCGATACACCGATGAAATGCTCATACGTTTCCGTACAATAAATCGTTCTTCCTTCGGCGTCGGTCACGTGCACGATATCGAACAAGGAATTGAGCATGGCTTCCAAATCCATGTTGGTCATGCTGCTTTCACCTCCTAAGTAGATAAAAACCAGTGAAGCATCATTGCTTTTTCTCTTGAGATGAAATCCTGCATGTATGTCCTTCCATTTTGACTATAACAAGAACGAAAAAGCCCCACCAGTAGATTTTGGGACTGACCCCATAAGGTCAGTCCCTCTCCTACTGCTGGAGCTTTTGCTGTATCTGGCTTACTATTCTGTGACGGTTGTTTTTTCAGCGCTATCCTGCTCTTTTTCTTTTCGTGGGAAGGCTACTTTTTCAAAGGTTCCGTCCACTACTTTTTCGGCGATCGTTGCAAATTCAGCGCTGCGCTTGTCAGCCTCTTCTTGTGTCAGCTTGCCCGCTTTCACTGCTTCTGCGAGCTGCTCTTCCTGTTTGCTCACGAGAAGATCAATAACCTCCTGCTTTTCCACACCTTGCGCCTCTGCAATTGCTGCCAAGGATTTGCCTGCTGTCAGCTCTTCTTTGAATTTGGCTTCATCCAGTTTCAGCAGAGTGAGGAGCTCCTCATTTTTGCCGAAGCCAAATCCAAACATCATTTTCCCGTGGCCGCGATCTTGATGGGTGTTTTCCACCATGGCTTTTACGCGCTCTGCGGAGTTCTCCGTCATTTTATCTGCTTGCTCCTGCGTCAGCTTGCCAGCTTTCACCGCTTCTGCGAGCTTTGCTTCCTCTTGTTTAACCAGGAGAGCGATTACGTCGTCTTCATCCACGCCTTGTGCTTCAGCTACCTGTGCCAGCGTTTTGCCTGCTTTCAGCTCTTCGGAAAGCTTCGCTGCATCCAGATTCAGCAGGGTCAGCAGCTCTTCGTTTTTCTCATAGCCGAAACCGCCACCAAATCCGAAGCCGCCTGGCCCTTTGCCTTGATGCGTGTTTTCGAGTTGCTCTTTCACGCGATCTGCTGCGTTTTCATTCATTTTGTCCGCTTGCTCTTGCGTGAGCTTGCCTGCCTTCACGGCTTCCGCCAGCTTGTCTTCCTGTTGCTTCACCAGAAGCGCGATCACGTCGTCTTCATCCACGCCTTGTGCTTCAGCTACCTGTGCCAGCGTTTTGCCTGCTTTCAGCTCTTCGGAAAGCTTCGCTGCATCCAGATTCAGCAGGGTCAGCAGCTCTTCGTTTTTCTCATAACCGAAACCGCCACCAAATCCGAAGCCGCCTGGCCCTTTGCCTTGATGCGTGTTTTCGAGTTGCTCTTTCACGCGATCTGCTGCGTTTTCATTCATTTTGTCCGCTTGCTCTTGCGTGAGCTTGCCTGCCTTCACGGCTTCCGCCAGCTTGTCTTCCTGTTGCTTCACCAGAAGCGCGATCACGTCGTCTTCATCCACGCCTTGTGCTTCAACTACCTGTGCCAGCGTTTTGCCTGCTTTCAGTTCTTCGGAAAGCTTCGCTGCATCCAGATTCAGCAGGGTCAGCAGCTCTTCGTTTTTCTCATAGCCGAAACCGCCACCAAATCCGAAGCCACCGCGATGCCCCATGTTGCCACCGAATTTCACATCTGCTGGTTTATTCAAATCTTTGATTTGCTTTTGTGTTTGCGCTTGCGTTTGAGTCGTGTCAGCTGCCATTGCGCTTCCCAGACTTCCGATACTCAGCACGGCTGCCATTGCTCCCAAGAGCATTCCCATTTTTGCTTTGCTAAACATATATTCTCCATCCTTTCAACGCTTGGTTTCTTTTTTTGTGTACATTCTTCTCTTGTACAAGACCTAGTTTACTTGGACTTTCTTAGATTCCCGTTTGAGAAAAGTGGAAAACTGAAGGGAAAGTTAATTCCGTTTTTCCATATTTCCACCTTGAGCAAAGGTACCGTCCACCATGCTTTTCACTCTTGTTTCCAGATCGGCACCGCGCTTGTCTGCTTCCTCTTGAGACAGCTTCCCGGAAGCCACTTCCGAGTCCAGCTGATCCTTTTGCTGCTTGGTCAGCAGTGCCACTACTTCTTCTTTTGCTACTCCCTGCGCACTCGCCACATCCGCCAGCGTTTTGCCCGACTTGAGCTGCTCCTGCAGCTTGTCTGCATCCAGCTTGAGCAAGCTGGCGAGCTCCGCATTCGAGTGAAGATTCACGACGAAGCCCATGCCCCCTCGCGTCCCTCTCTCCTGTGCGGTGCGTTCGATCTGCTCCTTGATTCTTTCGCTCGCGTTCTCTTTCATGCTGTCTACCTGCTCTTGTGTCATCTTGCCCGCCGCCACGGCCTCATTCCATTTCGTTTCCTGCTGCTTTACAAGTAGATCGATTACGCTGTTTTCATCCACGCCTTGTGCTTTGGCCACCTCTGCAAGTGTCAGTCCCGCTTTGAGCTGTTCATCCAGCTTGGCACCATCGAGCTTCAGGAGCGTCTGCAAGTCGGCATTATCCTTGTAAGAGATGCCGCCGTCGAATCCGCCTCGCTCCATTCTGCCTGCTCCTGGTCCTCCTCCTGGTCCTCCTCCGCTCCTGTCTCCCCCGTGCTTGCCTGCTGCGGCAGCCTGATCATTCTGGCCTGTTTCGGTGCCGTTCGCACTGTTCGAGCAACCGATTGTTCCTAACGTGCACATTGCCACCACTGTTCCGAGCAGCATTCCCTTTTTCACATGACTGAGCATACGTCCTCCATCCTTCCATTGCCTCATTTCATTTGATTTCCCGGCACCCGATACGTTACCGCGATTATTTTAGAATTTCGTTTGAGCCATATGGAATTTTGGAGGAAAGACAGACAGAAAGACAAAAAGAAAAAAGCAGAAGCCCATTTGCTTCTGCCTTTTCGTATTTTTGATTATTCTGCTGCCTTCTTCTCAGCCTTTGGTTGATGCTTGCTTTCTACCATCTTTTTCGCGAATGCCTCCAGCTCTTCGCTGCGCTTATCCGCGTTTTCCTGTGTCAGCTTACCTGCTTCTACTTCCTGGGCCAATTTCTCTTTTTGCTGTTTGACGAGAAGCGCGACGACCTCATCCTCCGATACTCCTTGTGCTTGTGCTACTTCGGCCAGTGATTTGCCTGCTTTCAGCTCTTCAGCAAGCTTCGTTTCATCCAATTTCAGCAGCGCGAGGAGGTCTTCGTTTTTACCGAAACCGAAGCCCATCCCTTTACCGTGGCCACGATCTTGATGGGTGCTTTCTACCATTGCTTTTACTTGTTCGGATGCTTTCTCGCTCAATTGGTCCGCTTTTTCCTGTGTCAGCTTGCCCGCTTTCACGGCTTCTGCTACCTTTTCTTCCTGCTGCTTGACCAAGAGAGCCACAACGTCATCCACAGCTACTCCCTGTGCTTCTGCTACGGCAGCCAGCGATTTGTCTGCTTTCAGCTGTTCCGAAAGCTTATCTGCATCTAGCTTCAAAAGGGACAGCAGCTCCTCATTTTTATCATAACCGCCAAATCCGAAGCCTTTTCCGAAGCCACGCTCCTGATGCGTTTTTTCGATTTGCTCTTTCACACGGTCTGCTGTATTTTCACTTTGTTTGTCCGCTTGCTCTTGTGTGAGCTTACCAGCCTTCACGGCTTCTGCCAGCTTGTCTTCATGCTGCTTCACCAACAGAGCAATCACATCGTCTTCATCCACGCCCTGCGCTTCTGCGATCGCTGCCAATGTTTTGCCCGCTTTGAGCTCTTCCGAAAGCTTAGCTGCATCCAATTTCAAGAGGGACAGCAGCTCTTCGTTTTTGTCATAGCCGCCAAATCCGAAGCCTCGACCTTTGTCTTGTTGAGTATTTTCCAGCTGTGCTTTTACACGATCCGCTGCGTTTTCATTCATTTTATCCGCTTGCTCTTGCGTCAGCTTCCCTGCTTTCACGGCCTCTGCCAGCTTCTCTTGCTGTTGTTTGACCAGCAGCGCGACCACATCGTCTTCGTCCACGCCCTGTGCTTCCGCGATCTGCGCCAGTGTTTTGCCTGCCTTCAGTTCTTCGGAAAGCTTATCTGCATCCAGATTCAAGAGGGACAGCAGCTCTGTGTTTTCTTTGAAGGAAGCCCCGAAGCCAATGCGGTGGTGCCCCATTTTGTCTCCAAATTTCACATCTGCTGGCTTATTCAAATTTTGTGTTTGTGTTTGCGTTTGTGTTTGTGTCTCATCGGCTGCAAAAGCACTTCCGAAGCTTCCGATGCTAAGTACAGCTGCCATCGTTCCTAAAAGCATACCCATTTTCGCTTTGCTAAACATATCGTCAATCCATCCTTTCATCGCTCGGTAAGTTTCTCGCACCTCTTTCGGTACAAGGCTAGTTTACTTGGGCTTTTTTAGATTTCCGTTTGAGAAAAGTGGAAATGTGACGGGAAAGTCATGGCGGGTATGTAAAAACGAGAAAGACCGCAAAAAAACAAAGAGGACGGCAGTAGACCGTCCCCTCTCCCTTACTTATTTGCCGCCGATGCCGTACGTGGACTGGGCGACTTTCACCATCTCTTCTTCTGGCAGGTCTCCCGCCATCATAAACTCTACGCCATCCAGCTCCCATGTGAGGTAGCGGCGATTGTCGTTCGTCTGTGCCAGGACGCCGATCGTAAAGCCCAGATCAATCGGCATGCCCTGCTCATAGGATACAGAAGCTTCTGTCGGACGCGCCTCGGTCAGCTTGTAGTTATAGGCTCCTTGGTAGCTGAGGACGACTGTACGCACTCCGTCTCTTGTCACAGGCTCGATGTCGCCTTGCTGTACGCCCTCTGGAACGTAGGTCGGTACGATGACACCGAACTGACTGGACGGCACCTGTGCGACTTGCCCATTCGGCTGTGCCATAGTCGGGATCGAAGGCAGCGAGCTGGTCGTCATATTGCGGTCTTTGTCAAACGCATCCTTGTCAAAGGATGGATTGAATACAAACTCAGAAAAGTCAATCTTCACCAGCGGATTCATGCTCGAATCCATAATCTCTGCGTGCGTAGGTTTGAAATCTTCCGTCAGCCAGATTTTTTGCTTGGTCAGGGAGCGATTGCCGCTGTAGTTTGCTTTGACCTCAAACACATACTGCTTGTCATCCATTTTCATCTGACGCTCAGCATCGTCAATGATGCTGCGGATGAGCGTTTCGTACAGGTAGAGCGGTCCGTTGTTTTCAGGCCAGCCGCTTTGGAAACGGAAGCTCTTGTTCAGATGTGGCGTGAGAACGAATACCCCTTCACTGTTCCGCAGGATAATCTGGGTGATGCCACGCTGCTTGGAGGTCAGTGCTACCCGATAATTGGTCGGTTTCTCGTACCATACCTGAACATCGTACTCCATGGGAGTCGAGCCAGTTTGCATGGTCAGCACTGCTTGAGACTTGTAGCCAGCCATTTTGTCCAGCGTACCGCTCAAGTCACTCACCACATCTTCGGGTGTTTTTTGACCAAAGCAGCCGCCGAGCAGCAGGGTGAAGACCAACAATAACACCAGTGGAAAAGCTGCCCGTTTCATTCAATGAACTCCTCCTTGTCAACATTTTCGACAAAGAAGGGCATCCCTGTCTATTTCCTGGGAAATCTGTCAGTCTTTCGCCTCTTGGAGCGCACATCTTGTCATGACAGGCACAGTCTTCTAGGTGAGGATGTGATATCGCTTGGATCGGCATCAAGACTTACCCTTCCTGTGTAAGAGCAGGTAGTCCCTCCTGATCTACGCGATATAAATGTATGTCCATCCTCGTCCCAATATGCAGACAAGTTTACAGCTTTTCCAATACAACCTGTGCAACCGCATGTGACTGGCTGTGGGTAATACTCAAATGGACTCTCACCTGTGCTGCGTCCAATCCCACCCTGCTGTAAACGGCTGCGTCAAACGTCATCTCAGGCTTGCCGCCCGGGGCTGGCAATATCTCCATATCGAGAAAGCTGACTCCCTCTCCGATCCCGGTACCCAACGCTTTCGCACCTGCTTCTTTCGCTGCATACCGTCCTGCGACGAATTCGGCTTGTCTTGCCTGTGATTTACCCGCCAGCAGCTCTTGCTCGCGAGGGGTGAGAAAACGGCTTAACGCTTTCGGCTGTCTTTTTAGCAGCTTATCGATCCGTTCGATTTCAATCATATCCAGTCCGATTCCTATAATCATTGTTCCCTAACGCTCCTGTCTACTTTCCTACTGCAGTCAACGTACCACTCCCCATCATTGTTGGCAAGCCACTTTGATGCCAACCCTTATTTACCTGAGTAACGAAAACAACCCCCGCATATCGCGAGGGTTGATTGCCGCAGGCTACTACTCAGTAGCTTGGCCAGCTTGTTGACCAGATTTCGCAGCGGATTGTTGGTTCTGACGGCGAACCTCAGACACGTTAGTCTCGCTTGCGAATTCAGTAGCTGTATTTTGCGCTGCTTGCGCGTTTTTCGCTTGATTCATACCAGCTTGTTTGTTTTGTTTAGGCATCGTTCCATTCACCTCCTCGACGTCACTGAATATAATTTGTACCGCTCCCCCCTCAGGTATCCGCCCCTGTTTTTTCCAGCTTACAGGCAAAAAAAGAACGAATATGTGCAAGCTAAGTGTACAGGACATCTGGGGAAGTGCCGACGCAGGCAGGAATTGTCCCGTAAAAGGCGAAAGAATGTTTTCGATTTCGATTCTACACGTTGGAAAGGAGTGTCGTCCCATGGCGAACACCGTTATCATTTACACACAAACTACCTGCGGACCATGTCAGGAGGAAAAGATGTGGCTCACCAGCCAGCAGGTTGCCTTCGAAGACAGAGACATTCGGAAAAACGATGCCTATTTTCAAGAAGCCATTAGTCTCGGGGCCAGCATGACGCCTGTGACTCTGATAAAAAAAGACAATGGTGAGGATATCGTCATTCACGGCTTCGACAAGGAAGCACTGAAAGAAGCTTTATCGTTGTAATTTCTAAAGGGGAGCGACCACACTCGGTGGTTCGCTCCTCTTTTACGTTCGTCGGTAAACTCTTCCTTAGTCCTTTGTTGATAAATAAAAAAAGCGCAGGATCGGGTAGATCCAACGCTTTCCAAAAAAGACCGATCAGCCGAAAGAAGGCTCGTTCTCGACTGATTTTTGTTTGATGACAGGCGACATGTCCGGTAGATGAGAAAGAATCTGCTGAACTGCTGGAGCGCACTCCGTATTAACTGAGTAGAAAACCCACGGTCCTTTACGGCGTTCTTTTACCAAACCATGTGTTTTTAACTTCGCTAAGTGCTGAGAAACAGAGGGTTGGGAAGTTTGCAGAATCTCCACGAGATCACGGACACACAAGGACTGAACTTGCAGGAGAGCCATGATCGTCAGTCGCGTCTTGTCGCCAAGCAGCTTATAAACCTCGGACAAAAACAGTACCTGCATTAAATCCATTTCCATACTAACCCACCTTTGCCTTGCTTATCTGTTTCCCAGTATACAATATGTTTTGTTCGGTGGGGAAGATATGAACGTAAAAGTTCCGTGAAAGCTCATGAAAAATCCTGCCTTTTCATGGCCTCAATCAGCTTGTCCGCAGTGCGTGCAGCCAGCGCCATTACTGTGTTTGTCGGGTTGCTTGCCCCCGATGTTACGAAGGTCGAGGCCCCCGCTATGAAAAGGTTGGAAATGTCGTGAGTTTGTCCAAATTCGTTGACGACCGAGCTCGCCGGGTCATTCCCCATCCGGCACCCCCCCATTAGATGAGCCGTGTCCGAGACGACATGCTCCGGGGTTCCCCCCATCGCTTCCACAATCTGTTTCATTTGCCCAATCGCATGCTGATAGAGCAGACGGTCATTTTCCTGGTAGCTAAAGGTAACCTTGGGAATCGGCATGCCATACTCGTCTTTTTCCCCGCTTAGCGTAACCGCATTGTCTGGATGAGGCAGCACTTCCCCTACAAGTGTCACACGTGCATACATGTTGTAATCCAGCATGGTTTCCCGCAGCTGTTTTCCCCATAAAAACGATCCATCCTCGCGCTCCGCCGCAATCGCCCCAGCCATACCCACCGGCCTCGCACCGTGTGCATTTAGTGTATAGCCACGAGCAAAGCCCCTGTCGCGCTCTGTTTCATAGAAATGCTGGGTCAATGCTAGAACAGGTGTCCCTTTGTACAGACGAACCTCATCGGGCAATCGACCATACACATCGTGACTGGAGTGAGGCATAATCGCTTTTCCTACCCAGCCACTGGAATTAGCCAGCCCGTTTGGAAAACGCGAAGTCGCAGAGTTCAGCAGCAGCCGCGGCGTCTCAATCACGAACCCGGCCAAAATGACGACACGTGCCATTTGGCGGTGCGTCAAACCATCGTGGTTGAAAAGAACACCGCTCACCCGGTCTCCAGCCATTAAAATTTCCGTCACCATACAGTCAGACAGAACCTCTGCCCCCTCTGCAATAGCTTTGGGAATATGGTGAACCAACCCGCTGTATTTGGCATTCGGCATACAGCCTTGGTTGCAGAAGCCGCGGTTGATGCAGGGCGGCCGCCCATCAAATGGGGCAGACAGGATCGCCAGCGGCGCCACTACGCTCTCGTACCCCAGCTTTTCACAGGCTTCCCGGAATAGCTGGGAGTTTGCGCTGATCGGCTCGCGCACCGGGTACGGATACGGCCCCTGAAAAGCGCCCCACGGAAAATAGGACGGACCGGATACCGCGATTTCCCGCTCGATTTTGTCATAATACGGAGCGAGATCGTGGTAGGTAATCGGCCAATCCTCTCCTACCCCATCCACCGTCCTGGTTTTAAAATCACTTTCATGAAAACGGAGGAACACGCCGGTAAAATGCACGGTCCCCCCTCCCACTCCACGGCCTGAATTGTTATGTCCCAGCCTGAGAGGATCCTTCCCCGTTACGAGCCGGGTCTCTTGCCAGGCGAGCCTGCGCATGGAAAGCTCATCACTGGCAAAATCGCTCTGCGGGTCCCAGAATGGCCCAGCCTCGATGACGACGACGCGCAATCCTGCTTTTGCCAGCTCATGGGCAAGTACGCCTCCTGCCGCTCCTGCGCCGACAATGCACACATCGCATTCCTCTGCATATTTGCGGTTATCCAAGCTGCTCGAGCGATATCCATCGTAATGATCGCTGTGGTGCATGACCCGGTCGTCACTTGCCATTTGCCTTCGCCTCCCATGGATCAGTCAGACCTTTCTCCACCCGGACATACCCGCGTGGATACGCTGGACCGCCATAACCGATATCGGACCAGACCAACGGGTGAGAATAATAAGCGGATACCGTATCGTGCAAAAGTTGTTTGAAAAAATCAGAGGGGACTACTCCCGCCCACGCTTGTGGATCCTTTGCCTGTCCTTTGGAAACAGCTTGCAAAACAGCCTGCTGCTCCTCGGGCTTCGCTCCCATGAAGCCTTTCCCATACATCGCGTGACACTCCGCATCTACCCCTGCCAAGCCGAGTCGATACAACTGTTTTTTCGGCGGTACCCCGACTTTTCGTTGTGACTCTCCGATGGGACTCGCTGCCGAATCATCCAGATGCTGCGTCACGAAGGTCAACACTTCCAGCCGATGCTCGTTGACCAGCACGCCGACAAGGGTTTGCAGGAGGAACGCTTCCTCTTTGGTAAAAAACTGATGGGCCACCTGCGGCGTTTTTCGGGAGCCTACGATTTTCTTGGTGTGACCGTCCCATTCCGTGTGCTGATCCCACACGTCATATGTCGGGTAGCGACTTTCCTCAGCCATTCACTGTCACCCCCAATACAGGGCAATAAGCCCCAGTGCTGCAACTGCCGTCATCAAGAGCGGCAAGATAATCGGCGGACCCACCTGGAAATTCTGACCCTGCGAAAATCCGCCGACGCGCTGCCCGACACCGACCGTATGCAAATAGGCTCCAAAGACTCCCCCTGCCATCCCTACGACCATCATGAATGCAAACAGCCACCGCAGCCATCCGGCATTCAGAAACGATAGAATAATAGCTGTCACCGCAAACAGCGGCAGCTCAATGACGGGCAGCCACATGGCCCAATGGCGGAAATTTTGACGGGAGTGAAACAGCGTGACCTGAACAGCAATCATGGCAAAAGCAAGTCCTGTAAACAAAATGAGGACACGTTCGATTGGCCAACCATGCCACATGGAAACTTCCTCCTTTACTGAGTTGCGCCTATTTTTTCCTTGGGTGGTGTTTCCTATTCGGGTGGCTTGGGGAGGAAAAAGAAGAAAAAAGCTGCGGCTAGTAGGGACACTGCATGGGGGATTCACTTGCCGGCTCCGTTCAAAAGAGGAACGGCGTCCAAAAGCAGCCTGCTCTGGATGCGTTCGCACGTTGGACGCGGATTGTTCCTCTTTTTGCACTTCACCTCGGGGGTGTCCCTCATGCTCTTTACCAACAAACAAAAACCCGCTGACTCGTTTCGCCAGCGGGTTTGCTCCTAGTAAAACCATTTCAATGTCAAATACAGCCCAAGCAGGGTGATCAATAGCGTCGGCACGGTGAGGACGACTCCTGTTTTGAAATACTGCCACCACGTGATTTTGACGTCTTTTCTGCCGAGGACGTGGAGCCAGAGCAGGGTGGCCAGCGAACCGATCGGGGTGATTTTGGGGCCGAGGTCGCTGCCGATCACATTTGCGTATATCATCGCTTCACGCATCACGCCTTCTGCTCCCGTAGATCCGATGGCGAGGGCATGAAACATGACCGTCGGCAGGTTGTTCATCACAGAGGATAGGATCGCTGAAATGAAGCCCGCCCCGACCGTTACAGCTAGCAGACCATGATCCATAAGCACATTCAGCAAATCTTTGACTAGATCCGTCAGCTTCGCATTGTGCAAGCCCCAGACAACTACGTACATGCCAATCGAGAAGATGACGACGACCCACGGCGCTTCTTTGACGATGCGGCGCATTTGGATCACCGGACTGTTTTTGGCAGCCAGACAAAAGATGAGCGCGGCTCCCGTGATAATAAAAGAAACGGGTACGTGAATCGTCTCGCTGAAAAAAAATCCGACCAGCAGCATAGCGAGAATCGGCCAGGACCATCGAAACAGCTTGAAGTCCCGAATCGCTTCTCTCGGACTTTTTAGCAGGTTCAAATCCACCTGAGCGGGAATGCTCTTGCGAAAGTAAAGAAACAGAACAGCCAGACTCGCACCTGCTGAAAACAGCGTTGGCAAAACCATCCGTGACGCGTATTCGGCAAAGCCGATCCCAAAATAATCGGCGGACACGATGTTGACCAGGTTGCTCACTACGAATGGCAGCGAGCTCGTATCCGCAATAAAGCCACTCGCCATCACAAAAGCCAGCACCATCTTCGGATCGAGCTGTAGAGCTCGCACCTGCGCCAGTACGATCGGCGTCAAAATCAGTGCCGTCCCATCATTGGTAAACAGGGCGGAGACGATGGTGCCCAATAAAATCACGTAGACGAACATCAGGCGTCCGTTGCCTTTTGCCAGTCTGGCCATGTGCAGAGCCGCCCACTCGAAGAACCCGATCTCATCTAAGATAAGAGAAATGATGATGATGCCAACCAGGGCGAAGGTTGCGTTCCAGACAATCGAGGTAACTTCCCCGACATCCGCAAATGACACCACTCCCGTCGCAAGAGCCAGGATCGCTCCCCCGACAGCAGGATAACCAATCGACATTCCGCGCGGCTGCCAAATGACTAAAGTCAGCGTTGCTAAAAAGATAAGAATTGAGATCCAGACCACTTGCTATTTCCCCTCTGTTTCACTCTCTCGTTTCGTTTCAGCCATACCATAAAACTTGGCTACATCAAGCCTTCTGGCGGTTCCTTAGCTGCCCTTATACGGAAAAAGAGCAGGCCCCAAAGAGCCCACTCTTCCTACCTTACTACAATTCACATTTATCCGAAACGTCCAGTAATGTAATCCTCTGTACGTTTGTCGCACGGATTTTGGAAAATCACAGGCGTCGCGTCAAACTCGACCAGCTCTCCATTGAGGAAAAAAGCCGTCCTGTCAGAGATGCGTGCCGCCTGCTGCATATTGTGCGTCACGATGACGATCGTGTAGATGCTCTTCAGCTCTTCCAGCAGCTCTTCGATTTTCGCCGTCGAGATGGGGTCGAGTGCCGATGTCGGTTCGTCCATCAGCAAAATTTGCGGCTGCACAGCCAAAGCGCGCGCAATGCACAGACGCTGCTGCTGCCCACCTGAAAGACCTGTCGCAGGTTTTTTCAGCACGTCTTTGACCTCATCCCACAAAGCGGAGGCCCGCAGACTGTTTTCCACGATTTCATCAAGCTTATACCGATCGGTCAGCCCATGCAGCTTGGGACCGTACGTGATGTTGTCATAAATGCTTTTCGGGAACGGGTTCGGGTGTTGAAACACCATCCCGATGTTTTTGCGCAAGCGTTCTACCTCGACACCCGAGCTGTAAATGTCCTCGTCAAACACTTTTACGCTCCCTGTAATCTTTGTATTGGCAACCGAATCGTTCATCCGGTTCAACGTCCTCAAAAAAGTGGATTTCCCACAGCCAGATGGTCCAATCAGGGCAGTGATGGAGTTCGGTTCCACATCGAGATTTATATCGTAGAGGGCCTGCTTATTACCGTAGAAGAGGTTTAACTCTCGAACTGCAATCACACTCATACGGTCTTCGCTCCTTCGTCAATGGCGTCATTCGTTACTCATTCACTATAGCTTGCCATTGTTATGGCTATGTAAGGTCTGTATTAAGTTTTCTTAAAGATTTCAGCCCAGGTAAAGATCTGGTAAATATTACTGTCAAACCATATACGCTCTACCCGGCAAATCCTACAATAAGGCTGAACGTTTTGTCAAATAAGGGGAGAGCACGTGATGCTGAGAAAAAAACGTAAAGGCAATTCGTCTATTCATTACCGCTCCATCTTCACTCGGCTGTTTTTCGGAACGATGGCAATGGTCGTCGGCATGATGGCCATCGCGGCATTTTTTATCAGTTCTCAATCCGAAGCCATGCTGAATGAAAAAACGCGCCAGCAGTTGCTGGACGCCTCCAACACCGCCATGCAGAAAGCCATCAGTCGCGTACACACCATCGAGTCTGCCCTGCAATCCTTTGGTTCCTCGTACAAAAACAGCAAGCTGTCAAACGGCCAGATGTTTGGTATCCTGACCGACATCGTTACTGCCAACCCAACGATATCCGAAATCCAGGTAGCGAAAACCGATGGAAGCTACCTAACGTTTCCCGGGTCCCCTCTATCAGGTGATTACGACCCGCGCAAATCAGACTGGTTTGCGGGAGCACTGGAAAAGAAATCGACCTTTGTTTCAGATGTCTTTCAGTTTTCCCAAACGGAGTTTCCCAAGATCGCCGTCTCCCTCCCCCTGCTAAGCGAGAGTGAAGAGTCTGTCGGTGTGATCGTCGCTTTTCTCTCTGTTCCCAAGCTCAGTGAGTTCATCGGGGAAATCAGACTAGGTGATACCGGCTATGCCATGATCGTGGATCGCCTGGGCAAGCTTGTTGCCCATCCAGACAAGACTTACGCACTCAAGCGGCCCGCGATGGACCAGCTCAGCATCGTCAAAGAGATGCTTTCCGGTCAAGCGGGCTTCGAACAAGTAACCCTGCAAGGAGCCGAGTACTACGGCGCCTATCAATTCGACAGCTCCCTCAAATGGGGAATGATCGTCGTCCAATCGGTCGCAGAGGTAAAGCGCGAGGTCCACACCCTGCAGCTGACGATACTCGCTGTCTCCATCGTCGGAATCGCGGCACTGGCTGCCCTCCTCTACGTATTCGTCCGCAAAATTGTCACGCCGGTGAAAGAAGTTCAACAAAAGATGTCGTCTTTCAGTAAGGGAGAACTGTTCCAAACGATGCAAGTGCAGACCAATGATGAGATCCGTCAGCTTGCCGACAGCTTTAACAGCATGAGCAGCCAGATCCGGTCGATCATCGGCAAAATCCAGCACGTCATCGTAGACGTCAAGCAGGTGGCTCATCATGTCGGCAACGGTTCTCGGCATTCCCACGCGATGCAGAGCGAAGTCGTGGCTGTCTCGGAGCGCCTTTCACAGGAAATGGATCATCAGCAGCTGCAGATAGAGGGTATCCATACGACCATGTCTGGCATCACAGCGGAAATATCCCGAATCACGGAATCGATGGAAGCTGCCGTCCTGCAAAATCACGAATCTCGCAAGCAAAGTGTCAAAGCCTCTTCTTCTATCGATGCGTTAAAGGAAAGCATGCAAAAGATTTCAGAGGACATGAAATCGTCGCTGCATGCGATGTCTGCCATGAAGGATAGCATGGTCGATATCCGAGACATTCTCCACTTGATTTCGCAAATCTCCAAAAGAACCAAGCTGCTGTCCTTCAATGCTCGGATTGAGGCATCCCGTGCAGGTCAAGCCGGTTTGGGCTTTGGAGTCGTAGCCGATGAAATCCGTCAGCTGTCCGAGCAAACGGAAGAAGCAACAGCACGCATTGAGCAAGTCATCCAATCCGGAGAATCACGCATGGAGCGCGTCTCGGACTGCTTGGAAATAACGGATCAGGCGACGATCAGCGGCATTCACACACTCCACCAGGCGACAGACATCTTTCAGCAAACGGTTCGGATCAGCGAAGCCATCACCGCCCAGTTTGAAACGATCCGTGAGCTCTCTGCTTCCATACACGTCCAAAGTCAATCCATCCAGGAGAGAGTAGACCATCTTTCCTTGTCGGCACAGGAAGTCGTCTTTGGCACACAGCAGGCGGTTGCCTCCAATCAGGAGAGCCTGTCACTGTCCGAGCAGTTCCTGCATGATTCGGAACGTCTGGCAGGCATCATCGAAGATCTGGAACAGGAAATCCGCTTCTTTTGCACAGAGGAAAAAGCAACTGCCTGAGTAAAGGAAAAAAACAGTATAAGAAAAACAGCTCCATCCACGAGCAAGAGATCGCTTGGGATGGAGCTGTTTTCTGCCATTTGTTTCTTATCCAAAACGGCCGCTGATGTACGCTTCCGTTTTTTCATTTTCAGGTGAGGTGAATATTTTCGACGTCTCATTCATTTCTACGAGCTCTCCTAGCAGGAAGAAAGCCGTTTTCTCGGAGATACGAGCTGCCTGGTGCAGGTTGTGCGTCACGATCACGATCGTGTACTCTTCCTTCAGCTGCATGACCAGCTCCTCGATCTTCATGGTGGAAATCGGGTCGAGCGCAGAGGCTGGCTCATCCAATAGCAGGATCGTTGGCTGCATCGCGATCGCACGTGCGATGCACAGTCGCTGCTGCTGCCCACCGGACAGGGAGAGTGCCGAGTCCTTCAGCCGGTCCTTCACTTCATCCCACAAGGCTGCCTTGCGAAGGCTGCTTTCTACCAGGTCATCCAGCTCGCGTTTGTCTCTCATGCCGTGAAAGCGAGGAGCAAAGGCAATATTCTCATAAATGGATTTGAAAAAAGGATTGGCGCGCTGGAAAACCATTCCGACCACCTGTCGCAGCCCTTCGATGTTGACCTGCTCGCTGCCTATGTCGATGCCGTCTACCACAATCGAGCCTGTCACACGACAAGACGGTACCAGGTCGTTCATTCGGTTCAAGCTGCGCAAAAGCGTAGACTTCCCGCATCCGGACGGACCGATAAAAGCTGTCACCGAATTGCGCTCAATATCCATGTTAATATTGTTAACTGCACGTTTTTCTCCATAAAAAACGGAAACATCGCGCGTTTGAATAATCGTATCTTGCATGGTGAGTACGGACATAGCTTCCCCCTCCTTAGTTGGATCCCGACGTCATCTTTTTGTACACCCACGTACCAAACCAACGTGCGGACACGTTAAAGAGCAGGACCGCAATAATCAGAACGGCAGCAGCACCATCGGCAACATCACGCGCATCTGGCGTCAAACCTTCACTGTTTACTTTCCAAATGTGGACCGCCAAAGTTTCTGCCGGACGGAAAGGATTCAGCGGCGAGGTTGGGCTGTTCAGCGAAAAGTCAGTGAAATTCAAGTTAGGTGAAGACATCCCCGCGGTAAAGAGCAGGGCAGCTGCTTCCCCGAACACGCGGCCGGAAGCAAGGATTGCACCGGTGAGGATTCCTGGGAGCGCTGCTGGCAAAATAACGGATACGATCGTACGCCATTTGGTAATCCCTAAAGCCAGACTCGCTTCCTTTTGGCTGCGAGGTACGTTGCGCAGGGCATCCTCCGTCACGCGAACCAATAGCGGCAAGTTAAACACCGTCAGCGCCAAAGCTCCGGAAAACAGGGTGTAGCCCCAGCCTGTCATGTTTACGAAGACAAGCAAACCAAACAAACCAACAACAATCGACGGAAGCGACGACAATACTTCTATGCTCATCCGGATAAACTGGGTAAACTTGTTATCCGGTGCGTATTCAGCCATATAGATACCTGCTCCGATCCCGATCGGCAGTGCGATCAGCATCGTCAAAACCAGCAGGTACAAGGAATTGAACAACTGTGGTCCAATCCCGCCCCCTGCATTCACAATATCAGGAGGAGACGTGAGGAAATCCAGATTGAGCTTGTGCCAGCCCTGGGTCAAAATAAAACCGAGCAGGCCAATCAGCGTACCGATAATCAAGATCGCAATCAGGGTGAGAATGACCGTAGCTGCACGGTCCATGACTCTTGCTCTCATTTTATTTCACCGCCCTTTTTCTACCGAGAAGTCTGAGGATCATGATGAAGATAAAGGACATCGCGAGAAGCAGCAAAGCCATTGACCAGAGCGCGTTGTTGTAAGGCGTTCCTTGGATCGTATTCCCCATGTTCAGCGTAATTCCACTTGTCAGTGTGCTGATCGGGTCCAGAAGACCTCCCGGGAGCTTTGTCGTGTTACCAATGACCATCTGTACGGCCAGCGCTTCCCCAAAAGCTCGAGCCATCCCCAATACGACCGCAGTCAGGCAGCCAGGCAGGGAGGAATGCAAAACAACATTCCAGATCGTTTGCCAACGAGTAGCTCCCAAAGCCAAGGACGCATTCCGCAAATCCTGTGGTACCGCCTCGATCGCATCAGTCGCTACACTCGTAATCGTAGGAAGAATCATCAATGCCAGTACCAGTCCCCCCGCCAGAAGGCTGAAGCCCAGTACGTCAAACTGTTCTCGAATGAATGGGACAAGCAAGCTCAGCCCCACATAGCCGTAGACAACGGAAGGAATCCCTACCAGAAGCTCGATAACAGGCTTCAGCACCTTTTTACCGAAGTTCGGGAAAATCTCTGTCATGAAAATAGCGGCTCCGATACCCAGTGGAGCAGCGATAATCGCCGCAAGCGTAGTAACCAGGAACGAGCCTAAGATGAACGGGAACACTCCGAATACGGCTGGTTCGCCCTCTGGATCCCATTTTACTTTTGTCAAAAATTCACTGATGCTTACTCCATTTACAAAGAACGTGGAGAGTCCCTTGGAAGCAATGAAATAGGTGATCGACAAGACAACAATGACCAGCAAAGCCGCACATACCATAGCCACGGTCCTACCGGTTACATTCTCCGTAAGCTGGCGTTTGTTGTACGTCAGCATTTTTCTCGCTATCAGAGATTGACGCTCGCTGTCAGACTTTTTGCCATTCACGACCTTTTTATCTACGATGATCGTTGACCCTTCACTACGACGGTTCATAATCTCCCTCCCTAGAAAAACCACTTTAGAAAACTTGGCTCTGCCAAGCTTTGTGGTGGAGCCTTAGTTGCGCTTGAATTGTAAAAATTTTCACTGTACAAGCAAAATGAGGGGTAAGCGCCCCCCCACCCCTCTATTTTGCTTTTTCATGCGGTCATGAAGCTTATTTTTGTGTTACTTTTCCTTCTGCATCACGTTCTACTTTCATGTCAGTGATTGGCAGGAAGCCCAGATCCGTAATGGTTTTCTTTTGTACTTCATCAGACAGGATATACTCGAGGAAAGCTTTTGCATTGCCAGTTGGCTCGCCTTTTGTGTACATGTGCTCATAAGCCCATACTGGATATTTGTTGGTTGCGATGTTTTCTGCGTTTGCTTCAACGCCGTCGAGTTTCAAAGCTTTTACCGTGTCATTGAAGTAGGAGAGTGCCAGGTAGCCGATTGCGCCAGGTGTTTCCGCAATGATTTTGCGAACGGTACCCGAAGAATCCTCGGTGATGCCTTCTGCCTCTTCTTTTCCGTCCATAGCAAACTTGTTGAAGGTCGCACGAGTACCGGAGGATTTCGGACGATTTACCAGGGTGATTTTCATGTCATCCCCGCCAACTTCTTTCCAGTTGGTGATTTTACCTGTGAAGATGTCGATCAGCTGTTGCTTCGTCAAGTTGTCTACTTTCACTTTTGGGCTAACAGCTGCAGCCATACCTACAACTGCCACTTTATGGTCGACCAGCTCGTTTGCTGGAATTCCTGATTTTTCTTCCGCGAAAATGTCGGAGTTACCGATGGTTGCAGCACCGCTTGCCACTTGGCTCAGACCTGTACCGCTGCCCCCGCCTTGTACTTGAATTTGTACACCTTGATTCTTAGCCATATAGTCCTTGGCTGTTTGCTCAACCAAAGGCTGCAAAGCGGTGGAACCGACAGCTGTTACCGGTTCACCGGGAGATGTTGTAGTAGAACCCGAGTTAGCATCCGGTGCTGGTGTAGCTGGTTGTTCTGCAGCCGGTTGTTGTGCTGGAGCTGGTGCTGGTGCAGCATTGTTACTTCCACAGCCTGCGAGCAGCGCGCCCACAAATGTTACTGCCATAAACATTTTGCTGAGTTTTTTCATTGGATGAAAATCCTCCTTAAAGGGATCGGTTTGTTTTTTTCTCTCTTACAAGTACAAACTATACAGGTCGAATGTTGTTGTTTTGTGTTGCGATTGTTAAGCTTTTTTAAAGATGAAGCATTCTTGGACAAATGCGATTTTTACTGGAGGTAGACCGAGTATGAACAAATTTGTCTTGCTGCTTGTCATAATCGGCGCACTCAATTGGGGTATCTTCGGTCTTTTTCAAATCGATCTGTTAGCCACGCTCTTCGGCGGTGCAAGTACACTGCCGAGCCGCATCGTCTACACCCTCATTGGACTGGCGGGGATCTACGCCATCAGGTACTTGGTCGGCGAACGCGAAACTACTTGATCGCCTACGCCCATAACAAAAAGCGGCACAGCCTGATGAAAATGGCTGTGCCGCTTTACTATGCGTCTTCGATTTACTGATCCCTTGTCAGCGGTTCGGAAACATCCACATGACCCATCAAGGAATCCACCTTTTTTCCGTCCTCCAAAATCACGATGCGCTCCACCTCATCGAACTGAAACAAGGCTTGCTTCAAAGCATCGAGTGCCATGGATTCGCCGCTCGAGCCCAGGTTGTACTGGTTCTTGCTGTCCGCATCGATCGTCAAGGTCCCTTTGTCAAACGTAACCGAGTGATAGTGGAAGTCAGACCAGAGCGAGACATGCTCGTCCGGTTTTTGAGGCTTTGCCAGCAACTCGATCGTTTTTTTATACTTCTCGATATCTTCGGCAAAGGAAATTTCCTGCTTCTCCTCTTGCAATTCCATCAAATTATTATCGGAATAGTAAGCGGAAATACTTTGTTTGGTCAGCTTCGGCTCGTTAGTCGTTGGCGTTTGATTCGAGCCGGAGGACTGTTCGGCGCCAGTTGGCTGTGGCGCTGGCTCCGCCTTTTGACCGCAACCTGCGACGAGCGCAGTGGCCAGAACTGCCACCCAAATCATATGACGACGTTTCATCGAAAGCCTCCCTTACTGGTAAGACAAATAATATTCTCGAATAGCTGCTACAAGTGCCTGCGCAATCTTATCCTGGAAGGCAGGGTTGGTCAGCTTCGCATTTTCTGTTGGGTTGGAGAGGAAGCCTGTCTCTGTCAAAACAGCGGGCATCTTCGTATTTTTAATCACGTAATAGCCTGATGCCTTGTACCCCCGGTCTGTAAAACCGGTTGCCCCCTGCAGATGCTTGTGCACGATTTGGGCAAAGGTCTTGCTGTTCGCATTATAGTAGAACGTTTCCGTACCGCCTGCCGTTGCTTTTGGAAACGCATTGGCGTGAATCGACAGAAACAGATCTGCATTATGTTCGTTCGCGATGGCTACACGCTCCGATAGCTCATAAAAAACATCCGTCGTGCGAACAGGAACGACCTGGAACTCCTTATACTGCTTGAGAAGCTCTACGACCTTATTGGAGACGGACAACGTATAATCCTTCTCGTGGTTGCCATATGTTCCTAATGAGCCGGGGTCTTTCCCGCCATGCCCCGCATCGACAACAATCAGGAAGCCCGTTTTTTGCGGCTTCGCTGTCAGCTTCACCTCAAGGCCGTCATCCGTATACGTTACATTATACTGACTCTTCTGGTTCAGCTCAATGACGACCCGAACGGTGTCAGGCGATTGGCTGTACTGACTGTACCGAACGGAGGCGATCAACGGCTTTTCTTCAGGCTCGTCCGAAGCGGCAGCCTGTTCTGACTCGGCAAGCTGCTCAGAATCTTCATCCAATGCTTCATCCTGATCTTCATCCGCGTCTACATCTTCATCTACAGATGCCTCTGTGTCGCGGTCTTCCACTTTTCCTACCGTCACAACTCCATCATCGCTTTGACGGCTCAAATCCTGCAAATCGTCATCGAGCGTCGTTTGTGGCAGGTCGAGTACGATCCGGTTAGGGCCTTCCAGTACAAAGGATTGTGCCCGAATAGGCTTGGACGTACCGATTCGTACCACGTCGCCATCCAGGGACACTTCCGTCATCTGGTTTTGGCGTTTGATCTCCAGTGAATTTTTGTTCTCATTCCAGGCAAAAGAGCCTCCCAGCTCTTTCTCCAGCTGCTCTACAGGAAGGACCAGCTGGTCATCTACGGTTTTTCCGCGCTCAGGTCTTTCCCATCGGAAGCCTTTCAGACCCAGTTGATCAGCAACCGCCTGTGCGGACGCGTATAGCGTGCCGTCCATCTGGTACAGACTGATCGCTTGCTCCGGTTTGTTGCCGTTGATTTCGACTTGTGGGGTTTCATTGGCAATGACCGTGCGAGTGCTGTTGTCCCATCCTACGGTAACTCCCAGTGACTCGCCTACAAAACGCAGGGGCAAGAGCATGCGCTGCTTGGAAATGACGGGTGCCGTATCCAGCTTCACTTGTTTGCCGTTTACTTGCGCCGTTTTGAAGTCGAGAGTGAGGGTGAGTGTTTGGCTTCCCCTCGTAATCGTTGCCTTTCGAGCAGCTGCGTCCCAGTCTACATCCGCACCAAGCCCTTCCGCGATGACTCGGACGGGAACGAGAGTCCGACCGTTTTTAATCTCAGGCGGAACCTCTGGGGAAACAGCTTGTCCACCGATCATGAGGTTGACGGTCTCCTCCCCGGCACTGCTTGCCGCAGCCCACCCTGGGATGCACAGTAAAAGCAGCAGTGAAAGCAGTAGAGGGTACAATCGTCTTTTCATCCTGACCTCCTCCGTGATGTCGTTTGGTTTCGTTGGCTTCAGGAATTGAGCAACGTTCACCATTCTATTAGACGCTACTTGATCTGTAAAGTTTATAGGCTAATGGAACCAAAATCGTCACAAAATGAGAAAGACCGTCTTCACTCGACAGCGAGACAGTCTTCCACGACTCTGTTTCTCCCTTTTCGACAAAGCTTTGGCTTACCAGAACAAACCGCGTCTTTCCCTTCTACTGACCGTTTCCACCTGCTTGTTGCCCGTCAGCATGCTCAGACCACCATTTTGCAAGAATTGCTGGATCATGGACATCACGGCAGGGTTGGAGAGCACCTTGATCGAATCCGCGACTTTCGGATTTTTTAGCTGTGGGAATGTGCTGCTCAGATGCGGCAAAAGAGGAAGCAGATCTTCTAGAGCAAATACGGGCTTCGCTTTTTCCGCTGCCTTCGGAGAAGTGACCGTCCTGCGCGGTCCGAACAGGATACTCCCCCGTCTTTGGCCTGCGCTTGGGCGTGAACTGAGCTTTCCCAGCGTGTTCTTCATTTCCTGTAGCTCTTGTCGCACCTGATTCATCTCACGCATCATTTGCTCGTTGGTGCTGCTGTGCTCACGAGCCAGCTTGTTCATCGTCTCTAGCAGGTGGTTTTGGGAGACGCCGGGCTTCTGTCTTTTTTTCGACTTGACTGCGATAGTCCCACCTCCCTCCCAGTTTTCTAGCCGTTACTTGAAGCGTTTTTTCAGGTTGTTCAGCTCATTTGCATCGAACCCTTTTTTGGACAGCTTGTTCATCAGGCTACCTACATTTTCGGTCCTCGCCATCGAACGGAATTGGGCAACGTAGCGATTCAGCTCTTGGTCCGTAAAATTTTTGCCCGATTTCTTGCCCAGATCACGAATCACTTCCTTCAGGCCAGCATCCGTCTTCAGCTTATCCTTTGGGATGGACTTCACAAAACTGAGCAGTTTTCCAATATCCATAGCGAATCCCCCTTAAATGACAGTTTGTTCCCTTTCACTCTATGTCAGGAGCCTTCTAATGGATTGGTCATCTGTCCATGAATCTGTAAAAAAACCTATAAAAAAAGGAAAGCCCCGCTTGTAGGCAGGGCTTTGTCCTTACGTTTCTTATTGAGTGATGTCAGCGTTTTTGTAGTCGATAGAACCGAGACCATCGATAACAATGCCGGTAACTTTATCGTTTTGTACCCAGGAATCTGTGTAGAAGTAGATTGGCATGATCGGCATATCATCCATCAGGATTTGTTCAGCCTGAGCCAGGATTGCTTTACGCTTCTCTGGATCTTGCTCCAGAGCGGATTGGTTCAAGAGCTCTTTGTACTTCGGATTTTCCCAGTTGGTGTCGTTGTTGCCACCTTTTTTGTCTTTGTACAGCTCCAGGAAGTTGATTGGGTCGTTGAAGTCACCCAGCCAGCCCATACGACCGATTTGGTAGTTGCCTTGGTGCAGGTCTTCCAGGTAAACTTTCCACTCTTTGTTTTCGAGCTTCACGTCTACGCCGAGGTTTTTCTTCCATTGGTCTTGGATAGCTTCTGCGATCTTTTTGTGCGCTTCGGAAGTGTTGTAGGACAGAGTGATCGTAGGCAGCTTGGTGATGCCTTCTTCTTTCATACCTTCTTCCAGCAGCTTTTTCGCTGTTTCCAGATCGTTGTCTTTGAAGTAGCCGTCTGCTTTCAGTGCCATGGATGGTGGTACAGCACCCGTTGCAGGGATTTGGCCGGTTTGCAGTACGTTGTCGATCAGAGATTGACGGTCGATTGCAAAAGTAAACGCTTTACGGATTTTTACGTTGTTGAATGGAGCTTTTTCGGTGTTGAATTTGTACCAGTAAGTACCCGCGATTGGCTGGGTTTTCATCTTACCGGAATCTTTCAGAGCTGGGATCGCATCTGTTGGCAATGCGCTGGTAGGTGCACCTGCCCAGTCGAGTTCGCCGTTGTCAAACATGGAAAGCTCGGTATTCTCGTCCTCTACCATGGAGAATTCGATCTTGTCCATTTTTACGTTGTCTTTATCCCAGTAGTTGTCGTTTTTCGCCAGAACCAGCTTGTTTTTGTGCTCCCAAGCTTCCAGTTTGAAAGGACCGTTACCTACGTGAGTAGCTGCTTCAGCTGCCCATTTTTCGTTGCCTTCCACTACTTTTTGGTTCACTGGGTAGTACGTATAGAAAGCAGTCAGCTCGGTGAAGAATGGAGTTGGGTTTTCCAGGGTAACTTCCAATGTTTTGTCGTCTACCGCTTTTACGCCAACATCTTCAATCTTCGCTTCGCCTTTGTTGAATTTCTCACCATTTTTGATGTAGTACAGCTGGTAAGCATAGTTGGAAGCTGTTTTTGGATCCAGAGCTCGTTTCCATGCGAATTCGAAATCTTTCGCTGTTACAGGATCGCCGTTGCTCCATTTTGAATCACGCAGCTTGAACGTATATGTTTTGCCGTCTTCGGAAACGGTGTAGCTTTCCGCAGCGGCTTCGTGTACTTTACCGTCTCCACCAGCACGAGTCAAACCTTCAAATGCAGCACGAACGATTGTACCGGAAGTGGAATCTTCCGCGATACCAGGGTCAGCTGTAGGTGGCTCGGAGTGCAGGTTGATTTTCAATACTTTAGGACCAGCTGCAGGTGCTTCTGCTGCAGGTGTGCTTCCTTGGTTAGCGTTGTCCGCTGGTTTTGCTTCGTTGCTGCTGCCGCAACCTGCGAGCGCTGCACCAAGTACGAGGATGGAACTCATTGCTACGAAAACATTCTTTTTCATGCCATTTATCCCCCTTTTCTAAATCTTTTATCAATATACATCCTTTTATATTATTTTTAAACATGTTTTAGATTGATTTAATAAATTTTTATTTATTTATAAAGATAGTTAATCAATTATAAAAAATAATTTATCGAAAAAATAAAACGGAAAGAAATTCCTTCTGGAGAAAACCCGTAACAAACACTGATTTCATGCGGTTTTTTAGCTGCATTTCATTTTCGCCAGACCCCTTGCAACTATTTACCACGCTAAGTATTCCTTTATAAAAAATAATCAGCAATATATTCTGTCTACTCTGACCATTTATTGATTGCAAATGGTCGCGACACCAAAAAGTTTAATTGCAAACAAAAAAGAGCATTTTTTGTCCTTTGCTCCCCTTTTATCGTCCATGCGTCCAAGAACATCCGCACCGAAAAACGCACAGACGGCGGCAAAAAGTGCATGGTGTATAATGGAAGCAAAAAGAAACGCGGCTTCCTGCGAAGTCGGTTGCCGCTTTGTGGTACCCTATAACGAAAAATATGAGCTGCTCATGAAAGGTGATGGCTATGGCACGCGTATTATTTATTAACGGAGGCTCCGAGGGGCACATCAATCCAACCCTCGGTGTCGTCCAAGAGCTGATCCGACGCGGCGAAGAGGTGGTTTATTTTACGGCAGAACCCTTTCGCGATCTCGTGGAGCCAACTGGCGCAAAGGTGATCACGTTTGATGTGAGCACATTCATAGAAGCGTTCATCGCCGGAGGGCGAAGCTTCTGGGGTCGAGTAGGTGGCCTTTTGCGTACCGCCGATCTCATCATCCCCAGTGTTCTGGAGCAAACGCGCGAACAGCAGTTTGATTACCTCATTCATGACTCGATGTTCGGATGTGGACGTCTGCTTGCACAAATCCTGAACCTGCCGGCAATCAATTCGTGTACAAGCTTTGCCATGCAGCCAGAGGTCTTTGACGGCATGCGCGAGTCTCTCTCACGCCATGTTTCGGCAGAAGAAAATGAACGTGCGAGACAGGAATTTCTCCAGCTGGTCGATGATGTACAGGCGAAGTACAACGTGCAAGTCGGTTCCCCGTTCGATATATTTTGCAATCCTGCCCCGATGACGATCGTCTACACGGCGAAAGATTTTCAGCCCTATGGCGAGAGCTTCGATGAGTCGTACAAATTTATTGGCCCTTCTCTTGCTTCTCGTCCGCACGAGCCCTTTGATTTCTCTCATGTGGACAGCGATCATCTGATTTACATATCTCTCGGTACTGTGCTCAATCAAGCCGTGGACTTTTACAAGCTCTGTTTTGCAGCATTCAGCGATACCAGGTACACCGTCCTGCTATCCATCGGAAGGCAAACGCAGCTGGAGCAATTGGGAGACATTCCTGCGAATTTTATCGTTCGGGACTATGTACCTCAGCTCGAGGTTCTGCAGCACGCCAAACTGTTTATTACACACGGCGGCATGAACAGCGCAAACGAAGGATTGTACTACGGTGTGCCGCTGATTGTCATTCCCCTTGGCTCCGACCAACCGATTGTAGCTGGGCGCGTGGCTGAAGTAAGTGCAGGAATTCAGCTAGACAAGGAGGACCTCACTGCGGAAAACCTTAGAGAAGCTGCCGATCGCGTGCTTCAGGATGACTCCATTCGAAAAGCCAGCGCAGAAATAGGCAAGTCCTTCCGTGAAGCTGGCGGATATGAGAGAGCCGCCGAGGAGATTTTTGCCTATAAGCGCAGTCTCGGGATCGAGTGAGAAATAACAGCAGAAAAGGATCAGCGGCGCGTCTGGGACTATATTTTCCAAGTCTTGACGCGCCGTTTTTGCGCGCAAAAAAAAGAGAAGAGCCTCTCAGCCCTTCTCTCGCTTGCGCCATGCGCCAATATGCTCTTATTGAATGTCTGCCCATTTCCAGTCGATGAAGCCCAGACCGTCCACAACGACTCCTTTTACATTGTCGTTCTTCACGAAGGAGTGTGTATAGAAGTAGATTGGTGCAGCAGGCATTTCGTCCATGAACAGTGTTTCTGCTTCTGCCAGGATTTGCTTGCGTTTTTCTGGATCTTTTTCCAGAGCGGATTTGTTGAGCAGCTCCTGGTACTTTGGATTTTCCCAGTTGGTGTCGTTGTTTCCGCCTTTTTTGTATTTGAACAGCTCCAGGAAGTTGATTGGGTCATTGAAGTCACCCGTCCAGCTGGAACGTGCGATCTGGAAGTTACCTTGGTGCATGTCGTCCAGGAATACTTTCCACTCTTTGTTCTCCAGCTTCACATCAACACCGAATGCTTTTTTCCATTGGTCTTGGATTGCTTCTGCAATTTTCTTGTGGCCTTCAGAAGTATTGTAGGAAAGAGTCAGGGTAGGCATCTTCGTGATGCCTTCTTCTTTCATCCCTTCTTCCAGCAATTTTTTCGCAGCTTCTACATCATTGTCTTTGAAGTAAGGGTTGGTCGAAACAGCCATTGTCGGCGGTACGATACCCATAGCTGGTTGTTGGTTTGCTTGCGTTACGTTGTCAATGATCGTTTGACGGTTGATCGCGTAAGCAAATGCTTTACGGATTTTAGCGTTATTGAACGGTGCTTTTTCCGTATTGAATTTGTACATATACGTACCGGCAATCGGAACAGTTTGCATTTTACCGGAATCTTTCAGAGCCGGAATCGCATCAGTAGGAAGTGCGCTCAGTGGAGCACCTGCCCAATCCAGATCACCGTTGTCGAACATGGACAGCTCTGTATTTTCATCCTCTACCATCGAGAAATCGATCTTGTCCAGTTTTACTGTATCTTTATCCCAGTAGTTTTCGTTTTTCACGAGAACCACTTTGCTTTTATGCTCCCACGTTTCCATTTTGAATGGTCCGTTGGCTACGTGTGTTTTTGCTTCGCCAGCCCAGTTTGGAGTGGATTCCACTACTTTTTGGTTCACTGGGTAGTAAGTGTAGAAGGCAGTCAGCTCGAGGAAAAATGGCGTTGGGTTTTTCAGCTTCACTTCCAACGTTTTTTCGTCTACTGCTTTTACGCCTACATCGTCTGCTTTTGCTTTGCCCAGGTTGTATTCCTCAGCATTTTTCAGATAGTAGAGCTGGTACGCGTAGTTGGATGCTGTTTTCGGATCCAGAGCGCGTTTCCAGGCAAATTCAAAGTCTTTTGCAGTGACAGGATCGCCATTGCTCCATTTGGAATCACGCAGGTGGAAGGTGTAGGTCAGGCCATCTTCGGATACGTCGATTTTTTCAGCAACGGATTCGTGTGGTTTTCCATCTTCACCAATGCGAGTCAGACCGTCAAAAGTCGCGCGCAGCAGTGCGCCGGAAGTAGAATCCTCCGCCAGTGCTGGGTCCGCTGTAGGTGGTTCACTGTGCAGGTTCATACGCAGTACTTTTGGACCTGTTTTTTCTTCATTGGCAGCTTGTCCGCCTTGTTCGCCGGCTTTGTTATCTCCGCCGCCACAACCAGCCAAAGCTGCACTCAATACGAGAATCGAGCTCATTGCTGCGAATACACTTTTATTCATAGTTTTTTGACCCCCTCTAATGTACGTAAAAAAACCTCAACTGAGGCATGCTCAAAGGTGAGCGACCGCATCCTGCGTTTCGAAAGCGGTTTCGCTTTAGAGTTCCTACGCGGTAAAACCAGAAGAAAAATTCGGGCGACCGCAAGCTACAGAAACAATATACAATATTTTTAGTCATATTAAATTGAATTTAACTTTGTTTAATTAAGTTTTATTCGATCATCAAATTATGTAAAGGGAAATAAATCATGCCTTTGCCATTTTCAGTATCCCTCCAAGCAAAAAATCTATGCAAACCGCTCACCTTGCTCTAAACTAACAGTAATGCATTTGGAAAGTATTGGTTGGTTGCCGGGAAGGAGTGACAGCATGGGCCATCGGCAAAAGCCGGAAATTTTCATCGGTTCCTCCGTAGAAGGTCTCCCCGTCGCTTACGAAATTCAAAACGCACTGGAGCACGATGCCGACTGTATCGTATGGCCGCAGGGAATATTCGAGCCAGGCAGTGTCACGTTGCACGATCTCATCGGCATGACCAGACAAGTGGATTTCGCCATCTTTGTCTTTACACCCGACGACCTGACACGCTATCGGAATCAGGACGTAAAAACCGTACGCGATAACGTTCTGTTTGAATTTGGTCTCTTTACAGGAAAGCTAGGGATAGAGCGCGTCTTTTTCATGACCCCTCGCCAGGTCCCTGACATGCATTTGCCAACCGACCTACTCGGGATCACTCCTGTCACCTATGAACACACGAAAGATCTGAAGCTTTTCCCAGCGAAAATCGGTTCGGCGTGCCATCTCATTCGCCGTCAGCTGAAAAAGCTGGGCCCGATCCAGCAGGGTGTGTCGGAAAAAGAACGCGAGCGATACGTACTGCCCTTGGAATCTCATGCCCGCTTCATGCTATCGGCGATTGAGTCCAGCGAGCGGATGATCCCCCGGATTCATTCGGTACTGGGTGCGCTCCACAATGAATTTAGTCCCCTCGCTGATTTTCGTGTAAAGGGGACAACCCTGTTCCAGCTGACTGAGGACGGAAAAGCTCTCGTGCAAATTGGCTGCTCGGGCGCCATAAAAGATCATGCAAAAACGTACCTTTTGGAATACAATGGTAGTAACCCACAAGATCGCAGTTATGTTGTAGACTCATTCTTAAGCAATCAAAAAGTGATTTCGTACACCGGAAAAAAGTACGGACATGAAAAAGAGCTGATCCTCAGCTTTACAGTTGCGAAAATTTTCGTCTTTACCATTCACCTGCTGGCCAAAGACATCTCGCTTGCGCTACCTGAGCTCGCTGAAGAGCTGATTCGCATCAATGAAGATCTCTTTTATTACTTTGAAACCATTCTCGAAAGGGGAACCCTGCCATGAACTCTCGAAAAGCGCATGCACACATGACAGTAGCCGGCCGAGTCAGACCCGTTTCCAGACACGTCTCTCGCCAAGTATGGCGCTCGCTTTTGGCACAGCGCGCGAGAAAAGTTCACGGACAAATTCCTCCTCTGCAAGGTGTGATTTATCACAATGGACCTTCTGTGCTGGACCCGGAGGAGGGCATCGTGGTCATCGCGACGAAGGAAGCTGGTTTCAAGCGCCCCCGCTACATCGGTTAACGATTTTGCCCACCAAAAACAAAGCAAGGCCTTCCCCAGGAGATTTGCTCCTTCAGGAAAGCCCTGCTTTTTTTATTTTCTCTGCCTCGCCTATGTGCTTGGCGCAGTCAGATTTTCGCGTTGTTGTCGATACTCCTCAGGCGACATCCCCACGACAGTTTTGAAGTCGCGAATGAAGTGCGAGTGATCGTAATACCCCAGCTCCGTTGAAAGATCCAGCCAATCGGCTATTTCTCCCTGATCAATGCGCAGTGCTGCTTCGTGCAGCCGATATCGCTTGATGACAGATTTGGGACTCACCCCTACATATCGATCAAACAGTCGTTGCAAAGCACGCTTATTCATTCCCGTTACCCGAACGGCATCCTCTACCCTGATCACGCTCCGGTCATCTCGAAAGGCCATGACCATCTCGTGAACGAGGGAGACATTCGGATCTTTTTCTGGCAGGCGTTCCGACAAAAATGCTTCTGCCCGGCTCACCATAGCCTGATCATCGGGCGCGGATAAAACAGTTCGCTCCCAGCTCCTGCAATCGCTCCCAAAGACGTCCTCCAATGAGGCAGAACGATCAGTCAGGCTCGACACCGGGGCACCCAGAAACGGATAAAAGCCGCCGGGCTTGAATTTGATGCCGATCACCCATCCATGATCCTGCACCACACGTACCGACGTTGACTTTCCTACGCCATAGATGCGCGTACTGCTCTCCTCGAATACCAAATTGACGTTCGGGTGTGCAATCACCGTCTGGTGGTACGGTTCCTTCCCCCGTAAATCCCAACGGACAATCCAGTAATGCTGGACGAAATACTCCGTCTCCGCTGAAGGGGCATACCTCATGAGAGAAAATGTAGAGTCATTACCAGCCAAATGAAGGACACCTTTTGGCAAGTCATTTACGGCTTCATTCAATGGGAGCACCTCCTGGCGACGTATTTTCCAAAACATTCTGCCTTCCTTAAGAATAGTCCTTGGCAGAAACGATGACAATTCTGTTTTGAAAACCGCACAAGAGGTGCTCCGCTCAGCGTCCCGTAATCATGTCTTTACGGCAGCATTTCTGCCCACTTCAAATCGATGAAGCCGAGTCCATCTACCTGCACGCCTTTCACTTTCTCGCTTTGTACCCATACGTCTACGTCTGTGAAAAGAGGAATCAATGGCATCTCATCCATGAAAATCTGCTCCGCCTCAGCGAACAGCTTGGTGCGCTCTGCCGGATCTTTTGCGACCGCCGATTGCTGCAGCAGCTGTTTGTATTTCTCGTTTTCCCAGCCGGTATCGTTGTTGCCCGTATTTTGGTCGCGGAACATTTCCATGTAGTTGATTGGGTCGTTAAAGTCAGCATTCCAACCGATTCGCCCGATATCGTAGTTCAGCTCGTGCATATCCTGCAGGTGTACCTTGAACTCTTTGTTTGCCAGCTTCACATCAATCCCCAGGCCCTTTTTCCACTGATCCTGCAAGGCTTCCGCGATCTTCTTGTGGCGATCGGTCGTGTTGTACGAAAGTGTGATCGGAGGGAGCGAGGTCAGCCCCAGCTCTTGCAGTCCCTCTGCCAGCAGCTGCTTTGCCGTCTCGACGTCATTGTCCTTGAAGTAGCCGTCTTTTTTGATGATCATCGATTGCGGCAGCATGCCCATCGTCGGCACTTGCCCGACCTGCGTGATGTTATCGACGATCTCCTGGCGGTTCACAGCATAGGATAGCGCCTTGCGAATCTTGGCGTTGTTCAGCGGCGGCTTCGTCGTATTCAGCTTAAACCAGTACATGGTCGCTTTTGGATGTACCACCAGCTTGCCGGATTCCTTCAAAGACGGAATGGCATCGGTAGGCAGTCCCCCGAGCGGTTGACCCGCCCAATCGAGCTCTCCATTTTCAAACATGGACAGGGCCGTGCTGTCATCCTCGATCATCGCGAATTCAATTTTGCTCAGCTTCACGACGTCCTTTTCCCAGTAATTTTCGTTTTTCTCCAGGACGATCTTGCTCTTGTGCTCCCAGCTCGTCATTTTGAAAGGTCCATTCCCCACATGCGTCGCTGCTTCATTCGCCCAGTTCGGATTGGCTTCTACTACCTTCTTGTCAACCGGATAGTAGGTGTAGAATGCCGTCAGCTCGAGGAAAAAGGGAGTCGGATTCTCGAGCGTGACCTCCAGCGTCTTGTCATCCAGTGCCTTCACGCCCAATTCCTCTGGCTTCGCTTTTGCGGTATGCACTTTTTCCGCATTCTTGATGTAGTACAGCTGATAGGCGTATTCCGCCCCCAGCTTCGGATCCAGCACGCGCTTCCAAGCGAATTCAAAATCGTGTGCCGTCACCGGGTCCCCATTGCTCCATTTCGCATCCCGGATGGTGAATGTATAGACGCGGTTGTCTTCCGATACCTTGATGTCAGACGCCATAGATTTCATCGGCTTTGAATCTTTGTCCAGACGCGTCAGTCCGTCAAATGTGGCACGCACGACCGCACCTGAAGTCGCATCCTTTGCCAAACCGGGGTCAGCAGTGGAAGGCTCACTCGTCAGATTCGCGCGGAAAACTTGCGATGCCGGATCTGCTGTCGGTGCCGCGGGTGCCCCCGACTCCTGCTGGGATGGTTGAACAGCAGACGGCTGCGCTCCTCCAGAACAGCCAGCTACCAACGTCCCGACAAGCAAAAGCAGACCAGCCAGCTTATGCATTTTCTTTTTCATGTGAATGTTCCCCCTTCTCTAACAATTTCCTAATTCCACCAAAATATACTTTACTGACGGAGGATTTGAGAATGGGGTTTGGAAAGATTTCATTTAATTTTATGAATATTTATACAATTATCAAAAAAGATAAACCCAACCAGTCACGTGGGACCAATTGGGCTTTTGTTTATCCTTCAATTAAAGCATTCTTTAAAATGCTGGTACGATCGCACCTTTGTACTTCTCTTCGATGAACTGCTTCACTTCAGGAGAGTTCAGTTCTTTCGCCAGCTTTTGCATCGCTTCGGAATCCTTGTTGTCAGGACGAGCTACCAGGTAGTTCGCGTATGGAGATTCTTTGTCTTCCAGAATCAGAGAGTCAGTCGTTGGAACCAGTTTTGCTTCCAACGCGTAGTTGGTGTTGATCAGCGCCAGGTCTACTTCTTCCAGTACACGTGGCAGCATAGCAGCTTCTACTTCTTTGAACTTCAGGTTTTTCTTGTTTTCTACGATGTCTTTTACAGTACCGCTGATCCCTACGCCCTCTTTCAGCTTGATCACGCCGTTTTTCTCCAGAAGAGCCAGCGCGCGGCCGTTATTGGTTGGGTCGTTTGGCAGAGCGATTGTTGCGCCATCAGCCAATTCGTCGATTTTCTTGATCTTTTTGGAGTAGCCGCCGAATGGCTCGATATGAACCGCTACTACCGGTTGGAGATCCATTCCTTGGTCTTTATTGAACTGTTCCAGGTAAGGCTTATGCTGGAAGAAGTTTGCGTCCAGTTGTTTTTCGTTTACTTGCATGTTTGGTTGCACGTAATCGGTAAATTCCTTGATTTCCAGGTTTACACCTTGGTCTTTCAGTTTTGGTTGGATGTATTTCAGGATTTCCGCATGTGGAACTGGAGTTGCTCCGATGTTCAAGGTTACTTCTTGTCCACCTTGGGAACCTTGTGCGCCACCTTCAGCCGGTGCTGGAGTTGCTTCTGGTTTGCTTCCGCAAGCTGCCAGAGAGAATGCCAATACAGTAGACAGTACGGATACTACTAATTTCTTCACGGAAAAATCCCCCTTTTTTTGTCTGTGCTTTTTCAAAATCTATATGGAAAGATCTTACTTGCGGCTGAATTTCAAAACCAACCGATCCCCAAAGGACTGCAAGATCTGAACCAACACGAGCAGGATGACAACGGTGACGATCATGACGTCAGTCTGGAAGCGTTGGTAGCCGTAGCGGATCGCCAGGTCACCCAGACCGCCCCCACCGATCACACCCGACATCGCCGTGTAGGACACGAGGGTTACCGTCGTAATGGTAATGGCTGCGATCAAGCCGGAGCGTGCTTCTGGCAGCAAAACATTCCAGACGATTTGCCAGTTGGAAGCTCCCATCGACTGAGCAGCCTCGATCACTCCACGGTCCACCTCACGCAGCGACGTCTCCACCAGTCTGGCAAAGAAAGGCGCTGCCCCGATCACCAGTGGCGGGATCGCACCAAGCACACCCAAGGATGTCCCCACGATCGCCTTTGTCACCGGAATCAACAGGATCATCAAGATGATAAAGGGAACGGAGCGCAGGATGTTGACCACAATCGATGCGAACGAGTAAAACGCGCGATTCTCCAGAAGCTGGCCTCGCGATGTAAGAAACAGGATCACACCAATCGGCAAACCGATTAATACGGCGAACAGCGTCGAGAAGCCCAGCATGGTTAGTGTTGCCCCGGTTCCTTCCGCTATTTCAGACCAGTCTACATTTTCCAGTGTCAATCCCATTTAAATCACCTCCACTTCAAGACCACGCTTGCGCAGGGTTTCAATCGCATGCATGCTTTGCTTTTCGTCGCCTTCCAGCTCGACAACCAGCTGTCCATATGGCGTATCCTTCATGCGGGAAATCGTTCCTTGCAGGATGCTGAAGACTGTTCCCGTTTCCTGCATGGTTTGGAACAGGATCGGCTGATACGTCTGCTCCCCCAGGAAAGTCACGCGGGCAATCGTCCGGCTTCCGGTTGCTTTTTCGTGGGCAACGGCTTCACGCAGCTCAGTGGAATCGGCCACCTGCTCCACAAACTCCTGTGTAGTCGGGTGCTTCGGCTTGAGGAAGACCTCCAGCACTTTTCCCGACTCCACGATGCGGCCTCCGTCGATGACGCCTACGCGGTCGCAAATCGAACGGATCACGTGCATTTCATGGGTGATCAAGACGATAGTCAAGCCCAGCTTGCGATTGATATCCAGCAGCAAAGCCAGGATGGAGTTGGTTGTCTGCGGATCGAGTGCAGAGGTAGCCTCGTCGCACAGCAGCACCTTCGGATCATTCGCCAAGGCGCGGGCAATCCCGACGCGCTGCTTTTGACCACCGGACAGCTGAGACGGAAATTTGTCTCGATGAGCTTCCAGGCCCACCAGCTTCAAGAGCTCGTCCACTTTTTTCCGGATTTCCGCTTTGGGACGCTTTGCCAGCTTCAGTGGAAACGCCACATTGTCGCCAACGGTTGCGGAGGACAGCAGATTGAAGTGCTGAAAGATCATTCCTACCTGACGTCGCTGTTCCTGCAGCTTCTGATCATCCAGCTTGGTCAGCTCTACACCATCAACAATGACTTCTCCGGATGTCGGACGTTCCAACAGGTTGATACAACGAATCAGCGTACTTTTCCCCGCACCGGAGTGTCCGATGATCCCGTAAATTTCTCCCTTTTCTATCTTCAAATCAATCCCGTGCAGTGCAGGAATCGTTTTTCCCTGTACTTGATAGCTTTTTTTCAGATCGCGCAATTGAATCAACGAATCCACCTCCCGCTTCCTTACTCCTTACTTCTATTACGGAAAAATAAACGACCCCTTTTTCACAAACGAAAAAGGGGCTGCAACGTCTATCACGTTCGCATCCACCCTTCTCATCTATCAAGATCCATGCAATCTTGTAGGAATTGGCACCGCGACTTCCATGTACGACATGGGCCGGTTGCCGGGCTTCATAGGGCCTGTCCCTCCGCCTCTCTTGATAAGAAAGATTTCCACGTATATTATGTTCATATTTTGCATTTCAATGATTTGCGAATACAAATCGGATTATATCCCTTTTGAAAAACATACGTCAATAGAAATAGGAGGAAAAAAGTTTTTTTATAACACAACATCGTTGCAGACTAATTCATTACACCGTTACGGATGATGGTAGCGTCTACCTGAAAGCGAAAAGTAGCCTGCTTGAACATCTTGCGCCATTCCTCCATCGTCATTTCCCCCATCCCACGGCGGTTCGCACGATAGATGATCCCAAATCCAGCCGTGTCTACATTCATATCCTGCATTTTTTTCACGACCTGAAGCAGCTTCTCCTCCAACTCCTTTTCCAGCTCCCGTTCCATGATGTGCAAAACGTCGGTTTCATCTACTTTCAACGGCATTGTCAGTTCTAATATCCGTGTTTTCAATTTAATACTGACATCAAAATGAGCAGGCGATGCATGCGTCAATTTGATTGTGGAGTTGGAAGAAATCGTGTCAAAGACAAGCTGTACCTCTTTCTTTCTGTCCTTTTCGTTCTCGACGTACTTCCCGAACACTTTAGCAGGCACTGCCGTGTCGTAGCTTCCGATCTTGAACTTGCCGTGCATGAGCTTAATCAGAAACGCTTCCTTGGGCGTGATCCAGCCCACGTAGCGATCACCCTGAAACAGCGCGACTCCCTTGATTTCAATCTCGTTTCCTTTTCGTACAACGTAAGGAAGCTGCGGATCAATCCCGTGATCATAGTAAGCACGAAAAAATTCATGCATCGTGGTCGAGGGGATTTTCTCTCCTTTTACATTTTGCTCGATCATCCGGTACATGTAGATACCGATGTTCCCCAGTTCCTTGTACGGATACGTTAACAAATCGTAGGTCGAGCCTTCATACACACATAGGTAAAGCCTGCTGGAGATGGACGGATCCCGATAGAGGGTGTCGACGATGTTTCCCAATCCCTGTTTCGCCAGCGCTTCATTATAGAGTGCCACACGTAGCTGACCACCTAGCACCCTCTTGTCAGACTGTAAATTCGCCTTGTCTCGAATTCCTTTGCTCGTCTTGCCTACGGCGGAAATCAACTGGATTTTTTCCTTTGCCTCCGGATTGATGGAGGGCATGACGATCGTCCCGCGGACATTGCCGTCTTTTTCGAGATCATAGCCTACTACTGTCACCAAGCCTGTCTCGTCGAAAATTTGTCTGTCGGAACAGCCCGTGACCAGCAGGATTACGGAACAGCATAGGTTCAGAAGTCCTCTCCTGCTTGCCCCAGTCGGACTATTTGGGAACGTTCGCATCTGCAGCTCCCTCCTTGATGCGCCTTCTTCGCTGCTTCCATTTGACGAGTATAAACAGTAAGAGTGGGTACACATAAGCTGCATACAAGCCGATCTTGGCATAGAGGTCATTCAGTTGATTAATCTGATTCCGGCTTACCAGGAGCAAGCATATGACGTAAATGACTGGCAGGATCATTACCAACGTCTTCCTCAAACTCCAGCCAAAGAGCCGCTTGAAGCCGCGTGCCGATGACCAGATACACACCATGATGTTAGGGAGAATTACGAGCAGCCAAACAGAGATGGCGATGAGTTCAAACCTTTCCAGAATAGGAAAATAGACCATCTTCTTCAAGTTGAGGGTTGCCCAGATCGTCCTCATGAGCTGCCCTTGGCTAAAAAACACCAGGGATACGATCATCACTCCTGTATAAATAAGATTGGTGACGAGCACTCCCGTCTGGACACTTCGAGATAGCCTCTCCTTATTCTGAATATACGGATAGATGACGTACAGAATCTCAAAACCGATGCTGCTCAAAGTCATGCCGAGCATGCCCCTGAACAATTGCTCTGCATTCGCCTCCAGAATCGGGAACAAATACTCCCACTGTGCATACTGCAACGGATAATACAAGTCACAGACGAGCCAGATGGTCGCACTTACTGAAAAGAAGGTGTACCCTGCGACCACCCTGATTCCACCCATGATCGTGTAGATCGCGAGGAACAAAATGATCGCAGTCAATACCCAGGTCGGCAGATTCGGGAATACCCAGGTTTGGACGACCTCCACATAGGTTCGAAGTATGAGCGTAGCGGACAAGAAAAAATAAATCGCGTACAGCACTCCCAAAGCGGTACCTAGCCATTTTCCGAATATATCCATCTGGATGCCATAAATATCTGCATTTGGGTAACTCTTCAGCGTCTTGGTAATCACCAAAACGATCAAATGGGTAGCGAGTCCTGCAAGCACGACAGCAATCCAGGCATCGTGTCCGGCTTCCTTAGCAATGACCCGTTGATAACCTAACACACCAACACCGATCTGCGTCGCATGAACGAGAAATCCCGCCAAGTACGCCGATATGGTATTCGTCGGTTTTATCGTTTCGTTTATGTTCATGTAGACCTCGCTCACTCGTCGATGTCTTTCTTCATTTGGCCCTGCTCCCGATTAAAGCGTTTTTTCTGCTGCGGATTGAAAAACTTGAAGCGCAGCCATAGAGAAGACAGTGGAGCTCGAATGAATCCATCCTTCCAATCTCCAAAGCGAACGGGATAAAGGGGATACATGTAAGGACGCCCCAAACTGGTCTGACGGAGCAAATGACTGGCAAGAAAGCTGAAGCCAGCCACAATTCCCATCGCACCAAGCAGCCCGGCCAATAAAATCATCGGGAAGCGAATCACCCGAATCGTTGAGCCAATCATGTAGCTGGGCGCTATAAAGGAAGATAGCGCCCCAAGCGCTACAATGATAATGAGAATGTTGCTGGTAAACCCTGCTTGAACGATCGCCTGACCGATTACGATACCTCCCACGATACCAATCGTCTGGCCGACCTTCGTGGGCAGCCTCGCTCCGGCTTCGCGCAGCAGCTCAATAATGATCTCCATCAAAAATGCCTCCCAGAGAGGAGGAAACGGTACGCGCGATCGGGACTGTGCCAGTGAGAGGAGCAGGTCGGCAGGGATCATTTCATAATGATAGGTGAGAGCAGCTACATAGACGGGCGTAAGCAATAAGGAAAGGATCATGGCAAACATCCGCATCGCCCGGTTAAAGGTAGCCAGAACCCAACGCAGGTAGTAATCATCCGGGGACTGAAAAAACTGTAACAAGGTAGTCGGCCCCAGCAAGACAAACGGGCTTCCCTCTACCAAAATCGCTACTTGACCTTGACGCAAGCCATGGATAACCCTGTCTGGCCGTTCTGTCTGCTGCAGCGTGGGAAACAGGGAGCGCTCATTATCCGCAATATATTGTGCAAGGATACTGGAATCCAGGTGACTGTCGACGTTCAACTCCTGTATGCGCTGGCGTACGGTATTCACATTTTCCGGATCTGCAATGTTCTCGAGGTACAGGACTGAAATATCGACTGGTATTTCTGTCCCTGCCACCAACCGCTCATGAAACAGATGTGTAGTCGGCATGTACTTTCGAATGATGCATAGATTGACATTGAGCTCTTCGACAAATGCAATCTGGGGACCTAAGACGACAGATTCCACTTCGGGAGCCTGGATGCTCCGCCCAGCCGTGCCGTCACTCGGTATGGCAAGCCCGAATGCTTCACCCTCTACGTGAACATAGATAGCGTTATGGATCATCCGGCTCACGGCTTCCTGGACTTCGTAAACCCGGTTGCTGCTTGCCACTCCCAGCTGTTTCTCCATTTCGTCTACCCCGACTGTCTCCAGCGGAAGTAGACGGAGCTTCGGGATCAACTCGTTGTATACGATACTCGCATCTGCCAAAGTGGACAGATAGTATAGGCGCACACGGCCATTCGGCTCATCGATATGTTCTACGACCAGGTCTCCTGTATTGGACAACCACCTGCGCGCCATTTCCTGATCCATCCATGTTCACCCCCATGCCTAGCAAATCATGGTTAGTCTTCCCCCAAAAAGCCATTTTGGTTCAAAAAAAACAGCACGCTCATTGAGGCGTGCTGCTCGTAGTGGAATCTTCCACGGTCGTATTGGTTTGGGTGGATGGTGGCTCCAGCGTTTCCTGGATGAAGGCTTGGACCTGATCTACATCCGGTACGAGGACAGAGCCTGCTCGATGGGATTCTCGAAACATCCCCATCGGTGGCAGCTGGTACTGCCCTGGATTTTGCGTTTTCAAATTCAGTCCCAGCGCAGATAGCTTCAACATATCCATCGTGCTGATATTCGTTTGGACAAAAGGTGTCACTTCTTTTAAGATCGAAGGCAATTGCAGCAGCGTAGTCCCTTTTTTCATCTGATCAGCTACTGCGGCCAACAATTTACGCTGACGTTCGGTACGGGTATAATCGGAAGTGGCATCATGTCGGAAACGGACGTATTGCAACGCCTTGTTTCCGTCCAGCTGTTGGAGGCCCTTCTTCAGATTGATGTCATAGACACCCTTGTCCGTCGGATCATGGTAATACATGTTTTTCTCTACATCCAGCTCGACACCGCCTACCGCATCGATCAAGGCTTTAAAGCCTTCAAAGTCGGTAATGACATAGCGATCGACAGGCAGACCTGTGAATTGACTGACCGTTTTCATGGCCAGCTCCGGTCCACCATCCACGATGGCAGCATTGATCCGGGAGCTGCCGTTGCCCGGGATGTCTACATACGTATCACGCAAAATCGAGAACAAATCAAACCGCTTCGTAACAGGATCGACGCTGACCAGCATCATGGAGTCCGAGCGTGGCAATCCATTGTTCTTCATCCCTCGACGGTCTACACCCATCAAGAGAATATTGACGCGATCGTTGCCGTCCCATTGCGGGATCTCGGCCGCCTTCGTTGCAGCTCCCCCATCGGGCGGCGGCGGGGTAATGACATTCGGCTCTTGGATATCTTGCGCAAACTGATAAAAGGAATACCCGTAGTATCCTGCCGATACGGCAACTACTACAAGCACGATTAACAACATTCGTTTCCATATTCGCATATAGAATAACTCCACCTTTAATCTCTGTATCGATAGTAATTCGACTCTCCGCTTTGTTTAGTATACTCGAAACCACGGAAAGTGGAGCAGCCTTTATTTGGTTTGATAGGCAAGGTTATTTACTAAACATTTTTATTTACAATGTATTTTATAATCGTTATACTATTCCATATCTTACCGCAAAGGATGAGTCCCATGTTCTCTCCTCCCTCACTCTTACAACGCTATCCGCGAGAAGCCTTGCTGTTTTTGGTGGCTAGCTTTATCAACGCTTCCGGAAGCGCTTTCATGTGGCCGTTGAATACGCTGTATGTACATACGGTCCTGCAGCGCTCCATGACAGAAGCAGGCTTCGCTCTCATGCTGCAGTCACTTGCCGGAATTATCGGTCAATTTGTAGGTGGCTCCCTGTTTCATCGGCTCGGTGCCAAGCGACTCATCGTAGGCGCTTTGCTATTGCAGGGCTGTATTCAGCTGGCGATTCCCTTTTCCCAAAGCTGGACAATCTACTTGGCTCTGATGATCGGCCTGGGCTTTACCTTTAACCTCTCCTCTCCGGCGATTCAAGCCTTTATCGGATTTCGCTGGAAAGAGCAGCGCCGTGAGTTGTTCAATATTGTGTATGTGAGCAATAACTTGGGAATGGCCATTGGTACATCGCTTGCTGGCGTAGTGGCTGCTTTCTCCTTTCAGCTGACGTTTCTGTTGAACAGTGCCAGTACCTTGTTGTTTGCCCTTTTCTTTTTCATTTTCATGAAGCATATTTCGCATAAGGAACTCGTTGGCGATTCGGCAGCACAAGCAGAAAAGCGAAGCGGAAAAGAAACGCTGCAGCTCTTGTACCGGTACCAGCTGTACCTGTTCATGGCGCTGGGTGCTGGCTTTATCTTCTTTTCTACCACCGTTTGGAATACGGGGGTCGCTCCGTACTTGACGGGCTTGGGTATGCCGCTTGCTGCCTACAGCTGGCTGTGGACGATCAACGGGATCATCATTTTCGCCGGTCAGCCAGTAACTACCCAAATCAAACGGCTGCTGAAACAAAGTCTGTCTGCCCAATTGGTGACGAGCGCCGTACTTTATGGTGCAGGATTTGGTTTCATGCTGCTCTTCCATAATAGTTACGTCGCGTTTATTTTCGGTATGATTATTACTACCTTTGGCGAGATGCTGATTTCTCCGACAATCCCTACCTTTATCACGGAGAAAACCGGAGAAACGGCACCGTTTTACCTGGGAGTGGTGGGTGCAATCACAGCGCTAGGGCGGCTGCTCGGCCCACTCGCGATGGGGTACATGTACGATCGCGGTGGCGTAGAGCCGACACTGCTGCTCGCCACAGTCGTATCCTTTACATCGGTACTGCTTTGCTTGATGCACGCTTCCCTACATCGGGCGAAACGTGGGTCATCGGCGCATTAGTCGAGGGCGGAAAAGCATGTTTCCGGGCGGAGCGACTGTGGAGTCCTACCTAGCGGAGCCATGAAGACCGAGGCATCAGAATCGCTACCCATGAATACTCTGCTAAGCGACTCCACGTTTAGCGATTCCCTCGGGATCATGGCGCAGCGGACAGTCTTCGCTTCCCCGTGGACGTAGCCCGGAGTGCAGCATGGAAACAGGCTTTTCCCCACCGCAGCTACATCCTAAAACAGCAAAAAAGCCCATCAAAATCGATGGGCTTTTCCACTTTGTATCTACCACTTCAACTCAGGCAGCTGATACCATTCGCCTGCCATCCACTCGCGGGCTTTCCAGCGGAGGACATCCGGTCGGACAAGCGGCATGATTTCCTGAAACAGCTCTACCCGTTCGATGTCGTTCATCGGAACAAAACGGTCAGCTGCGGCGAGGTCAGCCTCCAGCTCCTCCATTTTGCTTACCCCCAATATCGAGGTCGTCACTGGCAGACTCCAAGTATAGCGCAGAGCTTGTTCAGTCCATGGAGCCAGCTTGCCAAGCCCCATCACTTTCATTCCGATTACGGCGACACCCTTTTCGACGGCTTGCGGAACGAAATCGTGCGCGAAGCTGTAGATGAAATGATCCAGGGCCGACAAGGCGACAAGCGCGCTGTCAAAGGGGTAGCGGCGAATGGCCTCCGCCAAGAGGCGCGGATCCGTATGGCCGCTGATGCTGATTTTGCGGATCAGTCCTTGTTCCTTGGCCTCGATCAATGCCTCGAGTGCGCCACCCTTGGCAAAGATCGCTTCCAGATCGTGGGGCTGCATGATGTTGTGCATTCGCCATTCGTTGACATAGTCAGTCTGGAGACGCTTGAGGCTGCCTTCCAGATCCTTAAGGGCCAAATCGCGGGTACGCCCGCCCGTTTTAGTCGCGATCCACACCTTGTCGCGCAGTCCTTTCAGCCCTAGACCGACGCGTGTTTCAGACTGCCCATCGCTATAGCTGGGAGCTGTATCGAAATAGTTGACCCCTGCCTCCACTGCGCGGCGAATGATCGCGATGGCTTCCTCTTCCGTGCAGTCATGCTCATCCACAATGCGTTGTGCCCCAAAGCCCAGCAGTGATACCTGGTGTGGGTCTCGTCCAAACGAACGGGTCTGCATCCTACAAATTCCCCTTTCCGCTAATTCAAAACAAGACGCCCGTTAGCGAGCGTCTTAGGTATCTAGCATTTGGTTTTGCCTTCGCTTAGTTGCCGTAGGTTTCGTACGCGTTTGTCAGCAAGTTTGCGATGGTTTGCAGATCGTTGTTTTCGATCTGATGACGCTCGATCATGGTCATGATCTTACCGTCTTTCAAGATTGCAAAGGACGGAGAAGATGGCGGATAGCCTTCGAAGTATTCGCGAGCTTTCGCAGTCGCTTCCTTATCTTGACCAGCAAATACAGTGAAGATGTTGTCCGGCTTAGTAGAGTGCTTCAACGAATGAACAACTGCTGGGCGAGCCAGTCCAGCCGCACAACCACAAACAGAGTTTACGGCTACGAGTGTCAGACCTTTTGCGTTTGGCAATGCCTGTTCTACTTCTTCCGGTGTGCGCAGCTCTTGAAAACCATTGCGAGTCAGCTCATCGCGCATAGGTTGGATTACTTGGCTCATATATGCTTCATAAGACATCATGGGGCAACCTCTCCTTTACATTTCACGTTATTCCCTTACTTACTATTATACCCGGTTCATCACCGTTGGAGAATCAAGAAGTGCAGGCGAGCTACACTTCCATCAAAATGGTAAGAATCATCGGGTTGCGGCCCGTTTTTTCGTAAATGAACGGCTTGATTACTTCGTTGATTTGCGCCTTCAGCTCTGACCACTCTTTGATTTTCTTTTCCAATGCTTCCTGCAGACGTTGGCGTACGAGCATCGTCGCTTCCTGGATGAGCGACTCCGAACCGCGAACGTACACAAAGCCGCGGCTCACGATGTCAGGACCAGTCAGGATTTTGAAGTTCTTCATATCCAGGCTGACGACGACAACCATCAGACCATCCTCGGCCAAATGCTTACGGTCGCGCAAAACGATGTTGCCCACGTCTCCAACGCCGCTGCCATCAATCAGGACGATGCCTGCATGCACCTTGCTCAGCCATGCTTTTTCACGCGAGCAATTCAGCACATCGCCGTTGTCCATGATAAAGATGTTGCTGTCCTCAATCCCCACCTGCTGTGCAAGCTTGGAGTGAGTTTTCAGCATCCGGTACTCCCCGTGAATCGGGATAAAGTACTTCGGACGAATGAAGTTCAGCATGAGCTTCAGCTCTTCGCTGCTGCCGTGACCGGAGGCGTGGATGTCGAAATCCTGATTGAGCACGACAATCGCTCCTGCGCGGTACAGCTTGTCGATCGTGCGACTCACATTGATCGTGTTGCCCGGAATCGGAGAAGCCGAGATAATCACCGTGTCTTCCGGATAAATAGAGACAGTACGATGCGAGCCGGAAGCGATGCGCGTCAAAGCCGCCATCGGTTCCCCTTGGCTGCCGGTACAAATGATCAGCACCTGATTGTCCGCATAGTTGTCGATGTGCTTGATATCAATCAGCATACCCTCTGGCATCTGGATATAGCCCAGTTCTTGTCCAATCAAAAATACTTTTTCCATGCTGCGACCAATCACCGCTACTTTGCGGTTGCATTGTTCGGCAGCATCGACTACCTGCTGCAAACGGTGCACGTTGGAAGCAAACGTCGCCAGGATAATCCGTCCACGCGCTTTACGGACGACATCCAGAATCCCTTCGCCAACCGTACGCTCCGACATGGTAAAGCCATAGCGCTCACTGTTTGTACTATCGGACAGCAATGCCAATACATCACCACTCGCACCGATGCGGGCAATTTTGCCGTATTCCGTCGTTTGTCCAACAGGAGTCATGTCAAACTTGAAATCGCCTGTATGAATGACCATTCCTTCTGGCGTGTGGATTACGACCCCAAAGGAATCTGGGATACTGTGGTTGGTACGGAAAAATGTCGCCTTCAACCGGTCGAAGGGAATCTCCGTGTCTTCGGAAATAGGAATCAGTTTGACATCGTTTTGCATGCGGTGCTCTTCCAGCTTCGCCTTGACCAAGCCCAGGGTCAGACGACCACCGTAAATTGGCACCTTGATTTGCCTCATAATATAAGGAATCGCCCCGATGTGGTCTTCGTGTCCGTGCGTCAGCAAAAGTGCCTTGATTTTGTGCTGGTTGTCCACCAGATAAGAAACATCAGGGATGACCAAATCGATCCCGAACATCTCGTTTTCAGGGAATTTCACCCCGCAGTCAATCATAATGATTTCATCTTCATACTCGACGCAGTACATATTTTTTCCGATCTCGCCGAGGCCGCCCATTGCGAAAATCTTAACGTCGCTCAATATCTTTCCTCCTAACTTCATCGTGCATGATTTTGGGAACCCGAACCAAGCATGCCATTCTTATTGTAACACAACGCGAGGCGTTCGTTTCATCCAGTCTGTTACCCGTGCAAGAGAAAACACATTTGCCTACTCATTCGCTCATTGGAAAATTGTACAAAATCCATAGGGTAGAAAGCAAGGAAACCGGGTGTCCAGTCAAGAAATTGGACAAAATACCGCACAGAAAGACCTATTTTCCCATAAAGGGGGCGTTATCTATGCGAGCCAAGGCTATCGCCATTTTCTCTGCCCTGTTGCTTTCACTCTCCCTGACCTGGACGATGCCCGCAGCCGCTGAGCCGCCATATGCCAAGTGGGGACGACTCGCAATGCAGCAAACCATGCAGACCTACCCGCAAGCCAAGATTGTCGATTACCTGCATGTCGGCCGAAAAACGAAAACGCCCACCACGTCAGAGGAGACGTTTAAGCTTTTGCTCCAAGAGGGCAATCGCGTGTGGGCGTTACTGGTTCATATTGAATTTGAAACGAAAACCGAAAAGGTCATCGCCATCCGATTCGAAGAGACACGCTAGGCTAGTCAGCCAGCTCTACCATCTCTTTCATCATTTGGTCCATATCCATCTCGGCTGCCATCCCGTACGCGCGACGCATGTTTCCGTCCTCATCCACGAGGAACATGCGTGCCGTATGGGCAAAGGAACCGTCCGGCTGCTTCATCACAGCCACTCCGAAGTCTTTTGTCACCTTTTCGATCGCCTGGGCATCGCCTCGCAGGAATTTCCAGCCGCTTTGATCTGCCTTGAATTTCTCAGCATACGCCTGCAGGACTTCTGGGGTGTCAAAATCAGGGTCAAACGTGATGCTCACGAACTCGACCTTATCCCCAAACAGCCCCTTTTCCTTCAGCTGATCCTGCAGCTTGGACATGTTGTACGTAGTCGCTGGACAAATATCCGGGCAATTGGTAAACATGAATTCAACCAAGCGTACTTTCCCTTTCCCCTCCGAGAAAGTGTAGGTCGAACCGTTGATGTTATCCAAGGAAAAGTCGTTTAATGCCTTCATGACAGGAATCTGCTCTTTGGTCATGTAGTTATAGCCAAACACACCGACAATTGCCAAAATCAAAACGCCTGCAAGCACGGTAAACCAATGACGCTGCAGAGCCCCTCCCTGCTGCTGTTGCGCTTCTCCACTCACGATTTCTTTCCTCCCCTAAAGACCTTACAGTTCTTTCTCTCCTGGCCATGCGAGCATGCCGCCCACCATGTTTGCTACATCAAAGCCTTGCGCTGCCAAATATTCCGTGGCCATGTTGCTGCGAGCACCGCTGCGGCAAACCATCACAAGAGGAATGTCTTTGTCCAGCTCATCGATGCGATGCGGCAAAAATCCGAGCGGGATCAGCTTCGCTTGCTTAATGTGACCAGCGTTCCACTCATCAACCTCACGTACGTCAATCACTTGGACTTGCTCATTAGCCTCCAGTTTTGCCAGCAATTCTTCCGGTGTTATTTCCTTTACGCCGTTACTCATCGTACAAATACCCCCTGCTATGTAAGTGAAATTATTCGCATGTATATCTATCCAATCATATCATACGGACTCCTGCATTTCTAACGCCCCTGCTATGTCCAAATAGCGACAGTTATGAAAACGAATCCTGCCCAAATCAGCATAAGCTTATTACGATTCGTAATCAAGTTGTATTTCATTAGTGTATTTTCTATAATCAATAGTAAGAATAGCAAAGGAGGGGAAAAGAATGGGAACCTGTAGATGCGGTCAAACCAAAAATGCAGAAGGAAACTGCGACGGAACACACGCAACCATTAAAAAGGACTAATTCCTTTCGTACAGAAGAGGGCACAGCATGTGCTCTTTTTTGTTTGCCTCCGATCCCGATTCCCTTCCCTTTACAGCTTTCCTTTTTTGATCCAGTACACGATGCGAAATGTTCCGAAAACCGAAACCATGAACATCACCACTAACATAAACAGCCAGATGACCAGCTGATTGTTCTCCTCCAGGTGCTCCGCATTTTTACCCACAAATACCCCTATATAAATAAGAAGAAAATAGCATAGCACGTTTGGAACGATCCACGCTGCTCGCAATGCGATGCTCTTTTTTCCTGCAGTCTGTTGGTGATTGTCTGATATTCCCATTTAATCCTCCCTGATAACTGAATTATTGAATATTGACAGTAAAGTGGACTTTTTCATACAATTAAGACAACAACAGATTTCCATTTTTCATCAAGAGTGGTGGAGGGACAGGCCCGACGAAGCCCGGCAACCTGCATGTAACGATGCGAGGTGCCAATTCCTGCAGAATCCATAGATTCTGAGAGATGAACGAGAGTCCGTGTATGACCGGAGCTTCTTCTACTCAGAGGATAGCTCCGTTTTTTTATACCTTATCATACCCACAGAAAAAAAAGGAGAGATGATCATGTCTGAACAGCAACAATGGAAGCCAGAAACCATCGCCATCCACGGAGGCCAGGAGCCTGATCCGGTAACAGGTTCCCGCGCCGTACCGATCTACCAAACCAGCTCCTATGTCTTCCGCGATACGGATCATGCGGCTAACTTGTTCGCACTCAAAGAATTGGGCAACATCTACACTCGCATCATGAACCCCACTCAAGATGTATTTGAAAAGCGCGTAGCTCTGCTCGAGGGCGGAGTAGGTGCGCTGGCGACAGCATCCGGTCAAGCTGCCATTACGTTCTCCATCCTCAACATTGCACAGGCTGGCGACGAAATCATCGCGTCCAGCAGCTTGTACGGCGGCACCTACAACCTCTTTGCACACACCCTGCCACGCTTGGGTATCAAAGTACATTTCGTGGATCATTCCAACCCAGAAAACTTCCGTGCTTACGTCAACGACAATACCAAGGCCTTTTTCTGCGAAACGATCGGCAACCCGCGCATCGATGTAGCCGACCTGCAATCCATCGCGGACATCGCGCATGAAAATGGCGTGCCGTTGATCGTCGACAACACGTTCGCTACTCCGCTCCTCTGCCGTCCTTTCGAGCATGGCGCGGACATCGTGATCCACTCTACGACCAAGTTCATTGGCGGTCACGGCACAGCGATCGGCGGAATCATCGTAGACTCTGGCAAATTCAACTGGAACAACGGCAAATTCCCTGGCCTGACGACACCAGATCCAAGCTACCACGGCGTAGTGTTCACGGAAGCAGTCGGGCCACTCGCCTATATCATCAAAGCGCGCGTTCAGCTGCAGCGCGACATCGGAGCAGCCGTTGCTCCTTTCAACTCCTTCCTGTTCCTGCAAGGTCTGGAAACACTGCACCTGCGCATGGAGCGTCACAGCCAAAACGCGCAGGCCGTTGCAGAATACCTCGCTTCTCACCCAGCCGTTGAATGGGTCAGCTACCCAGGGCTGGAAAGCGATCCGAATTACGAGCTCGCGCAAAAATACTTGCCAAAAGGTGCCGGTGCCATCCTCACCTTCGGCATCCGCGGCGGCGTAAATGAAGGCAAAAAGCTGATCGAATCCGTGCAGCTGTTCTCCCACCTGGCAAACGTAGGCGATTCCAAGTCGCTCGTCATTCATCCAGCGAGCACTACTCATCAGCAAATGAATGAAGCCGAGCAAGCAGCAGCAGGTGTCACACCGGGCATGATCCGCCTGTCGATCGGTACAGAGTCGATTGCGGATATTATCGGAGATTTGGAGCAGGCGTTGAAAGCGGCTGTCAATCAAGTCACTGCATAGGATTGGGTCAAAGAGCTCGCACAATCACGTGCGAGCTCGCCGACTAAGACAAAAAACAGAAAAAGCGGCCGGATAGCCGCTTTTTCGTTTCTACCTATTATTGTTGAACGCCGTCTCTAGCTTTTCCTTCGATATTCAGCGTCAGATCCAAAACGTCTTTTTGGAAGCGGTTTTGATCGTTACCGTCATCTACGAATTGAATCGCCAGGGTGATTTCATCCGTATCGCCTGGTTTAAATCCGCCCAGCTTCGATTCGTACAGAGTGGAGATATCCAGTTGGCCGATGTTCTTCCATTCTTCAAGCGTTTTGCCTTGGTATTTTGCAAATGGACCATTGCCGATGACTTCTGCGTAGTCAGTGAGTTGGAACGGCTTAGTTTTGTCTACGTTTGTCAGGTAGTACACTTTCAGGTAGCGGCCAAACTCGTCTTGGAAGTTTTCATTGCCCTCATGATCATAAGTCACTTTGTAGTTCACGCCAGTCAGCAATTGTTTGATGCCGACAGTTCCTTCATTTTTCAGTTCGAACGATTTAACTACCCAGTCACCAGGAGCGATGTCACCCACATTAATGACGCCCGTTGCTGGCTTTGCACCCAACTTCAATTCCCCTGCTGCAAAAGTGTTGCCAGTGATGTCTGTTTTTGTGTTGAACCATGCGAAAGTTCCTCCACCAATCAGTGCCGCACCGATACCTACAGAAGCGAGTGTAAGAGCAAATTGTTTTTTCAAGCTCATGGATAATTCCTCCTAATATCATTTGGGATAGTATGATTACTTGAAGCCTGATACTAGCTTTCAATCTTGTACCAGCCCCCAAGGTATCACCGGTTGGGGTGATTTACGCTTGCGACTTTGTTGCGTTTTGTGATTCTTCCCTCATCATTTTCATCAACTTCCAAATCTGGCTGATGATCAGATACACTCCAGGAAGTCCAAGCAGTACCAACATTCCTAGTCCAGACTTGGCGTACTCAATGAAGTAACCCAGATAAGGGACCGAGTATTGCACCTTTCCGATCAGCCTGTCTGCTGTGACAGGAGCTGTGTCGGCTGCGTCATTTGCATCGCCTTTCGTGACCAGATTGCTTTCCTGTTTTTCAATCACACGGTGAGTGATTGTTCTTCCTTCCGTGTCCTTAAATGTGATGATGTCACCCTGCTTGATGTCTTTGAATTCCGCCGGTCCAACCGCTACAATACTTCCTGTCGTGAAAGTCGGGGTCATGGAGCCGCTCAGAACCACCATGATCTCATTACCGAACAGCATCGTTTTTCCGCTGTTCATTTTCCCCACAAGCAGGAACCCGGCGATGGCAATCACAGCGACCAGCAAGACACTTGTTAGGACTGATATGCTCTTTTTCAGTAAGGCCACTTGCTTTTATCCCCCGCTTTCGTTTGGTGCGGCAGGTGCCGTTCACATTTCTAATGTTACTGTTTTTGTAATATTTCAACTTCCTGCGTCAGGGTGAACTTCCCTTATAAACAAGGATGATTCCTTTCTCCTTTTGTATTGATCCCTACTCATCCTGAAGAATGACCCTGCCCTCCACATTTTCGATTTCATGCAGCAAACGAGTTTACTCTCCGCTCGCCATAAAAAAGACCCAACGGGCGCAGAGGCTCGCTGGGCAAGTTTGGGGTATTTTGTGCGGCCCCTCGTCCTTCATCCTCAAAGAGGGGGCGTTTCTCCTGCAGGAGTTTCCTTCGGAGTACTTGGGGAACCGGGTGGCGAGGACTCCTGCAGGTCCGAGTCAGGAGAAACGGTCCCCGACTCTTCTGAAGATGGCGGTGCCGGGCCGCTTGGATCTGTCGATGGTTCCGTGGGTGTTTCTACACCAGAAGAAGGCGGCTGTGCAGGCAGGGTTGAGCCGTCTTCAGAAGCAGGTGTGTCCGGTGCATTTGGCGTATCAGGCGCCGGCGGGTTTGTCGGCTGACCCGGTTGACTTGGCTGACTCGGGACTGCTTCCTCCGATACGTCCGTCGACTCGCGATAAGAGGTACTGATTGTGAGCGGGAGCTTCAACGTATAGAATCCGCCGAGAGCCGTTACCTGCAGCTCGCCCCGCTCGGTTTCGCTCTTTCTCTTGCCATACGCCTTTTGATAGGTATGAGTTATTTCAAATACGATTGCCTTGTCGTCCTTCTCCTCGTAGACACGTTGTATGGTTACTTCTCCTGCTGCGTCTCCCGTCACGGTTACATTGGCTATCTCCAAATCCAATGACTCGCGTTGCGGAACAAACACGACACGCTGTACGCCGTTGGAGACGGCAAGTCTGCTGTCCTTTGTCTCAGAGGAGGAGCCATCTGTGTTTACCGTGCGCTTGATCTTGGTGCGTTTTTCGACCTTTGATTTCAAAACGATCTGCTTGGTTTCTGTCACGAAAACGTCCTCGTTTGTGCCAGTTGAAACGGGGGATACCTGCTTCTTCTCACTGGTCAAAAAGGAAAACGTTCCATCCAGGGGTACGGCGTTTAAGATAAGCGCTGCCGTCATCAACCCTACTGCCAGCCTCTTCAAGTGGCTCCCCCCTTACTCTGCGTAAATCGCATCCGATGTTGCCTGCTTTGCCAAAAAGCGCAGCTCCAGCTCCCCTCCGAGAGACTGGTAGGTATGATCGACGCCTTCTTCTGGCAGATACACCGTGATGAAAAATGTCTTATTTCCCTCGCTTGCCCGAAACTCGCTCTCCGTCCCATTGGAACGGGAAATTCCCGGCTGATCCTGATGAAGATCTCTGACGAGGCCGTCATATACTTCCTGCTGCCCCTCCGTAATGCGTACGCGAAGCACTTCCTCCAGCTTTTGCGCCGCGCCTGTCCCCGGGCTGCCGATTTCTTTTACACGTGCAACGATCTTATAGGAAAAGTCCAAGTCGCTCGAGCCTTTAGAAAGGGTCGCTTTGATCTGCCGGGCATCTCCCGGAATCATTTTCGACAAGTCGACGACCTGGTTGCCTCCCCGAAGGACATGCCATTCGCTACCGAAGCTGCTGTCCGAAATATCCAGGATTCCGACCGCAAACTCGTGGCCCGCATCATGGACCTCCTGCCACATCCAGCTGTAGGTAGTGGCCATGGGTCCCCATAAAGACAGCGCGACTCCCAGAAAAAAGACGCTGCCCATAATCTGTACACGTAGAGGCGCCAAACGTGCTTTTGATCTCGACCGCGAGCGCGTCCTCGAACGCCCCGCTTTATCTTCCATACTTGTTGTTTTCCAGGTACAAGTCTGCCTTGTACAAATGGAGAGCCAGCTTCTTCGTCCCGACGACTTCTCCCTCGATCTCCTTAAATCCGTCAATGCCATCACCTACCCGCACTCCATCGCTTTCCACCGCGTATTGGCTGACTTTGGTGAAATCATTATCGACGATCTGGACTTGCGATTCTTTGTCATTGGCGATCACGACGGCGTGCTTTCCACCGTTAAAGGTGTTACCCGCAATCAGGACGGCTTTGACGGTCTGATTCAGCACGATCCCTTCTCCGCCACCTTCAAAGATGCTGTCTTTCACTGTCAAACCTTCCAGGAATTTTCCGCCTTCTGCTGACTCATCCGATTGCTTGTCCTCGGCACCTGCTGTACGAATGGCTTCCTCAAATCCGCTGCCAAACACACAATTGCGGAAGCTCACATTGGAGCCGACCAGAAGACCGGTTCCTCGGCCCTCAAAACGGATTCCGTCAAAGGACGCATCCTGAACCGCTAGCTCATCGGCCCGAATGATGACCTTTCCTTCCTGTCCAGGAGCAGCCTTCCACGTTATGTGTTTGGGCAACTCCAAGCCACTCAGATCATACGAACCTTCTGCCAGTACAAAGGTCATGCCTTTCGCAGCCGATTCGTCCTTTTGCTTGGCGCTCTCCTCTTCTCCCACACGTTTTGCGAGCTTCATCGTGTCGAGCAGCTGGCTGCCGCTCAAGTCCTGTGGCGTAAAGGTCATCACTGGCCCGCTTTGCGCAAAGTAATCTCCGTTCTCCTGCTGCGTAGCTAGGAAGCCGAAATTGACATCTGCCGTCTTTTGCTGGACCTCGTTCCCTGTGCTTTCTGGCAAATAAACGGTGAAGCTCAGCTCGTCTGCTTCCCCTTTATCCAGCTCAGGAATGACGATGTTTGCTTTTGTCAAACTGCTGACGCGTCCGTGATACAGCAGTGTATCGTCACTGCTCCGAATCTCCGCTACCAGCTGATCGTATAGGATATCGTCCCCGTCAGCCTTCTGGGCAAGCAAGGCGTATTTCACAGGAACGTCGCTTTTGTTCTCGACACTCATTGTTTTTTGAACGCGGACGCCAGGTAAAAACTTCTGATCCCCTTCTGCCCGAAAGCTTGCACTCGAAACGCCCCCCAAGCTGATCTCCAGTTTCCCGGCAGCAAAGGTCGATGCATCATCTACTTGACTCGTAAAATACGCATAGGTCCCAAAGCTGGTGCTCGCGGCAATGGATGAAATAAATGCCGTGCCTATAACAACCCGCTTCCATGGCCAGTTTTTCACCTGTTCCCACTTCATGTAAGATCCCCCTCCAACTTCTCGGTTTGTATCGATGCTTGTTTGCTGTCCTTTTTGCTGCCAGATCGACGCTGGGTATGAATGAGATAGCCTATAAATCCAGCGAGTATGAAGACCATCGTCAGCGGCTCTTTGATCAACTGATGCAGGGCTGCTGCGAAAGGAATCGTAGCGACAACCTTTCCTACCAATCGGTTCGGGTCTGTCCACCCTCCATCTGTCTCCTGGTTCGCATCCCCCTTGGTTTGCAGGTAGCCATTATCCAGACGTTGCACGACGCGGTGCGTAATCAAGGAACGTGTCTGGTCGTCCTTCCAATACGTGATGATGTCGCCTGTCTTCGGGACTTCCCCTGTATATCGCGTTACGATCACCATATCCCCAGCTTTGATGGTAGGGGCCATACTGCCCGTGAGCACGGACAGGACTCGCCATTTTCCCAATCCCGGGATGTGATCGCTGTTCCATTGACTGCTGGCGTATAGAAAAAGATTCCACACAAAAAGAAGTGCAACTAACACGAGACCGATACGTTTTGCCAAAGTCATCCCCACACAGCTCACCTCTTTCCCTCATTGTACGAGGTTCGTCTCCGTCTATCTTCCACCCTCGGAGGGACTCCTGACGCTTGAAAGGAGGAAGATTTTTATCTATCAGGTGGATGCCCTCTCATACTGAAGGAGGAGGTGAAAAAATAAAAAAATACTGCCCATCTCAGGCAGTATTTTCGTCAGAGCGACTCGGTTTATGATCCTTTGGTTGAAAGCGTCGGGGAGTGCAGGGGCGTATCAGGACAAACCGGATGACAGCAGGCACTGCCTTTTGCAGGGTGATGTTCTTGTTGCAGTACGGACATATCCACTCATACCAATCTCCGCTGCTGAACGAGTGGTTCTTGCAACGCGCGCACCATTTTTGCAACATCAGCCTTCCCCCTCCCTTTACCACCACACTCTATCAAGGCAAAGGGGAAAAGCCTATCCGCATACAGGATGATTCGGTTTAGCCAGCAGGCGGAGACTACCCTACTCTGGATGGTACGTTTGAGACTCGAGTAGGAGAATGAATCTGCACAGATTTTGCAAATGCCTTGACCACTGTTTCATCATAGACCGTTCCTGCCATCGTGCAGATTTCTTCAAATGCTTCCTCGATCGTAGCCGTTTGCCGGTACGCCCGCGTTGTTGTCATCGCCAGAAAGCTCTCGATGATCCCCAAGATTTGCGCCAATAAAACGATATCGCGTCCCTTCAGCTTTTTCGGATAGCCTGTCCCATCAAAACGCTCATGGTGTTCCTGCAGTGCTTGTACAACACGGGAGAAGGCGGGATCATCCCGGAACATTTCATAGCCAAACTGGCAGTGCTCCTGCACAATCTGATACTCAAATGTCGTCAGCTTCTCATCTGTTTCAAATACGTAGTCCGGAAACTTGATCCGGCTGACGTAATGAAGCAGAGACAGCAGCTTGATCTCCCAATCGTTGACATCTTCGTCCGGAAATTCTCGCAGCATCCGCTTGATCAGCCGGCTCATCTGCTCAATTTCCCGGCTGCTCGTCTGGGTCTTGCGCTCGACGATCGGAACCAGTGTATTGAGCAGCGTGATGGCATACTCCCGATTGTGCGCGTCGGTGGCTTCCTTCGCATCGCCCATCCGGTTCTGAAGCGTTGTAAAGCCAAGCCAGGTGCACAGCCCGCTTGCCGCTGCCAATGTCAGATGAAAAAAGATATCCATCGTAAACTCACCGCTCTGCCCCACTCCGAGGCTCAGCGCATAGAGCAGATAACTAATAGCCCCCCATACGATGACCAGCGCTTTGTCGTAAAAGAAACTAAGGTAAATAGGATAGAGGATGAAAACGGTCCACAAGCCACTAAAATGCTGTGGATTATACAAGCAGAAAAACAGGAGCAAGGACGCTCCCAAAAAAGCAGAGGCATGAAGCGAGTACGCCTCTGGCAGCACATAACGCTTGTGCAGCACATATACCGTCCAGCTGACAGCCGCGCAGACAGCTAAACCAACGATCGCTGTCCATTGGATCGTAATGATGCCCAGCGCTTGCAAAAGGACAGCCATCCCTGCATCCGCACTAACCAGTATCGATATCCAGAAAAACATCGAATCTGCCAGGTAACTGGCGTGGTTCCTGTTTCTTTTCCTCGGCTTCATGATAGACCCTCTTTACTGTTTTGGCTTACGGCGAGACCTTGACCAGCCCTTTTCTCAGCGCGTACAGTACAGCTTGCGAACGATTCGGCTGTCCCGTCTTGCGCAGGATGCTGCTGACATGCGTCTTGACCGTTGCTTCAGAGATGTACAGTCGCTGTGCAATTTCCAGGTTACTCAAGTTATCGACGATCAGCTGAAACACTTCCTGTTCCCTCTCAGTAAAAGCGATGTCCGACTCCTCTTTGCGTTTGCGGGGAAGCTTGGATTGGAAGCATGAATATCCCATCATCACCATATCCATCGTATGCAAAATTTGCTCGGGTACGGTGTCCTTCATGATGTAGCCATCGACATTGGACTCTAACGCCCGGAATACGTCCTCACTCTCGTCAAATGCAGTTAGGATCAATACCTTCATATCCGGGTACTGATCCTTGAGCTGTTTGCAGCCATCGATGATCGAGATGCCTGGCATCTTCAGGTCTGAAACGATCAAATCGGGCTTGATCGCTAGCGCCTTTTCCATAAGCTCATCCCCATCACTGGCTTCCTCCACCACCGTATAGCGTGGGGAACTTTCCAATATCATTTTCAATCCTTCTCGCACGATACGATGATCGTCCGCTAGCAGCAGCCTCACGCTATCCATACATCTCCACCCCTTTTCTCGGTATGATCGCCAAAATCTCCGTTCCTTCGTTTGGCTTGGATCGAATATGGAATGTACCGCCTACCTGGGCGATACGCTCCCTCATTCCCACGACCCCATACCGGTTCTCTTCTCTTCCTTTCTCTTCCGAAACAAAGCCGATTCCATCATCGCGCACCCGCACCTTTACCTGCACCGTAGATGCTTCCACGCTTACAGACAGTACGTGAGCCCGCGCATGCTTGACGACATTGGCAGTCGCCTCCTCGATCATGCGGTAAATCGCATTGAGCACGTTCAGCTCTTCTTCGAGTATTCGTCCCTTCGAGGTGAACCGGACCTGTAAATCTGTACCGTTCGTCATCCGTTTCAGCAACTGCTCAATAGCTTCATAGAGCTGCTCGGACTCTCGGAATTCACGCAGGTGCGTAATCGTATGGCGAACTTCGCCGTGGCACCATTTGATCCGTTCCTCGATTTGTTCCAGCCGCTCGGCGACGCTTACCTTCACCTCATCGGGAAGCGAGCGTTTTAGCTGAAACATTTGGGCTGACAAAAAAAATAGCTGCTGCGCCAATCCGTCGTGCATGTCCTGCGCCAGGTTGCGGCGCATCTCCTCGTGAAGGGATTTGGCCAAATCATATTTAATTCGATGCTGTCTTCCTTGCTGACACACGATGAGGGAGATGAACCGCAGCAGCAGGCGTTCTCCCCGATGGATGCTGCGCTTGGCCGGGATGGAAAAAATCAGGCATCCCCAAGCCTCGCCCTCCAAACTCAAAGGCATGCAGACGTATGTATCCTTGCGACCGGAGTAATCGTCCAGAAGCTGGATTGTCAAATGACTCCATTCATCTGCACCCATTTCCAGCAAGGTGTTGAGAAAATACTCTCTCTTCCAGTCTCCTTCCCCTTCTCGATCCTGGTAGAGACATAAATAGGCCTGCTCTGAATGGAAGACACGCCGTACCATTTGTTCGGTAGCCGCGCATAGATTCATAGCGGGGCTCGATACGACTTTCTGCAAAAACAAAAACAGATGATAGCTTTTCGCATATGCCCTTTTCATGGAACGCAGTAAAGCAAACATGCATAGCGCCATAATGGCCCACATCATGATGTCGAGAATCAAGCGCAGCTTCGTGAAATCCATATCGGAGGGAACCATGGTAAGGGGAAGCCATTCTTGCAGTAGAGAAGCTGACAGCAGAAAAAGAATGACAATCAGGAGCACCTGCTCCAATCGCAGCACCATCAGCAGCCATAGCAGCGTAGTGTATGCGTAGAGCATAAAGGGGCTGCTCCATTTGCCTGTCTCCATGATGAAAAACAAAGCCATTCCCATGTCGACCAGTCCGAGCAAAAACCAACGTTTTCGTGGAAGTGCATAGCAGAGAATGATGACGTACGCTACGGCGATGACCAGGAAAACAGCAAACGAGTGATAGCTTGAATCAGGTGCGTCCATATAGAAAAAGCAGAAAGCTAAAAGGAGCACCCATTGCAGAAAATAGACTGCGAGCCGAAATTCTTTTAACAACCAACCCATCAGGCAGTACTCCATTTCCCTTTTCCTGAAAGACGACGGAAAATTAGGACTATATATCTATCGTACTTGATCACGTCAAACATTGACAATATATGAAAAATGTCGAACGCTGATAGATCAACACTTTTTATCTATGTAATTACATATGTTCGACAAAACACGATGTGCATCGGCAGGGCCTGACGGATCATTTGGCAAAAATAGGATGAAGCTTGTATAATAAACTACGCAGGCTTCGTCCTTCATTTTCGTTTGTAAAGGAGAATACTCATGGCCCATGCTGCTTTAGATAACCTGATCACTTCCGTCAACCGAGTAATTGTCGGAAAAGAAGAACAAATCCGGCTGCTCGTCACCGCCCTGCTCGCTCGCGGCCATGTGCTGCTGGAGGATTTACCCGGAATGGGGAAGACCGTTCTCGCCAAAACTTTGGCGCAGGCAATCGGCGGAACATACAACCGTCTGCAATTTACCGCAGACCTGCTGCCCTCAGATGTAATCGGTCTGCACATTTTCAACCAGCGCTCGCAAGAATTTGAGCTGCGCAAAGGTCCCATTTTTGCCGACGTTTTGCTCGCGGATGAGATCAACAGGGCTACACCCCGCACGCAATCCGGTCTGCTCGAAGGCATGGAAGAGCGCCAAGTCACCATCGAAGGAAGCACGCTTCCGCTCCCCCCTGCCATGCTCGTCATCGCGACGCAGAACCCTATCGAATCTGAAGGAACGTATCCGTTGCCAGAAGCTCAGCTAGACCGTTTTTTGTTTAAGCTTTCGCTCGGTTACGGCACCCGGGAGGATTCCCGAGAGATTCTGAGGCGCTTCCGCAGCGAGTCACCGCTCACCGAGATCGAACCGGTCATCCGCGTAGACGAGATCGCCGCCCTTCAGCAGGAAGTGACTGGCGTCCATGTGAGTCAAGCAGTAGAGGAGTACGTGATCGATTTGACAGAAGCTACCCGCACCCACCGATCGGTCGAGGTCGGACTGAGCCCGCGGGCGATGCTCGCTCTGCTTCGCTGCGCGCAGGCAGCTGCTTTTCTTTCTGGCCGCTCCTACGTTTTGCCTGACGATGTGAAATGGGTTTTCCCGTGCCTCGCACCTCATCGAATCCGCCTTTCGATGGAAGCAGAGCTGCATGTGACAGAATCTGAGGTTGTGGAGCAAATCTTGAAAAGCGTAGCGACGCCTGTCGAAGAAAGTGTGTAGGCAATGAATACGAAGTCGACCTTTCACGTAATCGGCTTTCTCCTGCTGTTATTCGCCTTGTTCTCCGGAAGCTGGTTTCTTTGGCTGTTTGGCGGGCTTTTCTTTTTCATGCCAGCAGCTCAAAGCGGGTGGATGCGGCATATGCGCAGATGGGTCAAGCTCGAGTGGAGCGCGGACCAAAGCCGCGTCATGCCAGGGACACCTGTGCGAGTAACGATCCGTATGCACAACAGCTCCTGGCTGCCACTTCCTGCTACCTGGCTGCGCATTACCTTGCCTGAACACGTCACTGTCGAGGGAGCAGACGAAGTGCGCCAGACCAAGCAACGAACCGTCGTGCGACTTCGCCTGGATGTGCCCTTTCGCCAGAGTGTAGAACGCGTCCTGACTCTGACCCCGCATGTCCGTGGCGTCGTTTGGTTGACTGAGGTTCACTCTGATTCGCTCCCCCTGTTCGGAGATGAAGTAAGCCAGCTCTCCTTGCCTGTTTCATTTTCGCTGCTGGTCTACCCGTTGCCGCTGCCCTTGCCTCCGATCCAGCTAGCAGATACCGAACCGGACGGCAGCAGGCTCTCTGCGCAGCGCCAGCAAGAGGATGTCACTTTTCAGCGAGGCGTTCGCGCTTATATTCCGGGAGACCGCTTCAAGCACATCCACTGGAAGGCAACGGCAAAAACCGGGTCTCTGGAAACGCGGCTGTTTGAACATACCTCTCATCCAGACTGGCGAATCATCGGGCATATCCTACCCTCGTATGAGCCAACGCAGCAACGGTATAACGATGCGATCAATGAGCGGACCATCTCTTGTCTGGCGGCCTTATCCATCCTTTGCCGAAAGCGGTCGTACGGCTACGAGCTTTTTCTCAGTGTGAAGCAGCGCGGGCGAGAGTACTACCATCTCCCTGCTGGCAGCGGCAAAAATCATCATCTGCACGTCATGACCCAGCTGGCCCAGATGCACCATTACGTTACGACTCCGCTAACTGTGATCCTTCGTCGGCTGGAAGGCTCTGCTTCCCGTGAAGCTATCCTGCTTGTCACGCCGCGCTTCGACCGCGATCTCGAACAATCCATCGATCGGCTGGTCAGACGCGGGCACACGGTAGCCGTACTGGATCTCTCTGGGGAGCAGTTGCTGCTGCGCCGTTTCGAGACAGGTCGCTCCGCAAATGGAAGGAGAGTGGCCCAATGACCGTTACGACAATTGGCCGTTGGTCGCTTGCCTTTTGGCTCGAAGCCTTGCTGCTCGCTTGCGCTGCGATGATGTTTGGCTGGCTGACCGTCAGCTTGAGCCATTTTCTGATGTTCGGTATCGCTGCCTCTCTGCTGTTCGTCTTGGGCAGCGTTGTCTTTCACGAAGGCAGCCGAAGCCCCTTGCTCCACTTCTTGCTTTATCCCGTCGTCGCCGGGGTTGGGCTGCTTGTGTACGTAACCTTTGATTCCTGGGTGATCGCGCTGCTCGGGGCCGGTCTGTTTTTTTGGCGCATTCATTCCGTCGCTTCCGAAGGGATCAATCACGCCAATCTGCAGCGTAGATTTGTGCTTGGTTTCATGCTGTGCCTCATTCAGTTGACGGTAGCGGGCTTGTATGGAACCGCCTTGCATGCCGAGGCGTTCAATCCTGCTATGTACTATTGGATGCTGGGGCTGATCCTCGTCAGCTACCTGCTCACAAGCCTGGTGGAGTATGTGACTCGCGCGGAAACGGTCACCACACGACTCCCAGCCTCTATTCGCTTCAAGCTTGGCGGACAAGTGCTGGCTGCCCACTCCCTTTTGACCCTGAGCTATATGCTGGTGGCAGCTGCAATACTGGAGCTGCTTGCCTTCCTGTGGGCATGGCTGAAAGGCCCTCTAGGAAGCGGCCTGTACTGGTTGGTCAAGCCGATCCTGGAGCAGCTGGCTGCTTGGAGCGAAGCCTTGGCGGGCACTCTGGGCACGGACCAACGCGTCAATGATCTGTTGGAAAATCAGGGAGCAGGTGCAGATCAGGGATACGTACCCGTCGAGACAGGAGAGCCGCTGATCTCCTTGCTGGAGCCTTACCTGATCGCTGCACTCTCTCTGGTCGTCCTGATTGTGCTCGCCCGGGCGATCTGGAAAAGGCGTTTTCACAAAGCCTCCCAGACAAAAGAAGCAGCCTCCACAGAAGCTTCGACAGCGTGGACGCCACTTGGCTCTGCTGCCAAAGAAGATTCAAGCCCTCTGTGGGATGTACGCGAGTGGTTTAAAAAGGCACCTGGTCCGGCAGACGATCCCGTTCGTTACGCGTACTACCAATTTTTGCAGCATACGACGTCGCTCGGTTACCCCATCTGTCGCTACGAGACCAGCCAGGAGTACTTCGGCAGGCTTCAGCAGCAAATACGGGATTCGGCCTTTATCCAGCTTGCTGCTACGATCACAAGTAGTTATGAACGGTATCGCTATCGGGAGCAGAACCTTACCCCCGCAGAGCTCGCTGCTATGCAGCAAGCGGTGAAAGCCTTGCGGGATACGCCAAAGAGCGATGCACGTGAGACGTAGCGCCACTTTGAACGCGGCTTTTTCCCGGTAACGGGTGGGAAGCTAGCGAAAACAGCTGGTTTTAATCAAATGTTTAAATCCCTTCAAAATAGAGCAGCCCCCTCCCACCTCAAACGGATGGAAAAGGGCTGCTCTGTTTGTCTTAAAGACGGTTAAACTCCTACATTAAAACGCACGTCCGTACTGCTTCGGTGGCTCTAGCTCTTCTGGGGAGAGCGCACGAATCGCGTGGATCGCCCAGTACGGGTCACGCAGCATGCCGCGGCCTACTGCGATCAGATCGGCATCGCCGTTTCCAAGTGTGGCTTCGGCAAGCTTCGCGTCGTCCAGATTGCCTACTGCTATCACTGGTACGTCCAATGCCTGCTTGATGGCACGAGCCAATGGAACTTGATAGCCAGGATGTACTCCCGGTCGTCCTGCCGAGCCGATCGGACCTTCTCCGCCGCTGGACAAATGAAACACATCTACGCCCGCTTCTTTATAGCGACGGCACAGCTCTGTGCTGTACGCCAAGCCGTATCCACCGTCTACGTATTCGACTGCAGAAACACGCATGATCAGTGGCATATCCGCTGGGATTACTTTTTTGACAGCTTGAATCACTTCCACTCCAAACAGGGCCGGATCTTTGCCGTACTGGTCATCCCGCTTGTTGGTCAGCGGAGAGTGGAACTGGTGAATCAAATAGCCGTGCGCCCCATGGATCTCGATCGTGTCCATGCCTGCTTCCACTGCACGTCTCGCAGACTCGGCAAACTTGACGACCATCGCTTGCACCTCTTCGGTAGTCAAAGCGCGAGGCAGCTTGTAGCGAGAGCCTGGAAAAGCAATAGCTGAGGCAGATACAGGAACCTCTGCATCCTCGGCTTTGCGTCCCGCATGGCCAATCTGGATGCCAATTTTCGAACCGTATTTATGCACTTCGGAGACAATGCGAGAAAACGCAGGGATTTGCTCATCTGACCACAAGCCCAGATCGCCGTTTGAAATGCGTCCATCCGGCTCCACATCGGTCATCTCCACGATGATCAGCCCGGTTCCCCCAACTGCACGGGAGACGTAGTGGACAAAATGCCAGTCAGTGGGTGTACCGTCATGCGCGTCCACCGAGTATTGGCACATTGGCGGCATGACAATCCGATTTTTCAATGTAAGACCTTTCAGTTGAAGCGGGGAAGACAACAACGCCATTTGTTCCACTCCTTTTGTATTTTTCATCATCATGCCAAAAGTAAGTAGGATGCGCAATGCTTGCCTGCACTTTGAAACACCTTCGAGAAAATGATGCCGGAAAAAGCATGGACGGAAAACGCAATACATAATAATATATAGTTACGTAAAAATATATTTTCCCGTAAATCCATGCAAACCTTTTCGCCATGACAACCGAATTTGAAAGGAGCATACGATGGAAATCGCTACAGGCGTACACATGCTTCACCTCCCGTTTAACGGGATGGCCATTCATCCTGTTCTTCTCTTCGATCAAGAGACGGTCGTGCTGATCGATACTGGATTCCCCGGTCAGTACGAAGAGCTAAAAGCAGCCATGGAGAAAGCCGGCGCTCCTATCCATCGCTTACACGCGGTCATTCTCACCCACCAGGACATCGATCATATCGGGAACCTGCCCGAGCTTTTGCAGGAGACCGGGGGGCGCATCAGGGTCTACGCCCACGAGCAGGAGGTCCCCTACATCCAGGGCGAGCTTCCCCTCATCAAAGATGAACATGTCAAGCATCCACCAAAAGGGAACGTGACCGATTTGCTGGAGGATGGTCAAGTGCTCCCCTTTTTCGGAGGGATTCAGGTGATCCATACTCCTGGGCATACCGCGGGACATGTCAGTCTCTATTTACGCCAAAGCAAAACGCTAATCGCTGGGGATTCCATATACAGCGTGGATGGAAAGCTGATGGGGCTTCATGTACCAACGGCTCTGGACCCGGAGATGGCCCAGCTCTCCCTGAAAAAATACGCAGATTACGAAATCACCTCTGTCATTTGTTATCACGGAGGGGTCAGTACACAAGACGTCCAAGCGCAGATCCGCGCTCTATAGACAAACAAATCCCCCCTTTGGAGCTTGCTCTGTTCCAAAGGGGGGATTGTCTATTCACGTCATCTGATTACTCCGGCATGGTGCCGATGTAATTGGATTGTGGACGAATGATACGGTTTTTGCTAGCCTGCTCCAGCACATGCGCGCTCCAGCCTACGACGCGGCTAACGGCAAAGGTCGGCGTGAACAGATCGTCGTCAAGACCTACTGCACGCATAACCGCAGCAGCGAAGAACTCGACGTTGGTGTTCAGCTTGCGCCCTGGCTTGTATTCCTCCAGCAGCTTCAGGCCTACCTTCTCCACATGGGTTGCCAGATCGAACCACGGGTCGTTCGCAGACAGCTCGGAAGCGACGACGCGCAACGCAGTGGCACGCGGATCGATGGTCTTGTAGACGCGATGTCCGAAGCCCATGAGGCGTCCGCCGTTCTCCAGCTTGCTGCGCAGCCACGGTTCCGCATTTTCTTTGGTACCGATGGCTTCAATCATTTCCGTTACTTCCGAAGGTGCTCCTCCGTGCAGCGGCCCTTTCAACGTGCCGATCGCTGCTGTGATGGCAGACACCAGATCGGATTCCGTAGAGCTGACGACACGTCCTGCAAACGTAGATGCGTTCATCCCGTGCTCCTGCGTCAAAATCAGATACGCATCCAGCGCACGCACATGGGCAGGGTTCGGTTTCTCGCCTTTCAGCATGTACAGATAGTTGGCTGTATGATCCAACTCGGCGTTTGGTTCGAGCGGCTCAGTGCCTTGCAGACAGGCAAAGCGATACGCGACGATCGTCGGCATCTTTGCCGCCAGCGAAATCACTTCATCGATGGTCGGGGGAAAGCCATGCGATGAGCTTCCCAGTGCCGATACACCTGTACGCAATACACTCATCATATCTACATCTGCCGGAATGAGCTTCAAAATCCCTTTTACATGCTCAGGCAGTTTGCGATTCGCTTTTAGTTTGCTGCTCAGATCAGCCAGTTCCTCTGCACTTGGCAAATGCCCGAACCAGAGCAGGTGAGCAACTTCTTCAAATGTGTGGTGAATAGCCAGATCACGTGCCCAATGACCGCGATAGACCAGCAAGCCATTGATTCCGTCTACCAGACTGAGATCCGTTTCCGCTACAGCGATTCCATCCAGACCAATTGCCAACGTATGTTGTTTACTCATTGATCCCACTCCTTGATTTCATCTCTTTTCCTCCAGTATAAATGATTCGGATTCGTAAATGAAATAAAACAAAATCAAGCTTTTGATCACGATATGCAATCGATCATAAGAAAGCGAAAGTCAGGACCTTCCCGAGATCACAACAGGCGGCATCGGCGCGTACAAGGAGTGCAAAATCTCGACGAAATTCTGCGCTGTGTCGCTGATGCCTCCCTTTGGCATGACGACATAGGAGGCTACTTTTGGCAGCACGAGTCCGGGCGTCGGCAGCTCGATAAACCGATTTTCAAACAAGTCGCGACTGACAGCCGTTCGCGGCAAAAAGGAAACCCCCAACCCCTCCTCAATGAAGCGCTTGGTAATGTCCACTTGGGAGACAGCCATCGTCCGCAGGGAAAGCCCCCTTTGTCTTAGCACCAGCAGCAATTCATCCCAATAGCCCGGATGATTGTGCGTTAACAGCCGTTTGCTTTGCAGCTCCATTTCCCAATCAGGCAGCGGCGCTTCCATATCTCCCCCGTTGGAGGGCACTGCGAATACGACTGGATCTTCATAAAGCAAATAGGTAGCCAGCTGAAATTCTCCCGGCACCATCCGTGTCAGCCCGAGGTCGGCTTGGCCACTCTGTACCAGCGGCCCAATCTCAACGGAGTCCGCAATCTTAATCGCCAAATCCACATCCGGATACAGCTTGGTGTAGCGACGCAGCAAATGAGACAATCTCGCGCGGGCGATGATCGGTGATACCGCCAGATTCAGCTTTTCCCGGTACCCCTGCCGCCATGCCTGCAAATCCTCGATCCCGTGATGCCATTGCTCCAAGAGTGCTTTCGCATGCGGCAAATAGCGTTTTCCCGCAGCTGTCAGGCGCACTCGTTTGCCCACTCGTTCAAACAACTCAATTCCCAGTTCTTTTTCTAGCTGTCGGATATGCTGACTGACGGTTGGCTGAGCGATGAACAAGGCTTCGGCCGTCTGATGAAAATTTTCCGTCGTAGCCGCGATCATAAACGTTTGCAGCACACGAAAATCCACTTGCTTTCCCTCCTTATTTCAGAACTGGCGTTGACCACTCTCTATTTTCCTTATATATCAGGCATTATGATCTCTCTACTCCTATCATGGAGAAAATCCGTTGTGGAATGCAAGCTCTTTCCCGTTGTCTTTGATCCTATCACCCGGGCCTTATTTCCTATTTTTAGAAAAATTTTACTGTAACATACATTTCTTCAAGTCCCTTATGGTACAATACGAAATCGAGTGCGAAATTCCATACAACCGCACTTCAATACAGAGAGAGATACCAAGGGAGGAACCTCATGGAAACCGCAACAAACGTGACCCCACCGCGCAAAAGCCTGAAAAAGCCTTTGCTGATTGCCGGTGTGGCAGCTGTCGTGGTTCTCGGTGGACTGGGAACTGCATTTGCAAAGCTCGATGTTTTTAAAAGCGCCAAAACCATTTATCTGCAATCGGAAGCAGAAAGCATGCTGAAATTCTCCGACGACATCTCGCAGGCGTACGGAAAATATGAAGACTACATGAAGCCCTATCTGGAGCAGCCTGTTCACTCCAGCATGGAAATCAGTGATATCAATCTGGATGCGACCATTCCGGACCCAGAAGCTCAAAAAATACTCGACCTCCTGAAAAGCGCCAAGTTCGTCATGCAAAGCAACGTCGACGAGCAGAAGCGCCAGCAGTCGGGCAACATCGAGGTACATCTGTCCGACAAAAAACTGGCTACCCTCGAATATTTCCTGAATGACACAACTTTGGGCTTTAAGCTTCCGGAGTTTTATTCCAAATACGGCTTCGTCGATCTGAAGGACCGTGATGCCCTGAAAGAAAAGCTGGGGCAGGATTTGCCGAAGCGTTTCATGACTTACAACGATCTCTACAAAGCTGTTTCAATCAAGCAGGATGAAGTGCAAAGCGTGCTCACTCCTTATGCGCTGCTCTATGCAAACAGCTTGAAGGACAGCCAAGTGACGCTCAAAAAGGATGTGGCTTTCTCCGAAGAGGGCTTCCAGGCGAGCGCTCGTGAAGTTACGGTCAGCTTTACAGAAGAAGAAGCACGTACATTGGCTACGCAGCTTGTAGAAAAAGCCAAAACCGATACGAAGCTGTTTGACTTGATCTATACACGCTATCACAATGTCGCAACGCTCATGGCAGACAGCGGCTATGCGTTCGAAGAGATTTCCAAGGAAGAGTTCAAGAAAAACTACGACCAAGGCTTCGACGACATGCTCGCCGATCTGAAAGAAAACACTACGACAAGCAACGAACAGCTGAAAATGGTGATGCTCATCGACAACGATCACCAAATCCTGTCTCGCAAGCTTTTGTTCACTGGTGAAAAAGGCAACGAGGAACAAGTCTTCCTCAACACCGTCACTTACAAAAACGCGGGAGACAGCTACTATCGCTATAGCCTGCTCAATCCAGAAGCGACGGAAAAAGGCGAAATGTCCTTTACGTACAAAGCCTCTGAAAAGAGCGGCAAAACAACAGGGAATGTCGGCGTAATTGTCAAGGAAGCAGACGCTGAAGTGCTCAACCTCAAATCCGATTTCGAAACGACCAAAGAAGATAAGAAGGAATCCGGCAACTACAACTTCACCTTGGCGTTCCAAGACGAATTCCAGCCTCAGCCAGTCTCTCTGTCTGGTACCATCACCATGTCAGAGACCAAGACGGACAAGGGCGCAGACGCGGACGGCAGCGTAAAACTCACGTTCAACGATCCAGATCCTGAGATGCCAAAGGGCATTAGCTTCAAGCTGAAATCAAAGGCTGAATTCGGCAAAGCTTTGGAAATCCCGGCTCTGAACGCGGAAAACTCCGTGAATCTGGCTACCGTCACAGACGAGCAAATGATGGAAATCCAGCAGGAAGTAGGCATTTCCGCTCAAAAATTCATGGAAGACAACGCAGAGCTGGTTCAACAGTTCATGGTGCCTTAATTTACACTTACAAAACGCTTTAAAACGCGGGGATCGTTCGACTCCCGCGTTTTTTCTTTTTCTTCTATTTACTAGTGCGATCCGCTTTCTCCAAAAATGCCCGAACCGTCTTTCGATACGCTTCTGGTTCCTCCAGATAGGCGAGATGCGAGCTGTTTTCAAAGACATGGAATTTTGCATTCGGGACTAGAGATTGATAATACTGCGTTGACTCCGGTGCTGCTTCATCGTATCGCCCGCAGATAAAAAGGCTGGGAATCTCGATTTCATGCAGCTTGGGCGTGTAATCAAATGTCTTGAGATTTCCCGTCGGACAAAACTCGGATGGTCCCCACATCTTCATATAGATATCCTTGTTGCCCTTGGAGCGGCTTTCCACCATCACAGCTGGCAAAGGATCGAGTCTGCATACGTGTCTGCTGTAGTATACTTTCATAGCGTCCTGATACTCTTTGGAGTCCGTCGTTCCCTGCTCTTCGTGCCTCGAGATGGTCTCCTGCACCTCTTTCGGCAGTTCGGCCAGGAAGCGATCCGCATCCTGCTTCCAGCGTTCCGCGCTGAGACATGGACTGGAAAAAATGACGCTCTGCACGCCTGCCGGTTTGCGATCCACCAGATAAGCGGCCGCGAGCATCGTTCCCCAGGAATGCCCCAGAATATGTACGTGGTCGAGGCCAAGTGCTTCGCGAATATCTGCAAGCTCCTGCACAAATCGCTCTGTTTTCCACAGCGCATCATCTGTCGGCCGATCGGAATTTCCCGAACCGAGCTGATCGTAAAATACTACCGGTCTTTCGTCAGCCAGAACGTGAAGGGCTGCCTGAAGCGGATCATGTGTGTTGCCCGGCCCACCATGCAGCACGATCAGAGGAGTCTTCTCCTTGTTTTCTTCCCCGAGCAGGCTGTACCATACTCTGCCCCCTGGAACCTTCACATAGCCTTCTTTTCGCTCCATGCCGTTCCCTCCCATTTCTTTCCCTGCTACAGGGTTTGAACCAGTCTTTCTGCGCCTCCATTATAGCCCCAATACAGCAGGTAGGCGACCGCCATATAAAATACGAGTCGATCCATCTGTCGATACAGTCTTTTGGTCAGCTTGATGCCGATCCAGCCTTGGCGAATCGGCCATAAAAACTGGATGCGTCCCACCATCGCGTCACTGATCAGATGGGACAACAAACCAAACAGGGCCGCTTTCGCCAGGAAGGTATCTCCAAATAATAAGGCAGGCAAAAGCAGGATCACCCAGGAATGTGTCAGGGTCCTGTGCCCCATTCCTTTTTGCATGGCGTACGAGAGCGGTCTTACCATGCTCCCCAGCTTGCTTCGTGTTTGATCAATATCTGGCAAGAGTCCCATCCCGGCTCCCATCGCAACTCCCTTCCATGAAGGGTAGGCGTAGTAACCAGCTATGGCCCCCAGTACCAGATGTGTCTTCCATGTCATTGCCTTTCACACCGACTTTCATCGTTAGTAAGGAGAATTGTGCATCGTTAGTGCGTCTGGCGGTTCCTTATTCTCTACGATTGTGTTCGTTCTACACCTGCAATCTCCCCACGCACCCAGCCTTCTCCTGACACGACCAAAAAGAGCTGAGGGACGACTGCCGGATGATAGCCAACCACTCCAGCTGCTTCCACATGTATGCAGCCGATGTGCACCGGGCCTGGTGTTTGCATAATGCGGGAAATCGTCGCGTGCGCAGAGTCAAAGCGATCGATTTTTCGACCTACCTGCTGATCAAAACGGAACAATTTCATGTGGCAAATCCTCCCTCTTTCAACACCTGACTTCTATCATAGCCCAATCAGCTACAGGGGTACAGACTCCATCATGGCTTGAACCAGATGTCCTTGTAGTCGACAAACCCCCACGCATTCAAGGAGACGCCCGCTAGCGCAGAGTGATGAGAGGACTGCTGAAGCGAATGATACAAAAACAGTACGACAAAGCGTTCCTTCAATCGCTCCTCCACCTGCATCAGGGCTTCTCGCTGTCGCAAAGGCTCGCTCTCCCTCATGAGCTTGTCCATCTCCTGATCGATCGTCTCACGCATAGGCTCGTCCCAGATCAAACGCATGAACCCCCGATCCGACTTGTACATCTCCACGAGTCCCATCAGGAGCTGATCGTCAAACACTTCCCCCACAAGAATCACATCCGCTTGGAGCAGCGTTTCCTCTTTTTGCAGCTCGACAATCGGAACGACAACCGTCTTTACGCAAACGCCCATCGCTTGCAAATGGCGCTCGAGCCACTCTGCGTCCTGCTCGTTTCCCGCTCCTTTGTACGTATACAGCATGACTGTCTCTCCCAGGTAGCCAGCTGCTGCGAGCAGCTCTCTTGCCTCATCCGGACGTACGGGACCTGGAATGTGCGGCTCGGTTTGCCATTCCTGAATGAAACCGCTGGCAGGCTGATACCTTTTTCCTCCGACTTCCCGAATCATTTTTTCCCGATCCAGCAAACGATGGATCGCTTCCCGAAACGCAGGATTTTGCTGGGGACCGTCACGCCTTACATTAAACGCCATGTATTTGCAGCCCTTTTCCAGCCTCTGCAGCTCCTGCCATTTGTCTTTTCGCTCATAGCGATCCGGCATCAGCTGAACGAGATGTACCTCTCCCTCGATGGAGGTGGGCTCAGGTACGATCCATATTTCTACCCGATCGAGGTGAGCTCGGCCGAGAAAGTAGGCAGGAAATGCTTCCAGAATAAACATCTGATCGCTGTTTTCCACCAAAGTAAACGGCCCTGTTCCGACAGGCTCGCGAGCGAAACGTTCTCCTTTTTCTTCGACCACCTCTCGTGGAACGATCGAAAGTCGATCCGAAGCTAGGTAAGACAGGAGCAGCTGGTTGGGGCGAGAGAGACTGATTTTCACGATGGTGTCCCTGATCGCTACGATCTGTGCCACGTCCTGCAGCATCCATTCATAAGGCGAGCCTGTCCTGGGGTTTCCGATGCGCTCCAGCGTCCAGACGACATCGTCAGCAGTCAGCTCTCGGCCGTGGTGAAACAGTACGCCTTTTCGCAAATAAAACGTCCACTCCGTCCCATCGTCGTTGGCTTCCCAATGGTGGGCAATATGAGGCAAAAAGATCCCTTTTTCCTCATCGTAGCGTATGAGGGTATCGAAAATCTGTTTGACCATATGCGACTCTGTCGCCCGTCCGACGTACGCAGGGTCCAAGGCTGGAATCGTCCGGTAAAACGACATACGGAGCGTATCCCGCGTCCGGTCCCCTCCTTCTTCGGTCAAAAACCCAAACTGTCCCGACAACCAATCCAAAAAGCGTTCTCTGGCTCTAGCAGATACACTCCACTCCAGGAGCAGCTGCATCGCCTTTTCCATATCTCCATGCTGTACGTACGCTTGGGCCAGAGGTAAAACGATTTGCTCTTTTGTGCGCAAAAAAACCACTTGCGAGACATTTCCTCTGCCCCGACCTGGAAACCATTCCAGCCATTGCAGCTCCACTAGCTGCTTCACCACCAGTTTGGCGTTGCGTACCGTGCAATAGAAAATGGCGGCAAGCTCAGAAAGCGTCACTTCTTGCCGCACACCTTCCCCCACGTGGGCAAAATGCTGGCGAAGCCGCAGGTAATGATAAGCGATCTGCATGGAATACACCTTCTTTGGCGAGTAGCTTTCTTTTCCTTAAGAATATCTCTATCGAGGCCTGTTCGAGGAGGAGCGACCGCGTTTTCGCGGAAAGTTTTACCAAAGGAATGCCAGAAGCGGACGCTGAGGCACTTCGCCATGCGCTCCGGAATTCATAAGCACTACGTTTATAAATTCCTATCCGTTTAAAAAGGGGAAGTTCATTCCAGATTACTTTACCCTTTTTCTTCCCCTTTTCCAAGCTACAATAAAAAGCATCGAAGCAGTTGACACCCCCATACCTAAAAGGAGGCAAATGCTGTGTCTGCACCTGACATACAGACTGGAGCAACCCCCGAGGAAAAATCGGCCTCGCAGACGTCCATTTGGCGTAACCGCCCGTTTCTCATCCTGTTTTTGACCTCTGCTTTTGTCACCTGCGGAGCAAAGGTCTACGAGCTTGCCCTGCCACTCATCCTGTACGATATGACACGCTCTCCCCTTACCATGACTACGATGAAGAGCATCGAGTTTTTGCCCAATCTGCTTTTGGCGATGTTCATCGGCGTCTGGGTAGACCGCTTCTCTAAAAAGCGTTGGTCTCAGTGGATGGTGTTTGGTCAGATGGTGCTCCTGTTTCTCCTGTACGCACTCGTCGAATCAGGACGAGCTGAGATTCTCCACTTTTACCTGGCCGGCTTCCTGCTCATGGCACTGAACTACGGCTACAGCAATGCCCGGGTCAGCATCATCAAGCAGGTGGTTCCCAAGCCACTGCTCACCACGGCCAACGCCCGCTTCTCCTTTTTGTTCACCTTGATCGACATCATGGGACCTGCCATCTCCGGCTTTATCCTGCTGCTTGCAAGCCTGCACAACGGTTTGCTGATTACCGGGACCGCCTACCTGGTCGCGTTGATCGCCGTCTCGTTCCTCGAGCGGGAAAAGGAGCCTCCCGTGAGCACTGCGAAGGGAACATTTTGGCAGGACTTTCGCGCAGGGTGGCAGGAGCTTCTTTCCAATCGGCCGCTGTGGATGATTACGATCCTTGTCATCTTTCTCAATGCGACATCGGGTGTGTACGACGCCATGCTCATCTTCTTCGCCAAAGACCATTTGCAGTTGAACAACTCCCAGCTAGGACTCGTTCTCTCGGTAGCAGGCGCAGGGGGACTCATCGGCAGTACGCTGGTCGCGCGCCTGCGCAAGCGGTTCCCGACTGGACGCATCCTGGGGACGACGATTTTGCTGCTCGGTGTCGCTTACCTGCTCATGGCACTCGCGCAAAATGTATGGATGCTGTGCCTCTCGCTCTTCCTGTCGGGGATGATCGGCACGATTGAAAGCATCTGCATCTGGACGTTTCGCCAGGAAACCACTCCGACTCACCTGATAGGCCGCATCAGCGGAATTACTGGCTCCATCTTCAAGCTGGGGATGGTCTTCTCGATTTACGGCTCCGGCTGGGTGACGGTCTGGCAAGGTCCATGGGCGGCTTTCCTGGCTGCAGCAGTCGGCAACCTTCTGATTTTTCTCGTCTATCGCAGGCTGTCCTTGTGGAGGCTGGCTTAGGGATTGGTAAAAGAAAGAGCCACAGACTGCCCTAAAATGGGTCTGTGGCTTGGTTGCTTTTCCGTTTTCTACGCCTTGAAACGGGCCATCAGCTTCTCCAGCTCTTCTGCCAGACTCGCCAATGACATAGCGGATGTATAAATTTCCTCCATCGACGCCAGCTGCTCTTCTGTCGCTGCTGAGACATCCAGCGTGCGCGATACGCCTTGCTGAGTGACTCTGGCAATCACCCGCATCGATTCCGCTACCTTTTCTGTGCTGTCCGTCAGCGTGCGGGAAGCGGCGGAGACATCCTGCACCTCTGTCGTGACCCGGACGACCGCATCCCGGATATGGGCAAACGCATGGCCTGCCTGCGCTACTCCATCCATGCACAGAGCCGTTTGCTCCGAGCTTTTCTCTACAGAAAGAATCGCTTCCTGGGTTTCTCTCTGAATCACTTCAATTAGCTGCGTGATTTTGCCAGCGGACGTCGAAGCCTGCTCAGCCAGCTTTCGCACCTCATCTGCCACGACCGCAAAGCCTCTGCCATGCTCACCGGCACGAGCCGCCTCAATCGCAGCATTCAACGCGAGCAGGTTCGTTTGCGCCGCGATGCCCGTAATTACGTCCACGATCTGGCCGATCTCCTCGGAGCGAGCACCCAACCCGCTGACCAGACGTGTCAGGCTTTCCATGGCTTCCCCCATACCATCCATCTGATTAACGACGAGCTGAATGGCCTGATTTCCATCTGCAGCAAGATCCGAAGTGCGAATGGCGGTGGCGGATACGTTCTCGGCACGCACTGCGATCTGTCCGATCCCCGCAGCCATCCCTTCGACCTCGAGGTGACTGGCTTCCACATTCTGCGCCTGATGCTCACTGCCTGCTGCCATCTCCTGCACAGTGCCGGCAATCTGCTCGGTAGCCTTGCTCGTCTGCTCCGAGCTGGCCGTGAGCTGCTCGGCTGATGCCGCTACCTGTTCGGCGTGACTTCTCACTTGCAGAATAAGCTCCCGCAAATTGCGAATCATCCGGTTAAAGGATTCTGCCAGCTTCCCGATCTCATCCTTGGAGGTAACCGACAGCTCCTGTGTCAGATCGCCTTCTCCGTCTGCAATGGCAGTAAGCTGCTTTTGAATCCGGTAAATAGGCAGTACGATGGAGCGAACGAGAAAGGCTCCCATCATGATTGCAAACAGAATTCCTACAACGCTAAAGGATGATTGAATGATTTCCGAAGTAACGCGGTTCGTTTCCAATCTGGCTTTTTCCGCTTCCTTATTGACGCTTACCTTCACAGTCAGTTGATCGATAATCTCGTCCAATTGCTTTCGCGCTTGTCTCTCGTCACCGAAGTGGAGGCGAATCGCTTCTTCCCGATCCCCTTTTGCATAGGCATCTACCGCTTTATTGCTCGCTTCCAAATAAGCGTTGAAGCGTTCCTGTAGCGGTTCCAACTCTTTCCCGTACTTCTGAATTGTATGCGGATTCTTGTTTATTTTATCAGCCAGGGCTGCGATTCTCTCCACTCTTTCTTGCATTTCCTTTGCGTACGAGGCATCTCCAGTCAAAAAATAGCCCCGTTCGTCGTTGTTGCGCCCTGTCATGACGAATTGTATTTCACGCAGCGAGGTGAGAAGCTCTCCCTCATCGATCATCTCCGTGTAAGAGGCGGTGAGCATTTTGGTTTGAACGTACATATAAGTGCCTGAACTTAGCATGATAGCCAAAATGACGCCAAACGCAATGATGAATTTGGTTCTGATTTTCATGATGAGCCTCCTTCTTTTTGTTACAACCGGGAGAAATGTCGAAAACAGTCGAACCCCCACACTATCTGTTCCCCGTCCTCTATGCCTTCAAACTTCGCCGCAAGCAAAAAACCCCGCACAGCCGCGCGGGGAATCCTCACTAGAACCACTCTTCTACTTCACACCAGATCGTGCCCGTTTCAATTCCTAACTCTTGCCGTAAGCTCTGGCTCTACAGCTTTTCGATGACTTTGTCGATCAGGCCGTATTCCAATGCTTCTTTTGCCGATAGGAAGTAATCACGGTCCGCATCCTTTTCAATCTGCTCCACCGTCTTGCCAGAGCGCTCGGCGATAATGGAGTACAGCAAATGGCGGTGGCGCAAAATCCGATCGGCTGCGATCTTGATGTCACTCGCCTGACCCTGACTGCCACCCCATGGCTGGTGAAGCATGACCTCTGCATTCGGGAGAGCGTAGCGTTTGCCCGGCGCTCCCGCTACCAGCAGCATAGCCCCCATAGAAGCGGCCATCCCTGTGCAAATCGTAGATACCTCTGGCTTCACGAAATTCATGGTGTCAATGATCGCCATCCCCGCCGTTACGGACCCGCCCGGCGAATTGATGTACAGATGAATGTCCTTTGTCGGGTCTTCCGCCGCCAGGAACAGCAGCTGTGCCACGACGGCATTGGCTACCTGATCATCGATGGCACTGCCGAGAAAAATGATCCGATCCTTCAGCAAACGGGAGTAGATATCATACGAACGCTCACCGTAACTGGTTTGCTCTACAACTACCGGAATAAGATTCATCCAAAACGCCTCCTTTTAATGACGGGATATTTGGTAATGACTGTTAAGCGGCATTGCACATGCACATCGACTGCGGCGAAGCAGCCTGCACACTTTTGTGGTGAAAGCCGGAGGACACCTCTGTGACGATAGCCGGGCTCTCAGCAGGCCCCACTGTCCACGTCTTGACGGAAGCCTCCTGCTCCACAGCTGGGGGATTCCCTGCCCGAGACGGAAGCGAAATGACATTGCCCGATTGACGCTCCGGGCGGCTTTCCCAAACCACTACGGGTCTGGCCTTGCTTGGCGAAGTGGACTCTGCTCTCATGACTCTGTTCCTCCTTCTTTCGGATACACAGCGAGAATGACTTGATACGTCTCTTGCCCTTGTGCCTGTGTCTGATACTTTTTCACCAGCTGATTCACCAGCTGCACGTATTCCTCGACAAAGGCACTTCGCTGTTCTGCACTCGCCAGACGAATGCTGGCGTCGAGCGTCGCACTCGGTATCTGCTCTTCCTGATCGGAGCGCTCCATCAAAGCCAGGGCATCCCTTTTGATTCGCTCCGCTGTATTGACCAGATGCGACAAGGCTCCCTGATCCTTCATCTGCTGGACCGTATCACTCGCCCAGTTCAATGCTTCCGATAAAACGTATGTCCGCGCGATGGCCAAATAGAGCACCTCAACCAGATTGCGCACCTGACGACTGCCGACTTTGCGCACCAGCCCGACCTTTTCCAGCGCTTTCAAATGATAGTTCACCCGCTGGGGAATTTCGTTGATCCCACGGGCTACCTCAGCAGCGGACGCTGGCTCCGTCAACCGGCTCAAAATCTCTGCTCGCAGCGGGTTCAACAGCGCCATCGCCTGTTCCGGTGATTCGACTACATACGTCTCCAACTGTTCATGTGCCACTAAAACACCTCATGACATTAATCATTTACGTAAAAATAGTTTATTACGTAGCTTTTCATTTGTCAAATGATGGGTGAGCCTAACTTTTACTTAAGGGAAATGAAAAAAGCTCCGCTTTATCCGCGGAGCCTGTGTTTTCTAATCTGCCGTTGGTCTTCTCACCGATATTCCACCGTCTCGCCGTTTTGCGGGATGTGCACACGATCCGCCAGCTTGTTCTCGACCACGTACTCGGATAGCTCCCTACGCGTGAGCAAGCAGTGATTCCACACTTCCATGTGGGCAACAAATACCTGGCTGCCAGGAGCATTTTGCGCCACCTGCACGATGTCCTCTTTTGTCATCGTGATCGGATCTCCCACCAGGAACTGAGCAGCCCCGCCGAAAACTACAATGACATTCGGATCAAAGATTGCGAGCGCCTGCTCCACCTCTTCGCACCAGATCGTATCCCCTGCCATATACAAGGTGGGCTCTTCCGCTGCCTGCAGCACAAAACCCGATACCGGTCCCATCTGCTTTCCAATTTCCCCCGTTCCGTGCTGTCCGCCTGTCCGCTGGAAGCGAATGCCTTCCCACTCCAGCGCTTCCTGGACGACGATCACTTGCTCAAAGCCGTGCTCGGACAGCTTTTCTTTGTCAGGGGGCTGGCAGAACAGCGGCAAATGCTTCGGAAGCTGTTTGATCGCAGCTGGATCCAAGTGGTCCCCATGCGTATGCGTAACCACAATCGCATCCACCCCCTCCAGTACCTCCTGAACAGAGATAGGAAGCGCTGCTCCCGGATTGGGACGCTGATTTGGCGTATTGGGCACGGCTGGCAGCTCTCCTGGTGTGCTCAGCATCGGATCCACCAAAAGCGTGTGTCCTTTATAGGTAACTCGCAGGGTTGCATGACGTACGAGCTGAATGTGCATGTTCGATCTCTCCTTTGCCAGTTATACTAGTATCACTACCCTCATTGTAAAACGGACGTGGCTGATGCCGCGAAAGAAGAGGCATCCGTTCGCTTTCGCCGTGAAAGGAGATTGTCATGCTCGATCAAACAGACCTGTCTATTCTCGATTTGCTGCGTGAAAATAGCCGACTTCAATGGAAAGACATCGGGGAACAAGTCCATTTGAGCGGTCAGGCCGTGGGCAACCGCATCAGACGGATGGAGGAGCAGGGAGTGATTCAAGGCTATACGACAAGGATCGATACCTCCAAAATACCAGCCGAGCCTTCGTTGACCGCGATTGTCTCGATGTTCATGAATACCAATGACCACCAGTCCTTCATTCGCTTTGTGTCCACTCGGCCAGAAATCGCCGAAGCCTATCGGACCAGCGGCGAAGGCTGTTACTCCCTGATCGTGCGTGTCAGGGACCAGACTGCTCTCACCGCTCTTTTGGATGAGCTGCTGCCTTTTGGCAATTACCGAATCAGCCTCTCCATCGGAAAAATCAAATAGGACAACGATTTCGACTGCACACATTTTCCGCATGATTATGGGTTGCCTGATTATGTGAACAGGAGTAGAATGATGGTTACCAAGAACGCAGGTTCTTGCGTTGCCAACAGAAAGGAGGAGAATCGCCATGGAAGACTTTTTGTTCTTGCTTTCCCTGGAGGATTTCTTCGCCTTGCTCGCCCTTTTTGTGGGGTGCTTCACCTCGATCTTTTACTTGAGAAGGTGTGCGTCTCCACGAAAGCCGGCTATTCAATGGCACCTAAGTGATGCTTATCAACCCAGCATTAATCCTGGTATGGTTGAAACTTATCCAATGGCGGCAAGGCAACCGCTGCGCACCCGATTATTCCGGCGCACGCAGCACGCAGATGGCGAACCTGATACATACGATCTCCTGATTTTTGGATAATCCGTTTGCTGGAACAGACCAAAAAGGAGGTAGATCTTATGATCGCCAAATACATCGGAGAAGCTTTATTATTTGCTGTTAGCCTGCCCATTTTTGCCTTCCAAACGGCAGAGAGCCTTCACGCACTGGCAGACGCTTTTGTGCAAATGACCGATTTTATCAACATGAAGTAACGTAGCGATGCAAAATAGCAAGCCTGCCCGTTTCGTAGACGGCCAGGCTTTTTTGTTGCTCTTTTTTCCTACTCCTCGTTGATGCGGTCTCCCCGAGTCGTCGGTTGGGAGATGACAAGGAATTCCACCGCTTCCGCTCCTTCGTTCCGCATCTGATGGGACACCCCTGGAGGAACCTCTACACCTTCCAGACTTCCGATGATATGACGAACACCTTCTACCTCTAGTACAGCCTGTCCGCTGAGCACAAAGAAAAACTGACGAGACCGCTCGTGGTAATGGCGCACCTCTGCCGTTTGACCGGGCATTCGCTCGTGGATGACACTCAGCTCCTGCCCTTTCACGAGATGCCAGCCATCACAGACTCCTCCCCAGATGTAGTGTTCTGCGTTTTCTTTGCTGATTTTGATCGACATTCCCTCCACTCCCATACACTTCCCAGTGAATTCCTGGCTGAATTGGTTTACGATTCGGTATCCTCATGGTAAAATAAGTGTAGGTCAACGAACAAGTTCATAAGTATTGAACACCGGTGGAGCCTGTCAACATAGGGTCCTTTTTGTCTTTTTTCGGAAGTCTGACAAAAGGGAGGCTATGTTTGCAGGCTCTTTTTGTTTTTTTATTCGATCCAAAGGGGGAAATCACATGCTCATTCTACAGCTCGCCGTGATTCTGATCGCTTCCAAAGTAGCGGGAGATATCAGTGTGCGCCTAGGTCAGCCTTCCGTTCTCGGAAAGCTCTTGGTCGGGATTGTTCTGGGGCCAAGCGTGCTCGGCTTCGTGACCCATACGGAAATCATTTCAGAGCTCAGCCAAATCGGTGTGATCTTGCTCATGTTCATCGCTGGTCTGGAAACGGACGTGCATGAGTTCAAGCGGACCGGAAAAGCCTCGACTTCTGTCGGCGTCATGGGAATTGTGGTTCCGCTGGCTCTGGGCTATGGGGCTGGACTCGCGATGGGACTCTCGTCGATTGAATCGGTCTTTCTGGGGCTGTTGCTCTCTGCTACCAGCGTGAGCATCTCGGTACAAACGCTCAAGGAATTGGGCAAGCTTAGCTCCAAGGAGGGCTCGACGATCATGGGCGCTGCCGTCATCGATGACGTTCTGGTCATTCTGGCATTGGCGTTTCTCATGAGCTTTACAGGCGGCGATATCAATCTGGGGATGGTGATTCTGAAAAAGATCGCATTCTTTGCGATTATTATTCTGGTGTCATGGAAAGTGGTTCCGTGGGCTCTCAGCAAGTTTGCCGCACTGAAAGTCACGCAATCCGTCATGTCAGCCGGCTTGATCATCTGCTTTCTGTTTGCCTACTTTGCGGAGTACACGGGGGTAGCTGCCATTATCGGCGCCTATATCGCCGGTGTGGCGATTGGTCTTACAAACTTCCGGGATGAAATTACGCACAAAGTGGAAACGATCGGCTACTCCTTGTTCGTCCCCATCTTCTTTACCTCTGTGGGAATCACGGCCCAATTTGACGGAATCGGGGAAAATCTATGGTTGATCGTCTCCCTCAGTATTCTCGCCATCGCCTCCAAGCTGTTCGGAGGGGCTGTTGGCGCCAAGCTGACGGGATTTCCATGGCGTAACTCGATTGCGATCGGTTCTGCGATGGTCTCTCGCGGGGAGGTTGCCCTGATCATTGCAGCTATCGGGCTGGAAAATCAGCTGCTCACCCAAGACATGTTTGCGGTGCTGATCGTGGTTGTCCTCGTGACAACCGTTGTAACGCCTCCTATGATGAAGTTCTTCTTTTCCGAGAAAGGGAGCCGTCATGATTCTCTGGCCTTGAAAAAGAACGCGTAAAAACAAATCACGCCCTCGCTGCACCTGCTATTCAAGCGGTTCAGTCGGAGGGCGTTTTTCCATTATAATGAAGGGGAGAAAGAAGGAGGTCGGTCGTCATGAAAATCGTCATTGCCCCTGATTCCTTTAAAGGAAGTCTCACTGCGCTAGAGGTCGCAAAGTCCATCGCCCTTGGGGTACGCAAAGCCATGCCGGCTAGCGAGATCGTGATCAAGCCGATGGCGGATGGTGGAGAAGGTACCCTGCAATGCCTGGTAGATGCGACAGGCGGCAAGCTGCTGTATGCGCCTGTAAAAAATCCGCTTGGCCGCGACATTACTGCCCCGCTCGGTATTCTCGGGGATGGCGTCACCTGCGTGATTGAGCTGGCCGCTGCAGCTGGTCTTTATCTCATCAACGAAGAGGAGAGAAATCCGCTGCATACCACGACCTACGGGTTTGGGCAGCTGATCCGCGCAGGGCTTGATCTGGGCTGCCGCCGCTTTATTCTCGGCATCGGTGGCAGTGCGACCAACGACGGAGGGGCAGGCATGCTGCAAGCCCTCGGCTTTCAACTGCTCGACCAGCTGGATCAAGCGATTGCTTTTGGAGGCGGCGCGCTCGCCAGGCTGCAACGACTGGACAACAGTCAAGCCGATCCGCGCCTCAAGGAATGTCAGTTCATCGTCGCCTGTGACGTCACCAATCCGTTTGTGGGTCCGAACGGTGCGTCTCACGTTTTTGGCCCACAAAAAGGTGCCACACCAGAAATGGTGGCCCAACTCGATGACAGTCTGCGCCGCTTTGCCGACCTGATCTACCAAACAGAAGGAATCGCGATTCACGACTTGCCAGGAACGGGTGCAGCGGGTGGGGTAGCAGGTGCCTTACTCGCCTTTTTGGGAGGCCAGCTGCAGTCAGGCATCCAGATTGTGCTCGAGACGACCGGACTCGCGGTTGCCTTGACGGGCGCAGACCTCGTCATAACCGGTGAAGGTCAAGTCGATTATCAAACCGCTCAAGGGAAAACGCCCACCGGAGTTGCACGGCTCGCCAAACAATCCGGTATCCCCTGTCTCGTACTGGCAGGGTCAGTTGGAAAAGACATAGAAGCGCTCTATCAGGAAGGCGTCACCGCCGTTTTTTGTATCGCCAATAAACCGATGACGCTCGAGCAGTCTATGCAGCAGGCGCCTGAGCTTTTGGCCAAAACCGCCGAGCAGGCCATTCGCCTTTTTTCCCATCGAAGGCTTTAGTGCTACTTGGTTTCCCGGTGTAGGGTGTATTTTTTCAAGCGTGGAGAGTACTTTTTCAGCTCCAGACGCTCAGGATGGGTGCGCTTGTTTTTCGTCGTGATGTAGTTGCGGTCCCCCGACTCTGTGCATTGCAAAGTAATATTGACTCTCATCAGTTAGCTCCTCCTTAGGAAGTCATTGTCTCTACGACGGTGTCAGCCGTAGGCAAAGGATCAGGAAGCAGCGACCAATCAGCCGCGAACTCCTCGTCAGTCAACAGGCACATCTGCAATTGGTCCTCGATCTGCTCCCGGTTCAAGTCGATGCCGATAAAGACAAGCTCATTGATTCGATCTCCATGCTCGGGATCCCATCCTGCTTGCCACTCTGGATCTTCAGCGAGCAGAATTTGTCTCTCGGCTTCCGGTAGCGCTGCTGTCCAAAGTCCGGCAACTCCCACCTCGATCGAAGGCCCCGCCTGGCTTAGCGTCATGGCCACATCATTGCGTGTCGCCAGCCAAAAGAAGCCCTTTGCCCGGACGACTTCTTCCGGCCATTGGGTGAGCCATTTCCCAAAGCGTTCGGGATGCAAGGGGCGTCTTGCACGAAAGACAAAAGAGGAAATCCCGTACTCATCCGTTTCCGGTGTATGCTCCTCTTTTTGCAGCTCGGCAATCCAGCCCGCCGACTGACTGGCACGTTCAAAATCAAACAAGCCTGTATTCAAAATTTCGTGTGGCTCTACCTGTCCCCGTTTGGAGCGAATCAGCCGGGCGTTCGGCTGCAGCTTGCGCAGAACTCCTTCCAGCTGCTGCAAATCCTCTGGGTCTACCAGATCGCATTTGTTCAGGATGAGAACATCGCAAAACTCGATTTGGCTGATCAGCAGATCGACCACTTCGCGGGTGTCTTCCTCCCCTACGGCCTGCTCTCTGTCCAGCAGACTTTCTCCCGAGGAAAAGTCATGCCAGAAGCGATACGCATCCACGACTGTTACCATCGTATCCAAGCGGCAGTGGGCAGAGAGGTTGATCCCGTTTTCCTCGTCCAGATACGTAAAGGTCTGCGCGACAGGTACTGGCTCACCGATGCCAGTCGATTCGATCAGTATGTAATCGTATCGCCCTTCCAAAGCCAGTCGCTCGACTTCTGTCAGCAAATCCTCACGCAGCGTGCAGCAGATGCATCCGTTGGACATCTCCACTACCTTTTCCTCCACGCGAGAGATCCCCCCTCCTTGTGAAACGAGAGCCCCATCTACATTGACTTCACTTAAATCGTTAACAATGACGGCCACTCGCAGCCCATCGCGATTGTTCAACACATGATTGAGCAGGGTTGTCTTGCCTGCTCCCAAATAGCCACTCAAGACCGTAACGGGTATCCGTTTGTCTGTCATTCTTTTACTCGCTCCTTGAGAGTTTTTTAAATCGTAACAATTACGATTTGTTGATTATCCTACACCCACCCAGATGCAGGTGTCAAGATAAAACGTAATAATTACGATTTAATTGTAACTTTATCGCTTGGCGAAACGCTGAAGGCAGGTTTGGCTATTTGTTATGGCATAAAAAAGGCCCCTTCTTCACATCGTGAAAAAGGAGCTTCCCTTCCTTCCGGAGATCTTGGTTCTTTTTAAATTACTTCCCTTTATTCATCGCAATCGCTTCCCCGTAAGCACTGATGACGGGCTGGTAAACGCTTCGTACGTTCAGCTGCGCTTGGTCTACGATTGCCGCAGGTCGATTGTCCTTCCAGGTCAGCAGGCTGTAAGTATCCCCCGTTGCATTTGGCATAGTTACCAGGATGTCTTTGATTCCATCCGGATTGCCATGTGTGATCGCGAGCTTTGGCATGTGACCGCTGTCCCGTTGACCTACGGAAATGAAGGTTTGCTGGTTGGACTCCCCTTCACGTACGACGACGCGAAGATGATCTGCTCGCAGGTTCATGGCGCTGCCCATTTTATCTCCGATCAAGAAGATGTGGTCCTTCACACCATCCCCTGTCACATCCGCGTACTTGGTGTCCAGTACATAGGTAATGTCTTTCCCCATGCTGAAGCCGCTGTTGACATCTACCTCCGTGGACGGCAAGTTGTCCCAGTCCGCCTTTTGTACGGAAACGCTGAGCAGCTGCGGCTTTTGGTCCACGACGTTCCAGACGCTAGTCGCAACGGCGATGCGGTCTTCCCCGTTCACGCCCCAAATGATTTGCTGACCTTTCCAGCGAAGATTGCCATTGGCATCGTAGTACGGGATCAGCTGGGCCAGCTTTTGCGAGAAACCGTTCATTTTCTTTGCCAGCTTGCCGTTTCCTTGGTACACTCCTTGTCGTACATATGTCGCTTTATTGGCAGACACATCAAAGGTACTGACTGCTTTTGTCAAACCGTTCGTCACATTGACCTTGAAGCCATCCACAAATTGAATCTGAAATGGAATGTTCGTCTGAGGCGGCAATAGGACAACGGATGCAAAAGACTGCGTGTTGATTGCTTTCGCTTGAACCGGATCAGCCCCCAGGCCCGCGCCAAAGAGAATTGCGCCGCTGCATGCGACAGCCACCAAAGATTTATACCATGCTTTCATACTATCGTCCTCCTTCTACCGGGTTCTTTTGTCTTTCTATTTCCAAATCGTTACACCCATGTATACCCTTCCCTTTCGTATTCTTAACGAGTGGGATAAGCCAAATGTTGCAAGTAATATTTTCCTGTTTTCTTCCTTCTTTTTTATCAGATGAGCCGATGCAGGCTTTCCTCTAAAAACGGATACTTCATAGCCCATAGGTCTCACCGGGGTTTTTTAACCGGTTTGCAACAACTTTATGAGTCTGTCAGGCTACAATAGAGTCAATCGACCTAAGAGCAGAAAGGAATCATCCTCATGAAAAAGGCATGGCTATACGCTGCCGCAATCACCTCCACGCTGCTGAGTGGATGCGGTCTAACCGATACGCCTAACGAATTGATGCGGGCACCTTCCGCAGATGGTGACCAGCAATCGATCAATCAGGCGGTAATGCAGTTTTTGCCGCCCGGCTCTCAATTGACTGTCCCCCTGCATCCCGACGAGTCGAGTGCCGTATCGCTGCAGGATTTGAATGGTGATGGCTCCCCAGAGGTCACTGCCTTTTACAAGTCGGAAAAAACCGACTATGAAATCGGCGTATTGATCCTCTCCCAAAAGCAAGGCAGCTGGTCAAAGGTAGCCACCTATACAGGCATTGGAAGCGAGCTGGATTACGTTCAATTTTTGGACATGACGGGAGATCACATCCCCGAAATGCTGATCGGTTTTGGCGGAGGTGACGATCTGAACAAAGAGCTTTCTGTCTTCTCCCTCGCAGAAGGAAACCTGCAGGAGCTGTTGAAGCAGACGTATTCCGTCTTGGCTGTTGGCGATATGACGGGAGACGATCAAGCGGAGCTCGCCCTCGTGATCCATGACCATAACAATCTGACCTCGCAGGCGCAAATCTACGGGGTGGCCCATGACAAATTCGACAAGATTGCAGAGCTCGCCCTCGATGGCGGGGTAAATGGCTATGAACAGGCATTGATCGGGAAAGCCTCCGAGAAGCAGAACGGATTGTTCGTGGAAGCAGGGCTTGGTGCGCATTCGGCGTCGACTGACCTGTTGCTGCTGGAGAACGGGCAGCTGCATAGCCCGCTGGCAAAAGTCGAGGGACAGATGGATCTGACGTTCAAGCCCTATCCGTTATACAGCGAGGACATCAATGGCGATGGGATCATCGAGATCGGCGTAAGTACGCAGCCCAAAGGCACGGACGATTTGCCTATGGTGGCCATCCCGTGGATATCGTCCTATTACCGTTGGGATGGAGCTTCCGGCTTGACTCACGTCGAAGACCATTACCAAAATTACGGCAATGCCATCGATTTTCGCATTCCCCAAAAATGGGGCGATCGTTACACCATTGAAATCGGGCAAGAGTCTGATTCTCCCATCATTCACCTACTCTATTTTGACGAGGAAACGAAGGCAAAAGCGGAGCTGCTTGCTCTGCATACGATCCCGCAAAAATCCTGGAGCCAGGTCGAGGACCAGCTCAAGCAAAAGCATGCTCCTTATGTCTTGCTGAAAGAAGAGGGCAAGCAGGTTCTCGTGGCGATTTCCCCTCAGGGAACGCCAGATCTGGACTCCGTCTCCTTGCAGAAGTACAAGGCGATGCTGCTGACACAGGATGAGATCCGTCAGCTTTACCGCCCGTTGCGGATTCCCCTTTAATCGGGGAGCGACAATCGTCACAAGCTATACAGGAAAGGAGCGAACACGATGAAAGTGCTGCTGCTGGAAGATGAAAAGTCCATTCGCGATTTTGTCCGCATCAACCTGAAACGGGAAGGCTTTGAAGTCGTGGAGGCAACGACCGGGGAAGAAGCGCTGGAGCTTGCGGACAGCCAGCAGAATTTGGAGATCGCGATCCTGGATGTCATGCTGCCGGGCATTGACGGCTTCGAGGTATGCGGTCTGCTGCGCAAAAAATATCCTCGCCTCGGGATCATCATGCTGACCGCCAAAAGCCAGGAGCTCGATAAAGTAATGGGCTTGGAATTCGGGGCTGACGACTACGTAAGCAAGCCGTTCAGTCCGGCAGAGCTGTTGGCGCGTGTAAAAGCGCTGCACCGCCGGCTAACCCCTGTCGAGGCTCCTGTTGAAAAAAATGAAATCGACATCCATCCCTTTACGTTGCTTTTGGATGAACGGAAGCTGATCAAAAAGGATCTGGAAATCGTCCTGACCCCAAAAGAATTTGCGATTATCAAGCTGCTGGCGGAGAATGCAAACAAAGCGATCAGCCGCGACGAAATTCTGACTGCCGTATGGGGTCAATTCTTCGTCGGCGACTTGAAAATCGTCGATGTCAACATTCGCCGCATCCGCCAAAAAATCGAATACGATCCCGCCCACCCTGCCTTCCTGGAGACCGTGTGGGGCTATGGCTACCTATGGCGAAAGGACGTTACCGATGAAGGGAATTAGGACCCGGCTGATTGTTTATTTCGGCCTGATCCTGCTCCTGATCGTTCTCGTGCTGGAAGGGTTGTTTTATTGGGCCGTGCACACGTACTACTTTGGCACAGCCACCGAAGCGTTGGTGACCCGCTCCACGACTTATACCAATTTTATCAACAAGTACGCTACCGGCTATCGCCTCAAAGACAAGGCGCGCTACATTTTGGAGAACGCCTCGAACGAAGAGTACGCAAAAATCGAAGTGCTCGATGCAAGTGGAAAAGTCATCTTGAACTCATACGGTTTTCAAACAGGAGAAATCATTGATACACCTGATGTTTCCGACGCTCTGAGGGGCTTGACGGGGGTCCATGTGGGGAAAAGCCCGCAGACTCGGGAACGCGTCATCGCAGTGTCCACGCCGCTTACCTTCCAAGGGGAATATGCCGGGGTCCTGCGCTATACGATTTCAGCAGAGCCGCTGTATCACGCCGTCAACCAGATTGCTTTGTACGGAGCTGGTGTCGGCGCGGGCGTGGTGTTCTTTGCCTTTGCCCTCAGCCTGATCATCGCCAAGCGCATCGTCGACCCGATCGAGGACCTGACCAAAGCCGCGATCCAAATGGCAAAAGGAAACTACTCGGCTCGTGCCGCCAAACGCTACGACGACGAAGTAGGAACACTCGCTGAGACATTTAACTACATGGCAGCTGAGATCGGGAAAAATGAGAAGCTGAAAAACGACTTTATCTCCTCTGTCTCTCATGAGCTGCGCACCCCGCTGACGTCCATCAAGGGCTGGGGCGAAACGCTGATCTCGGGAGGGCTCGAGGAGCCTGAAGAGACGATGCTCGGGCTGGAGGTCATCTCCAAGGAAACAGACCGCTTGATCGGGATCGTGGAGGAGCTGCTCGACTTCTCCAAGTTTCAGTCCGGAGAAATGAAGCTTTCCCTAGAACGCATGGATTTGCGGGAGGTGTTAGACGACGTTCACCTGCAATTCGCGATTCGCTCCCAGGAAAAACAGGTGGCGCTCCAGCTGGAGATCCCCCCTGCTCCCCTCGCAATCATGGGCGATTTCAATCGCCTCAAGCAGGTGTTCGTCAATTTGCTCGACAACGCCTTCAAATTTACCCCCCGCGACGGCACCATCACGGTAACCGCCACGGAATCCGGCGGCAGACTGATGATCTCCGTTGGGGATACCGGCGAGGGCATCGATGCAGACGACCTCCCGCATATTACCGGGAAGTTTTACAAAGGTCGATCCAAGCAGTCGGGAAGTGGACTGGGACTGGCCATCTGCAAGGAAATCGTCGAGTTGCATCGTGGGCGGCTGTACGTCAGCAGCACGCTCGGAGAAGGAACTACGATCACAGTCGAGCTGCCAGCAGCCAAGGCCATAAACATAGCGACAAAAGGGTAGGAAGAGCCGCGACTCTCCTACCCTTTTTGTTATAAGGCAAGCGACTATCTCTCCCTACATCTTGCTCTGCACCCGGCGCGCAATCGCGGTCACCAGCTTGCGCGGCGCCAAGCGAACGGAGAAGGTAAGCAGGCGATTTTTCCAGCCGGGAATGACCAGCGTCTGTCCCTGCATGAGCCCTTGGTAGCCAATCCTCGCCACCGTCTTGACGTCCATGACTCCTCCCCGGAACAGTCGCGAGTCCTGCAGGCTTGCCCTTTCTTCAAAGCCTGTGGCCGTCGCACCTGGGCAAAGCGCCGTCACGGTGACGCCGCTTCCCCGCAGCTCGTTTTCCAGCGCCTCCGAAAACGAGAGCACATACGCTGTCGTCGCATAGTAGACCGCCATCAAAGGACCGGACAGGAAGCCAGCGATCGATGCGACATTGAGGATGCGTCCTCTTCTTCGCGCCACCATTTCTGGCAAAAACAATCGGGTCAGGCGTGTAAGTGCCGTAATGTTTACCTGGATCATCTCCAGATCCTCCTGCTCCTTGCTATCCTGAAACAAGCCATAGCTGCCAAAGCCCGCGTTGTTGACCAGAATGTCGACCGCAAGCTGTTGGCGTGTGACTTCCTCGTACAATTCCTCCACTTGGTGCGGCTGTGCCAGATCCTTGGCAATCGCATGCACATCTACCCCGTACGCTTCACACTTGCTTTTCAATTCCTGCAGCTTATCTGCACGACGTGCCACCACAATCAACGAATAACCATCCTGGGCAAAAAGCTGCGCCAGCTCCCAGCCGATCCCGCTGGATGCACCTGTCAGCAATACATGTCCCTGCTTCATCAGCTTTCATCACCTATCGTTGTGAATGCGTATTTACACGCATGGTAAAAAATGGGACAACGTTTGTCAACTTGCTTGCGTGCTTCCCTCTAGATATCCGTTGAAAAAGGGAACGCTACGTAGCATTCCCTTTGTTTGCTTTAGAAACTGTTTTCAATAACCAGCTGGTCAAGTCCGAGGCGATCTGTTGGGTGTGCTTGTACGGCGGCTTTCCCGATGGTGAGCATTAGCGATGGGATATAACGGGACGGGATGTTCAAGGCTTCTACGAGCTTCGCTTTGTCGTAGCCTCCCATCGGGCAAGTGTCATAGCCTTTCGCTTTGGCAGCCAGCATCAACTGCATAGCAGCATAGGAGGAATTGCGGATCGCTTCATCGCGTGCCATTTCCGGATTGTTTTTATACGCATTCTCGACTTGGGAAATCATCGTATCGCGAACTTGCTGAGGAACCAGGCCCTTTGCCAGCGCCTGGTCGTACACGACAGTCGCAGCCTTGTCTGCTTCCAGATCTCCCAGTATGATGATAGTAGCATAGGCATCTACGACTTGCTGCTGGTTGTACGCGATTGGCAGAAGCTTTTGCTTGATAGCCGGATCGGTTACGACCAGAAAGCGCCAGTGCTGCAGATTCCATGAGGATGGCGCGCTAGCTGCCAGACGCAGGATTTCGTTCAATTCCCCTTGAGGGATCGCTACGTTCGGATCATATTTACGTACGCTATGTCTTGCTTCCATCGCCTGTTCGGCTGTTAATTTCTGATCTGTTTGCATGTGAGAGCCTCCTTTTGTTTCACACAGTTGATCTATTCAGTGGATATTACTTACTTTATTATAGTTAGGTATTTTTCGCAACTATACTTTTCAATCTCACTTTTCTATTGTTAGGAGGACAACAACATGACATTCACGGATAACATTGTCATCGTCACAGGTGCCGGAAACGGGATTGGACGTGCTGTAGCGACCAAGTACGCTGCCAATGGCGCGCATGTCATCATCGCCGAACGGAACCGAGAAGCTGGAGAGGCCGTCGCCGAAGCTATCCAAGCCTCCTCCTCTACTACTGGGTCTGCCACGTTCCACCAAACAGATGTCAGCCAGCCACCTGAAATCGAACAGCTGATGCACATGGTCGATGCGCGCTGGGGTCGATTGGACGTGCTGATCAACAACGCCGGGCTGTCCACCTGGGAATCCCCCTACGAGCTCCCTGTAGAAGCGTGGGATCATATCCTCAACACCAACCTGCGAAGCGTCTTTCTCGGCTCGCGGGAGGCAGCCAAAATCATGAAAAGACAGGGCAAAGGAGCCATCGTCAACCTGTCCTCTTCGCGTGCGCACATGTCTGAGTCCAATAGCGAAGCGTACGCAGCCTCCAAAGGCGGGATCCTCGCCTTGACTCATGCACTCGCTGTTTCCCTCGGTCCTGACGGTATCCGGGTGAATGCGATTTCTCCAGGCTGGATCGAAAATGGCGACTACTCCGCCCTGCGTCACGAGGATCATGCCCAGCATCCAGCCGGGCGTGTCGGTGTACCCGATGACATTGCCCGCGCCTGCCTATTTTTGACCCAGAAGGACAACGATTTTATTACGGGCACAGAGCTGATCGTCGATGGCGGCATGACGCGAAAGATGATTTACGTGCCATAAGCTAAACCAATGCCCCTCCTTTTGAATACCTTGGTAGTAACCAGAGACAAAGGAGGAGTCCCATGCCATTTGAAGAGGAAGACCTCAGACTGCTCGCTCTATGGCTGCTTGCCATCGGGTATCTGATTCTTGCCTTTACAGAATTGGCTGCCCTTTACTACTAAATTCTCAACGAAAAATCCACTCGCTCTTATGAGACGAGTGGATTTTTCAGTTCCATTATTTTTGAATCACCACGTTTTGAACGGCGGCGAGCCTGGTGCCTGATGATGAATCTGCTCCATGATCGGATAGCCGTACGCCATGACGATCAGGAAAGCGACGAGTCCAATCCATACCGGCCATCTTTCCAGCAAGCGCGGTACCTGCTGCTCTTTTTCCGTTTCCCCAATCGGATACTCGGTGTAGCCTTTTGGCGCGTAGAAGGTCAGGTACACGAGGATGAGAATCAGCAGGATCGCTGCTACAAACAGCAGTCCTCCGCCAAAAGCCATCACCCGTTGATAATCCATCCAGCCCAATGCCGTCGGATGATCCATGTAGGTCGTATAGTCAGTCCGACGTGGAGCTCCCGAGAGTCCCATTGTGTGCATGGCAGTTGACATCAGGAACATCCCTACTGCCCAGAATACGGTTTGGACCATCCCCATCCGATTGGCCGTGCGAGTGAGAGTCCGTCCTGTCAGTACTGGGATGAGCCAGAAGCTGACCCCAAAGAATGTAAGTGCGACGGCTGCTCCCACGGTGATGTGGAAGTGCCCGGTAACCCAAATCGTATTGTGCACGACCGCATTGATCTGGTTACTTGCGTTGATGATACCGCCTGCGCCGCCAGGGATAAAGAAGAGCATCCCGACAAACGGGGCGAAGAAGCGTACGTCTGTCCACGGCAGCTTTTTCAGCCAGCCGAAGAGACCGATTCCTCCCTTTTTGCGTCCCGTGGTTTCGAAGATCGCAAACATCGAGAAGGCTGTCATGAGCGATGGAATGACGACAATCAGCGTCAGTGTCACGTGAATCATTTTCCAGCCAGCCGAGATCCCTGGCTCCATCAGCTGATGGTGGAAGCCGACCGGAATCGAGAACAGCAGCAAGAGGATAAATGCGAGACGGCTGAGCGAGTCACTGAAAACATGCCCGCCGATAATCCGCGGCACACATACATACCACGCGATGTACGCCGGCATCAGCCAGAAGTAAACCAGCGGATGCCCGAAGAACCAGAACAAGGTGCGGCTCAGCATGATGTTGATCGTCGGCGAGATGCCCAGCGACCAAGGGATTAGCTGAAAAATAACCTCGACCGCTACGGGAAGCGTCGCGATAATCCACATCACAAACGTCGTGACCGACATGAACACAAAGAGTGGCGAAATCTGACCCGGGTGCTCCCGTTTCCATTTGCGATAGCTGGCAAAGACGGCAAAGCCTGCGAACCAGCTGCCGACGACGAGTAGCGCTGCCCCGATGTAGAAGAACGGAGATGCTTTCAGCGGAGCGTAAAACGTGTACAGGACCGAAGCTTCGTTCATCAGGATCGTGACGACAGCCATCAACGTGCCGACTACCATCAGGATCCAGCCAGCCCAGCCCCACCCGAGAGCCGTTTTGTGAAGCGATCCTCCAGTCGTGCGCGCTACACCAGTCAGAAGAAAGCCAACGATGAAAAACGTCGTAAAAATAAGTGCCATCAGCACACCGTGGGCCGTCAAGATCTGATAGTAATTCGTCCAGCTGGGAAGCTCCATGATCCCGCCGCGCACCATGCCCTGCACCATACCCGCAAGCGCCGCTAGCCCAAAGGCAATGTACGCCACCCAGATATACGACAATCCGAGACGTGCTGCCGGACGGGCAACCGTAGAAGGCAGTCTATCTGTATCAACCTTTCGTGCGATTACCATGTAAAATCACCTCGCTCTATTTCACGATGATCGTCGTCGCCATCACCTGATGACCGGCGCCGCAATATTCGTTGCAAATGATCAAATACTCACCTGGCTTGTCAAAGGTGTATGTCGCCGAGTTGATATGTCCCGGCATGACCATGAAATTGACGTTCGTACCAGGAATCTGGAAGCCGTGGATCACATCCGGGCTCGTCACGTGAAAATTAACCGTCGAGCCTACGGGGACTTCCATTTTGGTCGGCGAAAACCCAAACGCAAAGGCCGTCATGTAGGCGTCGTATTCTTTATCTCCTACCTGCTTCAAGCCTGGTTTATCAAAAGGCGGTGTCTCTGCTACCTTCTTGGGATCAATCATTTCCATATTGCTGGGCGGAGCCATCCCCATCGCAAATGCGTTCACGCAAAGCAGCAGGATAAACAAAGCCAACCCACCTGCACCCAGCATCAACCAAATTTTTTCAAACCGATGCAAATGCATACGTACCCTCCTTCGCTTCCCCTCTTATGCACGCTCTAGGAAAAGGCCAAAAACACCAAACCAACTGAGGAGAATGATTCCTCCGACGATCAGCACAGCGGCAAACGTTCCCTTGAGATTTTCCGGTTCTGTCTGCGGGCCCGTTTGCTTGTGACCCTTCTTCTTTTCCGGGCTGTTTGTCTGCGTCTCCATCGTGCTCTCCTCCTTTCTTTGTGCCTTTCATGGCGTCGTTCCTTTACGCCTTCATTCTATCCTGTGGCAGCGGCCGAAGTAATTCGGGGAAATCCCCTAAAGTGGGGAGAAAACACCCTGATATTATCCAGTTTCTGTCACAGGTTTGACACAGCAAAAAGACCAGCCCACAAGCATACGGCTGGTCTTCTGATAGTCGGAAGGATTTCAGGTAGAAAACTTGGTTCCGGCAATCCTTTTGGCGGAATCTTCGTTGCAGAACAAAAAACCGCCAGCCCGGCACGTTGGCGTGTGCACGAAGCTGGCGGTTCCTACCTGTTTTGATGACGAACGAAAGCTTTTCCGTTCTTACGTTACGCTGTATGCTTGCCTTCGAGCTCAGCCTCGATCTTGGAAGTCTTCGAGGATTCACCCATGCGCCAGTAGACGACGAGGCTCAAGGCAACACAAGCGGCTACGTAGTAGTAGAAGAGGGACTCGACCCCAATGCTCTTGAACCACAGTGCGATGAACTCCGCTGTACCTCCGAAGATCGCTACGGTTACCCCGTACGGGAAGCCGACACCCAGTGCGCGGATTTCCGTTGGGAACAGCTCGGCTTTTACGATCGCGTTGATCGATGTATAGCCTGTGACGATGATCAGACCGATCAGCATCAAGAGGAAAGCCATGTACGGGCTTTTGGTCTGCTCCATGAGCAAGAACAGCGGAACGGTAAACAGTGTCCCCAGAACCCCGAAGCCAATCAGCAGAGGGCGTCGGCCAATCCTATCGGACAGCGCGCCGGCAATCGGCTGCAGGATGACGAATATGAGCAAGGCGACAAAGTTAATCCAGCTGACTTCCTCTTTCGGCAATCCTACTGTATTCACCATGAATTTTTGCAAATAGGTCGTGTACGTGTTGAAAGCGATCGTTCCCCCGAGAGTCAGACCGACTACTGCCATGACTGCCTTCGGATGCTTCATCAGCTCTTTGAAGGTACCCGCCTTGTCCCGGCTTTTCGTCCCCATTTTCTCAAACTGCTCGGATTCGTCCATACTACGGCGCAGCCACAGAACAGCTAATGCCCCGAAGGCTCCGATCACGAAAGGAATGCGCCAGCCCCATGTGTGCATAGCATCTTCGCTCAAGATTTGCTGCAAAATAATCTGCACACCCAGCGCTACCAGCTGACCACTGATCAGTGTAACGTACTGAAAGCTGGAGTAGAAGCCGCGGCGACCTTTGTCAGCCATCTCGGACAGATAGGTTGCCGAAGTTCCATACTCTCCACCGAGCGACAGCCCTTGGAGCAAACGCGCCAAAACGAGAATGATAGGAGCAAAAACGCCAATCGTTTCGTAGCCCGGCGTACAGGCAATGACCAGAGAACCGCCGGCCATGATGGTCACAGACAGTGTCAGCGCTGCACGGCGGCCGTGACGGTCAGCGTAGCGTCCCAGGAGCAAGCTCCCGATCGGACGCATCAAAAATCCGATGGCAAAAACCGCTGCTGTGTTCAAGAGCTGACTGGTCGGGTCTCCTTTCGGGAAAAACTGGGATGAAAAATAGACCGCAAAGGCTGCATAAGCATACCAGTCGTACCATTCGATCAGGTTTCCGAGTGAGCCTTTAAAGATGTTGCTGGTGATACGCCGCGTCTTTTCGCGTTCGCTCAATTGAGCCATTGTTGTACCCTCCTCTTGTTTGCTTCGAACCTTCTGTGTCGGAGATATTGAAACCGCTTGCAAATGAAACAATACCTTTGCATGCGCAAGAGGGGCATCATTTGCTTTGAAAGGGATTTCATTTTCCCCCGAAACGGATTCGAATAATCTGAACTGTCCTTATTTTAGTTCGATCATTTTCCCGGTATCTATCAACTCGTCCCGAGTGGTCAAAAACGGCTGCTGACCTGCCAATAATCCCATTTGAATGGCGTTGATTAATATTCCTGATCGAGCTACTCTTTACCATAAGGGGGCTATTATGACTTTCACCATGCTACTGAGACTGCTGGAAAACATATCCGGGATCGCGGTGATCTCCCTCATCATCGGCCAGCTGGATTATTTTCGAAACATTGTGTACGGAAAAAACGACTGGAAGCGGATCGTGATCCTCTCCACACTGTTTGGCTTCCTATCTGTGATTGGAACGGAACACGGCATCCGCATCAATGATGCTCTCGCGAATACACGCATTGTCGGAGCAGTTGTGGGAGGATTGATCGGGGGACCCGTGGTCGGCTTGATCGCCGGTATCATTGGCGGTATTCATCGCTATTCGATCGGGGGCTTTACCGCTGCCGCCTGTGCCATCTCGACTGTTATGGCGGGCGTCTTCGGAGGAATGGTCAGCAACAAAATCAATCTGTTTCGCTTGAAATGGCAGCATATCGTGCTGGTCGGCCTTGTCGCCGAGCTGATTCAAAAAGTGATGGTGCTGCTCATCGCAAGACCGTTTTCAGCGGCACTCGAGCTGGAAATGAAAATCGCCATTCCCACGACACTCGTGACCGTGATCGGACTGTTGATCTTCACGCGTATCTTTTTGAATATGAAAATGATGCAGGACCAGTCGGGCGCTTTGGGTGCCAATCTGGCGCTGTCCATCGCGAGTCAGACTCTGCCGCACCTGCGGACAGGGCTGACTGTTTCCTCTGCGGGAAAAACGGCCGAAATCATCCGTGAAATCGCCATGGTCGATGCTGTCGCGATTACAGACCGGGAGAAGCTTTTGGCCGCGAAAGGCGCCGTTTTGGAAAACTATGTGCAAAAAGAGACGCTTTGCGTACAGGTGGCGGAATCTGTTTTGACGCAGAATGCTTTGGTGTGTCTGGACAAAAATCCATCCACTCCCCGCTCGCTTCGTCTAAAGTCGGTGATCGCCGCACCTTTGTACCATCAAAATCAACCGATCGGGACGCTGCAATTTTTCTTGAAAAGCGCTTCCTTCCAATCGTCCCAGACCAGCCAGAAATTGCTGGACGGCTTGGCCAACCTCTTGTCCGTCCAAATCGAGCTGGCCGAAATCGAGCATCAGTCCAAAATGCGGCAGCAAGCGGAGGTAAATGCCCTGCAGGCGCAAATCAACCCGCATTTTTTGTTTAATACGCTAGGCACGATCAGCTCTTATTGTCGGACAAACCCTGAACAGGCGAGAAGCTTGATCGGCAATTTGAGCGACATCTTCCGGCGCAATCTGAAAAGCAAAGGCAATTATCACAGCTTGCAGGAAGAGCTGGACGGAATTACGTCTTATCTGGAAATCGAGAAGGTCCGATTCGCCAACCGCCTGAAGGTGAACATGGAAATAGAGGAAGCCCTGCTTGATCGAAAGCTGCCGATCCTGACGCTGCAGCCAATCGTCGAGAACGCCATTCACCACGGCCTATTCCCCAAAATCAGCGACTGCGTCCTCACGATACGTGTGGAGGCATCCGGTCATGATGTAAAAATCAGCATCGAAGACAACGGGGTGGGAATCAGCGAAGAGCGCCTGGCTGAGATTTGGAATCATCAATCACGGGGAATTGGCTTGTCCAATGTTCATCAGCGGCTGCAATCCATCTACGGAAAAGAGTACGGTCTGCAAATCCAGAGCACGCCTGGCGTCGGAACGATTGTTTCTTTTGCCGCCCCGTTAACCGCTTCTTGAAAGGATGTGCATCCGTATGTTCTTGAAAACGATGATTATCGATGATGAGCCTGCTATTTGCTCCGAATTGGAATATTTGCTGAAAAAGTATATCGATATCGATGTGATTTCCATTCATTACAATCCGATTGATGCCCTTCCCCATATCGTCAATTCGGAGCCTGACCTGCTCTTTCTCGATATTCAAATGCCCGGGATGAGCGGCCTGGAATTTGCTCAAAAGTTGAGCCAGCTGTCGCGGCCACCGCTGATCGTTTTTTCGACTGCGTTTCATGAGCACGCGCTGGAAGCCTTTTCGACTCCTGCTGTTGGCTATCTCACCAAACCGATCCTGGAGTCGCAGCTGGATGATGCGATCAAGAAAGTGAAGACCCTTTTGCATAAACCGGACGGATACGAGCGCGCGCCCACCTCGGGTGACCCTGCAGGGGTGGGGGCAATTCTGGACGAGCAGGTCTGTATCCGCAAAAACAACAAGATCATCCCGATCCCTGTCAGCAGCATTTATTTCGCCTTTGTCCGGGAGCGAGACTTGTTTATTGCGACGAAGGACACCGTCGAAAAATGGGACCGCTCCTTAAATGAACTCGAGGTTATTTTAAACCGCTCCGGTCATTTTTTCAGAAGCCACCGGAACTATATTTTAAATCTGCGCCAGATCAAAGAAATCATTCCCTGGTTCAACAACACGTACTTGATCAAGATGAACGATAATAGCCAGACCGAAATTCCCGTCAGCCGAGGGAAGACGAAGGTATTTCGCAGCATGATGAATCTGTGAATCGCATGGCAAACAAAAACGGAGCGTAAGGCGGTCGAACCAGCCTCTTACGCTCCGTTTTTCGTGCAGGGTGCTATTCAAAATCGAGCCACCCTTTTTTAATCGCGTACCGAACCAGATCGGGCCGCGTACGCAGGTGCAGCTTCTCCATGATATGTGCCTTATGCGATTCTACCGTTTTCACGGATACAGTCAGCTGCTCCGCAATTTCCTTGTTGCTGAAGCCCTTGGCGATCAGCACGAGCACTTCCTTTTCCCGCTCGGTGAGAATTTCGTATTTCGCCTGTTCCTCGCCGCTTTTCACCATCTGCAAAAATTCCTCGATCAACGATTTCGTCGCAGAAGGATACAGGTACGCCATTCCCTTCTGAACGGAGCGGATCGCGGCGATAAGATCCAGGTCCGGAGCGCTTTTGAGGATATAGCCTGCCGCACCCGCCTGCAAGACGCGGAACAAATACTCCTCATCATCATGCATGGTCAGGACGAGCACCTGGATATCCGGTGCCGTCTCCTTCAGTCTGGCGGTTGCCGTCAAACCGTTTTCCCCCGGGGGCATGCTCAGGTCCATCAGCACGACATCCGGGTGGAGCTCTCCCGCTTTCTCGCACGCTTCCTTTCCATCTGCTGCGTACCCTACGACTTCCATATCCTCCTGGGCGTTGATCAGCATCCCCAGCCCTGAACGGACGATGGCGTGATCATCAGCGATCAGCACGCGAATAGCCATGTTTACGTCTCCTCCTTTGAAACCGGAATGCGCACGATGACAGTCGTACCCTCGTCAGGAGCTGACCGGATGTCCACTGTACCTCCTAGCAGCTGTGCCCGTTCCTTCATACCGAAAATACCCAAGCCCTTGCCCGTATGCAAAGCCTTCTCTACCTCAAAGCCGACGCCATCATCTACGATCGTCACCACAACTTCTTTTTCTCTGTCCTCAAACACGATCCCCAGCTGACTTGCCTTTGCGTATTTGGCCGTGTTGGTCATTGCCTCCTGAACGATTCGGTAGAGAGCCGTTTCCATCGCCGCCGAATAGCGCCGTCGCTCTCCCTGAACATGCAGCTCCACCTGGATGTCAAAGCTTTTCTCTACCCGCTTCATCAAGGAGCGCAATGCCGGCAAAAGCCCCAAGTCATCCAGCGCGGAGGGACGCAGCTCAAGCGCCATCCGCTTTACCTCTTCCATCGCCTTGGAAGTCATCTGCAAAAGATCATTTACATGCTGCCGGATCGGGTCGCTCAAATGTCCTTGCCCGACGACGTTCAATCCTACCAAAATGCTGTAAAGAGCCTGACCAACCCCATCGTGCAGCTCGCGAGCAATACGCTTGCGCTCTTCCTCCTGCGCAGCAATCGCGTAGTTCGTCAGCTTGTGCTGGTAGCGCTCTTTTTCTGCGCGCTGCTGGGCGGACATGTCCCGGATCACCATCACCAGCTCGCCGTTTGCGCCATCAGGCAATCTCGCAGAGCTCGCTGCTACGGGATAATCCCTGCCGTCACGAGTTCGCAGGCGCATCTCAAAGGATGGCATCTGCACCTGCTTGAAGAAACAATCGGCACAGGACGTCTCTTCCATGCAAGTCGCCATCCCCAGACAAAGCTCACAAATATGTTTGATCCCGACCAATTCTTTCTCGGTCCAGCCTGTCATTTGCTCTAGTGCGGCATTGACCTTTACGATCAACCCGTCGCGGTCTACCACCAGGATGGCATCGCTGACGTTCGCAAAGATGGACTGCATCAGCGAAAACATTTCACTGGACGTATCCAGGTCTTCTCTCCACGTACTCATGCGCTCCTCCTCGTAAGACAATCTCCATACCGCTATTGTAGAGTTTACGGGCAAGAAAGTGTATCGGGGAATTCCCTTAACCTCAGGCTGGACTTGTATGACTATTGACTCTTTATCTATTTCGTTTATTATCTAATTAGATTATCGTCTAACTAAATTTGGATTTGGGAGTGTCGTTTATGCCTACACCGTTTCCCCGCGCCAGCCGCCGCCTGGCTTTTACACCTGTTACCGAATGTGATTTTCCCGCGCTGCTCGCCGTGTACAATTCCAATCCTGATTTCATGGAATACTCCTTTGGGCAGCGCACTGTCTCTATGGAAGCCGTTGCTCAGGATCATGCAGAGAACCTGGCTTTTGCCGATTCGTACAGCTACTGCTTGCGCGAGGCATCCAGTGATTCCCTGATCGGCATCGCCCAATTTATTCTGAAAAACCCGCGCGACGGACATCCGTGGCTTGGATTGATCATGATCGACAGCCGGGCGCAGGGGAGAGGCTACGCCAAAGAGTTTCTCGATTGCCTGACCGCTTGGTATCGGGAAAACGGCTATCATTCTCTTCATCTCGCTGTCTTGGAAAAGAATCAGGCTGTCATACCCTTTTATGAAGCGTATGGCTTTACTACCTACGAAGAGCGTGTCTCAGAGAAGCTCGGACGCGTTTTTTGCATGGCTTATCCCCTTGATCCCTCCACGCAGTTGTAGGCACCCCCATCCCATCTCCCCATATAACTGATAGAAGCATCTATTTTGCACGGCTCTGTCAGGAGGAATGGGATGTCGTGAAGAACGCTGCCGTCTGGTTGATCACAGGCGCCTTTACCTTGTTCATCGTGGGGACAGATGTCTTTATCGTTTCACCCCTGCTGCCATCCATCGCTGAGGAATTTGCCGTGACGCCCGCCGTTGCTGGCTGGCTCGTGACGGCCATGTCTATCATGTACGCTTGCGGCTCTCCTTTGATGGGCGTTTTGTTTGACCGCTATTCAACCCGACGGCGCCTCCTGCTCTGGGGAGGACTGACCCTGTTTTGTCTCGCCAATCTGTGGACCGGCTTTGCCCATTCTTTTGGCATGCTGCTCATCAGTCGAGCGGTGGCAGGATTTGCATTGGCAGCAATCGCCCCTTGTGTCTATGCCCTCGTCAGTGATTTGGCTCCTGCTAACCGTAGAGCTGCCTGGTTGTCTGTCGTCGTCTCCGGCAATCTGACGGGTCTTTGGGCAGGGACACCGATCGGCACCTTGATCGCTGACCAGCTCGGCTGGCGCATTACCTTTTGGCTCATCGCCGCCGTCAGCTTTTTGCTAGCCTGGATCAACCTCGCCATTTGGCCGCAGCGAAATCACTCAGGAGCATCTACGCAAAGCTCGGCTCCCTCTGTCGCTTTGATGTTCCGCTCCGTTCTGGTCACCGTTTACTGGGCGGCTGCCATGTATGGCGTCTACACCTATCTGGGTACGGCACTGACGGAGGATGTCGGCTTTCGTCCCTCTCAGATCGCCGCTTCTCTCATAGCGTATGGGTTCGGAGCCATGCTCGGCAGCCTGAACGGGGGAAGCCTGTCCGACAAATGGGGGGCCAAAGCCATTTCATCTGCCAGTCTGCTGACTTTGACCGCCTGTCTCGTCATTGTAGGCTTGTTCTACCAGCAGGGAATCTGGCTTTTTGCCTTACTGTTCCTCTGGGCATTTGTAGGCTATGCCTTTGTTCCTTCGTATCAATCCCGTTTGGCACGGGAATACCCTGACCACCTCGGAAGAATCATGGCATGGAACATCACAGGCATGTACATCGGGATGACGATTGGCTCGTATGTAGGCGGCCCTGTGTATCAGACCTGGGGCTTCACCGTACTCGCCTGTCTTTGTGCTGGCGTTGCTCTCATCGCCGGTCTGTGCAGTCTGCGTTCCGCTCCACGACAAAAAGAAGCGGAACAGCCTGTGCCGTTCCGCTTCTAATTCCTTATTCGACGACGATTTTCTCCGCAACACCGATTGGCGGCAGGCTGCGAGTCAGTTTTGGACCATAGTAAGCAAATACGTTCATGTCTGCTTTCAGATCCTCTGGCGTAAGTGTTTTGTTGTCTTTCGCGCTAACGATTTTGGTAGCTTCATTGATAATCAGCGCTACTTTTTCAGGAGCATTCTCTGCCAGAGCGCGTCCTTCTACCACCATTTTGTAGGTGCCTTCCTGGTCTTTCTCGATGCTTACCACCTTGCCTGCTGTACCCAGGACCTCAGGGGTTTCCAGGCTGCTTTTTACTACGATGCTCACGGCACCAGATTGCGGCGGCATGCTCATCGCCATGAATTTTTGGTGAGTCGCTTCCACTTCCATACCCAGCTTCAGGTCCTCTGGCTTCAGCTCTTTGCCGTCAGCTGTTGTGATCTTGGTATCTTTATCTACGTGCAGGATGATTCCCGTCTCATATCCGTTCAACTGGAAGGATACGCGGCCATCCTCGCTTTTATTGAGGGTCGTGATGGTTCCGGTGCGAACAGGAGCCACGTCGGATTCCTCGTCTACCACGGTTACGGCATCGTCGGTTACGTTTACTTCCGCTTGCAGGATTTCATCGACGAAAGCTACTGGCACGTAGGTGTTGCCGTTCAGCAGCTTCGGCTCTGCACCCAATGTTTTGTACATTTTCGCAAATGGGTAGCGGTCTTCGCCGACTTTCGCGTAGCTTGCGATCGCTCCTTTGTTTACTTCTGCCGCTTTCAGCTCTGCGTTCCATTTTACTTGGAAACCGAGGGACTCGGCTACGTCACGCAGAGGAACCAGTACCGTTTGCTGACCTTTATCAAAAATCGCTGCCTGTTCGATATGCTGTCCATTTACATTAACGGAAAGTTCCTTTACTGGTTCGGAGGTTGCCGATACCACGTTTGTTCCCAAAACGGCCAGAGCCGCCAACGTCATCATGCCTGTACGTATTGTTTTCATGCTGTTTCAGCCTCCAATGTTTTTCCTATTGTGTAGTGTCTCTATAACTTGGACGACAGCATGCAACAAACGTTTCAAAATAATTTTTACGGCTGTGGCTGGATGATCTGTCCGCTGCGCGGCATCGGCACATCGGGCTTGCCTGACGGATTGTTGTAGAGATAGGTCGGAACCTTGCCGACAATCAGCGCTTCGGTGATGGGAATCTGGGTAGTCACCGTCTGCTGGTCGGTTGCGAATGGGATAATGACCCGCAGATCGACTTCTACGTAAATGTAGACGGTAACCAGCACCATGTTGATGCCCGCTTGCTTCATGCCGGTTTCCAGCCAGGTCTTGACTGCTCCGATAGGGACAAACGAGATCGGCACCTCGGGCCCTAGATGCTCGAGAAATGCGTTTCTCGTCGCTACGCCTAGCGGAACGGACATCTTGACGTTTTCGCTCTCAAATTCCTTGAGTCTGTTTTGAATCCGAGCAGTCGTCTCCCCAACAATGCGGGAATACTCCCGAAAGTTGAAATTAACGGCTTTGATATTCCCCGCCTGATCCTTTTCCATCAGCACGACCTGATTGAAATCCAGTCCTTGCTGGCTGAGCCTTTTGGTAATCGCGTCTGTGATAGCCAGCTTAGCCACCTGGTCGGCTTTCGCCTGGGCGATCAGCATCAGCGTAGGTTCAATCTGCTTTTCTGCCAACAGAAACAGTACGAATAATCCGATGATGGTGAACAAAGTCGCAGCCAGTATTCTCCTGCCCCGTCTTCGCCACCCGCCTGTTTTCTTACGCACGCTCCCAACCCTCTTTCCTGCTCCACGGCGAGAAACCGCTTCGGTTAGTCAGGACGCACGGTACGCATGGACGAGCGTTTTTGCTTGCTGGTCTTCGGTCTGCCGCTTGCCAGAACTCCCCCGATTCCCGCCACAAAGGTAGGGACTCCAGAAGTGACCAGGATCAGTGCCCAATCGCGGAAGGACAGGTCCGTTGTTTTGAATATCGGCTGCAGCGCATCGATGTAGACGACCCCGAGAACGAGCACCAGCGAAGAAATAACCGCCCAGACCAGATACTTGTTTTCAAACACATTGCGGTGAAAGACGCTGTACTGGCTGCGGCAATCAAATACGTGAATGAGCTGAGCCATGACCAACGTAACGAAAGCGACTGTTTGGGCATGCACCAGATTGTTTGGATCCTCGCGCAGTGTCAGCCAGAAGGCAAGGAGCGTCATCGCCCCGATCAGGAAGCCACGGCTGATGATTTTCCATCCGAGTCCTCTGCTAAAGATGTTTTCCGCTTTATTCCGCGGGCGCTGGTACATCGTATCGGCCTCCGCTTGATCGACCCCCAGTGCCATAGCGGGCAAGCCATCTGTAACGAGGTTGACCCACAGAATCTGAATCGGCACCATCGGCAGCGGCAGGCCCAACAGCATCGCGAAAAACATGACGAGGATCTCACCCACGTTGGACGCCAGCAGGTAGCGAATGAATTTGCGGATGTTGTCGTAGATGTTGCGCCCTTCCTCTACAGCTGCGACGATCGTCGCGAAGTTGTCGTCACGCAGCACGAGCGCGGCGGCTTCCTTCGTGACATCGGTACCCGTAATCCCCATGGCAATGCCGATGTCCGACGTTTTGATGGCAGGAGCATCGTTCACTCCGTCTCCGGTCATCGCCACGACATGCCCTTTGCTCTGCAGGGCGCGTACGATGCGCAGCTTGTGCTCCGGCGACACACGTGCATAGACCGAGACTCGCTCTACGTATTCGGACAGCTGCGCGTCGGACAAATTATCCAGGTCACGCCCCTCCAGCACCTCGCCGTAGCCTCTTACCAGCCCGATTTGTTTGGCGATCGCCTCAGCCGTCACTTTATGGTCACCGGTAATCATGACGGTTTTGATTCCCGCCTGGTGGCACAGATTGATCGCCGGGCGAACCTCCTCGCGAGGCGGGTCGATCATGCCTGCTACCCCGACAAACACGAGGTTGTTTTCCACCGAGCCGATAGGCTGACCGGGACGGTAGCCCTGCATGGTCTTGTAGGCAAACGCCAAGACGCGCAACGCTTTCCCCGCCATGAGCTCCGTTTGCTCCAGGACTTGATGGCGAATGGTCGCCGAGAGCGGCTGCAGCTCGCCTTTCCACAGGATGTGCGTGGAACGTGCCAATACAGCTTCCACCGCACCTTTGGTAAGCAGAGAATGAACGCCGTCCGCTCCTTTCTCCACGACAGACATCATTTTCCGATCGGAATCAAACGGCAGCTCCTCTACGCGCACCGATTGGTGACCCATCTTCCCCCGATCAACAGACCCGTTTTGTCCTTTTGCCGCGAGGACCTTGAGTGCTCCTTCTGTCGGGTCTCCCACGACATGCCAAAAGCGTGTCGTTTTCCCTATCCCCAGCAAATTGCGCGTGCTCTGTTCTTCGCAGGTCAGACGTGCGTTGTTGCATCGCTCTGCAATCCGAAGAATCTGGTTAAGCGCGCCATCACGAGTAGGAGAAACAGCTTTGCCCTGCAGCAAAAAGGAGCCCTCCGGCGCGTAGCCGCTGCCGCTTACCTCATACAAGGTATTGCTGTGCCAAACCTGCGTGACGGTCATCTTGTTCTGCGTGAGGGTACCTGTCTTATCCGAGCAAATGACAGAAGCGCAGCCGAGTGTCTCCACCGAGGGCAGCTTGCGCACGATCGCATTGCGGCGAATCATCCGCTGTACACCCAGCGCCAGCGCAACTGTCACAATCGCAGGGAGCCCTTCCGGAATCGCGGCAACCGCCAAGCTAACCCCGGCGAGGAACATCGTAAACAGCTCATGACCATGCCACACCCCTGCCCCGATCACGACAATGGTGAGCAGCACCGCTACGACAACGAGAATTTTGCCCATTTGCTCCAAACGCAGCTGGAGAGGCGTTTCCGCTTCCTCGGCTGTATTCATCAGGTGGGCGATTTTCCCGATTTCCGTGCCCATGCCCGTGGCGACAACGATGCCGCTCCCTGTTCCCCCCGTCACCATCGTTCCCATAAAGGCCAAGTTTTTCTGATCGCCAAGCGGCACTTGGGCTGCAGCTGTAACCTCCAGTCGCTTAATCGATTTGCTGACGGGCACCGATTCCCCGGTCAGTGCCGACTCCTCGATCTCCAGACGATTGGCCGCAAGCAGACGCATGTCAGCAGGCACGCGGTCCCCCGCTTCGAGCCATACCAAATCCCCCGGTACTAGACGAGAGGCAGGGATCATCGCCAGGTGCCCTTCCCGCATCACCCTCGCCATGGGCGAAGCCAGCTCTTTCAACGCTTGCAAGGACCGCTCCGCCCGCGCCTCCTGTATAAAACCGAGAATCCCGTTGATGATGATAATCGCGATGATCGTGATGGCGTCCAGGTACTCCCCGAGAAAGTAAGAAATCAATGTGGCGATGAACAGGATGAGTACCATAAAATCCTTAAATTGATCGAGAAAGACTGTATAGAGAGGCTTGCGCTTGTTTTCAGCCAACTGGTTGGCACCTTGCTTTGCCAGTCGCCGCTCCGCCTCCTGCTGAGTCAATCCCTGCGCCGCATCGCTGTGAAGGGCTTCGGTCACGTCTGTCGCCGCCAGCGTGTACCATTTTCGAATTGGCTGTGTATCCACCTACATCTCCTCCATCCACTTCTCACTCCTTCTGATATGTATGCAGACGAGCCACAAAATAAAACAACCCGTCCCTTGTGCTTGGGACGGGCAGATGAATATCCGCTATTTAAAACTTTTCGCAACCCCAATGCAGATCAAGAGAATCGGCGGCAGCCAGGTCAGCTTGGAAATCCATTTGCTTTGCCCGGCACGACGCCCCAGTGTAAGGCCAATCTGCAGCAGCAACGCGCTCATCACGGCGATGCAAAGAGCGACCACCAAAGGAGAATAGCCGAGGAAGGTCAGGCTGATCCCCGCTCCAAAGGCATCCAGCGACAGCGCCAACCCGAGCATGACGGCTTCCCAGCCCATGATATGCCCCGAACGGTCTGTATCCGCCTGGGCGGGATCGCGAAGAATCTGAATCATCACGCCAAATACGCGAAATTGCGAGAGCACCGTCCACTCGGGCTCTCCCTCTTTTTCCACGAACGCTACATCCACTTTTGCGCTCTGCTCCTCCTCAGCGGTAGAGCGGGGAGAAACAAGCCTCCAAAGCGTAAACAATCCCATCACAATCAAAACAGCTGCCCCGATTTGCTTTCCGATCTCCGGAGTGAGCCAATACGTCAGGGACGAACCAATCATCATGACACCATAAACGACGACAAACGAACAACCCGACACGACGATAAGCGACAGGAACGGCATTCTCATTTTGCGCAGCCCATACGTCAACCCTACACTGACACTGTCCATACTGATGGCCAGGGAAACGAGCAGGAGCGAGAGCCATCCGCTCATATATGGTCACCTCTTTCTCGTTGCCTATTAGGTATACGCTGTTGGCCTATCCTATGTGCTTGGAAAACGGGGTGGAAAACGGAGAAAAAAACTGCGGTTCGTAGGGCCACCTGCGCGGGGGGCATTCCTGCACGGCTCCACTCAAAAGAGGAACCGCGTCCAAAAGCAGCCGTCTCCAGGAGCGTCCGCACGTTGGACGCAAAAAAAATGTTCCTCTTTTTTCATTGCGCCTCAGCTGTGTCCCTAAGACCTCCGTTTTTTTCTCCGTTTTCCTTGGCGGCGTTTTTGAAAGTGGATTCAGGGGGGGGGAAGTAAAATCCAATTCAAAGAAGTAATGACCGGCAAACCCGAGCCACCTACAAAAAAGCCACCACCTGCCTCATCATAGGCAAGTGATGGCTTTTCCTATTCGTGTCTATTCTTACAGTTCTTCGTCAAATCCACCGAAGTCGAAGCCGCCGTCGTCGCCTTCGTCTCCGCCCATGTCATCCTCCGAGGCCATTTCCTCGTCACCGAACATCATTTCATTGAGCAGCATTCCTCCGAGGAAGCCTGCTGCCATACCGCCGATCATGCCGCCCATTCCGCTGCCGCGGTGGCTGTGATGGCCGTATTGGCCTTGGCGGTAAGCGGCCATGGACACGTACGGGATTGCGCTTGGGTTGTTCGCGTATTCACGAATGGTCTCCAGCAGGAAACGGGAGAGCTCTTCTTCCTGCCCTGGCTGAAGCAGTCCTTGCGGGACCACGATTTCCGCTTTGTACTCCACTTCGCGTCTCAAGAAGCCTGTAGCGAGGTCCAGCTCGACCAGCAGCTTCAGCTCACCTGGCGCCGAGAAGAAGATGACCTCCAGCTCCTTCAGCGGTATCCCCAGCTGGGCAGCCGGGAAAAAGGAAAACTCCTGGCCATATGGGGTCAGCTTTCCGGAGTCCTGCTTTTGGCGCAAATCAAGACGCTCTAAGGCTTGCAGGACACGCTCTACCGGCTCAGGCGGGAGCACCTGGATGAAGTCCATATCCGTCGGGTCCAGCGCCATCTCGACATCCAGCTTCGTATGCAGGAAATATTGAATGGACGGCGTGGACATAGCCAAACCTTCCGGCAATTCAAAAGCAAACGGGATCTCCTGAACAGCAGGCTTTGGCTGAACCGTGAAATGGCTTCGTACCGGGTACAGCTGAACGGCCTTCCGCACTTCCTGCCCCTTTACATAAGCCTTCATCATCAGTACCGCGCTCAGATCGCTAATGCTCTGCTCGACATTGCCGCCTTCAATTCGCACGACACCTGTCATTGTTTCCCCGAGGCGATACCCGGAACGATCCAGCTGCAAATCTACCTTTGCTGCTCCTACACCCAATTTAGCCATCAGCTTTTTCAGCATAAAGCTTCTCCTCCTCCACTCATAAGCAATCACTTATATCTATAGTGTATCAGAAGAAGCTGCTCTCGCGCGAGTAGACAATACATTCGCCAGCAAATGAACAAGTCTTTCCGCCTGTTCTCCTGTCGTGTCTCGCAACGCAGAAAACTCCGTTACTTCGAGGCCCACTACGCGTCGATCTTGCACCACCGCTGTCACCAACCGTTCGGCCTCTGCCAGAGATAGTCCGACTTTGCTCGGTGCGTACGCGGCAGCCATCGCTTCTTCATCCATTACATCTACGTCGAAATGGACAAGCAGTTTCGCATCTGCCGGAATTTTCTCCAGAACGATCCGGACCCAATCCAGCAAATCACCCGAGCGAAGCTGGGCCAGTGTAACGATCTCTACGCCATAGTTCTGCACGGGCTGCTCCTGACAGCCAATCACTGTCATTCGCTCTGCCGTCCAGCCAGTGTCCGCGATCCACATATCACGGCCCTGCAGCAAAAACCAGAGTCCCATGCCCGCAGCCCCGATGCAGCGAGTCGCAGTGGGACGAACCGCATCGAAATGGCCGTCGATCACCAGCAAGTATGCTTTTTCTCCATACAACTGGCTGAAGGCTGCCGCTGTGCCTACGATCGTACTGCAATCTCCCCCGAGCAGAAGGGCAAAATCCTCACCCTTCAACCAGCTGCGTGCCTCTTCTGTGAGCAAGTCCCACAGCATGCGCGGAGCAGGCCAATTGCGAACCGGCGGAATATTGTGCCGCGGCAAATAATCCGGAAGCTTCAGATTTCCTGTATCCTGTACTTCCAGCCCCAGCCCTTGCATCTTTTCCACCAGACCAGCCTTTCGCAGTGCGTCTGGCGCAAGCTCCGTCCCCGAAACAAACGCCCCAGCAAAATGAGGTATCCCCACCACATTTACTTTTATCGCCAATCCCTCCTGATTACTGCTGTAAACGCCATCAGTATATCACAGCTTGCCATCCAAAAACTGGATTAACTCACTGACGGATGGACGCAGCCAGCGATCAGGAAAATTTGCCGCTTCTCCTTGGAGCAATTGACAGGCCAGTGCGTTGGGATGCACATCGCCGCTCAGAAAATAAACCTGTTGGGCGGGGATGGGCAGTGCAGCAATCGTTTCTACACATTTGCCCACATACGCCTGCAGCGCCTCCCGGTACGCAGGTGCCGTGAGCGCCGTGCCCGTCCACACCTCGATTCCCGTCAATTCCTTGGCATGCGCGGCATCCAGGCTCTTCGATAGCGAGCAGACGACAAACAGCAGCCGCTCCGGAGCCAGGTGATACCGCTTTTGATACTGCTTCACAAATCGAGTGATCGTCGCATTCCAGGAGTGGGTATCGTAGCTGCCCAAATCCGGGATGCATTTAAGTACAGCCACGATCTCTTCGTCCTTTTTGACAAAAAGCAAGCCGTCCATCGCGTAAAACTCGTAGCCGGGCAGCCACCTTGAGAGAAAAACACCCACCTTTTCATGAATGACACGCGAGATTCGCTGCGAGGACTTGCGTTTCAGCTTTTGTCTCACACGAATCTCTTCCTCGTCTAAATAAACCCGGGTGAGCAGCGCAAACAGCTGCTTTTCCACACAAGGCTCTGCCTGTTCCTCGTCCTGAACTCCATGCCCCTCTACATACGACTCCAGCTGTTGAAAGGCGTCCGCCATGCTCTGCTCCCATCTTCGTTCCTTCTCCCCACCCATTTGAAAAAACCTCCCTTATCCGATGTCGGGTGTATGATCAGCTACGACCAGCACATCCATGTGGCGAACCTCCCGCAGCAACCGCAGAATCACAGATCCTTCCCGTATTTCCTTCCACCTCGTCCTCGCTGATTGTCCGATGACGGCTTGAGTTGCTTGCCGCGCGTTCATCTGGCTGACGAGCTGGGTAAAGACCTTGCGCCGACTGGCCGCTCTCCCTTGTTCAAAGGTCCCGCCGAGCCTCTCTGTCAGCTTCTTCAGCTTTTCCAGCTGCTGCCCCTCCTCCGCAGTCAAGGGCTCATGGTCCTGCACATAGGCGACAAACCACTTGGCCTTTAAGCGATAAGCGATGCGAAACCCTCTCCTTATCAGACGCTCGCTGTCTGCCCGCAGGTTGACACAGACAAAAATAACTTCCTGCTGACGCCACGGCCCGCGAAGCGTCCGCCTCTCCCAAGCCTCCAGCCGCTCATCGACATCGTCTGCCACTTCGCGCAAAGCCAGCTCTCGTAGAGCGATCAGGTTCCCTGTCTTGAAAAAGTGATTCAGGGACTGCTCTACCTTTTCGAAAGCGTAGATATTCCCCTCGCGCATCCTCTGACGCAAGGCTTTGGGTGAGATATCGATCAGCTCTACCTCCTGTGCCTGGTGGAGAATGTGATCCGGTACCGTTTCTCTCACACGAATGCCCGTGATCTGCTCCACACTGTCGTTCAAGCTCTCCAGATGCTGGATATTCATCGTAGAAATCACGGAAATACCCGCCGCCAAAATCCTCTCTACATCTTGGTGGCGCTTTTCGTTGATGCTTCCCGGCACGTTGGTATGGGCAAGCTCATCGACCAGCACCACTTCCGGATTGCGGCGAATGATGGCATCCGTGTCCATCTCCTCGAGCACCACGTTCTTGTACGGAATTTGTTTGCGGGCGATGGTAGGGAGAGCGCCTACCTGCTCGAGCGTTTCCCTTCTCCCGTGGGTCTCCAGCAGGCCGATCACTACATCAATGCCTTTTCTCGCCAGCTCGTTTCCTTCCCGTAGCATCGTGTACGTCTTTCCCACTCCGGGCGCAGCCCCCACATAAACCTTCAGTGTCCCCAGGCGAATTTTTCCGATTTCCTGCTCGACCTCTTCCTCGGACAAACGCCGATAGGGATTCGGCTTCGCGACACTTCGCTTTGTTGGCAGTACCCGCTCGCCATCCCGCTCCGAACGGTCTGCCACAATCAAGATGTCGACGTTCCTCGTCTTCCGCAATATTCGGTGGATGATAGAGCCATTCCAGATCTCTTCCCATCGCGTGCGCTTGGACTGTCCCATCACAATGCGTGTCACGTTGTTTTCCGTAGCATAGGCTACCAGCTCGTTTGCTACATTCGTATCCCTCTGCAAGGGGCGCTCCTCGAATACGCCGCCTACTTTTTCGACCAGCTTGCTGATGGAACGGCGAAAGGTCGCTTCTTCCTTTGTCAGCTTTTTTGTCGATGACCGAAAGCAGACGACCAAAAGCTCTCCGCCGAGTCGTTTGGCTACCTGCTGGCCTCTTCTGACCAGGATCGAGCCATTCCAATGGTACTGAGCGGATACCAGCACACGTTCCGTCGCCCCCGACGCTCCGACCATCCCGTGCTTTTCCCGATAGTCCTCCAAAGCTTCGTTGACACCATTGGCAACAAACCGCAGGGCCAGCTCCCGCAAGACGTGCAGATTATCTCGCCGAAACAGGGGATTCGGCGTTTTCGCAGCATCAATATTTCCTTCCTCCAGCCGTTTCAGCATCGATTCCGGGGTCACATCCAAAAGCTTCACTTCATCGGCCAAAGCGAGGGTATCCTCCGGCACGCACTGGTCAATACGTACTTCCGCTTTGGTCAAGCGTTCCGCCAGCTCCTTCATGCCAGCCAGCTCGTAAATGTTGACGGTGGCAATCACGCTGATATTGCGATTGAGCAAGTACAGCACGTCGTCCAGACGCGTCTGTCTGGGAGCATCGACACGATTGCGATGAGCGAGACCATCTACGAGTACGACCTCGGGATCACGTGCTACGATAGCAGCTACGTCCAGGTCCGCTTTTTCTTCTCCCTGCGTCATCCATGCAATCGACGGTACGTTCTCCAGCCCCTCGAGCTGCTCGGCCAGCTTCGGATGCGTGGCTGCCCCCAGTATGCCGACCACCACATCGATCCCCTTTTTCTTCAAGCTCTGTCCTTCCATCAGCAAATGATAGGTCTTGCCAGAGCCGCTCACGGCCCCGAGGATGATTTTCAGCCTTCCCCGATGCATGTTGGAAATGGACTGCAGAATTTCTTCAGGGGACTTCCTCCGAAACTGCTCAGCCATGCTCTCGCTCTCCTTACCCTAGTTGATCCAGTGCCAGATTCAGCTTCAGCACGTTGACACGCGGCTCACCGAATACCCCTAGGCTTCTGCCTTCTGTCTGTTCCTCAATCAGTTTCCGAAGCTTGGCAGTATCCAGGTTTCGTGCCTTGGCAATACGTTCTACCTGTACCTGGGCTGCCTGCGGAGAAATATGCGGGTCAAGACCGGAACCGGAGTTGGTCAGCAAATCAGCCGGGATATCCTCCTGCTTGACACCTGGATTGGCTTGTAGAAAAGCGGCCAAATCCTTCTGTGTCCGTTCGATAAGCGCAGGGTTGGACGGTGCGTAGTTATTGGAGCCAGAGCCAGCTGCGTTGTTTTCTATAGAAGAAATGCGGCCGGAAAAGTACTTCGGATCCGTGAAGCTTTGGCCGATCAGTTCAGAGCCGAGCACCTTGCCCGAGGCATCAGTGATCAGACTGCCGCTCGCTTTTGCCGGCATGATGACCCCGGATATTCCCGTCATCGCCAGCGGATAGACAAGACCGCAAATCACTAACAGAATGAGACTTAGACGCAGATTGGTAAGCCACATAGATCTTCACCTTTGCTTTCTTTGCGTAAATGATGATTACACCAGGCGAAACGCCGCGAGTATCATGTCAATCAGCTTGATCCCGATGAACGGTACGAGAATGCCCCCCAGCCCATAGACCACGAGATTGCGGCTGAGCAGCTTCGACGCACTCATCGGCGTGTATTTGACACCCTTCATCGCCAGCGGAATCAAGAGTGGGATAATGATCGCATTGAAGAGTAAAGCCGACAGAATCGCACTTTGCGGTGTTGCCAGATTCATGATGTTGAGCGCACTCATTTGCGGGATCGCCAGCATGAACATCGCCGGGATGATCGCAAAATACTTCGCCACATCGTTTGCGATACTAAAGGTGGTCAGAGCGCCGCGGGTCATGAGCAGCTGCTTGCCGATCGCAACCACCTCGATGATTTTCGTCGGGTCGGAGTCCAGATCGACCATATTCGCCGCTTCTTTCGCCGCTACCGTACCGGAGTTCATCGCCAAGCCGACATCCGCCTGTGCGAGCGCTGGCGCGTCATTCGTTCCGTCACCGGTCATCGCGACCAGCTTGCCCTCTGCCTGTTCTTTGCGGATGAGAGCGATCTTGTCTTCCGGCTTCGCCTCCGCCACGAAGTCATCGACGCCCGCTTCCTTGGCAATGGTCGCTGCCGTCAGCGGATTGTCACCTGTACACATCACTGTGCGAATCCCCATCCGGCGCAGCTCATCAAAGCGCTCACGCATCCCCGGTTTGACGGTATCTTTCAAATAAATCAATCCTAAAATCGTCTTGCCTTCCACGACAGCCAGTGGCGTACCCCCAGCTACCGCGATTGCATTTGCTTTCGTCTCCAGATCAGCAGGGATACTACCGCCCTGTTCACTTACGTATTTTTTGATCGCATCGACAGCTCCTTTGCGAATGAGCGTACCGTCTGCCAAATTCGTACCGCTCATGCGGGTTTCGGCACGGAACTCTACGCCTTCAGAGCCGGGCAGATCCAGCGCTTCGCCAGACAGCCCTTGCTTCTTCGCCAGCTCAATGACAGAGCGGCCTTCTGGCGTTTCATCGTACCGTGAGCTTTGTGCTGCTACTCTATTCAGCACTTCCAGTTTGGCCCTTCCGACGGTCACAAACTCCGCTGCCATCCGGTTCCCATGCGTGATCGTACCGGTCTTATCCAAAATGATCGTGTTGATGTCGCCGGATGCCTCTACCGCTTTCCCTGACATCGCGATGACGTTGAATTGCGTCACACGATCCATCCCGGCTATTCCGATCGCAGACAATAATCCGCCAATCGTAGTCGGAATCAGGCAAACGAGCAGGGCAATCAGTGTGGCAACCGGAATGGCTGCATTCACAAATCCCGCAATCGGCAGCAGTGTCGTGCACACAATCAGAAAGATCAAGGTCAAGCTGACCAAAAGGGTATTAAGCGCGATCTCATTCGGCGTCTTTTGTCGTTTTGCTCCTTCTACCAGCGAAATCATGCGATCGAGGAACGATTCACCCGGATCACTCGTAATGCGTATCCGGATCTGGTCGCTGACGACACGCGTGCCTCCGGTAACCGAGCTGAAATCCCCGCCCGCCTCTTTGATGACAGGGGCCGACTCACCCGTAATGGCCGATTCGTCTACGGAGGCTACCCCTTCGATGATTTCCCCGTCACTTGGGATCAGCTCGCCTGTTTCGACGATAACGATGTCCCCTTTGCGCAGCTCGGTGGAATGGACCATTTGCGTAGTGCCGTCTTTAGCCAACCGGCGCGCCTTTGTCTCCTGCTTGGTCTTTTTCAGGCTCTGCGCTTGTGCTTTTCCTCTCCCTTCCGCCAATGACTCAGCGAAGTTGGCAAACAGGATCGTTACGAAGAGAATAAACGTAACGACACCATTGAAGAGGGGCTTTGACTCTCCTCCAAACAGGCTCGGGAAGAAGGTGAGGAGCAGGGTAATGACAAACCCTACCTCCACCACAAACATCACCGGATTTTTCATCATGACGCGCGGGTCCAGTTTTTTAAAGGACTCGACAATCGCCTGCCGATACAAATCTTTGGGAAGCGCAACCGTGCGCGTTTTGCTCATCGTTATTCTCCTTTGACTCTGTCATTTTCAAGCTCTTACGCTCTAGCGGATGGTCAGCCATTCTGCGATCGGTCCCAAAGCCAGCACGGGCAAGAAAGTCAGTGCCCCCACAATCACGACGGTAGCAATGAGGATGACCAAAAACACGTTATTGTCTGTGCGAAGCGTCCCCATCGTCTCTGGTACCGGCGTTTTGGCAATCAGGGAACCCGCTACTGCCAGCATGGCGATAATGGAAATGTAACGGCCAAACAGCATAACCAGACCGGTTGAAATGTTCCAAAACGGCGTGTTGTCTCCCAGTCCTTCAAAGCCCGAACCGTTGTTGGCTGCCGATGAAGTAAATTCATAGAGCGCCTGCGAGATGCCGTGGAAGCCTGGGTTTGAAATCCCAGCAGTACCCATGTCTGTCGCCAAGGCAATCGCGGTAGGAGCTAGAATGATCAACGGGTGCACCAGAATCGCGACGGCGATCAGCTTCATTTCCCTGCCTTCGATTTTGCGCCCCAAAAATTCAGGAGTGCGCCCGACCATCAGACCCGCGATAAATACGGCCAGGATCGCGTACATGAGGATGTTGATCGTACCCACCCCATCACCGCCAAAGACGCAGTTGAACATCATTTCGCCAAGTGGCACCAGCCCACCGAGAGGCGTCAGTGTATCGTGCATGTTGTTGACCGTTCCGGTAGTAGCTGCCGTCGTGACAGCCGTAAACAAAGCCGTCTGCGCGATCCCAAAGCGAACCTCTTTCCCTTCCATGCTGCCCATCGTCTGAGACAGGCCGGCGCGCTCCAATGCCGGATTGCCGTTTACCTCGGTAAAATACGCGAGAGACAAAAAGGCGAGAAACATAACTCCCATGGCGCCAAAAATCATCCAGCCCTGCTTGCGGTTCTTCAACATGAATCCGAAGGCAAAAGGCAGCGACGCCGGGATCAGAAACATCGATAAAATCTCCAGCACGTTGGACAGTGGCGTCGGGTTTTCAAACGGATGCGCCGAGTTGACTCCGAAAAAACCGCCGCCGTTTGTACCCAAATGCTTGATCGAGACGAGCGAAGCGACAGGCCCACGCGCAATTTGCTGTTCCGCTCCCGTAATGGTCGTCGCTGTCGCCGTCGGTTCCATCGTCTGCGGAACGCCTTGTGAGACGAGCAGCAGAGTCACGATGATCGACAGCGGGATCAGTACCCGCGTGTGCGCTCGGATCAGGTCCACGTAGTAGTTCCCGATGCTGCGCTTGCCTGTCAGCCCACGCATGAATGCCATGACGACAGCGATACCTGTCGCCGGCGTGGTAAACATCAGATAAATAATGACCATCATTTGGGAGAGATAAGACAGTCCGCTCTCCCCGCTGTAGTGCTGCAGATTGGTATTGGTTAAAAAGCTGACAGCGGTGTTGAACGACAGCAGTGGTTCCATCGCTGCAATCCCACTTGGGTTGGCGGGCAGTATACCTTGCAGCCGCAGCAGTATATAAGCAATCGCGACCATCACGATGTTGCTGACGAGAATTGCCATTGCGTACTGCTTCCAGCTCATGTCCGCCAGCCGTATCCCTCCCACCTTGTAAATCAGCCGCTCCGGTCCGCCAAACAGGCGATCCAACCGGGTCTCTTCCAACGCGAATGCACGAGACAAATATCGCCCCATCGGTATGGCCAGCACGAGCAGCACGACCAAAACCAACGCTATTTGCAGAAAATCCACGACAGTTCCTCCTTACGTCTCTGTATAAAATCACTCAGGCGATCCTTTAGTATTTTTCCGGATAGATCAAGGCGTGGCACAGATACAAGGCAAGTGCCGCCATGATCAACAGCAGCAAGATCATTGTTCTTTCCCTCCCTGTTCTCTCACCACGGCGTCACAAAATTGGATGAATCCGGAAAATACACCAAATGAAAGCGCCAAGAGCAATATGGAAACTGCGTCCATTTCTTCCCCCTCCTTCTTCGATTCTTGTACGAAAACGGCAATAAAATAGACCAATGCTTACCATTTCCCCGATAGATCGCCATATAGTGGCAGGGCAGGCGAAACAAACGAACGCTCCCGTTTGCATCACGCGGCCTTAACGATCTTTCCCCGGAGAAAAAGTACTCATTGGTCTACCGAACGCCCAGCTGGCAGTGGTTTGCCCTCTTTGCGTTTTGTCTCCCGTTTCCTTTTTCTTCATAACGGCTTATTCTTTTTTGAGGCAAAACAAAAAGACCTGCAGAATGTTTCGAGCAAAAGTCTTCTCTCCTGCCAAAATGGCAACAAAAAAGGCCTCCTCGAATAGGCGGTCTTTATGACCTCCCTCGCTTTAGCCGACGAAGTTAGCTGACGGGTAGGATGGCGAAAGAGTTTCTCATCCCTCCCACAAAGAATGTGGGATTAACCCCTACTGATTGGGTCCTCCGTTCCCGAATGCCTCGGGATTTGGCCAGAATTTGCAATTGTTGGTTACGAGTCTCATTATACGTCCGGCATAATTGAATGTTAATGTCCTGTTTCTGCCTGTTTCGAACGATTTACGGATTCTTTATTGATGTAAGCGCTTTAACGTCAACAAGCCTCATGCGCTCATGTTATTTCAGAGTTTCTCTTGCTTTTCCGCACAGGAGCGCTAGTTTCGTATCCCGGTGTTTAAGATTTCCACCTCGATTTGCGGAACGATTCGTATTTGCGGATATTCTATTTCCCAATCCATGCCTCTCCAGCGTTTGTAATGATACGCATGGAGCTCCCTGATTTTCTCCTGATCCGCCAGAGACTCGAGGTACAAGCTGGCACACTTTCTATCTCCCAGCGAAAACAATTTACAGATCAGGTAATTTATGCAGGTGGGAGTCTTGCCATAGGTTCCGGTTGACAGCTATCGGACCCCTGAGTAATATAAGGCACAATGATAACTACGGGAGGAATGGCACTTGGCCATCTCTAACAAAAAGAAGCTGGAGGCCGAGATCAGCGAAGCCTTCATCAAGTTTCAGCGGGAATTGATCGGACGAGGCCCCCAGGAAGCCAAGACCTATATTGTGGGAGATATGGTCATCGCGCGGTTTAAAGGGGTACTCACGGTCGAAGAGAAGCACCTCTCCAGTCACGAAAAGGGCCGGCGTATCGTGAAGGAAATGCGCGAGGTCTTGCGGGAGATGTACAGCGAGGAATCCGAGGCGATTGTGGAGAAGCATACGGGGTGCAAGGTACTTTCCAGTCATAGCGACATCAGCACCAAAATGGGAGAGCGCATCGAGGTGTACGTGTTGGACAAGGACCTCGAGAAAATACTGGTCTGAGTCGATTTGGCAAAAACGAAATACATAAAACAAGGCTCCGTCTAATGAGAGGCGGAGCCTTTTCCTTCTTCCATTCTAGCTATCTAGCTGCCGATCTGTACCGCAAGCCACTTGGCCCGATCTTGCTCGGGCAAGCTGAGGATCACATGATTGGCGCCTAGTCGTTTGTATACGCTGACAAAGCTCTGCCGCTGCGTAATGACAAAAATCCGGCGGGTGTTCAGCTGGCGAAACAACGTAATAAAATCGCAGCCCTCCTCCAGTTCATCCACAAATAGATAAACGGAATCATAGGAGTGGTATTCCTCCTGGTTTCGGTAGCAATCGTCAAAGGAGAGAGGGAAGTAACGCTGCGTGTCGTTCGCCCCGCCAGCCTGCGTCAGTGAAAAAGCAGCTGTCTTTGTCTCGAGAAAAGCTGGTTCCTTCCCGTTGCTGAGCGTATGGACAAACGAATGAAATGCATCCCCTTTTCCTATCACCAGACAACGCTTCACAGCAAAGCCCCCTCCTCGTACACGACCGCCCCCCCCAACATCCTGATGGGTCCTAATGTGAAAGGGCTTGGTTATCGGTATGGTGACTTTGATTATACGCTCACGACTGTCGCTTGTGAATGCTCGGATACGGGCTGCTCACGGGATCGCTCCTGTTCTCTATGAACCGCTGCGGCTTCGCCTGATCATGCGCAGGAAAACGGGTCTTTCCGCATTCTCCTATACGCATACCTCTACTTCCACCTGCTGATCATACCCAAACGGCTCGCGGGTATCCGTAACGACCTCCCACTCTTCCTCTCCTACGCGGATGGAATACAGCCATTCTCTCCCCTGAAACTGAGCGTGCCGAACCGTGCCCAGAACACCGCCTGACCCCGCTTCCCACAAACGCAGCTTGAGCTGGTCGGGACGCACCGGCAGCACTTGATGCGCGTGAAATGCGGAGCAGTCGCGCGAGACATGGATCGGTATGGCTCGCTCGCCGTTTGCCAGCAGGAATGTCCTGGCGTCCGCCCAATTTCCTTGGAGGAAGTTGGAGCGACCGACGAACTTGGCGACGAAGGGAGACTGCGGCTCGTAGTAAATGGCATGGGGAGTCCCTGCCTGCTCGATTTGTCCTCCTCGCATCACTACAATCCGATCCGCCATGCCCAAGGCTTCAGACTGATCGTGCGTGACGTAGATGATAGCGGTCCCGAGCTCACGGTGAATATGCTGGATTTCCTTGCGCATTTGCATGCGAAGCTCCGCGTCCAGACTGCTCAGCGGCTCGTCCATGAGCAGCAGGTTGGGGTTGAAAACGATGGCTCGCGCCAATGCTACCCGCTGCTTTTGACCACCCGACAGCTGACTCGGATAGCGGTTTTCCATTCCTCCCAATCCGACCATTTCCAGCATGTCTGACACTCGCCGACGAGGGTTTTCTCTATACTCCGCTGGCACGTGCTGCTGATACTGCAGTGGGAATGCCACATTCTCATAAATCGTCATGTGCGGCCACAGGGCAAAGGACTGAAACACCATGCCAATACGCCGCTCCTCTGGCGGAATCGTCCTCGTTTTATCCGCGACCCGCTCCTGGTTGATCCAGATCTCTCCCTCTGTCGGCGTCTCGAATCCTGCTAGCAGCCGCAGCAAGGTCGTTTTTCCGCACCCGCTTGGTCCAAGCAGCGCCACAAACTCCCCTCGTCCTACAGACAGATCGATATGATGAAGAGCTGTGACATTGCCAAACTGCTTAGAAACGCCAATCGCCTTCGCACTGTTCATTCTTCTATCCTCCGTTGCCATAGTTGTTTCAACCAGCTGCCTGCCGTCAAGACGAGCAGAATCGCTGCAACAATCAGGGTGGACAATGCTGTACTGTAGGTAGTCGAGCCTGCCTGCTCAAAGCTGAAAATAACCACGCCAATCGTTTCGGAGCCAGACGTCCACAGCAGCGAGGAAATCGTCAATTCGGTAAAGGCAGTCAAAAAGACGAGGAATAATCCAGTCAGCATCCCTGGCGAATAGAGAGGCAGAAGCACCCGTCGCCATCTCGTCCCATAACCCGCCCCGTTGATCCTGGCGGCTTCCTCCACTTCTTTGCCCACCTGCATGATCGATACCGTGCTGCTTTTTACCTGCAGGATAAAAAATCGGATGACGTACGAGAGGAAAATGAGCCACACGGTCCCGTACAAGCCCGGCTGCCACCCCGGGATCGGCTCGATCCACGTCAAAATCATTGCCAGACCCAGTACCATTCCCGGCAGGGCATAGGGCAGCGCGATGGCGCCTTCCATAGCCTTTCCTGCAAAGAATGGACGCTGGATACGCCAATGAGCGAACCACGTACCCGCGATCAGGCAGAAAAGACCCGCCATCCCTGCAAGCATGAGGCTGTTGCTGATGGCTGCTCGTGTTCCCGCATGGTTTTGCAGGACGAACTCGAAGTGCTTCCACGTCAGGTTCTCCCAGACAAAGGGCAATCCGTACGCTTTGAGAAAAGCAGTGGACGCCATCGACAATAGCGGCAGCACACTTGTGACCAGGAGGAATCCCCAGACAGCCAGCTCGGCTCCCAGGCGTCTGTTTCCCAAAGGCACGCGGACCGATTTATCGGCTGCACTGGTCTGATCCACTTTGCTTTTTCTGACGATCAGCCATTGCAGTCCCGTTCCGGCAAGCGCGAGAACGGCGAGCAGGATCGACAAAACCGAAGCACGCGCAAACGCACTCGGGCCAAATCCAATCACCTGCTCATAAATGAATGTACTCAGTACAGAAACATTCTCTGGTATTCCCAAAAAAGCCGGTATTCCGAAGTTATCCAGACCGGAGATAAACGCGAGCAAGCCACCTCCCGCTATTCCTGGCAGCGCCAGCGGCAGAGTGACCTTGCGAAACATCAGGTATGCCCCTGCTCCCGAAGAGCGAGCGGCCCACTCCAGCTCTTTGGGGATGCGATGCAGGACAGACAGCGTCAGCATGTACACCAGCGGATAGTGGGTCAAGCCCATCACGACAATGATTCCGTCCAGTCCGTAGACACTCCACAGCTCTACCGGACTTCCCGAAAGCCAGCTCGCCACCCGGTTCAAGACCCCCTGCGGCCCGGCCATCTGTGTCCAAGCCAGCGTCATTACATACGAAGGAATGAGCAGCGGCAAAAGTGCCAGGAGATGAACCGCTCCTTTGAACCGAATATCCGTATAGGCGCAAAGCCAAGCCAGCCCCACGCCAATCAATAGCGCGATAACCGTCGATGCTCCTGCTGCCGCAACGGTATGACCAACTGTATCCCATGTCCGCCCATCTTTCAGTACCTCAGAGAAATACGCCAAGCCGAATCCGGTTTCCGTCTCGACAGAAAGAGCGAGCAGCTTCCACAGCGGGTAGACAAAAAAGAAGGCGACTGGCACCAATACGAGCCACGTCGTCATCTTTTCCGTGGACCAGGAGGCGGCCCATCGTCGCCCCTTGTCCATCTGCTGCTCCCGCTTCGTCAGCGCAGTCTGCAGGTTACTTGCCACCCATCATCTCTCCAAATTTCTTTTTGTCTTCTTCTCTCGCCGCTTCCAGCTCATCGATGCTGGCGGAGAGCACTTTGATCTCTTCGATGGACTTCAAGCCTGCCGGTGCCGCCACTCCTTTGCGAATCGGCGTATAGCCGAGACTCGCCGCCAATTTTTGACCTTCCTCTGAGAGAACAAAATCGACGAACGCTTTTGCCGCTTCCTGGTTCTGGGAGGCTTTCATAATTCCGATCGGCTCTGTGATAACAGGTACACCTTCACTCGGATACACCATTTCTACAGGAGACCCTTCCGTTTTTGCACGCGCAACGAGATAATCGACGATCATGCCGTAATCCTTTTCTCCGCCCGCTACGCTCTTGAGTACCGCGCCATTTCCTTTGATGACCGTCATGGCGTTGGTTTTCAAGCCTTGCATGTAGTCCCAGCCAAAATCAGCTTGGCGTGTCAGTACCCCTACGTTGTAAGCCGCTGCTCCCGAGTAGAGCGGGCTTGGCATGATTGCTTTGCCGGAAGCCTCCGGGCTGGTCAATACCTTCCAGCTGTCTGGCATCGTCTTGACCTTATTGCTGTTGACCGCAAGAACGGTTGCCATCACTTTCGTCCCCGTGTAAGCCCCGTCTGCATCCTTGTAATCCGCTGGAATGTCGGCTGCCTCAGGTGAAGAATAAGACAGCAAGAGATCTTGTTTTTTCAAGCTGGCAAAGGTCGGCGCGTCGGCAACCAGCAGCACATCTGCCTTGACTTGCCCAGCTTTCGCCTCTGCCTGCAAACGACTGACCACTTCCTCTGTTCCCGAGCGGAACAGCTCGACCTTCACATCCGGATACTTTTTCGTGAAGCCCTCCATCAATGCCGCTGCATCCGTATCGGGCTGAGAGGTATAGAAGCTCAGGGTGCCTTCCACTTTTGGCGTAGTCGCAGCCGGTGCTGGAGCAGGTGCTGCAGCCGGAGTCGTGCTAGGGGTCGAAGCGGTTGGGGCCGGTGCAGACTGGCTCCCGCAAGCAGCCAGTCCCACTACCGAGATCGCTGCAAATAAAGACAAGGTCCATTTACGAAGAGTGACGCGTTTCATTCCTGATTCCTCCTAATCATGAGTGGATGCGGATAACGCACTTTGCTTGACTCCCTGAAACCATTTGCTGATTTTGGTCTTCACGGCGATGTTGGTCATGTTCAGCTGAAGCGGAGTAACCGTGATGAAACCATCCCGCAGCTTGAAATAGTCGGACTCCTCATCCTCGAAGTACAGCTCACCCAGATTGTCGGACAGCCAGTAGCAGAGATAGCCCTGCGGATCGTTCATCCCGACATACTGGTAGCGCAGCACATCCATAGCCAGCGGTACTGCAGCTACGCCCTTCACCATCTCCTTTGACAGATAGGGCAGGTTGATATTGAGAACCGTCTCTGCGCTGAGCTTGTGGCTAAACAGCGTTTCAAACACTTCGTAGGCGAGTGGCTCCACGATGGAAAAAGAAGCGTTTGGCTTTAATGTGGCGAGTGAAACAGCAATCGACGGAATCTGGTACATCGCGCCTTCAATCGCTGCCGAGATCGTACCGGAGTAAAATACGTCCCTCCCCAGATTGGGGCCTCGGTTGATTCCCGAGACGACGACATCCGGCTTCTCCTTGAGAATGACCTCGATCGCCATCTTTACACAATCCGCTGGCGTTCCATTGACCGCCCATGCTTCGATCGATGTATCGAAAAAGTTTACTTTGTTTGCCTTTACAGGCGACTTCAGTGTAATGGCGTGGCTGATCGCACTGCGTTCCTGGTCCGGGCAGACGACAAAGACGTTGCCAAAGGGCTGCAGCGCCTTCACCAGACTGAGAACACCAGCCGAAAAAATGCCATCGTCATTGGTCACAAGAATATTCAAGATATGGGAAACCTCCTATCACATTGAGACGCAATCGGGATGCTGCAAAAAAAGCAGGTTTTGCTTGAGTAAGGAAAGATCGCGTGAATCGTCAAAGCCTTCCACTACAACAGGGCAATGCTTCTCCCACAATAGCGGCCAAATCTCCGGAAGGTCGATCTCTCCCGTCCCCAACGGAACATGCAGCTTCGTTGCCGTTGCATCGCTGACATGGATTTTGTCGATGCCATCCAGCTCTTGATAAAATTGCGTCAGCGAGCTGGTGAGCGGAACATGGGCGATATCAAAGGTAGCCGATGTCGGGTAATCGAGCGAGGCGCGCAGCTGATTCAGGTCCGCTGGAGTCACGATCATTTCCTTTGGCAGCGGCTCTATATGCTCGATGGACAACACCCTTCCCAACCGACAGGCTTCCTGTGCCAGCTCGTTGAGACTCTCCGTGAGAATCGGTTCATGCCACCCACGGTTTTTGGCGGACAACGTCACACGCCCCGGATGAACGGTGACACTTTTAGCCCCGATCTCACGGGCAAGCGACAGCGAGCGCTTGATTTCCAGGATCGATTGTTTGCGAATCCCTTGGTTGAGCGAGCACATATTCAAGTCCCAGCTCGCTGCGTGCAAAGTCAGCTTCAGCCCGGAACGCTTCGCCGCATCCTGAATCTCCTGAGGATTGCTTTGATGAAACCAGACGTGCTCCGCCCATATCTCCATTCCTGTAAATCCGTACTGCCGGGCGATCAGGATGGCTGCCTCCACCGGGTACTTCCACATCAGTGTCGAGGAAACATACAACATGCCCACCACTCCTTTACCTCCGCCGGAATCGCGACGCTTCCCACGGGATAAGGATTACGCGAGCCGTGTCCGTGGAAATCACTGCCCCCCGAGCGAATCAGATGATGCTTTTTCGCCTCTCGCTCCCAGAAAGCCATCTGTGCAGCGGAGTGACGGGAGTAATACACTTCGATCCCATCCAGCCCATAATCGAGCAAGGACGCTAGCTTTACCTCAAACGAGTAAATGCCGGGATGGGCTAAAACGGCGATGCCTCCACATTCGTGGGTGTACTCGATGGCATCCCGAGCGGAAAAGGACGGACGAGGGACATAGGCCGCAGCCCCTTTGCGCAAATAGCTGTCGAACAGTCCCTGAACCGAGCTTCCATAGCCACGAGCCAGCAAAGCTTCTGCGATATGCGTCCTTACAATCACGCTGCCTTTTGCCCGCTCCAGGCACTCCTGCGTAGTAATCGACATACCTAATCGATTGCAGCGCTCCACGATCTCACTCACCCACTCGATGCGCTCCTGCTGCCTTTTGTCCATCAGGTGCAGGAGACGTGAATCAGAGATGTCGAAGCCATAGCCCAGAATGTGCAGCTCATCCTCTGGTCCATCGGTATTCCATTCGATGCCCGGCACGATCCGAATGCCCAGCTGCTGGGCTTCCTCCCGCGCTTTCAAATAGCCATCTATGGTATCGTGATCCGTAATCGCGATATGACTGACGTCGCGTGACTTTGCCTCGGCCAGCAATTCCGTTGGCGACATTCTTCCATCCGAAGCCGTGGTGTGCATATGCAAATCCATCATGCCCGTTGCCCTCCCATCCCTACCGTTTTTGCGCTGTTGTTTGATTTCATTGTAAATTCGCTTTTTTAACGAGGTATAAAGGCAGAAACAAGCTTTGATAAAATGAGAAGGCGCTCCTGACGCCTATTTACAGTCGAAACCCTCTTCTTTATGAAGCGGAAGTAAACCATTTACAGATTCTTTACAAATTTGTTCAAAACAAAAAGGCCGATGCGCTATTTCTCTGAACCAGATGGTCCAAAGAAACAGCGGCATCGGCCTTTCCCTAGCTTGCGGCACCCAAAATCGCATAGACAGCGGGTGCCCTCTTTCTATCGTGCTTACACGACGTCGTAGCCTTGCTCCTCGATGGCTTCCTTGATTGCTTCCTTCGACAAGCCGCTCTCGTCATAGGATACTTCAACGGTTTTCGCTGCCAGATTCACTTTGCCGGTAGCACCCAGCTCTTTCAATGTTTTCTCGATGGTGTTGACGCAGTGGTTGCAGGACATTCCTTCTACATTCAGGGTAATGGTTTGCATGATGATCTCTCCTTTGGATTTATCGATATAGTTATGCGGACAAAGCCGCTTGTTGCCTGATTTTTAAGATGTCACCGATTTACAGCTTCACCTTTTGCAGACGCAGGGCATTGAGTACGACAGACACCGAGCTGAATGCCATCGCTGCGCCTGCCAGCCACGGAGCCAGGAAGCCCAATGCGGCAAACGGAATCCCCAGTGTATTGTAGGCAAAGGCCCAAAACAGGTTTTGCTTGATGTTGCGAATCGTCCGCTTGCTCATCTCGATCGCATCGGCTACACTGGTCAGCTCGCCGCGCATCAGCGTGATGTCTGCTGCTTCCATCGCCACATCGGTACCCGTCCCGATCGCCATTCCAATATCGGCAGTAGCCAGTGCAGGTGCGTCGTTGATACCGTCACCGACCATCGCGACTTTTTTGCCCTGTGCCTGCAGCTTTTTCACTTCAGCCGCCTTGCCCTCCGGCAAAACTTCTGCGATGACGTGATCGATTCCTGCTTCACGGGCGATCGCCTCGGCTGTTTGCCGGTTGTCACCCGTCATCATGATCACGGTCAGGCCCATTGCTTTCAAGCGTTCTACCGCCTGTTTGGAGGTAGGCTTGATGGTATCCGCCACCGCGATCAATCCCGCCAGCTTCCCATCGACGACAGCCAGCATCGCCGTTTTCCCCGCCTTCTCCAGCACCAGCATCGTTTCCGCTACAGGCGTAAACGAGATACTTTCCCGCTCCAGCAGACGGCGTGTTCCCACCAGGACATCATGTCCGTCCACCTCTGCACGAATCCCGTACCCAGGGATGGCTTCAAAAGAGGTGGTTTGGGTGAGTGCGATTCCCTTCTCCCCAATCCCTTTCACGATAGCCTGCGCCAGTGGATGCTCGGAGTTTTTCTCAGCGGCTCCCACCAGTGCCAGCAGCTGTTCCTCATTCATTTCGATCGCCAAAACATCTGTCAGCTCGGGCTCGCCTTTTGTGACGGTACCCGTTTTATCGAGAATGATCGTATCCAGGTGGTGTGCGGTTTCCAGATGCTCGCCGCCTTTAAATAGAATACCCAGCTCAGCCGCGCGCCCAGAGCCCGCCATGATCGATGTCGGCGTCGCCAAACCGAGGGCACACGGGCAAGCGATGACGAGTACGGCAATGGCCTTTTCCAATGCCTCGGCGAAATTGCCAGGGACGACCCAGAAATACCAGGCGACGAAGGTCAGGACTGCGATACCTACCACAATCGGCACAAATACACCAGAAATACTGTCTGCCAGACGCTGGATTGGCGCTTTCGTTCCTTGCGCTTCCTCTACGACCTTGATGATCTGCGCCAGTGCCGTTTCCCTGCCTACCTTGGTGGCTTTTACTTTCAAAAAGCCGTTTTTGTTCAGGGTCGCCCCGATGACAGGATCCCCTGCCGCTTTATCGACGGGAATACTCTCACCTGTCAGCATCGATTCGTCTACAGCCGACTGCCCTTCCAGAACCACACCGTCGACAGGAACCTTCTCCCCTGGTTTCACGTGCACGATGTCGCCTTGTCTCACGTCTTCCAGCGGAACGGTCATCTCCACGCCGTCACGTACGACGACAGCGGTCTTGGCTTGCAGTCCCATCAGCTTGCGAATGGCCTCAGATGAGCGGCCCTTCGCCTTTGCCTCAAACAGTTTGCCCAGCAAGATCAGGGTAATCAATACCGCACTAGTCTCGAAGTACAGCTCGAGCATGTGTGCGTGAGTACCGATCGAAGAGATCGCCACATACAAGCTGTAGAAATAGGCGGCAGATGTACCGAGTGCGACCAGCACATCCATGTTGGCACTCTTGTTGCGCAGTGCCTTGTACGCGCCGACGTAAAACTGTGCGCCGATGATAAACTGGACCGGTGTCGCCAAAGCTAGCTGCACCCACGGATTCATCAAGGCATCCGGCAGCCAGATAAACGAGGTAAAGGAAAAGTGGCTGACCATCGACCAAAGGAGCGGGAGCGAAAAGAGCAGCGAGACCCAGAACTTGATCGTTTGCCGCCGAATCTCCATTTGCCGGCGGTCTGCTTGCTCCTGTTCCTTCCCTTCCTCCTTGCGAGCCGCTTGATACCCCAGCTTTTCGACCTGGCGGATGAGATCAGCCGTACCGATCTGCGAAGCATCATACTCCACTTGCGCTGTTTCCAGAGCCAGATTGACATTCGCCTTCAGGACGCCGGGCAGTTTGTTCAACCCTTTTTCGATCCGGGTCGCGCAAGCCGCGCACGTCATTCCGGTAATGTTCAGCTCTACTTTATCTGCAGCCACACCATACCCGAGCGATTCAATTTTCCCGCGGATATGATCCAGATCGGTAACAGCCGGATCGTAGACGACGGTGGACTTTTCCAATGCCAGATTGACATTTGCCGTCTCGACACCCTCCAGCTTTTTGAGACCTTTTTCTATCCGCAGTGCACAAGCCGCGCACGTCATTCCGGATATCGGCACTGTCGCTTCAGCTATTTTGGCACTCATTGTGCGTCACCTCTGGATACCCCTTATGGGTATATTTTTAGGTATTGTTCCCCCAACGCTGTTTCGTTATCACACCTTTACTATACAATACCCCCTTAGGGTATATCAAGTGGGTAAATGAAAAAAAAGCCCCATTTTTCCGGGGCTTTTCCTGAGCGATAGCTCTTGCGCACTTGTGTAGCTTCGTTAGTTTGCTTGGTTCGCTGCTTGCTGGTAGGCCACTGCGATTTTTGCAGCTACCTCTGCATTGTGCTTCACCAAGGCAATATTGGTTTGCAAGCTTTTGCCTTCTGTCAGCTGCTTCACTTTGTCGAGCAAGAATGGCGTTACCTTTTTGCCGGCGATGTTGTTGTCTTTCGCTTCTTTCAGCGCCTGCAGAATCACTGCTTCGATCTTCTGATGATCAAGAGCATCTGCTTCAGGCACCGGGTTGGCGATGATCATACCGCCGTCCAGACCCAGCTTCCATTTTGTATCCATCAAGGTTCCCACTTCTTCCGGGGTATCCAGGCGGAAATCTACGCCAAAGCCGCTTTCACGGGCAAAGAAGGAAGGGAATTCTGCCGTACGGTATCCAACGACAGGTACGCCGTGCGTTTCGAGGTATTCGAGCGTGCGTCCGATGTCCAGGATCGATTTTGCGCCCGCGCATACGACTGCCACGTTTGTTTGCGCCAGCTCAGTCAGGTCAGCGGAAACGTCCCACGTAATCTCGCCTTCGCGGTGTACCCCGCCAATTCCACCGGTCGCAAACATGTGGATGCCCGCGAGCTCAGCTGCGATCATCGTTGCAGCTACGGTCGTCGCTCCGATTTTTCCGCTCGCCAGGATGTATGGGAAATCGCGACGGCTCACTTTTTCTACCGATTTGTTCGTCGCAAACTCTTCCAGCTCGCTATCCGACAAACCGATCTTGATTTTTCCGTTCATGATCCCGATCGTGGCTGGTACGGCTCCGTTGTCGCGGATAATTTGCTCAACCTCTTTGGCCATTTCGATGTTTTGCGGATAAGGCATACCGTGCGAGATAATGGTGGTTTCCAGCGCAACGACTGGCAGGTTGTTCTCCAGAGCGTGACGTACTTCCTCGGTAAAGGTCAGGTATTGTTTCATAGGTTATCTCTCCTTTTCGTATTGGTCTACGGTTTGCTCGAGCTGTTCCGGTCGCAGCAGCGGAGATACCGACTGCTCTGTTTTCAAGGTCAACGCAGATGCGGCCAACCCCAGCTGGCATGCTCGTTCAAAAGATTCTCCATTCACGTATCCATACAGCAGGCCAGAGGCAAAGGCATCTCCTGCTCCCGTCACATCCACTACCTCCGTTGGGTATGGAGTGAACTGCTCGTCTGCATCCTCTGCCTGATAGTAAATGCCTTGCTCACCCATCGTGACGATGACCCGCTTGACGCCGCGTTCCCTGATCTTGCGGCAAGCCTCGGCACACTCCTCGATCGATCCGATGCTCATCCCCGCCAACAGCTCGGCTTCCTCCCGATTGGGCAAAATCGCTTCTACTCCGTCCAATCGCTGTGGAAGCTTTTTGGCTTTAGCAGAAGAGACCGGGTCCACAAAGAGCGGAATACTCTCTTCTCGGCAGCGTTCGATGATGTAGGCCAAGCAATCTGCCGGTACGTTTGTATCCAGGAAAATCGCTTGGGCCGAAGCGATGTGCGACCATTTGTCTGCGTACATCTCAGGTGTCAGCGCATCGTAAATGTCCATATTCGCGAGGGAGACAACCATCTCTCCGTCGATGTCCAGCAGCGCTGTGTACGTGCCTGTCCGCTGGGTAGGCAGTCTCCACACCTGGCTGATATCAACGCCATGCTTACGCGTTTCCTGCAGGATCCATTCGCCTTCCTTGTCTTCCCCGATGCTGGTAAACAGCGAAGTCTTGCAGCCCAGCCTGCCCAGATTCTCGGCGATATTGCGGGCGACCCCTCCGCACGATTCCATGATCGTCACGGGGTTGGAGGAATGCAGGCGCACTTGCTGTTTGCCGCGCGCCTTGCGATCCAGATTGGCGCCGCCGATGCAGGCAATCGAGCCTTCGTCACGCAGTACGTAAGCACGTCCCTTGATCTCGCCGCGCTTGGTTAGCTGCGCGATATAGCCTGCGACAGCCGAACGGGAGATGCCCATGAGATCAGCCAATTCCTGCTGGCTGATAAACGGATTGTGGCGAATATGCTGCAAAATCTGCATTTCTTTATCCACGGTCATCCTCCTTTCTTCCTCAGTAGCATTCACAGCTTCGTTTACAAACAAAAGTCTATCACTTAAACAAAAGTTTTGCAACCAGGTGAAATATGTCTAATTTGCTAACGCGAGGCGGATAACGGCTCGGCATTGGGCAAAAGGGTCCGTCCCAATGAGTACTTGCGAGCGATGAGCATGAATCCCACGGATTGGAGAACAATAGGAAAAAAGACAAGGAGGATTATCATGCCAGATCAACGCCCGAAACAAGCGAAAAAGGACCCGCCGGAATACTTTTATTTTGACCTTTCCGATGAAGGACATGAGAAATTGCTGCAGCGCGAGCTTGAAGAAGCAAATACGAATCCCCTTGCTCCATTAGAAGAGGTAACCAAAGTCGAATACTAAAACACAGCTCTCCCTGACGCTTTTATCTAGGTCAGGGTTTTGTTTGACAAGCCTAAATCAATCATGTACCATAAACATTATCTTAAATTAAAGATATTCACCTGAAAGGAGGGGGAGCCATGTCAGAACAGTATGTTCGAGACGATTCCCTCGATCTGATGGTCGTCCTGTCGAGATCGTACAACTGGGTGACAGCCCATACCAATCGTGACATTCGCCGGCACGGACTCAATCCTACCGAGTTTGGCGTGCTGGAGGTTCTTTTCCATAAAGGACCGCAGCCTTTGCAGCAGATTGGCGAAAAGATCCTTATCTCCAGCGGAAACATTACCTACGTGGTGGACAAACTAGAAAAGAAGCAGCTTCTGATCCGCAAACCCTGTTTGGAGGATCGCCGGGTCATATATGCCGAGCTGACGGAAAAAGGAAACCAGCTGCTGGCGGATATTTTCCCTTCGCACAAGACAGCCATTGAAAGGGCAGTCAGCGGTCTTACTCCGGAGGAACAGAAACAAGCTATCCAATTGTTAAAGAAACTGGGTCGTGCCGCACAGGAGAGCTATTAGCCGAAGCGGTGCGACCACGCTCCACCAAAAAAGCGCTTGACAAAACCTTCAATGCATAATAGTCTTAAAATCAAGATTTACGAATTAAATGTTAGCGACTTACAAAACGAAAGGGGAATATTACTTCCATGAGTAAAGTACTATTGATTAAAGCAAACGATCGACCAGTCGAGCAAGCAGTGAGCGTAAAACTTTACGAAGCTTTCGCTCAATCTTATAAAGAAACTCACCAAAACGATGAAATCGTTGAGTTGGACCTGTTTGCTGAAAACCTGCCATACTACGGAAACGATCTGCTGACTGCCATGTTCAAATCAGGCAAAGGTATGGAACTGTCTGCAGAAGAGCAAAAAGGCGCTGAGCTGGTTAAAAAATACCTGACTCAATTTGCTGAAGCAGATAAAGTTGTGATCGCGTTCCCAATGTGGAACTTCACTGTACCAGCTCCTCTGCACACTTACATGGACTACCTGTCCCAAGCAGGCATCACATTCAAGTATACAGCGGAAGGCCCTGTAGGTCTGATGGGCGACAAAAAAGTGGCTCTGCTGAGCGCACGCGGTGGCGTTTACTCCGAAGGCCCAATGGCAGCTATTGAATTGGCTAACAAATACGTTCGCACCCTGCTTGGCTTCTGGGGCGTTTCCAACATCACTGAAGTGATCGTGGAAGGCCACAACCAATTCCCAGACAAAGCAGAAGCAATCGTGCAAGAAGGCATTACCAAAGCTGCAAAACTGGCTGAAACATTCTAAGACTTGCTTATGCAAAAGAAAGCCTCGACTGAGGCTTTCCCTTAGTCACAATATCTCAAATTTAAAATACTATAATTTAAAACATTTAAGGAGAGATGAAACATGATGGATCTTGGATTGCTTATTATTCGTTTGGTGATTGGTTTGACTTTCGCTGCGCACGGTACACAGAAGCTGTTTGGCTGGTTTGGTGGTTACGGCTTGAAAGGAACTGGCGGTTGGCTTGACTCTATCGGTGTTAAACCTGGTGTCTTGATGGCGCTGCTCGCAGGATTGGGTGAGCTTGTTGGCGGTCTGTTGTTTGCGGCTGGTGTCGGTACGTGGGTTGGAGCGATCTTGATTGCATTTACCATGCTGATTGCGATTGTAAAAGTTCACGGTCAAAACGGATACTGGGCTACCTCTAACGGCTATGAATACAACCTGGCTTTGATCGCTGTTGCCATCGGCGTAGCTTTGATCGGCCCTGGCGCTTACGTTCTGTTTTAATCGACCAGACTTTTCTTGGACGCCAATGACTGGAACTAAAGGAGGCAGAAATCATGGATATCCGCGTCTACACACGAGATGAACAAGCAAAAGGGCATTTTGGCGATGGAGAAATCGTGGAAAACAAACCGATTGGCTTTCCCCGTGAAGGATCGGCAGTCACCCGGGTGGGTCCCCTCTTTTACTGGGCCTGGGCCAAATCATTGAAAACCTTTGAGATTCCGCTGCATCCGCATTCCGGCTTTGAAATTTTGACCTATGTCCTAGATGGCACAGTTGGTCACCGCGATACCTTGGGCAATGTTCAGCGAGTCACTACAGGCGGTGTCCAGATCATGCAGACTGGTTCAGGTGCCCACCACGCGGAAGAGCTGAGTCAGGATTCGGAACTGTTCCAGATCTGGTTCGAGCCGCATCTCAGAGCTGCCGTGAAGCGTCCGCCGACCTACAATCAATACGATCACGAAGCATTTCCTGTTGATGGAGAAGGCAGCGTACGAATCAAACGAATCATCGGACCAGATACGCCGATCGAGCTCGTTACGGACTCTCGCATGAGCGACATCACGATCCCGGCTGGTCAGTCCTATCGCCTGAGTCTTCCTGCTGGGTACGCCCATGCAGTGGTAGTAGTCTTCGGTGACGGCAGCATCGGAAGTGACCAGCTTCAGGAGGAGCAATCGATGACACAAGGTGATTTTGTAGTTGCCTCATCCGATTCCGATAGTGAATTGGTCTATGAGGCTTTCGGGAACACCCCCCTCCGTCTTGTCCTGATTCAGGTGCCAACAGAAGTTGATTATCCGCTGTATCGGAAATAATCCTACTCCTTTTCCTGTACGAAAACAGGGCTCCTCAGAGCAGTTCATCTGCTCCGCGGGGCCCTCTTTTTTATGCTTTCGCTTCTAATAGAAAAACAGATAAAAATTTCTTTACACTAATTCGGCACTTCGTTGTTTTCTCTCCTGCCTCTAATTCCTGCATGCGCATCCGCACCTCTTGAAAGTCAAACAACCGGGGCGCGAAATGCTCAAAGGTGGGATTGGCGTAATCGGTCAGCCCCAACGAGGACAAATGGGTCAAAGCCTGTATCACCATGCGCCGAATACGCTGCTCCATGGCGCGGACTTCCTTTACGATCGATTGCTCGTCCAGATTCCCGTGCAGTTTTTGCAGGATGAACGTATACAGTTCCTTGAGCTGCAATTCGCGAAGCTTATCTCCCCTCTGCTCCTCCTCGCCGAGCCAGCGCATGATCAGCAAAAGATCAGGGGCACCCGCCTCGCTCGCAATACCGAGCTGCAGCAGCAATTGCCGCGCCTTTTGTTCCAGACTGCTTTCCTGCGAACTCTTGCTTTTATGGTCTGCATCTATGGGTTCTTTGGCCTTCACGTCTAAAATCTGCAGTGATTTGCGGATGGTTTGCAAGGAAGCTTCCAATGAAAGATGATCCACTACGCGCTTCAACACCGACATCACTTCCAAGCGATTGATAGGCTTTTGGATAAAGGTATCGATCCCTTGCAAGTACGCCTCGCCAATCATCTCTTTATTCTCCACCTGTGACACCATGATAAATCGACCGGCAAATCCTTCCGATCGCAGCTTCTTGATCGTCTGGATTCCGTCCTGACCCGGCATCAGCAGATCGATCAGCACGATATCGACGCCGTACAGTTGATCGATGGACACGCCGATGCCATCGCTCGCCTGCCCTGCGATTTCCCCCAGATTGCATTCCATGATGATGCGCTCCAGCATTCTCCGCACTACAGGGTCATCCTCGATCAGAAAGAAACGTATCATCATACGCCCTCCTTTCGTAAAAGTTGATCCGTCGGGAGGCTCACTTTAAAATGAGTGGTTAGCCCCCAGTCGTTAATAATCTGCAGGCTTCCTTGCAAACTGTGTACGATCCCCTTTGCATGTGTTAACCCAATTCCCGTCGAGGCATTCCCGTTCTCGTCAAACTTCGTGGTATACCCTGGCTGAAACACCCATTCCCTTTCCTCACTAGGAATCCCCGGTCCGTTGTCTACGACATGAAATAGAATGTTCCGCTGATCCAGCTTCACCTCAAGCTCGATCCAGCCGGAGGAATAGATCGCTTCTACTGCGTTCGACACCAAATTGTTCAAAACAGATAGCAGAGCGTAAATCTGGCTCGTACTCAAATTTACGTCACACCGCAGAGAAAATTCGATATCTTTTCCCAGCATTTCGGCATATTTTCGATTCGCTCGCATCACCAGCCCACACAGCTCTGCGATCGGAAGCTGCGGCGCAAGCACTTCCTGGTTGATCAGCTTGGACAACCCGGCTAGCATGCGCTGGGAATCCTTTTTCACCTCGTGGACATTTTCCGCGATGAGAAGAGCCGCTGACGATTCCGTATTTTCAGAAGAGAGAAGCCGCGTATACAGCTGATAGCTATCCCGCGTGATCTCTTCCAAGTGGGACATGGATTTTCGCAGATAAAATGCTTCTTGATATAGCTCCGTGTTGATCATCCGCAGCTTCTCCAACTCTTGTTGGCGCACCTCTCCTACAGCCCTGACCTGACGGATCGAAAAGCTGTTGTACAGACCCACGGCAAAAAAACTGCGCAAGACCCCAAAAAAGAGAAGCATAAAGACACTCTCCCAGGTAATGGGAGGGAAATCATTGAACAAATGCCTCACCTGAAGCTCTACCATATTGGAAACAAAATCGACAGAGGCACCAATCAACCCGACGATCAACGGGGCTTCCAAGTACCGCCTTGCCTTCAGAAAATGAAAGAGCAAAGAAAAGCTGAAATAGTAAAAGGCGGACGGCAAATGGATCTGCAGGCTCTCCATCCATCCCACTTGGCTGAAGATGTGATCAAGCCCAACCCGAAACCCGAGAATGAATGTCCCGGTCAGAAAACCAGTCAACAGCACCGGCACCGCCTGGAACCACAGCAATCCAAAAAAGAAAGCGGCAATTCCCAGTGAGAAACGAAAAGAGCCCCCTAAAGGGTTTACCTTCATTTCCCCAAAGAAGGCGGTTGCCAGCATAATAATGAGAAGTACCAACAAACGCTCTCGCATAGACGCCCCTCTCTCCATAGAAAAGATCTCCCATTCCTATTGTACTGAGAATCGGAGACCTGCAAAGTGTTAAAGATTAGGCGTGTCTATTTTCCAAGCGCTTGGAGATGATGGACAGCGCATAGTTCACCACAAAATACATGACCGCTACCAGCAGGAATGTCGGAATGACGTAGTTTACGTTTCGGCCGTTGATGATTTGTGCGTGGTTCATCAGCTCTGGCAGGGCAATCACGACCGCCAGCGACGTATCCTTCAAAAGCGAAATGAATTGGCTCACCATTGGCGGCACCATGCGGCGAAGAGCTTGTGGCAGCACGACATGCCACAGTGTTTGCATGTAGGTAAGACCGGAGGAACGTGCCGCTTCGATCTGTCCCTTCTCGATCGAGTTCAAACCACTGCGCACGATCTCGGAAATCATGGCCGATTCAAAAATGACCAGTGCCAGTATAGCCGCATAAAACTTATCCAGCTTGATGCCGATTTCCGGCAATGCGAAGTACGTGAAGAAAATGATCAGCAAGAGAGGCAGGTTTCGAACGAGCTCTACTGCTGTGGCAAGCACTTGAGACAACACCGGAATGCGTGCATAGCGTATGACCCCGACAATAACGGAAACGACAAAGCTTAGAGCGATGGACAGGAAGGCCACCTGCAATGTGACCCAAAAACCTTCAAGCAGGAAGGTAAGATGACTGGGAGCGTATGCGCCAATAAAGTCCATGGATTACCCTCCTTTTATCTGGCTCTCGCCAAGCGCCGCTCCAGGTATCCTACGAGCAGACTCAGCGGAAGAGTGAGTATCAAGTAAAAAACAGCCACAAAGATGTACACATCAAACGTAACGAACGTATCTGCGGAAATCAGATCGCCGAAATACATCAAGTCGAGACCTGCGATTACGCCCAGCACAGATGAGTTTTTCACCAGGTTGATAAACTGGTTGCCCATTGGCGGAATCACGATCTTGATCGCTTGCGGCAAAACAACGTAGCGCATCGTTTGGACATAGGTAAGCCCAGAAGAGCGAGCAGCCTCCGTTTGTCCTTTGGATACAGCCAAAATCCCTGCACGAATGGTTTCCGCGATGAAAGCTGCGGTGTATACAGTGAGCCCCAGCGTCCCGGCTACAAAGGATTCCAGACGGATGCCAATGGCAGGAAGTCCGACGAAGAAGACAAACACAACGAGAATTAATGGGATATTGCGGATGAATTCCACATACGCTGTCCCCACCCAGTTCAGAGGGCGTACAGGCGCAATCCGGAAGACGGCCATGAGCGTACCTAACAGAAAACTTCCAATGAGGGCAAGCAAGCTCGCTTTCAGTGTGTTGCCGAATCCTTGGAGAAACATATCCCAGTGATCAAACAGGATGGACATATCAATCATCGCTATGATCGATCCCCCTTTGCCAGTTAGAAATAAGTGGATGAGCGGTAGGGTATCCGCTCATCCTTCTTGAAGTCCTACCGCTTTACTTTTTCGGTTTTTCGCCGATCCATTTTTCATAGATCTTGTCGTATTCACCATTGTCTTTCATTTCTTTCAACAGGTCGTTTACTGTCTTCACGAATTCTGCGTCGCCTTTGTTGATCGCGATTCCGTATGGCTCTTCAGTGAACGTCTCTTCGGTTACACGGTAATTCGGATCTTGCTTGGCCATGCCGTACAAGAGGGCGTTATCCGTAGTCAGCGCATCGCCTTGTCCCGCTTTCAGTGCAGTGAAGGCTTCCGCGTAGTTTTCAAATTCCAGCACTTCTACGTCTGGTGCTTTTTCACGGATGTTTTTCGCAGAAGTAGAGCCTTTGGCTGTTACCACCTTCATGCCCTTTTGCAAATCTTTAAGTCCGTTGATCGGGCTGTCCTTTTTCACCAACAGGGATTGACCCGCCATGAAATAAATATCAGAGAAATCGACTTCTTTTTTGCGCTCTTCCGTTACGGTCATCGTCGCGATAATCGCATCGATTTCACCGTTTTTGAGCATCGGGATCCGCGTTTTGGAAGTAACCTCTTTCAGTTCGATTTTGTTTTCATCGCCCAGTACCTTTTTAGCGATGGCTTTGGCGATATCGATGTCAAAGCCTTCAACGTTTCCTGTAGCAGGATCTTTTAAGCCAAACAAGTTCAGATCATACTTCACGCCAACAACGAACTTGCCTCTCTCCTTGATTTTCGCCACTGTGCCAGCTGCAGCTCCAGAAGCTGCTTGACCGCCCTGGCTAGCACCCTCGGAGGTTTTGCCCGCGCCACAGCCTGCCAAAACGCTTGCGCCGAGCATCAATACCAGGCCCAAGCCCGTTACTTTCTTCCAAACACTTTTTTTCATGTGAATGCCCCTTTTCTCTATGTTTTGAAAAGCTTGTTACCTCTGCGAAAAAACTAGTGATTCAAAATGCGGCTTAGGAACAGACGCGCCCGCTCTTCACGAGGATTGGCGAAGAATTGGTCAGGCGTGGACTCTTCCAGAATCTGTCCTTGGTCCATGAACACAATGCGGTCTGCAACTTCACGGGCAAAGCCCATCTCGTGAGTAACCACCACCATCGTCATGCCTTCCTGCGCCAGACGTTTCATCACGTCGAGCACTTCACCGATCGTCTCCGGATCGAGCGCTGACGTCGGTTCGTCAAACAGCATGATTTTCGGCCTCATCGCCAAACCGCGGGCAATCGCCACGCGCTGCTGCTGTCCACCCGATAGTTGCAGCGGATATTTTTCAGCCTTTTCAGGGATACCTACTTTTTCCAGATAGTACATCGCGGTCTCGATCGCTTCCTTTTCTGGAATACCGAGTACCTTGATGGGAGCCAGCGTAATGTTCTGCAGCACGTTTTTGTGCGGATACAGGTTGAAATGCTGGAACACCATGCCGATATCGCGTCGCAGCTTGTTGATGTCGGTGCCCTTGTCATTCACCTTCACATTGTCGACGATCAACTCACCGCTTGTAATCGTTTCCAAACGATTGATGCAACGAACCATCGTGCTCTTCCCCGACCCGGATGGTCCGATTACCACGACGACTTCGCCCTGGTTGATGTGTAGGTCAATGTTCTTCAAGACGTGGAAGCTTCCGTAATGTTTGTTCACTTGATGAAAACTGATCAACCAGAATCCCCCTCTTCTCTGTTTGTTAGACATATCGTAACGGGACTCTACACGAAACTACACGAAAAGACGAAAGAAATATCTCTCTCTTTGTAATTTTCTAAATACAAACGGTTACATAATCACTTCCCCGAATTGGGACATGACCAATTGCTGTCTGCCATTAGAAAAAGCTCTGTCCACAGGTAACAGAGCTTTTCGGTAATGACTATGAGCTTCTCAAATGATTTTATCTTCGACCATCAGCATTTTTTTCTCGAAAGGAGCGGTCAGTACGATCAGCGTGTAGGAATATCCAAAATCACCGGTACGTTCGGAAAAGGCGACCAGCTCCTCCGTCGTTTCCGTTACGACCTTGAGCATGTAATTGTACTCTCCACTGATCCGATACAGGTCGGTCACTTCTGGCGATTGCTTGCAGAAATCGATAAATGCTGAACATTGCTTCGTTCGAAACAGGATGAAAGCCGTAGTATGCTTTCCGAGCTTGGCAGGGGAGATCGATGCGTGATACCCCGTGATCACACCCTGCTCCTCCAGTCGGCGCACCCGCTCCTTTACGGCAGGCTGGGTCATGCCGATGATTCGCCCCATCTCCGCCATGGGAATCCGCGAATTTTCATGCAGAAGACTCAAAATCTTGTAGTCGACCTGATCCACAAGAACCACCCTTTCAAATCCAAAAGTTTATACCGAAAAATAACTTGTTTTTGATAAATATGACGTGCGAAATACCTTTGAATCTGCATGTAAATTATAATTTTCCTTTTGTAAAATGTCACTACGCATTTACTGCCGTCTTTTCAAAAGGAGTGGTTTCCCTTGTCACGTACTGTTTTTATTTATTTGCTCGCTTTGGGAGAATTCATGGTCGGTACCTCTGAAACGATTATTACCGGAATCATCGGGATGATCGCCACCGACACCCATGTGAGTCTTTCCCTCGCCGGGCAGCTGGTGACTGCCTTTTCCTTGGCATTTGCCTTTGGCTCCCCTCTGTTGATTTCGCTGAGCGGACGGATGGATCGAAAAAAACTGCTCCTCCTCGCATTCAACCTTTTCATCGCGGGCAATCTGGCTGCATCGCTCTCGCCCGGCTTCCCACTTCTGATGGCATCGCGCATCCTGCTTGGCCTGAGTGGTGGTGTCTATACCGTAGTAGCCTTGGCGATGTCTACCCAGCTGGCTTCCCCTGAGAAGAGGGGCAGTGCCATAGCCATCGTGCTGATGGGCTTCAGTGTCTCGCTGGTCCTAGGTGTTCCGGCTGGCACGATTGCTGGTGAATTCTTCGGGTGGAGACCGGTCTTTGCACTCATCGCTTGCCTGAGCCTGGTCCCCTGCCTGGCCATCGGTTTGTATCTACCGAAGGTCAAAGGGGAGGTGACGATCCCGCTACGGACGCAATTGAGCGCCCTCAGAAATGCCCGGGTGGTCTACGCTTTGCTCCTGTCCTTTTTCTTTGTCACTGGCTATTCGACCGTCTACACGTATATCACTCCGCTTCTGCAAGAGGCTGCGGAAATGACGACAGCGCTGGTTAGTACTGCTCTTTTCCTAGCCGGAATCGCCAGTGTGGCAGGATCACGGATCGGCGGTCTTGCCACAGACCGTTGGGGTGTACGTTCGACTCTCTATGCCAGTCTCGCAGTGCATATTCTTGCCTTGCTGCTTCTCCCGCTGGCCTCCCAGCTGATCGTGACTGCGATGCTCATTACCTTTCTCTGGATCGGCGCGGTGCAAGCAACCGTGCCCGCGCAGCAGTACTATTTGATCACACTCTCCCCGGGATCAGCGGAAATCGCCTTGAGCGTCAACACCTCGATCTTTCAGCTGGGTATTGCCGCAGGAGCAGCGCTGGGAGGGATCGTGGCGAGCCAGAATGCCCTTCTCCACCTCGGCTGGATCGGCGGCGGCCTCGTGCTGATCGGACTCGGCTTTGCCTGGCTGTCCTTTTTCCAGGCGAGACATTCCTCACCCGCAAAAGCCTCGCAAGCTTAAAGGAACATGCAGCTGCGTTCCAGCGACAAAAAACCCGCCGAGGCAGTGCGCCAGGCGGGTTTGCATTTTCATTTATTGGCTGATCGCTTTCGATTTAACGATCTCGATTTATCTCACCAAGGCTGGCTCTTGCTCCAGCATGGTACCTTCCTCGGCATAGCGCACGTGCCACGCAAGTGCTTTTTCCAAAACGTGTGGGGTATGTCCACCGCGTGTAAGAGCTTCCGCGTAGTAGGCACGCAGCTGATCACGATACATCGGATGCGCACAGTTGTCGATGATTTTCAGCGCGCGCTCGCGAGGAGCCAGTCCCCGCAGATCAGCCAGTCCTTGCTCGGTCACGATGACGTCTACATCGTGCTCGGTATGATCCACATGAGACGCAAACGGAACGATGCTGGATATCTTGCCGCCTTTTGCGATGGACTTGGTCACGAAAATACCCAAGCGAGAGTTGCGGGCAAAGTCGCCTGAACCGCCGATCCCGTTCATCATTTTCGTACCCGATACGTTGGTGGAGTTTACGTTTCCGTAGATGTCCGCTTCGATCGCCGTGTTGATGGCAATCAGGCCGAGTCGGCGAATGATTTCCGGATGGTTGGTGATCTCCTGTGGACGAAGCAAGAGCTTGTCGCGGTATTGCGCGAAATTTTCCGTTACGTGCTTCATTTTTTCATCCGTCAGGGTGATCGAACAGCCGGAAGCAAAGGCAATCTTCCCTGCATCCAACAGGTCAAATACGGCGTCCTGCAGAACCTCGGAGTATACCGTCAGATCCGTAAACTCGGAATCCAAAAATCCGTTGAAAACCGCATTCGCGACTGACCCGATGCCCGATTGCAGCGGAGCGAGATTTTGCGGCAATCGCCCTGCTTTTACCTCATCCCGCAAAAAATTGATCAAATGGGCTGCGATTTGAGCAGTTTCCTCGTCAGGCTGAACGATGGAGGATGGCGAGTCCATGATGTTGGTTACCACGATTCCTTTGATCTTGTTCGGATCAACCGGAATTCCCTTCGTACCAATACGCTGGTCTACAGCAACGAGCGGAATCGGTTCGCGCTCTCCTTGTTTGGCAGGTGTGTAAATGTCGTGAATGCCTTCCAGCGCATCTGTCTGCGCCAGGTTCAGCTCGATGATGACGTGGTCAGCCTGCTCTACAAAAATATTGGAGTTGCCCACCGAGGTCGACGGAATAATCATGCCATCCTCTGTAATTGCAACCGCTTCCACGATCGCGAAATCGATGTGCTTCAATGCACCATTGCGAATCAGCTCTGCCGTATGCGATAAATGCTGATCGACAAACATGATGCTGCCATCGTTAATTTTTTTACGCATGGTCGCATCAGCTTGGAATGGCAAGCGTTTGAGCACGATACCTGCTTCCGCCATCACTGAGTCAACATCGGCTCCCATTGAAGCCCCTGTATATACATTCACCCCGAAAGGCTGATTCTCATGTTTTGCCCGTTCTGCCAATGTCACTGGCACCACTTTGGAATCCCCTGCGCGAGTAAAGCCACTTAGCCCGATCGTCATGCCATTTTCGATCCAGCTCGCTGCTTCCTCAGCTGTCACGATTTTTTCTGCCATCCGTTTATCGCGTAAGCGCTCCCACATGATAGTGACCCCCTCGAAATGTTTCATTCTGATTGTATCTACCCTAGCACATGCAATCTGAGCGCACACTCGATTTCGGACAAAACAGAATTTGTAGAGGCAAAGTCAGAAAAACAGGCCGCAAACCATTCTCATTTACCGCCGAATTAAAAGCCCAATAATTGGCGGAACGAACTGGAATACGTCTGGCTTACAGGTACTCGTGTTTTCTGTTTATCTTTCATTTCCAGCAGAAACGTGGAATGAAAATGCGGGTGAATGAATCCGATCGCTTCCATGTTCACAAAATAAGAACGATGGCAACGAACAAACTGGGTTGGCGGCAGCATGCTTTCCAGCTCAGCCATGGAATATTTGTTGGCATACGCCCCTGTCGCCGTGTGCAAAAGGGTCTTGCCCTCGTTGGAGCTGATATACACAATCTCGCTTAAGGTGAGTGGCAGCCAGCCATTTTCATCCTTCCCGATCAAAACGGATACGCGCGGCTCCTGCGGTGCAGCCATCGGCAGCGCCTGTGGAGCATAAATAGCCGTAATGCAGCCCATGACTTGACCATGACTGACCAGTGGCAGGGAAAGGCCGTAGTAGGCCACTCCAAAGACGCGGCTTTCCACATAATGCGCCACTTTTCCCATCTCTTGCAGTGCTTTATAGGTAGCAGACCCGACCGGTACGGAATCGCCTGGTGTGATTTTCAGATCAATGATGGAGCTTGGCTGGTAGTACAGGTAGTGTGCACCATCTGATATCGCGATCGATACGCCGTCAGGCACAACTTCGCCTATCATCTGCAGCACTTCTGGCACCAATGAGTTCTCCATTATGATTCCCCCTGCTCCCACGCAATTAGTCTTCCCTTCATATTAAACCACATTTCAAGCGCCTTCGAACGAGCCTTGTCTTTCCATTCTGTGTACATAATCCCCAAGGTAGGGACCACCCGGTATGCTATCATAAAAAGCAACCGAGAAGGAGCCTCTGCTGAGGTCTGTACGTTGGAAAAAGGCGGTGCAGCATGGAACATACCATAGTCTTGATTGCCAAAGGCACAGATACTTTGGATTTTTTGCTCAAAGAATTGAAAGCGTATTTCGAACCCTATTGTCGTGTCATCGGCTACGCCACACACCAGCATATCCCGGATTTGCGCCACGCATCCCACGTTTTTCTCACGACCAAATCACCGGAGCTGTACACGATCGCTCGCCAGGTCGTCGGGGATGAGGTTCCCATCACGGTTCTGAACCGCGTCTTTGAGCTTCGCAAGCTGAAGGCTTTGATGCAAATTCCTCCAGGCACGACCGTACCCGTCATGAACAATTCGCCTGTCACTGCCCAGGAAGTCATCCAAAACTTGCTGGAGGCAAACGTAGATCACCTCCACTACATTCCGTTTCATCCCGGCTGTACATTTGATGACCCCACGCTTCAATATGCTGTCATCATGAGCATTCCCGATGTCCCGCCTCCGCCCCATCTGGAGCTGATCGATCTGGGCTTTCGCAAAATTCATATTCACGATCTGATTGATATTGGCCGCAAAGTAGGGATCCCTGTCGAGTGGGAGCGTGAGTATCTCTCTGCCTATATCGCGGAAATGTCGGAGCTGTCCAAGCTGCTGGGCACTTCCTATGCGGAGGTGCAAAAGCTGAACAGCCAGCTTCAGTCCACGTTTCAAGCGGTTCGCGATCCCGTGATTGCCTGCAACCAGCAAGGCCTGATTACCTTCATTAACGATGTTGCGACCCAGCTTTTCTGCCCGCATGAGGCATCTGTCGTTGGGCAGCCCTACACGGTGCTTGCAGAGCACAGCTTTCTTGCGCCGTTTTTCGAGCAGGAGGGCCAGGAAGATACGTTGGTCACACTCGCCAACAAGCAATTCATCGTCAGCAGCCAGAGCATCCGACGCCGCCAAGAGCGCCTCGGTTTCGTCTGCACCCTAAAGGACGTCACCGAGCTGCAGCGTCTGCGCACACAGCTTGTTTTGCGCGGGCACACAGCGACTTATACCTTTCAGGACATCAAAGGAAAAAGCGAGCCGATCCAGCATGCGATCGAAGTCAGCAAAAAAATGGCGCGAAACAACCAGACCATCCTGCTGCTCGGAGAAAACGGGACGGGAAAGGAGCTGTTCGCTCATGCGATTCACCAGCACTCCCTGCGCAAAAACGGACCTTTCGTAGCGATCAACTGTGCGTCGCTGCCGGAGAATCTGCTGGAAAGCGAGCTGTTTGGCTACGAGGATGGCGCTTTTACCGGCGCGCGCAAAGGTGGCAAGCCCGGTCTGTTTGAGCAGGCGGATGGCGGGACGATCTTCCTTGACGAGATCGGGGATATCTCCCCCGCCATTCAGGTCAAGCTGCTGCGTGTCCTGCAGGAGAAGCAGGTCATTCGGGTAGGCGGGACGGGGATTATCGCTGTGGATTGCCGTGTCCTTGCAGCTACGAACCGGGATTTGGAGAATGCCGTAGAGCAAGGCCATTTCCGCGAAGACCTGTTTTATCGCCTCGCTGTCCTGCCGATTGAAATCCCTGCGCTACGCGAGCGGATCAGTGATCTTCCTTTATTGATCGAGGATCATTTGAGCAGTCAGGGCTTGCGCAAAACGTGGTCCCCAGAAGTCATGGGGCTCTTGCACAGCCATGATTGGCGTGGAAACATCCGTGAGCTGAAGAATGTCGTGGACTATGCGACTGCGGTCAGCGAAGGACCCGTCATTACCATCGAGGATTTACCCAAGCGTTTAACCCAGCGGCTGGCTCAAAAGTCGTATGAAAATGCAGCTTCTTTCCGGGCAAGCGATGAGCGAGACGTCGATCTTTTGCTGTGCCTGTATCAATATTACGTCACCAATAAACCGGTCGGACGTTACCAGCTAGCGAACTCCCCTGTCCTGCGGTCAACAGGCTGGACGGAAAGCGCTCTACGCAACAAGCTCAAGCAGCTGGAAGAGCGTGGGCTGGTACGCTCAGGAACGACACGGCAAGGTACGACCATTACAGCGGACGGTATCGAGGTGCTGCGCAGTCTTGCTCGGATCTAGGCCACTTTCATTCGGTCATCATTAGGCATTATTAGGAGCGCATAAACCTAATAAACATTCCTAAAAAGATGCCCATCTTTTTTGACCCAGGCAAAACACCGGAGAAATGGCCTTTTTCAGGCTTTGTCGAATCTTGGCACGCACCTTGCAATTCACCGAGATGTAACCATTCATAGCGAGGTGACCTCATGACTCCGAACAAAGTTCCAGCCAAAAAACGTTTTTCTGTGCCTCATACCTATGCCATTCTCTTCATCATGATCGTATTGGCAGCGCTTGCTTCTTACGTGCTCCCTACAGGGGAATTCGAACGCATCAAGGACGCGACCTCCGGCAAAACCATCGTCGTGAACAACAGCTACCATCCAGTCGAAAGCAGCCCTGTCGGATTCTTTGACATGTTTAAAGCGATTCCGGATGGGATGCAAAAAGGTGCGCAAATCATTTTCTACATCTTTATCGTCAGTGGGGTTTTCGGCATCATTCGTTCCACCGGTGCCATTGAATCAGGGATTCACAAAGGCGTACGCCATTTAGAGGGACGGGAAAAGCTGTTGATTCCTGCTTCCATGTTCCTCTTTTCTATTGGCGGTTTCACCATGGGGATGGCGGAAGAAAGCATCATCTTCGTGCCGATCGGGATCGCGCTTGCCCGTGCGATGGGCTTTGACGCTGTTACCGGTACGGCCATGATCACCATGGGGGCAGCCAGCGGCTTCATGGGCGGGATGCTCAATCCGTTTACGGTAGGGGTCGCTCAATCTCTTGCCCAGCTCCCTCTTTTCTCTGGCCTTGCTTTCCGTACAGTAGTCTATATCATCGTCCTCGGCTTTGCGATCTGGTATGTCATGCGCTACGCCTACAAGGTCAAAGCGGATCCGACCAAGAGTGTGATTTACGAAGTCGAAAAGGAAGCCGTCTCTGAAAAAGTGGAAATGGATATCCCTGAGCTGAATACCCGTCACAAGCTGGTATTTTTGGTTATGGTGATTGGACTTGCTTGCAACGTCTACGGTGTCTTCAAATACGAATGGTTCCTGACCGAGCTGACCGCTTCCTTCCTGATCATGGGTCTGGTCGCAGGTCTCGTCGGTGGACTCTCGGTTAACAACCTGTTTGATTCGTTCGTGGCAGGCGCCAAAGCCGTTACGTTCGGGGCTTTGATCGTCGGCTTTGCCCGCGCCATCACAGTGGTCCTCGAGGACGGCAAAACGATTGATACCATGATTTACGGACTGACCTCTGCCATCGGACATTTGCCAGATGCGATCAACGTAGTGGCGATGTTCTTGATCCAGGCGGTTCTCAACCTGTTTATCTCCTCCGGGAGCGGACAAGCTGCGACGACGATGCCCATCATGGTGCCGATAGCCGACCTTTTGGGCATCCAGCGTCAAGTAGCGGTACTCGCCTTCCAATACGGAGACTCGGTTACCAACTCGATCATCCCGACTTCTTCCGCATTGATGGGCTATTTGGCTGTCGCGGGTATCCCTTATGAGAAATGGGTCAAATTCATCTGGAAGCTGCTCTTGGGCTGGGCACTGATCGCCTGCGTCGCGCTGATTGCTGCCGTTTATCTCGGCATTGTCTGATCTTCGCGACTACATCCTGACACCCATCCTAGGAGGAATCATGCGTACCACTATCGAACAATTACGCCCTGTCATCTTTTCGCTGTACGACCACTTGCATCAGCATCCAGAGGTGAGCTGGCAGGAGCAGGAGACCACCTCGTTTATCGCCGGTTTTTTGCGTAAGCACGGCTGCGTCGTCACTACCTTTGAGGATGTGACCGGCGTCGTAGGAGACTATGGCCCCGCTGCTCCCGGCTCGATCACGGTGGGAGTCCGCGCTGATATGGATGCCTTGTGGCAAGAGGTCGACGGTGTCTTTCGCGCCAATCACTCCTGCGGGCATGATGCACATATGACCATGGCGATGGGCGTTCTCTTGGTACTCCAAGCCCAGAACATCCAGCTGCCTGGTCGGCTGCGTTTCATTTTCCAGCCAGCCGAAGAAACCGGGAACGGTGCGCTCACCCTCGTGAACAAGCAGGTAGTGGACGACATCGACTATCTGTACGGCGTTCATTTGCGTCCCATTCAGGAAATTCCAAATGGAACGGCCGCCTCAGCCATCCTCCACGGTGCAGCAGGTACGATCTCCGGTCACATCCAGGGAAGCGATGCACACGGAGCGCGGCCTCACCTCGGAGTCAATGCGATCGAGGTCGCTGCCGCCATTGTGGAGCAGCTCAAAGGCATTCACCTGGATCCACTGATCCCGTATTCCGTCAAAATGACGCAGCTGTCCGCCGGCGGAAAGAGCACGAACATCATTCCTGGTTCGGCGCATTTCCATCTCGATTTGCGGGCGCAGACGAACGAAGCTATTCATGCGCTGTTTACGAGGGTCGAGCACATCCTGCAGAATATCGCCAAGCTGTATGATGTACCCGTCCACTACGACATCACCGAGCGGGTCTACGCCGCCGAAGTGAACGAGGAAGCCCGGCAGATCATGGCCGAAGCGATCTCGCAGACATTGGGGCCTGCCAAGCTGGAAGCTCCCATCTCCACTCCTGGCGCCGAAGATTTCCATTACTATACAAAGGAACGACCGCATCTGCGCGCTACGATGCTCGGACTCGGCTGTGGTCTTCATCCCGGGCTGCACCACCCGCAGATGACCTTTGATCGGGAAGCACTGCTTTCCGGTATCGAGATTCTGACCCGAACGGTCTTGTCCACCTTCGAACGCCATAGCTGATCCACCCTATCCCATTGCCTAGGAGAGATGATCATGAAAATCGAACGCGTTGACCTGCAGCGTATCAAAATCCCATTAACGGCTCCGTTTGTTACAAGCATGGGCCTCGAGACGCACAAAGAGTGCATCCTCGTTCGCGCCTACAGTGGTCCATACGTCGGTTTTGGAGAGAGCGTTGCGATGGACGTCCCTGTCTACAACGAAGAGGACGTAGATACGGTCTGGTACATGCTGGAGAAGTATTTGATCCCGCAGCTGTTCACCCGCGAGATCGAGCATCCTGACGATGTCTCCCGCCTTTTTTCTTGGATGCGCCGCAATAACATGGCCAAAGCAGCACTGGAAGGCGCCATTTGGGATCTGTATGCGAAAATGAACGGCATCTCCCTCTCCCAGGCATTAGGCGGTACACGCACGCAGATCGATGTGGGCGTCAGCATTGGGATCGAACCGACCATCGGAAAGCTGCTGGAGCGCGTAGACGGCTTTATCCGTGACGGCTACAAGAAGATCAAGGTCAAAATCAAGCCGGGCGCTGACGTAGAGCCGATGCGTGCGATCCGCCAAAAGTTCGGTCCAGATGTTCCGCTCATGGCGGATGCCAACTCGGCCTATACGCTCAATGACATCGGTCTGCTGAAAGAGCTCGACGAATTCGGACTGATCATGATCGAGCAGCCTCTGGCTCATGACGATATCATCGACCATGCGACCCTGCAAAGAGAGCTGAAAACGCCAATCTGTCTGGACGAGAGCATCCACACCGTCGAGGATGCGCGCAAAGCGATCGAGCTCGGAAGCTGCCGAATCATCAACATCAAGATCGGACGTGTAGGCGGGCTGACCGAAGCGAAAAAGGTACACGACCTGTGTCAGGCACACAACGTACCGGTTTGGTGCGGCGGCATGCAGGAGGTAGGAATCGGACGCGCTCACAATATCGCGATCGCCTCCCTCTCCAACTTCACGATTCCGGGCGACACCTCGCCATCTCATCGCTACTTTGCAACGGATGTCGTCAGCCCGATGATCGATTTCGCGGCTCCGGGTGTCCTGGACGTACCGACTGCTCCCGGGATCGGGATGGTCATCAACGAAGATGTCGTCCGCGACGCCCTCATTGAGCACAAAAGCTATTTCGCCAACCGCGAATCGACCACGACTGTCATTCCCAACTTTTAAAAATACAAATAGGAAAAGGGAGATCCTCAGCGATCTCCCCAGTTTGTCGAGAAACCCCA
>NZ_RHHU01000014.1:0-107171 GCF_003710965.1 Brevibacillus nitrificans | reverse complement strand
ACCACAAATAACCATATTTTGCCAAAACCCTCCACGCCAATGGAGGTTATTTGGTGTGCACTGAAATTATAACAACTATTCTTCTGCAGACCAAGCCTCTAAAGCTTGACAAACATTAGCTGGTTTTTTTATTTGCGGACGTTACGCTAATCGCGGACATCAAAAGGAGAGTGGCACGCTACGTGAAGAGCTTCTCCATCATATTACCCCACTCGGATGGGAACACATCAATTTCTTGGGCGAAAACAAGTTTAACCTAAATCAGCCAGGAACCCTTCAGTCATTACGGCCACTTCGTAAGTAAAACAGAAAGCCGGTATTCCTTAGCGTAGGAAAAACCGGCTTTTTCACGGTAAAAAATGTCTTGGCGTGGGTTTTACGTCATTTCGTTGGCGGGACCCCAGCAATAAAAAAGAACGCGGAAGTCCGCGTTCGGAAACGAGAGGGAACCCGTCTTCGCAGTGGGTTCCTTTTTGTTAATTGGGAGAAATACTAGCTGCCTTGCGTATTTTGCGAGGAGAAGTACTGGAGGATCCCTTTGTACAAGCCCTCTGCAGCCAGGTCCTGCTGCTTCTCGGAGCGCACACGAATTTCCTCGTTGTAGTTGGAGAGGAAGCCGATTTCCGCCAGGATCGCTGTCACTGGATTCTCCCGTAGGACGAAATAGTCGCCAAAACGGGACTGCAGGTCTTTGTAGCTGGTTGCCTTGACAAGCTCATTTTGCACGAGGGAAGCCAGCTTGCTGGAGTTGCCCTGGTTGTAGAAGAAGACGATCGAGCCGTTTGTAGCTGTATTCGGATGTGTATTGTGATGGATGCTGACGAAAATATCAGCGTGATTTGTGATCGCCACATCGACTCGCTGCTGCAAGGTCAGCTTGCGATCATCGGGGCGAGTCATGATGACTGTGGCACCGGCTGCCTCGAGCTTGTTGCGCAGCAAAAGGGCCACCTGCAGATTCACTGTTTTCTCCAAAGTCGAAAAGCTAGCACCTGTAGCACCGTTGTCATTGCCGCCGTGTCCGGCATCTACGACGATCACTTTTCCAACCAGTTCGTTGGATTTGATCACGGCAGGTGCACCGCTAGCGGATACGAGCCATCCGGCGATGTAGCCAGTCGAGCCGTTGCTGAGCGTGACCTGGAACCAGTCCCCCGCTTTGTTGATGATCGCGTATTTCTCCCCCGTTTGTACATGGGAAATGACCTCGTGCTCGGTGCCGGGACCGGAGCGTACATTGGTATCCGGGTTAATAATAGTGACATAGGGACCACTCGGCGTCGGAGCTGCTGGCTGGGAAACAGTCACCAGCCAGCCTGCGACCCATCCTGTCTTTCCGTCTGGTGCTTGGACGCGATACCATTCACCTTGCTTTTCCAAAACGGTCAAAGTGCTGCCTATTGCGAGCGTGCCCTGAATAGCGCTTGTCGTGTTTGCCTGGCTGCGCAGGTTTAGCCCGTCTGTATTGACTTTGACAGTCTGCTTGGCAGGTGATGTAGGCTGGGTTACGGGTGGAGTGGCCCCTTCTGTGTTTCCTGCTCCTGCTCCACTGCCTGTGCCCGTATTTGGCAGAGAGGGCAGTGAGTTTTCGTCAGTGGAGATCCAGGCATTCACACCGTCATACGGGAATTGAATCCAGCCGTTCTGCTGCGCAAGCACGGTGATGCTTTCACCGGCATGCAGCTGGCCGATCGCAGGTGTGCTGGCATCAGGAGTCGCGTAGACGTACGGAGCGAATTCGAGAGTCAGGCTTGCTCCCTGCACCGCGCCAGGCTTTGCTGGCGGTGTAGTTCCCGTATTGGCCGCAGGCAAAGATTCAGGAGAAGGCTTCGTGGTGGTTTGTCCGCCACCGTTGATTTCCTTGACCAGCCAGGAAGCGACCCAGCCTTTGGTTTGACCGGAGAGTTGAATCTGAATCCAGTCGCCATTTTTTTGAACGATGCTATAACGTGTCCCCGGATTGATCGTCTGAATGACAGAATAGGTCTGTCCAGGGCCAGAGCGGACATTTAGCTTGTCTGTCGTACTTTCAATTTGTGCGACGGAGGCAGGGGTCTGCTGCTGGGTAACGAGGTAATTTGCGACCCATCCGCTTTGGCCGTTCGGCAGCTTTACTTGAATCCAGTCATTTTTGGTAGAGAGAACGGGTAACACGGTTTTCACAGGCAAAGTAGTGATGATAGAATCCTGGAGGCTTGGACCTGAACGGACATTGAGCTTGTCCACAGAGACCTGAACAGAACCGGCGGCCCAAGCTGTTGTGACGGGGAGGGAAACGGCACATAGAAAAGTCAGGAGCGACCTCAGGAATTTTTGACGAAACACTTTTTTGACATCCTTTCTAGCTGAATTACGATTGTCAACCCCATATTTCTGGTATCTTTTTGGCAAAGGTATCTATTTCGCCTTATATCGCCTTTTTTCCTGCAACTTCCGACAAACTTCCTCATGTCAATCCCGGGTTGATTTTCCTAAAGATCGGCAATACTTAGGGGGAGTGACGACTGCATCGTGTATCAGGAGGAATGGAAGACAGTGAGACAGTCAGAAAAGGAAACCTTTACACAAGATTTGAACCGCAAGCTTTTTTCAGCTGATTTTCACGATTTTTTGGAAAAAGAATCGACGATAAACGATGTGGAAATGTCCAGAGAGTTTCAAGCGAGTGTGAGAGACCTGCAGCATTTGCGCAGAAAAAGGAAATAAAGGCCGAGATTGCTTGCAGGTGGTGCCACTTGGATGGTTGACCGTCTTCCTTTCGGTCAGCTAAGATGAGGAGTGGCATACTGAAAAGCAGGTGAACCTATGATTCAGATTACATGCGTAGGTCACGCGTTCGAGCGTGAGCTCTCGCTGATTCTCGCTTTGTTTTACGAAGATCCGCAGCTCTCTTTTGTCAGTGAATGGACAGATGAGTCTGCCCTAAAGCTAAAGCTTGCGTTGACTGTGAAAGAAGACGGCGTGGTGGCTTGTGGCGAGCTGTTTGATGGTGCTCGGCGAATCGAGCATCAGGTCAATCGAAGCTATGTGTCTCTTGAAGAAAAGGCGATGCGCAAGACAGCGAAGCAGGCACTTTGCTACGCGTTGCTGTTGATGCTGGAAGAATACACAGGAATGGAACAAGGCTGGGGCATTTTGACAGGCATCCGTCCGACCAAGCTGCTGCATCAGATGAACGTGGCAGGGATAGGTCGGGAGGAAGCGCATAAGCGTCTGCAGGAGGATGTGATCCTGCGCCCGTACAAGCTGTCGCTGCTACAGGACATCGTGGACAGACAACTGCAGGTGGTCCCTGACCTCTATCAGATCGATCAGGAGCTGTCCGTCTACATTGGCATTCCTTTTTGTCCGACGAAATGTGCGTACTGTACGTTTCCTGCCTACGCCATTCGCAGCCATACCGCATCGGTGAATCCGTTTCTCGAAGGGCTTCACTATGAGATGGAACAGCTCGGAAAATGGCTCACGCAAAACGATCAACGGATTACCTCGATCTACTTCGGCGGCGGGACTCCAACGAGCCTTACGGCAGATGACATGGATCAGCTCTTTGACACGATGTATCGCTCGTTCCCGCATATGGATGGTGTCAGAGAACTGACGGTAGAAGCGGGGAGACCAGATACGATTACGAGGGAGAAGCTGGACGTGATGAAGCGGTGGGAGGTAGACCGCATCAGTATCAATCCGCAGTCCTTCACTCAGGAAACGCTGAACGCCATCGGGCGGCATCATACGGTGGAAGAGACCATCGAAAAGTATCACCTCGCTATGGAGATGGGGCTTACGAACATCAACATGGACCTGATTATCGGGCTGCCGAACGAAGGGGTAGCAGAGCTGGCACACAGCCTGCAAGAGGTTGAAAAGCTGATGCCTGCATCGCTTACGGTCCATACCTTGTCTTTTAAACGAGCTTCCGAAATGACGCAAAATAAGGAACGCTATAAAGTTGCCAACCGGGACGAGATTAGCAAAATGATGGAAATGGCGTCAGAATGGACTGCGGCGAACGGCTATGATCCATACTACCTGTATCGCCAGAAAAACATTTTGGGCAATCTGGAGAATGTCGGGTATTCCAAACCAGGTCAGGAAAGCATATATAACATCATGATCATGGAAGAGGTGCAGACCATTCTCGGACTCGGATGTGGAGCGGTGTCCAAACTGATGGCTCCAGGGAGCGGCAAGCTCACGCGTTGGCCGAACCCGAAGGATCCGAAAACGTACAATGACACGTACCGCACGCTCGTAGAAAACAAGCTGCGAGATCTGGACGACATTTATTCCGGCAATCCAGTATCTGTAAAACGGTGAATCGTTAATAAAAAAAGTTTTACAAAGCGCCTGTTGACGCGTGTTGGCAGGTTTGCTATGATTCACAATAAGCTTTTGAAACAAGACAACGATCTAATGACGGGAACAAGTATCCAAGAGACGGATATCCAGAGAGAAAGCACCGTGGCTGAGAGTGCTTTTGTATAACGACTTGGAAAATGACATCCCTGAAGACCGCAGTGAACGGTTGAAGCAGCAGCTTCCTCAGTAACTGGCAGGCGTATGCCGACGTTACCGGCTCATGAAGTGGAGTGACTTTTCGTTTGAAGAGAGTCGCTCAAACAGGGTGGCACCACGGGAGTAAAACCAGTCTCTCGTCCCTGACTTGTAGTTTGCGCTACAGGTCGAGGACGAGGGGCTTTTTTATTTTCTTAATTCTTATTGGGGGTTCATTCGAATGACGCGTATTCAAATTCCTCGCGGTACGCAGGACATCATGCCCGGTACCGTAGAGCTGTGGCACTACGTGGAGGCAAAAGCCCGCGACTTGTGCCGTCGTTCCAACTATCAGGAGATCCGCACACCGCTGTTTGAAAGCACAGAGCTTTTCCAGCGCGGAGTGGGTGAGACGACTGACATCGTGGAAAAAGAAATGTACAGCGTGGCAAATCCACGCAGTACGGATGCGCTGACGCTCCGTCCAGAAGGAACAGCTGGCGTCGTCCGCTCCTATGTCGAAAACAAACTGTACGGTGTGCCGAATCAGCCTACCAAGCTGTACTACCTCGGGCCGATGTTCCGTCACGAGCGTCCGCAAGCAGGTCGCTACCGTCAGTTCGTACAGTTTGGGGCAGAGGCGATCGGCTCCAGCGATCCGGCGATTGACGCTGAGGTGATTGGACTTGCGATCCGCTTGTATCAGGAGCTGGGCCTGACTGGGCTTAGCGTAGAGCTGAACAGCGTAGGAACGCTGGAAGACCGCGCTCGTCACCGCGAGCATCTGCTGGCACATCTGAATGGCGTGCGCACAGAGCTTTGCGAAGACTGCCAATCCCGGATCGACCGCAATCCACTGCGCGTTCTCGATTGCAAAAACGAGAAGTGCAAATCGCTGACGAAAGATGCTCCGTCGATTCTCGATTACCTGAGCGAGGAGTCTGCCGCGCATTTTGAAGCCGTGAAAGGCTACCTGACAGCGCTGGATATTCCGTATCACGTGAACCCACGTCTGGTGCGCGGATTGGACTACTACACGCTGACCGCTTTTGAAATCAAAATGGCGGAAATCGGTGCGGTAGAAACCCTCTGCGGTGGGGGACGCTACAACGGACTGGTGGCAGAGCTGGGTGGAGATGACATGCCGGGAATCGGCTTTGCACTCAGTATCGAGCGCTTGCTCCTGGCACTGGAAAAGCAAGGCGTGCAGCTGCCGATCACAGGGGGCATCGATTGCTTCGTCGTCGTCCAGTCTCCTGAGGCAAAAACGCAGGGCTTTGTCCTCGTCGACCAGCTGCGACAAGCAGGAATCGCAGCAGAGCTCGATTACCTGGATCGCAAAATGAAAGCACAGCTGAAGCAAGCCGATCGCTTAGCCGCACGTTTTACGGCGATCATCGGCGAGTCAGAGCTGGCAAACGGCACAGTAGTGCTCAAAGAGATGGCAACGGGTGAACAGCAGGAAGTCAAGCGGGAAGAGCTCGTTTCCGTGCTGAACGCTACATTACACCATACAAACTAGAAATTGAGTGGGGGATTACCAACATGTCATGGCAATATCGCACCGTACATTGCGGAGAAGTAACGAAAGAACACGTAGGACAGGAAATTGTCCTGAATGGCTGGGTACAAAAACGCCGCGACCTCGGCGGAGTTATTTTCATCGACTTCCGTGACCGTACAGGGATCGTGCAAATCGTATTCAACCCTGAGCATCACAAAGGCGCGTGGGAGCTGGCCGACAAGGTCCGCAGCGAATACGTGCTGGTCGTAAAAGGAACCGTCGTGAACCGTGCACCGGAAGCGATCAACCCGAAACTGCAAACAGGTGAAATCGAAGTCCACATCTCTGACATCCAAATCTTGAACGAAGCGAAAACGCCTCCGTTCCAAATCGAGGATGAGATCGATGTAGATGAGCAGGTTCGCTTGAAATACCGTTATCTGGACCTTCGTCGTCCTGAAATGCAGCGCTCCCTGATCCTGCGCAGCAAAGCGGCGAAAGCATTCCGCGACTACCTCGACAACAACGGCTTCGTAGAGGTAGAGACACCGATGCTGACCAAGAGCACGCCAGAAGGTGCTCGCGACTACCTGGTGCCATCCCGTGTTCATCCAGGCGAGTTCTACGCACTGCCACAATCTCCACAGCTGTTCAAGCAGCTGTTAATGGTATCCGGTCTGGAGCGTTACTATCAGATCGTTCGTTGCTTCCGTGACGAAGACCTGCGCGCTGACCGTCAGCCTGAATTTACCCAAGTGGACATCGAGACCTCTTTCCTTTCTATGGAAGAGATTCTGCCAATGATGGAAAAGATGGTTGCTCACGTATTCAAGGCTACACTTGGCGTAGACGTCCCGACTCCGTTCCCGCGTCTGACTTATGCAGAAGCGATGGGACGCTATGGCTCCGACAAACCAGACGTTCGTTTTGGCATGGAGCTGACGGATGTATCTGACCTCGTAGCATCCAGCGACTTTAAAGTATTTGCTAGTGTCGTAGCAGGCGGCGGTCAAGTAAAAGCGATCAACGCAAAAGGCTGCGGTCACTATTCCCGCAAAGAAGCAGACGACCTGCAAAAATTCGCGAACCGCTACGGTGCAAAAGGCTTGGCTTACATCGGCTTCCAAGGCGGCGAAGTAAAAGGCCCAATCGCGAAGTTCTTTAAAGAAGAAGAGATCGCGGAGCTGAAAAAACGCCTGTCTGCAGAAGATGGCGACTTGCTCCTGTTCGTAGCAGACAAACCAAAAGTGGTTGCAGATGCGCTGGGCGCCCTGCGCTCCAAGCTGGGTGCAGAACTTGGCCTCATCGACCACAGCAAATTTGCTTTCCTGTGGGTCGTAGACTTCCCGCTGGTTGAATGGGATGAAGAAGCAAAACGCTACGTGGCGCTGCACCATCCGTTCACACGTCCGAAAGACGAAGACCTGCACTTGTTCGACACAGATCCAGGCCAAATCCGTGCACAGGCATACGACATGGTACTCAACGGCTATGAGCTTGGCGGCGGTTCCATGCGGATCTTCAAGCGCGATGTCCAAGAGAAAATGTTCAAAGCGCTCGGCTTTACGCAAGAAGAAGCTCGTGAGCAATTTGGCTTCCTGCTCGATGCTTTCGATTACGGCACACCACCACATGGCGGTATCGCCCTCGGTCTGGACCGCTTGATCATGCTGCTGGCTGGACGTACGAACCTGCGTGAAGTGATCGCGTTCCCGAAAACAGCGAGTGCAACCGACCTGATGGTAAACGCACCAGATGTCGTAGCGCCAAGACAGCTGTCCGATCTGCATATTGCAACAACGGTAGAAGAAAAGGTAGAAGCGTAACCGACTTGCACAACCGCATGACGATTTGATACAGTGGTAATACTAAAAAGAAGCCCTGCGATGTACGTGAAATCCGATAGTTTTGAGCCACAAAGTTTGTTTAGGGAGTTTTTCGTCCGCAACTGTAAAGGCATGCCTCCATCGAGTGGACGTCTGTAATGGTTGGGCAAGACACCCACCTGCGATGAGCAGGTTCAAAACTAAGGAGCTACACGGCATAATGGGGCTCCTTTTTTCGCTGGAATCCTACTTTTCCGATGGATTATAATTTCGCGGATGAAATGAAAGGTGACAAGAAGATGCTCCATCAATTTTCTCGTTGTGAATTGGCCTTCGGTCCCGAAGGTTTGGAAAAAATGAAAAATAGCCGCGTTGCGGTATTAGGTATAGGCGGAGTGGGATCATTCACGGTTGAGGCATTGGCCCGCACAGGCGTAGGCAAGCTTGTGATGGTTGACAAGGATGTCGTGGATATTACGAACATCAACCGTCAGATTCATGCTACACTAAATACCGTCGGGCAAAAAAAGGCGGAGCTGATGAAGGAACGGATCGCTGCGATTAATCCGGAGTGCGAGGTCGTTACCCTGAACATGTTCTTTACAGCGGAGACCGCCGATGAATTTTTCGCGCATGAAGTGGATTATATCGTAGATGCCATGGATACCATGTCCGCGAAGCTGTATTTGATCAAGGAAGCGAAACGACGCAACATTCCTATTATCTCCAGCATGGGAGCGGCGAACAAAATGGATCCAACCCGTTTCGAGGTAGCCGATATCTCTCAAACGAGCTACGATCCGATCGCCAAGGTGATTCGTCGTGAGCTGCGCAAGGCTGGGATCTACAAAGGGGTAAAAGTGGTCTATTCCCGTGAGATTCCGGTGACCGTCCGCTCAGATGTGCGTGAACAAATCGTTTCCAATCCGGATTCACCCATTAGCAAAGTGCGGCAGCCTCCAGCAAGCAACGCCTTTGTCCCTTCCGTAGCTGGATTGATTCTGGCAAGTGTCGTTGTGCGTGATCTGTTGGACTGGCAGCCGATAAAAGGATAGTGACCTATGGATGATCTTTTCACGTTTGCCTACGACCAGCAGGGTGGAGGCAAACAAAAGCCATTGGCTGCCCGCATGCGTCCCCAATCGATACAAGAGGTCATCGGGCAGTCCCACATTCTCGCCCCAGGCAAGCTATTGCGACGTGCTATCGAAGCTGACCAAGTATCCTCGCTGATCTTTTACGGACCGCCTGGAACGGGGAAAACCACTTTAGCCAAAGTCATTGCGAGGTCGACGCGGTCCCATTTTTCAGAATTGAATGCGGTCACTGCTGGCGTCGCGGACATCCGGAAAGTGGTGGAAGCAGCCAAGGAGAGGCTTGTCATGGACAATCAGCGAACCACGTTGTTTGTCGACGAGATCCATCGCTTCAACAAATCCCAGCAGGATGCGCTTCTGCCTTATGTAGAAGAAGGGACGATTATTTTGATTGGAGCGACCACGGAGAATCCTTTTTTTGAGGTGAATCCGGCCTTGCTGTCCCGCTCGCAGATTTTTTCACTACAGTCGTTGAATCACGAAGAATTGGGTCAAGTGATGGAGAGAGCGTTAACAGATGAAGTAAATGGGCTGGGAGAGCTTCGGGTCTCTCTGACACCAGAAGCTTCTGAGCATTTGATCCATTATGCAGAAGGCGATGCCAGGAGATTGTTGAATGCCTTGGAGCTGGCTGTTACCACGACGCCTGCAGATGCGGACGGGCGTGTGACGATTACCCTGGATGTCGCGGTAGAGTCTATTCAGCGAAGAGCTGTCCGTTATGACAAGAGCGGAGACAACCACTACGATACGATCTCCGCTTTCATCAAATCCATCCGCGGCTCTGATCCGGATGCAGCCTTGTATTGGCTTGCACGAATGATCGATGCGGGAGAGGATCCGCGCTTTATTTCCCGCAGGCTTGTCATTTCTGCTTCGGAGGACATTGGCAATGCCGATCCGCAAGCCATCGCAGTCGCTACCGCCTGTTTTCAAGCCGTGGAACTGGTCGGCATGCCGGAGGGACGGATCCCACTGGCGCAAGCGACGACCTACCTGGCTACAGCTCCGAAAAGCAATGCCGCATACAATGGAATCAATGCAGCCTTGGGCCGGATCAGAAACGATGGTCACAAGGCAGTCCCGATCCATTTGCGCGACGCGGCCTACAAGGGTGCTGCCAAGCTGGGGCATGGAAAGGGCTACAAGTACCCGCATGATTACCCTTATGGGTATGTTCCGCAGCAGTATTTGCCAGATGGTGTGAACTATTCGTTTTACCAGCCCAAAGACCATGGCTACGAAAGGCATATCAAGCGATTTCAGGAAGAGCGAAAAAAACTGGATGACCGGGGATTGCCACAAAAAAACTCCCCCGAATAGAGGGAGAGCTTTTCGTCAGGTACGGACATCTCCGCCTGGCTTATTTGGCAGATCGCCATTTTCATTCGGCTGCTTGCTCTGTTCGGTGGCACCGTAGCGGGCTTTGTGAGCGATGGTTCCCGCCGGCTGATCGTACAAGGTATTGGACGGGTGGTTCTTTCCCCGTTCTGAACGCTTATTTGTCGCCATGTGACTTCACCCCCATGGATGCTAGTTTGTCCCGACACGCCCAAGTCATGTAGGGGCTGGTGGGGGGAAAAGATTTGTATAGAGGAGAGATTGTTACGTGAAGATTTCTACGAAAGGGCGTTATGGGCTCACGATTATGATGGAGCTGGCCAACCGTAACGGTGAAGGGCCGACTTCGTTGCGCAGCATCGCCCAGCGTCATGATTTGTCTGAGCATTATTTGGAGCAATTGATCGCGCCACTGCGCAATGCTGGATTGGTAAAAAGTATTCGCGGTGCCTACGGTGGATATGTTCTAGCCAAACAGCCGGAAGAAATTTCAGCTGGCGATATTATCCGTGTGCTGGAAGGTCCGATTAGCCCTGTAGAGTTCGCGGAAGAGGAAGATCCAGCAAAACGCTACCTGTGGCTGCGCATTCGCGACAGCATTTCCGCTGTACTCGATTCGACTTCCTTGCAAGACCTGATTACGTTTGAGGATGACGGTCGTTCGGACAGCTACATGTTTTACATTTGACCTATTGTCAAATGATTAATGAGCAGAAGGTGACACCCGTGTCTGACATGATGTACTTTGATCACGCCGCCACTACCCCGGTGCATCCTCGGGTATTGGAGGCGATGACCCCATACTTGACGCAAGTGTTTGGCAATCCGTCCAGCGTACATGGCTTTGGTCGAGAGGCACGCAAAGCTTTGGAGCAGGCGAGAGATCAGATTGCTGCTTTCATGGATGCCGATCCCCAGTCGCTCATCTTTACTGGCAGCGGGACAGAAGCAGATAACCTGGCGATTATCGGAGGAGCGATGGCACAGCGGGAACGCGGACGTCATATCATCACCTCCCAAATTGAGCATCACGCCGTTTTGCATGCGTGCGAATACTTGGAGCAGGAAGGCTTTGAGGTGACGTATCTCCCGGTGGATGAGACAGGTTCCGTTCGATTGGCTGATCTGAAGGAGGCTGTTCGCCCGGATACTGTGCTCGTATCCATCATGTACGGCAACAACGAGGTAGGCACGATTCAACCGATTGCGGAGATTGGTACGTTTTTGCGTGAAAAAGGCATTCTTTTTCATACCGATGCTGTACAAGCCTTTGGCGTACTGCCTATTCGCGTGCGGCAGCTCCCTGTGGATATGCTCTCTGTGTCTGCCCATAAGATCAATGGACCCAAGGGAGTAGGCGCGCTGTATCTGGCGAAAAAAGTTCCGATCGAACCGATCCTGCATGGTGGCTCCCAAGAGCGGAAACGCCGAGCGGGGACAGAAAACCTCGCAGGAATCGTCGGATTTGCAGAAGCCACAAAGGTGACCGAAGAGGAAATGGACGGCCGCGTCTCCAAATACAAGCGAATGAAAGAAGAAATGCAGACGGTTTGGAAGGAAGCGGGGATTGCTTACCAGGTCAATGGTCACCCCGAAATGGTCATGCCGCATGTTTTCAATGTCAGCTTTGTTGGTGTACACACAGAGACGATGCTGATGAACTTGGATCTGGTCCATATCGCTGCATCGAGTGGATCTGCGTGTACGTCGGGCTCGCTTGAATTGTCCCATGTTTTGAAAGCCATGCATCTGGAGGACAGCGTCTCGCACTCTGCCATTCGCTTTAGTTTTGGCATCACGAATACCGTGGACGAAGCACGCCGTGCAGCAGAGGCTGTGGCCAAAATCGTCCAGCGACTGGTCAAGCGCGCATAAAAGAATGGATTGGTATAGAGAAAGAGGATGGAAACCGTTTGGGAGGAAGCTGCCCGAGCGGTTTTTTTGCATGCATCTGGTAGGTGAAGAACCATGCCATTCTGTAAACAAAAACATACTCTAAAGAAAATGACAGAGAGCAGGGGGAGGATATGCACATACGAGATGCAGCCTCAGCGAGACGGAAGCTACTTGTGCCATCGGGCTGTCCCGATATTTTTCCAGGCAGTGTCAATCAAGGACAATTCCTGCAAACCGAAGTGTACTATTACTGCGCTTTGGCCAGTGGCAGTACCCGTTATTTTACGGACCACGACCGTCTGATTGAATACCAGTCTTCACTCATTCTCGATCCGCAGCAAGTGTCCTATATGAATCTTTTTGTCAACGGCATGCTCCAGCCTCCCATTGTGTACGAAGTGAGGAGGGGACTTTTGCTTCTCAAGACAACGGATGTACCACAGCCCGGAGTCATAATTATGCTGCAATTTGTAAAGATTCTGTTGCCTAATCCGTGAGCGATCAACACCGGTTCATTTTGTGCTGTAAAAATAGGAGCTGCATCAGAGGCACTTGTCCACACACTTTTCGCAAGACCTCATACAATACAGTATGGATGAGAGAAAGGAGGAGAGTTTCACATGGCACTTGAAATCATGAAAATTGTCGTAGGGGCTAGCACTGTCACTGATGTAGTACCAACGGCAACTCGTCTGTTTTATCAGGTCCCCGCTTTGACTACCGGTCCGACCACGTTGAGCATCGACGCAGCTGATTTTCTCCAGGACGATGGAAACGCGGCAACCACTCTGCCTACCTTGGATGCGAACAACAGCTACTACAACGTGTTCATCAATGGTGTTTTGCAAATGAGCGGGCTTTCCGTGTATACACCAGGGGCAACAGGAGTAGGGAGTCTCGCCATTACCGTACCCACAGGGGAAAGCATTTCTGAGGATACAGTCGTGGTGCTGGAAATTGTCAGCTACGCTCCGACTTCGACTACGACGATTACTGGTTAAAGAACGAGCAAAAACCGTTTGGGAAAACGATCCCGAACGGTTTTTTTTTTGTAGAAAATTCTCTTGACGATCGAAGCTACGCCTTTTTGCGCCATGCGTACAGGAATGTCAACAAAGGCGAGAGCCACAGGTACATGACGTACGGCAGGTATTCCAGAGTAGAGACGTGCAGGGTCGTGCTAAAAAAGGCACCGCTGACGCCCCAAGGGATGAGCGGATTGACGAGCGTGCCGCAGTCCTCCAGCGTACGGGACAGTCTCCTGCCTTCCATCTTCCGAGCCACGAATGCTTCTCGAAACATTTGCCCAGGCAGCAGGATAGATAGATATTGTTCCCCTGTCAGCACATTAACGAGGATGGAGGAAGAGCCAGCCAGGCCAACCAATTCCGCGTCTTTTCGTATACGCTTGATCAGGCCGCTAAATAGAGCATGGAAAACGCCGCTGCTCTGCAGGATGCCACCGAGAGACAGCGCAATCAGAATGAGGGCAACGGACCAGGTCATCGACAAAAGGCCGCCCCGGTTCACGATAGCTGTCACCGCTTCGTTAGGAATGTCGAGGGTAAAGCCGTTTTGCATGACGTTCATCCAGGTCACGGGTGAATAGACGCCTTGCATCCACGCTGCCGTAGCAATACCGCTGACAATCCCGAAAACGAGTGTAGGGAGAATCGGCTTGCGCAGGGCGGAGCAGACGAGCACGACGAGAGCCGGAAAAAAGGTTCCGAGCCCCAAAGCAAAGTGCTGCTCCAGAGCGATTCGGATCTGGGAAATGGCATTCAGATCAACTTCAACCGTTCGCCCCTGCAGGCCGAAAAACAACGCGGTCAGGACGAGAGCGGGGATCGACGTGTTCATCATGAATTTAATATGAGAGGCCAGGCTGACGTCTGCCATGGCTGCCGCGAAGTTGGTCGTATCAGAGAGCGGAGACATTTTGTCCCCGAAACAAGCCCCGCAAATGATCGCACCGGCAGTTAGCAGCGGGTCCAAGCCGAGGGCTGTTGAGACACCCATCAAAGCCACCCCGATGGTACTGAGCGTCGTAAAAGAGCTTCCCGTCACACTGGATACGATAATCGTCAAAAACAGGGTACTGATCGTAAAGTATTCGGGAGAGATCACGGAAATTCCGAGATCCAGGATGGTTGGGACGGTTCCGCTCATCATCCAGACACCGATCAGGATGCCAATCAGGCAGAGGATGAGCATGGGAGCGATGGCAGACTGGATGCCTTTGATCAGTCCATCCTCCATTTGCTTCCAAGAGACTCCAAAAAAACGCAGCAGGGTAGCAGCAACGATCGTTGCCCCCAGGAGCGGCATATGGGGCTCTACTTTGCCAAAGAACAGGGCCGGAAAGAGAATCCCAAATATAGCAAGCAGCACCCAAAGGCTTTGGGCAAAAGATACAGATTTGTTGTTCATGCTGAAAACTCCTCGTAGATGGTAGGTTCACTTTTCCGCTTCTTTGCTTTTGTGCTTTTGTGCGTTTAAGTGAACTAGAGGTACTTTATCCCGATTTGCTAGATTCGTCAACGAATTCCGCTGTATTCGTAATCGTAAAAAAATACGGAGTAATGAGCCATTTTGACTGTGGTGATCCTCTGGAAAGTGGTACACTTATGCTTGGCAGGCTATGACAATAGAACTACTGCTCCAGTAACAAAAAGGAGAGGGAATTATGTTTGTGAAAGGCATTTCGGTTCGTTTTAAGCTTGTAATCACTATCCTGGTTCTCACGATGGTTCCTTTAATGACAGTTGGTTATGTTCAATTTGAAAACGCTCGCAAAGCGGTTTATGAGCTTACGGTGACGGATTTGCAATACATAACGGAAATGAAGGCAAGGGAGCTTGCGCCATACACGCAAAGTACGGAACTTTTTGAAGGAAACAAACAGAAAATTAGTGAAATTATCGGTGAGGTGTCTGAGAAATACTACAAGCCAAATGGGATGAACGGCTATGCTTATCTGATCGATGCAGCAGGAACAGCCATTTTTCACCCGGATCCAGCTGTGCAAGGCACATCGCTTGCTCAGGAAGGTTTTACGCAAGAAATTTTGCAGAAAAAGCAAGGGTGGCTGGAATACGAATTTCAGGGCGCAACCAAATTGACGGTCTTTCAAACGTTGCCGAACGGTTGGGTTTTGGTTATTGGCAGCTTCCAGGACGATCTTTTAAAAACGATTGAAGGCAGTCGTCTTCTCATGTTTTTGCTAAGTCTGGCCAGTGCATCTCTTGCCTTGGTAGTAGGGATCTTTATCGTCAATAAACTGGTTCGCCCGCTTAAAGAGCTTGTGGCTGCCATGAAGGAAGCGGAAGCGGGAAATCTGACAGGCGTTGTCCAGGTACGTTCTCGGGACGAGATTGGGGCGTTGTCCTCCATGTACAATGAAATGATGGGGGGATTCCGTACCATGCTGCGGGAGGTACAGCTCGTCTCCCAGCAGGTTGCCTCCGCGTCCGAAGAATTGACGGCAAGCGCTTCGGAGAGTGCACGCGCCTCGGAGCAAATCTCAGCGGCTTCTTCGGAAATGGCGAACGGATCTGAACAGCAGAAGCAGACGGTTTTTGAAACGACACATTTTCTCCATCGCATCGGAAGTGACATTTCGCAGATCGCAGAGTCGACGAACCACGTGAATACGGATGCGAACCAAGCCTTTCATCTGGCCAAAGATGGAGAAAGCAAGCTGACTTCTCTGGCGCAGGAAATGGATCAGATTACGAATCGTGTTCGTCAGACGGAGCAGGTTGTGCGAGAGCTGGGTGTCCAATCAGAAAAAATCATGGGCATCATTACAATCATTCGCCAAATCTCCGATCAGACCAATCTGCTCGCGCTCAACGCAGCGATTGAAGCAGCACGCGCAGGTGAGCAGGGACGCAGCTTTGCTGTGGTTGCCCAAGAGGTGCGAAAGCTGGCAGAGCAGTCGGGGCAAGCGGCAGAGGAAATTGCTGGCCTCATCCATACGACGCACCAGGAGATTCAGGAGGCGGTAGAGGCGATGGGTTCGACCACGGAAGCTGTCCAGGAAGGCAGGGGCGGGGTTTCATCCGCGAGCGAAAGCTTCCAGCAAATCTTGATCGCCGTTCAGGATGTAAGCCATCAGGTCAATCGAATGAACGCAGCGGCTCAAGCCATCCATCGCGATACCGAAAAGCTGGTAGGAAACTCGGATCGCATCGTGAGGCTCGCTGAAACGGCTGCCCATGACACCCAAGAGGTAGCAGCTGCGTCCGAAGAGCAGACTGCGACAACGGAAGAGATGTCTGCTGCTGCGGAAAACTTGGCGCAAATGGCAGAGCGGTTGTCAGAACAGATAAAACGATTTACAATTTAACAAGCGTTTACTGGTAGAATCCACTTTGGTTGAAAGTGGATTTTTTCCTTCCCAACGGGTATTGAGACGAAAAAGAACTGGGCAAGGAGGAAGCAAGATGGACGAGCAGCAATCAATTTCCTTGTTTGCTGAAAACTACATTCGGGGATTTGTCACCCAAGAAATTTTTTACAATGAGGAAACATGGTACGGTGTTATCCGTCTAAAGATAGAAGAGACAACGGAATCCATCAAGGATTCGGAAGTCATCATCGTAGGGAATTTTCCAAAACCACATCCGGATGAGCTCTATACATTTTACGGGGACTGGAAAACACATGCGCGCTTTGGACAGCAGTACGTGGCCAGACGGTACGAGCGGGAGGCACCCAAAACAATTGCAGGGGTCGAACGCTATTTGGCGAGCGGGCTTTTTCAGGGCATCGGAAAAAAGATGGCGCAGCGCATCGTTGAGCAGCTCGGCGTGGACGCTTTGACCATCATCGCGGACTACCCGGAGAGGCTGGCAGAAGTGCAGGGGATCTCCGAAGCGCGGGCCAAGATCATCTATGAATCGGTGATTGAGCATCGTTCGCTGGAGAGTGCGATGGTGTTCCTCTACGACTTTGGTATCGGTGTCAACATGGCACTGCGTATTTACCAGACCTACAAGCTGGAAACGATGACGGTGCTGAAGGAAGAGCCGTATCGTCTGATTGAGGATGTCCAAGGCATCGGGTTTAAACGGGCGGATGATATCGCGCGCTCAACGGGGATTGCCGCTTCTTCAGAAGAGCGGGTAAAAGCAGCAGCCTTGTTTACGCTGCAGGAGGCGTCCTATTCGGAAGGACACGTGTATCTGCCTGTGGACGAGCTTTGCGAAAAAACGATGAGGCTTTTGGACGAGTGTGGCGGGCATGCATTTGCGGCGGACGACATTACACAGGCTGTCGAAGCGCTGTTTATTGCCACAAAGATTGCCTGGGAAGACGATCGGGTTTATTTGCCCTCCCTGTTTTTCGCAGAGCTTGGACTGGCAAAGAGACTGCGGCATTTTTCCGAGCGTGATCAATTTGCCTCCTTTCCTACCTCTGAGTTCTACAGAGCCATTGGAGCGGTGGAGGATGAGCTGGCCATTACGTATGCACAGACGCAGCGTGACGCGATCCAGCAGGCGATTACATCTGGTCTGATGCTGTTGACTGGGGGACCTGGTACGGGAAAAACGACCGTGATCAGAGGGATCTGTCGCGTGTTTTCTCAGCTGCATGGCTTGTCGCTGGACCTCAAAAAGTATGGGGAAGACAATCCGTTTCCGATCGTGCTCGTGGCCCCTACTGGCCGTGCAGCCAAAAGGATGACGGAGACGACTGGACTTCCTGCGATGACGATCCACCGACTGCTCGGCTATAAAGGCGAAAGCTTTGAGCATGACGCGGAGCATCCGATTCAGGGACGCCTGTTGATTATTGATGAAATGTCCATGGTGGATATCTGGCTGGCAAACCAGCTTTTCCGGGCGATTCCGGATGATATGCAAATTATCATGGTGGGTGACCCTGATCAGCTGCCGTCAGTCGGGCCAGGAAACGTGCTGCAGGACATGATCCGCTCGGGTTTGCTGCCGCTGGTTCAACTGACCGAAATCTACCGTCAGGCGGAAGAGTCCACGATTATCCGGCTTGCGCATGATGTGCGAAAAGGAAATGTACCGGCGGATTTGCTGCACACGACACCGGATCGGCGATTTTTCACAAGTTCGCCACAAGATGTGCCGGAAGCAGTGAAACAAATTTGCTCGGGGGCCGTAAAGAAAGGGTATACGGCAAAAGATGTACAAGTCTTGGCCCCTATTTATAAAGGAAGTGCCGGTGTTAACAAGTTGAATGAAGAGTTGCAGGAGCTGTTTAATCCGAAGACAGCCCAAAAGCGGCAAGTGACGTTTGGAGAAACGGCTTTCCGCACGGGTGACAAAGTCCTGCAACTGGTGAACAATGCCGAAGAACAGGTGTTCAACGGTGACATGGGTGAGATTGTTGCGATTTTTTTCCCGAACGAAAACGCAGAGAACGAAGAGATGCTGGTCGTATCCTTTGACGGCCGGGAAGTAACATACAAGCGCTCCGCGTATCATCAGCTGACGCTGGCGTACTGTTGCTCCGTTCATAAGTCACAAGGGAGCGAATTTCCGATCGTAGTCATGCCGTTCGTAAAAAGCTATTACCGAATGCTTCGGCGCAAGCTTGTCTATACAGGGATTACCCGAAGCAAATCCTTCCTCATCATGTGCGGCGAGCCGGATGCATTCCGCGCGGCAGTGGAAACAGATGAAGAGGGCGTACGGTACAGCTATCTCGAGGAACGGCTTCGGCAAGGGTAGGTTTGGAACCTTTTGCGTCGAATGACCCCCGTCCAATCGCCAGATACTAAAAGGGCGGAAGGGGGAAATCCCACATGCGCAAGGCATTGGATGTAGTCGGCTTGCCCGTCGTTTGCCTGCAAACAGGAGAGACGATCGGTACCGTCCGTGACATTCTTTGTGACTCCAGCTGGTATGTACGTGGAGTCTTGCTGAGCGAACAGGGTTGGTTCCATCCAGGTACCTACATTCCTACCGAACGTATACACGCGGTAGGGGAGTCCTGCCTTACCGTATCGGGTAAAGACGCGATTACGCCCTTGCCACATCTCGCCGGTCTGGAACCTGTCGGCTTCGTGACGGGAAAGACGAAACTAAAAGGAAAAGCGGTTATTACCGCTTCCGGTGAACTCCTGGGCAGATTGGAAGACGTTTACTTTTCTGCGAACTGGGAGAAACTAGTAGGGTACGAACTGTCTAATGGCTGGTTTGCGGACATAACCGAAGGCCGAAAACGCCTCTATGCGCCGCCAACCGTTATCGTCGGGGAGGAAAACCTGATCGTGCCGGACTAATGGTTCGTAGCCAGGCGTGAAAGGGAGGAAAGCGTAATGCGTGTCATTTGCCCGAACTGCAGTTCCAAAGATGTAGGAAAAATTGGTACCAATCAGTACTACTGCTGGAATTGCTTTATAGAGATGAGCGTGACAAACGAGCAGATCGCCTCTGTCTACCAGGTGGAGGAAGATGGGTCGTTGCACTCGCTCAATGATCTGTTTATCGAGGATCAAACGGTTAGCGCTCAACTGAATATGTAAGTTCACTGAGCGACTAAAACAACTGGAGGTGGCACGCTTGGTAGTAAGAAGCCTGTTGCGCGTCCTTGCCACAAGCGGTATCGTGGCAATCATTGGCTATTTGATGGCTCCGCGCCGACGCAGTCGATTCGCATTCAAATGGAACCGAATGCCTTTCTCCATGCGCGACATGCAGCGTATGATGAAAACAGGGCGCAAACTGATGCGTGCCGTTGCCAGGTAACCTAGATGAAACGATCCAAAAGCTGACGCCTGTCATTTCGGGTGTCAGTTTTTTTGTCTTGTTTTATCGCAGAAAAAAGACACCTCAGGCAGCCGCACCGACTATCCTGTAAGATGGCCGCTGCTCTGCGAGAGGTGTCTTTGGTTATTTATGAATTTGGTGCAGCTGGGTTTGGCCTGCTTACGATTGTTCTGCCAATCGCTTTTGCTTCTGGCTTTTCATGCGACCCGTCAGCAGTACGCCAACTACGATGGCTACGATGAATACCCATTTCACCCAAGGATAAGCGGCGAAGAAGGGGGCCAGGAATTTTTCCGAGGTAACCATGCTCGCTGCCGTATAAGCCAATACCGCAGAACCGATGTAAATGACGATCGGGTATTTCTCCATGAACTTCAGAATCATGGTACTTCCCCACACCATGATTGGAACGCTGATGACCAAACCGATGATCACCATCAGGAAGTCGCCATGGGCAGCACCTGCAACTGCGATCACGTTATCCAGACCCATCACCGTATCTGCGACGATAATCGTCCAGATCGCTGCTCCCAAACTGCCGCTTGCTTTCATGTTTTCATGACTGTCATCCTGTACGAGCAGCTTCAGCGAGATCCATACGAGGATCAATCCGCCGACGAGCATCAGACCAGGAATTTTCAGCAACCAGACGACTGCCATAGTCGCCAATGCACGAATGACAATAGCACCGACCGTTCCCCAAATAATTGCTTTTTTCTGCTGATGTGCGGGGAGATTTCGAGCAGCCATCCCGATGACAATCGCGTTGTCGCCCGCTAATACCAAGTCGATGACGACAATGGCAAGCAGCGCCGACCAAAACTCAGGGGTAAACAATAGATCCATTTCTCTTCCTCCTCGTCCTTGGAAAGTAAAAATCCTCCGGCCGTTTTCTTGATACCTCCTATAGTTTGCTGCAGAGGGGGAAAAAGAAAACGACCTTTCCCTGGACAGGCAAAGGTCGTGAAACAAACAGAAAAAGACCTTTACCTGTTAGGCAAAGGTCTTGCTTACAACATAAGGAACATGTTGCCAACATAGCCGGGGATTTCTCCCGTAATGACGACTATGTTGCGAAAAAGCTACTCCCCTTTGGAGATATCCACTTGTAATATCATACTACTTCGATGATTCCGATGTGTCAATAGGGTACATGATTTTTGTGCGGCTGAGCCATTCTATTAGATACGGAAAGGAAGGGAGGTCTGTCAGCATGGATGAACTCCGGCGCAGTCGCCTGTTCGCCGCCGCCATTTGGCTCATCGCCCTGTTGATCATCGCCAACTTGTTGTGGCTGCTGCGACCTGTCTTGTCACAGCTGTTTCATTTATTGGAGGAAGTCCTGGTCCCCGTGCTGGTCGGCCTGATTATCGCGTACTTGCTCCATCCCATTGTGCAGCTGCTGGAGAGGCGCAGAGTTCCGAGGCTCATGGCTGTATTGCTTATCTACGGTTCCTTTGTGCTCGTGATTGCCATCGCCGTCGTCAATGCCATTCCGATTTTTACGAAGCAGCTGGTGGAGCTGTCCGATGATCTGCCGAGGCTATCTGAATGGTACTACAAATGGATGAGCGAATGGGAAGCACATAAATATTTCTTACCCGACAGCATCTCGCACGGGGTGGATCGTGTCATTCTGCAGTCGCATGAGAATATGTCGCGTTCCGTCACGCAGCTGGTAAACAACGCCCGCAACTCAATCGGAAAGGTGCTTGCGTATGCCGTTGTTCCGTTTATCGCCTTTTATTTGCTGAAGGATATGAAGCAGCTGCACGAAGCGGGAATGTCAGTCGTGCCTCGGGCGTACCGCAAGCAGGTTCTCGCGGTATTGCGCGACATCAACGAATCACTGGGAAACTACATACACGGACAAATGACGGTCGCAATTATCGTTGGCGTCTTTGCTTACTTGGGATACTGGCTGGTCGGAATGCCTTATCCGTTTGTCCTCGCAGCTTTTGTCTGCTTGACGAACATCATTCCGTACATCGGGCCTTTGATCGGCGCAGCGCCTGCAGTCGTGGTTGCCTTGACCATTTCAACCAAGATGCTCTTGCTTGTGCTTTTGATCAATATTGTGATTCAGGTCGTGGAGGGGAATATCTTGTCGCCCAATATCGTAGGGCGTTCCCTACACCTGCATCCGCTGCTCATTATCATGGCGCTCCTGGCAGGGGAGGCCATTGGCGGTGTCATTGGCTTGATCGTGGCTGTACCTGTGCTGGCCGTTTGCAAAGTGATTATCAGTCGAGTGGCTTTGATGTTGCATGAAAGTTGACAGTGATCGCCAAAAAAATTTATAATACGAACAAAGCAATACTGCATTGATCAATGAGGGAACGAGTACGTTGCAGCCCTTCTACAGAGAGGACGCTCCACGGTTGAGAGAGCGCCCAGAAGAAGTGTGACAGAAGGCTACTCCTAAGACCGGGCAAAAACCGGCGGCTTGGCACCGTTAAAAGCCGGAAAGCGACAGGCATTTTGGCTCTTTTTTTTGAGCAGAGTGTATGCCTGTAAGCAGGGTGGTACCGCGAGAAAAACAGTTCTCGTCCCTGAGGGGATGGGGGCTTTTTTTATTTTTTCTTTAGAGGAGAATGTAAATGAAGAAACTGACAGGCAATCAAATTCGCCGGATGTTCCTGGACTTCTTTGTGGAAAAAGGACACCGTATTGAACCGAGCGCTCCCTTGGTTCCGATCGACGACCCTTCCTTGCTGTGGATCAACAGCGGTGTGGCGACTCTCAAAAAATATTTTGACGGCCGCATCATCCCGGACAACCCACGCATCACCAACTCGCAAAAATCCATTCGTACCAACGACATCGAAAACGTTGGACGCACGGCTCGTCACCATACGTTTTTCGAGATGCTGGGGAACTTCTCCATCGGCGACTACTTCAAAGAAGAAGCAATCGAGTGGGCATGGGAATTCTTGACCAGTCCAAAATGGATCGGCTTTGATCCAGAGCTGCTTTCCGTTACCATTCACCCAGAGGACGAGGAAGCGTTTGAATACTGGAACAAAAAAATCGGCGTACCGGAAGAGCGAATCGTTCGTCTGGAAGGCAACTTCTGGGATATCGGCGAAGGCCCAAGCGGTCCGAATACGGAAATTTTCTACGATCGTGGTGAGGCGTTCGGAAATGATCCAAGTGATCCTGAACTCTACCCAGGCGGTGAAAACGAACGCTATCTGGAAGTTTGGAACCTGGTGTTCTCCCAGTTCAACCACAATCCAGACGGCACGTATACGCCACTGCCGAAGAAAAACATCGATACCGGTATGGGTCTTGAGCGCATGGCTTCCATCATTCAAGGGGTGGACAACAACTTTGAGACAGACCTGTTGTTCCCGCTGATCGAGGAAACCAGCAAGATCTCCGGTGTGGCATACAAGACAAGCCCTGAAATGGACGTTGCCCTGAAAGTTGTCGCTGACCACGCTCGTACGGTTGTGTTTGCGATCGGTGACGGTGCACTTCCTTCCAACGAAGGTCGTGGCTATGTGATCCGCCGCCTGCTTCGCCGTGCCGTTCGCATGGGGAAAAAGCTGGGCGTGGAAAAACCGTTCCTGTACAGCTTGACCGCAACAGTAGGTACTATGATGGGCGAATTCTACCCAGAAGTGGTGCAAAAACGCGAATTCATTGAAAAAGTCATTCGTGCCGAGGAAGAGCGTTTCCACGAGACGTTGAACGATGGACTGGCGATTCTCTCCGACATGGTGAAGAACGCGAAAGCAGCAGGCAAAACGCAGCTTTCCGGCCAAGATGTGTTCAAAATGTACGATACGTATGGATTCCCTGTGGATCTGACAGAGGACTTTGCGGATGAGCAAGGGCTGACCGTTGACCGCGATGGGTTCGATCAAGCGATGGAAGAACAGCGTGAACGCGCTCGTGCGGCTCGTCAGGATGTAGACAGCATGCAGATCCAAGGCGGTCCTTTGTCCGAGCTGACGGTTACGAGCCAATTTGTTGGTTATACTGAATTGGTAGCGACAGGTAAAGTAGAAGCGATTATTTTCGAAAACCAACTGACAGAGGAAGCGGAGGAAGGCCAGACCGTTCAAGTCGTTCTGAGCCAGACACCGTTCTATGCGGAGAGCGGCGGACAGATCAACGATGAAGGCTATCTGATCTCCGATTCCGTAAAAGCACGTGTAACCGACGTACAAAAAGGTCCTAAAGGCCAAAACGTACACTCTGTTACGGTGGAAGCGGGCACACTGCGCAAAGGCGACGAAGTGCGCGCAGAGGTGAATCGCGAGGCACGTCTGGCGATCACCAAGAACCACACGGCTACACACCTGTTGCACCAGGCTTTGAAAGATGTACTGGGCACGCATGTGAACCAGGCTGGTTCTTTGGTTGCTCCTGAAAGACTGCGCTTTGACTTCACACATATCAGCGCTATCACAGCAGAAGAGCTGGAGCGCATTGAAGCGATCGTCAACGAAAAAGTGTGGGAAAATCTCGCTGTCGAGATTTCCAACAAAGCGCTTGCAGAAGCAAAAGCAATGGGTGCTATGGCTTTGTTTGGCGAAAAATACGGTGACATCGTACGCGTGGTAAAAGTGGGCGACTACAGCCTGGAGCTGTGCGGTGGCTGCCACGTAAGCAATACGGCAGAGATCGGACTGTTCAAGCTCGTGAGCGAAAGCGGCATCGGTGCAGGCACTCGTCGTATCGAAGCGGTAACCGGTCGCGGTGCTTACCAGTTCCTGAACCAGCAGTTTACTACGCTGAAGGAAGTGGCACATGCTCTGAAAGCTCCAGTTATTGCAGAAGCTCCTGCACGTGTAGAAGGGCTGCAGCAGCAGCTGAAAGAGGCACAGCGTGAGAACGAATCGCTGCGCGCGAAGCTGGGTAACATCGAGGCGGCTTCCCTGACCGATCAGCTTACGCAAGTGGATGGCATGAACGTGCTGGCTGCACGCGTCTCGGCAGTCGATATGGACAACCTGCGCGGCATGGTGGACGAGCTGAAAAACAAGCTGGGCTCCGCTGTGATCGTTCTCGGTGCAGTAGACGGTGACAAGGTGAACCTCGTAGCAGGGGTCACCAAGGATCTGATGGATCAAGGCATTCATGCCGGTAAGATCATCAAGGAAGTCGCGACTCGTTGCGGCGGTGGCGGCGGTGGCCGTCCTGACATGGCACAGGCAGGCGGGAAAGATCCATCCAAGCTTCAGGAAGCACTGGATGCAGTAGCTGAGTTCGTGAAAACGCAAGCAGTGGCGAAATAACACAGCCAAAGTGTAAAATTTGCGCGATCTACAAGGAGTAGAGTCGAGCAAGGTCGAATACAATGGGTAGCAAGAAGCCAGTAAGGTACAAGTCTCAAAGGAAATCGAGGTGTTGATTGTGAGTTCGTTGGATAATACCATGAAGTTCACGGTGCCAAAGGAAGCAAATGCGGCGGAAGTGCAAGAGACATTGACAGAGGTGTACAAAGCCCTTCAGGAAAAGGGATACAACCCGATCACCCAGATCGTCGGTTACTTGCTCTCTGGCGATCCGGCGTTTATCCCACGCCACAACAACGCGCGCAGCCTGATTGGCAAATTGGAACGGGACAAAATCATAGAAGAGTTGGTGACCGTTTACTTGTCAGAGCGCAAGTAAGCCTGCTTATATGACACGATTATTGGGTTTAGATGTTGGCGACAAAACGATTGGAGTAGCAGTCAGTGATGAGCTTGGTTGGACGGCCCAAGGGGTAGAGACGATCAAACGGCAATCCAAAGAAAAGGATTTTGCCCGCTTGCAGGCGCTGATTGCCCAGTATCAGGTTGGCGCCATCGTGGTTGGCTTGCCAAAGAATATGAACGGCACGATCGGTCCCCGTGCGGAAATGTGTCAGTCATTCGGCAAGCTGCTGCAGGAGAAGACTTCTCTTCCTGTCCACATGTGGGATGAAAGGTTGACGACCATGGCAGCGGAGCGTATGCTTATCTCTGCCGATGTCAGTCGCCAAAAGCGAAAGACGGTAATAGACAAAATGGCGGCCACATTGATCCTACAAGGATATTTGGACGCAAAATCGAGGTGACCACAATGACTGAAGAGATGAACGAAGAGTTTGAAGTGGGCGATGTGATTGCCCTGACAGAAGAAGGTACCGAGGAGCCTCGTGACTTTAGGATCATGTACATCTTTGACATCGAAGATCGCAGCTATTTGGTGCTTGTACCCGTCGATCAAGAAGAGGAAGAGGAATACGAGGTTCACTTCCTGCGCTATGACGGTACAGACATGCTGCAGCCGATCGAAGACGACGAAGAGTGGGAACAAGTCGAAGCTACCTTCGAAACGCTGATTGCGGATCTCGAGAAAGACGGTATTTAAGAAAAAACGAAGGAGGACCCAGATGAGGGTCCTCTTTTTTCTACAAAAATCGCGCTTTTTTCCTGAAATATCCTATATCGTGACAAGGTAGACACCCCTCCTGTATAATGATGAGGATCGAGAGAGAAGACCCTAAAGGGAGGATTTCGAATTTGAAACCCATGTCAGTGAAGCCTGATCGCCAGGCGGATCGACCAGTTGTCATGCGACGCAGACGAGGCGGAGGTCTCTTTCGCTGGATTGTCGCTCTCTTTTTGCTGATGGTAGTGGCTGTCGGGGGAGGCAGTCTGTACATCTATCAGCAGCTGCAGCCGGTCGAAGGTGAACAAACCGCCAAAAACGTTACAATCCCCTCAGGTTCTTCCGTCCGGGACATTGGACGGTTGTTAGAGGAAGCGGGATTGATCCGAAATGCAGATATGTTCAGCTACTATGTAAAGTATAAAGGGGTGGCTCCCGATCTAAAAGCGGGAGAATACCAGTTTACCACGGGGCAGACCATCGATGCCTTGCTCCTGGATATGACGGAAGGAAAAACCGTCGTGAGTGCCAAACGCTTTACGATTCCGGAAGGCTGGAATGTGGAGCAAATCGCTGAGCATTTGGACAAGGAAGGCATCGTCGAAAAAGCAGCCTTCTTGCAGGAGGTAGACAAGGGAGAGTTCCCGGATTATCCGTTTGTCGCGCAAATTCCTGCCAGCAAGGAACGCAAGCATCGTCTGGAAGGATACTTATTTCCGGAAACGTATGAGATAAAGAAGGATGCAACAGCCCACGAGGTCGTATCCAAAATGCTGGCGCAGTTCGAGAAAGAGTGGAGGCCGGAGTGGACGACTGAGCTGCAGCAACGTAAACTGACGGTGGATCAAGCTGTGAATCTCGCGTCTATTGTCGAGCGGGAAGTGACCGTGGATAAAGAAAGACCGCTCGTTGCCGGTGTGTATTACAACCGAATCCGCGACAAATGGCCGCTGCAGGCAGATGCCACTGTGCAGTTTGTTTTGGGCAAGCAGAGGGATCGTCTGACCTTCGAGGATTTAAAGGTAAAGAGCCCGTACAATACGTATACCAACCCGGGACTGCCGCCAGGACCGATTGCCAATCCAGGGAGAGCTTCACTAGAGGCTGTCGTGAAGCCAGCCAAGCATGAGTACTTCTTCTACGTGACGAAAAAAGACGGTACATCCGAACACTATTTCTCTCGAACGCTGGAAGAGCACAATGCGAATAACGCCAAAAGCAGGGGAAACTAAAAAAGTTTCCTCTGCTTTTTTGCTGGTTCGGGTGACGGACCTCGGTATAGATTTTCTATGGAGGTATGCTATAATAATTCGGTTGCATGATAGAGGAGTGAAAAGATGATTACCCATCCAGCGATAGATGACTATATTGCAGGCTTGGTTCCTGAGCGCTCGGAATTGCTTGCGCGCTTGGAAAAGGAAGCGGCTGCTGAAAATATTCCCATCGTCCAGCTGCCTGCGGCTCAGGTCATGAGGATGCTGCTTTTGCTGCACCGACCTCAGTCTATCCTCGAGGTAGGAACGGCGATCGGCTATTCTACCATTTGGCTGGCTGAAGCAGCACCTGAAGCTCGTATCGTTACTCTGGATATTGATGAGGAGCGGTTGACTCGAGCTCGTGCGAATGTGGCGGAAGCGGGCGTTCAGGAGCGGGTTGAAATCCTGCTGCGCGATGCTACGCTCGGATTGCCGGACTCCTACCAATTTGACTGCTTGTTTATTGATGCTGCCAAGGGTCAATATCGGGCATTTCTCGATCTGTACCTTCCTTTCCTGCGTGAGGGAGGTCTGGTGATCAGTGATAATGTTTTGTTTCGCGGGCTGGTTGCTACACCGGAAGAGGCTACGAAACGTCAGCGTCCGATGATCGATAAGCTGCAGGCATTTAACAAGCATTTAGTGGAACATCCGGAGTTGGAGACCACTTTTATACCCGTAGGCGACGGTCTTGCTGTCAGTCTAAAAAAGAAAAAGTAATCACGAGCAAACAATCCGAGGTCGATAGTGCCTGGATGCCAAATAGGAAGGGGATATGAGGCATGCGCAACCCCGTATTGATTGGGGTAGCTGGAGGCAGTGGCTCTGGAAAGACGACCGTCGCCAGAGAATTGTTTCGCCAGTTTCAAAACGACAGTGTGACGATGATCGAGCAGGATTCTTATTACAAGAACCAAGATCATTTGAAAATGGAAGAACGTCAATTGACCAACTACGATCATCCTTTTGCATTTGACAATGACCTGATGCTTTCCCATCTGCAGGATTTGCTGAAAGGCAAGGCCATCGAAAAACCAATCTACGATTTTAAAGAGCATACGAGAAAAAAAGAAACGCTCCTGATTGAACCGAAGGATGTCATTATCCTGGAAGGGATGCTGATCCTAGAGGACGAGAGAATCCGCGGTCTGATGGATATCAAAGTGTTCGTGGATACGGATGCGGATGTTCGGATTGTCAGAAGAATGCTTCGCGATATCGAGGAGCGGGGACGCTCGATGGAGTCGGTAGTCAATCAGTACCTGAATGTCGTCCGTCCGATGCACCTTCAGTTCATTGAACCGACGAAGCGTTACGCTGACGTGATTATTCCCGAAGGCGGCTATAACCGCGTCGCACTGGATCTTTTGTCTACGAAAATCAGCAACATTCTGCTGGAAAAACAGCAGTTGGCCAATACCTAAAGCGATTCCACCAAACACGCTGCCTTTGTCAGCGTGTTTTTTCGTGCTTCTCGTTTCCGGCACTCTCTTTCGGGCAATACTGGCTAAAAAAGCCAGGGAGGGAAGATTCGTGCAACTGGAGCGGCGGCTGAAACGCAGGCACTTTCTGGTCTTGATGGGTATGACGCTCGTATGGATGGGTTTGATCACGAGACTGTGGTGGATTCAGATAGGGGCTCCTCACCGCTTTACCAAGCGCAACATCGATCTGGTCAAGAACGCGGTTAAACAGCGGCAGCAAAGCATTGTCCTTCATAGCGGACGCGGTGATATACGAGATCGGAACGGCTATGCCTTTACAGGGGAAGAGCATCGGGCTTTGATCCTTTTTCCGCTCGCACGTGGCACTTTAGCTGGAACAGATGGTTTATCCCGTCTGTCCGCGATTGTTTCCCAACCGGTAGAGCGGCTTGCAGAAGTCATGGAGAAAGCGAAAGCTCCATTATTACTGCGCAAGGAAGATGGGAAACTGATCGTTCTCAGCGAGAGGCAGGCTGAGCAGATCAATGCGCTCGACATTCCGGGAGTTGTAGCGCTGGCAGTCACGGAAAGATACAGGCCTGATGAGGTAGCCAAGCATGTCATCGGCTTTATTAATCAAAATCCCAACCTGGTCGAGTCACTGTATCCAGAAGAATGGGCAAGCGGAAAAATGAATGCGGACAGCACGATCGGAGCTTCTGGCTTGGAGCGCAGCTTTGACCGGTTTTTGCAAGGGGTCGAGCCCTCCATTTTATCGTATTACGTAGACGGACAGGGGAAGCCGCTGCGCGGGCTTGACATCCGCTATTCAAAGCAGGAAAACGAATACTACCCGCTCGCACTGACGACGACTCTCGATGTGCATATCCAGCGGAGCATGGAGCAAATTGCGGATGAAGTGGGCTTGAAGCAAGGGAGCATTGTCGTGCTGGATGCCCAGACTGGAGATATCCGTTCGATGGTCAGCCGCCCTACATTCGATCAGACGAAGGTCGATGTGCGTGGGGATGACTGGAAAAACAGAGCGGTGAAGCAGCTTCCGCCAGGCTCCATTTTTAAAACAGTGGTAGCGGCGGCCGCCTTGGCAGAAGGGCTCGTGTCACCAACGGAGCGTTTCACTTGCACGGGAGAATATGGCAAGTATCATTTTTCTTGCTGGAAAAAGGAAGGGCATGGAAGCGTGACAATGGATGAGGCCTACGCCCAGTCGTGCAACATCGCATTTGCTCAGATCGCCAATCGGGTGGGGGGAGAAAAGCTGGAGGAGTATGCAAAGCGCCTAGGCTTGTCCGAGCAGGTCGGTCATGCGACAGCTCACTTGTTCAAGCTCGATGGTTTTCGCCAAATCGAAGGCGAGGACCGTGGCGCAATATTCGCCCAAGGGGTTTCCCGCCGAGACGAAGGAGTCCTGATACAGACAGCGATCGGTCAGCGGGATGTCCGGGTAACCCCCCTGCAGGCTGCAAATATGGTCGTATCGATCTTGCGCGGCGGTCAGCCAGCACAAGTACGTGTGGTCAATGAAATTGCGTACAGAAACGGACAAACCTTTCACCGTTTCCCTATGCAGGTACTTCCGGTTCAAGGCATTGACTACGTCACGGCGAGCAAGCTGCGCAAAATGATGCGAAAGGTAGTAACGGAAGGGACGGGGCAGCTGCTGGGAAGCGCGCCATGGGAGGTGGCTGGCAAGACTGGGACGGCACAGACAGGTGGAGCAAACCAGTCGCAAAATCACCTCTGGTTTATCGGCTATGCACCATATGATGAACCGCAATACGCACTCTGCGTGGTAGCGGAAAATCAGCCAAGCTGGGGAGGAAATCAGGCTACGGAACTGTTCCGCCGGGCTATTGATGCACTTTCCGGTCAAACAGCTCAATCTTCCCAACCTCGCGCAGGGAATTCCCAAGAATAAAGCCTCTTGCCTGGACTTGATTATGTCTACCCAGACCAACGATCAGCATCAGCGGAGAGGGAGACGTGTAAATGGACTGCGTGGCTTTTTCCCAGATGGTCTTTTTGTCTCCCTTGCTGGGCGATAGCCTTTTAATGGTATGACTGTGCCAATCCCCGAGATACTCCCACTTCCGGCTCTTGCTCAGGTTGCGAACGAGTTTGCGTAAATGAGCGTCGTCGAAATAGACGGAATGGGGGCTCTGTATGGCTTTTGGCCCAGGCTCACTTGCATAAGTCACGACCCAACGATCATCACCCATCGGATATCCCATCATTACCCCTCCGGTCTCGAGCGAGGGGTCTTTTCTTACGGCGGTCTCGATCTGTTTCCAAGCTTTCGGAGTGATGTACAGAATCGTCATCTGACGGATGTCCCTCCTAAGAAATCACCTGTTGCTACTCACTCATCATATGTAATGAACGGGCAGAGTGTCCCGAATGAGAATGAAGTTTAGGAATGTTTTAAAAAATAGATTGTAACCAACATCCTTGACTTCTATAATTTAGAAAAAGAGAGTGAAAGGTTGATCCTATGTCTTTTGCACCAGTAGACAATTCACTAGAGGGAAGAGTCTTAGCAGCTGATTTGTTCACGGAAAATGGAATCCTGCTGCTACCCGAAGCAACGGTTATTACCGCAGCTCATGTGCAGCTGCTTCAAAAGCAACGCATCAATGAAGTAGAAGTGCTGCAGGAGCTAGCTGAGGGAGTGGAGGCGAATATCCGGACACAGCTCATGGAGCTGGATGCAGATGAAAAGACGGTCGCCGCGTACATCGAGGCTTTGGACAAGACAAAGTCGCTGTTTGACCAAGCGAGTAAAAGCGAGACGCCAGAGCTTGCGCAGTTCGCGGAAATCTTCGGCCAGGTAGCCGAGCAATCCATGAAGCAGCTGGGATTATTTCGTTCGCTGTACGTATTGGAGGGAGCGGATAGCTATACCTACCGTCACTCTTTAAATGTCGGAATTCTCTGTTCGTTGATTGCGCGGCTGATCAAATGGGACGGGGAACGTGTCGCGTTTATGGGAACAGCAGGCTTTCTGCATGATTTGGGTAAGATGAAGGTCCCTACAGAGGTTCTGCTCAAGCCTGGAAAGCTGACCGAAGAGGAGTTTGCTGAAGTCAAGAAGCATACGCTGTACGGCTATCAAATGATCAAGGAAATGGAAGGCTCCTCTGAAATGCTGGCGCTCTGCGCACTGCTCCACCATGAGCGTTTGGATGGCACTGGGTATCCCAAGCAGCTCAAAGGCGATGAAATCCCAGTGGAGTGCCAAGTGCTGGCGATCGCCGACATGTTTGATGCGATCTGTTCGGATCGGGTATACAAGGAACGGACCTCCCCTTTTGAGGCTGCCCAGCTTCTTTGGAAGGAAGCATGCAACGGAAAGCTGAACATTGAGATTGTCTCCCAATTTGTGCGCTACATCGCCCTGCTCTATGTTGGTGCAAGAGCTCGCTTGAACAGTGGCGAGGAAGTCGAGGTCATTTTGATTCATCAGGATGAGCCGATGCGACCGCTTGTCAGGAGACAGGACGAGTTTATCGATTTGCGCCATGACAGGAAGCTGACGATTGAAAAAATGATTGGATAGTTTACATAGCGATAAGGGCCGCTCTTTTATGGGAGCGGTTTCATTTTTGCTGTTCTGTGAACGTTTCCTTGGTTGGCTCGACCCCTCAGACGGATTGTGACACAATAAAGAAGTGCACGATATGGGGTAGATGCATGGAGGGAAGGAGAACAACAAAATGATACGTCAAGCCACACCTGAGGATGCTGTTTTTGCGTCGCCGCTCATCTACGAGGCTATTGGTGATATAGCCCACTCACTTACAGGAGCGACTGATCCGCAGGAGGCCATTCGCGTAATGAGCGTTTTCTTCGCGCAACCGAATAACCGCTTAAGCTACCAAAATGCGCTCATCGCTGTGGATGAAGACAAAGGCGAACCGATTGGACTGGCTCTGTTTTACCACGGCAGCCAAACGAAGCAGCTGGATCAGCCATTTGTCGCGTATGTCGAGCAAGTGACAGGTACAGCGCCGGTCATTGTCAAAGAAGCACGAGACGATGAGTTTTATCTGGATACAGTTGTCGTCAAAGCGGAGTACAGAGGAAAGGGAATCGGGAAATCCCTGCTGAAGGCTTTCGAACAGGAGGGCAAGCATTGCGGGCATGACAAAATTTCCCTGTTGGTGGACCAGGAGAATCCGAGTGCCCGTAGGCTGTATGAAGCTATCGGCTATCACCAGGACGGAACGATTGTAGTCAGTGGACATTTATTCAGCCATATGGTCAAAAACTTGACTGTATGGGTATAGGGGAGAACCGTTTCCTTCCGTGCAAGAGCTGCTCGCGGGAAACGGTTTTTTCGTGTAGGGAGGCTATTTTCGTTACTGCCTTTTGGAACGAAGCTCTTGTTCCAGTGCTTCCACCCGTTTTTCAAGTGCCTCGATCGCATGTTGTCTTGCTTTGGATGGATTGGTGACTTTGAAGATACTTACGATTGCGAGGATGAGGGGAAGGAGAAAAAAGATGAGTTGAAAAATCAGTGTCCCCCATTCAATGGAGACGGCGCCGAAGTCTAGCACGGATATCCTCCTTTTCGATGATTTCCATTATTTTACCAAATGAACAGATACAAAAGAAGACCCCGGCTGCCGAGGCGCCTGAGGTCCTATCACTTGAAAGAGGTAGTAAGACTATTCCGCTACTTTTAAGGCAAGCTCCAAGGCTTTGTTGCTGCCCATCGCTTTTGCCTGATTGACAATCTCAGCAGTGATGACCGTACCTTCCTCAGCAAACAGCTCGCCGGAAGGATCGTACAGATTCGCGGACAAGGTTTTGCCGATCAGCTCTTCAAGGTCAAGCCCATCCGAAGAGGAGGAGGGTGCCGGTTCTGGCGAAGAGACAGGAACATCTAGAGCTTCAGCTGGTTGCTCGTCTGCTTTTCCTGAGCGGAAAGCTTCGTCGGAAACGAGAGGATTCTCTCCTTCATCAGAAATGACGGTGATTTCCTTCCCGAAAGTGATGACGGCAGTCTCCGGTAGAACAGAAATTGCGTCAGGGGTGTCCAGGACACAGCCTAAAATTTTCCCCGTTTCTGGATCGAAATAATATTCGGTAATTTGTCCGAAGTGCTGGCCTTTTCGCGAAATGATTCGAGAACCTTTAATTTGGATATTTTTACTCAGCAGCTCGTTGGCAATGGGGATATCGGCGAGATCGATCACGGCGTTCTCCGATTCGATTGTGACGGCATAATCACCCAGTCCTTCAACCAGCTTGAAGGGAATAGCCTTGATTCCAAAATCCCACTGATCATTTTGGACGACCATAAATTCGATGCTGCGCATGTCTGGATTGATGACGAAATTTTTTACTTTGCCGATTTCTTTCCCTGCCAAAATGCTAATGATCGGTTTTCCCAAAACTTCTTTGCTTTGTTTCATGACGTTGCTCCTTTAATGAAATGGGATGGCTGGGGTGTTCTCGCACTTGCTCGGAAACAACGAGCGATAGTGCATGAGCACTTTCTGGTGAATCGCAGGCGGGACGGACGACCAAGAAAGATTCCGTTTATTTTCGAGCTGCAATTGGTGGATCAGTGCTTCTAGATAGGCGATCTGTGCGGAAAATTCATCGCGCTTCTTTGCAGACAACGAAGGGTATTCCCGCAAGGTCTTTTCCATGACCGAGATGCTTTCTTGGTAAAGGCCCATCTCATTGAGCACCTGAACCAATTGCCGGCTCAGTATGTAGGCTGCCGTCGGGGGAGCGGCAAATGACAAGGCTTCCCGAAGAGACTGGTAGGCACGCAGAAAATCCCCCCGCTGCAGGGCCTTCTCTGCATTTTCGGAGAGTGTCTGAATACGTTCGCGATCGACGGGCACGACCGAAATGTTGCCAGGGGAAGGACTAGAGAGAGGAATTGCTTTCTCAGTTGGCACCCCCGTGCTTTCAAGCTTCGCGGAGTCGTTGCTTGCTTCGAAGGATTCCAGCTCTTCCGAGGAAGATTCAGGCTCGGCGATGGTCTCGCTTGGAGTCTTTGGGGAAGTCTCTACCGAATCATCGATGACAGTTGCCGTTTCGGGAACGGTCTTTACTTCTGCAGCTGCGACTGCTGCAGCATCGGAAACTATGTTCATTTCGGCTTCTGTGTGGTCACCCATGCCCCTTTCAGCAACAAGCTCAACTTCGGCCGTATCGCTGGACATCGCTTCTTGCTCCGTGATTTCGACAGGGATACCTGGAGCGTCTATTTCAGATACAACAGCTGCCTCAGTGGCCAGTTCTTGCTCAAGATTCAACTCTTCCTGAACATCCAGCTCTACCTCACCCACAAGCACTTCCGTAGCCTCCAATACCTTTTCCGCTACAGTCTCAACTGCCACGGGACTCTCCCAAGGCTTTGGCATCGGCTCTTTTTCCCCATTTTCCACTTCGATTTCTTCAATCGGTGGCAAGGCTTGATAGATTTCCAACAATTCAGGCTCCGGGTTAAATGGAAGCGGAGCTGAAACCGTGATCAGCTCAGGAGGGATGGCATCAATAGATCCCAGCGAGAGGGCCTGTTCAGACTTTAGAGCGAGCTCAAAATGCTCCTCAATTTGCCGATCCTCGCGTCTATGCAGGTAGATGACAGTGACTGCGACTCCCAAAAAAATAAACAACGCCAAACTGACGGTCCATCCAATCCCGATGCTGGAGGCACTGGAGTATCCGACCAGGCCAGCGCTGGCAAAAGCCAGGACCAGTATGAACAGGCTGCGCAGTTTGTGAAACAGCTTACGGGTATAAAAAAAGATCAGGACAAGCACAAGGGCTGTTAGGCCGATTATTTCTGTAGCAATCATAGGAATCACCCTGCACAAGTTTGATGGGGGAGTTAGTCTGACTAACAAAAGCGGCTAAGCTGTTGGATTCTATAGGCGTCCCATCCTCTCGTCATTGGTAAGATTTCGGTAAAACTCGTATAGATATTATCGGCATTCGGTGGGGGAGGCATTATGGAAAAAAGGCGCGAAAACGCGATAATACCGCGCTTTTACGATAAATGGGTAATTGGGAGGGGGAGGTTTGCGACTATTTTCCTAAAGGAGTGTGGATCGTAAAATTGCACGCATGAGTAAGGGGACGGCCAGAAAAGTGGTTTACGGATGGGGAGTTTTCCGACGTTTTTTTTCGTACTTGCACTTATGGGCAACTGCCCACATAAGCATAGGAGTAAGCTATCCCAGACGTGGAGGTGGCAGCCATGTCCAGCATTATTGCAGCACTTTCGTTGGTCTTCAAAGAGCTTTTGATGTTTGTGGCGTACGTCAAAAACAATGCTTTCCCGCAACCGCTCCCTGACACAGAGGAAGAAAAGTACTTGCGTTTGATGGCAAAAGGCGACCCCTATGCGCGCAACAAGCTGATCGAGCATAATCTGCGGCTAGTCGCCCACATCGTGAAGAAATTTGAAAACACCGGTGAAGACAGCGAAGATCTCATCTCCATCGGGACGATCGGTTTAATCAAGGCAATCGAGAGCTATCAAGTGGAAAAAGGCACCAAGCTGGCTACCTATGCAGCGCGTTGTATTGAAAATGAAATCCTCATGCATCTTCGCAGTCTGAAAAAAACCAAGAAAGACGTTTCCTTGCACGACCCGATTGGGACAGATAAAGAGGGGAACGAAATCACCCTCATCGACGTCCTCGGCACAGAAACCGACGAAGTAGTGGATGCGGTGCAGCTGAAGCTGGAGTCCAACAAGATTTATCAGCACATCCACATACTCGACGATCGGGAAAAAGAAGTGATCATCGGGCGTTTCGGATTGGATCAGGACAAAGAGAAGACCCAGAGAGAAATCGCTCGCGAATTGGGCATTTCCCGCTCCTACGTGTCCCGCATTGAGAAGCGTGCTTTGATGAAGCTGTTTAACGAATTTTACCGTACGAAGCAGACGCAGAATCGGTAAGGGAATGAAAAAATCCGGACGTATCGCAGCAGCCTGCAAGATCGGCATGAGAGAGATGCCCATCTTGCGGGTTTTTTGTTGTTTAAGGACAGATGTCCTTTTTCCTCGCTTGCATTTGTCTTTTAATAAAGAAAGACGCAAGAGGAGGGAATCCAAAAGATGAAAGGGAGCATGTTTGCGATTGTTGGCGGGGCTTTTCTGACCTTGCAGGGCGTAGCAAATACCCGGATCAGCGAGAGCATCGGTACGTGGCAGACGGCCATCTTGACGCAGTTTACCGGGTTTTTGGCAGCTTTCGTGATCCTGCTGTTTATACGCGATACCAGGCGGGGTGGTTTTCGGGCAGTAAAGCCACTGTACTTGGCAGGGGGAGCCTTCGCGGCCATAATAATATCCAGCAACATCACGGCAATTCAACAGATAGGGGTAACGCTCACGGTCGCTATCTTGATGATCGCGCAGCTGTGCTTGACCTTTTTGATCGACAGCAACGGCTGGTTCGGTGTAACTCGGCAAAAAATGAAGCTGCCTCAGTTCCTTGGAATTGCCATGATGATCGCAGGTGTGGTGATACTGAAGCTATAGGTAGGTAAGAGGGGGGAGCCGCCATTGAGAGAATGGCAGGATCATGAGCTGGTCGAGCAGTTTTTGCGGGCGCATCACATCGATACAGTCTGGAATGAGCAAATCAAGCCGCACATTTCCTTGTATGACTTTGAACTGGGGGAGTTGATCTGCTCCCAAGGAGAATCCGCAGCTATGCTGTATGTGTTGATCAGGGGGAAGGTAAAAGTCTACACCACCTCTGTAGAGGGCAAAACTTTGATCCTCTCGTTTAAAACACCGCTGGAGTTAATCGGGGATATCGAATACGTGAGGGGGACGGATATTGTCAATACAGTGGAGGCAGTATCTCCAGTGTTGATGCTAGGTGTGCCTTATCGGTATTTGAAAAAGTACGGAAAGAGCGATCCTGCTCTCCTGCAGTTTTTGTTGGAGCACATCACGATGAAGTTTTATGCAAAATCGCATTCCTTAAGCTTTAATTTGCTGTATCCAGTGGAAGTGAGAATGGCTAGCTACCTGCTTTCCGTTTCCTTTGACGAGGCGGACACGATGTTGGAGAAAAAGCTGAGCACGGCTGATTTGCTGGATGCGGCAAGCCTATTGGGAACGAGCTATCGGCATTTCAATCGAGTGCTGCAGCAGTTTTGTGCAAGTGGACTCGTTGAGCGGAAAAAGGGCTTCCTGCTTGTGAAGGATCCTGAGGGCTTGCGGGAGTTAGCCGGACAAAATATTTACGAATAGAGGGAAGGTCATGCTAGTAGGGATGGCGTTGGCACTGCTTGCGGGCTCACTTATCAGTCTGCAAAACATTTTCAACAGCAAAGTGAATGAACGTGTGGGCTCGTGGGCGACGACTACTTTCGTTTTAGGAATGGGATTTCTAGCATCTCTTTTGATGGGACTGCTCACACAGGGGAGTCATTTGCTCGAGGCAGGACAGATGCAGCCGTGGTTTTGGTTCAGCGGCTTGATTGGAGTGGGGGTCGTTACCAGTCTGGTCCAGGCGATGAAACGCCTCAGGCCGACATTTGCGATCTCCATCGTTCTGACTTCACAGCTCGGATTTGCTCTGTGGTGGGACTCGATGGGGTGGATGGGGCTGGACAAGATTCCCTTTACCGTTCACCATTTGTTCGGAGTCCTCATGATTATTGGGGGAATGCTTGTTTTCAAATGGAGCGGACAGTCGCGTAAGGGCATGAGTCAAGGTGAAAAAACCAATCGGAACACCGCATGAGTGTCTCGATTGGTTTTTTGCATGCTAGACGGTAGTGTTTTCAACGATCTCTTGCAGTCGCTCTCGAATATTGCCCGTACAGACGCCGCCGTGGTAGACGATAACGGACTCGATCTCCAAATCGATTAGCTTGGCGATCGATTGCAGCGCCAGAGCTTTGTCTTGCGTAAAAGCAGGGTTGAAGGACAGGAGCACACCGTCTTCTGCCGTCAGCGCATCTCCTGAGATCAGTGTCTTGCTGGGAATATGATAGAGCGAAATGTGATCGGGAGTATGGCCAGGCGTATGAATGACCTGAATACCGCCGCAATAAGGCAAAACGTCACCATCCTGAAGCACCTGATCGACTTTGACAGGGGGAGCTAAAACCCCACTTTTAATCAAAGGGATTTCTCCCGCGATAAAGGGAACGGCGATTTCATGGGCACATACCTGAATGGAGCCTTCGAAGGCATCGACGATTTCAGGCAGGCTGCCGATATGGTCTCGGTCCTGATGGGTGATGATGACTTTTTTAAGATTTTGAAAAGGGATTGCTTCCTGTTCGAAAACATCTTGAATCACGTCTAGCTGTCCTGGAATTCCCGTATCAACCAGAATGACCTCGTGCTCGTCCCACAATAACGCAGTATGGACGACAAACTGTCCGCCCTCCACGTTCATCGCCAATTTGATCGCTTTGATTCCTTCCCGTACATGCATGTCAGCCACCTCCACCATCTTGTAAAAATTACGTCCATGTTATTCTGCAAAGGCGGCTGGGAATCCTTTTCTACAAGTGTTTTTCCAAGCAGGGGAAAGAATACACTTACAGTAAAAATTTTCAAAGAAAAATATTGCCCAAAATTTAATTTCGTGTTAATATGAAAAATTTGCTCTCGAAGTGTGCTATAATAAAGGGGTTGGAATTAAAGGAGGTGGACGTATGTTTCAAGTTGGAGACAAGATTTTTTATCCAATGCATGGTGCTGGAATCATCGAGGCATTAGAGGAAAAAGAATTTCTCGGTGAAAAGCACCTCTATTTCGTCTTGCACATGTTGTTGAAGGAACTCGACATCATGGTTCCTGTTGAAAGAATGTCCGCCCTGGGAATTCGTAGTATCGTAGACGGACAGACGCTGGAGAAAGCATTTTGTGTCTTCCATGAGGGAGAACCAAACCTGAGTGTGAATGCTGGACAGCGCTATAAGTTGAATACCGAAAAGCTGAAAAGCGGCGACATTTTTGAATGTGCCGAAGTGATTCGGGATTTGCTTATGATCAGCAGAAACAAGGTTCTTGGCACGAGTGACAAAATGATGCTCGACAATGCCATGATGAACTGGGTCAGTGAGATTGCCCTCGTTCGTGACTTGAAGAGTGACGAAGCGACCGAGCTGTTAAAGCGAATGGTTTCAGAGGAAGCTGTAAAAGTCGCTCCTTAACGGATACCTTCCCAAAGTACTCAATCTTATTTCATACGAAGATGAGGATGTGATTGCTTGATGCGATCGCATCCTTTTTTGTGTGCGCTAGCTTTCCGACTCTTCCAGCTTCTTTATTTGATCAAGCACCTTCCACGGATATTCCTCCCGCGTCTATGGATGCATCCTTGTCAGAAGTGGCGCAAAACTGCTGCATTTCCTAGATGGTCATCCCGCTCTCCCGATAGTCTTTCATGATTTGAAACCATGCGATGTCAGACTCCGAGTAGAGACGATACCCATTCTCGTCCCTTTGAACCCCTCTGATGAATCCGATTTGCTCATCATACCGCAATGTATGGACGCTCAGGCCTGTCTGCAGTTGCTAGAAAAACCGCTCATCCTGGTATGAGATGGCTGTTTCAAGGCTTTAATCAAAGGGTTGGACGGACAACATGGCACGAGCCTTTTGCGGGTCATTTTCCAAGGCTTTTCGGTATTCCAACATGAAGGTAAGAGTAGCAAGCATTTGATCGTATTCGTCCTTCTTGCGCTCAATTTCCATGATCTTCTGAGAAATCCATTCGATTACCTGTTGATTGGTGCGCGTATTTGTATCGTGATCCTGCAGGACCTCCTTCAGTTCAACCAGCGAACAGCCTATGCTTTGAAACTTTTTGATGAGCTTCAAACGTTCGACAGCCTTATCGGAATAATTGCGGTAATTATTTTTCTCTCTCTGGACATGGCGACTATCCAATAAACCTTCCTTTTCGTAATAGCGAATGGTATGGACGGATAGCCCCATTTTGTCGGCTAGCTCTTGAATGAGCATGATCACTCCTCCTGAAAATCGCTTGCTCTAGAGTTCACTCTATAGTTTACACTAATCCTGTTCCATGAATCAAAGCCTATAAGGAGATGTTGATTATGCGAGTTTTCGTAACAGGAGCAACAGGATACATCGGTTCTGCCGTTGTCCGCGAGCTCATGCAATACGGCCATCAAGTAGTTGGCCTCACGCGTTCAGACGAGGGTGCGGCAATCTTGAAGGCAGCTGGAGCGGAGGCGCACATCGGCACCCTGGAAGATCTCGCCAGTCTTCAAAGCGGAGCCGCTTCTGCAGATGGTGTTATTCACTTGGCGTTTCGTCACGATTTCGCTGATTTCGCTGGTTCGCTCGCCACCGATCTTCGTGCGGTTGAAGCGATGGGAGCAGTGCTAAAGGGCTCGGAAAAGCCCTTCGTTATTACGGCTCACGCAAATGGGGATGCATCGGAGGATGCGGCGATGGCTTTTGCTGAACAGGGAGTGCGAACATCCATCGTGTCACTTGCTCCGTCCGTGCATGGAGAGAAGGACAAGGGATTTGTGCCAAGACTGATCCACATTGCACGCGAGAAGGGTTTCTCCGCCTTCATTGGTGATGGCTCCAACCGCTGGACCGCTGTACATCGCCTCGATGCGGCTTCCCTTTTCCGTTTGGCACTTGAATCCGCCCCGGCAGGTTCACGGCTGGATGGAGTAGACGACGAAGGAGTGCCATTTCGCGACATCGCCGGCATCATTGGCAAGCACTTGAATGTACCGGTCGTTAGCATTTCGCAGGAAGAGACTCAGGCGCACTTTGGCTTTCTCGGATTTCTGGCTGGCCTTGACATCCCTAGGACGAGCGCCGCGACGCAGGAATTGTTGGGATGGAAGCCTGTACAGCCCGCTTTGATACCGGATCTCGAGCAGGGGCACTATTTTACAACGGCGTTTTCGGGTTGATCGCAAGCTTCAGTAGACGTATATCTGTCATTGATTGTGCAAAAGGCTGGACTGAGTCAATCCGTTCAGCCTTGTTTATGGCTCTTCTATGCTGAGCAAACCTGTGACTGCAGCATCCTTTTCTCTTTATAATAAAAGGGAGCAAGAAAACGCATGGAATGAGGGAGAAGCGATGAAGCAAGGGAAAACGAACGCGATGCGTCTACTGGACAAAGAAAAAATCGAGTACGAAATGCTCACGTATACAGCAGATGACGGAAAGATTGATGGCGTGTCCGTCGCGCAAAAGATTGGGCGGGAAAAGGGCATCGTTTACAAGACGCTGATTTCGCAGGGGGCGAGTAAGGCTTACTACGTCTTCGTGATTCCTGTCGAGGACGAGCTCGATCTGAAAAAAGCGGCAAAAGCTGTAGGAGAGAAGAAGATCGAAATGATACCGGTCAAAGACATAACCGCGGTGTCCGGATACATTCGTGGTGGCTGCTCTCCTGTCGGTATGAAAAAAGCTTACCCGACAGTGATAGACGAGAGCGCACAGGCTCTAGAGGACATCATAGTCAGTGGCGGAAAAATTGGCGTGCAAATCGAGCTGACTGTTGCGGATTTGGCAAAGGCAACGAAGGCTTCCTTTGCTGACGTTGCTATTTCCTGATGATTCGTCTGGGCTCACACAGAGTAGACGCAATGGAAACGTTCCACTCCAGGGTATTTTTCACCGAGACTTTTGATCAGAAAACCGTACTTCCGGTAAAAGCCCACAGCCTCCTGATCGGTTTCTGCCGCAATCACCTTCCTTTTGTATTTTTGGAGCAGAAGGTCGATTAATTGGCTGCCGTAGCCATGCTCTCGGTTGGCTGCCCGCACTGCTATGTGTTGAAAGAACAGAAAAGGGAACGTACAATGTTACGCTCCCTTTTCGTTTAGATATATCTTCGGCCAATGACTTGAATGGCCCGTCTCCACATTTGCTGCAGCCGCCGCAGTGCGCTTAACGTCAAGTGACGATCTGGTTTTTTCAAATAGGTTCGCAGCGGCAGGACACGAAAACGAACTCTTCCCCCGGAGAAATATCGCTGCGAATACGTCGGGACAACAGATATATTGGTGATGGAGGTAACATTCTGCTCGTTTTTTTCAACGGTAAAGCGCAGGATGGCACCACATTGGGATTGGTCAAAGGAAAGCATGCGTTCCGAGGTAAAGTTCCCCAATGAGTAGGCTACCAGCGTTCGCTTTTTCCTGCCATCCGCTGTAGGGATCATGGGGGTCACCACGGGTTGAAGAACATGGGGATGTGCCCCGAGAATCACATCTGCGCCGCGTTCCAACAGGCTTTGAGCGAGCAGCCGCTGCTTTTGGGTAGGGATGAAGCGAAATTCAATTCCAAAATGCAGGCAGAGGATCAAGAGATCGACTTGGGGGCGAAGTCGGGAAATGTCCTGTTCGATTTTGTTTTGATCCAACAGATTGACAAGCCATGGCGTGTTTGGTGGAACATGCTGTTTATTCGTTCCGTACGTATAGGCGAGAATTCCGATCCGAATGCCATTCACTTCACGGATGAAATAGGTGGAGGCTTCCTTTTCGCTGCGGTACGTTCCCGTATGAGCGATCCCACGCTGGTCCAATGTGTCAAGCGTGCGCAGCAGACCTTCGGGACCCCCGTCCAAGCAATGGTTGTTGACCGTTGTTAAAACATCAAAACCTACTTGCTTCAGGTCCCTTGCCAGCTCGTCTGGGCAGTTGAAGCGGGGATATCCTGCCCGGGCAGATCCGATTTGATAAGGCTGTGTTTTGCCGGAGAAAGTCGTCTCCAGATTGCCGATCGTGAAATCAGCTCCCTGAAGGATGGGGGCGACAGGTGCGAACATATCTGCAAAGGAGTACTGGTCTGTCCCCTTTATCTGGGCAGACTCAATCTGTTCGCGCCACATCAGGATATCGCCTACTGCGGCGATCGTAGCTTTGCGATTCATAGGCATCACCTCTCCTCTATCACTACTTTATTCGGGAAGCTGGCCGCTTGTTTTGGATGATAGCGGAGCGTTTTCATAGATAAAGGTCTAAACAGGCTGTCTTCCTTGTACATACAATATCGTTGATGGCGAAGACAGAGGTGAGGGGGAGTTCCATTGAGAGGTACCGGCAAAGGGAAAGTCAAGGGCAAAGCGAAAGCACCACCTGCGAAAACACTCATTCTCCAAAAGCCTGTGATCGCGGTGACCGGTAGTGCCGGAAAGACGACGACGAAAGAAATGATTGCAGACATCTTGAGCAGAAGATGGAACATCTATAAATCCATGTACAACAGAAACTTTTTAGGCAATACACGGGCACATGTCAAACGGATCAAAAGTGAGCACAGGGCGGCTGTTCTCGAATTCGGGATGACAAATAGTGGACATATCAAAAAGCACTGCCAAATGATTCAGCCATCGATGAGCGTGATTACCAATATTGGCACGGCACATATCGGGAATTTCGGCGGTCTGATCAATGGGGTCGCTATGGCAAAGTCAGAACTGATCCGCCACATGAAGCCCACGGGAACCGTCTTTCTCAATATGGACTGTGAGTATTCTCGGAAGCTGACGGAGAAGCCGTATGTCGGAGCGTTTACGGGGACATTTGTTACCGTCGGCATAGAGAGTGAGGCCGATTATCGAGCAGAAGATATAGTTGTGGACGAGAAGGGAATCCACTTTACTTGTGTGTTTGGCGGGGAGCGGGAAGCGTTTTACTTGCCCATGCTTGGAGAGCACAATATTTACAACGCCTTGTTTGCTATTGCGGTAAGCCGTGCTCTCGGATTTCCGATCGGGGTGATTCGGGATGGCTTGCGAGCGTTTCAGGCGCAGCGAAAACGTCTGACACGCTACCGACTTGCGAATAACGTACAAGTACTGGACGACACTTACAGCTCCAACCCGGATGCGGCCAAGGCAGCGATTGATGTTCTCTGCCAAGTAGGGGGTGGAACGAAAGTAGCGGTATTGGCGAGCATGCTGGAGATGGGCAATTACGAGGTTGTCGGACATGAGGACGTCGGTCGTTATTTAAGCGAGAAGGACGTCGATTATTTATATACGATCGGAAAAAGTGCACGCCATATTGCAAGAGCCGCCATTCGTTCTGGTTTTCCTTCGAATCGGGTGATTCATTGCCAGACCAAGGCGAGACTTCACCGTTTGCTAGCGAAAAGAATCGGGCCGGATACCTCTTTTCTCGTGAAAGGCTCCCATCGACTAAAAATGGGTGAAACGGTCCTTTTTCTGTGCAAGGAAACGGTCAGACAATATCAGCAGCAGAAGTAAAGAGATTCTGGGGAAAAGCGCTTGCCACATAGGTGGACGAGGGCTTTTTTCCATCTGTCTATGAAAACAGAAATAACCACTTTCCGCCTAGTGCTTTGGACATCCGTCTATGTAATCAAATCCTGTATTGGTAATATTTACAGCCTATTAGGGGTCCTCTTTTTCCAGTAAACTGGTTCCGTACCCAATCCGTTGGGATCGACACAGCCAGGAGGAGAATGAATGACGAAACGAGATTGGTTGCAAAGATCGACTGTCGCCGTCATGCTGAGTACATCCTTGCTCATGTTCGCTGAGGGCGGACATGCTGCAGCAGCGCAGACTGTGGATTCTCAATCTTCTGCCAAAGCAGCAGAAGTAGTGAAGATCGCAAAGACACTGATAGGAAAAGATTACAAATACGGTGCAGAGGGGCCGAGTTCGTTTGGATCGGCTGGCTTGGCGACGTACATATTTAAGCAGGCAGGCATTCAAGTGGATGACACCATCGCCGAGCTGTACAAAGCGCTTGACAAGGTATCGTCTGCTAAGGAAGGCGATTTGGTGTTCTTTTCGTCGAATGGAAGTGGAGCTCCCAGCTTTATGGGGATCTACATTGGAGACGATCAGTATATTTATTCCTCCCAAGGGGAAGACGCTGTGGTGCTGAAAACCTTCAGTGATTATTCCAAAAAGCTGGTAGGGATTCGTCGGGTGCTCCCAGAGGATACGGGAACTACCAATCCGGGAGAGGGAGAGTCGTCATCTGCGATCGCGGACAAGGTCATTGCTGCGGGGAAAAAGTATTTGGGAACCCCCTATGAATACGGCTCAACACGTTCCAATAAAAAGACCATGGATTGCTCGGAATTCACGAAATGGGCGTATCTGGATGGAGCAAACATCGACATGGGCAACGGCGGGGCTCGCTCGCAAGCAAACTATGTCAAAAGTCATGGTTCCTATACAACCGACATCAGCAAGCTGAAAAAAGGAGACCTGGTCTTCTTCATGAGCTACAAAGGCTATAAACAGTCTGATTACAAAAATATTGATGTCCCCAAACAAAGCATTACTCACGTAGGAATTTACATGGGGGATGACAAGCTGCTACATACTTTCTCAAAAGAGTCCGGTGGAGTGAAAATCACGGATTTCAAAGGAACTCATTGGGAATACCGCTTTATCATGGGTGGACGCCCCTACTAAATACCATCAGTCTTCTGCCATCTACAACCATCGAACATGAAAAGGGCAACGCATCTAGCGTTGTCCTTTTTGCATGCGGCCTGCCTGCAAGGATACGTGACAATGGCATAGCAGACAGGAGCGGAAAAATAGGTGAATGCCCCGCGGCAAACGCACATGCCATCTCCGCATCTGCTGCATTTCCTATAGGGAGACTTGTAGGAGGTGAAACGCCATGTCACATCGTTATCCGCCACCACCGCCTGGTGGCTATCCACCGCCGCCACCGCCCCCAGGGGGAGGTTACCCACAACCACCGGGAGGGTTTCCACCGCCACCACCAGGACCACCGCCGGGCAGGACGCCGAGTTCGCCAGGAGCGCGTGGATACGGAGGAACACGCCGAATTGACGCAGGGAGTTTCTATCCTTGTTTGTACCGATACTCCTATGTATGGCTGAAGAATGGGAATTCGTTCTGGTTTTATCCTGTTTACATCAGTCGCTCTTCTGTTTCAGGTTATCGTTGGAGACGAGATCGCTGGGACTATTACGGTACGGAACTCGACCGGATTGCTTACTTTACGTGCTAAACGAACAAAGGCGCATTTCCCCTCTCCTGCTGGGAATGCGCCTGGTTCACGTTTTTCAACAACAGAGCTACTGCACGGTAAGCGGAAAGCTCCTGTGATCGTGTACCTCGCCCTTTTCTACATGGACGTTTACGGTGTAGCTGCCAGCTGAAGGAAGCGTGGCGGTGGCACTGTATTGGCCAGGAGCTGTTTCTTCTGCCTCTACATACATGTGCTTCTCGTCATTTCCCTGCCAAATCTCGTACTTGACCTTGGCTTCTGCAATAGCCTGATTGTCTTTCATCAAGTGAACCATGAAGGAAGCAGGCTGACCGGCCTTGATTGGCTCTTCTGGCATAAAGTGAAAGTCAACACCGCTCGAATGATGGTCGTTTTGGCTGGGGGCGGAGGGATTTCCATGTTCGTGGGCTGGCGAAGAGCCAGTGCTTGCGTCCTTCACTGTAAAGGCGACTTTCTGCATATTGTGAAAATCACGAGCAGTTACATGGTAATAAACAAAATAAGAGCCAGGTTCATCAATCGTCTGCTGTGCGGTATATACGCCATCTGCTTGAAGGGCAGCAGGAATGGTAACATGCTGTTCCTGTCCGTCCTTCCACCACTCAAATTTCACTTCCTTCGCGTCATTGACAGCTTCCCCTTTTTGGGTCACTTTGACTGAAAAAGTGATGGCTTCGCCTTTTGCGGGATCAGTGGGTTGAATGGAAAAAGCGGCCTCGATCGGGTCAGAGGAGGGAAGAGACGTCTCCTGTTGATTTTGACCACAGGCAGAGAGGCAGAATGCAAATACGCAAAGCAGGGAGAAAAAATACCGTTTCATGATTACAATCCTTCCTTGTTCTTGGATACGAGCTCTTGATAAATAAGATCGGTGTTAAAATCGTCGCCCATCCCGAAAGTACGGATGACTTCGTTGTTGGCGTTGACTAAATAGGTGCTGGTCGTATGGGAGATGAAACCATCGGCTGACTTCCTGGCGACAAACCCTAGCGAGCGGGTCACTGACTGAATCGTGCTTTCGTCTCCCCGCAGAATCGTCCAGCCTTGTGTTTGGATCTGCAATTGATCAGCGTATCTTTGCAGCACATCCGCCGTATCGTTTTGCGGGTCGATGGTAATGGTCAAAAACTCAACGTTTTTCCCCATGACTCCTGCATCCGTCAAGCGTTTTTGCAGCTGGACCATTTTAAAGGTCGTGGTCGGACAAACATCCGGGCACCGCGTATAAATCAGCTCGACCAAGCGGGTTTTTCCAGGGCTGGCTGAAAGCGGGTAAGGCTTGCCATCCAAAGTCTCTAAGGTCAAAGAGGGCAGGGCAGCTTTGGCTTGCTGCGAGTCTCCCCAAAACCAGGAGGAGACAAGGGCCACAAGTACGAGTACCGGCAAAAGCAGCAGCACCCGCTTGAGGCGAATGGCATTCACAGTTGCTTCAGGCATGTCCAGCCTCGCCTCCTTTCCAAATTTAATGAGGAAGCAGCTGATCATCTGGCTGGTCTCTTTCCTTCCGATACCAGGCCGTGAATAGGTAAGCGAGGACGGAGCCGTAGGTCAGCTCTTGCATCAGCTTCATGATGATCCCGCCCAATCGTTGATCATCGAGAGCTTCCAGGGAGACGGCAAGCATGGACTTGTCGATGGGAGCGGAAAAGAAAGGTGCGCACAGCATCGTAGGTCCGTTCACGTATGTCTCGTACAGCGGAGCAGCCGAGAAAATAATCAAAGCGCACGCCGGAGTGATCAGCACGCCGTTTGCAAAGATATACGCCAGCTTTTGCAGCTCCGATAAGCGGTGAATCTGTGGAAGCGGTGCAATGACAGGCGTCCACATCAGGAGCGAAGTGAGCAGCAAAAGCAGGTGGATCAGATTGTGCATCGCCAAGCTATTCATCGCCATGTCCAGAATAACAGGCATGTGATAAAAGGAAAACAGGGCATTAAATAGAAGAATGGCAGGAATGGGATGGCTAAACAATCGGATCAGTGCTCTCGACCATTTTCGTTCCAGCAGGGGTGAAAGCAGCCAGCCAGGTGTACCTGCGAGGAGCAGCAAAGGCATCACCAAATAGAGCAAGGACTGCTGCAGCATGTGCGCACTGAACAGGAAATGCCCAGCGACATTTAATGGACTTCCCATCCCGAAATAGAAAAGCAAGAGCCCTAGGGCAAACATCCATTTTTGACGGAGCAGCACCGGAGTGGAGTGGGCAAAGGTATGACGAAGCGGGCCGATCAAGGAAAAATAGGCAATGCCAATCAGAAGGGTCAGGAATATCAATTCAGGATTCCATGTCGCTCGAAAACCAAACGTCGATGTGAAATAGGTGAGTATCATGATCAAACCTCCGTTATCCCAGGAACTTCCCCATCCATCATTATAGGCAAAGGAAGGAGAAAGCCTTATGACTCATTCGGGCTATTTTTCCAGATATAACCGGAGTGTTCACATAAATGTCACCTTCCATACAAAGACCAGCCTCCCAAAGAAGAAGGGAGGCTGGAGATGGAATTATGATTTTTTCTGTTCTTCTAACCATTGCTTCCATTCGTTCGCTTCGTGACCACCAACGAGGCGTGCCACTTCTTGTCCGCCTTTGTAGTGAACAAGGGTAGGGGTGAATTCAATTTGGAAGTCATCCCAGCTGTTGGTGAATTCGAGCAGGTTATGCTTCTTCATGTCGATCTGCATCTCTTTGACGATTGGCACGAGAACAGGTGTAGTAGCTTGGCAGTGCTCGCACAGCGGGCTGTAGTAGTAAACGAACAAATCTTCTTTGTTGGTCAGGCGCGTCTTTAGTTCATCGGGCATGATCAGGTTGTCGTACAGCGGATCATTCAGCTGAGCGAGAGTAGCTGGATTGAGATTGGCTTTGCCATACGGGTTTCCAGCAGCCTGCTGTCGATTGGAGATGTCCGAGTAGACGATCGCTCCGATGAGCAGGGCAGCTACCAGGATCGAGAAAAAAATGATTTTTTTCATGGATTATTGCTCCTTTCCACTTTTCAGGACGATAAATTGCAGCACGCTGATCAGGGTAAACGCGATCAGGGCCAAAAACGGAATCGTGATAAAGCCAAACCAGTTGATGTAGTCGGTATTGCAGGGCACGATGCCGCATGCGTTGCCGAGCTCATGCAGAGCAGGCACCTTTTGGATCAAATAATGATAGAGCGAGATCAGCCCTCCGATGACAGAGAGGATCAGCGCATACAAAGACATGTTGTAATCCTTGCGAGCCGAAGCGACTCCTAGCAAAATAACGAGCGGGTACATGAGAATCCGTTGGTACCAGCACAGGTTGCATGGTATGTATTTCATGACTTCTGAAAAAAAGAGACTGCCTGCCGTAGCAATCAGGGAGATTCCCCAGGAAGCAAACATGGCCTGTTCCATGGCTTGTTGACGCCTCATAAAAACACCTCGTCCTCATATTAGCACAGTAAGCTAGGGTTGTAGATTGGTAAAAACGGTGAGACAAGACAGGGCTTGTCTGACATCGAATTGTCCGATTCCACTACCCATTGTAGTGTAAAAGCGGACAAGAAACAATACGGCAGTTTGGACAAACTGCTGTTTTATGCGTTGACCTGGACGATCGGATAAGGATGGACGTCTTGGATAGGAACGAAAATCGACTCCAGGGAAGGCCACTGTACCAGCAAGATTCCTCTGCGAAAGGCAGCGCCGCCGTCGATCCCGACGATGTTGTCGCGTCGCCAAGGACCTCTGCCTCGATAGCCTGGCAGCTTAGGGACGGGAGTATGACCGAATACGACGGGCATCTCGCCATCATAGCCTACAAAAAAGGGCTCGCGAATCCACAATAAGTCTTCGGGGTCTTGCTGGGAAAGAGGGATTCCCGGACGGATGCCGGCATGGACCAAAAGGACAGCCGGGGCACCGGTCTGTGCATCTGCAGGGAGCTGGATATAAAGGGGGAGGGCTTGGAGGGTAGGCAGGAGAAAGGGGTACTGCGTAAGAATGATTTGACGCGCCTGCTCCTGAGCTTCCGAAGAAGGCAGTCCGCCATTGGCAAACGCCCGACGCAAAGGATGATTCCCGAGCAAAGAGCGTACGGTCGCGTCCCCTCCATTAAATCGCAGGTAGTTCTCATCATTTCCTCTGCGGTCCAGCCAGTCTTCAAACATTTGTTCATGGTTGCCTTTGATGAGAAACACCTGCTGGGGATATTGCTGGCGCAGCTCAAACAGCGAGAGCAGGACGTCCTTTGACTGCGGGCCGCGGTCGATCATATCGCCAATGACGTACAATTTATCTCCCTTACCAGGTGAAAAGGAAGCATCCTGAAGCGCTTTTTGAAACGCCTGGTACTGTCCGTGAATATCGGAAACGAAATAGGTCGCCATGGACGAGCCAACCTCCTTTGTGTACAAATGGCTTCATACTCTACTACAATATGAGAAAGAGCGAGATTGGTGAAGGATGGGATAACATGAAGAGGGGAGATCTGCTGATCCAAAACGTGCCGATTGGCAGCGTTTTGCAGCGAACCGAAAAATATTTGAACGCGTGAGACTTCCCCCTTGTTTTTTGAAGAGGAGTTGACTAAAATATTTTTTGTAATCGTCGTGCTAGCGTAGCACAGGGGTAGTGCAGCTGATTCGTAATCAGCAGGTCGGGGGTTCAAATCCCTTCGCTAGCACCTGAGAAAGAAAAAAACCAGGGAGATTTTTCCCTGGTTTTTTTCTTGATTGACCGATTTATTTCCACGAATCGACTTCACCTGTAAGGGCATTTACGTAGCGGTCAGCTGCCGAAAAGGAAGGGACGTAAGCCAAAACAGGCGAGTCCTTTTCCGGGTCCAGATCGCTTGGATATACATAAGCCAGCTCTGCTGACAGAGCTTTCACCCAGTTCTGCTTGGCTTCCTCTAATGAAAGGACGCCTGGTGTCGCAGCAAAAGAGGGGGCGTAGGTTCGGGCGGTTGCGGAAGTCAGGACATTTCCATGCAAGTCCATTGTGATGACGGCGAGTGGTTTGGTAGACCGCACCCCATTTGTACTTGCGTAAAGCTCCATTCGAGCTTTGGTCGGATTCGTGGCGTTCTCGGACGATTGGGGATACGCGCGCAGTATGTAATCCCCCGATGCAAGTGGTATGTATCGTTTCATAAATGCCAGGGCTTGCCCTCGTGCCTCCGACAGATCGACGAGGGCGGCGCTGGCATCGTCTGCACGATTCGAGTTGAGTTGAATGGAAAGCAGTTCGCTCGTTTGTTCATTGACCCGCATCTCCAGGGTCTGCTTATCATTTTCCACGGTGTAAATGGAAATCGGCAGTTCATTTGGGTGACTCTCCCTGCTGGCAGAAGACGAAAGCTGATCCGACTTCAGACCAAAAAAGGTGGTCGCGACCTCCTTCGCTGCGGCAGGCGTCGTGATGGACTGTTTGGTCGACTGCTGTTCTATGGGGATGTGAGTGTCGGTGAAGTCCGCCGATGCTTCAAGGGCTTTTCCGGTTTTGGCATCAATGGCGCTGTAGGGTAGGGCCGTGTACGCATAGCGCCCGTGCTCGTCGTCATAAGTCAATTCCAGCTGGAGCTGGCTGGCCCATCGAGGTATGGCTTGCTCCCAGGAAAGAATGCCGGCTTTCGAGGGGAGATTGTTTTCCTTAAAGTCGGCGTCCCGAAGCTGATAAGAGGATACGTGACCGCTGGAATCCACGAAGACTTCACCGACCGATTTCTGTACAGGAATTCCATTGACGACTGGATATACGGGGAAGATCGCCAGCTTGGAGCTGCTCCACAACGTACCGCGCTCTGCCGAGGCGAATTTCTCACCGAGCACCAGCTCTACAAAGTCTGCGGCAGTACTTCGGGCAGCTTCCAAATTGGGGGGCTGATCCTTTGGAGATTTGGACCAAGCTGCAGTCAGCTGTGTCAGACTATCATCCTTGTCTGAAAAAGCGAGGGAAATAGTTGTAGGTACGGATGACAGACTGGAGTCCACCTCTTTGTTTTGCAAAGTGACATGGGTTTTCTGAGCGGAAATCGAATACGCTGTCAGTCTGAAGTATTCGATCGTTTGCTCTACCGTGCGCTTGACACGTGGCGAAGCGCTCTTCAAGGCATCTGTGTTCTCTTCCAGCGCTAGTGCTGCAGCTTTTGAAAGGGGGATTACGGGGAGGGTAGCCAAGAGGCTTGAACAGAGGGCGACCCCGAGCAAAGTGTGCAAATGCTTCACAACGATCTCTCCTTCATACAAGTAGATGGGTAATGCAGCTTAATACCGAAATATCCTAATTTTACCATAAGAATATTTAAAAACCATTTGTTTCCAATTGCTCCGCTTCACGAAATGTTTTCTCCGCCCTAGAGCTTCCTAGAAAAACATGTTACCATCGGAGAAAAGCATTCATTTGCATTTCAAGGCAAATAGAAAAGTACAGGTGACTACCATGCAAATCGTAACGGTTGAAAATCTCTCCAAAGGCTACGGAGAGAAAGTTCTTTTTGACAACATATCTTTTCATATCGGCGAACAGCAGCGAATCGGCTTGATCGGTGTAAATGGGACAGGGAAATCCACCCTCTTGAAAATTATCGCGGGTATGGATACGGCAGACAGCGGAAAGATCGTGCACGCCAACCGGTTTCATGTAGAGTATTTGCCGCAGAACCCGAGCTTTGATGAAGATTCTTCTATATTGGATCAGGTGTTTTATGGCGAATCAGCGCTGATCCAGCTGCTGCGGGAGTACGAAGGCGCTCTGGCTGACCTGCAGCTCTCGCCAAACGATGAGAAAAAGCAGTCGCGTGTCTTGGCTCTGCAGACCAAAATGGACGCCGCGGATGCCTGGGAGAGCAATACACAGGCGAAGACGATCCTGACCCAGCTGGGCTTGCACGATTTCACGCAAAAGGTGAGCGAGCTTTCTGGCGGTCAGCGGAAACGGGTTGCCATGGCACGGGCTCTGATTCAGCCAGCGGACCTGCTCATTTTGGATGAGCCGACCAACCATATTGACAATGAAACCGTAGAGTGGCTGGAAGAGTACTTGTCCCGCTATAAGGGAGCATTGCTGCTCGTCACGCATGATCGCTACTTTCTGGACCGTGTGACGAACCGGACCTTCGAGCTGGATCGCGGGAAGCTTTTCAGCTACGAGGGCAATTACGCGACCTTCTTGGAAAAAAAGGCGGAGCGAGAGGATAATGAAGCTGCAGCAGAGAGCAAGCGGCAAAATTTGCTGAGACGCGAGCTTGCTTGGCTGCGCCGGGGAGCCAAAGCGCGAACCACCAAGCAAAAAGCGCGTGTACAACGAGCGGAGGAGCTGCGTGATCGCGTCGTCGAGGGACCAGGTGCCAAGATGGATATGGCGCTGGGAGCAAGTCGTCTCGGCAAAAAGGTCATTGAGCTGGAGCAAATCAGCAAGTCTTTCGGGGATCGCCAGCTGATCAAAGACTTCAGCTACATCGTGCTTCCAGGCGACCGTGTAGGGATCATTGGCCCAAATGGAAGCGGAAAATCGACGCTGCTCAACATGCTGGCAGGAAGAATTCAGCCTGATGCAGGGACGATCGATATTGGCCAAACGGTAAAGATTGCTTACTACACGCAGGACAGCGTCGAAATGAACGAAAAACTGCGCGTGATCGAATACGTAAAGGAAGCGGCGGAAGTCATTCAGACGAGTGACGGGGAATCGATCACGGCCTCGCAAATGCTGGAGCGTTTCCTGTTTTCTCCGCATATGCAGTACACGCCGATTTCCCGCCTGTCTGGTGGAGAACGCCGGCGTCTGTATTTGCTCCGCACGTTGATGGGGGAGCCGAATGTCCTTTTCCTGGATGAGCCGACGAACGACCTGGATATTCAGACGCTGAGCATCTTGGAAGATTATCTGGAGCAGTTTCCGGGTGCAGTGATCACCGTTTCCCATGACCGTTACTTTTTGGATCGGACGGTTGACCATCTGTTCGCTTTTGAGGGGCAAGGCCGTATCCGGGATTTTACGGGGAATTACTCCGAGTACCTGGAGGAGCGGCGTGCACAGAAAGCGGTCGCAGCGCCTACGGCTGCCGTTTCCAGTGAAAAAAGCGAGAACAGCAATGCCAACCGGGGAAACAACCGGACCAAGAAGCTCTCTTATAAGGATCAAAAAGAGTGGGATGAAATCGAAGGCAAAATCGCAGCGCTGGAAGAGCGCAGCGTAGTGCTGAAGAAAGAGATTGCTGCATCCGGCAGCGACTACGGAAAAATCGAGAGGCTGTACGCCGAGGAACAACAGGTAGCATCTGACCTGGAAGCGGCGATTGAACGCTGGGCAGAGCTCTCCGCCATGGTGGAAGAGCTGGAGCAGGGAAAATAAGAATTCTTGTTGCTAGTGCCAATCTCTGTGTATGTAGCCAGTAATTGTGGCTGTGAAACGACAGTGGGCTTCTGTAGACTGTAATAGATTACTTAGTAGAGGAGTCGCTGTCGTTGCCTGCCTACAAGTTAGACCCAGAATGGGTAATGTCTTATCTAACCATGCAAGAAGAGAAGCTCGCCCTGGAGCTTCAACCAGACCAAAAAGATGTAGTGATGAACAAAATACGAGAATTGACATTGTCTATCATGTACAAGCAAGCCAGAAGATACCTGGTGTATTTTGAGTCTAGTGAACAGGATGAAGAAGACAAAAACGCAAGACTCATGTGAAAAAGACCCGCCTCAAAGCAAGCAGAGGCGGGTCTTTGCTGTTTGTAAAAAAAGAAAAAGAGCGTACTACGTGGCCCTGATTCTTACAGGAGTGCCAATGGGGACGAGGCTTGCCAGCGTATTCACATCTTTGTTGTACATCCGGATACAGCCGTGAGAGACGTATTTGCCGATGGAGGAAGGGTCATTGGTACCGTGAATGCCGTAGTGGGGCTGGCTCAAACCAAGCCAATACGTGCCGAAAACGCTCAAAGGTCCGCCGGGGTAGGAATCCGGATAAGGGACTTTATTGATGATGGTGAAATCTCCTTTTGGAGTGGAAGTCGCAATTTTCCCCAATGCAACCGGAAAGGAGCGGACCCGTGTGGAGGCATCATACAAATCCAGGCGCAGCTTGGCGATGGAGATGCGGATGCTGTAATCAGGCATGATCTCACCTCCTGGCAAAATAGATCAGCGCGCACGAAAATCCAGGGAAAAGGGGTCGGGGTAACGCAAACCATCCCGGTAAAATAAGGTGCGCACCCAAGCGTACATGCGCAGAGGGATAGACGGAAAGACGATGGCCAGCTGTCCCTTTTCCAGAATGGGCAAATCCATCGGGGACTGAATCTCGTACGGAACGCCTTCTTGATCCAATAACAGCTTGTATTTGTGAGCTTCACTCCAGCTGACCGGGTAGTAAAAGGATCTTTCCATTTCATCCAACACCTTTCCATGGTTCACTACTACCCATTGTATGCGAACCCATTGAGATAAAAAAAGAAAACACAGCCTATTGAAGGAAAAATAGGCTGTGCAAAGTGTAGCCAGGCTGGTCCAGGTAAAGAGCGAGCTATGGCAAGTCGATTAGCATGAAATAGGCATCCTGGTTCGCGCGGATGTCTAGGCTGGTCGTTTTCGTAATGCGTGCGGCATCCCGTGTTTGAAGAGAGGTATCTTCATTTAACAGCACTTCTCCCTCCATGACGAAAAGATAGATGCGTCTTCCAGGTTTTTGCTCGAAATGAATCGATTGTCCAGCCGCTAGACGCGAGAGGTAGAGTGTCAGGTCTTGATGGATCTTGGCTGTTTCCTCGCCACCGTTGGCTGATACGACTGGGAGCAGCTGATTCACCAGTTTGGCTTGATCATAGGCTTTTTGCTCGTAAGATGGAGTGAGGCCGTATTGTGCCGGCTCAAACCAGATCTGAAGAAACTTGACTTCCTCGGTCGCCGAGGGATTCATCTCGGAGTGAACGACCCCAGTGCCTGCACTCATCCGCTGTACTTCTCCCGGTCGAACGACCTCCTGACGTCCTGTGCTGTCGCGGTGACCGAGCTGTCCTTGCAAAACGATCGAGACGATCTCCATTTCACGGTGAGGGTGTGAGCCAAATCCGGTTTGCGGTGCGACGGTATCGTCATTGAAGACGCGCAATGGTCCAAATCCCATATTGTCCGGATCATAGTAATCGGCAAAGGAAAAACTGAAATTGCTTTTTAACCAGCCGTGATCTGCTGTGTAGCGTGATGCGGCTTTATGTATGTCAATCATGAGAAGCCTCCTCGTCATTCTAGGTTCTGTCCGTTATCGTAACGCTAACCCGTACTTTTGTGAATGATTTTCGCCCGATTTCATTGTAAAGTGGAAGCAGGTGGCAATTAGGAGGGACTCTCGTGTGACGCAGACTCATTTGCACTTCAACATGCATATAGGCAGAAAGAAACCGGAAAGCGTGATCAATCGGGAAACTGCTTGTCCATTTTGCGACACCAATAGCCTGACGAATATCCTTGAGCAGCGTGGGTCCATGATCTGGCTCATGAACAAGTTCCCTGTTTTACAGGATACCTATCAGACGGTTCTGATCGAGTCAGATGATTGTGAAGGGGATTGGTCGACTTATTCAAAAGCACATGTGCATGAGCTGCTCGCGTTTGGCGTAGAGAAGTGGCAGGAGCTTTCGAATAGCGGATCTTTTCAATCTGTGCTCTTCTTCAAGAACCACGGTCCGTACTCAGGGGGCAGCATTCGCCATCCACATATGCAAATTGTTGGCTTGAACCACTACGATTATCGCAGCCAAGTAAAGGAAATGGACTTTGAGGGAATCACCATTGACAGCGGGCGAGGCGTGGAGTGCAATCTGTCTACCCATCCGCGCGCAGGCTTTTTTGAATACAACGTGATCCTTACCGACTGGGATCGGCTCGACAGGATGGCTGAGTACTTACAGATTCTGGCGCACTGGATTTTGAACCACGTCAATCGCCGTTGCCTCAGCTATAACTTTTTCTTTTATCGCTGGGGAGACAAGCTGATCGCAAAAGCCGTGCCACGCTTTGTTACCTCTCCGCTCTACATCGGCTATTCCATTCCGCAGGTGGCTAATAATTTGGATGACATGGTTACCGAAATGAAGCATCTTTACTTTTAGGGGGCATGGAGAGTATGGGGTATCAAGTTCGTGGAACCACGCAAATGACAGCAGAAGAGCTGTCCGCAGTAAAGCAGCTGGTGAAAGTATGCAATGAGTATGACGGAATTGACCTTAAAATAAATCCAGACATGCTCACTCGACGTTCGGGTACTCATACGGAAGATTTTTTGTGCTACGAAGACGATCAACTGGTAGGTTTCTTGGGGATGTACGTATTTCATGGAGCAGAGGCGGAAGTAAGCGGCATGGTGCATCCGCAGAATCGCAGAAAAGGAATTTTCCGGGCGATGCAGGCTCAGGCGGCAGAAGAATGTCAACAGAGAAAGATTCCTGAGCAGCTGTTTATCGTTCAAAGAGAGTCTTTGTCGGGAAAAGCCTGCATGGAGCAATGGGGAGCGCAGTATAAATTTTCGGAGTACTGGATGGACCTGCAGGGGGAAAAGAAGAACGTCCCCGTGAGCGCTATCCAGATGCGTGCTGCAGAAAAGGCCGATCTGGAAACGTTGATCTGGCTGAATGTCCACGGCTTTCAGATGGAGGAAGAGCAGGCGAGAGAAATGAGCAAGCGCATCGAAGGCGAGCCGAACAGCAAAACGTATCTCATCCTTGTGGAGGATAAACCCGTCGGCAAGATCAGCGCGATGATCAGTGAGGGAAAAGGCTTTATTTTCGGCTTCTGTGTACACCCCGATCATCAGGGAAAAGGGTATGGACGTCAGGCGTTGGCGAAAACGATCGAGCTGATTCGTGAGCAAGGCTACGAGGAAATGTCACTGGAGGTCGCCTGCGAGAACAGCCATGCACTCGGTCTTTACGAATCGTGCGGATTTGTCGTCAAATCGGCGAACGATTACTACAAGCTGGTACTTTAATTGCACAGCTGCACCCCACGATTGGAAATGTGGTTTGGTTCCGTGCTACGATAGAGAAGATTGAGGGAAGAGTGCGGAAAAGGAGTGACGAGTGATGAAACTGTTGTCCATCGAACCGACGCCGAGTCCAAACGTAATGAAGCTGAACGTAGACGAGCGTTTGCCGGATGGTGTCCAACATGTCTATACAAAAGAGCATGTCGCCAAGTACCCGGAGTTGATGGGGAAGCTGCTGGCGATTGAAGGAGTTACCTCTATTTTTCACACCGCCGATTTTTTGGCGCTGGAAAGAAAGTCAAACGCGGATTGGCAGCGCATCTTGACCCAGTCCCGAGAGATTCTTCAGGCAGGGGAAGGAACAGCGGTTCCGGTATTGGCAGCAACGGATGGAGCCGCTTTTGGGGAGGCCCAAGTCTTTATCCAGATGTTCCGGGAAGTGCCCATGCAGGTAAAAGTCACGATGGGGACAGAACAGATCCGTGCGGCATTGCCGGAGAGGTTTGGACAAGCAGCGATGCGAGCTGGCTCGGCCTCGCCAAACCTGATCATGGAGCGCAAATGGGTGGAGCACGGTGTCCGTTATGGCGATCTGCGCGAGATCGGAGAAGAAGTCGCACAAGAGATCGTGGCTTCGTATCCGGAAGAGCGTGTGGAGGAGCTAGTGGAGCGTGCCTTGCAGCTCGGGGAAGGGGAAGCACCAGCCCCCGTCATCCGTGAAAAGAAAGTCGTTACCCTGCAAATGCTGGATGATCCCGATTGGCAAAACCGGTACGCGGCATTGGATCGCATGGAGCCAACGGAAGAGGATTTGCCAGTGCTGGAGAAAGCTCTGAAGGACACGAAGCCTTCGATCCGCAGGCTTGCGGTCGTCTATCTCGGGATGGTTGGGGGAGATGCTGTCTTCCCGTTGCTGTTCCAAGCTTTAAAGGATGATTCGGTATCCGTCAGAAGAACGGCTGGAGATACCTTGTCTGATCTGGGGGATCCACGGGCGACCGGACCGATGTGTGAAGCATTGCAGGACCGCAACAAGCTCGTCCGCTGGCGTGCAGCGCGTTTCCTGTACGAAGTGGGAGACGAGTCAGCGCTTCCAGCATTGCGAGCGGCGCAAAACGATCCGGAGTTTGAAGTCAGCCTGCAAGTGCAAATGGCTGTGGAGCGGATCGAAAGCGGGGAAGCTGCCAGCGGTACGGTCTGGCAGCAAATGACACGCAGAAACGAACAAAGCGAATAAGAGCGTGACTCTCATAAATAGAAAACAGGGGTGCACTTGCCCCTGTTTTTTCTTTGTACAGTAAAAATGAATCAGTTTTTAGCCGTTTTCTAACGTGCAGCTTCGCTTTCGGTCAATTTACCTGCAAAATGCCTCCGTAACAAGCATGGTCATGACCGCAAGCAGCCGCCCATGCCTGATTTCCATAGTCAAAATGCCACCACTCATCCGAATAGTTCGTAAATCCGGCTTGAATCATGATGTGATACAGAAGTCGGCGGTTGCGCTGGATTTGCCTCTCCCGGTCGTCACGGGGCAGATGGATTTCGAAAAAACGTGTATTGGCCCGATCCGTAAAGTCATCAAAGGCAGTACCCATGTCCAGCCAGCCGTTGGGACCTGCTATCGTCAGGTCAACAGCACCACCAGTCAGATGACGGGGAGGACGCTCAGGATTGTGGGAGGGCCGGGCTACGAACCGGTGGAGCTCCTCGTAAAAAGCTTCTCCTTCCGTCCAGCCTTGTGCGAGGAGCTGGCTTTTTAGGCGATCATACAGGGATTGCTGCACTTCTAGCGGGCGCCACCCATCCAATACCACGAGATGATGGTCGGCTGGGAGCAAACCCGCGGCTTGGACGAGACGGTCAGCAACGGAGCGCCGAACGAAGCAATCGGATCGCGCGCCAGCCAACCCCTCGTGATAGTAAGCAGGATATACCGCTATTACGGGGGCATACTGCAACAGAGGGACGACGGGTTCGTTGGTTTCCAGGATCTTTGGCAAGCTTGCTGAAGCGGCGCTTGATTCCGATTCTGGGATGGGAGTGGTAAACTTCATTGGTCGAAAACACCCTTCTGCAGGATTTTTTTCATTATAGCACGAGAAGCATAAGGAAATTATTGGTATCAATCAGTATAAAAATAGACACAGTTCAATAATGGTTGACTACTTGTGATCTATCCCTTATTCTAGGAGAGGGTTTTCGATCATTTTATCAACATTGCTAGTGCGTAGGGGAGATTGTGTATGACAACCAATCACTATGACGTAGTTATTGTAGGTGGAGGACTCGCTGGTTTATCCAGTGCCGCCTATCTTTCGTCGAAAGGCAAAAAAGTAGCAGTTTTGGAGCGCGGACAACTAGGCGGTCGTGCCGTTACGCTGAAGATCAAAGGTTTTAACTTTAACTTTGGTGCACACGCTATTTACGCTCGTGATAGCTCCGTTTTGAAAACGTTTGAAAAAGAGCTGGATCTTCACATTGACTGGCAAGACTTTAATCCAACAAAAGCGAAGTACGATATCGGGAACGATCTGACAGCTGTTCCAGCGAATGTACAGGGCTTGTTCCAAACCAAGCTGCTCAAAGGCTTGGACAAAGTATTGTTTACGTTTGAAATCTTGAAAACGATGCTGAAGATGGAAACGGGACATCCGCATATGTCTATCCAAAAATGGATGGAGAAGAAAAACGTCAATGAAGAAGTAAAGGAAATGATGCTGACACTCGCTTCCTCCAACTTCTTTACACGTGAACCGGAAAAAATCCCGTCTGACGTATTCTTTTCCTATTACAGCAGACTGTTCACGACCAATAAGCCAGTAGCGTATATTGGCGGAGGCTGGCAGGCGCTGATTAACGAATTCGTTCGTGTCATCGAGGCGAATAACGGCGTCATCCTGACGAAGACAAAAGTAGAAAGTTTCCACGTAGAAGAAGATCGCGTCGTGGGAGTGGTAACACCGGAGGGCGAGTTTACGGCAGACGAATTTATCAGCTGTATCCCGCCGAAAGAAATGGTGAAGGTATTTGCGGAAACGCGGTTGGAGCATGCCATTGCCCAGCACGCAGAATACGAGCCTACCGTTGTTATTGTGTACGACATCGGCTTGAAAGAGCGAATCGATGTTCCGTATTCCTATATTTACGACAAGCAGAACAACATCTTTATCACGGATATTTCCTACTACGATCAGACCTGTGTGCCAGAAGGCGGTCAGCTGCTTCAGGCGACAGCGTACATGCGCCAGTCTGATGTAGGGAACAAGGAATTGGCAGAGCAACGCAAGCTGGAAATCGAAGCGCTGTACGACAAGCACTTTGCCGGCTGGCGTGAGCAGCTGGTCGTTCCTCGCGTCTCCACACGTGCCATCGTACAGGAGATCAAATGGACCATGAACCAGAAGCCAATGCCAATCTTCATGCCTGACTACCGCAACCTGTTCTTTGCAGGTGACTGGTGCGAAGGCCAAGGACAACTGTCCGAGCTTTCTTTCTCCAGTGCCATGAACGTTGCGAAGTTGATTTTGGAAAAATAATTCATCTGTTAACGGGTGCTTTTCTCAGCAGTTGCTTGAGCGAAGCACCCGTTTTTCCCTTGCAAAAAAGCCCCGCAAGACACGCTTGCGGGGGAAGGATAAAACTAGGCCCTCTGGTACAGATTGTAGACGAGGCGGCCAATTTCGGCGATCGTTTGGGCGGCTGGGTTTTGCTCCAGACCTTTGTTCAGAGCGCAGATGGTCACAGCATGCGAGCCGACGAACAGCACACCGGTATCATGCGTGATGTGTGTAACGGAGCCTGTCTTGTTGGCGAGCTCCCATTTGGGAAGCATGCCGATCACGTCTCCATCTGGATCAGGGAAGTGGAACGGAATGCGGTCTCGATGCTGCTGCTGCTTTAAGATCGCCATCATTTTCAGACAGCTGTCATAGGAAATGACTTTTCCGGTAGCCAGATAGCGGAAATGAGAGCCCATGTCTGCAGCCGTCAGCTCGTTGTAGCCTTCCAGCTCGGCAGGCACGACCATCAGCTTGTTGTAGAACTGACTGTTTGTCATGCCGGTTTTTTGCATCGCTGCTCGAATGCTCTCGGTCCCGACCAAGTCGATCAAAATATTGGTCGCCGTGTTGTCGCTTTGGATGATCATAAGCGTGACGATGTCCTGCACGGTCAGCTCAGTGCCGGGGGTCATGTGCTGAAGCACCCCAGCGCCGCCTACCAAATCTTCTTGGCGGAGCTTGATTTTTTGTTCCAATGCGATGTTGCCAGCGTAGGCTTCCGCAAAGACTGCCGTCATGATTGGTACTTTGATCACGCTAGCCGCATAGAAACGTTTATGCTCATTGAACGCCAGCGTTTCACCTGTTTGCAGGTCTTCCAGGTAGATACCCCACTCGCCGCCAGCATTTTCAACCAATTGAGCGATTTGGGTGGATAAACTCGAGAGCATTTTTCTTCATCCCCTTTTTATGTAGACAAAATTTTCTCAAGATAATATTATTTATACATGCTCCTAACAATCAAGAAGAATTATTCCAGAGACGGGGGTTTTTTAATGAAACGGTTTAAGAAACTATCATTTTGTGCAGTGCTGCTCGCGAGCTTGGCGTTCGCCGGCTGTGGCACTCCACAAGGGAGCACGTCGGGAGAGAAGGCACCTTCAGCTTCAGCAGGTGAATCTTCAACCCCGCAAAGCATGCAGGTGAACCTGAGCACAGGGGAGCCAAACACGATCGACCCTGGACTGGCAGAAGATATCCCTTCGATGTCTGTTGCCCGTGCAGCATTTGATGGCCTGCTTCGGCTGAATGAAAAGGGCGAGCTGAAAGAGGCGGTCGCGGAGAAGTACGAAGTATCACCAGATGGACTGACCTATACCTTCCATCTGCGCGATGCGAAGTGGTCCAACGGCGATGCAGTTACTGCGCATGATTTCGAATATGCGTGGAAGCGCGTATTGAATCCGGAAACAGCATCTTCCTACGCGTATCAGATGTACTACCTGAAAAACGGCGAAGCTTTCAATGCGAAGAAAGCGAAAGCAGAGGATGTTGGCGTAAAAGCAACCGATGACAAAACGCTTGTCGTCAACCTGGAAAATCCGGCACCGTTTTTCCCTGAGCTGGTTGCATCTGTGACGTACTTCCCTGTAAACCAAAAAGCAGTGGAAGCAAACGAGGATTGGGCTTCCAAGCCGGAAACCTACGTAGGGAACGGACCCTTTGTGCTGAAGAAATGGGAGCACAAGTCGGGTATCGAATTCGAAAAGAACGATACTTACTGGGATAAAGACCACGTAAAGCTGTCCAAGCTCAACATCAACATGATCGAAGACGCCAATACGGAGCTTTCGATGTTTGAAAATGGTGATTTGGACTGGGCGGGCTCCCCTTTGGGTGACTTGCCGCTCGACGCACTTGAGTCCTTGAAAGATTCCGGCAAAATGCAATCGCAAGCAACAGCAGGAACCTACTGGTACATTTTCAACACCACGCAAAAGCCTTTTGACAACAAAAAGATTCGCCAGGCATTTGCTACCGCTGTAAACCGCAAAGAAATTACAGAGAGCGTCGTTCCATTCAAGAGTACAGCAGCGCTCGGAATTTTGCCTCCTACCATGACGCTCAACCCTGACGGCTACATCAAAGACGGTGATGTGGAGACAGCGAAGAAGCTGCTGGCCGAAGGGATGAAGGAAGCGGGAATCACCAAGCTGCCTGAGCTCACCATTTCCTACAATACGACGGAAGCCAATCAACGGATCGCGACTGTCATCCAGGATCAATGGAGAAAAGCATTTGGCATCGAAGTGAAGCTGGTGAATAAAGAAAATAAAGTACATCGCGAGCAAATGAAGGAAGGGAACTTCCAAATCGGCCGCGGCAGCTGGATCGGCGACTTCAACGATCCGATCAACTTCCTGGAAGTGTTCAAAGGCGGTTTGAACACCTCGAAATGGGAGAACAAAGAGTTCCTCGACCTGCTGGCTCAATCAGCCAAAGAAGGCGACGTAGAAAAACGCAAAGAAATCCTGAAAAAAGCGGATGCCATCGTGATGGATGAAATGCCAGCACTGCCGATCTACTACTACACTTACGCATGGGTGAAACAAGACTCTGTAAAAGACGTAGTTGTAGACGCACTGGGCTTCATCGACTTCAAATACGCATCCAATGAAAAGAAATAAATAGAGAACAGGGAGTGACGTGTGTGCGTCCGATAATTGGTGTGGCGTGTACGAAAATGTATTTCCCGAATAACAATCTCGACCAGTTCTTTTATGTAGGCTCCGGCTATGTGGAGGGGATTGCCCGCAGTGGCGGAACTCCGTTGATCCTGCCTCTCCTGACAAATGCAGATGCGCCATTTCGCGCGATGCTGGAGTCGCTCGACGGCCTGATCCTTACAGGCGGAGACGATCCTGCTCCTCATTTGTACGGAGAGGAGCCGCTGCAAGGACTGGGACATATTGAATACGAACGGGATTTGGCAGAGCTTGAAGTCATCAAGCTGGCTCTGGAAATGAAAAAGCCAATCCTCGGAATCTGCCGGGGAATGCAAATTCTGAATGTGGCGTGCGGCGGTACCCTCATTCAGGACATTCCAAGCCAGGTGCCGGGAGCATTCCAACACGCACAAAAAGGTTCACGCCAATACGGCGCACACAAAGTCACTCTACAGCCAGGATTTGTAGCAGATGCGATTGGCAAGACGGAAATCCTGGTCAACACCTCGCATCATCAGGCGGTAAAAGACGTCGCTCCGGGCTTTGCCATGACAGGGGCAGCAGCTGACGGTGTAATCGAGGCGATCGAGAGTCTCGACGGGCTGCATGTCGGGCTGCAATGGCATCCAGAGCGGATGTGGGGCCACGACAGCGACATGCAAAAGATAGCAGAGGCGTTTGTCGCCAAAGTCAAACAAGCGAAGCTGCAAACCAGATAAGGTCAGGCAGAATTTCGCCAGAGAAAAGGAACAGCAAGCCGCTCTACGGACGGGGGTCAGTCCCCTACAACATGTGGAGCGGTTTTTCTTTGTACAGTAAGAATTTATAAGATTCCAAGCCAGGATAAGTGCAACTAAGGCTCCACCGCAAAGCTTGGCGGAGCCAAGTTTTCTAATTTGGCTGGAAATGTATACGAGAGACAGGCCCTCATGTGAGGGGAAGCAAACTATATACGAGGTGAGGGAAATGCTGCCAATAGGAACAAAAGCACCGCTATTTCGGGCGGACAGCACCAAAGGCCTGATCGATTTGCAAGAATACATGGGGAAAAAGAATATCGTCCTGATCTTCTATCCAGGAGATGATACGCCAGTATGCACGAAGCAGCTGTGTGCGGTTCAAGACCATTATGCGGCCTTTGAGCACGCAGATACCGTTGTCTTCGGCGTCAATCCTGCCGATCGGGCAAAAAAAGAGGCGTTTGCAGGTAAATTTGGTTACCGCTTCCCACTGATTGTGGATGCTGACCAATCGATCCGCCAGTCCTATGGCGTAGGCAAGATATTGGGGCTGTTTTTCCAGCAGCGGATCGTCTATATCATCGGGAAGTCTGGCAACATCGTCTACGCTAAAAAGGGCAACCCCCCTGTTTCAGAGCTGCTGCAGGCTCTAGAAGCACAAAGCTAGCCTTGCCTAAAAAAAAGAGAAAGGAGTTCATCCTATGTCTGTTTCCGAAAAGATAACAGGAGTCCTTCTTCTAGGAATCCTTGCATGCTTATTTGTGATTGCGCAAAAGCCGTCGCCTTCGTTTTACAGTCCGCCAGCTTCGATTTCATTTCCAAAAGTGCCTGATTCCTCGAATGCTTCTGTCGTTCAGCTGGACAAGAATAAAATCGCGGTAGTCGACACACGAAATGATTCACCGACCTTTGGGAAAATCCTCGTTCTTGCCTTTGATCCGACGACCAACAAATTCACGCAGGTGGCTGATCATACTTTCAGCTTCGACATCGTATTCAGGTAGGCTTCCCTGCCGAGTAGGTGTCCGTACCTTGCGCAATGCTTGAAAAAAGGGGATAATAAAACGAAATGAGAATGTATGTTTGGTGGTTATCCCCTTATGAAAAAAATCTTGCACATGGATATAGATGCTTTCTTTGCCAGCGTCGAGCAGCTGGATCGTCCTGAGCTGCGTGGAAAGCCCGTTATCGTCGGCGGGACTGGGAATCGAGGTGTCGTGTCTACATGCAGCTATGAGGCGCGCAAATACGGTGTCCGGTCTGCCATGCCGATCGCAATGGCACGTAAAAAATGTCCCCAAGGCATCTATCTGCCTGTCCGATACTGGCGCTATGTAGAAAAATCAGCAGAGGTACGGGAGATTTTTTCAGCCTATACCGATCGCTATCAGACGGTAGGGCTGGATGAGGCTTATTTAGACGTGAGCGATTACGAGGATGCTGTTCCCGTCGCGCGGGAAATCAAGCGGCGTGTGAGAAAAGAGACGGGGCTTACCTGCAGTATCGGACTGTCGTACAATATGTCACTGGCCAAAATAGCAAGTGATTTGAAAAAGCCGGATGCATTCGTCATTATCCGTCCTGAGCAGGCGTTGGAAGTCCTGAGGCCCTTGCCGATTGGCACCCTGAACGGAGTCGGGAGAAAGTCGCAGGAGGTTCTCGCCAAAAAAGGCATCAAGACGGTAGAGGACTTTTGGGCACTTTCCTTGGAGGAGGTGGTCCAGCTCTTTGGCAAGATGGGACGCTCGCTCTATCATCGGGCGAGAGGCGAGGACAACCGGGAAATCGTCACAGAGCGTACGCCGAAATCCTCGAGCCGCGAAACCACACTGCCCTTCGATTTGTTCGACAGAGAATCCATCGCACCGATCGCCATGTCTTTGCTGCGAGAAGTCGAAGAGGACATTCGCGAGGAAGGCGTCCATCCTCAGACCATCACGCTGAAAATCAAATACGCGGACTTCACACAGCGAACCAAGCAGCATAAAGCGGTACCGGATGCCAATTGGCAGGAGCTTTTGGATGACTTGCTGGATGCCTTTGATTACACGCCGGGAGTTCGGCTGGTCGGAGTGGGCTTCTCGAATTTTACAGAGCCGCAGCAGGAGCGCTACGAGCAGCTATCGATGTTTTCCTGGAAACAGGGGAGATAGGAGGGGGAGTTGGTGGAAGGAAGCAATCCGTATCATTGCTGTGCGACCTGCCAGCATTTTCGCGTGGAAAAGACGACGGGGAACGTTTCCTATCGCTGCTCTCGGCTGACGTACGAGACAAGACCGGAGTATCAATTTCAATGCTGGTCTCCAAAAGAAAGCGTCAAGCGTCTAATGGACGCAAGACGTGAGAAAAGGGAAGAGTAGCTATGGTGAGGGCGTTACGTTATCACAATTCAAACGAAAAGCTATGCTTGCTGCTAGAATGACCGCTTTGCACAACGCGCGCACTACTACCTTAAGGAGGCGAACCAGCTTGAAAATCATCGTTACCAGTTTATTCGTACAAGATCAGGGCAGGGCTCTGGAGTTTTATTCAGAAAAGCTGGGGTTCATAAAAAAGGAGGATGTCCCTGTAGGAGAATTTAGGTGGATTACGCTTGTTTCTCCCGATGATCAAGGCGGTACCGAGCTTCTTCTCGAGCCGAACAACCATCCGGCCGCAAAGGAGTATCAGCAAAGGATATTTGCGGAGGGCATTCCAGCTACCATGTTTGGCGTTGCCGATATTCAAGACGAGTATAGACGTTTAAAGGAAAAAGGCGTCATGTTTACGATGGAGCCGACAAAAATGGGCGATATCACGATAGCTGTTTTCGACGATACTTGCGGCAACCTGATTCAGATCGTGGAGAAATAGCATCATGGCAGCTCCGTCCGATTGATGGGACCGAAAACCCCCGCTTCGCTAGGGCGACGGGGGTTTTGCTGTTGAACCATTACATTTTTATGTCGTGGCTGCCGGCGCGGACAGCTGTGCCTTGCTTGAGTCTGAGGAAGACGTACAACAGAATCCCCAAGCCCAGTATGGAACCAGCAACGACAAACAGGACAGTGGAAACGGGAAGAATGTCGGTTAAAATCCCTCCAGCCAGCGGCCCTGCGACCATTCCGACCGCATGGAACATATTGAACAGGGAGTAGGCAATACCATAGGCGCCGCTTCCCGAGCGGTCGATAATCTCTCCAAGCGTAGCGAGGGTAGGAGACAGGGTAAATCCCACTCCTGCGCCGACGAGCGCCATCGCCAGAGATGCCTGCCAAAGTGTATTCGCCAAAGCAAGAGCGGGTATGAATACAGCCAGGACGCAAATGCCAATGAACATGAGTAAAAACGGGTTGAAACGGCTGGACAATGCACCTGCCACAGGAGCTAAGAGCCCGTAGGCCAATGTCATGATGGCAAATAGCAAACCGATCATAGCGGGTGTGACGCTCAGCTTTTCTGTCAAAAAGTTTGGAAGCGTTGGCTCCAGCAGGCAAAGGGCGATTTCAGCAAGCAGAACGATACCGGCAATAAAGGCGACCTGCGGATGACGTAAAAATTTGCTGACGCGAAGCTGCTCGGACTGGCTGCGTGCAGGGGCTTCCTGCAGGAATAAGGAAACGAGCAGGATATTGAGCACCGTAAAGCCCGCCGCAGCCAAAAAGGGTGTGCGGTGACCGCTAACTTCAAACAGCCATCCGCCCAGCGGTGCACCGAGCAGCGTGCCTGATGAAATCGCAGTCAGCGCAATGCCCATGACGGCACCACGCGACTTAGGAGGAAACAGATCAGCCAACAGGGCTAGAGCAGTCGGCCAAGTAGCTGCTGCTGCCAGCCCTTGGATAAAACGAGCTGTGATGAGCAGCGGGAGCGAATCGGCAAATGCAAACAGAACCGTAGAGAAGGCAAGCCCGGCCAGCAGCATGATCCGTCGGCCAATGCGATCAGATATCGGCCCAAAAATAGGGGTAGCGACGAGCATGGCGATCGCATAACTGCTAAAGAGGATTCCCATCATTGTCGAGGAAGGCTTCAGCGTTTCCGTGAAATAAGGCACGATCGGAATGAGCAAGCTGTAGAGCAGCATGTCGATGAAAAGGATCAGCACGACAAAAAGCAGGCCGATTCCTTGAGTTTTTGTCATTTTCGGAAGGAGTGTCATCGTCATTCACCTCTGTATGATTCAAGTTAACCGAGAAAACTAAAATCGTTTAAATCGTTTTCGCGTAAAAAAGGGGAATAAAAGACTTATCTTTTATCCACCGGAACGAGGCCGAATAACAACACATCGGCAATCGCAGCGAGTGACTCCTGCGTAGTAATATTGTTTTTCGTGTAAAAGCGCTGATCGAGGGCGGAGTTGCATGCATCGATGATGATCTTCATCATGAGTGTGACATTGCGGTCGATGATCAGACCTTCCCGAATCCCCTGCTCAATGAGCTGGCGAAGCATCGCCCAGTCACTGGAAAGAGAAGCATCTACGATCGCCCACTGCTCAGGATAGTAGCGTTTCATCTGCTCGAGTATGCGCAGGTCGTAAAAGTCGTTATGGGTAGGCACGACCATGATGACCGCGCGGATTTTTTCGAGGAGCGTAAGGTTGCTGTCCTCTACGATTTGTCTCGTCTTTTCATCGAACTCCTGTGCAGTTTGTTCGATGATCGTCTCGAGGATCTCCACCTTGGAGGAAAAGTGCTCATAGAGTGTACGCTTGCTGATCCCAAGTCTGCGAGCTAAGTCATCCATCGAAAACTTCATGCCTTTTTCCCAAATTTCTTCGATGAAGCCGCGCATGATTCTGTCTCGGATAAAGCATCGCCTCCTTGTATGTATTTGCAGAGAAAACTAAATAAACGATTTTAGTTTTCTTTGATCAAGGCAATTCTACATGGTTTTCCTTTTGGATGCAAGCCGGCGCTAGCTTTTTCTTTTGCAACAGAGTGTCCGATTATGGTATAGTAGGTGCCGAAATCGCGGTTGATTGCTTCACATCATTTGGAGGTGCCCCGTGTTTTTACAAAAGCTGGTGCCCAATCAGTACGTGGATTCGATCCACCACATTGATATAGATCAATTGAAACGAAATAACGTCCGCGCAGTGATTACGGATTTGGACAATACGCTGGTGGAATGGGACAGGCCAGAGGCGACTCCTGAGGTTGTCAATTGGCTGAAGCGCTTGCATGATGCAGGCATTCAGGTGACGGTCGTCTCCAATAACGGACTCTCGCGTGTTGAGCGTTTCTGTAAGCCACTGAATATCGGATTTATTTGCGCGGCTCGCAAGCCCACGAATCGTGCTTTTTTACAGGCAGTGCGGCAGATGAACGTGACCATTGCCGAGACAGTCGTTATCGGCGATCAATTGTTTACGGATGTGTTGGGAGGAAATCGTCTCGGGTTTCATACGATCTTGGTCGTACCGGTAGCTCAGACGGATGGTTTTTGGACGCGTTTTAATCGTCAAATGGAACGTGTTGCCTTGATTTGGATGGAACGGAAAGGAATGGTTTCGTGGAGGAGAAAAGCATGATGGATCATGAAGCTGCTGCCTGTGCTGGTTGTGGTATCCTGATTCAGTCGGAAGATGCGAAACAGCCCGGTTATGCGCCACCGTCTGCCCTAGGCAGAAAAGTCGTGATTTGCCAGCGCTGCTATCGGATCAAGCATTATAATGAAGTAGCCCCTGTAAGCATGGGGGATGATGATTTCCTGCGGATTTTGGATGGCATTGGCGCTACTCAATCCCTTGTTGTCATGGTCGTGGACATCTTTGATTTCCAAGGCTCTTGGCTGAAGGGGTTGCCGCGTTTTGTGGGTAAAAATCCGATTCTGCTCGTAGGGAACAAGGTCGACTTGCTCCCGCGCAACATCAATCTGAATCGCGTGCGAAACTGGATGCAGCACGAGGCGAAAGAGCGCGGTCTGCGTCCGGAAGACGTAGTTCTGATCAGTGCCGAAAAAGGTCTGCATATCGACGAGCTGCTCGCACGGATCGGAGAGCTGCGAAAAGGCCGCGATGTTTATATCGTCGGCGTGACGAACGTGGGCAAATCCACGATGATCAACCGTATCTTGCATGACTACGGGGCAGCCGAGCTGGAGATCACCACCTCGCCGTTTCCGGGAACGACGCTGGACAAGATTGAGATTCCACTGGAGGATGGTCGCTCCATCTTTGATACGCCAGGGATCATCAACCGCGATCAGATCGGACACATGATTCCGCCAGCAGACTTGCGGAAAATTACACCGAGAAGCCGGATCAACTCCAAGGTGTACCAGCTGGATGACGGACAGTCGCTATTCTTGGGCGGACTTGCCCGCATCGACTTTGTCCACGGCCCTCGTCAGCCTTTTGTCATTTATGTGGACAACGATCTGTACATCCATCGCACCAAGCTGGAGAAGGCGGATGAAGTCCTGGAAAAGCATCATGGCAGCTTGCTTGTTCCACCGACTGGGGAAGAGGCAGCAAAAGCCTTACCGCCGTTTGTGAAGCATACATTTAAAATTAAGCCAACTGGAATCACGACAGACGTTGTCATTTCCGGATTAGGCTGGGTAAGCCTCCAGGGCAAGCATGATGCGAGTATTGTCGTTCATGCGCCGAAAGGGGTTAGTGTGGGGATCAGAAAAGGGCTAATCTAGCTCCTCCGAAGAGAATAGGGCCGCCCTTGTTTCTTGGTTGTTTGTAAAGAGAGCCTATAGGGGGTAGGAGAGCAAAATGATTACGAGTAAAACACAGCTGGTTGGTTTGTTCGGCCACCCGGTTTCCCATTCACAGTCGCCTATGATGCAGAATGCCGCCTTTTCAGAAACGGGCTTGGGCTATGCCTATGCTGCCTTTGATGTAGAGCCTGACAACCTGGAGGATGCCGTGGCAGGGATTCGCGCTCTGGGTCTGAAAGGAATCAATGTGACGATTCCGCACAAGGTCGCCATCATGCCGATGCTCGATGAGATTGACCCCTTGGCCAAGCGGATCGGTGCGGTAAATACGGTCGTGATTGAAGAGGGTCGCCTGATCGGCTACAACACAGATGGTATGGGCTATGTCCGTTCCCTCGTAGAGGAGACAGGGATTGAGCTTGAGCAGCAGATCGTGACGATGGTTGGCGCAGGCGGCGCGGCGCGTGCAGTAGCTTTTACCCTTGCCGAAAAAGGCGTGAAGGAAATTCGCATCATCAACCGTTCACGCGAAAGAGCCACCCTTCTTGCCGAATCCTTAAAGCCGATAGTGTCGACCCGCATCGTGGAGCAGGGAGAAGGGAAAGAGGCGATCGCGGATGCGTCCTTGTTGATTAATACGACTTCGATCGGCATGCTGCCGAATGTGAATGAAATGCCTGTTCCGAAAGAGTGGCTGCACGATCAGCTGACGGTCAGTGACCTGATCTACAATCCACTGGAAACCCGTTTGCTTGCAGAAGCAAAGGCGATTGGAGCACGTGTTCACTCAGGCGTTGGCATGTTCGTTAACCAAGGAGCATTGGCCTTTGAGCTGTGGACCGGGAAAAAGGCTCCGACAGAAGCCATGCGCCAGATCGTCCTTTCGCAATTGACAAAAACAGCACAATAACGATAATGATACGTTCATACGTAGAAGGAGGCATGCCGATGTTGACCGGCAAGCAAAAACGTTTTTTACGCGCAGAAGCGCACCACCTGACCCCGATTTTCCAAGTGGGAAAAGGTGGCGTAAATGAAAATATGATCACGCAGATCAAAGAGGCGCTGGAAGTGCGTGAATTGATCAAAGTAGCGATCCTGCAAAACAACAATGACGACAAGCATGAAGTCGCAGAAGATTTGGCGGCAGGTGCAGGAGCGGAATTGGTTCAGCTGATCGGGCATACCGTTGTACTGTACAAAGAGTCTCGGGAAAACAAAACGATCAAGCTGCCGTAGCGAACATCATGGATGAACGCATAAAGCATGTCGGAATTTTAGGTGGGACGTTCGATCCGATTCATTGCGGCCATTTGCTTGCTGCAGAGCAGGCGAGGGAGCAAGCGGGTCTGGATGAGGTGTGGTTCATGCCCACACATATCCCGCCGCATAAAACACGTGACGGGCTGACGGACGCTGCTACAAGGCTTGAGATGGTGGAGCTTGCGGTAGCGGATCACGAATCGTTTCGGGTGACGGATGTGGAGCTCAGACGTGAGGGACCCTCTTACACCTACGACACGATCGTTCAGCTGGTCGAGCAGTACCCAGATTGCCGTTTTTCCTTTATCATTGGGGGTGATATGGTCGAGATCCTGCCGAAATGGTACCGTTTTGAGGAGCTGAGCCGCATGATTCGATTCATCGGTTTGGCGAGACCTGGCGCGGATATCGATCGTGTGCCGAATGACACCGTAACCTTTGTTGAAATGCCGGTTTGGGATATCTCATCCACGCTGATCCGGATGAAAGCAGCGGAAGGCCAAAGCATTCGTTATTTGGTTCCTCGTTCAGTCGAGCGTTATATAAAGGAGAACGGATTCTATGCGTGAGTGGAGCAATCGGGAGGAGCTGCTCGCACAGGTGCGGGCCCAAATGCATGATAAAAGGTATGCCCACACACTGGGCGTAGCGGAGTCCGCAAGGCAGCTGGCGATCCGCTATGGGGCCGATCCTGACAAAGCACAGCTTGCCGGATACTTGCATGATTACTGCAAATGCTGGCCAGTCGACAAGATGTTTGAGATTCTGGTTCGCCATGATATGCCAACAGAGCTGTTGGAAGGCGAGAAAGAGCTGTGGCATGCTTTTGCCGGAGCGATTGTCATCCAGTCAGACCTCGGTATTACGGATCCGGAAATATTGCAGGCTGTCCGCTATCACACAACGGGGCGTGTCGGCATGACCCTGTTAGAAAAAGTGGTATGTGTGGCAGACTATATAGAACCGAACCGCAACTTCCCTGGTGTCGAAGAGATCCGCGCCTTGGCGCAGGAGGATTTGGATGCAGCGCTTGCCCTTGCTCTCGGAGGCACGATGCAGTTTTTGATAGAAAAGAAAAAGACGGTATTTCCGTTGACATTATTGGCTTATAACGATTTGATATCCTTAAAAAGGGAGAATAGGAGGGTTTAATGGTTAAAACAGTAGAAGATTTGGCCCGTTTGGTTGTGAAGGCAGCAGAGGACAAGAAAGCAGAAAATCTGATGGTGCTGGACATCCGCAATCTGTCTGTGATCTCCGATTACTTTATGATTTGCCACGGGAACAACGAGCGTCAGGTGCAAGCGATTGTAAAAGAGATCCGTGATCAGGCCCACAAAAACGGAACGAACATCCGCGGAATTGAAGGTGCTGAGGAAGGTCGCTGGGTTCTCGTCGATCTGGGGGATGTGGTGATCCACGTGTTCCACCGTGAGGATCGCGAGTTTTATAACCTGGAGCGTCTGTGGAAGGATGCAGAGGTCGTATCCTTCTCAGAACAAGGGTAATAGCTATGGCGTACGCGCATATGGCAGCTGTGTATGACAAGCTGATGGCGGATTCGCCTTATGATCAGTGGCTGGACTGGGTGGAGAGCAACTGGGAAAAAGGGGATAAGCCTAAGCAGGTGATTGATTTGGGCTGCGGGACCGGCACGATCGCCATCCCGCTCGCAAAGCGCGGCTATCGGGTGACCGGTGTCGACCTGTCTGCCGAAATGCTGGCGGTCGCCTATGATAAAATGCGCCAGGCGCAAGCTGACGTTAACTGGGTCGAGCAAGATATGCGTGAGCTGGAACTGCCTGTGGCAGATGCTGTCATCTCCTTGTGTGATTCGCTTAGCTATCTGACAGAGGAAGAAGATGTACAGGAGACGTTTCGCAGGGTGTACGCCCATCTCGTCGAGGGAGGCAGCTTCTTGTTTGACGTACACAGTCCGTACAAGATGCTGCACATTTTCGGAGACGAGACGTTCACGTACATGGACGATGAAGTTTCGTACATTTGGCAATGTTTTTGCGATCCGCTCCGCCTTGAAGTCGAGCATCAGCTGACCTTTTTCATCCGCCAGGAAAACGGCTTGTATGAGCGAATGGAAGAGGAGCATTTTCAAAGGGCATACCAGCCGATTCAACTGATTCGCTGGCTGAAGGATGCAGGCTTTGAAGACATCGTGCTGTCGGCAGATTACTCCAACCAACCGCCGCATGAAAAGAGCGATCGCCTATTTTTTGCAGCACGAAAGCCGAAACGTTGACACGGCAGGTTCACATTTACTATAATCGTGTTATAACTGCAAAATTCGACGCGTTGAAAGAGGAATAGTAGGTAATCACTCCGAGGTTAAGAGAGTTGACGGCTGGTGCAAGTCAACCCGGAGTAAGCTGAACTCACCTCCCAGCACTTGCCCCCAAGACCGGGTACAGCTCGGTTGAGTAAGGGTGGGCGAATCCTCCACGTTACGGATGGAATCAAGTGGGTGAATGCAGGACATTTGCCAATCTGGGTGGTACCGCGGGAGTAAACACAACCTCTCGTCCCTTTTCGTCAATCGATAGGGACGTGGGGTTTTTTTATTTTTTACCATTAAGGATGGGAGTGCTTTACCATGGTTTTTAGTCATCACAACGTAGAAAAAAAGTGGCAGCAATATTGGGAGCAAAACAAGACCTTCAAGACCTCTGAGGACGCTGGCAAAAAGAAATTTTATGCACTCGATATGTTCCCGTATCCGTCTGGTGCTGGCCTGCACGTAGGGCATCCAGAGGGCTACACGGCGACGGATATCTTGTCCCGCATGAAGCGCATGCAAGGCTACAACGTACTTCATCCAATGGGCTGGGATGCGTTTGGTTTGCCAGCGGAGCAGTACGCACTGGATACGGGGAATGACCCTGCAGAATTTACGGAGAAAAACATCCAGACCTTCCGCCGTCAAATCAAATCTCTGGGCTTCTCCTACGACTGGGATCGGGAAGTCAACACCACTGATCCACACTACTACAAATGGACCCAATGGATCTTCACGAAGCTGTATGAGCACGGTTTGGCTTACATCGACGAAGTAGCTGTAAACTGGTGCCCTGCACTGGGTACGGTACTGGCGAATGAAGAAGTCATCGACGGAAAAAGTGAACGCGGTGGTCACCCGGTAGAACGCCGTCCGATGAAGCAGTGGGTTCTGCGAATTACAGCGTATGCGGAGCGTCTGCTGTCTGATCTGGAAGAGCTGGATTGGCCAGAGAGCATCAAGGAAATGCAGCGCAACTGGATCGGCCGTTCCGAGGGTGCGGAAGTCACTTTTGGCATCGAAGGGCATGATGAGACCTTGACCGTCTTCACGACGCGTCCTGACACCTTGTATGGGGCGACCTATGCGGTCCTGGCGCCAGAGCACAAGCTGGTGGACCTGATTACCACAGACGAACAGAAAGAAGCGGTAGCGGCTTACCTGGAACAGGCGAAGCACAAGAGCGATCTGGAGCGTACAGATTTGGCAAAAGAAAAAACCGGGGTCTTTACCGGTGCGTATGCCATTAACCCGGTGAACGGCGAGCGTCTGCCGATCTGGATTGCCGATTACGTATTGATCAGCTATGGTACCGGTTCGATCATGGCGGTTCCTGCACATGACGAGCGTGACTACGAGTTCGCGAAAACGTTTGACCTGCCTATCAAGCAAGTCATCGCGGGCGGAGATATTTCGAAAGAAGCGTACGCAGGGGACGGAGCCCATATCAACTCCGAATTCCTGGATGGCTTGAACAAAGAGCAGGCCATTGCCAAAATGATCGAATGGCTCGTTGAAAACGGCAAAGGAAATCGCAAGGTGACCTACCGTCTGCGTGACTGGTTGTTCAGCCGCCAACGCTACTGGGGTGAACCGATCCCAATCATTCATCTGGAAGATGGCACGATGAAGGTCGTTCCAGAAGAAGAGCTGCCTGTCATTCTGCCGAAGACAAAAGAAATCAAGCCTTCGGGTACAGGCGAATCGCCACTCGCCAATATTACCGACTGGATCAACATCGTAGATCCTGTGACGGGTCAAAAAGCTCGCCGCGAGACCAACACGATGCCACAATGGGCGGGTAGCTGCTGGTACTTCCTGCGCTTTATCGATCCGCACAATGACAAAGCGCTGGCAGATCCGGAAAAACTGAAAGAGTGGCTGCCGATTGACATTTACATCGGTGGTGCCGAACACGCGGTATTGCACTTGCTGTACTCCCGTTTCTGGCACAAATTCCTGTACGACATCGGAGTCGTACCGACCAAAGAACCGTTCCAAAAGCTGTTCAACCAAGGGATGATTCTGGGCGAGAACAATGAAAAAATGAGCAAATCCAAAGGCAACGTGGTGAATCCGGACGATATCATCAACAGCCATGGTGCTGATACCCTGCGCATGTACGAAATGTTCATGGGACCTCTGGATGCGTCCATCGCCTGGTCGACAAAAGGACTGGACGGCGCTCGTCGCTTCCTGGACCGCGTCTATCGCCTGTTTGTGAACGACAACGGACAGCTGAACGAGAAGATCGTAGATACCTCCAAAGTGGCGGGTATGGAGCGCACGTACCATCAAACAGTGAAGAAAGTAACGGAAGACTACGAAGGTCTGCGTTTCAACACAGGTATTTCCCAACTGATGGTATTTGTAAACGAAGCGTACAAACAAGAGGTATTGCCGAAGAAGTACATGGAAGACTTCGTGAAAATGCTGTCCCCAATCGCTCCGCACATTGCGGAAGAGCTGTGGGAAAAGCTGGGACATACAGAAACAATCGCCTACGAAGCTTGGCCGACGTACGACGAATCCAAGCTGGTAGAAGATGAGGTAGAAATCGTTCTGCAGGTAAATGGCAAGAACAAAGAAAAACTGCTCATCGCCTCCGATGCGACAAAAGAACAAATGGAAGAGCTTGCGATGGCGAATGAAGTCATCAAGGAATTGATCGAAGGAAAAACAATCGTCAAGATGATTGCGGTTCCTGGCAAACTGGTAAACATCGTCGTTCGCTAATAAACGCAAAAGGAGTGGAGACTGTGCAAGACAGGTTTCCGCTCCTTTTTTTGTCCTTCAGTGCGAATGTATCAGATTCTTAGCCAGTATCAGTGCAACTAAGGCTCCGCCACAAAGCCTGGTGGAGCCAAGCTTTCTAATTACCGCTGGTGATTTGTTAGCCGTTGTTCTACCAGCTCTTGATCTTCTGCGAATTTCGCATGCGTGCGGCGATACACCTCTGTAAACAGACCAGGGATCCCTTCCTTCAAGGGAATCAAACCTTCGCCAGTAATGCCGCCTGGTACGCAAACTCGCTGCTGCAGAGAAGGCAGGGTGAAAATATCTTCTTTTAAAAGATCGGCCATGCCAATGAACATCTGCGTGGTCAAATAAGTGGCAGCGTCCTCTGAGATGCCTGTTTCGGTTACGGCCTCCTGGACCATTTGCTGGAGGATGTAGCTCAAGAAAGCGGGGCCACAGCTGGTGATGTCGGAGGTGACACGCAAAAAGGCTTCAGAGACCATCGTCGGGTGGCTAATGGACGAGAAGAGTTTGAGAATGTACTGCTTTTGCGCCTCGTCAATCCGCGAGCCGAACTCGCAGAGGCTGATACCACTCCGGGCAGCGTTTGTAATACTCGGGACCACTCTCGCAACGGCGCAAGGTACTCGCTCCTCAAGCAAAGACAGCTTGATCGGGCTGGTAATCGTGATCAAGAGATGCTCAGGGGTCAAGACAGGGGTAATTTGCTCCAGCAAAACCTTATACTCCAAAGGTTTAACGCACAGAAGCAATACCTTGGCGGCTTCAGCCAGCTCAGCATTACTCGGTGCGACGACCAATCCGGGGTACAGTTCGGCTAACCGCTCCGCTTTGGCGGGGGTGCGATTGCCAATCATGATCTGACCGGGGGACAGGGCTTTGGATGACAGCAAAGCCTCAATCAAGATCGTGCCCATGCTGCCTGTACCGATGAACCCGATCCTATCCATCTCCATACCTCCCTCCGTTATTCTTTCCCCATTCTATGTGCGCCAAAGAGCCATCATGACCAAGAATCCAAAAGGACTACTGGATCCGTATACGCGGCGCGATTCTCTCATACAGCTTATCACCGATCCCTTCGATGCTCTTCAGCTCCTCAAGTGCCCGAAAGCTTCCCTTTTCCTCACGGTACTGCAAAATCGCTTTGGCACGAGCTTCGCCAATCCCGGGCAAGGTCATCAGCTCCTCGGCAGTAGCCGAATTGAGAGAAACCGTTTGATCAGAGGAAGAGGCATTGGACGTATTTTTCCCATTGGCGGCGTATGCAGGTGCAGACAGATTTACAGGCGCTGCTGCAGGAGAGCTCTCCTTTACAGGTATGACGATCGCGGTACCATCTGCCAGAGGAGCCGCCAGGTTGATCTGTGCAAGATCGGCAGTGGGATTGGCTCCCCCTGCCTTGGCGATCGCATCAGCTACACGCATGCCAGCATCCAGAGGGTAGAGGCCGGGCTGCTTGACATCACCTTTCACATCGACATAAAGGGGAGCGGGTGCAGAAGGTGTTTTTTCTAAGGCTGGCTTGCCGGCTACAGCGCTCTCTTTTGCCTGTTCGTCAGCAGGTAAAACGTCATCTGAAGCGTAAGCGGGAGGGACGAGGGGCAGCGCGGCGTCCGTACCCTCATGTCCTGCCACACGAGTCTGATAAAGCCAAAAACTGCTCGTTACAAACAAAAGCGCGATAGCTGTCAAAAGAATTTTCCGATATCGGTCCCACCATTCAAGGAACACAAAAAAACCTCCCTTACTTGGTCGATTCTGGAAGTAGAGGACACTGCTTCTACTCCTGATGCTACGAAAAGTAAGGGAGGGTGTGCAAATCTATTTGCCTGCTCTATCCGATATGCTGGAGTGAGCTTTTTTTGCGTCGAATATCGACATTCGGGCTGACATAAGGATCGAAGTTGTACTTTTGCTCAATGAAGATCTGATGCCACAGCATGAAGACGAGGATCGTCCAGATTTTGCGGCTGTAGTCGGCATTGCCTTCGCGATGCTCATCCAGCATGTACAGGACGTAAGCTTTGTTGATCAAATCGTCCACTTTGGATTCGAAAATGATTTCCTTCGCCCATTTGTAGAATTCATTTTTCAGCCAGTGACGAGTCGGAACCGGGAAGCCCAGTTTCTTTCTCATCTTGATTTCCGGCGGCAGGAAGTCTTTCATCGCCTCGCGCAGGACATGCTTGGTCGTACCGTTGGCGATTTTGTACTTCGTCGGGATGGTCGCAGCGAATTCAAAGACTTTCAGGTCAATGAACGGCACGCGAAGCTCCAGAGAGTTGGCCATCGTCATTTTGTCTGCCTTCATCAAAATGTTTCCGCGAAGCCAGGTGTGAATATCGAGGTATTGCATCTTCGTCACATCGTCGTACTGAGATGCGCGCTTGTAGATTTCCTCGGTAATGGTAAAAGGAGAGACATACGAGCTGGAGCGTGCGATATCTTCCATCACGACGCGTTTTTTCATTTCTTCACTGAAGATCAGAGCGTTTCCGAAGAAGCGTTCTTCCACGGTTTTGGAGCCCCGGATCAGGAAGTTCTTTCCTTTGACTTGATCTGGCAGACGCTCAGCCATGTAACCGATCGATTGACGCATCCAGCCAGGCATTCCGGAAAACATTTTCAGCGAGTTTGGCTCGCGATAAATGTTGTAGCCACCGAAAAATTCATCGGCGCCTTCCCCTGAGAGAACGACGGTCACGTGTTCACTTGCCATTTGAGCGACAAAATAGAGGAGAATCGCAGACGGATCCGCTACCGGTTCATCCTGGTGCCAAATCAGGCGAGGCAGCTCGTTCATGTACTGCTTGGCGCCCACGACCAGTTCATGGTGCTCGGAACCTAAAAATTGCGCTGTACGTCTAGCGAAGTCCAGCTCGCTGTAGCCAGGGATGTCAGAACCGACAGAAAAGGTTTTGACAGGCTCGAACGTGCGAAGCATTCCGACAATACTGGTAGAATCGACACCGCTAGAGAGGAAAGCTCCGCGCGATACCTCGCTGATCCGGTGTTTATCGACCGATTCCAGCAGTACGCTGCGCGTGCCCTCTACATAATAAGAGAAAGGCTTGCTTTCGTCCGGATTGAACTCGACATCCCAGTAACGGGAAAGCTTGATTTGATCGTTTTCGATGAGAAAAGAGTGAGCCGGAGGGATGCGGTAAATACCTCTGTACATCGTCTCAGGATCTGGTACGTATTGGAAAGTCAGATAGTGATAAAAAGCCGTATGGTTCACTTCGCGAGTCAAGCCAGGCATCTCCAGCAAGCTCTTGATTTCGCTGGCGACTCCGATAGAATCGGCCGTTTCCACGTAGTAGAGCGGCTTGATTCCAAAGTGATCGCGGGCACCAAACATTCGTTTTTTGCGAGAGTCATAGATTGTAAAGCCAAACATGCCCCGCAAGTGCTTCGGCGCATCTGTCCCTACTTCCTCGTAAAGGTGCAGGATGGTTTCGATATCAGAATCGGTATGAAAAACGTGTCCGATGTCTTTTAGCCATTGTTGCAATTCCTTGTAATTGTATACTTCCCCATTCCCAATGATCCAGATGTCCCGTGTTTCGTTGAACAGCGGTTGATGTCCGCCTTCCACATCAATGATGCTTAAACGACGAAAGCCCAGGGCGACGTTATCCTCCAAATGAAAACCATCGTCGTCTGGACCACGGTGCAGGATGACACCGGTCATTGCGCTGATCGCTTCTTGCACGACAGGTGTTTGCCGTTTGTTGTAGAGTGATACGATTCCACACATATGAAATGACTCTTCCTCTCACTGGATTGCTCCTGCTAACTCTATCATGGATCGACAGTCAGCGCAATCACTCCGAATGCCTACGAGCTTGCTCTCAAACGTGATGTATAGCCTTTTCCTCCCTATTTTTGTCCCTTGTGAGAAGGATATACTCGCGGATACGAAAGAATGGTTCGACAAAGGAAGGGAGGAGGGGGCATGACGATATATAGAGCTAGTCTCTCGATGATTGTGGGACTGCTGCTGTCGGCTTATCTGCACCCCGCATGGATCCTTGCTGCTCTTGGGATGGCTGCCGGCTTTGCTGTCCTTGCGTTTCGCACGAGCTTGCGAAAGCACCTCGTCTTCTGCACCCTTTCGGCGGTCGTGGCAGGCAGCTATTTTCTCGTCTACGACGCTTTTCATGCTTCCGAGCTGAAAGGGTACGGGCAAGAAGAGAGCAGCATCTGGGTACGCGGCTCGATTGATTCGGCCGTTCAACGGGATGGAGATGTTGCCAGGCTCTATGTGGAGGCAAGCGATTGGTCCCATGACATGAAACAGTGGGTTTCTCTGCGCCACTCGGAACGGATTGCGGTACGCGTCCGTCTAAGTAAGGAGGAGCAAGCGGTGCAGGCAGACACCTGGAAGAGAGGGAGCACAATCACGGCAAACCTTCAGCTCTCTTTACCCGCTTCGGCTCGTAATCCGTATGCTTTTGATTATGCCCAGTACCTGCGCTGGCAGGGGATACATGTGACGGGGGAAGCCTCGTACTCCGAGATCAAAGTCGGAGGGGAGCGAGGGCTATGGGGGTATTTTCAACAATGGCAAAAGGATGCTGCGGAAAGGGTAGAGCGGCTGTTTGAAGATCCCGAGGTCGCGGGGTATATGAAATCGCTGCTGCTAGGGGTAGGCGATGAGGTAGATCTCGAAACGGCAAATATGTACGCCGATTTAGGCCTGAGCCATGTGCTGGCCATATCCGGGCTCCATGTCACGCTTGTCAGCAACATGTTCATGTGGTGTCTGGAGCGCTTCGGAATGAGACGGAGAAGTGCACTGGTCACAACGGCTTGTTTGCTTGCCGGCTACGTTCTTTTGGTCGGTGCGAGCGCCTCTGCCGTCCGTTCTGGATTAATGGGCGGAGTAGGGCTAGCCTCGCAGGTGGCAGGCAAAAAAGTGAATGGAAAGGATGTATGGGCCGGTGTACTCATCGTTATGCTGCTGACCAATCCCTATCAGCTATGGCATATTGGCTTTCAGCTTTCCTTTGCCGTTACGCTTGGGCTCATTCTTCTGGTTCCGTTTAGTCAGGATGTGCTTGTTCGGATTCCTCTTTGGATTCGCACGCTGTTCGCTGTCACCCTTGCAGCACAGGTTGTGTCGTTTCCCTTTCTCATCTATCATTTTCATCAATTTTCCATGGCGTCTTGGCTGGTGAATTTAGTCGTGACCCCGATTTTGTCCTTGGTCGTGCTCCCGCTTGGATACATCGCTCTCGCAGCCGGGATGATTCATCCCGCTCTGGCAAGCTGGCCCGTGCTTCTATCCACTGAGCTGCTGCACTGGCTTCACGAGCCTTTATTCGTCATGCAAAAGTGGAGGATTCCCTTTTCCCATTGGCCGCATCCAAGCTGGTGGTGGCTCGTCTTGTACACCGGGTTCCTGACCGTATTGCCCACTTTATGGAAATTGGGTTATCATCGGCAAAGAGATGTCATCGTCTGTATAACCCTATTTATTGGGCTATTTGTACTGGCTAGACAACCTTTTTCGGCAGGGGACGAAGTGAGGATTACGTTTTTGGACGTAGGCCAGGGGGATTCCATCGTTGTCGAAATCAGTGATCAGAAGGTATACTTAATTGATGCAGGTGGGACACTCGGTCTTCCTGTGCGTGAATCCTGGAGGGAAAAGCGCGATCCTTATGAGGTGGGAAAAGACGTACTTCTCCCCTTTTTGCGAGCGCGCGGGATAGAGAAGATTGATCGTGTAGTCATGACGCATGGGGATATGGACCATATCGGAGGAATGGCAGCGATTGTTCCCCGTTTTTCCATAGGCTCTGCGCTTGTGAATGGAATCACACCTGAAGGAAAACAGAGAGAAATCCTTCAGCAGCTACAACGAGAGGGAGTACCGATCTTGACGGGAAGCTCCGGGCAGACGTGGTCAGATCTTCCGGGAGTGGAATGGACATGGCTTTGGCCGGGACAAACATCAGAAGCTTCTGGCAATGATGCATCCGTCGTACTGCGACTTACTGCTTATGGAAAATCGGTGTTGTTCACCGGCGACATCGAGCGTGAAGGGGAGAGGGCAGTAGTCCAGTTGGGAATGCCGGAAGTGGATGTATTAAAGGTAGCTCATCACGGGAGCAACTCGTCGAGTACAGAAGAACTGCTGGCGTCATTGCGCCCAAAGGCGGTGGTCATTTCCGTCGGGGCAAACAATCGCTATGGTCATCCGTCGCCAGAAGTATTGCAACGGTTCGAAAAAATGGGATCACAGGTTTTCCGAACGGACATGAATGGGGCTGTTACGCTGATTCTGACACCGGATGGCATGTCCTGGAAGACCCAAGGATCAAATACATAATATGGTTGCAACCTTTTCTTTAAACGTACCGTCTGTAGGGGGGAGAGGAGAATATGCAGGAAGCAGAGCTGATCAGGAAGGCGCAATCCGGGGATCACGATGCGTTAGTCGATCTGCTCCGATCCATTGAGACCTCCGTTTACCGCAGCGCTTACTATATTCTTGGGAATGAGCAGGACGCACTCGATGCAGCCCAGGAAGTGCTTATTCGCATTTATCGAAAATTAGATACCTATCAGGAAAAGGCCAAATTTTCCACATGGGTGCAACGAATTGTCAGTAATGTCTGCATGGACAAATTTCGAGCGAAGAAGGAAACGGTCTCAATTGAGGAGCATGAGCTGATTATCCCTGATCGTAACAACGTAGAGGATGAAATTCTTCTCACTGGATTGTCAAATGACATTCAGGAAGCCATCGGGAAGCTGCCCAGACAGTACCGGATGGTCGTAGTACTCCGCTATCTCGAGGATCTGTCCTATCAGGAGATTGCGGAAGCATTGGATTTGCCGCTTAACACGGTAAAGTCGTATTTGTTCCGGGCTAGGCAACAATTGCAGGAACTCCTGTACGACTACCAGAAAGGGGGGATCGGTTGATGACCAACGAGGAAATTTGGGAATGGATGCAACGGGACCTGGATGGAGATCTTTCTCCGACGGAACAGGACGCGCTGTTCAATCTCATTCGCAAAGATTCTGATCTGCAACTGAAATACAACCGTCTGAAAACTGTTTCGCAGCAGCTTGAACAGCTGCCCCCTGTCGTACCTTCGTTCAGCATCGTGGATTCGATTCTGCCTCGGCTAGAGTCAGCTGCTGCCGTTCCTGCAGCTTCATCTACGCTGAATGAAGAAGTCCTGCCCACTCTGGAAGTAAAGCGCAAGCAATCTTCGCCGTCGGTATCGAAAAAGTGGAAGAAGGCAAATGTTTGGTTGGCCAGCATTGGCAGTACCGCAGTGGCTGCCTGCCTCTTGATTGGAATCATGTTTACTGGCAGTGATGGAAAGAAGATCGAGGCCGACCCGTACCAGCAAGGATCGGAAGCGGTCACGCCGGCACCGAAAAAAGCTCCGATTTTGGGGCCGCCTGTGCAGTCTCCACCTCCAAGCACTAATCCCCCTACATCCAATTCTCAGGAGGAGGATAAAAAGGCGACACAAAACTCTGGAACTACGAAAAATACGCCTGCGAAGAATACTTCTTCCAAGTCGCACCAGAACAATTCCAACAAGAAACCCGTTTCGAATCCGGCACAAACGAAACCAGTCGTTCCGCCAAAGCCTGTTGTCAGAGATCCAAAGCCACCAGCATTCCCGTATGGTGTAGGAGAAGAATCGGACAAAGACTCACGCGACAGAGACAGTGACTCCGAGGACAGGGAAAAAGTGAAGAGTAAGGACAAAGAAAAAGACAAAGACAAAGACCGAAAAAAAGACAAAGAGAACGATGATGACTGATGTGAAAAAAACGTTTGGCAAACGTGGATTTCACATCTGGACCGGCACCGAACAGGGGAGTCTTGCGTATCCTACATTATCAAGCACCCCCTGCTTACCGTTTGGGGAGGAGGAATCCCGGGGCTTTTCCCTAGACGTTTACATAGAGGTGCCAACAGATGGAAAAACCGCTACCCAACATGGAGAGCGGTTTTTTTCTTTCTATGTAAGGAAGCGGGGCAAAAGATCATCGAGGATGCTTCGCTGCCTCCATTCGATCCGTTTTATGCTATAATAGCGCAGGACAGAACATAGAAGGGAAGGGAAGATCCATGCCATTGCTATCGGCCATTCGGGAAATACGCCAAAGACAGTACGCGCCCGTCTACGTTCTCCACGGTCCGGAATCCTTTCTGGCAGAAGAGTTTCTGTCTTTAGCTCGACGGGAAATGATCGATCCTGATTTCAGTGATCTCAATATAAGCGTGTACGACTGCACGGAAACAAGCCTGAGTGATATTCTGCAGGATGCGGAGACACTGCCGTTCATGGGGGAGCATCGGCTCGTGATTGCGCGGCAAGCGTACTTTTTAACGGGGAGCAAGCCTCCCTCGAAGGTAGAAAGTGATCCTGATGCCTTGCTTGGGTACATGCAAAATCCTCCTGCCTACACGTCGTTGATCTTACAGACAGAAGCGGAAAAGCTGGACGAACGAAAGAAACTGGTCAAAACCTTGCAGCAAAAGGCAAAAGTAATTCCTTTCATGCATTTGAAGGATGGAGATCTCTACGCTTGGATTGAACGGCAGGCAGATAAATACCGGGCGACTATACAGCGTCCACAGTCGATGAAGCTTGTAGAGCGTGTCGGCAGCGATCTGCGCCTTTTGGACAAGGAGATTGAAAAGCTGGCGATTTTTGTGGGGGAAGGCGGAACCATTACTGACCAAATTATCGAGGATCTCGCTGCTCGTACGCTCGAGCAGGACGTATTTGCCCTGATTGAACAGGTAGCGTCGGGAAGGCTGGACAGGGCGTTGCGGATGCTTTATGACAGCATGAAAACCGGTGAGGAGCCAATCAAGCTGCTTTCCCTTTTGGCGAGGCAATTTCGCATGCTCCTGCAAGTAAGGCAGCTTGCCCCGCGAGGCTATTCGCAGCAGCAGATGGCCGGGATGATCAAAATGCATCCCTACGCCGTCAAAAAGGCAATGGAGCAGGCGCGTCATTTTTCTGAGGATTCCTTGAAAAAATTGCTGCTGATCTTGGCCGAGGACGATTTTCGAATGAAATCCGGTCAGGTGGACAAGCGTTTGGCCCTAGAGCTGTTTATTACGCGTGCTTATGAAGAACGGAGCAGAACGAGCAGATAAAAAGAAAAAACCCGTGAACACTAGGTTCGCGGGCTTTTTTCTGTTCCATGGTCTCTTACGCTACAGGAGCGCTCAGAACGTTAAGCTTTTTCATCAAACGAGACTTTTGACGGTTTGCTGCGTTTTTATGAATGAGACCTTTCGAAGCGGCCTTGTCCAGCTTTTTCACAGCCACCAGAAGAGTGGATTTCGCCAATGCTACATCGGAAGCGGCGACAGCTTTCTCAAAGTTCTTCAGGGAAGTGCGCAGATCAGACTTTTGAGAAGCACGGTGTGCGCGGCGCTTTTCAATGGTTTTGGTGCGCTTAATCGCGGATTTAATGTTTGGCATGTGTGTCACCTCCTTAGACGACCATAGACATACAGTCATACAACAAAGTAATTCTAGCATGCACGGAATCCATTTGCAAGAAAGGATTCGGAATAAAAATGAAGGATTCAAGCAACCTAGTAGCAGGAACAAAATGGAGAAGGGAGCGATTAACGATGGAACACAATATTGATCTGTCTGGCTACTCGATTCGCACCGATCTGGCAGTAGAAGCACACGAGCTGGCGCAGCAGCAAAATGAGAGCAATATCCCCGGGATTTGGCTGCAGGCAGACGATGAAGAACCGAATATAAAAGTCACCAGACTTCACGTAGAAAATGAAGAGGCAGGCCGAGCGATTGGGAAACTGCCGGGGCGTTACCTCACGATCGAAGTACCCAAGCTCCGTGACAATGATACTTCTATAGAAGAGCAGGTAACGAGACGATTTGCTCTGGAATTCGCCAGCTTCTTGATGAAGCTCGGCATTACGGAAGAGAAAAAGGCACTTGTCGTCGGTCTGGGCAACTGGAACGTAACGCCAGATGCGCTCGGCCCGATGGTGGTGGAAAACCTGCTGGTGACCCGGCACCTGTACCAGCTGGCTCCGGATACGGTTGGAGACGGCTATCGGGAAGTGAGTGCGCTGTCTCCGGGAGTTCTCGGCATTACGGGTATTGAAACAAGCGAGATCGTCTTTGGTGTAGTGGAAAAGAGCAAGCCGGACTTTGTCATTTGCATCGATGCTTTGGCTTCGCGCGCTTTGCATCGGGTGAATACCACCATCCAGATTTCGGATACGGGCATCCATCCAGGCTCGGGTGTCGGCAATAAGCGTAAAGCCATTGACCAGAATACGCTCGGGATCCCGGTTATCGCGATCGGTGTGCCGACCGTTGTCTTTGCCTCTACCATCGTGAACGACGCCATTACGTATCTGCTCGGTCACTTTGGTCAGTCGATGGCGGAGAGCAAGCGTGCCTTCAACAAGCTTTCCATGAGTACGCTGCCGGAGCGCAAAGAGCCGTACACCGAAGATGATTTGCCTGATCTGGAATCGCGCAAAACGTTCATGGGTCTGGTAGGGTCTCTTCCCGAGGAGGAAAAGCGTCAGCTGATTCACGAGGTGCTGCGTCCGTTGGGTCAGGATTTAGTGGTAACACCAAAAGAGGTGGACGATTTTATCGAAGGAATATCCAATGTCATCGCGACTGGCCTCAACCGTGCCTTGCACAGAGCGGTAGATGAAGAAAACAGCGCGTCCTACACGCACTAGACTAGCGATCCAGTAGAGAGTCTGCCACGATTTAAGAGAAATGCTAGGGAAAGGGTTCTATCGTCTCTATGAGGCTCATAGGCTAAAGCATAGACAAGCGGGAAGCGAAAGAGAGAAGCCCGCGACAATGCTACAGCATGAGGAGTGAGACAGATGGCATCCTTTATCCAACGCCAATTCGTTGTTCTGTCGTTTATAACAGCCTTTCTATTTGTCATGACCGGTGTGCTTTCCCTCGGAGGCAACAAGCTGATGATCGCCTCCTCTACTGTCCAGCAGGCGGCTACACACATCTCCAGTCTAGCAATCCTAGGGTGGATGGGGCAGGAGATCCCGGTGCTAAGCGAAATCGTGCAGACCGGTTCTGACCGACGAACCAACAGTGTGTCCGGCTTTTTATTCCAGCTCGCGACTAGCATTCAGCCCGGCGATTTGCGCAGCCTGCTTGGCAGAGAGCTTCCTGGCATGGTAACCACGGACGACGCCAGATTCGTTGTAGCCGGAAAAGGGGCGAGTCTCTCTGATTTTTACATTGAATATCCTCCGCACCCCAAGCAAGTGATTGACGCTTCTGACGCCATTCCTCTGTCGCCCAAGCCCGCTGAGAATGAAACAGACAAGACAGCCGAACCGCCAAAGCCCATTGCGAAGCCGAATACGGACGGCAAGAAAGTCGTTTATGTCTACAACACGCACAATCGAGAGTCTTGGTACAGTGAGACGAAGCCAGTCGGATCCTCTGTGGATCACCCGACGAGAAATATTTCGATGGTAGGCAAGCATTTGTCTGAGGCTTTAAACGAGAGAGGCATTGGGGCGGATGTAAGCACAGACGACATTTATCAGGAGCTCCTGAATCAAAAAAAGGATTACGCCCTGTCATACGCGCAGTCTCTGCAAGTCGTGAAGGCCGCTGCCGAGAACAACCGCGAGCTGCATTACTTCTTTGATCTGCATCGCGATACTGCCCCAAGGGATCGAACGACCGTCACGATAAAGGGAAAAACCTACGCGCGCGTCCTGTTTGTCATCGGAAAAAGAAACAAAAGCTTCGAGAAAAATGAAGCGTTTGCTACCGAATTGCACAAGCTGATGGAAGAGATGTATCCCGAATTATCTAGAGGTGTGATGGAAAAAGGAGCAAAGACAGATCATGGGGAGTATAATCAGTCCATTTCACCGGGAAGCCTGTTAATGGAAATAGGTGGCACGGAAAACACCCTGCAGGAGAGCTACAACACGGCGGAAGCGCTGGCAGATGTGTTTGCCGCTTACTACCTCAAGGCGGAAAAAGTGGACAAACCGGCTTCGGATGAGCCGGCAAAGAGGTGACGAGCGTGAACGTGACAGTAAAGTTGACGGGGCTGTTACTGATCCTGTTAATCGGAGTCGTATTAGGCTTGCAAACGGCAGAGCGCGGCATATCAAAAGTGAGCGGAACAGTGGAACAGGAGCAGCAAACCTTTTACATCAAAAAAATGGATCAAGGCAAGATGGAAATCGCTGTGATGGGCAAGCAGGTGCAGACGGAGAATCCGGAAAAAGTGGTCAACTACATGAGCAATATGGGAATGACTCTCGGTTCGACAATAAAGAGCGGAGCGCAAACTTTTGTCGATTGGGTGGGGGGACTCTTTGCACCGTAACGATTGTTTATGGACAAAAAAACCATAGGCAGAAAGAATGAGAGACGAAAGGCCCGAGCCATTGGGCCTTTTTTGTTTTCCCAAATGGCTATGAAAAAAGTGACAAAAGCCATGAACCATAGACGGGGCTTGGGATCAGAAGCTGTGAGGCAAATATTTTAACATTCTATTTCGATTTAAAACAATATTTTATATAGTCAGCGAAAATATAATTATTTGAATTTATTGTGTTGCCAAAAAATTGTACTAATGGCATAATATCTATTGATAGAAGTATTTCTATTGAATATATCGGTAAGAGAGGTGCGCCCCGTGTCACACCCTGTCCTTCAAATCGAAAATTTGCAGACGCACTTTTTTACAGATCGCGGCCAGATTCCTGCCGTAGACGGAGTCACCATTACCGTAAACAAAGGTGAAGTTGTCGGTATCGTAGGTGAATCCGGCTGTGGAAAAAGTGTAACCTCCCTTTCCGTAATGAAGCTGGTTCCGAACCCTCCAGGGAAAATTGTCGGCGGTTCGATCCGCTTTAAAGGAGAAGACCTGGTAGCGGCAGATGAAAAGAGGATGCGTGAAATACGCGGAAATGAAATTGCTATGATCTTTCAGGAACCGATGACATCGCTCAATCCCGTGTTTACGATTGGCGACCAGATCGGGGAAGCTGTTCGTTTACATACGAAGGCGAGTAAAAAGGAATCCAAGCAGCGTGCAATCGAAATGCTGAAAAAAGTAGGCATTCCAAGAGCGGAAGCGATCGTAGATGAGTATCCGCACCAGCTGTCTGGAGGGATGCGGCAGCGCGTCATGATTGCGATGGCGATGGCCTGTGATCCCGAGCTGTTAATTGCAGACGAGCCGACGACGGCGTTAGATGTTACGATCCAGGCGCAGATTCTGGACTTGATGCGCCAGTGCAACCGAGAGTCGGATACGGCTATTTTGCTCATTACACACGATCTGGGTGTCGTAGCGGAAATGTGTCATCGAGTCGTAGTCATGTATGCCGGAAATGTGATTGAAGAAGGAGACGTGCGGACGATCCTGAAAAATCCGCAGCATCCATACACGGTTGGTCTGCTGCAATCATTGCCCAAGCTGGACGAATCCCAAGAACGTTTATATTCCATTCCAGGGAACGTGCCTATCCCGGGATCACTCACGGTTGGGTGCCGTTTTGCCCCGCGCTGTGACAAGGTGACAGATCGCTGTCGTCAAGAGATGCCCGAGCTAAAAGCAGTAGGCGAAAATCATCGCTCACGCTGCTGGATAGCCGAATAACCCGAAAGGAGCATGCAGGTGACTGAAGAACTGCTCGTCGTTAAAAACTTGAAAAAATACTATCCGATCACAGGCGGTGTCCTCGGAGGGGAAATCGGAGTCGTAAAAGCCGTAGACGATGTCTCGTTTACTGTAAAACGTGGAGAAACATTGGGATTGGTTGGAGAAAGTGGATGCGGCAAATCGACGACAGGACGTTCGCTGCTTCGCTTGATCGAGCCGACAGCAGGAGAGGTTTATTTCGATGGTGTCAATGTATCCGCTCTCTCGATAGAAGAAATGCGCAAGATGCGCAGAGACATGCAGATCGTCTTTCAAGATCCATTTGCTTCTCTAAACCCACGTCACAATATTGAGAAGATTCTGGAAGAGCCATTGATAGTTCATGGCATGGGTTCATCTGCTGAGCGCAAAAAACGCGTGCAGGAGATGCTGGAGGTCGTGGGACTGAGCAGCTATCACGCCAGGCGCTATCCACACCAATTTAGTGGCGGTCAGCGTCAACGGATCGGGATCGCACGCGCGTTGATGCTCAATCCCAAGCTGATCGTAGCGGACGAGCCTGTATCAGCGCTGGATGTATCGATCCAATCACAAGTGCTGAATCTGATGCAGGACCTGCAGCGCGATCTCGGCTTGACCTATTTGTTTATTGCTCACGACCTGAGTGTGGTCCGCCATATCAGTGACCGGGTAGGGGTCATGTACCTCGGTCGAATCGTCGAGCTGACGAGCAGTACACAGCTGTACAGCAATCCCCTGCATCCGTATACCAAAGCCTTGCTTTCGGCAGTGCCCACGCCTGACCCAGACGCTGCACGCGAACGAGTCATACTCCAGGGCGATGTGCCAAGCCCAGCGAATCCGCCAAGCGGCTGTACGTTCCATACGCGTTGCCCTCATGTGACAGATGAATGCCGCACGACTCGACCGCACTTCCAGGATGTGGGAGACGGACATTTTGTGGCATGCCATCTATACAAGTCTTAGTTGGGGAAGGATCCTCATCAAAGGGGGGATGCGAAGCAAAGCCATGCCAATCGATTTTCTACCAACCGTAAAATCTGAAATTTTAGAAGAGGGGGATTATTCATGAAGAAGAGAGTGCTCTCGACTGCCATGACCGGCATGCTTGCATTTGCTATGCTGCTTGCGGGTTGCAGCGGAACTCAAACGGCACAAAAACCGGCAGAGCAGCCAAAGACAGAAGCGCCGGCAACAACACCTGCTGCTGAACCTGCGAAAAGCAGCGGACCGAAACAGCTGATCGTAGGCCGCGGTGGCGATACGGTAGGATTGGACCCCATCGCACAAACCGACGGGGAGTCTTTCAAAGTAACAGAAAACGTATTTGACACACTGGTAGGTTACGAGGAAGAGAGCACAGCTGTCGTTCCTTCTCTGGCGGAGAAATGGGAAATCTCTCCAGATGGTTTGACCTACACCTTCCATCTGCGCTCCGGTGTAAAATTCCACGACGGCACTGATTTCAATGCGGAAGCCGTGAAATGGAACTTCGAGCGCTGGATGGACAAGAGCCATCCACAGCACAACAAAGAAGGCTTTGAATATTACAACGACATGTTCGGTGGTTACAAAGGGGATGAGACCCATGTAATCAAGTCCGTGGAAGCCGTTGACCCACAAACGGTGAAGTTCACACTGAACCGTCCTTTGGCACCATTCATTCAAAACTTGGGCATGTCCTGCTTTGCGATCGCTTCCCCGAAAGCGGTACAAGAGATGGGACCTGAGAAGTTCAACGAAAATCCAGTAGGTACCGGCCCGTTCGTTTTCAAAGAGTGGAAGCGCAACGACACGATCACACTGGAAAAGAACCCGAATTACTGGAACGCAGGCTTCCCGAAATTGGACAAGCTCGTATTCAAAGTCATTCCTGAGAACACAGCTCGTCTGACTGCCTTGACATCCGGCGAGATCGACATGATGGACGGCCTGAACCCAGATGACGCTCAAGCTGTGAAAGACAATGCGGAGCTGCAACTGATTCTTCGCCCTTCCATGAACATCGGTTTCGTAGGGTTCAACGTGGAGAAAAAACCACTGGATAACCCAAAAGTCCGTGAAGCTATTGCCTATGCTATCAACAAACCAGCTATCATCGAAGCATTCTTTGCGGGATTGGGAGAACCAGCTACAAACCCAATGCCACCTTCCATTTGGGGACACAATGGCAACATCAAAGACCGCGAGTTCAATTTGGACAAAGCAAAACAATTGCTGACCGAAGCGGGCTTCCCGAACGGCTTCAAAATCAAGTTCTGGGCTATGCCTGTAGCTCGTCCGTACATGCCTGATGGTGTGAAAATCGCAGAAGCAATCCAGCAAGACCTGAAAAAAATCGGCGTAGAAGCAGAAATCGTAACGATGGAATGGGCAACGTACCTGGAAAAAACAAAAGTGGGCGAACAAGAAATGTTCATGCTCGGTTGGACTGGCGACAACGGAGACCCAGACAACTTCCTGGCTACCTTGCTTGACAAGAACAACATTGGCGGTAACAACCGTACACGTTGGGCAAATGAAGACGCGCACAAATTGCTGATGCAAGCGCAATCTGCTACGACGAAGGAAGAGCGCGAAAAGCTGTACATGCAAGTGCAAGAGATCATCTTCAAGGATGTGCCAATGGTACCACTGGCTCACTCCACTCCTGCCCTGGCAGCAAAAGCAAACATCATCAACTACAAGCCACATCCAAAAGGATCCGAGAGCTTGGAGAAGGTTGATTTCAAAGAGTAAGCTCATGCTGTGATTCATGAATAGGCGGAAGGGTAAGAGGAGTTATCCCTCTTCTTGCCCTTTCCTTATTTTTCTGCACTTATCCTTTTCTATTAAGGAAAGCGAGGAGATGGCATTGCTATCCTACAGCATCCGAAGAATTCTCATGCTCATCCCCGTTCTACTGGGCATGTCGATCGTCGTTTTTTCTATTATCCGTGCCATCCCAGGTGATCCGGCTCTCACTATTTTGGGGGAGAAAGCAAGTCCAAAAGCGATCGAAGATTTACGAGAAGTACTTGGCTTGAACAATCCTTGGTACATTCAGTACTTTGATTATCTCAAACAGATTTTGACGGGTGATCTCGGAGTTTCCTTGCACTCCGGCGCGAGTATTACGCAAGAAATCATGCCTTATTTAGCAGCAACAACCGAATTGACCATCGTCAGTATGCTGTTCGCTGTAATTATCGGTGTGAATGCAGGTATTTTATCTGCGTGGAAGCAAAACTCCTGGTTTGACTACTGTGCGATGTTGATCGCCTTGATTGGTGTCTCCATGCCAATTTTCTGGTTGGGTTTGATGGAGCAGTGGTTCTTTGCACAAGAGCTGAAGTGGCTGCCATCCGTTGGTCGTGACAATTCGCGTAATCCCGTGGAGGCCATTACGCAGTTCTATATACTGGATACGATTCTAGCTGGACAATGGGATCAGCTGTGGGAAGTAATCAAGCATCTTATTTTGCCGGGAGTGGCTCTCGGAACGATTCCGATGGCGATTATCGCACGCATCACACGCTCCAGTATGCTGGAGGTCATGCGTGCGGACTACGTGAGAACGGCGCGAGCAAAAGGACTGGCTCAATTTTGGGTTGTCTACAAGCACGCTCTGAAAAACGCGATGATTCCGGTGCTGACCGTAATCGGCTTGCAAACGGGCTTGCTGCTGGGGGGAGCTGTATTGACCGAGACGATTTTCGGATGGCCTGGGGTAGGGCGATACATTTTTACCGCCATTGGGAACCGCGATTATCCGGTCATCCAGTCAGGGATTTTGGTGATCGCTACAATCTTCGTGCTGATCAACTTGCTGGTCGACCTCCTGTACGCCTATATCGATCCACGTATTAAATATCGCTAAGGAGGCAGGAGATATGGCAGATACACAAGTGCAAACAGTGCCTTTGCAAGTAAAGGACGAACAAATTATCTCACCATGGCGAGAAGCATGGAGAGCCTTGCGTAAAAACAAGCTGGCGATGGCAGGTCTCGGTATCATCCTCTTCTTCGTCGTAGTGGCGGTCTTTGCGCCAATCATCGCGCCGTATCCGTACGACGAAGGTGAGCTTGTCATGAAAAACAAGCCACCATCCGAAGAGCATTGGTTTGGAACGGATTATAACGGTCGGGATGTATTCAGCCGCGTCGTTTACGGTGCTCGCATTTCGTTGTGGGTAGGTACGTTCTCCGTTATCGGTTCGGTAGTAGCGGGGACGGTGCTCGGACTTCTGGCAGGTTATTATGGGAAATGGATCGATACGCTTATTTCTCGTATTTTTGACATCATGCTGGCATTCCCTAGCATTCTGCTGGCGATTGCGATCGTAGCGATTTTGGGTCCATCCCTGCAAAACGCGTTGCTCGCCATCGCGATTATCAACATTCCGACGTTTGGGCGTCTCGTACGCTCGCGGGTTCTGAGCTTGAAAGAAGAAGAGTTTGTGATGGCGGCTCGTGCCATTGGGATGAAGGATTCGCGCATTTTGATGCAGCATATTTTGCCGAACAGCCTGGCTCCCATCATCGTAACGGGCACGATGGGCATTGCGACAGCGATTATTGAGGCGGCAGCCTTGGGTTTCCTCGGTTTGGGTGCGCAGCCGCCCGAGCCGGAGTGGGGAAAAATGCTTTCCGATTCGCGGCAATACATTCAAAAGGCACCTTGGACGGTTATCTTCCCGGGATTGTCAATCATGCTGACGGTATTGGGCTTTAACCTCATTGGAGACGGTTTGCGCGATGCGCTTGACCCTCGTATGAAAAACTAAACAGGTGTGCTCGTGTGGGAGGGAGGTTTTTACCCTCCCTTTTCTACGTGGAGAACTTTCGGCACAGACGATTCAATTCGGGTGCGGCCTTGGTAACCACTTGATGGGCGACTCCCGGGATCATGACCATTTTGGAATTCGGTATGCCTTCATTCAGCAGCTGCCCATAGGGGTGAATGCTTCGATCTTCTGCCCCATACACGAGAAGGGTGGGCAAACCAATCTGGGGAAGTCTTTGGGTACAGTGGTAGGAATGACCTGCCTTGTAGAGGTGACGCAAGGTGGTGGAGTCGGTGAGAGAGGCGTGCTTGATCCATCGCTCTTGCAGCTGTGGGTCATCGATATGAGATGACGTAATGCTTTTTGCCAAGAGGGGGACTCCGTGAATGCCTGCCATGGCTTGCGCAAGGTAAAAACGACTGTGCAAATAAAGATCATTTACTTCAGAAAAGGCGCTGACCAAGATCAGTCCACTCACCTGCTCGGGAAAGCAAAGCGCGTATTCAAGAGCGATGGAGGCTCCCTGTGAGTAGCCGAGCAAGTAAGGCTTCTCCAACCCCAGCGTTTGCATGAGCTCATGCAGGCACACGGCGAGATCATGAATAGAGAACGGTTCAGGGAGCGGGCTGCTATGTCCATGACCAGGTAAATCGGGTACGAGTAGCTGGAACGTATCGGTGAGAGGGTGCTGAGAGACAAAATTGATGGAGCCAATGCAGGGAGCGTGAATACAAAGGAGGGGACTGCCTTGTCCGACAACGGTGCATGCCAGGGTTCCGTTTGGTAGAGTGATTGTGTGTTCCATAGCAATATTCACCTCAGCTATAGCTTGGTTTTGAAAAGGTTTTTTTCTCGGATAAGCTTCTTTTTTACAGAGGGAAATGGTATTCTCGCAATAGAATAAATGGAGAAAGCTAGGTGACGAAAATGTTCCAAGAACGCATCCAAAAGCTGCACGATTTTCTTAGCAAACAAGAACTTGACGCGGTGTTGATCACCTCTCCCAAACATGTTTATTATTTGACAGGTTTTTTCACCGATCCCCATGAACGTTTTCTGGGCCTGATTATTCCGGCGGAGGGAGAACCATCTCTGATCGTGCCTGCGCTGGATCGTGAAGCCGCAGCATCCGCTTCGAGCGTACAAAATATTTTCACCCACACAGATATTCAAAATCCATATGAAGTCTTAAAGCAAACGCTTCCTGCTGGCTTGAAGCAGCTGGGGATTGAGAAAAGCCATATGACAGTCGAGCGCTATGAGGCAATTGGCGAAGTAGTTGGCGCTTCCCGTTACGTCGATGTCGAAGAGCCTCTGCGTGAAATGCGTCTGATCAAATCCGCTGACGAGGTGGAGCGTATGAAGCATGCGATCCAGCTGGTGGAGGACTCCTTGCGCGAGACCTTGAAAAAAGCAAAGCCCGGCGTAACGGAAACAGAGCTGGTGGCTGAGCTGGAGTTTCAAATGAAGCGCTTGGGTGCTGACGGCCCGTCCTTTACCTCAATGGTATTGGCTGGAGAAAAGTCTGCGCTGCCGCATGGAAAACCAGGCTCTCGTCAAGTGCAAGAAGGCGAAGTACTCTTGTTTGATATCGGTGTGGAAGCAAACGGCTATGTCTCCGATATCACGCGCACTTTTGCGGTCGGAGAAATCAGTGAGCAATTGCGCGAAATTTACGAAACCGTTCTGGCTGCGAATGAAGCAGCGATCGCACAGGTTCGTCCCGGCGTGACCTTTGCTCATCTCGACCAAACGGCACGCGATGTGATCGCAGCGAAAGGCTACGGCGAATACTTCATGCATCGTTTGGGCCATGGACTCGGCATGGACGTACATGAGTATCCATCTGTACACGGACAAAATCAGGAGACGCTGCGCCCAGGTATGGTGTTTACTATCGAACCGGGAATTTACGTTCCAGGCGTAGGCGGCGTGCGGATTGAAGACAACGTTCTCGTAACGGAGACAGGCGTAGAAGTCATGACGCAATTCCCGAAACAACTGACTGTCATTGGATAAGAGCAAGCCATAATTGAATAGGTGTTTGATGGTGCCAGCTGGACAAGAGGACAAGTCCAGCCAGCTTAATAGGGAAGTCCGGTGAAATGCCGGCGCGGTCCCGCCACTGTAAGGAGGAGTCCTCTGCGATGAACCACTGTTCCGCTGTTTGTAGGGAATGGGAAGGACGTAGAGGACGATGATTCCAAGCCAGGAGACCTGCCATGAAACCATGCACAATCGACCCACGCGGATGGGATGATGTGGAAGTACAGCAGCATGTGTAAAGGCGGAATCCCGTTTATTTGCCATACTCTGTCCACATTGGAAAGCATCTCCCGTTTGCGCGTGGGAGATGCTTTTTTTATTTCCGCGCAAGCTCCGCTGAAGGCTTCACGAAGCCAAGCTTTCAAATCTGGAGAGGAGGTGAGGCGAGACACCCTTCGCTGGCGAAATGATGAGGATGAAACCAAACCGATAACCGGGGGACGAAAAAAGGAGAGAAGAAAAAGATGAAGGCACCTGAAAAGAAATGGCATCGACTGTGGAAGGGGAGCTGGTCAGCGCTGGTTCTGGCGCTTATGCTGATCGCAACGGCATGCGGCTCGCCGGCAACTAATGGGCAGGGGGAGCAGTCCCAAGAGACTCCAACTCCTGCTACCCAGCAACAAGCACAACCGGAAGCAGACAAGCCGGTCACTCTGCAAAACAACGGCATGGAAATGACCTATCCGGAAGCACCAAAGAGAGCGATCACATTGAATCAGCATGTAACGGAGGTCATGCTAGCTTTGGGCTTGGGAGACAAAATGGTTGGGACAGCGTATCTGGATGATCAAATTTTGCCTGAATTGAAAGAGGCGTATGACAAAGTTCCTGTGCTGTCTAATAAGTATCCAAGTAAGGAAGTGTTGATGGCCGCTGAGCCTGATTTCGTGTATGCAGGCTGGAAAAGCGGTTTTGGTGACAAAGGCGTAGGATCCATGGAGGAATTGGAGAAAGCAGGGATCAAGTCGTACTTGCATGAATCGTCTAACAAGGCAGCGCCGACGGTAGAAGATGTATTTACCGATATTCAAAACATCGGACGCATTTTCCGGGTGGAGGATCGGGCGAATGAACTAGTGAGCAACATGAAAACAGAAATGGAACAAACGACGAGCAAGCTGGGCAAGGTAGATAAACCGTTACAGGTATTCGTTTATGACAGTGGGGAAGAACAGGCCTTTACAGCGGCAAACAACTATATGACTGCCTTGATTAACATGGCGGGAGGCAAAAATATTTTTGACGACATTCAAAAAGGCTGGGCTGATGTGAGCTGGGAAGAGGTCGTGAGCCGCAATCCAGACGTGATCATCATCGTTGATTACGGAGACAAGAGCCTGGAGCAAAAACGAGAGCTGCTCCTGAGCAAAAAAGAGCTGGCAAGCGTGTCAGCTATTCAAAACAATCGATTGATTGTTTTGCCGTTATCGGCTGCAAGCGAAGGGGTTCGTGGGCCGATTGCCTTGAAGATTTTGGCGGAAGGACTCTATCCGGAGAAATTCAAGCAATGAGACCGAGCATTCGCAATGTGACGAAGGGGAACAGACGAGGGCATCTTGCAGGAGGGGGAGTCAGAATTGCGTAGGACAAGCCTGACTGTACTTATCCTTTCTCTCATGATCGTGCTGCTTGTATCGATTACGCTCGCCATTACACTGGGGTCTGTAGACATTCATCCTAGGACAGTCTGGGGAATTGCACTGAACCATGTCCCCTTCCTTGGGGGATGTGTGACAGAAGATTGGACCCGCGCGCAGCACTCGATCATTTGGGACATCCGTTTTCCCCGTGTTCTATTGGCTGCGGTCGTTGGCGCAGGGCTGTCTGTGGTCGGGGTAGCCATTCAGTCGTTGGTTCGAAATTCCTTGGCTGATCCTTACATACTAGGTGTTTCTTCAGGAGCCTCGGTGGGTGCGACACTCGTCATCCTGTTTGGCGCCTTTAGCATGTACGGCCAGTACGCCTTGTCGGTAGGCGCATTTCTCGGCTCGCTGCTATCCATCGTGCTGATTTTCTCGCTTTCTCGGATAGGTGGACAAAATTCAACGGTCCGCCTGCTCATGGCAGGGATTGCGATTTCGGCGATTTTATCGGGTGTTACGAGCTTGATCATCTTTTCGGCCCCGAATGAGCACGGCATACGGTCTGTCCTTTTTTGGCTGAGTGGCAGTTTGGCTGGGGCCAAATGGGAGTACTTGACGATTCCCAGCCTTGTCGTCCTGGTGTGTCTCGCAGTCTTGCTGGCGCAATACCGCTCTCTTAATTCCATGTTGATGGGCGAAGAGTCGGCGAGCACTCTCGGTGTGAATACGGTGCAATTTCGCAAGCTGCTTTTGGTTATTACGGCGCTATTGACGGGTGTCATCGTTGCCATCAGCGGGTCTATCGGATTTGTTGGTCTGATGATGCCACACATCGTCCGAGTCATTGTCGGATCCGATCATCGACGTGTCTTGCCCGTCAGCGCACTCTTGGGAGCTATCTTTCTGATTTGGGCGGATGCCTTGGCGAGGCTTTCCTTCGCTCCAGAAGAATTGCCCATTGGCATTATTACGGCACTTTGTGGCGGGCCATTTTTTATCTGGTTGATGCTTCGCAGCTCGTATTCATTTGGAGGTGGTGGACGATGAAGCTTGTTGCAAGTGACATCACCGTCTCCCTGACCAACAAGCGAATCATTCATGAGATTGGCATGGAGGTAAAAGACGGGGAGTTCGTGGGGCTAATCGGACCAAATGGCAGCGGCAAATCCACGCTTCTCAAGAGCATCTATCGTGTCATGAAGCCGACTGCGGGCTGGATCGGGCTGGACGGGGACGATATATACAAGCTGTCTCCAAAGGAAATGGCCCGGCGTATGTCAGTTGTTCGGCAGGAATCTTCGGTTGAATTCGATTTTTCTGTGCAGGAAATCGTGATGATGGGACGTTCGCCGCACAAAAACATGTTTCAGCTGGATTCGGTAGAGGACAAAGAGATCAGTGACGAGGCGTTGGCACGCGTCGGCATGAGCGATTATGCCGCGCGCAGCTTTTTCTCGCTGTCTGGAGGGGAAAAGCAGCGTGTCTTGATTGCCAGAGCATTGGCCCAACAAGCTGATTTTCTGGTTTTGGACGAGCCCACGAATCATTTGGATGTGCGTTATCAGCTGCAGGTCATGGATATCGTCCGGCAGCTGGGGATTACCGTTCTGTCTGCTCTGCACGACTTGAACATAGCGGCTATGTATTGTGATCGGTTGTATGTCTTAAAAGAAGGCGAACTCGTTGCATCGGGTTCGCCAGATGAGATTTTGACGTCCGGTTTGATTCGAGAGGTTTTTGGTGTGGAGACGGACGTATCCGTGCATCCCATTACGGGAAAGAAGCAGATTTACTTTTTCTCGACAGCCTTTCAGGCAAAACGTGATCGACAGGAGGGGGTTCGGGCGCAATGAGTGTCTACAGCTGTACGGTGTGTAAATTTCGTTATGATGAATGGCTGGGGGATACGAAAAATGGTGTGCCTCCGGGTGTCCCGTTCTTTAAGCTTGCGGGATCGGTTTGCACGACTTGCGGAATGCAAGGGGAAGGACGGCATGTAGTCGTACCGGAAACCAAGTATGCGGGGCTGGAAGCCACTTATTACGACCAGTTTGCAGGGAAAGCAGGGATTGTCTTTTATCGGGACTGGCTGCTGCAAGAGCCAGCTCCCGTCTCGGTACTGGAGCTGGGAGTGGGGACAGGGAGAATTGCCACAGAGCTTGCTGAGCATGGGATGTCTGTATGCGGCGTGGACTGGAGCTGCGAGATGCTGGAGATTGCCGAGCGCAAGAAAAAGCGGGTGCGGAAAGAAAACAGGGAGCGGCTGGAGCTGGTGGAGCAAGATATGTGGGAGCTCGACCTGCATCGAGAATTCACGCATGTTCTCATGCCAGAAGGAATCTTCCAGCAAGCGGCCGATCGCATGGAGCAGAGAAAGCTGCTTCGCATCATCACGCAGCATTTGACGACAGCTGGAGTCGTCGCTATCGACCTTGTCTTGCCGCCAATGCGAGAGTCTTGGCGGGTCGAACAGAAAAAGTTCGTGTTTCCAGATCGCATGGTCTATCAGCGCATAGAAGGCGAAACCTCCTTCGTTAGACAAAAGTTCCGCTGCACCGTTACCTACGAGACTTTTTTGGACCAATACGAACAGCCGAGGTATCGAGTGGACCGTGAATATGCCTTGCTTTTGCCAAATGAGCTGGAGCTGCTGTTAGAGTCCGAGGGCTTCCAGGTGATCGAGGCATTTGAAAATTTCGGGAAGACCACGTATGACACAGGGGAGAAAGATTATGACCGGGACCGGTGGCAGCACGGGGGTTATCCTTTCGTCCGATCGACAGAGGCCCACGCTAGTGGGACTCGCTGGACCGCAATCGCCAAAAAAATATCCGGAATCGTGTAACAAAACGTCAGCAGCTGCATCTAACCAGTAACGAATTCATGCAGAGGAGGCGCGCACGTGGAGAAATTGCAGCCCACGGAGGATGCCGCATTTGAACAAATCATGCGGGAATACGGGACGCGCGTGCTTAGGCTGGTGACGTTTCTGGTAAAAGAGCGGAATGCCGCGGAAGATATCACGCAGGATGTGTTTGTGAAAGTATACAGAAACCTGCCGCGATTTCGTGGACAAAGCACCATGCAAACGTGGATATACCGGATCGCGGTCAATGAATGCAAAGGCTACTTGCGCTCATGGGCCTTTCGAAAAATATGGCCGCGCTCCTGGATCAAAGCGGGGAGCGATGCTTCTACCGAACATGTCGTGATGGAGCAATATGAGCGGGATGAACTGGTGGAGCAGGTGCAAAGCCTTCCTCCCATGTACCGGCAAGTGATTGTCCTTCATTACTATGCAGACTTGTCCATAGCAGAGGTGGCAAACGTCCTGTCTGTGTCGGAGGGGTCCGTACGTACGCGTTTGCACCGAGCCAGGCAGCAGCTGAAAAAGAGGATGGGAGAGGGGCGTGAGTGGGAATGGACGAGAACCAGTGGATCGAACAATTGAAAGAGAAGGCGGACGGCAAGGTGTTCCGCGATGTCCATTTCACGGCTTCCATGAAAGAAGGGGTCCGTCAGCGCATCCGCCAGCGACACTCGAAAAGGATAGTTTGGTGGTCGCGGGTTGCTTTCCCTGTCCTGACTGTATGGCTGCTGTTTCTGGCATGGCAGGTAGGGCCTTTGTCTCTCTTCTCTGGAGAGAGACATGCGTCAAAACCTACTGGGCCAGCCACGTCGGTACCAGAGCTTTTACCAGGCGGCTCCCTGGATGTTCCTCTTCTGTGGAAGGCATCCCCTCAAACAGAAACGACCGCGAATGGTCAGCCCTTCTCCTATCTCGGTGACAAGCCGGTGAGAGTGATTACGGATCCGTCCGGGTTTTATGAAGATCAGCAGCAACGGGTATTTTGGCTGCTGGATGCTGGGCAAATGAAAAAGGTAGAGCTGGTTGCCTACAACAGTGAGGGAAGACGTGTAGAGCTGGGGGCGTATTCGGTTAGTGGCCCCTTGTTTGATGCGCAGCACCATGTGCCCACTGGGGTCACGCTGCCCGATCCGGGGATATGGAAGCTGCAGGTAAATGCAGACGGGAAGTATCTCGGTCACGTGTTTGTAGAGGTGAAGGCGGGGATTTCACCTGCCAATCGGGAGTTGGTCGAGCCGATTATCCGTGAATATTTGGAGAGGGAAAGCTCCGAACTGGGCGATTTGGGGAAAGAACGAGAAGTAACGATGGAACTTTTGGGAGTAGAAGCGCCGGATGCTGCCAGCCGCAGCGTTTATGCGTGGGTAAAAGTAGTGAGCAAGGACCCGCTCAAATCGTCAGGGGTCAGTGCGCCTATGGCCTTCCAAATTGCCTACAACGGAAGTGAGTACAAAGTGACCGGCTTTCAAATGCCAGAGGACGGGAACCGCTATCAAAGCAGTCTGCAACGAATCTTTCCCCAAAAGGTACTGGACCGAATACAAACCCGCCCATAATAGGGATGAGGAAAACGGACCGATTTTGTTTTCGGTCTGTTTTTATGTCCTACAGTAAGAATTTATAAGATTCTTAGCCAGTATAAGTTATCATGAACGAGGACAGCCCCTATTCGTAACTTCGTAGGTCACTCTGGCTACACTAAATAGCATCTACACCAAGTACACAGAGCGCTACATTACGAAAGGAGCTGCTATTATGAAGGATTTCACAAAATATGTTGGTTTAGACGTTTCTAAAGATAAAATTGCGGTTGCGATTGCTGAAGAAGGTCGAGAAGCCCCTCGATATTGGGGAGTGATCGCTCATACCCCGGAAGCGATTCGAAAACTCATGAAACAGTTAGGAGATTTTCATTCTCTTTATGTGTGCTATGAAGCAGGTGCTACAGGTTATGAACTGTATCGACTTTTTCTCAGTCTCGGAATCGAGTGTATGGTTGTTGCCCCTTCTCTGATTCCGCAAAGACCGGGAGATCGTGTAAAAACGGATCGGCGTGATGCGCTCCGTTTAGCTCAGTTGCTTCGGGCTGGTGAATTAGTTTCGGTTTATGTGCCGACGGAAGAAGATGAGGCGCTTCGTGATTTAGTTCGTGCTCGTGAAGACGCAAAAGAAGATCAATTACGTGCCAGACATCGTTTAACGAAATTTCTCCTTCGTCACGATTTACGGCCTCCTGTGGGTGTCAGAAAATGGACGATTAGATACAGAGAATGGCTTAATCGTTTAACTTTTTCACAAAACAGCTTAAAAACAGTGTTTCGGGAGTATTTGCATCATCTAGATGAGATTGAACAACGTATGAAACGTATTGAAGAAGAAATTCACGTTCAAGCGACAGAAAGTGTTCATGCTCCCATGATTCAAGCCCTCCAGTCGTTACGTGGTGTTGCGGAAATAACAGCAACCAGCTTAGTAGCAGAAATCGGTTCGTTCTCCCGATTTCCCCATCCTCGCCAGCTGATGTCTTATGCGGGTTTGGTTCCTTCCGAATCTTCGAGTGGAGATATACGTCGTCAAGGAGCCATTACAAAAGCAGGAAATGCTCATCTTCGTCGTGTTCTGGTGGAGGCTGCTTGGAGTTATCGTTATCAACCTGCACTGAAAGGAGATCTTCGAAAAAGACAGGAAAACCAGTCAAAAGAAGTTCAGGCAATTGCTTGGAAAGCACAGAATCGCTTGCATAAAAAATATTGTCGTCTACTGGCAAAAGGAAAGCCTGGTGGAAAAGTAGTAACAGCTGTTGCCCGAGAATTGTTGGGGTTTATTTGGGCGATTACTCAACAAATGGAACAAGCCGTTTAAACAAACGAAGAAATCGAAAAACAAGCAGTGAAGATAGGGCTCGAAGGCAAAAGGAAAAAACCGGAGGGGAGAACCCACGAGTTGCTCATGCACACTTGTTTAAACAAACAACTACGTGCGTCATAAGTTTGTGGAAGCTCCCCCAAACGGAGAGATAAAATGTGAGAACCCACGGATATCAGAATGCTCACCGTCGAAAAGTTTTTGCCTTCGTGCCGTGTTTTCAGTGAACTTCTTGTTGCTTGACATGGAGCCTCTGCGGGCGTGATCGATGCGTAAAACGCGGTGGTTGTCTTTACGCTGACCGCAAATAACCAGCCTATCACGCCCGCTTCTCCCTATAAAGCAGCAAGAAAGAGAACAAGAAAAAGAAAAAATGGGGCCGTCTGTTGTCTATTGACAGTCCTCGTTCATATCAGTGCAACTAAGGCTCCACCGCAAAGCTTGGCGGAGCCAAGTTTTCTAATTTTTGCTACCCTTTGAAATCAATG
>NZ_RHHU01000013.1:0-105903 GCF_003710965.1 Brevibacillus nitrificans | reverse complement strand
AAGAGCATTTTTTGTCGAACGCTTTATAACTTATCACGTTCGTTATTTACGAGTCAAGAAGTTTTTTATCGAAACCTGTTAGCTTTTCTCGTATTTTGTCATCGCTCATTGGCGACAAGGAATAATCTATCACATCCTAAAATCAATTACAATACCTTTTTCAAATGTTTTTTAAAAAGGATCCATATGATTATGAAAAGGCCCTCCCCCTCCCAATCGGAATATCGTTGTAAAAACAAGAAAAAGCCTCTAACCGAGGCTTTTTCGATTCAATCTCTTATCGCTCTTATTGCGCCGTATACCCGCCATCGATGACAACAGCCTGACCGGTCACGCCTTGCGCTTTTTTGCTTGCCAAAAACACTGCGTAGTCCGCCACTTCCTGCACGCTCAGCAAACGCTTCTGCGGTACCAATGGATAAATGACTTCTTCCATTACTTTTTCCAACGGCACATTTCGAGTCGTCGCCAGATCCGCCAATTGATTTTGCACCAGCGGGGTGTCCACATAGCCAGGGCAAATCGCATTAACCGTAATGCCATCTGCCGCACCTTCCAGCGCCGCTACCTTGGTTAGGCCGATCACGCCGTGCTTGGCGCTGTTATAGGCTGCTTTTCCCGCGAAGCCGATCAATCCGTTGATCGAAGCCATATTGAGGATGCGGCCATAGCCTTGCTGCTTCATAATCGGGAATACGTGCTTAATGGCTACGAACGGAGCTGTTAGCATAATGCTGATCATACGTTCAAATCTTGCCGTCGGGAAATCTTCGATCGGTGATACGAACTGCAGTCCAGCATTATTGACGAGAATGTCCAGTCTGCCGAAAGCTTCTACTGTCTTTTGAATGCTTTCGCGCACCTGATCTTCATTGGTGACGTCACATGCCAGACTAAGCACCTCGTGTCCTTCCCCCTGCAAACGGGTGGCAGCTGCTTCTGCTGCTTCCTGATTCAGGTCCAAAATCATCACTTTTGCGCCTTCTTCCGCAAAAGTACGAGCGATCTCCAGTCCAATCCCACTCGCTGCACCTGTAACCAATGCCACTTGTTGTTGTAATAGTTTCTCCATCTCTCTATCTCCTCTCCTGTTTCGTCTGGCTGCATTTCGTGCTGTGTTATCCGAAGATGGAAATGGCAAACGCCAGGATAAACACGGTAGCTGTCTTCAGTACGGTAATGGCAAAAATGTCTTTGTACGACTGGCGATGAGTCAAGCCTGTGATCGCCAAGAGAGTGATAACAGCACCGTTGTGCGGCAAGGTATCCATACCGCCGGAAGCCATCGATGCAATGCGGTGCAACAGCTCAGGGCTGATTCCCGCTGCATTCGCCAACTCCAGATACTGCTTGCCCGCAACCTCCAGTGCAATGGACATACCGCCGGAGGCAGAGCCCGTAACACCAGCCAAGACGTTCACGGCAACCGCTTCGGAAACGAGCGGGTAGCTGCTCGCTCCTGTAATCCAGCCTTGGATCAATTTGAAGCCAGGCAGCGTTTTGACAACGTTTCCAAATCCAACCTCAGAAGCCGTGTTGAAGATTGCCAGCAAAGAACCCATCGCAGCAGCAGTCAAACCGCTCGCCAATTTGGTTTTTACTTGGTTTACGTTGATCAACAGAGCAGCAATGATCCCCAAGCTCAAGGAAATGATCAGCGCCCAGGAAGACACCACGTTTTTCACTTTATCGATTTTAAAGGACTCTTTCAGCATGCCAGCATCGTACCAGGTCTCTACATTCCAGAAACCGCGGCTGAACAGGTAGTTTCCGATCAGCACGATCGCCAGTGGCAAGATAGCCAGCCAAATGTTCATGTACGTTTGATTCTTTTGCAATTCCGGTTCGTTGATATGACCGTCACCGTAGCCTTCGCCTGCTGCTGCCGCCTGCTTGCGTCTACGCTCCAGCCAGTACATACCACCTACAAATACCATGATGGCTCCAATGATACCCACGAGAGGAGCTGCATATGCATCTGTACCGAAATACGTGGTTGGGATAATGTTTTGAATCTGTGGAGTACCAGGCAAAGCATCCATGGTGTAAGTAAAAGCACCAAGAGCGATCGTACCTGGAATCAGGCGTTTCGGGATGTTTGCTTCACGGAAAATAGCTGCTGCAAATGGATACACCGCAAAAGCTACGACGAACAGCGAAACGCCGCCATACGTCAGGATGGAACATGCAAGCACGACGGCGAGCATGGCGCGGTTGGAGCCCAATGCTTTTACGATCGAGTGGGCAATCGAGGAAGCTGCTCCACTCAACTCCATCATCTTTCCGAAAATCGCGCCAAGCAGGAATATAGGGAAAAATGATTTCACATAGTTGGCCGCGTTCGTCATAAAGGTCTCGGTATAGCTAGGCAATAGCGCGATTCCGGACAATACGACCGCGAGCAACGTAAAAATAGGAGCAAAAACGATAACTGGGTAGCCGCGGTACGCAAAAAACATTAAGAGACCGAGCGCTAAAACAATAGATAATACTTCAATGATCATACGATTCTCCTTTCAAGTACGCCTTCTTGCTAGGTCCAGGCGTCTTTGTTTCCATATCGATAAGCCCCAGCCATTCCGTTGTCATTTCCAAGAATGGACTGGCCGGGAGTTGAAACAAAGGGTCGATGCAGCATGCCTCTTCATACCCTTTACCAACTTGCCCCGAATCATCCTGCTCGCCAGATTCACCAACCAATGATCCACTGCCCCCCTCTCTTGAGCAATGTTCCCTCGCGCACTGACGGCTGAAAGAAACCGCTTACAACTTGCAATTAGCTATATTGCACAGAACGTGCCAACCTTGGATAAAATTCAAAAAACACTGTCGCATCAAGACTTCAAGCCTTTCCCCTTGATCCCACAGCGCTCTGGACCAGCTGGTTTTTCCGGAAATTCGGAAAAATACTTCCGCCATTTCGGAACGCCTTGAAAGCGCTTTAAGGAAAGGGGGATGATCCATTCCGGAAATTCGGAATACATACAAAAAAACCTGTCCAAGCGGCAGTCGGCCACTTCCCAGGTTCATCTGTGAACGTTCTCTTATTGTTTCTCCAATCTGTACTTCTCCCACTTTTCGTAGAACGTCGACTTGCTGATACGCAATAGCTTCGCGGCTTCTTGCTTGTTACCTCCCGCTTCCTTCATCGCGTGCAGCAAAGCTTCCCGCTCCGCCTGCTCCAGCGTTTCCTTCAATGGGCGAACCACAGCAGGATTGGAAAGCTCCTCGGAAGGCGCTGGAAGCCAAATGTGCTCCTTTTTCAGCACATCATCCTCCATCAAATGAAGAGCGCGCTCCAGCACGTTTCGCAGCTCCCGCACATTCCCAGGCCAAGAATAGCTGCGCATGACAGCCCAAACATCATCATCGATCGACCGGACCGTCACTCCCGTAGACTCTACCAGCTGAGCGAGCAGGTTGGAGACAAGCTCGGGCAAATCCTCCAGCCTCTCGCGCAACGGCGGAATGGACAGGGACACGACATTCAGACGATAGTAGAGATCCGCACGAAACTTCCCTTCCTTGATACTGGCGAGCATGTCCTGGTTGGTAGAGGCGATCACCCGCACGTCGATTGGCGTCGTTCGCACGGAACCGACTTTCTCCACTTCCTTTTCCTGCAATACCCGCAGCAGCTTCGCCTGCAGAGGCAGCGGCATGTCGCCAATCTCATCAAGCAGGATCGTACCGTGGTTGGCCAGCTCGAATTTCCCTTTTTTGCCTCGCCGCACCGCTCCCGTAAATGCCCCTTCTTCATAACCAAACAATTCCGATTCCAGGAGGGTATCCGGGATCGCCGCACAGTTTACCCGAATAAACGGCCCCATCTTCCGTTTGCTCTCCGCGTGAATCGCATGGGCAAACAACTCCTTGCCGGTTCCGCTCTCTCCGGTAATAAGTACCGTCGAATCGCTTTTCGCTACCTTTTGCGAGAATTGCTTGAGCTCTTGCATCTTTTGGCTGTAACCGACGATCTGATCCACATGGTAGGTCGCTCCCATTCTCCGGCGCAGCTCTTTTTTATAGTAGGTCAACTCGTCTTTGAGCTGGTCGACCATCGCTGCCAGCGACGCCAGCTCCTTCACGTCCTGAAACAGCACCGTACCGAGGACAGCAAGCACCTTCCCCTCGTCCATGATCGGGATGCGGTGGGCGATCATGCTTTGCCCTTTAATATGCTGGATGTCTGCAATCTCAGCCACACCCTCTTGGCCGACGATGTGCATCCGCGTATTCTCGATGACATCTGTGACCGGCTTGCCGATGACATCCTGTACATTCAAGAACTCGCGATAACTCCTGTTCAAGAGGAGGATTTTGCCGTCCTTATCTGTGACGATCATAGGTTCGTGAGCGTTTTCAAAAACGACTTCCAAGAGCTTGCTCATCTGCTGGAGATTCCATTCCATAACGGCTCCTCCTTTCCAGGCAGTAATTCTCTCTCTTGAATTATAGCAGGCGCATCAAAGAGAAGAACGCTTTTTGACTGCTTTCATCAGGTAGCTTGTACAAGCTTGGCCAAACGCTTTGGTGCAGAACGCAGGTATCCCTCAATCAGATAACTCTCGATCGCGTTCCAATCGGTGACGTTCTCCCCGACAATCGAGACCCAGCCATGCTGTCCAATGTAGGGTGTTTTGTAAAAATGCTCCTGCGCAAGCAAATACTCCTGCGTCGTGGGAAGCGTCTTGATGGAGAGGGTAGGGCCATCGTCCCTGCCCTCCCCCATCATCACAAACGGCTTGTCGTTGACGCGAAAAGATATGTGTCCAAACGCGTCAACCTGTTCCGCAACCTCCGGCAGACGCATCGCCAGCTTACGCACTTTTTCAACGAGAGCCAGGCCTTCCTTTGACGTAATTTGCTGGTGTCCCATCCTTTGCACTCCTCCTGTTTGATTGGTTTGTCCTCTTACCCAATCTGTTCCTTGCTTTCTCCCTGCTTTCCTTCTTGCATGCGCGTCAGCGGCATAATAAACAGCGTGCCCACGATAAAGAGCAAGGAAGCCAGTACAAAGATCGACACCAGCGAGAAATGCTCTTTTGCCATTCCTGCCACACTCATCGTCACCACCATCGAGCCAGTGTACATCGGAATCAAAATACCGTTTACCCTCCCGATGAACGCACTCTCGGTATGCTTCAGGAGCAGGGTGTTGATCCCGATCTGAATACAGGGCAGAAGCAGCCCGCTAAACAGCTGCGCAGCTAAAGTCAGCCACAGGTGAGTAGAGAGTCCGGCTACGGCGAGTGCGATCGCATTTCCCAGCATCCCGATGATGAGCAGCTTTTGCGGGGCGACTGTTTTCGCAAAGCTCATAGTCAAGCCTCCCCCTGCAATCATCCCAATCCCTTGCAGCATGAGGAGCCATTGCAGACTTTCTTTTGGCAATCCCAAACGTTCCGTCACTAGAAAAATACTGAGCGGCTGCACGAGGCCAATCGCGAGTCCAGATGCCAGAAAGCACAACCCGATCAGCGTCAGCACGCGATTTTCCCGTACATAGCGCATCCCGCTTGCCATGTCAGCCCACAGGGTGGAAGGCTGCTTCGCTTTCTCTTCTACTGGGTCGGCCGGCAAAAAGAACAGGACCAGGGCCGAAAGCATGAACGCCAATGAGGTAACGACCATCGACATGACCATCCCAAAGGACTGGAAGACAAACGTGCCGAGGATCGGCCCCAGAACCATGAAGATCGCAAACAGCGTCTGGTACATCGACATCCCTGCTTGCAGCTGCTCGGCTGGCACATGCAGCTTGAACAGCTTCATCCCCGCCGGCTGGGAAAACTGTGACAAAATCGCAGAAATCAACGTCACGAAGAAGACCGCTTTCCATGTTCCATACATAAACGTCAGGAGCACCGCGATCACGGATATCGCGCTGATCAGATCACACCAGACCATGGTGCGTTTCGGTCTCCAACGGTCAACAAAGGTTCCGGCGAGAAACGAAAACAGAAAGATCGGCGCATACTCGGCAACCGAGATCATGGAAATCGCCAGAGGATCTCCCCCTGTATGATCCATGACGTAGAGCAAAATCGCGAAATTGCGTACCCATACCCCAATTTGCAAGAACAGGCCTGAAAGCAAGATGGCCCGCACGTAACGATTTTGAAAGAGTCCAGACATCAAAAAACCTCCTTATCCATTTTTTCTGGACAGGAGGCATCGCATACCATCACAAAAAGACATAGAAACCCGTTCAACGACACACGGGAGCTACCATCCATTTGCCAATATGCACATACTAATCCTATCCAGAAAAGCGCATCGTTTTTGATTTCGAATGCTTTTTTTGGAAATAGGAATTAGTACTTCATTGGCTTGATGGTCACCCTTTCGTGTTAGAATGCTCAAAGCATAACATACATAAAAACCCTGATCAAGAAATAATCACCAGAGCCTGTCTGTTTCTTTTTGGTAAAGATCGAGGAGGAAAACGCATGGAATTCAAGATTCTCGTCGCAGATGACGAGCAGTCCATCGCACAAGCCATCGCCTATGCCCTGCGGCGGGAAGGATTTATGGTAGAAACGGCGGCAGATGGAGAGGAAGCTTTAGAAAAAACCGAGACCTTTCAACCGCAGGTGCTCGTACTGGACGTCATGATGCCGAAGCTGACGGGATTCGACGTGTGTCGCAAACTGGGGAATCGCAGCGATTTGGGGGTCATCCTGCTGACGGTAAAAAACGACATCGTCGACAAGCTCATCGGCCTTGAGCTGGGAGCAGATGATTATATGACCAAGCCTTTCGACATGAGAGAAGTCGTGGCCCGCGTGAAAGCCTTGTGCCGCAGACTGGAAAAGAATGCAGCCCCTCCAGTGCCAGCAGCCATTTCCGTCGGTAGGCTCACGCTCCAGCTGGAACAGCGGACCGCCGTTCTGGATGGTCAAGCTCTCACTCTCACGCCGAAGGAATTTGATTTGCTGGCCTTGCTGCTCTCCCATCTAAAAAGAGTCTATACGCGAGAAGAGCTGCTCGATCAAGTATGGGGACTAGACTACGACGGCGGCACCCGAACGGTGGACATCCATATCCAGCGGCTGCGCGCCAAGCTAGGGAGTCATCACCAGCATTTGCTGCAAACCGTCTACGGAATCGGATACAAGGCTGTCGGTGAACCCGAATGAGAGTCAGTCTGAAATGGAAATTCACCTGGTTCCTCGCTGCTCTCTTGTTGTTTACCATCGCGATTCTCAGCAGCTTGGTCTTAAATGGAGTCGCCCACTATCAGCAGAAGCAGATGGAAGCGATGCTCGCCCGGCAGGTCCAGACCGCCCAAACGCAAGTCACGCAGCAATACGCAAGTGGAACTCAGGTATCTCCCCGCACGTTTCTGCATGTCGAAGGCCAGAAGCTGGCAGTAGAAGCAGGTGCGACGAGCGGCATGCGGGTAATCCTATACGACGCAGACGGTACGCTCGTAGGAGACTCGCTGCCCATGACCGGGCGAGCAGAGGTGCAGGATGCCCTGCAAGCTGCCCTGGACAACAAGATCGCTTATATAACGGAAGGAGACTCGCTGCAATACCTCGCTCCCGTTTTCGGGCCAGAAGGTCAGTTGGGTGTCATTCAGCTTCAAACCTCCTTGACTGCCCAGCACGCTTTTTATCAGCAGCTTCTTTGGCTCTTTCTATCCGTCGGGGCTGCTGTTCTGCTGATCAGTTTCCTTTTCGGCCTGTTTTACATGAATCGGCAAGCCCGCGCGATTGCTCAGTTAAAAACCGAAACGGACCGGATTCGCACAGGGAAGTATAGCAGCACTCCTGCTCTCGCTCGGCAGGATGAGCTGGGAGAGCTTGGCCAAGGCATATTTGAGATGAGTCAGGCTATCGAGTCGATCCTCCGCTCTCAAAAGCAGTTCATCAACAACATCAGTCACGAATTCAAAACACCACTGACTTCGATCAAAGCCTATGCCGATCTGCTGCACATGTACGGGGACGATCCCGCCATGATTCGAGAGTCCAGCGAAGCGATCCAAAAGGAGTCGTCCCGCTTATACGAGCTGGTAGAAACGGCTTTGCGGCTTGCGGCTTTGGAATCATACGAGTTTGCTCATCAACCGGAAAGGGTCGATGTCCATACGCTGCTCGAGGACCTGTGTGCTCGCTTGAACGGAAAGGCAAACCAGCAAGGCATCACCTTCCACACCCAGCTTCAGCCTGCATCCATCTGGGCAGACCGCGCGAGCATGGTACATATTTTGCTCAATCTGCTGGATAATGCTATCAAGTACAACACGCAGCACGGAACCGTGACTGCCATAACTCGGAGACATGGAAGCCAGGTAGAGGTCATCATCCGCGATACAGGAATCGGCATACCAGAGGAAGCGAAGCAGCGGATTTTCGAGCCATTCTACACCGTTCATGCAGATCGGGCACGTCAATCGGGTGGGACAGGTCTTGTGCTAGCACTGGTACATCAGCTGGTTGAAAAGCAGGACGGACAAATCCGAATCGAGGACGGACCGGATGGACGCGGGACGAGTGTCATGCTCCGATTCGACGCGTACTTTTCTGATGGATTGTTACAAGTTTGAAACATGTTGAAATCTTAGCGAGATCATCTGGGGTTACACTCAAGATAAGCACAAAAGGAAGGAGGCTATCGCTCTCATGGTGGCGCAAAAGCTTCCGACCCCATTGCACAGAGCTGTCCTAGCGGCTGCGACCTTTTTGGTATGCTCTTCGCTCGTATTGCTGACAGGCTGCGGTCCGCAGGGCGACAGGAAGCTGACGGTTTTGGACCCTCCTGTCCGCGATGAATCGGAAGCACTCTCTTTAGAACGAGTCGACCGAATCGATGGTCTGCTCACCTTTGACTGGATCTCCGAAGATGAGGTGCTGTCCAAAGCTGCGGAAGCTCCCCAGGGCTCCTTTGTGATTCGCCATTTGCAATCAGGCATAGCTCAGCCGACGAATCTGCAGGCCAAAGCAACGGCAGATGTCTCGTACGACCAAAAGCATCTATTTTTGCTCGATGATCTATCGGCCAGCATGGTGACGCTGGAAACAGACCAGATTCTCCCCCTAGCGATCGGAGATGACCACGTTTCCTGGATCATACGTGAAGCACACGGAGCTTGGGTGGACAACCAGACCTACCTGCTGCCGATTGTCAGAGGAAAAAATGAATATGGCGTAGCTTTTGTGAAAACAGACGGTACGGTGACCCCGCTTTCCCTTCTAAATGCGGAACAGCCGATCCTCAAGGCGTTTGCGAAGCAAGATCACCTGTATCTCCTCGATGCTGAGCAGAAACTGTGGATCGTGGAGAAAACGAATTTGGCTGCCCGCGTCCTGCGCGAACAAGTGGCTGATTTCGCCCTCTCCCCCGACGGTGACACGCTTGCTATCGCGGCTCGTACGGCCGCTGACGAAATCAGCTTGTTTTTCTCGTCACCGTTGGGAGAGGAGACGGGCACGCTTGTCGCAAAAGGACGGGTGCTTCAGCAGCTCTCGTGGTCGCCAGACAGACAGAGACTCGCCTTTACTGCATTCAGTCTCGGCCAAGGCATGAGCGGACTTTTCGTGATTGACGCCAAGACCGGCAGCACGCTGCCCCTCTCCACGCACTCCAATCTAGAAAGTCCGATTATCTGGAGCCCTACAGGACGTCAACTGTTCGTGAGTGAGAGCGATCGCTACTCCGAAGACGGAAGCGCCCATACTACGATCTTTCGTCTTACGTCCCAATAAAAATGGAGTGATGGATAGAATGAAACGCTACAAATGTACCCTAATTCCGCTCCTCGCCGCCTTTGCCCTTTTGACGGGCTGCGGGAGCCAAGACAAACAGCTGACGGTTCAACCTCCGCCTGCTTCATCAGGCAATGCCGCCACCCCTGCGAGCCCGGATCAGAATGGTTCCAAGGCGGATATCGAAGTCCTCCAGCAGCTGCAGGTGACCGTCAACCAAGCCAAGGAAGCGCGGGAGGTGACCGCTTTTCTCGATGAACATCTGAAGCAGGTAGATGCCAAAACGGCAGACCAGATGTTTTTGGCTCTGGAGTCTTTTTACGCGAGCCATGTTTCCGTTGTAAATGACAATTTTCGCAATCTGTTGCAGCAGCCGGGCGTGACGGATCAGCTGTACGCACTCGACTATCCGTACGACTTCAACAAAATCCAAAACGACGACAAGCTCAAGCAGTGGCTGCAAACCCAAACGGCAGGCAAGCTTACGCTCATGGCAACCTCCGACATGTCGTTGTACTGGCAAGTCGACTACCCTGCCCTGCAAGCAGCCTACGGGAATTTTTTATCGAACGACCTGAAAGAATACCTCGCGATTCAAGTGACAGAAGGAAACAAAGCATACACAGGCGACGGCGGGCTGCAGATTTCCCGTGAGGATTTGGGCAAGCGTTTGATGACAGCGGAAAACTATCTGACTGTATATCCTGCCGGGCTCAAGAAGTCCCAGATCCAGACACTCTACACCGATTATTTGAAAGCCTACTTGTCGGATTACCGATACGATGCCATCGACGAAAGCACGATGAAGCTTCTCCCGGCCGTAAAGAAAAACTATCAGAGCTTTGTGAAGACACGCCCGGACAGCAAAACGGCCGACATCGTGACAGCCTACGTCTCGCTTTTGCAGGAAAACCAGGATGTGATCTACGAGTTTGGCCAAAAAGGCGTCAGTATCATCGGGGACCCCAAGCCGAACATCGCCCAGTTTTGGGACAGTCTGCCTGAGCGAGTCAATCAAGCGTTCCAAGCAAAGAAGTAAGCCAGCAAAAAGCTCTGCCGCATTCAGGCAGAGCTTTTATCGTGTTCTCTCTAGAGATTTTGTTCAAATAGGAAGTAAATGTAGTCGTGAGAAGCTCCTGCATGACCCAGCTGGCGGAGCATGGCGGAAATGTTCCCCCGATGATAGGTTCCGTGGTTGACGACGTGCTGGACAATCTCACTGTAGGGAACATGAATGGTTCCCATGGCCGGGTGTGTGTAAGGAGCTTTTGCATCCAGATCGGTTTGCGCAAAAAAGTCTTTGAACTTCTCCCCGATCTCCATAAAGCCTTCGCGCAGTTCCTCTGGCCCTTTGCCCTCCAGCTGCTGCGACAGTGCACCGACGATCTTCCCGACGTTTTCGTAGCTTTCCCCTTTCATCGCAAGCAGCCACACATGATCCGTCCGAAGCATGTGCTGCAGTGTCTTTGTGATCGTCGGAAACACGCTAGGAATTTCCTGTTCACAGAGCTCTTGTGGCACTTCCCTCAAGCGTTGAAAGACCCTTTCATTCGCCCACAAATGGTAATCATAAAAACGGACAGCATCCTGTTTCATGCAAGCTTCCTCCATTCATTCTCCTTGGGATAGCTCAATCATATACTGGCTTCCCTGACAGCTTCAGTCAGTGAATATTAAGTGGATTGATAGTAATGCAATAAATCAGCTGCGATGGCAGCCAAACGGTCCTTTAAGAAGGACGGCTCCTGTACCCGAATCGCTTTCCCGAATGGCAACAGAATATGAGGGACATGCGTGTGGACGAGCTGTTCATCCAGTTGGAAATGAGCTTCCTCATTTGTCCGCTCCACCAGCGTCCTCCCGAGAAACCAGTGCCCGCACAAATCGTTCAGGGCTTGCTTTCTCCCGATAATTTTGATGGAAATCGGTTTTTCCTGTCGATCCGCGTCAGATAAAAGGCTAGATAGAAAATAGTGCCGCGCGGAGAACATCGCAGGTCGTTGAAATGTCGAATCCGTGCGCGTCATGTTTCCAATCCGATCGACACGAAAGCTGCGAATGTCACCGCGCAAATGACAAAAGGCGACGACGTACCAGGTGGCTTTCCAGTGAACGAGGCCGTATGGATCGATCTGCCTTGTCTGATATTCGGTCTGGAAGTTTTTCTGATAATCCACGATGAGGGTGTGCTCGTTGGCGACGGAGATCTCCAGCTCTTGCAGCATCGACGCCAGCAACGGATTGGCCGGTGGTAATATGACATCAAAGCCTCTGCTGTGGCGTTCGATGGCGCCTCGCTGTTCTTCGTTGGTGTACCTTTTCAGCTTGGTGATCGCCCGATCCAAATCTTCCCCAAACGGATACCCCGCTTCTTGGGCGAACACTGCGGCGTGAATCAGCGACTTTTGTTCATTCAAATCAAAGAGCAGAGGAGCATCCGTAAAGGGCTGGAGCAAGCTGTACCCGCCGTTATGGCCCGAGTCTGCGACGATGGGGACGCCGCTCGCACACAGAGCGTCAATGTAGCGGTAAACCGTTCGAATATTCATTTCCAATGCTTCTGCCAACTGCTTGGCAGTCAAACGTTTTCCAGTCTGCAGCAACCACAGAATAGACAGCATATTATCCGCTTTGGACATATTGTTCCCCTTTTTCCTATTGCTCGTATTATTTCCCTATTTTAACAATTCCAAGCCTTGGAAACCAACAAAAAACCCTCCCGCTCATTGCTGTGCGGAAGGGCCTCCCTTTGGTTCCTTTTCCTTTAGGATTTCATCCTGAGCAACCTCATGCTGTTCAAAATGACGATCAGCGCAGCTCCCGTATCGCTCAGCACTGCCAGCCACAAGGTCAGCCACCCTGGGAAAATTAAAACGAGTGCCAAGAGCTTGATGACGATCGAGAACCAAATGTTTTGTTGAATGATCTGCAATGCTTTGCGGCTGATGTTCACCGTATGGGGCAGCTTTTCCAGGTTATCTGCCATCAGCACAACATCAGCTGTTTCCATGGCAGCATCTGTACCCGCTCCGCCCATGGCAATACCCAAATCGGCGGTTGCAAGAGCAGGTGCATCATTGATCCCGTCTCCCACCATCGCAACTGTCTTGCCTTCCTGCTGCAGCTTTTGAATCGCCGCGACTTTATCCTCCGGCAAGAGCTCCGCAAAGTAACGACTGACGCCCGCTTGGCTCGCCACCTTTGCCGCCGTGCCTGCATTGTCTCCAGTCAGCATGATACTCTCTTGAATACCAGCAGCCTTCAGCTTGCTGATCGCCCCTACGGAGATATCGCGAATGGTATCTGATACGGCAATCAGCCCGAGAATGGACTGGCTGGTCCCGACCATCACGATGGTATTGCCTTCGTTTTGCAGGGACGCGATCTGCTCGCTCCACGCTGCCAGCGAGATGCCCATTTCTTCAAACAAGGCGGGTTTTCCTGCGTAATACGACTCCCCGCCAATCTTGGCTTCCGCCCCTTTTCCCACGATGACACCGAAGTCCTCCCCTGCTAACGGAGCGATCTTCCTTTCGCCTGCATACGTCAAGATCGCCTGTGCAATCGGATGTCGCGAGTGTTCCTCAATCGTACGGGCGATGGCTAACACTTCGTCCTCTTTGCCGGGAGCCGCGAGCATTTGTGAGACCTGCGGCTTGCCCTGTGTCAGTGTACCGGTCTTGTCAAAAGCAATCGCGTTGATCGCCCCGGCCTTTTCCAAAAAGGCACCGCCCTTGATCAAAACCCCGTTCCGCGCGGCATTCCCAATGGCGGACACGATCGCTACCGGCGTCGAGATGACCAGGGCACATGGGCACGCTACGACCAACAGCTCCAACCCTTTATAGAACCATTCGCCCCACGTTCCCCAACCGAACAACGGGGGAAACACGATCACCAAGAGTGCCAGCACCAGGACAATCGGGGTGTACCAAGCCGCAAATTTATCGACGAACGCTTGCGTCGGCGCTTTTTTCTCCTGCGCCTCCTCGACTAAGTGAATGATTTTTGCAATGGCGGTATCTTCAACCAGCCTCGTCACTTTGACTTCCAGCGAGCCGCTCTCGTTGACACTGCCCGCAAAGACGGTGTCACCTGGCTGTTTGTCGACTGGAATGGACTCCCCCGTAATCGGCGCCTGGTTGATACTGGATGTACCGAAAAGAATTTCACCGTCCAACGGCACTTTCTCACCTGGCTTAACGACGATGATGTCACCGACACCCACATCCTCCACAGGCAGCCTGACCATCGACTCTCCCTTTTTCACCCAAGCCTCTGCGGGCGCCAGATCCATCAAGGTGCGAATCGAATCACGCGTCTTCTCGATGGAGTTCGTTTGCAGCCAATTCCCGATGGCGAAAAGCCAGACGACCGTCGCTCCCTCCAGCCATTCTCCGATCAGAGCTGCCCCGATCGCTGCCACCGTCATGAGCACATTCATGTCCAACGAACCGCTTTTGATCGCGTAAAAGGCACTGCGAGCAGGTCGATAGCCACCGATGATCATGGACAAGGCATAACAAACAGTCAAAAGCAGCTCAGGCAAGCTCGTAAAGGAACCCAGGAAGCCTAGTGCGAGCAGCACGCCAGAAATGGCCGCAAGCCGCGTCCCCATGCTGTCCTTCGCTTCTGCCTTACTCGATTTGCCCCGAGCAAGGGGGCTGGCAGCATATCCCGCCTTGGACACCTCGCTTACAATCGCTTCATCAGATAGTCCCTCTTGCACAATCTGCATCTTGCCGGTAGAAAAATTGACAACGACATTCTGAACCGCTGCGAGTGATTTCATATGTTTTTCTAAGGATTTGGCACATGAACTGCAATCCATGCCTACAATACGGTATACAGCTGCCCGTGATAAATCCGCAACAGCCACAGCTTCCTCTGCCCCCATGACAGGCAGCAGCTTCATCTCGTGCGAATGGTGGCTGTCTGACCTATGTTCATGGCCAGCCGCGCTGTTCCCGGCGCTACAATGATGATGATCGTTGCAGCAGGCACCTTTATTTTTGTCCGCTGACATCTGCTCTCACCTATTTTCCAATCCCGTATTTTACTCGGATCCACTTATCATTCAAACGAATATTTAATTATTATACTATCCGAACCATTCCCGTGATTCAAGGATAGAATTTGATTTTTCCGCCTATTTCCCTCATGCATGCGAGCGTCCCGAAAAAAAACAAAGAGGCTTCCCTTTTAAAGAAGCCTCTGAACGGTTTATCGAGCTGTGTTTTCAGTTGGGTTCGGCAGGGTTTGCCAGCGCTCGCCACAATCCAGGCAAAGGCATTTGATCACTTTTCGCTTCTCCAGCGACAAACGAATGGCAAAGAGCACAAACGCACCCATCAACCCGAGAAACAGGAAAATGACTGGCGTCCCTTTCATAACAATCCCGATCCAGCCCAAGACCACCAGCACAAGAGCGTACAGAATCGTATAGAGCCGTCGATTGATGGACTCAGTAAAGTCGATTTTTTTAGAACCGCATTTCGGGCATTTCGGGCATTTCTGAGGTACGTTCATGATTTTTCCCAATTCCTTTCCCCGTCAAACGTGACAAGTAAACACGTCCATTTTACACCAAAAAATAAGGAGGAACTACCACGCCACCAAAATGTCGTTTTTCCTTCCCAGTTTTCATACGAATGACTATAATAGGAAGACATTGTAATGAGGCAAGAGGTGAAGTCGGGTGTCTCCAAAAGAACAGGACGATATTTGTGAGGTTCAATGCTTTGATGACGAAAAGGTGAATCGTTTAAAGCCGTTCGCAGCCGAATCATTGGGAGTTGCGAAGATTTTCAAGGCGCTGGCTGATGATACACGCGCGAAAATCATTCACATTTTGTCATTGGAAGACGAGCTCTGCGTCTGTGATATCGCCGCGATTATTGGCAGTTCGATCGCCAATACGTCTCACCATTTACGGCTGCTGCGTAATATGGGACTTGCCAAGTATCGGAAAGAAGGAAAGCTCGTTTTCTATTCCCTCGATGATGACCACGTGCGTCATCTCATCTCGGCAGGCGTCGAGCACGCCAAGGAGCAGCGGGTTCCCGTGCATTCCGAAAGCAACGGATAAGAAAACAACAGAACGTCTCATGAGAAAACTTGGTAAGAAAACCTCTATCGTGGCCAACTCAAGGAGGAGCGACCGCGTTTTAGCGAAAAGTTTTACCGAAGTGATGCCAGAAGCGGACGCTGAGGCACTTCGTCATGCGCTCCGGAATTCATAAGCATGACGCTTATAAATTCCTACACGTTAAAAAAAGCCATCGCTGCACAAACGGGAGTCAGTCCCCGCTGTGTGTCGATGGCTTCTTTATTGGGGTTTGATCATGGAAGCTGACGAGGCAAAAAAAGAGGCGCTCACTGGATTGATGCGCCCCTTTTTGTATCGTTGGTTTTGGCTTTATCGGATGTAGCGTTTACGCGTTTTGGCCATCCTGCAGCAGGCTGAACACACGGTTCGGGCTGATTGGCAGGCGGTCGATTTTGATGTTGAACGGAGACAGTGCGTCTACTACCGCATTCGCAATAGCTGCCGGCGAAGAAATCGCGCCGCTCTCCCCTACTCCTTTGACACCGAGCGGGTTGCGCGTGGAGTAGTATTCCTGCTCGCCTTGAATCGCTTTCGGCACTTCCATCGCGGTCGGCATCAGGTAGTCCATGTACGTACCTGTCAGCAGCTGACCGTTGTCATTGTAGACGATTTCCTCGTACAGAGCCGTGCCCAAACCTTGTGCGAAGCCGCCTTGCACCTGGCCTTCCACGATCATTGGATTGATGACGCGGCCGCTGTCGTGCACGATGTAGTAATTGTTGATTTTGACGAAGCAGGTCTCGATATCCACTTCCACCTCTGCGACGTGGAAGGAGGACGAGTACGTAACTGTCGGCGGCACAAAGTAATGGGTAGCTTCCAAGCCCGGCTCCATGCCTGGTGGTACCTTGCAGCGAGGACCTGGTGCTGCTGCCTCGTATACTTGCGCAAACGTCATTTTTTGCTCGGGATCCTTTTCCGAGTAAACGACGCCATCCTTCATCGTCAGTTCCTCTGCCGGGATGCCCATTACGTGTCCTGCCACCGCCAGCACTTTCGTACGCAGTTTTTCTGCAGCGAAGTGGGTAGCAGAACCTGCGTTTACCGCGCTGCGGCTCGCATACGTACCGGCACCGAAGCCCAGTAGTGCCGTATCTCCGCATTTGACGGTTACTTTGTCCAATCCGACATTCAGGACATCTCCTGCGACTTGCCCGAAGACAGTCTCATGGCTTTGTCCTTGCGGGGAAGAGCCTGTGTGAATCATCAGCTGTCCGAAAGCATCGATCGCCGCCTTAGCGCCCTCGAACGGTCCCACACCGGTTCCTTCTACGTTGGAGGAAATCCCGATCCCCACGTATCTGCCTTCTTTTCTCCACGCTTCCTGCTTCGCGCGGATATCTTTGTAGCCGGACATTTCCAGCGCCATTTGCATCGCTTCCGGATAGTCGCCGCTATCGTAGATCAGCTCGCCGCCATCTTTATAGTACATCCCTTGGCTATACGGCATTTCCTCGGCCGGAATGATATTTTTCATCATGACTTCTGCCGGATCCATATTCAGATGACGAGCAATCATGTCCACCATCCGGTCCATTGCCAAAACAACTTCCGGTCTTCCCGCACCGCGGTATGGCACGTTCGGGGTTTTGTGCGTCAACGCAATCTTGCATGTCAGGTCGAATACCGGGATTTTGTAAGCGCCACGGAAATGCGCCGCACTGTTGTACGCGCAGGTGAAAGCGAAGTAGTTGATCGCACCGACGTCCAGCACGAAATGATCGCGCAGGCCGAGAATGGTACCGTCGTTCATGAAGGCCACTTCAATATCGTGAATTTGGTCACGGGAATGGCGAGCCGCACTCATGCTTTCGATGCGGTCCTCGATCCAGCGAACAGGGCGTTTCAGCTCTCTCGCCAGGAAAGCCAGCATGACTTCCTCGGCATAGAGCCCCCCTTTTGGTCCAAAGCCACCGCCTACGTCAGGAGCCGTTACGCGGATATTTTGTTCCACGAGTCCCAGGATCTTCGCGACATAGTGACGTACCTCAAAAGGCATTTGGGTAGAGGACCAAATATGCAGCTGGTCGCCGCGGCTTTCGTAATCAGCCACGACACCACGCGTCTCGATCGGATTGGAGGAAACCCGTGGAGAAGTAAAGCGGCCGCTCAGTACGTGATCAGCCTTTTTCAATACGTCCTCAAAGTCTCCTACTGGCAAATGGAAGTACGCTTGCAGGTTGTTCTCCATGCTCTCCTGTACGAGCGGAGCTCCCTCTTCCAGTGCTTTGAACGGATCCACGACAGACGGGAGTGGTTCGTAATCGACTTTGATCAGGGCTGCCGCATCCTCTGCGACATAACGGTTTTTCGCTACCACACATGCAACGCTTTGTCCCACGTACATGACTTTTCCCTGCGCGAGAACCGGCTCTTCATTATTGAACATGAACGGTTTGATCTGGTCCTCGATATGCTTCGGCAGGCGACAGTGGGAGTCAATCTGGGTAAGCGGCTTTACTCTTCCTACCAGATCCGCCCCTGTGTAGACTGCGTACACACCTTCCAACGCCTTTGCCGCTTCTACGTCGATATTTTTGATCTTCGCATGCGCATGTGTGCTGCGCACGAAGGTCGCTTCCACCATTCCCGGCTTTTTGATATCGGCGACGAACATTCCTGTACCCGTGACCATGCGATAATCTTCTTTACGTCTCAAGCTTTGTCCAACTAGAGTTGCCATCGGTTCACTCTCCTTGTTTGGCAAGCGCTTGGGAAGCCTGCTCTACTGCTTTGACTATGTTTGCGTAGCCTGTGCAGCGGCACAGGTTACCGGAAATAGCTTCGCGAATCTCGTGCTCGTTCGGGTTCGGGTTTTCGTTTAGGAAATCGACGAGTGTCATCATGAAGCCTGGCGTGCAGAAACCGCATTGCAGAGCATGGTTGTCGGAGAATGCCTGTTGCAGCGGATGCAGGGTCCCATCTTCTTTTACCAAAAACTCAACAGTCTCGATACTGCTGCCATCTGCTTGAACCGCGAGCATCAGACAGGAGCGCGCAGCCTTTCCGTCTACCAATACCGTACATGCCCCACAGACACCGTGCTCACAGCCCAAATGCGTACCTGTCAGATTCAGATGATCGCGAATGAAGTCAGCCAAAAGCATGCGTGTCTCTACGGTTTCCGTCAGCTGCTTTCCGTTTACGGTAACGGTAATTTCTCTTGTGTTCATCCCTTTGTCCCTCCCGCCCGTTTCAAAGCTGTTTGCAGCGCACGCTTGGTCAATGCTTTTACCAAAGAGCGTCTGTACTCCACAGAACCGTGCAAATCGCTGTCCGGCTCTACTTGTTCACTTGCCAGCACACTGGCCTCTTCCAGAACCTCGTCTGTAGGCTCTTTGCCTATCAAGAATTCTTCTGCATCCTCCAATACGCAAGGTACCGGGTTTGCTCCACCAGCCGCGAGTCTGGCCAAGGTAATTTCGTTGTTTTCATCCAGGTCAATGACTGCCGCGATTTCAACCAAGGCAAAGTCACCGTGACGTCTTGATACTTCTGTAAATTCATAGCCCGCTGTTTCCGGAAGAATCGGGAAGCGCAGCTCTTTGATCATTTGGTCTGGCTGCAGGGAAGTCAGCAAATACGTGAGGAAAAACTCATCAGGTGTAACCGTTTCTTCACCGTCCGCATGGGCGATGACAATCTCTCCACGCAGTGCGGCAATCACACAGGGAAGCTCTGCAGACGGGTCCGCATGGGCGATACTTCCGCCAATCGTTCCTCTGTGGCGAATCTGGGGATGCCCGATCCAGCGAACCGCCTCAACCAAGAGGGGACACAGCTTTCGAACCAACTGCGAAAACTCCACGTCGCGATGCTTCGTAAGCGCACCGATCACGAGGTAGCCATCTTCTTCGCGAATATAGGAAAGATCCTCAACGCGACCGATATCAATCAAATACTTCGGTGTGGAAAGCCGCATGTTCAAAACCGGAATCAGGCTCTGGCCACCGGACATAATTTTTGCATCCTCGCCCAGATCAGCAAGGTATTGAAGCGCTTCCTCCAAACTCGACGGACGCAGGTATTCAAACGCGGCTGGTTTCATTTACGGTCCTACCTCCCCAGTTGTTTTTCGATTGCTTTGAAAAACTGCCCTGCCATAAACTTCGCGATTCCGCCGAGTACACGACCACCTACGCTGGCGATCATTCCGCCTACTTCTGCGTCACAATCCCAAGTCAGGGTACAGCCTTTATCGGTTTCTACCAGCTTGCAGTCCATTCTGGCTTTCACGTGCCCCGGTGAACCGCTTCCTTCTGCCAAGAGAACATAGTGGGAGCCTTCGACGATATCTTCGAGCTTTACTTGACCGATGTATTCACCTTTTACAGCAGCAACACCCAGCTTCAAAACGACATCGTACTCTCCGTTCTCCTTGAGCACCAAGCGCTCACAGCCAGGAATCGCCCCTTTTAAAATTTCTGGATTATGCAAAGCATCCCAAATATTCTGACTCGACTCTTTAAACTTCGTCTCGCCCGCTAAATTCATATCTTTCACTCCCCGCTGGCATCTTGTTGCCGTTTCCTACAGTTTATCCTTGATTTTATATAATTAAAAATACATAATCATTTATAAATCGATAGACAAATCGACATATGAAAGTGGGATGCGTATGGATCTGCTACAACTAAAATACTTTCAAGTCGTCGCTCGTCTGGAACATATGACGCGAGCCTCCGAGGAGCTTCATATTTCCCAGCCGTCCCTAAGTAAAATGATCAGCCGACTGGAGAAGCATCTCGGGGTCCCCCTGTTTGACCGCCATGGCAAGCAAATCCGTCTCAATCGCTTTGGGCAAGCCTTTCTCAAACGCGTCGAGCGTGTCTTCTCCGAGCTGGAGGAAGGGCAACAGGAGTTGGCTGACCTGACTGGATTGGAACGTGGACAAGTTTTTCTGGCAGCTGCTACGGGCCGCTTGCTTCCGGAGCTGCTCAGTGCTTTTCTCAAGCGTCATCCTCACGTCAATGTCAAGCTGTTGCAAGGCTCCACGCAAGAATGTCAAAATCTTTTGGAACGCGGAGAGGTCGACCTGGCGATTACTCATCCGCTCATTCAGGAAGAACGCATCCAAAGCGTTTCCTTGTTGACAGAAAATATGTTTCTTGCGGTTCCGCCTGACCACCGCCTCGCCAACGCAGACAAGGTATCCCTGAGCGAAGCCGCCACAGAAACCTTCATCGGTCTCACCAAGACGTACGAATTGACAGAAACGACAACCAACATGTGTCTGCAAGCCGGATTTACTCCGAATTTTGCCTTTGAGTGCAACGATGCAGAGGTCATCCTGCGCATGGTTAACAACGGACTGGGCGTCGCCCTCATTCCAGAGCATTGGTGGACCTACAACCAGCACTGGTGGACACAATCCCCGGAAAAACGGGAAGCCCAAGCACCTGTTTACTTGCCCATCGTCGATCACTACTCCAAGCGGGTCGTGGGGCTATCCTGGGTAAAAGCCCGTTATCTCACCATGGCTGCCCGCGAGCTGCGCGATTTTACCATCAGCTACTTTGAAGAGATGAACCAAGATTCCATGTAAATTTTTTCCTGAATACTCTTAATTTTTTTAATTCAAAAAGTTCGAAAGCGCTTTCCTTTGTAGAAACGGAAATAGGATTTACCCATGGGTATCAGCCTTTGGATAAATCCTATTTCTTTTCTATCTATTTCTGATGCAGCCGCGGGTCTATTTCCTGAATCCGTCGATAGTCATCGGGAGTATCTACATCGAGATTCCAGCTTGCACAATCAAAGCTGACCGTTTTCATGTGAGCCTTGTATTTGACGATCACATCTTTGCCGCCCTGATCCCCCGTCACCAAGCGAAGCTCCTCCATCAAAGTACCGTCAAAAAGCACGGGATGACCAGCGATGCCCGCGTAGAAGGCTCGCACGATCTTGGTTCCTTCTGCCCGACTGTCTTCGTAGGTACGGATCAAAGCTTGTACCACTTCGTCCGGCACATACGGCTGGTCTGCCAAAAATACGAGGACTGCATCAACGCGCCCACTAGCAGCAGCAATCCCTACTCGCAGAGAAGATGCCATTCCCGTCGCATACTCACGGTTGTCCAGCACCTCTACCTCTGGCAAATCACTTGTCAGCCGGCGCAATTCTTCCGTTTGTTCTCCGCCCACCAACAGAACCGGACTCAGATCATTCGCGATTGCCCTCTCAACACTGTGACGAAACAACGGTTTCCCCTGCAGAGGCAAAAACTGCTTGGCCTCCCCCATGCGCCGCGACAGTCCTGCCGCCAGTACAATCGCACCGATTTTAGGCATGGATCTTGCTCTTTCCATGCAGCGGAAGGGCTTGTCTGCTATTTCTTTCTGCCATCAGCTGTGACACGATACTCATCGCCACCTCATCCATCGTTTCTGCTCCCAGGTCGAGACCGATCGGGGCATGGATCGGACCGCTTGAAAGCTTGCGATCAATCTGTACCAGCATTTCTTCTGTCCGTGTCAGAGGACCCAGCACTCCGATAAATTTCGGATCACTGCGCAAAGCCAGATCCAGGGAAGCTTGATCACGCTCCAAATGATGATTCATGATCACCCACCAGCTGTCTGAAAGCGCCGCTGGGTCTACCTCTGTTGCTGACTGGACAATCTGACGTGCAGCAGGGAAAGCTTCCGGTGTATTAAAGCCGCTTCGCGGGTCCAAAACGGTGACCGAAAAGCCCATACGCGCCGCCATTTCAACAACAGGTCGTGCATCAAGCCCCGCACCCGCTACAACTAATCGCTCGCTCGGTTTTACCACATCGATATAAAAACGTCTGCCTTCGAAGACAAAGACTTCTGCACGTGTCTGGCGAGCAAAGCGCTGTCTGGCATGGCGAAAGACTTCTTCCGGCAGCAAGTCGCCTTCTCGCGCGACCATTTCGTTCTCTGTCAGCAGCGCACGTGACCCGTTGATAATTTCAATAATCAAGGAAACACTTTGCTCTCGCTGAAGCGCTTCGTCTACCTGCAACCAAAAGCGGTCTTGCGGATCCACAGGCAGGATGCCGATCTCCAGCGAGCCCTTACAGCCAATCCCCAGGCTCCACACTTCACTTTCGCTCAGGTCGTATCGCTGCAGACGAGGTTCTCCTGACTGCATGGCTTTTTCAGCCCAGCCGAACAGATCGCTTTCCAGACAGCCCCCACTTATCGTCCCAAAGATACGTCCATCCTCTGCCATCATTACCTTCGTACCTGGCAAGCGGTAAGCCGACCCTTGTACATTCATGAGCATAAGCAGTGCAGCCTTGTGACCTTCCTGCCAAGCCATCCTGATCTGATTCATCACTTCCCGAAACTCCTGTAAACGTGACATTTCGGCACCCTCCTTGTGAAATCCTCTTGTTGTACTTTCGAGTTGATTAGTAGCCTTTGCGCATCAGTACCAAGCACAGTACCAGTGAAATGACGATAAAGCTCATCAGCGCCAGGAAGCCCCCTGTATAGGAACCAGAAGCTTGGCTTACAGCACCAACTACGATTGGCCCGACAGCCGCCAGGGCATAGGAAACGCTACCAAAAATACCGCCAATACGTCCCATTACTCGCGGCGATGCCACTTTATGCAGCATCGTCATGGTCAGAGCAGCCGGCATCAGCAAAACGCTGATCAACAGAATGCTCAATAGCTGTGCGCCCATGACACTGCTGGTAAACATCGACAGCAACAAGAAAATAATAATCAGTGCACTTGCTCCGCCAACAAATACAGCGCGCTTCATGATTTTGTCAGACAAGAAACCCGAACCCATTTGAACGAGAATCGCCAAGCCATAGCCGGCAGCATTGACAAAAGCAGATTGTACGAAAGGAACTTGTTTGACTTCCGTCAGATAGCTGGGAAGGAATGTGGAAATTCCGAAGAATCCGATGGAAACACAGCCGTAAACCGCAACCAGCATCCAGAAGATAGGGTTTTTCAAAACCGCTTTTACTTCACTCGTGTCCGCAATCTCTTTCTTTACCGTGCTTGCGCCTTTTTCGATGTACTCTTTCTCAGCCGCATTGACGGCACGGTGTTCGCCCGGGCTGTTGCGGACCATCAGCCAGAACATGACCAGACAGAGAAGGGACACGGCACCAAGCGCATGATAGCTCTCTCTCCACCCATAATTTTGCGCGACGATCGCGATAATCGGCAAACCGATCACCGGACCCAAGGAGTTACCATTGAACCAAAGTGCCTGTGCTTTTGCTTGCTCGTTCGCAGGGAACCATTTGGCCGTCAACGTCAATGCGATGGGATACAGGACACCTTCACTCAAGCCAAGAATAGAACGGGACCAGAACAGAGCCGATACGGACTCAGCCATTCCCCCCAGAACCATTGCAACTACCCAGAAGAAAATACCGATGAGACCACTCTTACATGCACCAATACGGTCAACAACAAAACCCCAACCGAATTGCCCAATAGCGTAGGTAATCAAGAAAATACTGCTCAATGTACCTTTGATCGCGCCATCCTTAATGCCCAAATCCTGCAGGAAAGGCTTGTTCGCCAGCAAAATGTTGATGTTGGACTTGTCAATCATCGACACGGTGAACAAAATAAGTAGCGGCAAACCGATCTGAATCCATCTTGCTCTTGTCATTTTTCCAGTTGCTGCTTGCGCTGTAGTCCCCAGTTGGCTCAAATGAATACCCCCTATTGTTTTTCTTGCTACCCCCCCATTGTACGTTCGATTTTTTATTATTTTAAATATAAAAAGAATTATTAAATCATTCTTAAAAACTCATAAGCCAATAATGATGACCATCCGCGCCCGACTTTTTGCAAAAAAACCTTTTCAAAATCAGAGCTTTGGCAAAACACCCGCTCTTCTCCTTTGTCTGGCCTATCATAGTTTCTATGGAATATGAAAACGACTCTTTGGCACTCCATCAAGAGGAAGATGCTATAGCAACTAATTTGGGTAAAAAATGTATCTTTTCCTATATATAGGGTAAAGTTGCTATAGCAACTACGAATGCCTCCTCTCAAAAGTGAGGCTAACTACCAAATCACGAGTGCAACGATTGTGGAGAGAATCAAGCCCACCACGACGGGTAAAAAGTTTTTCCGCGCCAAGTCAAAGGCAGATACTCCGCAAAATCCGGATACAGCCACCAGCGAAGACCAAGCTACCAGTGTTCCGCCCCCTGTAAAGATCGTTCCTACCTGACCGATCGCCGCCAGAGTCGAAGCGTCCACTCCCGATCCTTGTGCCAATGCGCCAGAAAGTGATCCCGCTAAAGTCAGACCTGCAAATCCTGAGCCATCCAGCCCGGTAAGCATTCCTACAAACAAAATGCCGAATGCCGTTAAGAACGAGCTTTGTGGAACATAAGCTTGCGCACTCTGCACGAGGTCAAACAAAAATGCCGGTTTCGCAGCATCCTCTGCCAGCGACAAGATGCTTCCAGTGAAATCGCTGCTGCCCATGAAGAAAAATCCAGCAATCGGAATGACGGCCCCCATCACCCGAAATGCAACGACAAAGCCTTCTGTCAGATGGTCGCCGATTTTATCAAACGCTTTCATTCCTTTTGCCGCCAAAGTCGCCAGGATCAAAAGCATAACGGCTGTCCCGCAAATGAGAGCAGCTCCGTCCCCGCCAATCAAACCACCTTCGCGACCTTCGATAACCTTTGTGCTGATCATATAGCCTACGACGACGAGCATGGTCAGCGGAACGATGATAGCGAATGCCTTTCCCCACTTGGTTGCCACGCTTTTCGGAATCGCATCTTCCGCTGTTGCAGACATCTCACTGGCGGCCTGCCCTTGGGCACCTACGCCTTGCAAAATAGCGAGTTCCTGCTCTACTTCGACGCTGTTTGGTTTGCGGATCTGCTTGCGCATCACGACATATGCGATGGCAATGGACGTCAGCCCGGTGATCAGCGACAATACCAAGGATTTGTCTGCCACGAGAGCCGTATCAATCCCTGCCGCTGTAGCAGTCACCATAGGGACGACCTGCATGACATAGTCAGAGGCCAGTGCCATCCCCTGCCCTGCCAGCGCTACCGCCACCGCTGCCCCCATCACGGGCAATCCGGCACGAACCGCTGCCGGGACCAGCAAGGCACAGATCAATGGGACCGCTGGCGTCGGCCAGAAGAACAGCGAAATCACATACGTAATACCGACCAGAACAAAAAAGGCAACGTGACCGTTTACCATATACTTTTGAATCGGGGCAATCATCTGTTTGTCTGCGCCCAGATCCTTCAATGAGTTAAGCAAGGCAACCATAAAGGTCATGATCAGAAAAATATTGAACAGTTCTTTAGCCGCTACTAGATTCGCGTTAAAAACGGCGGTGAGTCCACCAACCATGCTCCCCTTATACATCCAGGCTACGAGCAGCGTACCGATTAAGGTGGGGATGACAACTCCTCGGCGGAAAATAATGGCCGCAATAATGACCAAGGTAACAAAGGCGAACATCCAATGTGCTGCAGTCAATGCCATAACTTGAACACCTTCTTTCACAGGATATTAACTCCGTCATCCGCAAATTTGCGATAACGGCTGAAAATTAGTTGCCATAGCAACCACTGCGCCTGGCTTGTGACTATCACGAAAGCTTACTACAACCGCTTACAGGCCACGCCTACTCCTCCCCCTTTTCATCTCGAATGTCATCTGAAAATAGCGATGCGTTTCTTTTGCCAGCTCAAAAGAACGTAGCTGCGCCCCCTTACTAACTGTGCTGCTATCTCGTTACACCTTCATTGTACTTTTGTTTTTTTATAATTTTAAATATAAAAACAATTATTACATCATGCTTATAGCCTCATAAGGCAATCCTGATGGGGTTGTCAGGGCGTTTTTTCTCACCAAAAGCCTTTTTGTAGCGCGATTTGGGACAAGTCGTACGTTCCGCCCTTTATTTGGGGTTTCATAGTTTCAGGGGAATATAAAAAATGATCCTCTTTCCGAAAGGATCATCCAGCAGGCTTACGTCGCGTTTTTATAAATCTTATGCAGGATCTTGCTCAGTGTCTCTTTCTCTTCTTCCGTCATGCCCTGTTGCAGCTGCTTGTTCACTTCCGCCAAATGTGGACGGACCCTCTCACACAATATTCTGCCTTTTTGCGAGATATGAACGCTCACATAACGACGGTCACTCGGACTCGTGACCCGAATGATAAATCCCTTTTTTTCCAGGCTGGAAACCATTCGGGCTACATTCGTTTTGTCTTTTTCGAGCTGCTGCGCAATCTCATTTTGTGTCAGTCCGTCCCGCTCGAGGAGCAATCGCAAAATCAGATGCTGCTCGGGGGCTATTTGATACGGCTCCATTTTCGTTCGCATGAGATTGGTTATTTTTACATCCAGGCGGCGAATAAACAATGCCATTGTCTCGTCAATTTTCATGAAATCACCCACGTCAGAAATTTGTTACAAGTGTAGATGCATTTCGGATAGCCGTCAATGCCAGCTCCAGTCGCTTACCTGCCTTTTTACACAAATGTTTAATCCAAAAAAGGAATGCGGCTCTATACCCCTTTTCCTCCCTGTTACCCGGCAAAACCTCACAAAAAACCAGCAGACCGGACGCCTGCTGGTTTTCTTCATGGGCATGTTTTCATTTTTATTTTCCTGTTTACCCGAGATCAAATACATCGCGGAACCACTCGGCCGAGGCGTTCACTTCCGCAGCAGTGAGCTGATGGCCGTAGTTTGTCCATTGCAGCGCGACCGGGGCACCCGCTCCCTTTAGCAAATGAGACAGCTCCTCCGTTTCCTGTGGGGAACAAATCGGGTCATTCGTACCTGCACCGATAAAGATCGGGACACCAGTCAGATCAGGCAAAGGGATTCCACGCCGCGGAACCATCGGGTGATAAAGAATCGCTCCCTTTAACGCATCTGCGTAATGGAAGAGAAGACTTCCTGCGATATTCGCTCCGTTGGAATAGCCGACAGCCACTAGATTGTCGCGGTCAAACTGGTATTCGAGCGCCGCTTGATCAAGAAAATCATTGAGCTCCTTGGTGCGAAAAATGAGATCCTCTTCGTCAAACACCCCTTCTGCAAGCCGTCGAAAGAAACGCGGCATGCCATTTTCCAGTACATTTCCCCGAACACTGAGCACAGAAGCTTCAGGAGCGATACGCTGCCCCAGCGGAAGCAAGTCGTTTTCGTCTCCGCCCGTGCCATGCAGGAGCAAAAGTGTAGGAGCATCGAGGTTGGTCCCTTGTTTAAACACATGTTTCATTTACTTGTCTCCCTCCAGCACACGTACGGTAATAGGCGTTAACCCCTGCTCGATCTGCGCACGGTAAGGCTCATACCATTCGGGCAGCATCAGTTTCTCCCCTAACTGTTCGAACGCTTCATCTCTTCCAAAGCCTGGAGGATCCGTAGCAATTTCAAAGAGAATCTCGCCGTATTCCCGGAAATAGAGTGCGTTAAAATATTGTCTGTCCACGATGTCTGTTGGATGCAGTCCATACGCTTCCACCTTTTCCCTCCAGCTGCGATGATCGGCATCGTCTTTTGCCCGCCAAGCGATGTGGTGAACCGTCCCCGCTCCGCCTGCTCCTCTTGGCACAGGCTGTGCATTTACATCAATGATGTTGCCCAGATCGCCTACCGAACGGAAACGGACGAGTCCGCCTTCCTCACCGACCTTTTCAAGCCCCAGCAGATTTTGCAGCACTTCCATCGTTTTTTCTGGCTGTACGCTATACAGGATCGCTCCCCCGAAGCCTTTGATCGCTTTCTCGGCAGGAATATTGCCAAACGACCACTTGCTTGGCGCACCTCCTTCGCGCTCAACCAGCTCGAGCTGCAGACCATCCTGATCGGCGAATTGCAGATATGTCTCTCCGAATCGCGTTACCTTGTTATAGGCTACTTCAAATTTGTTCAAACGAACCTCCCAGAAGTCCAGCGTTCCGACCGGAATCAAAAAGGTGGTATAGCCCACCTGTCCTCCCCCAATGCGGCCCTTGCGCGAGGCGGCATAAGGAAAGAAGGTAATAGCGGTTCCCGGACTCCCTGCCTCGTTTCCGAAATAGAGATGATATACTTCAGGCGCATCAAAGTTAATGGTTTTCTTCACCAGTCTCAGTCCGAGCAAACCTGCGTAGAAATCGACGTTCTCCTGTGCATGTCTTACAAAAGCCGTAATGTGGTGGATACCTGCTGTTTGCTGTTTCATTCTTGTTTCCTCCTCTGATTGCCGTTTGATCGGCTTTTATCCTTTGTTCATTTATCTTTAATTAGAGATTTCAAGGAAATGGAGAGCTATTATCCCCACATCCGAAGCTGTCAGCGGATCTATGGCTGTCCCGCCTTTACCCATTTGGCTGTGGTCACGGTTCGCTTTGCCTGATGTTTGACTGCGCCACTGACTGCCTCTGCCATTTTGACTGCCGGCTTTACGTTTGCCATCTTTATCCGCTCCTTATTCCCCTTTTTTCCTTGGCTATGACTTCGTTATCCTTCCCAATCGGGTACGAGATCACCGCACAAATATCCTTTATTCATATATCTTTAATTAGAGATATATCCTCAAAAAAATTTACTTCTTCAAATTGGCTGCTTTCAGACCCGTTTCTTTTAGCAGTTGGATCATTGTATCTTTTTGTTCGGCTGTCAGCCCTTTAAACAGCTTTTCAATAGCTGCACGGTGCTGAGGAAAAATTTCATCCATCAGCTGTTTTCCTGCTTTCGTGATGGAGGCGTAGATGACGCGGCGATCCTCCTGGCTGCTTTTCCGTTCCAGCAATTGTTTAGACTCCAGCTTATCAATCACATAGGTCATGCTACCACTTGCCAACAACACTTTTTTGCCAATATGCTGGATCGGCTGCTCGCCTTTATGATACAACAGCTCGAGCACCATGAATTCCGATGGATTCAGACCGTAGCGCTTCATATCGTCTGTCACGAAGTCGCTGATCGACCGATACGCTCTCGATAAGATCACGAACAGCTTCAGTGACAATTCGTCCGGGTGGCCGTCATCTTTTTTCACAGAACCAAATCCTTTTATAAAATATCTTTAATTCGAGATAATTGTATGATGAATATTTCCCTTTGTCAACCTAGTCGATTGAAAAACATTGTAAATGGCGATTCAAATCAACGCGTAAACGATCATAAATGGAATTTACCTATTCTCCAGTTGCAAACATACGTTCTGTTCGTTATAATCATATTGTGGCAGAAAATGGATGACCATCTCCTGTCCGCAACGAAAAAAACTCGCCGAGGAGCTGAATGTTCATGACCATGCGCTTGACTCCCTATTTGATGATGGATGGCAACGCCAAAGAAGCGATCGAGTTTTACCAGAAAGCACTCGAAGCACAAGTTCTTTTCCTGCAAACCTTTGGGGAAATGCCTGCAAATCCCGAGTATCCTCTGCCAGAAGCTGCACGGGATCGCGTTGGACATGCTACGATTAAAATCGGAGAATCCGAGCTGATGTTTTCGGATACATTCCCAGGACAGCCTGTTCAAATCGGCAACCAAGTCACCATTTGTCTCTCCACCGACTCAGCCGATAAGTCCAGGCAGCTGTTTGAAGCCCTGCAAGAAGGCGGCTCTGTCGTTATGCCTCTGCAAGAAACCCACTTCAGCCCTGGTTATGGCATCGTAACGGACAAGTTCGGCGTAAGCTTCCAAATCTACACGGAAGGTCAGCATCATATGTAATAGCAACGAAACCGAGTCTCCTAGATGGCAGACTCGGTTTTTCTGATTGCTTTCCTTCGTGCTATAGCCATACGCAAGAACGCTCAGACATGGCTGTCGATATCCGTCATCCCGCAGCACGAGCATGCTTGTCCCGTAACGATGTGTTCATCTTCTACGCTCCGTACGTCTTCTACATAGCCGCACCACTGACATGCGAAACGCTCGATCATCCTGTCATTTCGCTCCATCAATGTACCTTCTCTGCCCGGCGCTTTTTTCTTATATGATAGCGTTCTTCCGCATGCTCGTACTGGCTTTTTTCCTCATCGGTCTGGGGAATCACCTGTGGGACTGTCGTCGGTTTCCCTTCGTCATCCAAGGCGATAAAGGTTAAATAAGCTCTCGCTGTCAATCTGCGCTCAGCTGTCAGCAAATTCTCCGACTCTACCTTTACGAAGACTTCCATCGAGGTTTTGTGTACCCACGTCACGTAGGCTTCCAGATTGATCGCTTCACCGGTTTTGATCGGAGCCAAGAAGTCAAAGCTATCGCTTGATACGGTCACTACGGCTCGGCGGCAATGGCGCATGGCTGCTATGCAAGCAATCTTGTCTACGTGCGCCATCACTTTTCCCCCGAAAATCGTATGGAGATGATTCGTATCAGGCGGAAAGACCAGATCGGTCATGACGGTTCTGGATTCACTGACAGTTTTGGATGGATGGTCCATGCTGCTCCCCCTTACGTCTCGTTCTACTCTGCTGCTCTATTTCACTGCCGCCAGCTGGTTGCGCACCAGTTGAGTAGCCTCTACCATGTTTTTGAGCGAAGCGATGGTTTCTTCTTCGCCGCGTGTTTTTAATCCGCAGTCAGGATTGATCCATTACGGCCATCCACAAGTCCTACACCATGAGTCTTATCTTTCAGGAATCCATATATACCGGCAAACCGATCACTTCCGCGTAGTGTTTTACGGAGTCAAAAAAGTTGCTGCTCTTCATTCTGCTCACTCCATATCCCTCCAGCTTATTGATTTTGGACGAAATAGAAAAGGCATTCCCAACCCCTGATAGAAGGTTAGAAATGCCTAAATAAGCAGTGAAAATAAACGTAAGTCTGCCATAGCGATCCTAACACCTCCCTATCTCCCGTAGGTCATCTGGTGCCGTCGAAACAGGCAGGTCTCCTGACTCAAGGCTCATCGTCAGCAACCTGCCTTCCCAATCCATTTGGATCAGTGGCTATTTCGGAGTGCTGACTCCCCTCTTACAGTGGCGGGACCGTGTCGGATTTGCACCGAGCTTCCCTTTTCATCCTTGGCTACATGCGTGTTTGTATCCAAGGAACCTGTTTCCACTTATTCAGTTTTTCAAAATTCATAGCATACATGTCGGAAATCATGTATGGTTATTATCCTAATCGATTTTCTCTGAATACTCCAGTTGTTTTTACAATTTGCTCCGTCTCAGTCGCAGCGAGTTCAATACGACGGAGAGCGAGCTGAATGCCATCGCGATCCCCGCTACCCACGGAGCCAAAAAGCCAATCATCGTCGCTGGAATGGCGACCGTATTGTAAAAGAGCGCCCAAAACAGATTTTGGCGAATGTTTTTCATCGTCTGCTGGCTGAGAAGGAAGGAATGCACAATGCCCGTCAGTTCCCCGTGCATGATGAGCACGTCAGCTGAGTCCTTCGAGATATCCGCTCCTGTACCGAGCGCGATCCCAATGTGGGAAGCCATTAGCGCAGGAGCGTCATTGATCCCATCTCCGACCATTGCCACCGTCTTGCCCCTCTTTTGCAGCTCCTGAATAATCTGGACCTTTTCCCCTGGCAGCTTGCTGGCATAGACGCGACGTATCCCTGCTTGTCTGGCGATACTCCAAGCCGTATGCTCGTTGTCTCCCGTGATGATCATCACGTCTTTTCCAAGCTTTTTCAGCCGTTGCACGGCATGTACAGCATCCTCCTTCAGCGGATCGGACAGGGCAATATAGCCAGCTAGCCGATGGTCGATGGCCACCAGCATCACGATTTTCCCCTCTGTCGCGTGTCCATCCATTCGCTGTTGTACGGGGGTCACGTCAATGTTATGACTGTTCATGAGCTTGGCAGAGCCCACGATGACGGAATGCCCGTTTACACTCGCAATAATTCCGTATCCGGGCAAAGGTGTGAACGAGGTAGGAGCAGGTATGGACACGCCGCGATTTTTCATATACGTGACAATCGCCGCTGCGAGAGGATGCTCGGACGCCGTTTCTGCAGCTGCTACCAAGCGCATAAGCTCTTCCTTTGACCAGCCTAACGTATACATGTCGATCACTTCATGCTTTCCTTTTGTCAGCGTGCCTGTTTTGTCCAAAACGACCGTATCCACCCGCTGCAGTGTCTCCAAATACTTGCCTTGCTTGAATAAAATACCGAGCTGTGCCGCCCGCCCAGATGCTACCAGGATGGACATCGGCGTCGCCAAACCCAAGGCACACGGACAAGCGATGATGAGCACCGCGATGGCCTTCTCGAGCGACTCGCCAAATGCGTGCGACGTGAACACGTAGTACCAGGCCAAAAACGAGATCACGGCTATGCTGATGATGAGCGGCACAAAGATGTCCGTCATTTCGTCTGCCATGCGTTGGATGGGTGCTTTGGACATCTGGGCTTCCTCTACCGTCTTGATGACCTGCGTTAATGCGGTTTCGCTGCCTACCTTTGTCGTTTTCACTTTCAGCCAGCCGTTCTGGTTCAGCGTCGCCCCGATCACCGTTTGACCGCTCCATTTCTCCACCGGCAGGCTCTCTCCCGTAAAAATGGATTGGTCGACCGTGGATTGGCCTTCGATGACGAGGCCGTCCGTAGGAATACGTTCCCCTGGCTTGACGATGAAAATATCGCCGACAACGAGCTCGCTTATGGGCACAGTGGTAACACCTGTCGGGCGTAGCACATTCGCGACCTTCGGCTGTAAATGATGCAGCTGCCGAATGGCGTTTCTGCTACGATCCTTGGCCATGGCCTCCAAGTATTTGCCAAGCAGCAGAAAAGTAAAGATAACCGCACAGGTCTCGTAGTAAAGCGTGAGCTGATGGGTGGACGCTGGCGAGGCCGTAAACGTGAGGTAATGACTGTAAAAAAAGGCGGCCGACGTACTGAGGACGACCAGGACATCCATATTGGCGCTACGGTTCCGGATCGCACTCCAAGCGCCCGCGTAAAAGGGATAGCCGATCCATAGCTGAATGGGAAGCGCCAAGGCGAACTGAAAATAGGGATGTAAAAAGAGGGCAGGTACCCAAATAAACGAGGAAAACGAAAAATGAGACGCCATCCCCCACAAAAAAGGCACGGTGAGGACACTGGAAAACAGGAAGCGGCGAAACAGGTCGTCCTTTTCCGAGTGCGCCTCTCCCTCTTGCTCGGGCTGTGCCTGATAGCCCAGCTTTTCAATCCTCGCGATGATCGCATCGTTGTCAATTTGCTGATCATCATAGGAAACCCGCGCTTTGTTGGTCGCCAGGCTGACCTCTACCTCTATCACACCGTTCGTTTTCGTCAGTATTTTTTCGATCCGAGTCGCACAGGCAGCACAAGTCATTCCTGTGACCTGATAGATTTGCTTCGTGGTCATTCCTTGAACACCCCTTTGTTACGACCGCATGTCCCACTGTAATACGTATGCGTCGTCCAAGGGATTTAGAAATGAAACCAGGCAGATAAACTGCATGGAAGTGCCTTCTTTTGAATACGATTATGGTGCTTGCTGCTTGCAATACAGTGAGAAAGCGGTGATCGTTTGAAACGAGCTTCTGTCCTGTCCATGCTGTTCTTTTCTGCCCTGTTGCTCCTGTCGGCATGCTCTTCACATGCGGGTCACTTGGCTCAGGATACGCCATCATCCCCGCCATCCAGCTCCACTGCGTCATCGGATAGGCTGACCTTTGCGGAATTTTCTCTTTCCATCCAAGTCGCACTGGAGCCTGAAACGCCTAAAATCCTCAAGGAAAATGAACTGCGCATCGTACTTGCTGAAGCGGAGGCTGACCAGTGGAAAACCGCCAAAGTCTCGGTCACCTTGTCGATGCCGAGCATGGATCACGGAGAAGTACAGGTAGCGGCCGAATACATAGAGCCAGGGGCATTCGTTGCAAAGATCATCCCAACGATGATCGGAGAATGGAAAGCGGATATCACGCTGGAGGCAGACGGCAAGTCTTCCACAGTGTCTTACTTGTTTTCCGCCGAGCCTTGATCTCCCCCATCTACCATAGCCAAGGATTTACATGAGGCACCCAGCCGTTGATTACCAGACCGCGCATGATAGACACCACGCCGATATAGACTGCGAGCAGATTGGCGACGACCAAAATCCGGTTGCGCAGCGCTCTGGAAAGAACGACGGAGAACAGGCCGATCAGAAAAAGAGCCGGCAGTGTTCCGAGTCCAAAAAAGGCCAACGTAAGCGCACCTTCTCCCATGCTTCCTGAGGCAGCGGCTTTCATGTGCATCGTATAGGTCAGGCCGCAGGGTAAAAAGCCGAGCAGCAACCCGCTGAAAAAAATCGGGAGGACACCAGGGCGGGATTTTTGTTTGTCCAGCCACTTTTGTACGGGGGACAGCTGCAGGATGGACCATTGGCTAAGCGGCAGCGACACCTTTTTGATGACCCACAGCAGGATCAACAGTCCACCCAGCACGTTGGCGATCCCTTGGAGTCCTACTATCGTTCCCGCTGCATCTACAAACGAGCCGATCAATCCCATGAATGCGCCGACTCCCATATAGGTCAGGACCCGCCCGAGGTTGTACGCCATAACGGTATGCAGCATGGAGGAACGGGACTGCAGGGTCCATGCCGACATAATTCCTCCGCACATACCGATGCAATGAGGGGCGCTAAAGACTCCTGTCAGCGTCAAGAGCAGATAATCATGCAGGCCGAGGTGCATGTGGCGATCCCTACCTTTGCTCGATTGTGTCATCCTCTCTTTTAGTTACTTCAGTTGCTGCGCGATTATGACTAGGGGAACGATTCGAGTGCAGCTGTATAAAAAAAACGAACTGCCAGGGCACACCTGGCAGTTTATGATTTATGCAGAGCTTTATGATGGATACGAGCAAGGCAACGTTTTTCCCATACAAATGCTGTCTTCATTGTCCACGTACGGTTCATATCGATCGATCACTTCATAACCCAGCTTGCCGTACAACGAGACTGCTTCAGGCTGATTGGTGCCTGTCTCCAGAATCGCTCTTCCCTTCCCTTCCTCGACTGCCCATGCCTCGAGAGCCTGGAGTACCTTTTTGGCGACACCCTGCCCCCGTGCTTCCTCTTTCACGTACATTCTTTTGATTTCCACGATCCCTGGTTGGCCTGTATCACGAAAGCAGCCGCATCCCACTGGCTCGCCATCTACATAGGCGACAACGACCTTTGCATCCAATTTGATCACGTTAAACGGCAGATACGATTCTTGAGTATGGGGGTATCGTTGCCAAAGGTCCTGATCAAGCAATTCGATCAACAAGCGAAAATCAGGGTGGTCGGAAGAAGTTCTGGTCAAGCGAACCATGGCCATTCACAGCTCCTTGTCATGGAATCATGACTATCGATTTGCCGTCATTTCATTCGGCTCCTCACCATAGTAGCACGGAAAATTCCCACCGTTCAACCAGTTATGTCAGGGAACCTCACATTACATTTACCTGTCATGGGATTCCTCATCGGCAAGCGCCCGCGCGATCGTAGCCTTGGCCTCCTGGGCAAGCCGCTTATCTCCGTCATCTATGGCTTGCAGCCAAACCAGCATGGGTATGTAAATCGCCATCATACGCGCTAGTCGCTTCGTATCTTCGTCCACTTCCCCGTACTCCGCGAAGAACGTATGGCGTGCTTGCGGCGGCAGAAAGCTGTATCCGATACTCAAGTCCCCGGCAGCGTGACCCACGCTCATATCTCCCCAATCGATAATCCCTGACACATCCCCCTGCTCGTCTACCAGTACGTTTTTAAAATGCAGATCGCCATGTGAAAAAACATGACGCTCCCGAACCGGATCGGTAGACAGCCCATTGAAATAGTCCGCCAGAGCAGCTCGCTCTTTTTCCTCCATCTGGCTGCTCAGACGAGAGAGGCAGACTTGCATCTTTTCCTTTCGCGCAGGGATGTCCATCAGCTTCCGATGGTCTTCGGGGGCACCGTTTTCACGGGCGATCTGGACTGGAAAGGAGTGCAGCCTTCGCAAAAACTGCCCCAGCTTCTTAGCCGATTTCGCCCGCTGCTCATCCGCAAGCTTCTGGGGGAAGCTGCCTTTGACATACGAATACCCTAAAAAAGGCGGAGGATACTCGCTGGTTCCTTTTCCGTAGAAAAGCGGCTTCGGATACGGCAGGGTAAGTAAACCGTCCAGCTTTGGCAAAAGCTTTCCTTCCAAATGAATCAAATCCACTGCAAGCTCCCTTCGCGGAAATCGAAAGACGTACTTGCCGCCAACGAGAAAGACCGTATTGTCCCAGCCATGTCCCAGCCGTTGCAGAGCATAAGCGGATAGCTGGGGAAATTGGCTGTAGATGAGCTGCTGTGCGCTCTCTTCTGAAATATCCCAATCCGGGTCCCATGCATTCTTGTTTGCCACGTATATGCTCCTCCCTTTTCACCGCTACGACCTGATCGGGCAAGAGTCTTACTCCTTTACCTTTGAGACAGTCAAGCCATCGCCAATCGGAATCAACTGGGACTCCAGCTGAGGATGATTCGCCACTGTTTCATTGAACTTCCTCATGATTTCTGTATACCGCGTCGGCATCGCATTGTCAGCTGCTACACTGCCACCGGCAAGCACGTTATCCGCAACGATCAGAGCGCCCGGCTTTGCCAATCGAATGCACGCATGCAGGTAGTTTTCATAATTGTCTTTGTCCGCATCAATAAAGAAAAAATCAAATTGCCGCTTCTCGCTGACGAGCTGCTCCAGGCTTTGCAGTGCGGGTCCAGTCATATAGGTTACCTGCTGCCCAAAGCCAGCCTTTGACAGATTGCGGTTTGCCAGCTCTGCGTATTTTTCCTCCAGCTCCAACGACGTGAGTGTTCCCTCCCCGCCAAAGCCTCTGGCCAGGCATATCCCGCTATAGCCGCCGAGAGCTCCGATTTCCAGCACGTCTTTCGCCCCGGAAATGGAGATCAGCAACGTGAGAAGCTTTCCTGAAGAGGGAGACACCGAGATAGAAGGCATGCCGTTTTCTTTAATGGATGCAACGACTTCCTCCAAAAGAATATCTTGCTTGGAAAACACGGAGTCGATATAGCGATTCACTTGATCCATCCTGTTCCATCCCCTTCTCTCCATGATGGTAAGTCTCATACCCAATTTTATACATAACGCCCTTTTGGGGAAAACTCCCTTTTTGGACTCTCCCTAACAAAACGCCTGATTTTCCGCCGTTTGTAAGAAAATCAGGCGTTTCTTCTATCCATTTATGATTGTTTCGGCTTTTTGATGAACAGCAGCAAGGCAGAGCCAGCAGCTACAGCTTGTGTGGGCCTCGCCTTCGCCTGGACGAAAAAAGCACCGTGCCCAACGCACGATGCTTTTTCTCTCTATTCGCTTACAGCTCCCGCAGCACAGCTCGTACCGGGCTTCCATCCGCCTCGACGAGCGGCAGAGGCAGTGCGATTAATTCATAGTCTCCTGGCTGTACGTCTTCCAGAACGATGCCCTCCAAAATGTGAATGCCATGACGAGTAAGCTCATGGTGAGCAGGCAGCTCCTTGCTGTCGAGTACATCAACAGAAGGAAGATCCAGCCCGATCAGTCGGACGCCATACTGTGCGAGATAGGCAGCCAAGTCTGGCTCCAAATGGGGAATGGTTTGAGGAAACGCCTGTCGGTCTACCCATGCTCCAGTACGGATCAACAGGCGGGTTACCCCTTCCAACTCGACATCTTTCAAATCATCGATCCCAATCGATTGGCTGACAGAAACGTGAACGACACGCGCTGGCCCTACGTACAGCTCCGGGTCCAGGTCAATGACACGCTTTCCCTCATCATCGAAATGATAAGGAGCATCGATATGCGTTCCCGTATGAATGCTCATGACGATTTTGCCCACATTTACAGAACCACTGTCAGCTTTGGTCCATGCCAGCGAATACGAGAACGGCGTATCCCCTGGCCAACCCGCTACGTGGTTATCCAGTCTTTGCGAAATATCGATCAGTCGCTTCAAGGAAAGCCCCTCCCTTACAGTTGCGTGCGCAGACTCCACAGCTCAGGGAAGAAGCGATGATCCAACGCTCTCCTGAGATAGCCTACCCCCGAAGATCCACCTGTGCCAGGCTTTTGCCCGATGATGCGCTCTACGGTATTCATGTGATTAAAACGCCATTGCTGCTGCTGGCTCGCGATGTCCACCAGTTTTTCCGCCAGCTCATACAGGTCCCAGTACTTATTCACATCCCGATAAACGGCCAGCCATGCTTGCTCTACACTTTCGTTCGGCTGATACGCTTCCGCCCAATTGCGGTTCAGGGCAGCTTCATCCACCGGCAATCCCCGGTTTGCCATAGCGGCGATCGCAGCGTCGTAAATGCTTGGCGCATCCAAAAGCTGCTTCATCTTGCTGGACAGCTCCGCTTCGTGCTGATAGACAGAGAGGACGTGTTCATTTTTATGTCCGAGCATAAACTCGATCATGCGGTTTTGATAGGATTGAAAGCCGGAGGAGTATCCCAGCTTGTGACGGAACTGCATGTACTCCGCTGGTGTCAACGTAGAGAGCACATCCCATGACTTGATCAGCTGCTGCTGAATACGGGAAACGCGAGACAGCATTTTGAAAGCCGGTTCCAGCTGATCCTCCTGGATGCTCGCCATCGCAGCTGACAGCTCGTGAAGAATCTGCTTCATCCATAGCTCACTCACCTGATGGATGACGATAAACAGCATTTCATCATGATGATCGGACAGCCTTTTTTGACTTGTCAGCACACGATCCAGCTGCAAGTAATCCCCGTAAGTCATGTCCTTGCCGAAATCGGTATGAATGGTTTTCTCCAGCTCACTGCTGTTTTTCATTTGATTTTCCCCCGATTGTTTGGTCATCCGTACAGGTCTCTCCTTTTTCTAGCCCAATTTAACCGATTGTTTAAACGCTGCTGTCAAGCGCTCCATCCCGATCTTGATCTTTTCCGGATTCGGGTGCGTAAAGTTCAAACGAAGCGTATTCTCTTGAGGATTTTCTACAAAGAAAGGACCACCAGGAATGAACGCAACGCCGTGCTCCAGGACCTGCTTCAGCAGTTCTGTCGCATTGATGCTCTCGTGCACCTTCGCCCAGATAAACATCCCGCCCTTGGGCTCCACCCAGGAAACCAGATTCTCGTCCAAGGTATTTAAATAATCTCGCATAATGCTCATATGCTGATAGTAATTTTTGCTGAGCATCCGAATGTGCGCATCCAGGTCCATGTCACGCAGCAGATAGTACAGCGCTTGCTGGTCCAGAGGGCTCGACATGAGGTCTGCCGCTTCCTTGATCTGAGACATGTATTTGATGACAGCCTCAGGACCCGTCACCCACCCGATGCGCAGGGAGGGTACAACCGTCTTGGAAAAAGAGCTTGTATACACCACTTGTGTTTTCCGTTCGTCCATGGCAGCGATCGGCGTGTACTTTTCCTCCTCATGAAACTGGATGTCCCCGTACGGATCGTCTTCGAGAATCAGTGTATCGTACTTGTACGCCAGCTCCAGCAAAGCAGCTCTCCTCTCTTCGCTCCAGACTTTTCCGTCCGGATTGGAGAAGGTTGGGACAACATAGACGAATTTCGGCTGATGCTGCTTGAGTTTCTGCTCGAGGTCTTCCGGGTACATCCCGTCTTTGTCCCCTTCGACGGCAACCAATTTGGCCTCGTAGGATTCAAATGCCTGTGTCGCAGCCAGGAAGGTTGGGTTCTCCGTCAGCACGACATCGCCCGGTGACAGCATGACGCGGCTCAAGAGATCAATCGACTGCTGCGAACCAGTCGTCAGCAGGATATCCTCTGGCTTGGCCTGAATGCCCTTGGACTTGACTCGCTCACTGATCGCTCCACGCAGCGGCATGTAGCCTGTCGTCATTCCGTACTGCAGGCTTGCGTTGCCGGATGCGAATACTTTTTCGAAGGCCTGCTGGATTTGGGCGGTAGGGAAATAAGGCTCATGCGGGTTTCCTCCCGCAAAGGAGATAACATCGCTCCCCTTTCTTTGGATGATGCCTCCAATCTCGCGGATCGCCGAGGTTTTAAACATTTTGGTCCGGTCAGCAAAACGGTAGCTCATGAGTAGAATCCCCCTTCTATTATGTAAAAGTGTAAATAGTAAGAATATTGGTTTGAGTAGAAAAGTTGGAAATATGATGTGATGTCACTAATATAAAATATATGTGACATGGCGTCAAGTAATGTTGTCAAACGCCCTTGTTCGTCTTTGATTTCCGATCGTAATTAGGTAATATCAGTAATAGATGAGGAAAAATGATCGAAAAGAGGAAGGTACGTGACGAAGATCTCGGAACATATAGACGGTAGAAATCTACGCTCGATCAATACCCGCAAACGATTATTAGCCGCTGGATACGATATATTCATTGAATTCGGATTTCAAAAGGCAACGATCTCCCAAATCATCAAAAAGGCAAAAACCGGCTACGGCACAGCCTACATTCATTTCAGCGGCAAGGACGACCTATTGATCGTGCTGATGGATGATGTCATGAATCGCTTTTACGAGATTGCCAAAATGAGCTTCGAGCCGACATCCAAACAGGAAGCCATCGATATGATCACGATGCAAACCCGCTTATTTCTGGAGAACGCGATCCAGGAGCAGGCCATCATGCAGGTATTTATGGAGGCCATTCGCCATTCGGATAAAGTCCAGGAAAAGTGGATCGAAATCCGGGAAAGCTTCGTCGAGCAGATCGCCAAAGACGTCGCCTACGCTCAGAAGACTGGACTGGCTCGGACCGATCTGGATAACTATTTGGTCGCGAGGAATTGGTTTTCGCTTAACGAATCGCATTTATGGGATATCGTGAATCAGACAAACAAGCATTCTGTAGCTGAGATTACCCATAATATTACGGCGCTTTATACGGGTGGTCTCTATTATTAGAATGGTGAGGGGCGTATCCCCAGTCACACAAAAAAACAAAGAGCAGGCGCTGTAGCTGCCTGCTCTTATCATCCATTCTATGGAGCTTCCTTCCATGGCTGCATAATCCTTTTTATCTGTTGGCTGATCTCTTCCGCCAAGACCTCATACCCTAGCTCCCCAAAATGGAGTCCATCGTTTCTTTTCCCTCGCAATACCTCATGAAGATTCGGCAGTTCCATCATTCTCGTGAACAGATCGAGGTAATGGCTCCCTACCGCTTCGCTCACTTCCCGGACGGCATCGGCGTATTGCTGCATGACTTCATTTGTCCGATACTCCTGTAAACGCTCGTCGATTGGCGCAGGGCTGATCAGGATGACTCTGTTTGGCCCAATACGCGTGACCACTTCCGTGAGATTGGTTCTGAAGTCTGACAGCGGGACCTGCTTGTGAAAGGCCGCATCGTTCGCACCGAAAAACACCGTGACCAGATCGGGATCATGGCGCAAAACGTCACTCTCTACCCGCTCCCGTGCCTGAAACGTATTGTTGCCTGGCACGCCAGCATTTACAACTTCCCATTCCGCACCCAATTTTTGTTCCAGCAGGATCGACAACAAGGGACGGTCATGGCCTTCTGTCCTCGCCGTTAAACTGTCTCCAAAGCAGACGACTTTCATGGATAATGGGTCCCCTTTCCGCAGCCAGCAAAATGTCTAGTTTCGAGCAGAGAACGAATACTTTTTGTACTCGTACTGGTCAGGCGGCCCGATCGCGATCCACAAATGCCCTTTGGCAGGCTCCGCAATCACGGAGGCAAAGGTAATGATATCCGTCGCCCTCTCTCCTGGTGCCTGCATGCCCTCGTCTCCCTCGATTTGGCAAAGGCAATGCGGATAGCTTCCACGGTCACGCAAAATATCCTGCATCACTTCGGCATTCAGCTTGCCGCGGTTCGCTTCCAGCAGCTCCGTCATTCGGGAAATGCGGACGCGGGAATTCTCCAGCTCAATGCCTGTTAAGCGTTCCTCGTCCAGCAGCTGGGGACTAATGAAATGATTGGAGTGAGCCAGGATGCCATTTTTTGCCTCGATGCGGGAGATTCTGGACGGGATTGTTTCCACATCGACGATTCCGCCTTGTTTGTCCAGCATGATGAGGTTGCGCGAAGAGGCGCGATAGAGACTATCTACGAGCTCCACCGCTTCTGCTGCCGTGCTGCGTGTCAATGCCAGTTTCGTAAAGAAGTACCGGGGGAATCCTACTCGCCACCCCTCACACGTCAAGAAGTTGCCGAATGCCCCCACTCCTGCATCGTTAATCCCAATAAAGGAGATTTGACCCGCAGGTGTCAGCATGAGGGTCGCAGGCCCTTCATCGGGGATCGACTCGATCACGACACTCAGCTCACCGTAAAAAGCAGGCAGATCGGCATTTTGACCGATGAGCGGCGAGCCGTCTGCTGTCGCTTCTGCGGCTACCGCGAACGTCGTGCACTCAGTCTGATTGGTTTGAAAAATTTTATTCAGCTCGGCCCGAACCTGCAAAAGGTAAGCTTCTCCCAGAGAGATCCCTGCTCCTTCTGCCAAACCCTGAATTTCTTCGTCGAATTGCGGCGCATATTTGATCACATAGCTCCGATACTGCAGGGCAGCCTCTGTCACTTCTTCCCGTGTGGAAACATTGTATTTTCTACGTAGACGTTCGGTAGCCAGCTCCAGATTTTTCAGGACCAGCTCTCTGCACGCTTCTCCGTGCTGCCGGCCGATTTGACGATAGGTTCCCTGAAAACGATAGAACGGAAAGCTTTGAGTAGAACGGGTAGATAGGTTCCGAGACTTTGATTCGCTCATCATGGTTCTCTCCTTTGTTGATGAATGAAGACTATCATTCAGCTTCTATTGGGAAATGGCAGGCCGCTACCTGCCCCCCTCCGTATGCCATAAGCTCGGGTGACTTCGTCTCGCAGACAGGCTGGGCGTAGGGACAGCGCGTATGAAAGTGACAGCCAGACGGTGGAGCCGCCGGATTCGGTAAATCTCCCTGTAAAATGATCCGTTCCTTTCGCAGCAACGGGTCTGGAATCGGTACAGCAGATAGCAAAGCTTTGGTGTACGGATGCTTGGGGCTGGCAAACAGCGTGTCTCGATCCGCCAGCTCCACGATTCTCCCCAGGTACATCACGGCGATCCGATCACTGATATGCTTGACCGCCGGCAATCCATGGGCGATAAAAATGTACGTCAGGCCCAGCTCGTTTTGCAGCTTTCGGAGCAGATTCAATATTTGCGATTGAATCGATACATCCAATGCCGATACGGCTTCATCACAGACAATGATCTTTGGATTTAGAGCCAGGGCACGGGCAATTCCGATGCGTTGCCGCTGACCGCCACTGAACTCATGCGGATGCCGGGAGAGATGGTGCGTATCCAGCCCGACGAGCCGCAGCAGCTCCACTACCTTTTCTCTGCGCTCTTTTTTGCTGTACCGTTCAAAGATTTTCAAAGGTTCTCCCACAATATCCTCGACTCGCATGCGAGGATTCAAGGAGGAGTATGGGTCCTGAAAGATCATTTGCAAATTTCGCCGCGCCTGCTTCAGCTCGGACTTCCCCAGGGTCGAGACGTCCTTGCCCTGAAACCAGATCTCTCCTTCGGTTGGCTCCAAGAGCTGCAGGATCAGCTGTCCAACAGTCGATTTTCCGCAGCCCGACTCCCCCACGATTCCTAGCGTCTCGCCTTGTTGTACGGTAAAATCCAGACCGTCTACTGCTCGTACATAGCCGACTTCTGAGGAAAGCATCCCTTTTTTAAAGGGATAGTATTTTTTCAATCCTTTGACTTCCAATAACGGAGCCGTATCTAGCGCCATTGCCGATCACCTCCCTATGTATGCAAGCAGCGAACCAGATGATTGGCACGATACTCTTCCAGCTGCGGCTTGATCTGTGTGCATTCGACCGTCGCCTTCGGGCAGCGTGGGTGGAAAGCACAGCCCTTTGGCATCTCGAGTGGATTCGGAACAGAGCCGGTAATCGAGTCCAATTCCTCGAGCTGCTCATCCATTTTCGGCAGCGATTTCATGAGTCCCGTCGTGTACGGATGCTGTGGATTCGCGAATAAATCAAAAACCGAAGCATCCTCCACCACTTCTCCGGCGTACATCACGACGACCCGATCAGCCATCTCCGCCACCACTCCCAGGTCATGCGTGATGAGGATGACCCCTGTTTGATACACTTTGTTCAGCGATTTCATTAATTCCAAAATTTGTGCCTGTATCGTTACGTCCAGCGCTGTCGTCGGCTCGTCTGCGATGAGCAGAGCCGGGTTACACGCCAGTGCCATCGCGATCATGACCCGCTGCCGCATACCGCCAGACAGCTGATGCGGAAAATAGCCTACGACCCGCTCCGGATTGGGTATGCCCACTCTCTCCAGCATCGCGATGCTTTTTTGCCTCGCTTGCTTCTTATCCAGCCTTTCATGGATGCGAAATACTTCACCCAGTTGATTTTCGATGGTAAATACGGGGTTCAACGACGACATCGGCTCCTGAAAAATCATCGAGATCTTGTTCCCGCGCAGTTTCCTCATCTCTTTTTTGCCCAGCTTCAACAGATCCTGGCCTTCAAACAGAATCTCTCCGCCGACTACCTCTCCGGGAGACGCGACCAGCCTCATAATAGACAGCGAGGTCACGCTTTTTCCACAGCCGGATTCCCCTACGATCGCGAGCGTCTCCCCTCTGGATACGGAAAACGACACGCCATTCACAGACGGTACGACGCCATCTTCTGTTTTAAAATGTGTCTGCAGGTTGGTGACTTCCAACAATTTGTGCTGCACTCGTTTCCCCCCTCCCTATTTCGAGCCTTTTGCCTTCATTTTTGGATCGAGTACATCGCGGATCCAGTCTCCCAAAAAGATGATTCCCAGCACCGTAACGGTAATGGCTATGCCAGGAAAGGTAGCGACCCACCAGCTCGTCGCCAGATACTGCCTGCCATCACTGAGCATGCCTCCCCAGGAAACAGTCGGGGGCTGGACGCCTAGACCCAGAAAGCTGAGTGAGGCTTCCGAGATGATCGCTGCCGCGACGCTAATCGTAGAGACGACGATAAAGGACGAGGTCACATTCGGCAGGATATGCGTGAAAATAATGCGGGCATCACTAGCCCCGACTGTGCGGGAGGCTTTTACGAAGTCGCGCTCCTTCATACTGAGCACTTCTCCGCGGATGATGCGGGCGTACTTGACCCAGTTGGTGATCCCTAGTGTAAAGATCAGTGTTCCGAGGCTTGGCCCCATGACAAACAGGATGATCAGCATGAGCAGCATACTCGGTATGGCAAGAAAGGCATCGACGGTTCGCATGATGATGGCGTCGATCCATCCGCCGTAATAGCCGGAGACCAGCCCCAGCACGCCGCCGATCGCTCCTGCCAGCATGACCGCGAAAATACCTACGATCAGGGAAACCTGTGAACCGTATATAATGCGGCTTAAAACGTCGCGCCCCAAATTGTCCGTGCCCAGCGGATAGTCCGGGCTCCCCTTTTCCAGCCACATCGGCGGGAGCAGGCGCTTGGAAACATTCGTTTTCACAGGGTCATGCGGGGCGATCGCTCCTGCAAAAACAGCCACGAAGACAATCGCTGCCATGATCAGCAGGCCGATTGTTCCCACCTTGCTTTTCCACAGCAGGCGAAAAAAGCGCGCTAGACTTCCCGATTTTTTTCTCTCACGAACGGTCACGATTTGTGCAGTCTCAGTTTGAATTGGTGTCGTCACAGTTACACCCCTTTACTTGTACTTGATGCGAGGATCCAGGAGTCGGTACAAAATATCAGCGATCAGGTTGCCCAAGATCACGATGAACGCGACGACAAAGATGGATGCCTGCACGATCGCCATATCACGGCCATTTACCGCTTGGACAATCAGCAGCCCCATCCCCGGCCAGGCAAAGATCGTTTCAGAGATCAAGGCTCCCCCAATCAGGGCAGAGGATTGCAGGGCCATAATCGTCACAACGGGGATCAAGGAGTTGCGAAAGGCATGCTTGCACACGACCAGGGTTTCAATCAAGCCTTTGCTGCGCGCGGTCCGAATGTAATCCTGACCCAAAATATCGAGCATGCTGGAGCGAATCAGCCTCGTCGTTTCCGCTGCGATCCCGACACCCAAGGTCAAGGCCGGCAAAATCAAATGCTCAAACGTTCCTCTGCCGGATACGGGCGCGATTTTCATCCGAACGGCAAACAGCAGGATCAGCATGATGCCCAGCCAGAAATGCGGAATGGCTTTTCCCAATGCAGACGCACCCGTGATGAAGATATCCAGATACGAATTGCGCTTCACAGCGGATAATATCCCCAGCGGAACGGAAATCAGCGTCGCGATGATCATCGAAGCGATCGCAAGCTCGAAGCTCGCGGGCAGCCGCTCCAAAATGATCGGCAGCGCCGGGAGGTTGTAGCGATACGAGGTTCCGAAGTCTCCCTGCAGCAGGTCCCCCATGAATTTGATGTATTGGACGTAGATTGGCTGGTCCAGTCCGAGCGCTCTCGTGAGAACCATTCGATCCTCATCGGATGCTGTTTCTGGCAGCATGAGCGCGACCGGATCGCCTGTCACACGCACCAGAATGAAAACGATCAAAGAGATTAAGAGCAGCACGGGAATGATCTGGAGCACAGATTTGATTAGATAATTTCTCACGACTTCACCTCCGCGATGATGTAATAGGGAAAAGGAGCTCATGAAAGCCTCCTTTTCCCCGAAACCTTCCTCTTATTTCAGCGTTATTTCATCGACATACAGCATTTCGTCTACGCGAGGCTTATAGGCGATGCGATCGTTCACTCCGTAGGTAGAGTCCATTTGCAGCAGGTAAATTTGCGGAAGCTCTTTCGCAACAATCTCCTGGATTTTCTCGAATTGCTTCAATCTTTCTGTCGGATTCATATTTTGGCTCGCTGCTTTGTACAGTGCCTCGACCTCAGGATTCGTGTAATCCGTACGATCCTTCGTTCTGGCAAGCGTTACGCGATCCAGCGCCAGCGCTGCGTCAAACATGGAGTTTCCATAGGCGACCATGAACAGCTCGTCCATTTTGCGCGCCGACAGTCTTTCGTTGAAGGCGCTCCATTCCATCAGCTCGAGCTTCACGCGAAAGCCTACCTCTGTCAGCATCGCGGTAACCAGCTCAGCTGTTTCTTTATCCTTCAGGTAGCGTCCGCTCGGAGCTGTGAAGGTCACGTCCACGCCGTTTGCATATCCGGCTTCTGCCAACAGCTGTTTGGCGCGTTCTGGATCGTAGTTGTATTTGTTGTACAGCCCGATATGCGCGCCGAAGTTTCCTGGTGTCACGCGGGTTTGTGTCGGTGTTCCTTTACCTGCGTACAGATTGTCGATAATCGCTTTCTCATCGATCGCCAGGTCAATCGCTTCACGAACACGCGGATCCGCCGTCACTCTGCCTGGGGTTACTCGCACTTCCATCGTCATGACGCGCTGACTCGGTCCTGTAATCACGCTTGTCCCTTCATTGCTCTCGATGCGCTCTTCGTCACTTGGGGGAATGTTCAGGGCGACATCGATTCCACCGGTCATCAGTTCCGCTACCCGCGTAGAATCTTCTTGGATTACGCGGAAAATGACTTTGTCCCATTTCGGCATGTCTCCGAAGTACCCATCGTTTTTCGTCAGGACGAGGCGATCATCGCGCTTCCACTCCTGGAACTTGTACGGTCCGGTTCCTACCGGATTTTTCAGGAACTCTTCCCAGCCCTTTTCAGCGATGTATTTGGAAGGAAGCATGCTGGAACCACTGCGGGACAGTCTATTGAGAAGAATCGGGTCGGCATTTTTGGTAATGACATCTACGGTGTGATCGTCGACGACCTTCACTTCTTGGATTTCATCGTAATTGGAGTGCTCAGAGAGCTTCTCGTCTTTTGCCACACGCTCCAGCGTGAACTTGACGTCGGCAGCTGTGAACGGATCGCCGTTTTGGAACTTCACGCCTTGACGGAGCTTGAATCGCCATGTGGTTGGATTGACGTTTTCCCAGGATTCCGCCAGATCGGGAACAAACTTGCCTTCCGCGTCGTGCTTGAGCAGGTAGTTGAAGATATTCACATGGATGGCTTCTGTCGAGGCACTGCTGTGGTCATGAATGTCGAAGCTCAGCATGTCACTGCCGTTCGCGATGGTTAATACTTTTTCCGCCGTAGCGTTATTCGTGGTGGACGCTGCAGGTGCTGCATTTTGTCCCGGTGCAGGAGTGGAGGTTTGCGAGCCACAGCCCGTCAAAACCAGGGTGAAAGCAAACGTGGAAGCCAACAAGAAACGCGACATTTGATTTTTCATACTTGCCCCCTCTTTTTATAAAAGACCGAATATTCAGCTAATAAATCAGACTTGATCGGCTGCTAGGCCCACTCATGTATCACGGTTGCCGCCATCTTGATTCCATCCAGATAATCTTTGATCAAAATATTTTCGTTCGGCGCATGCTTACGAGAATCCGGATTGCCTACCCCGAAGCCGATTGCTGGGATCCCCAGCTGCTGACAGAGCGCGTACATCGGTCCCGAGCCTGGATTCATCAAGATGACTCGCGGCGGAATTCCTTTCATTTTTGAAGCCGCTTGCATGACCTTTTTTACGAGAGGATGATCGGGATCTGTCTTGGCAGCTTGCGTTCCTTCGTTGGCGATAATCTCGATATCCTGGAAGCCGTGGCGATCCAAATGGTTGCGTAGATGCTGCAAAATTTCCTTTGGCACCTGATTGGGTACGAGGCGGAAATCGATCTTCACCCACGCTTCTGAAGGGAGTACCGTCTTGGAGCCTTTCCCTGTATAGCCGGATTCAATCCCGCAGATATTGCAGGTCGGTTGAAAAACCAGCTTTTCTCTCAGCTCATTCCCTCGCAGATCGCGTATGAAGCGATCCAGACCCAAACGCGCCAGCATCTCCTCGTCTTCGAGATCCATCTGCTCGAGAATCTCTTTTTCTCCCTCTGTCGGTTTGGCGACTTTGTCATAGAAATGCTCGATCAGAACCTCATCGCGGTCGTTTTTCAGCGTATTCAGCGCCCAAACCAGCCGCCAAGCCGGATTTTCGATGATGCTCGCCTGGGAGGAATGCAGGTCCGTGTTGGCTCCCTTTGCTACCAGCTTCACGAAGAGGAGACCCTTGTTGCCCAGCTTAACCTCAAAGCTGCCATCGTTATTGACGAAGCCATTTTCCCAAATACACAGATCGGCCTGCAGAAGCTCGGGCTGTGTAGCTGCAAGATGCTTGATGTGCCGACTGCCGCCTGATTCCTCCTCCCCTTCTATCAGGAATTTGATGTTCACAGGCAGCCTTCCATACACTTTTTGATAGGCATGAACGGCGCAGATCCGGGCCATCAAGGCACCCTTGTTGTCAGCTGAGCCCCTCGCAATCAATTTGCCCTCGCGAATTTCCGCTGCGAATGGCGGGCTCTCCCACAGCTCGATCGGGTCCTCCGGCTGCACGTCGTAGTGATTGTAAAAGGAAATCGTGCTCTCCTTATCACGAGAGGTTTGACCGTACACCACCGGCTGTTGACCGGGCATATCCAAGATCTCTGCAGGCACCCCTGCTTCAGATAAGTATTGTTTAACCACCTCCGCGGTTTCTTTCATCGATTGGTCACACGTGGAGACACTGGGGAGCTTGCATAAATCCTGCAGCCACTGTACGTACATCTCTTTGTTTTCATCAATATAGCGATAGACTTGCTCCATTTCTGCCTCCAGCTTCGTGGATATAATTTTGTAAATTCTGATTACTGAAGATTATATGATGCCACTCATGATAGGTAAAATTAATAAATTCGCGAGTTGTTCCAAAAAAACTCTTATCAATTGTGGTAGAGTGAGAATTGACTGAATTGCTTAATTGTTTCATAGCGCATAAAATTTAGAGAAAAAATCCTCCCCTTAGAAGAGAGGTGCCCTCGTGGAAGAAAAGGATTTTACCATTCTTCGGTACATTGCCGAGGAGATGCATTTGACGAAAGCAGCGGAGCGGCTCTTCATGACGCAGCCGGCTCTCACCTATCGGATCCAGCAGCTAGAAAAAGAACTAGATACGCAGATTCTGATCAAAAATGGAAAGCGCATTAAATTTACCGCGCAGGGAGAGTATCTCGTTTCCTTTGCCAATAAAATGCTTGCGGAATACCGTGTAGCGAAAGACTCTCTCGCCAATATGTCCTCGGATGTACAGGGGACGCTGCGCATTGGAGCCGCCAGTATTTTCGCCAGGTATTATCTCCCTTCCCTCATGAAGAGCTTTGTCACGCTATACCCCAAGGTGATTTACAACGTGTATACAGGCCCTTCCCCCAAAATCATGGAGCTTTTGGATACGGAAAGCGTCGATGTCGCCTTCATTCGGGGCGAATACAAATGGACAGATCCCAAGTATCCGATTACGGAAGAGAATCTGTGCCTGATCTCCAAGCATGAAATTGACCTTGATGAATTGCCCAATCTGCAGAGAATCGAGTACAGCTACAACATTAAACAGCCGGTTCCCGGCAAGTTCAGACCCCAAACCTCTGTCAAAGACAACATGCGCAGCTGGTGGGCCGAGAGATACAGTGTCCCACCGCTTACGACGGTCATGGTAGACAGCTACGACATCTGCAAGGAAATGGTGATCAATGATCTGGGCTATGCGTTTATTCCCGAAACGTTCATCAACGAAGGCGACGATCTGCAAAAGATCAGGCTGTTACGCCAAAACGGGGAAACCATCAAGCGGACAACCTGGCTTCAATACAAGGAATCCTCCATGCAGCTGAACATCGTCGATAAGTTCGTCTCCTTCGTCCGCTCCCAGAGCTTTCCCCCATCCCCGTAAGCACCTCTCGCCCAAAGAAATGACTGAAGAGAGCTAATATTCACTAGAGAGGAGCCGCTTTTCATGGATGATCGCGATTGGCAGATACTACATCTCCTCCATAGTCAAAAAAACATTACCAAGACCGCGCAGCTCCTGTTTTTGACCCAGCCTGCCCTGACGAAGCGGCTGATGCAGATCGAAGCCGAATTTGGCGTAAAGATCGTGAATAGAGGAATCAAAGGCGTTCACTTTACTCCAGAGGGCGAGCTGCTGGCCAAACGGGCAGGACAGCTCCTCACTACGATTCGCGAAATTAAGGAGGAAGTGTCCAATCTCCAGCAAAGTGTGGCCGGGACTTTGCGGCTGGGGGTCTCGAACTTCTTTGCCAAGTATAAACTCCCGACTCTTTTAAAGTTTTTCAATGAGCAATACCCACGGGTTGATTTTCAAGTGGAGACGGGTCTTAGCAAGGATGTGCTGCATAAGGTCTACAACCGCGATGTGCATATCGGCTTCGTCCGCGGAGATTACAGCTGGCCGGATCAAAAGAGGCTGCTGTTTGTGGAAAAGGTTTTGCTCGTATCCAAAACCGAGATTGACCTCGCGCAATTGCCTGATCTGCCGAGAGTCGATTATGAGACGGACCAGATGTTCAAAGCCTTGGTCGACAACTGGTGGGCCGAGAACTACACCAAGTCGCCTCTCATTTCAATGAAGGTAGACCGTGGCGATACTTGCAAAGAAATGGTGCGGAGTGGCTTGGGATATGCTATTTTGCCTTCCATGTTTGTCAGCGATACACCGAATCTCTATAAAAGAGAGCTTCTCACCTCGGAAAATACACCTGTTTTGCGCAATACATGGATGTTCTATCACGAAGAGTCACTGGAGAAAAACGTCGTGAAAGCATTCGTTCAGTTTATGGAGGGCATCGACTTCGAGGATTCAGAAGAAATAAGCGGATCATGAAAAATTCTTATGCCTGTTCATGCGGTTTTCTTATTTTTCACGTTTTCTTCCTCACGCTATACTACAGGTGCTTCGCTACACATCTGATGAGGTGAACTCGTATGAAAATGCTAGAACAGGCTATTCGGGCGGCAGCGACTGCCTTTCCTGGCCACGGCCAAGATTATAGATACTATCGAATCCAGGCACTTGAGGAAGCAGGAATGGGCAAGATCTCGTCACTTCCCTACTGCATGAAGATCCTTTTGGAAGCAGCGGTTCGCGAGTTTGACGGGGTGACTGTTACAGCAGAGCATGTTCGCAAGCTCGCCAACAGTGCGATCGAGCGCGATCCGAACGAAGAGGTCCCTTTTAAGCCTACTCGCGTCCTGCTGCATGACACGACAGGTCTGCCCGCATTGGTCGATCTTGCAGCCATGCGTGAAACCGTGCAAACCATCGGTGGAGACCCCTCTCGCGTCAATCCACTGATCCCGGTCGATCTCGTCGTCGATCATTCCGTCATGGTCGACTATTTTGGCACTTCGGATGCACTAGCCTTGAACCAGCAAAAAGAATTCGAGCGCAATTTCGAACGCTTCCGCTTTTTCCGCTGGGTGCAGAACGCTTTTCAAAATGTACGGATCATTCCGCCCGCATCCGGGATCATGCACCAAATCAATATGGAGTACCTCTCGACAGTGGTCGCTTCCAAAGAGGTCGACGGCGTCACGGTTCTCTATCCCGATTCTCTCGTCGGTACGGATTCTCATACCACGATGATCAACGGCCTTGGTATCGTCGCCTGGGGGGTCGGCGGGATTGAGGCAGAAGCGGCCATTCTTGGGCAGCCCTTGTATTTCGTCGCTCCGGAAGTAGTCGGTTTTCGACTCACGGGTTCTTTGCCAGAAGGGGCAACGGCTACCGATCTCGCTCTGACCGTCACTCATCTCCTCCGAAAAAAAGGTGTCGTAGGTAAATTCGTCGAGTTCATCGGACCTGGCGTCAGCACCATGAGCCTCGCCGATCGAGCCACCATCGCAAACATGGCACCCGAATACGGAGCGACCATGGGCTATTTTCCCGTCGATGCAGAGACCTTGAACTACCTGCGAATGATCGGGCATACCGAGGAGCACGTAGCCCTGATTGAAGCCTATTACCGGGCACAAGGCATGTTTGTATCGGAAAACGGCGAGGAACCGGTATATACAGACGTCATCGAGCTCGACCTGTCCACGGTGGTTCCCAGTCTGGCCGGCCCCAAACGACCACAGGACCAGGTACCGCTTTCCATTATGAAACAAGCTTTTGAGGAAATCGTCCGGGCACCTATCGATCAAGGCGGGTACGGCCTGTCCGAGTCTGATCTGATCAAGTCGTCTCACCTGACACATCCGTCGGGGGAAAAAACGGCCCTTCGCCATGGCGCTGTCGTGCTTGCTGCCATTACGAGCTGCACCAATACGTCCAACCCGAGCGTTTTGATTTGTGCGGGGCTCCTCGCCAAAAAAGCTGTGGAAAAGGGACTGAAGAAACCTGCCTACGTCAAAACATCACTGACTCCCGGTTCTCGGGTCGTTACCGATTATTTGAACGAGTCAGGTCTTTCCAAAAGCTTGGAGGCCCTCGGCTTTCATGTCGCTGGATATGGATGCGCGACCTGTATCGGCAACTCAGGCCCGCTGCCGGCAGAGGTCAGTCAGGCGATTGTCGAGCATGATCTGGTCACGGCAGCCGTTTTATCGGGCAACCGCAACTTTGAAGGGCGCATCCACCCGCAGGTCAAAGCCAACTATTTAGCCTCTCCCCCGCTCGTCGTCGCCTATGCTTTGGCAGGTACCGTAACCATTGATTTTGCTACTGAGCCCATCGGTTACGATCAGGAGGGACAGCCGGTTTTCTTAAAGGACCTGTGGCCCTCTGCTGCTGAGATTCGGGAGGGGATGGCCCATGCAGTCCGCCCAGAGCTTTTCCGCAAAAGCTACCAGAACGTCCTTTCTGCCAATGAGCAGTGGAATGCCATCGCACCTCCCCTAGGACAGCTCTATGAATGGGATGCAGACTCTACTTATATCCAGCAGCCCCCGTTTCTGTCCGATTTGGCTAGCGAAGTATCCGATATTCAGGAAATTACGTCCGCACGTGTTCTCGCCTATCTGGGAGATTCCGTCACCACGGACCACGCTTCTCCTTCCGGCAGCATTCTTCCGAAAAGCCCGGCAGGCCGTTATTTGCAGTCCTTGGGTGTAGGCGTGGAAGACTTCAACTCGTATCCTTCCCGCCGAGGCAACCATCTTGTCATGGTGCGCGGTGCTTTTGCCAACCCACGTATTCGCAATAAGCTGGCACCAGGCTCCGAGGGCGGTGTCACTACCTACTTCCCGCGCGAGGAAGTCATGACCATCTACGATGCCTCGGTTCGCTATCAAGCAGAAGACGTCCCCTTGGCAATCATCGCAGGCAAGGAGTACGGTACAGGAAGCTCTCGTGACTGGGCTGCCAAAGGACCTTATCTGCTCGGTGTGAAGTTCATCATCGCAGAGAGCTTTGAACGGATTCATCGCAGCAACCTCGTGGGAATGGGCATTCTCCCTCTGCAGTTTGTATCGGGGACAAGCGCTGCCTCTCTCGGAATCACAGGCCATGAGAGCCTTGAAACCATCGGCTTGCAAAATGATCTCAAACCGGGGCAGACCATCCAAGTAAAAGCCACTCGCCCAGACAAAAGCTCGTTTCTCTTTGACGTCATCGTGCGCTTGGATAATGTCGTGGACATTGCGTACTATCGCAACGGCGGGATCATGCAGACGGTAGTCAGAAGACTGGTTCTCGATTGAGCGCATACCGGATAGAAAAAAGAGCTCGTGCGGGTGCATGAGCTCTTTGCTTTTGCTTGCTTCGTTTCCTCATATCAAATGCTTTACGACCATATCCTGCAGCAGGAAAAACACAAACCAGCCCCCCATGCCCAATGCCAGTGAAGCAAACAGATGGAGCGAATGCTGCAGCGCAAATCCTACAATCAACAGCATGACAACCGTAGAAGGAATCGCTCCCGCTACACCATACGCAAATTTACTCAAAGACGCCGTCTGCTCGCCCTGTGCATACAGCCAGACGATGCTCAAAATGCTGATGATCGGCATAGCCGCGATGACTCCGCCCTGAGCAGGAAAGCGGCGGGACACCTCTGTGATCATCCAAATAATAATGGCAGATACCACTATTTTAATGACCGTAAACATCCTGCGCCCTCTCTTTCAGTAAAGCAAATGCGGCCAGAATGGATTGCCGTTCTGCTTCCGTCATTTTTTCGAACAGGAGCTGCTCCAGCTTTTCTTCATCCAGACTGGAATGTCGATGCAAGACTTCTGCCCCCCTATCAGTCAGCTTAAGAATGACTTTCCGTTCATCCTCCTTGCTGCGTGTTTTAAAGACGTACTCCTTTTCCAGCAAACGTTTGACGTGCTCCGAGGCGGTATTATGCGAAAGCTCCATTTTTTCCGCAATATCCTTGATTCCGGCCTCGATTTCCTTTTCGATGATCTGCATGATGTGCCTTCTGATTAGTGACGACTTCCGTTTAGATTCCTTTGTATCGCTCCAGCATCTCAGCAAGCTTCCTGCGTATGGCCTCCCTCAATTCCTCTGGCTCCAGCAAGATCGCCTCTTCTCCCAGCCCGATGAAAAAATCCGTATAAAAGGGGATATCCCCCTGGGACACATCCCGATCGATCGTACCACTACCGTCTGCGTGAACCTGCAGCATGGGGGCCAGCCACAGCTCGGCTTCACAGCGCTGGACTCCGATTCGGCTCAGCTGTGCCCGCAGTCGAATCGGATCACGAGGCTCCGCAGCATCCCGTCTGCTAAAGCGAATATCTCCCAGCTGAAGCGGTTCTGCTCCTGATGTGTCGTATGCCGCTTCACGAATGCGGTCGCACCGGAACACACGATATCCCTGGCGCAGGAAACAATAGGCCGTACAGTACCAGAAGCCATTGTGCGCATAGATGCACACAGGCTGAATCTGGCGGCACTTTGCCTCTTCCTCCTTCGACTCGTATTCCACGACGAGCACCTTCTGATGGACGGCCGCATCCAGAAGTATGGCCAAGCACGGCGCATCCCCCCTTCTTGTCGGCGTAAGGAAGTCGACCCGATTTTTCATGCTGTCGATTCGATCCCGCACGTCACCAGGCATATGCAGGTAAAATTTGCTCAGTGCCGACGCAGATTCTGCTTCAAAAGGCAAGGAAGAGTAATGGCGCAGTGCGTGCACCGCAAAGAACATCGATACCGCTTCTTCCTCTGTAAACGCGATTGGGGGCAGTACTCTCTCCCGAAGCACTTGATAGCCGCCATGTGGACCTACTTCCGAATAAAGCGGCACCCCCAGCTCGCTCAGCTCCTGCAAGTCCCGTAAAATCGTCCGCTTGGAGACGCCAAATTCATCGGCAAGCTCCTGCACCTTGAACCGCCGCTTCCTGTTAACGGTCATCATCAGCTCCATCAGCCTCTTGGATTTGGGCATCCTCACCGCCCCCTTTCACAAATCGCTGAGTCCATGACAGATTCTGTCACCATTATGACGTACGATGAACTCAGCAAGCAACCTTACCTTAAGAGGAGTGATCGACCATGCGCAAATATACCGCTCTTTTCTTTCTCATCATGTTCATGATTGGCACCGATACATTTCTGGTTTCCCCCATGCTTCCAACCTTGCAAGCGCAATTCGGCGTATCGACGGGAATTGCCGGATGGATGATCGGCGGCTACACGCTAGGCTCCGCGATTTTTGCTTTGTTCGCCGGACCGCTGTCAGACGGCTGGAACCGCAGAACCGTCCTGCTCAGCGGCCTGCTCGCCTTCTCTATCTCCACGATTCTGTGCGGCTTTGCCGACAGCTTCTGGACGATGTGTCTGTTCCGCTTCTTGGCTGGTGTCAGTGCTGCGTTTACGGCTCCCCAGGTTTGGGCATCCATCCCCATGGTCTTGCCCGCATCCAGCATCCCGAAAACAATGGGTATTGCCTTTGGCGGACTCGCCGCTGCCCAAGCGCTCGGCGTACCCATCGGAAGTTGGCTTGCAGCTGCTCACTGGTCCGTTCCGTTCTGGACGATCGGTGCCCTATCCTTGCTTTTGGCAGCTATCGCATTCTCTTTGCTTCCCGACATGAAGCCCTCCGTGCCCATGGGGAGCAGCCGTGCATCCATTCTCAGCCGGTATGTTCCGCTGATCACAAGCAGCAGGGCTAGAAGTGGCTTCTTCGCCTACCTGCTTCTCCATCTGGGAAGCGGTACCGCCTTCGCTTTCGTGGGGAAATGGATGGCAGACCGCTTCGAGCTTCCCATCGCGCAGATCGGAACGGTGATGATGTGCTTTGGCTGCGGAACGCTGCTGGGAAGTATGGTAAGCGGCTTTGTGACTCGTAAACTGGGACCGATGAGAGCGATCACGGCAAGCATGTCTTTGCTCGTCCTCTTGTACGTTCTATTGCCTCAGCTGACGAGTCTATCTGTCGTTGCCATCCTCTACCTGATCATTTTTGCGACGCTCGGGATCATTTTTCCGCTTGTCATGGGGGCTCTTACTGAGCTGAACACCTCCATCCGCGGGACGATTTCCAGCCTCGCCAACTCCACGATGAATGCAGCAAACACGCTCGGTGCGTGGTTAGCTGGCCTGCTCTATGTCCAACTCGGCGGCTATGCGTCGATCGGAATATTCGCAGCTATTTGTCTGGCACTTTCCCTTGCCATGTTTTTGTACGGGGGCGTTTTTCGAAAAAACGAGGAGCGAACAGGGAAAGAAGCGACCTCGGTTTCCTGATCTAGACGAAGAAACGGAGCAGTTCCTCGGCGGTCTGTCTGCCAAAGAACTGCTCCCTTTGCTTTCGATGCCCTTCCTAAACCGCTTGGTCCAGCTCATTCGAGCCCTTTTCTCGCCCGGATCTGCTCCATGATAGAGCTGGTGCTGGTCAACGGACTTGTCAGGACCGGGATGCCGATCTCTTTCAATTGCGCAGCCGCTCGGGCCATGGAAATTTGCGCCAAAACGAGGACGTCTGCGTTTTCAGCAAGCTTTTTTGCCCGCTCCTGAATCAAGCGGTTATGCTGCTCTAGATCGCCCTTTTTTAGCGCTTCGAAAGCTTTTGGCACAATCTCCACATCGACCTGGACGGCCTTTCCACTCGCCTGGGCAAACTGTTCCAGCAGCCCTTTTGTGGTGGGACCAGCCGTTACCACCGTCGCGACAACCCCAATACGCTCCCCTAAAAGAACCGCACGCGCAAGCATCGCCTCGTCGACACTCAAAATCGGTATCGCATACTTCTTTTGGATATCAGGAACATACGGAGAAAAAACGGAGCATGAGAGCAGCACTCCGTCCGTGCCGGAATCGACCGCCTTTTGGACGAGGTCTTCAAAACGCTGCAGGATTTCAGGAGTGATGCCTCCTTGCTCATTCACCGCCAGCAGCAAGCCTTCATCCATCAGATTGACCAGCTCCGCTTCGGGATAATGGGTGTGAAAGGCTTCTAGCATAGGCGAAACCGAATTCATCGTCGCATGGACCAAACCGATCCTTGTTTTCATAGAACCCATCCCCCGCTTCCCCCGAATTTATAGCCGTTCCACAATCGCTTTGGTAAATTCCGTTGTCGATGCCTCTCCGCCCAAATCACGCGTGCGGATACCGTCGTACATCGTCTTCATGATGGCGTTTTCCACTTTCCTTGCCAGCTGATGCAGACCGTGATCCTCATGACGGCTCGCCAGCCAATCTACCAGCATGACCGCAGACAGCAGCTCTCCCACCGGATTGGCTATGTTTTTCCCTGCAATGTCTGGAGCAGAGCCATGTGCAGCCTGAGCCATCGCCTGATGGTCGTTGGTGTTAATCGAAGGTGCCAGTCCCAGGCTTCCTACCAGCTCACCCGCCAGGTCGGAGAGAATGTCTCCAAACATATTGGTCGTCACAATCACGTCAAAGTCCTTCGCCCGCCGAACCATGTGCGCAGCCATTGCGTCGATGTGGTAATCCTCTACCTGCACCTCGGGATACAGCTTGCCTACCTCTCTGCACGTATTCAGGAACAATCCGTAGCCCAGCCTGATCACATTCGCCTTATGAACAATCGTGACTTTCTTTCGGCGCTGCATCGCCATGCGGAAGGCGGCGTGCGCGATTCTCTCGGCAGCTTTTTTCGTAAACACTCCCGTTACGATGGCAGTCTCCGGATTTACCATGTATTCTCCGCTGCCTGCGTGCATATTACGATCGGGGTAGAAGCCCTCCGTATTTTCACGGAAGATCACCATATCGGCTTCTCCCACCAGGCTTTTGACGCCAGCGATCGTCTTGCTCGGTCTTACATTGGCATACAAATCAAAATGATGGCGAAGCTCTCCGCTCGGATTTCTCTTCGCTTGGTGCTCTGGTGGGTATGCCGAAGAGTCATGCGGCCCCATGATCCATCCGTGACAGGTAACCAGCGAGTCTTTGGTAATCGCAGGGATAGGTTCTCCGTGTTCTTGAATACCTGTCCATCCCATAGGCAGCTCGACAAAATCGAATGAGGTTCCTTCTACATGCTCCGTTGCTGCCTGCAGCACCTCTACTGTGGACTGCACGATCTCCGGTCCAATCCCATCTCCGTACAACACTCCCAATTGATAAGTTGCCATATTCCATCAAGTCCTTTCTACAGACGTTTATTTGCGAGGCAAGTACGAGTCATCTGTAAAAAATGTAATCCAGATCAGGAGCGAAATAAAATACGGATTTCGAATCGGGTCCCATAGCTTTTGGTTATTATCTCGTTTGGTTATGGCTCGTGATAAACACAAGCTATTTTTCAGCCAGTCATGACGTAACGTATAATGCATGTACCTTGATCACTCATGCCCCTAAGGAGGAGAAGCAATGTCGGATATCGTCGCGAAATACCAGAGTGTTCCTACCACCTGCATTTCTGATACGATGCAAGGACTTCATAACATGGATAGCTCCATCAAGCCTTTAAAAGAGGAATACCATCTGGCCGGGAGAGCCTTTACCGTCAAAATGCCTGTCGGAGACAATCTGGCTGTTCTGAAAGCCATTCGCGAGGCACAGCCCGGGGACGTTCTCGTCATCGATGCAAAAGGAGACACCTATCGCGCCATCGCCGGCGATTTCATTGTGGGTCTCGCCAAAACCTTGGGCATACAGGGAATCGTCGTAGACGGTGTCATCCGGGATATCGTCGGCATCAAGCAGCTGGACTTTCCTGTCTTTTGCAAAGGAACAACGGTGGCTGCCAGTGGCAAAGCCGGCTGGGGCGAACTGAATGTGCCCATCTCCTGCGGCGGAGCCAGCGTCCAGCCAGGAGACATCATCGTCGGGGATGCAGACGGCGTAGTCGTGATCCCGCAAGCGCAGGAAGAAGAGATCCTGCAGCAGGCTCTGGATAAACTGGCGAAAGACCAGGAGCGAGAGGCGAGTGTTTCCGGGAATCCGGAGTCGGTTCGGGCTTATTTGGACAAATTTATTGGAGCGGCAAAAGCTTAAAAGGGGATACCATGCACGTATAGCGGGGAACAGAGGTTATGAAAAGGACAATCGAGGCTGCTGAAATACCAAGAGATGAAGGCGAGGCAGCCCGTTAGCGAGCGCAAGAGATTGTCAAAAAAGTCTTCTTACGCTCGTTTTGTCCCATCCAATCAGGCTTGGTATTGATCGTCACTTACTTTCTCCAACCAATCGACCGCCTTACCGTCCAGTCGTTCTTGAATGGCAATATGAGTCATCGCTGCCGTAGGAGAAGCCCCATGCCAATGCTTCTCGCCCGGCGGGAACCAGACCACGTCACCTGGGCGAATTTCCTCTATCGGACCTCCCCAACGCTGTACCCGTCCGCTGCCCGCAGTTACAATCAGAGTTTGGCCTAGCGGATGAGTATGCCATGCCGTCCTTGCCCCCGGCTCGAACGTCACGCTCGTTCCAGCTACGCGTGCAGGTTCGGGTGCCTCAAACAGGGGATCAATACGAACCGTGCCGGTAAAATAATCAGACGGTCCCTTGCCGGAAGATTGCGAGCCTACTCTTTTGATTTCCATTCCTCAAATACCTCCATTGAAAGTTTATAGGTCGAGAACTACTATTTTCTAATAAAATCGGTACCTCCCATATCTGAGCTTACCCATCCGGGATCGACCGCATTGATTTTAATATCGCCCTTGATTTCCGTAGCCGCCAATCGTGTCAATCCATTTAGGGCCAGTTTAGACAACTTGTAAGCGCCAGCGCCTTGATAGGACATTTCACTGATCGCACCGTATTCAGAAGAAACATTTATGATTCTCCCATATCCATGCCTTTCCATCAGGGGAATAAAGGAACGGATCACATGGTAAACACCGAAGAAATTCGTTGCCATCGTTCGCTTTAAAAGGGAAGGGTCCATTGACAATAACGTTTCATTCTCATCCAAATAAACACCGGCATTATTAATCAGCACGTCTAACCTTCCATCGAGCTCATCTACCATTGTTGCTGCTTGACGAATGTTTTCCTCTCGCTCTACATCCAGCAGCAAGAATGAAACGTCCAATGTTGACTCCTGCAATTTTTGCGCAGCTTCATAACCTTTTTGGGGATCACGACTTGCCAAAAAGACCTTATACCCAGTCAAAGCCAACTGTTTGACCAGCTCATATCCAATTTCCCGATTCCCACCGGTAACCAGTGCGACTTTTTTCTCCTTAGACATTTGCACCCCTCCCATTTCTCAGCTATTTCTAAGATTGGATGCAGAATTCCTCCTCGAGATGATCTCCCCTTTTTCACCAGATATTCGGTTATTCATTCATCATTGTGCTGATATCGATCACAAAACGATACCGGACATCCGAAGCAAGGACGCGCTCCCAGGCCTCATCGATCAGTTTAGCGGAAATGACCTCGATTTCAGGAGTAATGTTATGTTCGGCGCAAAAGTCCAGCATCTCCTGTGTTTCGCGAATTCCACCGATGGACGAACCGGCAAACGAGCGACGCTGAGGAATCAATGAGAACACCTGAACCGGCAGCGGCTCCGATGGTGCACCGACGTTTACCAAAGTACCATCCACCGCCAGCAACGAAAGATAGGCATTCATGTCAATCTTCGCACTCACCGTATTCAAAATGAGGTCGAACGAACCGGCCAGCTTCTTGAACGTCTCCGGATCACTCGTAGCATAATAATGATCTGCACCAAGCTGCAAGCCATCCTCTTTCTTCTTCAAGGTTTGCGACAAAATCGTAACCTCTGCTCCCATGGCGTGCGCGATCTTTACAGCCATATGTCCAAGCCCGCCAAGTCCCACAACAGCGATCTTCTTGCCAGGAGCAGCTCCCCAATGTCGCAACGGCGAATATGTGGTAATGCCGGCACACAAGAGCGGTGCGGCGACGTCCAGCTCCAGACCGTCAGGAATTTTCACCACGAAGTCTTCTGTGACGACGATGCAGGTGGAATAACCTCCTTGCGTATACTGCCCGTACCGGTCGACAGACCCATAGGTGCCCGTCATTCCATTCAGGCAATACTGCTCTTCTCCCCTATGGCAATGCACACACTCCCCACAGGAGTCGACCATGCAGCCTACTCCTACTCGGTCGCCGACGGCATACTTGGTGACTTCTGAACCGACCCGGGTGACAATTCCGGCGATCTCGTGGCCTGGGACAAAAGGATATTGGACCGGTCCCCATTCTCCGCGAGCCGAATGAATGTCAGAGTGGCATATACCGGCGTATTTAATCTCTATGAGAACATCATGCGGCTGAAGATCCCTACGTTCGATCTCGGTCAGTTTGAACGGACCTTCTGAATGGAAGACAGCACGTGCATTAGCAGAAATCATATAAATCCTCCTCTATGTGTAAATGATATTGTATGGTTTACTTCCCGACACTAATAAAGGCGGCTCCAAGTTGATAAACGAATTAAGTTGTTTATTCAACTTATGTCTACTATTATATAATGAAGAGGATTACGTTCAATGGTTAATAATCCGCGAACTGTTGAGATATCAACACAGCAAGCCAAAATGTTCATTATCTTAGAAAGTTTGGTGGTTATCTACAATGACGAAAGTGGATCGGAGAATTCTTAAAACCCAGGAAGCCTTGAAAAAGGCTGTCATCGAGCTAATGACTGAAAAAAACTTCGATGACATTACCATTCAGGATATTGCCGACCGAGCAAACATTAACCGAGGAACCATCTACCTTCACTATCAGGATAAGTATGATTTATTGGATAAACTCATAGAAACTCACTTAAATGAATTGGGTGAGATGGAGAAATGGGCATGCCAGATGGATTGGAGCGATGCTCTCGTACCTTTTTTTGAGTATTTTGAGCAGAATTATTTATTCTTTTCAACCATGTTAGCAAGCAAAGATGCGAAAGGAGCCCCCTCATCTTTCAGAACGCGGCTTCTTGCTTCTTTTTTGGAGGGCTTCAAGGGTGAAATCGACAGAGAGAGCGGCAGGAATACGGAGTTAAACGAAGATATTATGTTGCAGTATGCTGGAACAGCTTATGTAGGTGTAATTGAATGGTGGATAAGGAATGGAATGCCCTTCCCGCCACAAGTAATGGCCAAACAAGTTGGGACTTTGTTAGAGAGAAGTCTGTGAGCCATCATGAATGGGGGCCCCTTCTCAAGTGAAGGAGCCCCATTTGTTGTTTCCTTAACAGATCCATTACATTGAGTCACTATTTGTACGAATTCGTTTGCCTTTATTGTCGCTAGTGATTTTTTTATCTCTTTGAACGAGCACGATATAGGAAATGATGGATAACAGGCTGGTCACAAAAATAATGATCCCGAAAGGCATGGCCGAATTCTCACCCGCGATTCCCACAAGCGGGGACGCAACGGCGCCTAGAGCAAATTGAAGAGTACCCAGAACTGCGGAAGCACTCCCTGCCATGTGCCCCTGCGATTCCATAGCGAGTGTAAAAGAAATAGGTCCTATGATCCCAATGGAAACGGCGAATAAGAAGATCGATATAAACATGCCGGATAAAGGGCCATGGGTAAGCACTGTCAATAAGATTGCAGCAGTAGCTATAAACGCTACTGATAGTCCGATTAAAAAAATACGACGTTCAGTCACTCGACCTGCAAGCAGCTTGACGCATTGAGATCCCAAAATGATGGCTAGGCCGTTTAACGCAAAAAGAATCGAGAACATTTGCGGCGACACACCGTAAATGTTTTGATAAATGAATGGAGTCCCTGCAACATAGGCAAATACGCCTGCAAACAATAGGCCATTGACGAGGGCATATCCCATGAACGACCGATTTCGGAACAATCCGTTATAATTTCCTATTAACGTGCTGAGGTTGCTTGGCACACGTTGCTGCACTGGCAAGCTTTCCTTTACCCCCCAGAATGTCATCCCAGTTAATAATAGGCCCAGCAGGCTTAAAAAGATAAACACACCTACCCACGAACTGTAGTAATCGACCATACTCCCGGCGGTAGGAGAAATTAATGGAGCTACATTGCTTATCATCGTCAGCAGTGATATAAACTTTGTCATTTCGACACCGCTATACCGATCACGAACAATCGCGCGCGAAATGACAAGCCCGGCGGAAGCGGCAGCTCCCTGGATAAATCTTAATGCAATAAACCATTCTATACTCGGAGCATAGGCGCATCCATACGAGGTCAAGATGTACAAAATCATGGAGATTAGCAAAGGCAATCGTCTTCCGTATATATCGCTTAAAGGTCCCATTATCATCTGCCCTAAGCCTAATCCTAACAAGCTGGCGGTTAAACTTGCCTGAATCATGGAAGCAGTTGTTCCAAAAAAATCCATAACCTTCGGAAGTGACGAGAGATACATGTCCACCGTGAACGGCCCCAACGCAGAAAATGCAGCTAACAACAGAGCAAATCGGAGGGAGTAATTTTTCATTTTATTTTCCGTCATTGCTTGCTCCCCTCATTTTCATTTATTCTGCAAATCCATTGAACGAAATGATTCGTTTATTCAACTTACGTCTACTATTATATAAACGAAAGGCTCGTGTTCAATGGTTAAAAGAACGCAACTTGTTGATATATCAACACAATCGCTAAAAGTGTTCATTATATAAGATAACTTGGCGGATATTTCGATCGTATTTGGAGGTCACATCTTTCGAGCATTCTCCACGCAAAAAAGTCCCGACTGTAGCATCGGGACTTTTTGTTGTTTCCGTGATTGCAAAATAAACTGGGCTCGGGAGCTCTCCTCCGCAGCCAATACCCTTCCGTTCGTACTGTGGATAGTTCGCGTAAATCCCAGTTCAGGCAGAAGCTTTCCTGTTCATCTTGATTCCTCTACTTCACCATGCTTGGTGTGGGTCGTTTGTTCCCGAATGGCCGCCAATACGCCTTCCCAGTGCAGCTTCATCTGCTCCCGCGTAAGCGAGTTGTCCAGTCCTTCCTGGTGGAAACTGATCGTCGTTTTGTCTGGTTGATTGGACAGCAGCCGAATTTGCAGAGTGGACGACTCCCCCCACTCCGGCTTCTCCCATCGCAAGCGGAGCTGCCGATGCGGTTTGACGACCCGGAATTGGCCGGAAATACCCTCGCTGGAATGAAAGGTCTCCCCCTCATGAAAGGACAGGGGCGATACGGTCCCGATCCACAGCTTCAACCCTTCTGCAGAGGTCAGATACTCCCATGCCTGCTCCGGCGAGATTGGCAACGTTCTACGAACCCCGATCTGAAAGCCCGTTGAAGCCGTTAGACCGACAACTTTGTTCGATGTTGACGATTTAGTGCTCATCTATACGCAACCCCCTCACGAATAGCTCGATACTCGACTCTATAAATACGGGCAAGGTTACTTTCGTAATTGTCGACGCCCCGAAGAGCTGTGTCATAAAGGCACCGTAATTCATCCACATAAACGTAATCGCCTGTGTTTCCGCATCAGTCTGGATCATTCGACTCCGGCTCTGCATTTCGGTAAAATAATTCGTCAGCAGCTCCAGCAATTTACGCGGATGCTTTTGTGCCCTCTCGCGGATTTCGATCAGTTCGTCGTCCCGTAAGACGATGAGGAATAATTTGCGGTTACGGTCCATGATTTCATGGTACATTCGGCTAAACATAAGCAGGTCCGTCCGCAGATCCCATGTGACTTTCTCGTTAAAGATCTGGGTCATTTCAATTGAGTAATGATATCGATCAATCGCTTTCTCCAGCAAATTGAACTTGCTGCCAAAGTTGCGGAACAACGTCATTTCGCTGACGCCCGCTTCTGCAGCGATTTCCTTGGTCGATACTCCCTTGTAGCCTTTTTCGGCCATTAAGTCGATGGCAGCCAGCATCAACCTGCTTTTACTGTCCAATGTCCGCTTGTCTTCCAAATCCTCATCCTTCCCGGCACTGGTCGGGAGAAAATACGTTAGTTAGTGCCCACTATCATTTAATGAGTTTATCATAATCCTCTTTGTTTCCGATGTCAATATCTTCCACGGGTTAGGGGTACACCTTGCAGCCATTCTTTTTGGAACAGGTACGCATACGTGAAGAAAATGATTCATTGTTATAATGGAGAATCGGACTAGCATACCTTATAAGGAATGGGGTGACTTCTTATTATGGGAAATGGTCCTTTACTCTCTCTTTTTTGGATATTTCTTTTTATATTCGGAGCGCAAATTCTGCTTAGTAAAACAAAAGCTTTCCGAATTCCATCTGTTTTGACCTATTTGATCTTAGGAATGGTTATTTCCTACTACGGGAAAGAGCTGTTTCGTCAAGAGGATATAAAATGGCTGGACGGATTAAGTGAATTTGGACTTTACTATTTAATGTTCTTGTCAGGAATGGAAGTCGATTTAACCTGTCTTCGTTTTCAAAAGCGGACAAAGCTACGGCAAAATACTTTAATCATTGGGTTATTCGTATTTATGGGGAGTGCGATATTGGCCCTGCTGATCGGGATGCGAATACACCAGATTGACCCGTCTACACAGTCCTGGATGATGATGCTCATTCTTTTGACAACCTCTCTTGGAATTGTAATGCCCGTTCTCAAGGAAACGGGAATCATCCATACCCAGTACGGCCAGTTGCTTCTAACGTCTGCCATTCTCGCAGATCTCATAACCATGATCGTACTCTCCACGATTGGAGGATCTTACTATACTGGTTTGACTTGGCGTCAAGCTTCCGTAGGTTTACTTCTGCCTTTATCAGTCATTTTCTATCAGACCATACTCAGGTTAAGGGAAAGCTTGTATTGGAAAATGGAGATCCGCAAAAATTTTACTGTCCAATTGCAAGGACTACTCGCTATTCTAGGCCTATACGGCATCTTTACCGACATGACAGGTTCAGAGCCTATTTTAGGTAGTTTCTTGGCCGGTTTTCTTTTATCGAGTTTACAGCTCCAAGATCATCACCCGTTTAAGGAGAAGCTCGAGGGAATTGGATACGGCTTTATCATACCGATCTTCTTCGTTATGGTCGGCTTTCATTTTCATATAGAGGAATTTGTAAAATCTCCCGTTGCAATCAGTTGGGTTCCCCTTCTCCTTTCCACAGCCTACATCGTTAAAGTACTCCCAATGATGTGTCTCGCACCAATTCTAGACATGCGAAGAGCTCTTGCTGGAGGCTTTCTCCTCTCATCAAGAATGACGCTAATCGTTGTGGCGACATCGATCGGTTTAAGGCTGGGGGTAATTAACAGGGGAATACAAGATGCAGCCATTGTGGTCGCTATCATTACTTCTGTGTTATCGCCAATGATCTTCTCCCTTAGTATTAAGAAGCATTCTTAGGTCCTGTATGCGGTATGACTCTGATAGTTTCGTTCTTTTGGTAAGTCACGTCTAGAATCCATTTGAATATTCGCAACGAAGATCCCCAAGCACAATCATGATGCAAACCAGCTCAGTTCTCTTCTGCATTGCGTTTTTTCAAATCGCCTTCCGTCAGACTCTCCCTATAATTAAGCTTTAGACTGACCTAGAAATTGGAACAGCGACAGCTGAGGACGAGAAAAGATTGTCCTAGACTGTCGCTGTTCCATTGAAAGAACGCTCGCCGTTTCGTTCCCTGATCTATGGATTAGTTTGAATTTCCTCTAATATTACTTTATTCGAATGACTACCTTTCCTTTTGCCCTTCCGCTTTCCAGGTACTGAAATGCTTCCCCTACCTCTTTCAAAGGAAACACCTTATCGATAACAGGCTTAATGAGACCTTCTTCCATAAATTCCTTTATCACCTTCAATTGCGATCCACTCGGTTTCATGAAGAGGAAATGGTATCGCGTATGGTATTTCTTCTCTAGTGCTTTGATTTTACGTCCCACGATAGACAAAATGGCTGTTTTCACCCAACCCAATTTTGCCTCTTTTCCAAACCTGGCGTTTGGCATGCCGGAGATGGATACGATTTGTCCGCCTGGTTTCAGTACCCGGAATGATTTTTCCAGGGCTTCCCCGCCTAAAGTGTCGAAAACAGCGTCATATCCGGTAAGCTTTTCTTCAAAATTCTCTTGTTTATAATTAATAATGAGATCTGCCCCCAACGATTTAACCAATTCATAGCCTTTATCGCTTGCTGTTGTGGCGACAAAAGCGCCCATCTGCTTGGCCAATTGGATAGCAAAGGTTCCTACTCCTCCCGAACCTGCATGAATCAATATCTTTTGTCCTTTTTGGAGCTTTAAAATATCCACAAAAGCTTGATAGGTTGTAAGCCCAATCAGCGGGATCGATGCCGCTTCTTCAAAGGTCAGGTTTTGCGGCTTCAGCCAAATATCATCCTCATGAACAGCAATAAATTCCGCTAATGTTCCGATACGGTTTTTGCGGGGTCTCCCGTAAACCTCATCTCCGGGCTTCCAGGTATTCACCCGGCTACCAACTTTGACTACAACTCCGGAGAAATCATTTCCTAAGATGAGAGGAAACTTGTAATTCAAAAGGAATTTCATTTTCCCTTCCTTAATTTTAAAGTCGATAGGATTTAAGCTGGCCGCATGAATTTCCACTAGCACATCATGTTCTCCGACAGTAGGCATTGGTTGTTCAGCAATTGCGAATGGAACCTGTTTCCCGTATTTCTCAATGATCATCGCTTTCATAAAATTATCACTCCATTTACGATTATTCGTTTAAACAAATGAACCAATTGGGCGAAATAAGTCTTTTCTCCTGTAGTCCTTTTTACGTTTTTTGAAAATTACTGATGCCCATCGCACTCGGCTTCAACTGCAGTAATTAATGATTTGAGTTGTTCAAGCGGTTTGCGGACAGTCAATACGTAATAATTTTCTACGCCCTTTTTTTCGGATTTAATAAAACCAGACTGTTTCAGCACCTTTAAATGATGGGAGACAGCGGGCCTGGACAAATTGATATGGCCTGAAATTGTATTCACATTAAGACCCGATTTGTTCTGTGCCAGCAGCATAATAATCGCTTGGCGGTTTTCATCGGTCAGCACTTCCAATAGAGGGATACAATCTTTAAATTGTTGTAGAATATGCTCGGTTTGCTGGCTCATACGATTCGCCCCTATCGTTCATTCGTTTAATCTTTTAAACGTAATTATAATCATTTTCTTAATAATATCAAGCTAAAGGTTGCGGATTTCAAAATGAAGAAGCTATGATTCATCAATAGCCATGGATGTCATACGCAAATAATATCCATCGGGATCCATGATTCTAAAATCCACCAATCCCCATGGCCGTTTTGTCAGTTTCGTTTCCAATGGATACTCTTTTGCCACTACTTTATGATAGAGCTCGTTTACATCGTCAACCTCGATTACAATTTCTACGCCTAACCCTTTTTTCTGTGAATCATTAGAGACTCTAAGGGGATGGCTCACAGGGAGTCTTTTCATTTCCCCCAAGCCTAATGTAATATTCCCCTTCCTTACCGAGATATAAGTATTTGTAATCTCTTTTGGTGCATGAAATTCTAGAATGTCTCTATAAAAGGCAACTGATGTTTCTATACATTCAACAAATAATTCAAGACGTAGATTCATTTGGTCCTACTCCTTTCGGTACTTCCTCGCATGGCTATCCTCTTGAACACCAGTCTATACAATACTATATGAACTTCTGACACAATCTCTCCTGTTACTTGTCGACATCCATCTCCAAAAACGAAACGTCCAAATTAGACTCCTTCAATCTTTGCACCGATACTTGACCTTTCCCTGGATCCCGACTCGCGAGCAAGACCTTACAACCATTCATGGCCAATTGTTTGACCAGCTCATAGCCCATTCCTCGATTCCCGCCAGTGACAAGGGCAACGTGTACATCCTTTGACATGAAAATCCTCCTTTTATGCTTATCTAGACTGCTGCTTTGCAGGACTGTTCATAAGAGTTTCTCATTAAAATAAATACCAAACTCAATAGCAACGATAAAAATCTCACGAAGACGACGTATTGCGTGCCTAATTCAGAAATTCCCCTACAGCTGTACCCATTGTCGTTCCTAGGTTGACAGATGATAAAAACAAACCATTCGCGAAGTCAGGAGCTTCAGGAGCTGCAGACGTAATCCAATATTGATTATTGTTAGCCCCTATTCCAGCCATAACTCCCCACATAGGGGCTTCCTCTTTTCGAACACGGCTGTTTGATTTGATCATCGATGGGTGTAAAGGTGAGATTGACACAGAAAGCAGGAAAAATCCTGATTTTAGTGAAGACGTTATTTTGCAATATGCTGGGACCGCTTATGTCGGTGTAATCGAATGGTGGATAAAGAATGGGATGCCTTACCCTCCCCAGGTTATGGCTAAAAAAGTGGAAGCTTTGTTAGAGAGAACTCTATAATTCGGAGCGTCCTATTTCCCCTGTTTCAACCCGTCCAAAATCTCCAGTCTCAGAAAACAAGCTTGAGAATGTCCCCCATTTAAAAAAACAGCGGTGCCGATAGACCGGAAAATATGGTCTTACGTCACCACTGTTTTTTTACACTTTTCTATAGCTTCTAGCGAAGACGCCGACAAGCTGGCGGGTGAATCGAAGGAACTCTATATTGTTCCAGGCGCAGGGCATGTGGCTCTGTACGCCAAAATGGATACATCCCGTTCGACAAGCTCGGCTGTTAATTAGAAGAAGAGTATCGGGGAACCACTATAACAACGGCAGCCGAGATTGGACTGCCGTTTCTGTGTGCTGTATTGGTTTTCTGGCGTCTGATAAATGCAACGTGTACAAACCAACTATTTCGTTGCCCCATAGGAGACACCTCGCCTTCATCAGAAATTGACCGGAGCAAAGGCTCGCCTTCACAGAGGAGACTGATAAGCTTTTTAAGCGTGCTTCTTCGTTTTCTTGCTCAAATTGCTCGAACCAATCGCGAACCCGCTCGGCGCTGTTATCGCCAAAGAAGCGCTTTAAGCTACCATTCGCTTCCGCATGAAATGCCTCAAGCAGTCCTGCTTCCAGAATAGCCTCTTGGTACGATTTCTCGTGATTTTATTACTTAGATAAGCTTTCCAAATCCGGCTGCAATTTGTTCCGCAGAACATACAGCATGAAGGCACCAACAAGGAAGGCAACGGCATCCGCAATGACGAGCGACCAGACCACACCATGGAAGCCGTTCATGTGATTGGCGATAAACAATACCGGAATCAAAGTAACCCCTTGAATAATGGACATTATGAACGCTGCGGTTCCTTGCGCTGTTGCTTGGAAGATCCCCGTAAACAATGTGGTCATTCCTGTGATGAACAGAGATAAGAACGTTACATGCAGAATATAACTGCCCATTTCGATTAATTGCGGATCATTCGTAAATAAACCAATTAAGTTGTTGGAAATCAAATAAACGATGCTGCCAAACACGACTGCCAACGCCACAATCGTTTTGATCGTAAAGCTAATGGTATTTTTCATGCGCAATTTATTCGCTGTAAAAGTGAAGGCAATGAGCGGCACGACTCCTTCACATAATCCCATCAGAATAAACTCAGGAAATTGTAACAGACGCGATGAAATGCCGTAAGCCGCTACAGCTTGGTCCCCATATTCGACAAGGAAATGGTTCAAGATGAGCGACATAGCTCCCAGAAAGACACTCATAATAAAAACGGGAACTCCGATTTTGAATACATTACTCAAAATGTCCTTGGTAGCCTTGAACCATTTGATAGAGATGGTTAAGAATTGACTCTTAGCTCCTATATGGAAGGCAAATAATCCACTCGCTACCAAGTTAGAAATAACGGTAGCAGACGCAACACCGATCACGCCCCAATGGAACACAAAGATAACTAGCGCATCGAGAACAATATTGACGATAACACTAAGAATCATACCGATCATCGAGGTGACTGCTGCACCCTCTGAGCGAACAATGTTTTCCAATGTAAAAAATAGCACAACAATTGGTGAGCCCATAAGCATAACCGTGACATAGTCCTTTGTGTATCCGAAGGAGTCAGATGTTGCCCCCAGACCAAGAACGATTTGATCAATCAATGGGAGGCCGACAGCCATCACGATAATCCCGAGCACGAAACTACTGTAAAAGGCGAATGAAGACACATGTTTGACATCATCATATTTTTTCTCTCCCATTAAACGGGAGATGAATGTACCGCTGCCCATACCAATCAAGTTTCCTAACGCCATAATGATCGCAAATAGCGGCAAGGTTAATGCGAGTGCTGTTAACATGGAAGTATTGTGGAGCGTGCCAAGGAAATAAGCATTCAAAATGGAATAAATGACACTCATTGAGGTGCCGAGGATCATCGGTACAGCGAAGTGAGCTACGGCTTTTGCGACCGGTGCTTTTTCAAAGTAATGAAGGCTTTCTCCATCCATGCGGATCACTTCTTTCTATGAATAATAGTCCGTAATCTAACACCGTTAGGTTGTCCCTTACAGTATTAGATGATATCATGAGCCTTAGTACCTGTAAAGCACAAACTTACACTGTTAGATAAAGGGATAGATGCCGATGAAAAAACAGCAACCTCAGATTTCGGAAGGGAGAATTTTAGAAACCTCGTGGGAGCTTCTGGGTGAGGAGGGCATCGAGAAATTCAGTATGAGGCGATTGGCCGACCGGCTGGGGATTCAGGCTCCCTCTTTGTATTGGTATTTTAAGAGCAAGCAGAAGCTATACCAACGGCTGGCCAACCAGGTATCGGGAATGATATTGGAGGAGTTCCACTCTGAGGGGGACTGGAAGGAGCAGCTGAAAGTGCTTGCGGAAACGGTGCGGAGTGTGCTCAGCCGGCACCCCTGCTCCCCGCAGCTCATGATGATGACGCTGCCCCACGAACCGGACATCATCCGGTTCACCAACCGTATGCTACTCTGCGTGGAATCGACGCCGCTTGAGCAAGCGGAAAAGATGCAAGTGGTTACTACGCTTCTGAACTATGTCATTTACTTCGTTCTGGACGACTATCAGCATGAGCGCAATGTCTCCGCCATGCTTAAGGAGCAGGAGACGAATCCGGGTGATGAGATGATTCGGCTTCTAAACTCCATGAGCGAGGCGGATGCGGGACTGTTCCGCGGTATGTTCACGAACGGGCTGTTCGAGCTCATGGGAACCGACGTGGCGTTTGAATTCGGCGTGAAGCTGATTCTGCTTGGAATTGAGCAGGTCATAAAGGAGCAGGAAAAGTAAAAGCGAAAAACGCTCATCCTTTTAGTCGGATGGGCGTTTTTAACGGCAAAAAAAGAAACAACCCGATTCCAACTAGAATCGGGCTGTTCGCATGCAATTTATATCTATTGTCATTGAACAGAAGCAACAACAATTGTTTGAGAAAAATAAAGTTTGTAACTGAAATCGCTGTCAAATCAAAGATATCTAATAACCTTTTTCTCAATCGAAATATTTAAAGTTTGCAACCAAGATTGATTCATATATTAGCATTACGAATAATAATGTTTGTAACTAGAAAACCTCCAGTATCAGTTGTTCCGTATCAAACAAGCTTTTTTGCACTTCGTATTTGACTATTCTTTGTATCCTTTCTGTCAAATGTTTCTTATTTTTAATGGTTTTAGATATTAATTTTGATGCCGTCACTTTTTCTTCTCTCTCCCTCATATTTTGAGCTATCCCAGATATTTTTCTAACGTGATAATCTTCAATTGTCTCTAAAGATAACTCTACGACGGCTTTTGTTTTAGGTAATTTATCTAGTTGCACTGTAATGTAGTGAATCTTATTTATCTTTCTACCGATTGCTTCTTTTGTTACACGAACAAAATTGAAATTGTCATTTAATATTTCATTCACAACTGCAGGAATCTCGGTAACAAGTTGTTGATCAATTTCCTCCCATTTGTATTCCCTTCTTATCTTTTCATTTCGAATATACCTTTGGGCTGGAGCCGAATTGTTTTCTAACCAATGCTGATCATATTTCCGCAGCCAGGAGTATTCATAGTGTAAAACAGCTCGCATTTGATTAATTGTTTCTTCATTGGCGTTAGTCAATTTGCTTAACCACTTACTTCTTATTTCATCTCTTTTAATTAGGAAATTTTCACTTCTATTTACTGGCCGATCCTTCACCATCCCTAATCGCCTGTATACTGTGCTTTCCGATGTACTCAATAGATCACAAATTTCTTTAATGGTATGTCCATTCCTCCTTAGTTCCAACAGTTTGTCTTCCCAGAGGGTACCGTAAGTGTGTACATAATCAAATTCACTCTTCTCGCGATTTCCGTTTGAATATTTAGCATAAACAAATCCACAACTTTGGCATGCAAATATGCCTGTCTTAATTTTTCTGTTACCACTGTCTATCGAGTTGTAAGAATCAATCAATTCTTCTCCATAATGAGGAGAAGCGATATTTAAACAAGGATAAGGAGGACTTCCATAAGGTAGATAGTCATGATCTTTTTTTGAAAAGAATTGTGATAACCAATATCCTAAAAATCGAATTAATAATACATGACGGATGGGGATTACAAAGCGATTCATATGCTTTTTGATCATTGAGTCAAGCCAGGTATACTTTCTAGAATGTTGCAAATTACAGCTATAACGATTTAGAAACTCCTCACTATAAGTCTCTTTGAATTGGTAAAATAGCTCTTTTCTAGTCACTGTACCCTTACTGTTTGCTAATCCTAAAGCTTTTAATTCTTCAACATATCTATAATACAAATCATTTATGTTCAATTGATGATTATAATTTTGTAATAGCCAACTAATGTCTACACTGATTTGATATTCGATTGCATTATCGCTGGTTTCAATTGCAGAAATATAAGGATGTTGTTGTAAGTAGTTCTGGAGGGTTAACAATTTCTTTCCATTAATTTTAGAAGATGCATGAACATTACTTTCCACTAGTATGGTCTTGTCTCTTGGACAGACCCTTATAGGGTAGATCTGATGTTCTCGATGCCAGTAAGCTTCCCCATATTGATGTTCATCTTTTTGCACGCAAGTCGGGCAATATCTTAAATAAGGGCAAATCTTAATGGCTGTTAATCCAAACACAGCTAGAATGTTTGCTGATTTTGAAGACATCATTAATTGGTGAACTTTTTCTGACCTCTCTTTAGATAAGAATGGTCGATAGACAGGAAAGATGGTATGCTCATTAATTAATTTTTCTGGAGTAAGTAAAGTATCCGTGCTTAATCTCTTGCAAAAGTCATTAAGCCTATTAGGGAAGTGAACTGTTGGGGTTGCTCTATTGCCGAATAGATCGAAGTATGTGTGCATTTCCTCAGGATTTTGACTCCATTCATGATATCGAGCAAACATACTGTAAAGTAACTCATCAGGATATGGAGTTGGAAAAAAGGGGAGCAACTCAATCACCTCAATATTCACCAAATTGTTCTGATGAAGGATAGGCTTCATTCATCATTACCAACTCTTCAACTAATTCAACAACCTGTTTAGAGTATCCAGGTTTCAATCCTGATAATCGTTCTAATTTCCATTTTGCCACCTTAATACCAGTTCGGAGCATGTTTTCATGGGCATATTTCACTCTATTCATTTGAAACGTATCCCTGCTCTCTACAACATCGTTTAATACGCGCCTAGTTTTGGGCAATTTATCAAAATTCTTTTGTAACCTTGATAATTGGCCAATCTTCTTTGCAACAAAGCTTACGGTTATGCGAATCGGTTTTTGCGACGAGTTTCTCATTCCTTCGATGGTTTCTAAGACTCTTTCTTGATAATAGTCATCGCGAAGTTCCCAATTCACCCTACATTCCCGTGGGGAAGACCCTGCCTCTTTGATTTGTGGGGAGTGTTGAGTTAACCAATCGTGATCATTTCTATAGAGCCAGGTAAATTCAGCTTGAGCCAATAAACGTAATTGCGTTTTCGTTTTTCCTGGGTTTGTATTCATAAGTTCTATCCAACTATCTCGATACAATTGTCGTCTTTGATCCAACGATTGCTGTTTTTCAACAGCCATCTTACTGATATCAACATCATTTTGATCTTCGAGACGTCGTAATTGATTTTTAATTGTCTGTGGATCAACCTTTAAATGCCTCGCCATGTGCCGCAAGCTGTATTTTTTCTTGGAAAGGTCTTTTAACTTAGCTTCCCAAACAGGCCCAAAGTTTTTTATTCTCCCAATCTTATAATGATCGGTTTCATTGTGATCCGGACCACGTCTAGAATAAGTGAATCCACAGCTACATGAAAAAGTACCCACTGGGACTTTCATTTTTGAATCTCGCGTCGTGATATTCGTGTTTATAGTCTTTTTACGATAATGAGATGCGGCTGCATTCAAGCATGGCCAAGGGCCATTACCAAAAGGTAAACCTATATTATTTACATCCTTCTTAAAAAACACTTGAGGTGTAATTCCAAGAAAAAGCATGAGTAATATATGTCGTATTGGATGTGTAGCTGATCTTGGGGATCGAACCAGTTTCATTAGCCAATTATCTTGGCAGGCAATAGAGACAGCACTGTTTACATCGTCAAGAAAACTTGGTCCATAAAGCTCGTTGAATTTCGATATAAAAAGTTTTTGCCGCACCCTACCCGTAACAGTCATTAAACCTGCTTGATTCAAATAACTAAGATAATGGTTACGCAATTCCACCAAACCAATACTAGGAGGTTCATTATTCAGTAACCAAAACGCTGCCTTCGCAATCGCAATTTGATGATCCAGTGAGGTCATGTAAATTTTTTCTGTATCTCTTTGTACAATCTGATCGGATAGTATTTGAAAAGAATGCTTATTTTGTCGTGATGTTACTAAAATCTCGGTATTGAATAGTGGAGCAAAATGTATTGGACATAAATTCACACCGAAAATTTGATGGCTCCGGTGCCAGTACGGCTCACCGTACTTCTCACTGTCACTTTCCATACATTTCGGGCAATAACGCAAATAAGGTAAACTTGGAATCGAGCTTGCCATAATGCCAATTGCATTATGGATATTTCCCGTTATAGAGGTTTTCATCCGTGTGTTAACCATTTCGCTCTTTTCATTACTCAAAAATGGACAGTATAAAGGGAACAAGGTATGTAATCGAATGAGTTTATCGGGAGTATTTGTTGTCCCCACGGGCAGTTGACTGAACAAATGATTTATGCGGTTTGGTAAATCGATGACCGCAGTCGCTGTCCTACTAGTGAATAGCTCAAACATAGTTTCCTTATAACTTACATTTCTACTCCACAAATGATATCTAGCACATACGCTATACATTAATTCATCAGGATAAGGAGTAGGAAAAAACGGTAGCATTTTAGGGAGTCCCCTTCACTTTTTTGGATATAAACTCGTCTGCCTGTTTAATAATGCCAGCCTCTGTCAAAGACTGAAATGCATTGATACCCTTCTCTGTGCCGTCGGCTACATATTTCCGAATATCCTCAGGAAAATATATGTTTTCAAGTTTCGTTCGTTTTTTCTTTTGACCCTGTTTCATCTCTACGCTTTTTTTGGGGGCTTGCAGTTCCCCACTCATAGCCAATGAAAATGCTGCTTTCATTGCGGTTTGCAAATCATAATTAGTCCCATAATGTTCTACAGATTTAACAGCACATTGTCTTGCTAATGTTGGTTCAACGCCCGCTGTTATTAACCACTTAGCAATTTGCAAGACTGGGTTATCTTCTTCATCACTGTTTCTGTTGGCTTTCCTTTGATTTCGAAGTGTATGTAAAGTACCTTCAACTCTAACGCGTTCTACAGCACTATGGAAAAATTTATCCAGCTCATCAGTCGGAGGATAGACATCACTAATCTGGCTTAGTTTTGTCATGTCTCTACTTCTAAGGGCATCTAATATAGGTTTGCATAATGATAAACTCTCATTTGCAATATGCCTAATTAATCTGGGAGTCAATCTTTCGTCAGCTTGTCCAATAACACTCCACTGAGCAAGCATGTACAGTTTTACTGCGATATCGGTTATACCTTGCGATTCATCATAAAGTACATCTTTCAAGTCTTGTGTAAGTTTTGTGGGTACATTTGTCCATTGGTATTCCCACAAACACTCGGTAAAGAAATCCCAAAATTCATCATTTGGCAAGTTAGACCATACCAGATCTCCTTGACCTGCACTACGCCTAGCTTGGGAAAATTCTTTAGTCATTAATTGCATTGCTTTAAATGTACCTATGAGTACTACAGGAACACCTATCGTATTTATGAGTTGAACAAAAAAATTCAACATTTTTTCTGCCCCGCCACTTTTGGCAAGGCTTAATCGTTGGATTTCATCTATAACCAAAACACCAATACCAAGCGCAGAAGCAAGCATTGCCATCGTAGGTAATAATTCATCGACAGTTCGCCGTGAGTGGCCAAACTTCCGGTAATAATTTGTTCCAAGGATAGTATCGATCGCTTGGAAAAAGTTTAAACACAAGCCCTTGATCGAGCCATCAGGAGTGCAATCCAACTTTAACCAAACTAATTGTTTACGATCGAAAGCATTGTTTTTGTATTCTGTATGAATGATTACTTGTGGATACATCGACAAAACGCTTTCGATAGCAGTGGTTTTTCCTATACCACTTGTACCAATGATGGTAAAACCGGCAGCTGTGGAACGAATTATTGGTACATAATCGTCATTCTTTTCGTCCCAGAAAATGTTTGGAAAACCGGATCTCAATTGTTTTACCCACTCTGCTGATAAAGGATTCCGTGCCATGTACCCATTTCGAATCATACGTGAGAATCGTTGTTCTAAGTCTAAATGTATAGGGAGGGGTTCTAAAAAATTTGCGATGGTTTGTACCGCCTGCAATCGACGGTGAGCAGCCCAATGGCGTTCATTGTCATGATATGCTGGTTGTCTGCGCATCATACGAGCTACCAATTCCTCGGATCGAATGGGAGGCAATGCTTCAATAAATGCATTGTGTTTATACATGGCTTCTTCTTCGGGGTTGTATTGAGCTTTTACAACGTTTCCTGTGAAGACTGGTTTTCCTTGGATAGTTTGACCAACATCCATCATGGAACACTAGCTCCCTTCCTTCCGTTGTGACTTTAACATTTCTAGCATTGTTCGATGCTTTGTTTTCCCACCAACTAATTCCTTTTCTATGTCGTTTTCCTGTGAAAGCATTGGAATTTCTATTACCGATTGCGTATTAGTAAGCATTTCACTATCATTGAGGGGCCGTAGATCCCATTTATCATCCTCTCGTCTCTTAGCCTTTTCCTTACGGTGGTTTTCCTTAATGTTTTTTACTCTTTCTTTATCACTGATTGTTTTAGGCGATGAATTTTTTTTCATTTCTAAAGCTTCAGCGATGATAGCTTCATTGAAAGATAGATAATCAACTTTCGCTTGCAGTTCTTTTGTTTCAAATACGGAAGCCTCAATCTTTTCTAGTTCGAGCAAATCACGTACCTCTTCCAACTGCTTCCCTTTATATCGACTTTCCCTTTCTAATAATTCGCAAGGCTCCACCAATAATTGGTCAGAGGATCGATAATAAATGACATCCACATTTCGAGGGTCATACGAGATTGGTACTTTCCAGTTACCACTTGCACGAGCACGTTCAAACCACTGTTCACGTAAAGCTCTTTCGCAACTGTAGTGCATGCCTTTAAATCGAAGGCCCCTCTCTGTGACAACCCCTTCATCACGCGGCATTAAATTCAACTTCAACTTATCAGGAGAAATTTCCCGCAAATGCCCTGATCTCTTATGGATTCCCCAATTCCATAGATGTGTGGGAACACGTTCAACCTGGTCTGCTATCATAAATTCATCACGTGAATACCATCTAATAAAATGCGAGTTATTATGGTAAAGTACAGTATTAATCATTACCTTTGTAAACTGATGTAAATCTAAGGTCGCATCTAATCTGTGATCTTTTTCGCCACGCTCTCTAAATCGTTCCGTAACTGCTCCAGGTAGCCATCGAATGGAACGTAAATTACTAAGCCGAAAACTTTGCTCGACTATGCCTTTAAAATCTGCTCGGTACGGAGGAGTATTTGTTATTGTGATATCAAGTGCGTTTGATAAATAATCAGCATGTGAGCTTATCATTTCGCCCCGGTCAGCCAGTATTCGCTCCGGTAAATAGTGGCAGGGCCATTCTTCTTCTGATATATCAATGCCATATTGTTCACAATACGCAACCTTATCACTAGCCGCATTTGCTAATGCCATCATCGCTCCTATCCAACTAGGGCCCTCTAATCCAACGTAAAGACCCACAATCATTCTACTGAAAACGTCAATTACCGTGTAAATGACCGGTCGACCAATGATGGGCATACTTTCGTATCTACTTACCAAATATACATCTGCAATCGTTGCATCTATTTGATAGATAGATCCAGGTCCGAACGACATGCTTGTAGAATCACCAAGAATTGCACGATGCCTTAAATTAAATCCCCGCTCACCCTCCCGTGCAATTAAACTCTTTTTTAAATCTCTTTCTTTTGCAAACCAATATTTAAATTGCCCCAAGGAAGGTAATTCGCTGATCGGTGGAATTGCTCCACTTACGACGCCGTTTACAATGCGTGACCCTTTTACAAAATGGTTCCGAATCATCTCTTCATAAGCTAGTGTAAGTGGTCTTTTTTTCTTTGAATCGTAGTATAGCTGGATAGAAACACGGAAGATTTGCTTTAAATCATCATCTATATTTATCCCTTTATGTTCATGGTTTATTTGTGTTGCCTTCCTTGGACGACCAAGTTTCTTTCCACTGGTCGTAATTTCTCGGTCTTTTCCTGGAGCTCCACACCGGTGATAATGAGGTAACAAAGCGTTTTTTACTTTTCCTCCCATCCAAAAACGACGCAGCCAAGTATATACATCACGTTTAGGTACTCCAAACTCTGTTGCTACTAAAGTAACAAGTCCCCTTTTTTCTTTAATATAAATGTCGGGTTCCGCTTTGACTAACTGCTCAATTACTTTCCATGCCTTATCACGTTTTTCGCGATCTCTTGATTTAATGTCCTCTTCGCGAATCGAATTAAGGAATGGGTCGATTGTGCGCTTAATAGCTTCCCCTTGACGTAGTGAATTTTCCAATTCGTCTATTGTTCGCCAAACCGGCAATGCACTTCTATCTGTTAAAGAAATGGTCACCGCATTTTCCCGACAGTTATCGATCCACAATACTCGTTCAAGCAAAGTCTTTTCACAGTCTTTGACTATCCATTCTATAACCGAGTTAACGACTATTGTTGCCACTAAGCATACCTCCTAAGAAATTCAGAAAGATTCTCTGATCTCTCAAAAGATATTGGTGTACATGTATCAAGTGGTACGTACATATCTATCTCCCATGCACGAATGGCAATTAAATGTTTTACAATCGTTAGGCAAGTTGAGGGTTTTAAGCCAATTTGATCGTCCGCTCGTAAACATAATTCGGCCAGTGAGAGTGCATCATTGGACTTTAGTAATTCGTATAAAAAAGGCTCAATCTGAAATACCAGCTTTGTGTTAATGTTAGGAAAGAGAAAGAGTTCTCGACATTTATGAATCATTGCTACATTTTTGGATAATGCTGAATCAATGTTTTTCTCAGTTATGATCCCCCACTCAATGCCTTGCTCTTGCCAGTACTGCCTTTCAATTTCTAGTTTTTCAAGAGTCCTTTTAGAATTTAATTGATCTGATTCTTTAACCGAACGGGCGAATAATTTGATGTTTCCATTTTCCTGTACATCCAAAAGAAAATCAGTGGTCATGATCGTTATCTCTTCAGAATTGGGAATGGTAGGGTGCTTGACTCCTAGACGTTTCGCAATTTCTAAAGTTCGCTCAAGTTTTAACGGAAACTGTTCACAAATATCCAGAATAATGTCAGACCAATCTAATACATAGAAATAAGACATCTCTAGATTCGATAAGAAGTGATGTTCTCTTCCTGTTATCCAGCCTTTTGGTCGATTTACATCTCCCCACGAAGGAACATCTCGTACCGTAAGCCAGGGGATATAATCTTTACCATGCCCTTGCCCCCAACCTTGCTTTTCTAACTTTTCAACCGTTGAAGCTGATATAATACGGCGTTTTCTAGCCAATAAAGACCCTCCCATCCTCGTAATGAATGTATAAGATAAATCCATTTTCATAAGACATTTTCATATACATAAGGAGATTATGCTTTTCAAAAGTGAAATCTCAACTTTTAACACCATAATCTAACAACAATAGGTTTTCCTCTACAAAATTTCTACGACAAATATTTTGAAATTTTTATATTTTCAACAAAAATAATGGTGTTTCATGTAGAACATTGTCACATTGCAGTCTTAGCAACGAAGCTAGCGAGTGTACACAATGTAGATACTTTGTCTCTATTTGGATCCTGGAGATTATTGAGCATAAAAATAGGAAAAGCCTTAATCCAGCTTTTCCCTTAGTATGCTTTTTTATTCACGTTGATGCATGTCTTACTTCCCTTTTACCAAGCCTGAATTAAAACTGCGAACTACTATTTTGAGTTTGCTCCAAATAGATGGACACGAAGAAGTGGTAGACACCAATTGATCAGTGAATCCCAGATAATTCACAGGGTATAGCATTCTTTTAAGTTCAAAATTTCATTTTGTTAGTTTTGCTATTTCAAACAAAAACACTAATGCTAGACCTATTAAAGATCCGATCATAATTGCGATAATTTTATCTTTAGATTCAAAACCTGAAAAATAAAGGGCCATAAATGATAAAGTATTTACCCCAATAAATACAACAAAAGCAAAGACAAAAGAGAATAAATCGTTTTGGAGCACCTTTCTCTTTGCACCTTGTGCCTCGCTATATTTGGTTTGATAAACAGCCACAATTATAGTTGGGAAGCTCACTCCAACGGCAATAATAATTGTTCCAAGGTTTTGGCCAAGCATCTTCATTGCTTCAACACTTTGATCAGTCAACGCCAAGAAGATTGAATAAATTGAAACAGTTAAAAAGATACTAGTAAATATAATTAACGAACCGATGTACTTAGTAAGTATTTTTTTTCCTTTTGCCTCGTGTTTTAATTTCCTTGAAGATAAATTCTCAATCATAAAATAGTTATCACGTCCATTCACTTTAATAACCTTTATTTTACTTTTCATCCTTTTGCAACACAATGTCACTTTGTCACACCCACGAGATCTTCAACGTTAATCCACTGTGCCTCCCAATCGCTTACCAGTTTGAACTGTTTTTTCTCTGGATTGATTTCACGAACGACGCCCCACGTTTTCTCCAACGTTCCTAGTTGCCCCTTCTGCGGAACAAAATACTTCACGGTGATTGCGTAGTCGTATTGAGTGCTGTCGTATATGCGAAAACACATTTCTCCGAACTCTTCTTCGTCGACGACCGGCCGCTCAATAAGTCCACGCTCCGCGTTGTGGTCCAGGATAGCAGCCTTCTGCTCGGGCAGTACCCATCGCATCGCACCGAGTAAATTATCGATTTTACTCGGCATATTATCGTCCCTTTCGCTCCCATGCTGCAATCACAGCCATCTTATCTGGCTCCGACCGTTGCCACTCGATATACTCTTCACTCGCGAGTTTATCCAATACCGTCATGATGCCGCCTCTACTGCGCCCAGTCTTGATAGACAATTCGTCTACAGTCGGAGTCCTTCGTCTCCCAGCTGAATAATTGGCGATGACCCGTAGAACTTTCCTTTCGATATCAGACAGCACGCTTGATCACAACCGGATGGATAGCGAGGATATTATCGATGACAAAAATTCTCGGAGCTCGTCGTGTGAAACAATACGCTTTCAAACGCAAATGGTCGCAAGGTGCGCTTCGTAGTCTTCCCCTTGCTTCCCAAGTAAATGATCTGGATGTGTTGTTGTTGATATATTGCGTGTTGCAAATCTTTTTCCACATTGTTCGCCTCCGAAACGAAACTTATGTTCGTATTATATGCGAACAACATACGAACATGCAAATAAAAAAAGCTCCACATTTCACTGTAGCAAAGTGGCCGACAATTCTACCTTAAATGGCTCGACACAGGCAGGGCAATTGAGTAACAGCAACCTCCGTGGAGTGCGTTGCTCAGTCGTTCAATTTCCCTGTCCGGAAAATGTACTTTTCCCGGATAAATTAATAAAAAGGCTACCTGATGGTAACCTTTCTGTTAGTGGATCCTTTATACTCTAAACAAATGTTATCCCTAGTTTAAGTATTTTTAACTTTGGGAGCAGCTAAAGTCAGCTCTTTATAGGCATTTATGAAGTATTGATGGGTTTGCTCACCATAAACACTCAAGTCGCCACAAAAGAGGCGTCCAACTGTTTTCACCTTCGCCTCATCTGCATTACAATGAAAAACTCGCATAACATACGTTAAGTAGGCGAGAAAGTACTCTTTGCTAAGTACACTTCCCCTGTTTACTTTCATTCCCCCCACCTCCTTAAAGAATTTTTTCCATAGCCATCACATCAACAAAGTTCGGCGACCACGGTGCATCACAGATTGTCGCACCCTTCTTGGGTAGCACGTATGGGAAATTAATCCTTTTTGGTTGTTGCACCTGTCTGCCTATTTGATGTTTTAAAGACGAGTCATTTTCTCGGTCGTTTATTCAACAATCAGTAGAGACACAGCCTTTTTTTAAAAACCCTTTGGCTGGGTCTATACCTTTTTATTTTCATGGGAGTTTAATGCTGCGAGCATCTCCTTAAAGAAAAATCCTAAACAGTCCTTTTGTAATATCATAATAACAAAAAGAACTGCCATTTCTGACAGTCCTTTCATTACAACTAAACATTCGAAACAATAAATTCATAGAATTCTTGAAGGTTCAACGCAATAACTTCAGTGTTATAAATATGGGTTGCTCTTATTAAAGGCAGTTCTTTTTCTAATTCATTAAATTCAAATGGGAATGGTTCTGGTCTATTTGTTCTCCCAAAGCCACTATTTGTATTTTTAAGGATAAACCATTCGCCATACGTACTATCTTCTGGGTTCTCGACCAGAAGGATGTTAAAACCTTTATTATTATGATCCTTTAAATAACCCCAAGCTTGCACCTTCTTATTGTTCAGAACAGGTCTTACGACTCTTTTAAAAGTTCTATTTTCCCCAGGAAACGAAAATTCCGCAGAAACATCTCTTATAAAATTCTCATCAAAAAGTGCATTTAAACTAATTGTTAATACATTTCCTGAAGTTAAATGAATCTTCGTTATTATCTTATCTGTCTCCATTGAACCCAAGCTTGATATTGTAATTTTTCCTTGTGTGTACCTTGAATTAAACTCATCAATAAATTCCTTTAGTGGGTTATAGATGTCGTTCGCGTATTGGTAATTAATTGTATTTAAGTATAAAGTTCTTTCTTCACGCTCTTTTTTCTCCTTTAATTGCTGTTCACTAATCGATCTATCTTTAGCTAGTCGTATATTTACCATGTTTTCAATAATTTCAGTGTTCTTTGTAACAGGTAAATCTTGAATCATTAAATCTCTTCTTATTTCATCCCAAGTTTTATAGCGTTTACTCACGCTCTTTTCCATCATTTTCAGGATAACTTGGGCAATGGTTATATTTACCGAATTATTAATTGTCTTCGGAGAAGGAGCAGTGTTGAACAGATGTGCTCTCTGCCATTGTTGCAAATCGGCATCCGGATTTAAATTGTAAGGATGCTGCAATGTGGCCAGTTCAAAGAAAGTGATTCCCATAGCATATATGTCCATTTGGATCGTATTCTTTTCATTTTTCCAACCTTCAGGCGCCATATACTTTAAAGCACCAAATCCTTTAAAAGTAAGTTGTCTTGTACTATCATGAACTACTTTGGATAATCCGAAATCCGATATCTTGATGACACCTTCATTCAAAAGTATATTGTCCGGTTTAATATCGCGGTGAACAAGCACTGTGTTTATTTGTTCCATTCCGTTGATGAGTTGGTTAAAATAATTTAGTAACTCTGAATTCGAAAAAAATTCACCTTTGTTCTTTGCTTTTTCGATTAGGTCAAACAAAGTGCCGCCGTTTGCGAACTCCATAATTATGTATGGGGGTAATTGTGGATATGTACTTCCATCATGAATATAAACATATTTTACAGTATTATCTCCATTTACATTTAAAGCCATTGAACTTTCATTAATAAATGCATGTAACTGCTCCTGACTTGGGAAATTAGAGGGGAGAGTTTTTAAAGCCCATATAGAATTATCAGATTGCTTTTGGATCTTATAAACGTAGCCAAACGCTCCGTTTCCTAATGGCTCAATAACTTTATACTCATGATTTTCTGAATCATAAACAAAAGAATTTGGCAGTATAATCATTTACCGCACCCCCATTTTAGGAATTAATACCCAACTAATTATATCTTGTAATCTATAGAATGTTAATAAAGTTCTCGTTCTACAAGATAATCATAGCAGGAGCATATTATCGGACTAGAGGCGGTATAAAAAGCCTCCCCCTGACATGAACGTAATCTGTCCGTTAGTCATTTGGGATCGACCAATCTGGTTTTGGAAAATGGCTGCTTCAGTCAAAACCCGAAGGTGTGCTTGATACGGGGAAATATCAGAAAGCCATTGAGTATCAAAAACCAAAATAAAAGGAGGTGTTTACCTATTTTACTAAAGAGGGCGTTGTTTGGTCAGACGATATGCAAGAACAAGTAGATACCGTTATCTTTGCCACCGGTTACCGTCCTAACGTCCATTACCTCTCCTCTCTTCATGCTTTGGACGAAAATGGGACTCCTCTTCATAAAAATGGTATGAGTACAGCTGTAGACGGTTTGTTTTATGTTGGTCTTCCTTGGCAACGATCTCTTGCATCGGCTACACTCCTCGGGGGCGGGAGAGATGCGAAGTATGTGATAAAGCATATGAAGAATAGATATGTTAAATAAGTGTGATTGTAGAAAGGGATACTGGAGTATTTTCCAGTATCCCTTTTGGGCAAAACAGGATTTAGCATCATTCAGATCAAAAATATCAAATATATATTCTTAGTAACCTGCCAATGTTATAATTCCTCTATAGATTATTTTGGAAATTGACAAGGAGTTCTAACATGTTCAAATCAGACAATACCTATTATTTAATACAATGTTATAGGGTGATAAAATGAGTGATTCAAAAAGTAATGTAAGCAAGTTTGAACTTCCTGATAATATTAAAAATTTACTAGGGACTAAAATTCCTGAAGATATTAAGGCGTCTCTAAAAAATATTAAATTAAATATTCCCAAAGTAGAATTTGATTATGAAGCTTTTTATAAGGCATCTGAAAACATAGGAAAATGGGGATGGACTGTTCCATTTTCATTTACTCTTTATCAAATCAGATTTTTCGAAAATGATAATCTTACTAAAGAAGATATTGATACGTTTTTTGAGATTTATTATTCAGAGGATGACAATTTTGACAGAATGATAAATGCAATTCTTAATATCAATGATATCCACCAGTGGCATGAAGCAATAAAACAGAGTGTTTATGCCCACAAAAATATGATGTTTATTTTATCAGTTAGCACACTAATACCAGTATTAGAAGGTATCTTGTCAACTTTTGAAAGTGATAAAACCAATATTAGAATGATGAAAGTTTGTAAGGAAATGCTTGATACAACAAATGACAATTCAATGATTGATAAAATAATGTGGACTTCTTGTTTTAATTTTATTTCGGCACTTTACCAAAAGTCTGATTTCTCAGGAAAAGAGCCTGAGTTAGTAAACAGGCATTGGATTTTACATGGAAGAACAGCTTTTAATAATTCAGAAATTGACTCATTAAGAATTTTCAATGCTATTGAGACTGTATCAAATATTGTCAAATATCATAATAAAAAACAAAACAAAAATTAAAAAAAGACAGCCTCTAGAGTCATAGCACAAGGAAATTACATTGCTCAGGAGACTTTCCTATTTTATTTACTTCATTCCCCCATTTAATTGGAAAACAGCTTATTCAAAACCTCTTTTTGTTCTGGCTTAATGTTGATTTCAGGTTTAATCTCTTTGACTTTTTCCTCTGCCTCTTGAAGTGTATTACTTAATCCAAGGGTCAGATGTGTTCCTGCTGCTACCGTGCCCGTTCTTCCGCGTCCGCCATTGTAATGGAAGGCCACCTTCTTACCAGTTTTATAAGCATTCACTACTTTGTCGATTGCTTGTAATAAAAAGAGGAACTTGATTCGCAATGGCATCATCCAGACCCACTGAACGTCAGGATATGAGAATGCAGGTTTTTCAGCTTCCCCACGCAGATCTATGGCAACCTCTACGCCTTTGTTTTGGATCATGGACTCCACATCTGTCGCGCCACCTAGGAAGATCTTATCTTCCACCAATGCTTGGTACTTTTTTGGTTCAGTCATGCTCCAATCATGTAGGGTGTAGTCTCAAGAAATCTTTCACAATCCAAAGCTACCATGCATCCTGTTCCAGCTGCTGTAATTGCTTGGCGATACTGATGATCTTGAACGTCACCACATGCAAATACACCTGGTATGCTGGTTTCTGTTGTACCCGGAGTCACAGGAATATATCCGGTTTCATCCGTTTTGATTTGCCCCTCAAGGAAAGCTGTATTTTGCGTATGTCCGATCGTTACAAAAATTCCTCCCGTTCCGATAACTTCTTCCACACCTGTATCACTATGTATTAAATTGCCCTCCTGGTTCATTCCCCTCAATTACTAACGGATTCATATTCGCACGTGCAAGATAAATGGCAGCAGTAAGTCCTGCAGGACCTGTTATGGGGGTTTGGTATGCTTTCACTTGCACTATTAACAGGATTTTCACGTATCTATGTAGGGCACCATTATCCAGGAGCTGTACTTGGTTCCATTATTGTTGCTCTTATTATTAGCGTGATACGCTGGTTGAAGGGGGGCGCACTCCCACGAACTAGCTCACAATGTTATATTGTAAAAGCATATTGATATACCGGATTATTTCTAACGTTATATTGGTAAAGGGAAACCTCTGGCCACATAGTAGGATGGATACTTCTACCGAGTTCAATCGCAAGTCCGGCAGGTCCAGCATAAAACAAGTGAATATGACGATACCTTTTCGCCGCTAAAAGCTCTTCTGTTTTATCTTTGAATAGCTTTTGTATCAGTTTGACGTGATCCTTGTATAAAACACGTTTCACACCTGGATTACTAATAGAGATCCCGAGATGATGATAAGGCATTTTTACATGTTCCTCGGCATCTTCTAAATGAACGGTTCCGCTAACTGAAATTGTAACGACGAGGACATTGCTTTCCCCTTCTTGGTTAACAGTGTGGACAAGCCCAAGGTCGTCGGTGGCGGTGTCTTCCTGATTATTATCAGTTACCCAGATTTCATTATCTCTATCATATTGGTAAATGGTTAGTGGAACTGTGTCAGTACTCAAGCGGCCTAGATGAATTAGTAGTGGGATCGGAGACAAAGGGAAAATTTCAGCAACATCAGCTTTATGTTGTTTTACACTTGCTTTAAATCTTTCAAATAGTTCCTCGTTACTTTGTTTTGTTTGCTGCCATCCTTCTTCAGTGAAGTCTGTGAATTCGTTCTGATCCTCGATGGCTTCGATTAGGATAGTCGGAGGTTGCTCATCCCTAAAATTAAGTGCTGTGAGTGGTGGTCCTAGCTTTTTAAAGATCAAAGCAATACTTTTTTTCTTGTTATTTTCTGTCCACGATTGAACCCAGTCTTCATGATCTTTTTTCATTCCAAACAGTAGATCTGGTGGATAGTCTTGTCTTGTATGTTTTTCGTCAATTAGTTTTGAGTGGTCGTAGCACATGTACATAAGGTTACTTACTTGTTCTAAATTATCTTTCGAATAACCATACTCTTCTGCAAACTCGTGACGTGCTGAGCCTGGTTTATGACCAATAATATGTGCTTTAATCCCGACATTTGATAGCTGCCCATTTTCAGCAGTTAAAATCAATCGCTTTTGGCATCCTCTGAAAGAACATATTCCTCCACCAACCATCCAAAGGTAATATTCTTCAGCTGTTAGCAATTTTCGTCTAGTGTTAGCTGCTGCTTCAGCTTTTTTCTTTGCCATCAGATATCTCCCCTTTTATATGGATTTGTTTGATCTCTTTGTTAATTGGGTTCCCAAACCACACGTTAATCTGTCTTTGGCCAATAATAATAAAAAATAGAGTTTCTACTTCATGCTCTAACGACATAATGCGTTTCCACCCAAGAATATCTACAGGAGACGGGTTTGGGACCGGTTCTGGGTGTGTATGCCACTCTCCTAGGTAGAAGCACCGGCCTTGGCTCTCCGCCCACTTTTGGTCAAAATACTCTTGGTGTCCATTCGGAGCTCTTTTGAACGTGATACGGGTTCTAATATCTTGTTTCATCGGTTCAGAGACATCATCAACAATGAAATTCCCGTTTTCAAGTAAGATCCGTCCGATTAATATTCCTCCTGCTTCTTTATCGTACCTGTTTAATTGTTTATACTGTAGCATCTTATCTAACGGGTCTCTTCGAATAACGAAACGCTTCTCATTAGGGAGTAAAAAAACCATTTCGTGTGTCACTCATCATCTACTCCCCTCTTTCCCGACAAATTGGGCAATCATCGTCGATATAGTGATATCTTAGTTCATGGAGTTTCTCTACTGAAAAAGAATAGCGCGATGATAGTTGGTAACCCAGCTGTTCAAATGCACTGCTATCCCCTTTCCACGACAGCAATGGACTCCCCTTCTCAATACCCAGTAACACCTTAATGCCTGCTTCTAAAGCTAAATTGGCAGTCTTGGAGGCATCTAAAAAGCTATAAGGAGTAAAAAAGGAGCCACAACCTGTTATTGATCTTGAAAAGTCCTGAAATGGTTGACTGAAGGAGGCCCTATTCGAGATCTGATCGGTTGAATCGGGCTTGAATAGACACTGGTAACAACCCCGTTTGTTATCATTTAGCGTTACTAATGCGTGACCACCAATCCCTAATGGTTCTACCCAGGTATATATAGTCGCAGGAGGGTTTGGTAGCCCATGTAACAACTGATTAATATGCATTTCGTCATTCGGTTTGCCTATCGCACATATTACTAAATCTACCGTCTTCCAGTCGATACTCCCTTGATCAAAGACACTTCTAAACTTTTCCGCATATATCTCCACTTTTGTGAATGGATACTTCGAGGTTTGATCTACTTGCATAGCAGCTACTTTTTCAGGGTTCCTTAAGCCTAATTGTTCACTTTCATAAAAGACAAACTTTCCCCCTAGATAATGCCGGTAGATGTTATCCAATGTGTACGTATCATCATCAATTAGAGTTAGCTTACCTACTCCCGATTTGGATAGACCATTTGCAATCTCGCTACCAATCGCCCCTACTCCAACTACCACGACATGCTTGGCCTTTAAAGATGATTGGCCACCAGTTCGATTCAACAGGTAGTCTTGATTCCATCTTTTTATGACAAGTGGGGTGGTTTTGTATTCAGGTGGAGCTTGAACAAAGGGGTGAAGTATGATGGAGGCAATCTTGCGGTTTTTCCGGTTGGTGTATAAACTTGCTCTTGGATTATATATCTCCATTCCAAATAAAGCCCAATTGTTGTTTGGAATTGGAAGGCCTCCTATTACGTAATCATACGTATTTGGTGACTTACGTTTAAGGGCTGCAATCTGATGGAACCGTTTTTTATTTAGCGGGTCGAGATTACTCAGAAGGCTTGCTTTCATATCCGCAAGGTCCCAATTACTAAAATACTTAGGCGGTGTTTTGTTCGTTCCTGATTTTAGTGGAAGATACATGCATCGATATTTCTCTGCTTCCTTCAGGGATACTCCGAAAAGCGCTTTAACAATTGTGGTTGCATCAGCATGAGTTTCAGTAGCAATTAATGCAAAAGATGATTTGACCGGTATTCTCCAAAGGTCTAGTTCACGTACTTGAGTGTTTTCTGTGTTTATCGAAGCGTAAGTAATTTTAGTCTGGGTTTGCCTAGACCAATAGGCCTCAAATTCAACCAGATATTCGTCGTTATTCGCTCCCGATAACCCTTTTTCAATCAGTTCAATAACCTTCTCCAGGCAACTGAGAAGAACAGCACCTGGATAGCGCTCGTCAATTAACATCGACTCAGTATTAGAGAAACATAAGAAACCATCTGGTTCCTTATGTGGTATTCGATTGAACTGATTGGACCTATCAAAGAACTTGGGGAGCTCTTTGGGGAAAAATTCCGGGAAACCCACAGCTAGGACTGTAGGTTTCCCGTTGATGGGTACCATAATTTCCATGACATTCTTGCATCGGCGATAGTTGAATCGGTTATCACTTGGTATAGGAGTCATGGAAAGAAGGATATTTTGGTCATACTCTTTTATTTCATCTTGAATAAGAGTCAGGATATCCAAATGCCTTCCCCTCTCTTTTAAGCCGATTCGTTGCTTGGAACTACTGCTTTTTTAAATGCTTTTTTACCGGTATCAGGTCTAGGGGGGACAGGGAAAGAGGAGCCGAATTGTTTTTGAAGCAGTTCGGCTGCATCTGTTGGATCTTCTTTACCACGAGCATCCTCCAAAGCTTTTTTTAATGTTTCTAGTTTTTCTTTGAATGTTACCATCTGTTTATTTGTCATTTTTACAAACAGATCGGGGTACGGGGAAACTGGTAGTAGAACAGATAAGCGTTCGTATAGAACTAACTCATTTCCCTCCCTTTCAACGACCGTTTTGAATCTATTTAGCAGACTGGAAAGCAAGTTAATAAATGCGTCCAAGTCACGATACTCAGTCTTACCTGTAAAAGAATCTACAACAACCTTCTGGTTAGTAAAATAGTGATAAGCGCAGGCTGTAAGGGCAATTCCTGTAGGCTTCCCATTTACTACACCTGAGAACTGGATATCCTTCCATCTCTTTAAATAGCGTACAATTCTTCGAAATTGTTTTCGATCATCTGCGTCAGTTAGATGATTACTGATTACTTCGATCAAGTCTTTGGGATTCGATTCATCCCACGTTTTATTCTCCTCATTGCTATTTGGTTTTCCTTTTGCTAGATAGACTTTCCCATCATTGTTTTCGGCTGCATATACTGTTACATCAACGTGATATCCAGCCGCGTATGTAGCTGTTACACAAGGTGTCTTCATCCGAACATCTTTTGTATGACCGTCAATTGAGTCGAAGACCCATTTTTTTGCATCTACTGGCTTCACATCATCTTTAGACATTTCAAAATACAATCCTACATCAATATCATAATCGTTATCGAGAGGTTGAATTCCAGTAAACATGGCATAGCTACCCTGAGTGAAGATTGTAAATGGCTTCGCAGCATCAGGGATATTCTCTTTAATTCGTTTAATGATTATATCTCTTTTGTTTCGCAGCTCTTCGTTGTCTTCCATTGTCAATTTAATATTGTCGTGGAACTGCAAGAACTGTTGCTGTAAATGAAGCACTTTCCATTCCTCCCTATGGTAAGTTTGGCTCTACCAAATCTAGGAATATTATACCATAACTTTTGTCTTGATAAGAGATGATTCAAGAACATATGTTTGATGAGTGGAGTAGTGTCCCAAAATAGTATGCATAATTCTGATAATTAAATTGTATAACAACAGTTGTTTAGTGATAATAAAGTATTAGACCGGCACTCCTTATCTATCAAGGAATCCCGATCATTTTAATCGCAAAGATAATAGTCTTAGACTAGTTGTCGTATTGTATTGTTGCTGTACGAGAAAAATAAAGGATTAGACTAGACTCGTTGATCTTACGCGATTTTAGGTATAGAGAATCGTCAGCTTTGAAGAAATAAGTGTCAGACTAACCCCCCGTAATAACCAAAGGCAGCCTGTAGACTTGAAAATAAAGTCGTAGACTGCCTCTTATTAATGAGCTATCGTACCCGTCCTTCGGTTTAGCTTAAACTTTCTATAACTTTCCCGTTTTCACGAACCCTCACCGACTTAAGCCCCGAAGAGGCCGCTGCGGTTTGTTTAGAGATATAAAACTCAAGTATGTTGCCACTTCAAAACCTTACGTATCCCTAATAACTAAAAAAAAATTCTTCAATCCAATGAATACAAATCTACAGTTGCCTCTATCGACATTCCTTCATGAAGATAAGTATTACTTACCGTAGCAATATCTTCTAAGGAACCAATTTCAATTGGTTTCCCCAAAATTTGTGTGATCCTTTCATTATCCGTATTTATGATTATTCTTCCTTCACTTTGATTTTCAAACCGAGTATGTTTAATTGTTAATTCCATAGGTGATTTTTGTCCAAAATCCCACCAACCATGTTCACCGTATTTATCAAAATCTATATAGGCAACGCGTGTAATGATTATTTCTTCTCTATTGAGTCCTAGTGCCATAAGGGCATTGATAATTCTTTGTTCAAATTCCTTGTAATCATTTATAACGATAACAGCGGGCTTATCTTTTTGATCTAATTTCTCTACTTCTTTAGGATCCAGATTGTCCATAAAATCTCTAAAATATGATGCTGGTACCGTTCCTGTTACTCTATGCACTCCCTCTTCGTTTGGACAATCAAACAAACTTTGCTTTACAAGATAAAAGCAAAAACACGGCAACTCCATATCCCGAGCTCGCTTCAAGTAAATTCGTTGGCCAATGCGGATACGCTCCAGATCGGAATATTTTCTATATTTCTGATTCAACTTAGTCAAATGCTCAATATCAAACGCATGAAATGTTGCCATTGTTCCCTCTAACTTGTCTCCACGCCCTTCCCCTTTTTCAAAAGCATATTTAACCCAAGAGCTTGGTGTACTAAATTTGATTTCACCTTTTTTTAAAAAAGTTTCAGCATATTTTTGAGTAGTGCAGCGAAATACGGAAAAAAAGTCTTCAGGTTCTGCCCATACACCTTTTTCTTCCATTACATGAATCCTCCTTATATTTGAAACAAAAACTCTTTATTATCAATAGCTCATAGAACGACAACGAACAGGATTGGGTTTTACACCCTTGCCGGTCTAATTGCACAATACTTAAACAAAAAAGCATTAGCTGATTAGGCTAATGCTTTTTTAGTTACCAACTTTATTTTCTAGTTACCAACTTTATTTTCTAGTTACCAACTTTATTTTGCAAGAACAACAATCCCTATACCCTATTCGTCCCCTACTCCACCGTCACACTCTTCGCCAGATTCCGTGGTTTATCCACGTCCAGGCCGCGAGCGACGGAAGCAAAGTAGGACAGCAATTGCAATGGAATGACGGTCAGAATTGGTGCGAGCATTGGCAGCGTGGTTGGCAGGTAGATGACCTCATCGACGCTCTTCGCCAGGTCTGTGTTGCCTTCCATGGCAAAGCCCAGTACGCGTGCGCCGCGGGCTTTGACTTCCACGATGTTGCTCACCATTTTTTCGTAGATATCTGGTTGTGTAGCCAGTGCAACGACTGGTACGTTATCTTCAATCAGCGCCAGGGTACCGTGCTTCAGTTCACCAGCCGGGTACGCCTCGGAGTGGATATAAGAGATCTCCTTGAGCTTCAAAGAGCCTTCCAGCGACACCGCATAGTCAAGGCTGCGTCCGATAAAGAACAGGCTGTTTACGCCTTTGGTGCTCTCAGCAAAGTGACGTACCTGCTCAGCGTCTTCCAGCAAGGAAGTGATTTTCGCAGGGATGTCTTGCAGGTGGTCTACCACTTCAGCGACCTCAGCCGCTTTCAGCGTGCCTTTTACCTGTGCCAGATACAAGCTGAACAGATACAAGGTAACGACCTGGGACGTATACGCCTTTGTGGACGCAACCGCTACTTCTGGTCCAGCCCATGTGAAAAGGACTTCATCTGCTTCACGAGCTACGGAGCTTCCTACTACGTTGGTGATGGCCATGACCTTGACGTTGGTCTTCTTCGCTTCACGCAGCGCAGCCAGTGTATCGGCCGTCTCACCGGATTGGCTGATGACGATCATCAAGGTGTTGTCTGTGTAGATCGGATCACGGTAACGGAACTCCGATGCGACAGCGACCTCTACAGGCACGCGGGTCCATTTTTCAATGACATCTTTTCCGACCAGCCCAGCATGCATAGAGGTACCACACGCGACGATGTAGATGCGATCGTACTTCGCCAGCTCAGCATCGCTCATTTTCAACTCAGGCAAAATCACGCGCTTTTGCTCCAGATCGATGCGAGCGCCCATGGTTTCACGAACGGCTTGTGGCTGCTCATGAATTTCCTTGAGCATAAACGAATCGTAGCCGCCTTTTTCCGCTTGCACCAGATCCCACTCGACATGGAACAACTCCCGCTCGATTTTCTCGCCGGTTTCTGCATCCATCAGCTCGACGCCGTCGCGGGTGAGCACAGCCATTTCGCCTTCGTTCAAAATGTACACGTCACGCGTATGCTCCAAAATCGCCGGGATGTCCGAACCGATGAAGCTTTCGCCGTCGCCCACACCCACAACCAGTGGGCTTGCCAGACGAACTGCCACCAGTTTATCTGGCTCATGCTCGGTCATGATTCCCAAAGCGTAGGCACCACGCATACGCTGTACCGCTTTGCGTGCAGTCGAAACGATATCGCCATCGTACAAGTCAGCCAGCAAATGAGCGATGACTTCGGTATCGGTCTCAGAAGTAAAGGTATAGCCTTTGCTCAGCAGCTCTTCTTTGATCGGCAGGAAGTTCTCGATGATTCCATTATGCACGACTGCAAAGGAATGCTTTGCATCGGTATGTGGGTGGGAGTTCTCGTCAGACGGTTTTCCATGTGTCGCCCAACGCGTATGCCCAATCCCCATGAAACCACCCAACGGATGGGATTCCAGACGCTCTTCCAGCACAGCCAGACGGCCCTGTGCTTTATCCAGCTCCAATCCCTTTTCGTTGATTACGGCAACCCCAGCCGAGTCGTATCCACGATACTCCAGCTTGCGAAGACCCCCGATGATAATATCCTGCGCTTGTTTATTTCCAATATATCCAACGATTCCGCACATAAGTGATGATCCCCTTCCAAATAAGGCGGGGACACAACCCAATGCCAATGGTACGGGGGTGTGCCCCCGCCATTCCATTTATTTTATATATTCACGTTTTGCATTCATCGTAAATCGTCCACTGACATTCTAAAACGTATCATGCACAGGATTTTGTCCATCGGATCTCTCCGATATTTTGTACCTGCGCTCCACGGTAGTGATACTGCTCCCGGGAGGTATCCGCCGAATCCTTCGATAAACCTCCACCTCGTCCACTGGGCACATCCGGTCTGCCGCAGTGCTGGCGCTTTCCAACAAGTTGATCATCGTATTCCGGATCTTCGTTCTTTTTCCGCCATTCGCCTCCCTTTCCCATACAGATTGTGCAACAAGCCAGACGCACATGAACACTGTACCACATCTCGCTGTTAGCGACAATCCTCTCTTTGTCATTTACTAGTATGCAAAAGGGAGTGGCCACGAACCACTCCCTCCACATATTTTTTACACCAATTCCTGTTTGACCACGTCGACGATCCGGTGAACCAAGCCCTCGAGCTGGGATGCATCTGGACCTTCTGCCATGACGCGAACGATTGGCTCTGTGCCAGAAGGACGAACGAGTACGCGACCGTTGCCAGCCAGCTCCTCCTCCACCTCGCGAATAGCCTGTTCGATAGCGACGTTGCCATTCAGCTTGGATTTATCCTCTACCCGCACATTGATCAAAAGCTGTGGATACTTCACCATGACCTTTTTGAGCTCGGACAAAGGTTTTCCCGATTCCTTGACGATATTGAGGAGCTGCAGGCCAGTCAAGAGGCCGTCTCCCGTCGTATTGTAATCCAGGAAAACGATATGTCCGGATTGCTCTCCGCCCAGGTTGTAGCCGCCACGCAGCATTTCTTCTACTACATAGCGGTCACCAACAGCCGTCTTGGTGGTATTGATGGAGCATTCCTCCATGCCTTTGAAAAAGCCCATGTTGGCCATGACAGTCGTCACGATTGTATTGTTGTTCAGCTTCCCTTTGGCTTTTAGCGCACGTGCGCAGATCGCCATGATGTAGTCACCGTCGATGATTTCACCAGTATCATCCACGGCGATACAACGGTCCGCATCGCCGTCAAAGGAAAGACCCAGATCGGCTTTATGTTTCAGCACTTCCTCCTGAACGCGCTCAGGATGAGTAGAGCCGCATTGATCGTTGATGTTGATTCCGTTCGGATTCGCGCCGATGGTAATCACCTCAGCATCGACATCGGCAAACAGACGCGCTGCCAGTGAGGAAACCGCCCCATTCGCGCAATCCAGCACGACTTTCAAGCCGTCAAACCGCTCCGATACCGTGCTTTTCAGGTGAGACAGGTATTTCTGTCCTCCCTCCAAAAACTCCAGTACCGTTCCGATATTTTCACCTGTCGGACGAGGCAGTGTGTCCTCTGTCGCATCCAGGTATTGTTCGATTTCTGCTTCTACTTCATCGGACAGTTTAAAGCCGTTGCTGCCGAAGAACTTAATGCCGTTATCCGGAAACGGATTGTGGGAGGCGGAAATCATGACACCCGCATCTGCTCCCAACGCTCGTGTGAGGTATGCCACACCCGAGGTAGAGATAACACCCAATCTGACCACTTCAGCTCCGACCGATAGCAGGCCCGCCAAAAGTGAGTTTTCCAGCATTTGACCGGAGATCCGCGTATCACGTCCAATCACTACTTTTGGCTTGCCTTCTTGTTTGTGTCTCGTGAGAACATAACCGCCAACGCGTCCGATTTTAAATGCCAGTTCGGGTGTTAGCTGTGCGTTTGCCACACCGCGTACACCGTCAGTTCCGAAATACTTCCCCATGTTTGTCCCTCATTTCCTTCCTTGTGCACACAACAGCTTATGTCTACCTTTGCTTGTTCGTGATTTCTACTGTGACCTTCTTGGGTGCGCTTTCTGATGGCCTGAGGTAATCAGATTGGAAGATGTAGTTCAACGCAATCTCATACACTCCAGCCGGCATACTGCTGACATCTGCTACGACCTGCAAGTCTTCCGGTCTCAACTGATTCAAAATCTGAGCCGCCCCTACGGCATCAAAATCAATTGTAGACATCTCCTGACCGTCAGTAGACAGCACTTTGGCCTGCAAGTTTTCTGATAGCCCGCTAATGCGGATCGGTACCTTTTCCAAACGCTTCGTTGTAGAAGGCACCACCTTCAACGACACTTTCAAATACTCCGGCTCTACTTTCACGATGTTATCCATTACCGGTATCTTTAGCTCTAACAGACGATCTGATGTAATGTTCGACAGATCAATCTCCGGACCTGAGTAGGTGCTCGACTTCATGGCGTCAATGACCTCTTTTGGTCCATATACAGTAACTTCTTCCACATTCATATCCACACTAGCCAAACTATAGCCATTTGGCATTTCATTCGTCAAGTTTAATTTGACCGGCACTTTGACGAACGGACTCGTGACAGGAATGTTCACTTCTACGGTAAGCGGCACGACGTCTGCTCCCTGAATCACATTTCCTGACTTGTCCACCACTTTGAGTGGGACAGTAGTCTTAATCGCCGATGTGGCCCCTTCTAGATCGACTGACGCCTTCACGGCAGCTACTTTGTCTACCTGACTTTCCGGCACGCGCACAAGCGCACGGAACGGCTTCACAATCGGTTCCCCAGCGGTATATCCCGGTGCGACCACCCCGAGCATTTCGACATCCACTTCCCGCTCCACCGTCTTTTTCTCCTCGAGGGTGATTTCCACGATATTCGGGATAATCCCCACCTTCACCTCATCCGGAAAGCCTTTGTACTGAACAGGGACTCTATGTGTTCCTTTGCCAAGCCCTGTCGCGTCTACATAGACCTCCCACGAATCGGCAGGAAAGAAGTTATGGCGATAAAACGGGTTGCTGCTCTCGAGCGCCACCTTGACCGTTCGCTGCTGCTTGACGACCTGGAAGCGATCTGTATCGTATTTGACATGCAGATTGACCCCATCAATAAAAACGGGCTGACTTGCTTCAGGAGTCGTCGTCTGCTCTGTCTCCAGATTGACGACCATCCACATCATGACAGCCAAAAGCAACGCGACCGCGCGAGCAAACCAATGACTATTTAACCATTTATCCATGTTTTCGCCTCCATTGCCAACGACTTCCCATGGATTTGCCCTTTGAGAGAGGCTGGAGCTGTTCTGTCAAAATCTCAGCCAGCTGTTCCTCTGTCAGATTGCGGTTCATTGCACCATGTGCGGCAAAGGACACTTGCCCGGTCTCTTCGGACACGATAATAGACATACCGTCAGAGACTTCACTCACGCCGATAGCGGCACGGTGACGCGTCCCCAATTCCTTGGAGATCGAATTGCTTTCCGACAACGGCAAATAACAGGCAGCTGCCAGAATCACGTCTTTGCGCATAATTACGGCTCCATCATGCAGAGGCGTATTCGGGATAAAAATGTTGATCAACAGCTCGGAGCTCACCCGTCCATTGATCGCAATACCTGTTTCGACGTAGTCATTCAACCCCGTCTCACGCTCGATGACGATCAGCGCACCAATGCGACGCTTGGCCATATACGTAACAGATTTGCACACTTCCTTCACCAAACGATTGACCATGTCGTCATCCTGAATGGTGCTGGAACGCGAAAAAAGCTTGCCTCGTCCCAATTGCTCGAGGGCACGGCGCAATTCAGGCTGGAAGATAATCACGACCGCCAATACCCCAAAGGTAAAGGCCTGCGACATCAACCAGTGCAAGGTGGTGAGCTGAAAATATTTGCTGAGGAGCCAGGTGATCACGATGACCATGATCCCCTTCAACAATTGTACTGCGCGCGTCCCGCGAATGAGCATAATTATTTTATAAATCACGTATGTAACGAGTAAAATGTCCGTTCCATACCGTAGCAAATCGCCATAATCCAACGATATCATAACGAAGCCCCCATATCTCGCTCCATCTCAATGAAGTCACGCTATCTCCTGTGGAAAAAGCACGGCTCCGCTGCCGTGCTGTAGATAGCTGTACTCTCTATTTTCTCTTATGGCAAGGCGGGAAGCAAGTCATTTCCAATATTTTTCACTTCATACCAGATCCAATCGACGATCGCTTCGATGGATTCCGTATTTCCAGCTACTTGGGCGGTAGAGGCGACGAATACCTTCCCTTCGATTGCCACTACATTCCCTTTTACTTGCCCTTGCACTTCAACATTTCCGTTTCGTACGACCAAATCACCGTCGATGCTGGTGCCAGCCGGTACGACAACCACATTTCGTTCACGATCTATTTTCAGTTTATCCATATTCGCAGAGGAAACCTGCAAGATATTATCCCGATCAAACCAGTTGGCGCACAGGCTGCCCGTCATCAAAAAGAGAAAGACAGCGGCCGCTGTAAGAAACGGGTGCCTCCGAAGCCAGCCCGAAAACAGGTTTTTCTTTGTCTCAGCAGGCAATTGTGCGAGGACACGGGCTGTAAAATCAGGAGAAACGTGAATATGTGAAGCACTCTGCACGAAAGCGATGGCCCGCTGCAACTCGTGCATATGCTGACGGCAGCTCACACAGGTTTTCATATGTGTTTGCAAATGCTGATTGCTCAGCTCATCAGTGTCCCCATCCAGATACTCGTGGATGAGAATAATCATTTCCCGGCATTCCATCTTGATTTTCTCCTTTCTCACATCAATCGCAGCTTGCTGCGCAGGGCTTCCCTACCACGGTGGATTCGCGTTTTGATCGTCGTTACAGGCAGCTTCACAATATCGCTGATCTCCTGCAGCGACAGATCTTCAATATATCGCAGGATCATGATAGAGCGGTATTTGGGCTGCAAATGGGACAACGCATCCTGAACCGTCTCCTGCAATTCCTGCGTGACTACTTTATCTTCCGGTGTTCGCTCGTTTGACGACAAACGCGAATACCAGTCCATGCCTTGTCCTGGCTCCGTTTCTTCATCCAATGAAAAATCGGGCCGCTTCTTACGCCCACGATCGATACACAAATTGGTCGCAATACGGTAGATCCAGGTCGAGAATTTGAAGCTGTCATCGTACGAATGCAAATTGGCATACACCCGCAAAAAGGTTTCCTGTGCGATGTCCTCTGCATCCTGGCGGTTCCCCACCATACGATAAGCAAGCTGGAATATCTTATCTTTATAAATCTCGATCAACTCGGCAAAGGCTTCGCGGTCACCATTCTTCGCTCGTTGAGTTAACCGCTTCTCTACAAAATCCATGCCATCCTCCCCACAATACCGTAATCCTATATACGGATGATGCTGCAAATGGTTTCGTAACTTTTTGATGTTTGTGCAGGTAATTTGTTGGGAAATACAGGAATAAGCGTAGCTTTACCCTCTATATAATAGTGATGGTAGCCCTTTTAACCTAACGCTGTAAAGGAGAGTGGGCCAAATGTCGAAAAAAAATGACGTTCTCCTCCAGATCGAAAAGCTCCGCAAAGAAATGAATGATCGGTACAAAGCACAGGAGACCATTACTCCTGAGCTGCTTCAGCTAAGTGTAGAGCTCGATCACCTGTTAAATGAACTGGATCTCCATCCTTAGAATGTACTGTTTTCTCCCAACGATGTAAAGATGCGGAAACGTAAAAGAGAGGGGCTATTAAGCCGCCTCTCTTTTGATTCTTATTTTGTATAGTGTCCTGATCGATGGTTACAGCAGCTTATCGCCAAACGCTGAGCTCATCAGCGCAACAGCGACGCGTGCCGTGAGGTTTTCACTATCCAGAATCGGATTTACTTCCACAAACTCAGCTGAACACAGAATGTCCGCATCTGCCAGCATCTCCAAAGATACGTGGCCTTCGCGGTATGAAATTCCGCCTATAACCGGAGTCCCAACTCCTGGTGCATCATGCGGATCCAGACCGTCCAGATCGAGGCTGAGATGCACCCCATCCGTATTCTTGGATACATGCGCGATCGCTTCATCCATCACACGCGCCATACCCAGCTTATCAATCTCATGCATGGTAAAGACTTTCATGCCAATGCGCTTGATGAGTTCACGCTCTCCCATGTCCAGATCACGTGCACCGATAATCACAACATTCTCCGGCTTCAGCTTTGGTGCAAATCCGCCGATATTCACCAGTCGTTGATGTCCAAAACCCAGACTAGCCGCCAGAGGCATCCCGTGGATGTTTCCAGATGGAGAGGTTTCTCCTGTGTTTAAGTCGCCATGTGCATCAAACCAAATGACGCCGAGATTCTTTACGTGCTTGGCTACGCCTGCTACGGTACCGAGGGCGATGCTGTGATCTCCCCCGAGTACCAGAGGAAAGCGCCCTTCCTGCATGATATCGCTTACAACCTCAGCCAGCTTGATATTCGCATCGACCACTTCATCGAGATATTTATGATTTTCTGTTTCCGAAAATTGATGAGGACGAGTTACTGCGATGTCTCCCCGATCTTGGATATTCATTCCCATTTTTTCCAAACGGGCAACGACTCCTGCATAGCGAATGGCGCTTGGGCCCATATCAACTCCGCGGCGGTCCGCACCTAGGTCCATCGGTACCCCAACAATGCTAATGTTTTTGTTCATAATTGTGCTCCCTTCCCTCAGCTCGCATCTAACTTCAACAGTTCTATTGTAGCCTCGAAAAGAGAATTGACTCAACTCGACAGGATTTTGCATAATTAACCCATTTAGGCCCATTGGTCTAAATGAAAAACAAAAAAACGAGTAGCCTTTTCAGGTACTCGTTCTTCTATCTTGCGTATGGAGCGGGTGATGGGAATCGAACCCACGCGACCAGCTTGGAAGGCTGGAGTTCTACCATTGAACTACACCCGCAAAAAAAAATGGTCGGGAAGACAGGATTCGAACCTGCGACCCCTTGGTCCCAAGCCAAGTACTCTACCAAGCTGAGCTACTTCCCGATTTATTTATCTTATCCTTGAACAGTAAAAGTTGCAAGGAAAAAATGCGTGCCCTGAGAGATTCGAACTCCCGACCTTTTGATTCGTAGTCAAACGCTCTATCCAGCTGAGCTAAGGGCACATATTTAATTGGGTAAAAACTGGTGAGCCATGAAGGACTCGAACCTTCGACCCTCTGATTAAAAGTCAGATGCTCTACCAACTGAGCTAATGGCTCGTGCAAATGGCTGGGGTACTAGGATTTGAACCTAGGAATGACGGAGTCAAAGTCCGTTGCCTTACCGCTTGGCTATACCCCAAAAACAAAAAAAGTAAAAACTGGTGGGGAGAGACGGATTCGAACCGCCGAACCCAGAGGGAGCAGATTTACAGTCTGCCGCGTTTAGCCACTTCGCTATCTCCCCATATTTAATTAAGTGGTGGAGGCTGACGGGATCGCTTCCTACTTGCGCTTCTACGTCGAATGTCCTACGTGGGCAAGCAAGATCAGATGTACCCGAGCTTAACTCCTTTGAAATTACTCCGAGGGTGAACCGGAACGGAGAGATCCCGAGCCGAAACCAAGACGAAGTAAATGGTGGAGGCTGACGGGATCGAACCGCCGACCCTCTGCTTGTAAGGCAGATGCTCTCCCAGCTGAGCTAAGCCTCCACGTTTCCCCACAAAGTGACGGTATGCTCTGGAGCATATTCCGAGTACTTTGCGGGGGCCCCAACAACTAGTGCGGGTGATAGGTGACCCGTAGGGGATTCGAACCCCTGTATGACAGCGTGAAAGGCTGCTGTGTTAAACCGCTTCACCAACGGGCCATAAGATTTTGGGATAAGTGTTCATGGTGCTCCCGACAGGAATCGAACCTGCGACCTCTTCCTTACCATGGAAACGCTCTACCGACTGAGCTACAGGAGCGAAATGGCTCCTCGGGACGGACTCGAACCGCCGACCGATCGGTTAACAGCCGATTGCTCTACCAACTGAGCTACCGAGGAACGTTTGAAGGATTCGTACCTTCAAAACTGGAACTGCATGTTTGCTAAGAGTG
>NZ_RHHU01000012.1:0-230209 GCF_003710965.1 Brevibacillus nitrificans | reverse complement strand
CCGACTTTATCGACAGCCTGGAGCGGAGTTCTTTCTCCGCTCTTCTCTCTATTTCCTTGCGCAGGGCACTATTCGCCCAACGTTTTCCAGTACTCGTAAGAATGCACAGCAACCCCGCCATAGGATGCATGCTCAGCCATCAGGATCGGAAGCTTCGTGATCTCTTGATTCAGATACGCTGCGCCTTCCTCATAAAAGGAGACAAAATTGCCCTCGCTGCTCTCTTTCGTTTCTACGCCAAGCATGATCTTCTTCCCAAGGGCATCTGCATACCCCAGCTCTTGCACGACGAGAGAAGCTATACTGTTGGGTCCTTCTACCCTATCGCGGTAGGACATGATCGCCACATGGTCGTGCTGGGCAATCATCCACTGGCTCAGTGTCATGTCTGGAAGATCCGGCAGCTCGTATTTGTCCAGCCAAAAAGGAATGTCACAGCCAGTCTCAAGTTGAGGGTCCTCATGGGCTAGGTCCAAATAGGCCTTCACATTCTCCCGCCATTGGCTCATAACGTCAGCCTGATCACTCTTCCACTCCGGCAGCAGATACGGCTCGATGTCCACATGCACGCCGCTGATTTTTTCTTCTTCCAAAACGCTTTGGTTGTATTGATGCACCCAGTTTACAAAGGCCAACACCTTCTGCTGATTGGCTTGCAACCCCCAAGCTGGGCTGCCGCTGAGTGCATGCACCTCGATACCGTCCCGGCGAGCATCTCGGATAAACGCCTGATAGTACGAGGGCTTTTTCGAGATGTCGATTTGCAGATACAGCAGGTTTACTCCTTGCTTCTTACTGAATGCGAGAATCTCTTCCGGCTCCGAAGCAACCAGAGACGTGTGCCACAGCCAAACCGCTTTGCGTGGCGATTCTTGTGGTGATGAAAACCCCGTGATCAAAAGAAATAATGATAACAAACAAACGTATGCCGACAATCTTGCTGCAGCTTTCAATTTCCTGCCTCCAAATGCAATTGAGGCAGATGCCTGCCTCCAACTACTGTAGTATTCCTTCCTTCTACTCATATCGGCGGCTTTGGCAAATTTTATAAATCAAATACGGAGATCGAGAAAGAAAAAAGCGGCACAGCTGCGTGCCGCCTCCCTTTCCTATTGATTATCCAAAGCCGTTTCGGATACTTCAAAGTCTCCTGCGATCTGACTGGCCATCTCGTTTATGCGGATCAGATCGCCTGCTGACAGATTCACGTTTCAACGCAACTTGGGAAGCTGTCACTTGCTGCACGCAGGCGATTTCTTCCAGCTGGGCGACGATATCCCTATTTTTCTGGAAGTTCTCTCCTTGAAAACGCGTGAAGTGTCTTCTGATATCTTGCGCGGAAAAATCCTCGTACCGCTTGATAGACCCTGTTAAAAAGCCTTTTCCCAGTGGACTGTAGGCGACGATCCCTACCCCCAGCTCCCGCAAAGTGGGAAATGCTCGCTCGATCTCACGTCCCCACAAGGACACGATGCGTTCGTGTTCTGATAGAAAAGAAAACCGTCCATCAAGGTCTTTTTCATCCCTGATGGACGGTTTTTTTATGATTGCGTTGCCCGATAGGCGTCTCTTACACGCTCGATTTGAGCGAGGTGACCGCGAACATGCTGGACGCGGTATTCCAGCAGCTGTTTAAACGTAAATCGCAGTCCATCGGGATACACGCCTACCCGCTCGGCTTGCTCCTCAGTCAGATGATCCAAAATCGGCTGCATCGAGAGACGAAGCGATTCGAATAGCTGAAGATGCTGTTCGCGATCCAGCACGTCATACCTGAGCTCGTCTACCCATTGATCTTGATCAAAGGAATACAAGAGAGGTTCGTTTTCTGCCAATACCTTTCTCATCCGATGCGTAGACAAGATTTCCGAATCCGTCACATGGATGATGATCTGATGAATGCTCCAATGATCTGGCGCGGGCTTAAACCGGAGCTCTGCCTCGCTTATCCCCTCGATTGCCTCTCTAAGCATCTTGTGTCCGCGGCCGTATTCTTCCATCCATCCTTTCATGCATACCCCTCCTAGTTTTCGAGCTTTGCTGCTTCCCCTTCCCTAGCGGAACAAGCTCTCTCTTGTCCTCCATTTTACCAAAAGATGGTTTTTTCGAGCAGACCTTTTACACGCAAAAAAACTGCCAGCAGCAGGTGCACGGCAGTTTTTTTCATGAAAAGACATTTCACCCTTACAGGCTAGCGAAGGTGTCAGTCAGTACAGGTACGATTTGTTTTTTGCGGGAAACGACGCCTTTGAGAACGGCTTTGTTGTCCACCAGAGTCACATTGTACGCCTTCTCTACAGCATGTGCTGCTTTACCGATCGCAACGCCTACGGAATCGTTGTTCAAAATGTCGGTTACCGCGAACAGGAACAGGTCCAGACCTTTTTCCGCTACGATCGCAGAAATAGCTGCTTCCAGCTCAGCTTGACGTCCCAGTACATCGTTGACGTCTACCGCGTTCACCTGCGCGATTTCTACTTTTGCGCTGCCCATCTGGAATTCTTTTGCATCCAGAGACAACAGCTGTGCGATGGTTTTGTCGCTCAGGTCAGCACCAGCCTTGAGCATTTCCAGACCGTACTCCTCCAGGTTCACACCGGCGATTTCAGCCAGCTCGTGCGCTGCTGCCACGTCTTGCTCTGTGCAGGTCGGAGATTTCAGGAGCAGTGTGTCGGAGATGATCGCCGACAGCATCAGACCCGCGATGGCTTGCGGAATCTCTACGCCGTTTTCTTTGTACATTTTTTTCAGGATGGTGGTCGTGCAGCCAACTGGTTCTGCGCGGAAGTAGAGTGGATTGCTCGTCTCAAAGTTCGCAATACGATGGTGGTCAATGACTTCTACCACTTGCACCTGCTCAATATCGTTTGCGCTCTGTTGGCGCTCGTTGTGGTCGACCAGGATGACTTCGTTTACTTCATTCGCTACGGTTTCCACTTGGCGAGGAGCCGCTACTTTAAAATAGTCCAGTACGAACTGCGTTTCGCTGCTTACCACACCGAGGCGAACCGGCTCTACGTTTGCCCCCAGCTTTGTTTTCAAGTCTGCGTATACCAATGCAGAGCAGATGGAATCCGTGTCAGGATTTTTATGACCGAAAATGAGCTTTTTTTCCATGCTTCATACTCCCTTAGTCTTGTTTTGGCGTCAAAATTATACCATAGGCTTTAGGATATTCCCAAGTAACATTATAGGTTCAAACGCCTTGATTGGAAATAAAGAATAGCAGCCCAAACAAAGAATTTGTCCAGACTGCCTTTGTCTTCTTACTGTGACGCATTCAGCTTTTCGTATATTTTTAACAGCTGCTGTCGTTCTTCATCCGTCAGCTTTTCAAACAGATTTCTGCGCAGAGCCTGTCCTTCCTGATTGGCCCGATTCACCATTTCCACGCCTTTATCGGTAATTCCCAAATAAATAATGCGACGGTCGGACTCATCGATGATCCGGATTGCTAATTTTTTTCGTACAAGCTTCTCCGATAAATGAGTGAGCGTTGGAGGAGTCAATCCTAGCGCCCTCGCAATATCGGACGGGCGGCTTCTTCCGCTCTGCTTCAGATGCCCGAGAACAAGTATATGAGAGACACCGAGATCTTCATTGAACATTTTATTCCACTGGATGATCAGATTGTTCGTGACTTTGTCCATGTTATGGATGATCTCAAAAATCGTCTGTTCCTTCATAAGAGTCGATCCCCGCTTTCTACTAGAAAACCTCTCTCGCTGCCGACTCCCGGACAGCTTCCTATACGTTAGGAAAAAGCCCCTAATCAACATTAGGGGCTTTTCTATCATACATGCTATTGAGCGGAGAATCCACCGTCAATCACCAATTCAGCACCTGTGATGTACGCTGAGTCATCGGATGCGAGGAACAAAGCCGCTTTGGCAATATCCGCAGGCTGACCCAAACGCTGCAGCGGAGTCGCCTGAATCAAGCGTCCAAGAAGCTCCTTGGATGTACTCAGCGCTTGTGTCATCGGTGTTTCAATAATTCCGGGGAAAAGGGCATTTACGCGTATCCCGTCACGCCCAAACGCAGTTGCTGCTGCTTTCGATATCGCACGAACAGCGCCCTTGGATGCAGAGTAATGGTTAAAGCCTTGTCCGATCTGCGCCGTATAAGAGGAAATATTGATGATGGATCCTTGCTTTTGGGCTGCCATATAAGGCGCAACATGCTTCATGCCGGCAAATGGCCCAAAGCCGTTGATCGCAAGCATTTTCTGCCAATCATCCAGATTGATGTCCTGATACGGCTTCTCTGATGAGATCCCTGCATTGTTGACCAGAATATCAATCTTGCCAAAACGCTCGTTCACTTCTTTTGCCAGGGATGCCCAGTCTTCATCCGATGAGACATTTAGCTTCATCCCATAGACATTTTCCTTTTTGCTTGCCGCTTCCAGTGCGGTTTCATTGATATCTGCGGCAATGACGATGGCGCCTTCCTGACTGAATAGATCGACCATGCACTCCCCAATACCCGATGCTCCACCTGTGATGATGGCTACTTTATTCGCTACTCTTCCCATGTCCAATACCTCCTAGCGTAATTTAATGGAGCCGCCGTCCACCATAATCGTTTGACCGGTAATATAATCAGATTCACGGCTTGCCAAGAATACAGCGACTTGTCCAATATCCTGTTCCGGATCACCCAGTCGACGCAGCGGGATTTTCTGAATCATGGCATCATACAGCTGCGGTGCGCTCTCCCGCCACTGCTCTACACCCGGGGTCAGTGCAATGGGAGAAATGAGATTGACAGTAATGCCATCCGGCCCCCATTCGTTTGCTGCGACACGGGAGATCGCCCGAATCGCTTCCTTTGCGGCAGCATAGGAGGTTTGGGTCACTTGACCATCCAAGCCGGCACCCGATGCAAAGTTGATGACCTTGCCCTGCGTTTTCTTCAGCTCGGGATAGGCTGCCTGCATAAAGTGGAAGGTAGGATAGAAGCCCGTCCCAAACGACAGGTTAAACATCTCCTGCGTGGTTTCCATAAAAGGTGCTTGCCTGGAGACGTGTGCATTGTTCACCAGAATATCGAGCTTGCCAAATTTCTTGACGACAGCCGCCACAATCTCATCGACATTCTCCTTCACGGAGATATCTTTTATAAAAAGCATTCCTTCTGTATATGGATTTACCTGTGCAAGGGTGTCCTTCCCTTTTTCTTCATTCACATCGACGATGGCGATATGGGCGCCTTCTTTCGCCATGGCCAGAGCAATCCCTCGGCCAATTCCTGATGCGCTTCCAGTTACAATTCCAACTTTTCCTTGCAATCTCATAATTGTAACCTCTTTTCATTCCAATATATTTAGATATCTAATTGTTTTACATCTAAATAATAACAAAGCTTCTGTTTTCGTGCAACCCCAATCAAAAATGCACAGACAATCTGTTTGAAACAAATCATCCGTACATGTCCGTTGATGCTTTTTACTTCCACAATCCTTGCTGCTCCAGATTCTGCTTGCCTCTGAAGGCTGCGAATACACATACAATATTGATCAATAGCATGCCAACAATCGCATAAAGTACTAACGTATAGCTTCCCGTAAAGTCGAAAACATAACCGTAGGCGGGCAGGGCGACGACCGAGGAGATTGCCAGCCCCAAAGACGCATTGGAATAGATTTGACTATACTCTTTGTTTCCAAACAAGCTGGATGTAAGAGCCGGCCCCAAAGTCCCAATGGAGGAAGAGATAAAGCCAAACAGCCCAACCGCGAAAGAAATAACGAACGTGCTGGAGGCAGAGAATATCAGAAGGAGAATGGCCATCAATCCGGCAATCATGGTAAAAAGAGCGGTGTTTTTCGTACCGATTTTGTCACTCAAGTATCCGATCACCAAGGACCCGATTAATACCCCAACCATATAGGTTCCCATCACATTCCCTGCAAACGTTACGTCAAATCCTTTGTTCATCAAATAGGTCGGAATGTGCATGGAAAAGCTTGCAATCGAGGTTACCAAGAAGAAGAAGATCACCAGTGCGTAGAAAGCGGACGACTTCCTCGCTGCAGCCAGTGTGACCCCTTTGTTGTTCGCTTCCCCCAGAGACCGGCTCCCCTTCCCTTTCTCCTCTCCCATGCCATATGGAAGCAGCCCTTTATCCGCTGGCTTTTTTCTGATCAACAGCAGTACGATGGGAACCACAATCAGAATGACCGCGATCCCAACGCTCAAATAGGACGCTCTCCAGCCATCCGTCGCAATCATCTTTCCGACGACCGGCTGGGATATGGCGCCAAGCGCTCCCCCTGCTGCGCTCATGATTCCCAGTGCCAGTCCGTTGTTCTTCTGAAACCACTGGTTAATCAAAACCGGTCCCGCCATCACCGTAATAAACACCCCTCCGACTGCCAGCGGAATCGCAAGGACATACCAGCCCCAGACAGCATCCATCAACCCAAACAAGGCAAATGCGCCCGCTTGCAAAATGATGGCTGCGATCAGAAGCATCCGCGTATCGTATTTCGCCATCAGCTTGCCGCCTATCGGTAAAAAGATCATGGTAACGATGGCAGATACGCTAAAATACAAGGATAGACTGCCCATCCCGATCCCGAGGTCCTTCGTGATCGGCGTCAAAAACAGGCCCGCCGAATTGTTCAAGCCGCCTTTCCCCAAACCGACGATCAGGCAAAGTCCGACTAAAATCCACCAGGCGTAGTGAATCTTTTTACTATTTTGGCTCATGCAGTTTTCCTACTCCTTCTTCTTGTATGTCTGCCTCATCTTCTTTCCAAAAAGCTGCTCTTCCCACAATGGCGTTAGCCTTGTGCCTTTTTCATCCACTCGTTAAAATCCGCAATGCTCGGATTGGCGATATAATGTCCACCTTCTACCTGAATGGTCTGTCCTGTAATAAACTTGGATTCATCTGATGCCAGGAACACTACCGTATAGCCGATATCCTCCGGCTGTCCGTGATAAGGCAAAGCGTTGTATTTCGCGAAAATGTCCAATACTTCAGGCGCCATATTGTTTTTCGCTGCCGGTGTCAAAATCAGTCCAGGTGCAACCGCATTGCAGCGAATGTTGTCTTTTCCATACTGGGTGGCAATATACTTCGTCAAGTTGACTACGGCTGCTTTTGACGCGCCGTATGCTGCACGAATCGAATCGCCGGTAAATCCCGCCATGGACGCTGTATTAATGATGGAGCCGCCACCCGCCCGGATCATATGAGGAATGGCATACCGGCTGCCCAATAACACGCTCTTCAGATTCACGTTCATGAGCCGATCCCATTCATCCAGATCGATGTTCACGACATCCAAATCCTTTTTCAGATTTGTCAGTCCTACATTGTTGAACAGAACCGTGATTTTTCCATATTGCTCCACGGTGTTTTCAACGGCCGCACGGATCGAGTTGTCATCTCCCGCATCCAGGAAAATGCCGACAGCTTCTCCACCTTGGGCTTTGATGCTCTCAGCTGCCTGCTTTGCCCCATCCACATGAAAATCAGCAATGACTACTTTTGCACCCTCTTTTGCCAAAAGCGTCGCAGCGGATAAACCGATGCCTGAAGCGCCTCCTGTAATCAGCGCCACTTTATCCTGTACTCTTCCCATTGTTTCAAGTCCCCTTTCTGTTTCATCAAGCTTCCTGTCGCCACCGCTATGTAAACGCTTTCTCTTTTGATGGCAATCGCTGCCGAAATGTTCACATGATTGCCGGCATTTTCTAATAGCAATCGTGGCAGGACCACTCCTTTAATTATTAGATATCTAAATATTCGGCGTCTAAATAGTAGCATATACGAATTTCGTATGCAATCAGAACATTTGCAACCTAGGTGGCAAACGTAAAAAAACCTCTTTCGAGGACTTTTCAAAGAGGAGCGATCGCGTTTTAGCGGTAGGTTTTTATGCGCTCCGGAATTCATAAGCCTATCGCTTATAAATTCCTATACGTTTAGAAAGCTTGGCTCCGCCAAGCTTTGCGGTGGAGCCATAGCTGCATTTATACTGGCTAAAAATCTTATAAATTTTACTGTATGAAAAAAGCTTCCACCAGAAATAGGGTGAAAGCTTTGTATGCTTGGTCATCCTCAATGCTTCCAGGTCAAAACTTCATCTGGATTCGCTACTTCCCTGCCATAAAAACGGTGCGAACGGAAATTATGAATCTCTCGGCAAGCCTTGGCCATATTCTCCAGGATCTCCTTTTGCGGAACTCCATCCGGACTCCAGTAGTACACGATCATCTCATACGGCTCCCCGTTTTGATCCTCCCGCTCGTATTTGATCCGATCGGCCTCCACAAATCCGTTCTTATCGTAAAATCGTGCTCTGCGCACAGTGTCCTCATCCTGTTCATCGACCGGCTCCACTTCCAGGAGAATCGTTTTTCCTTTTTCCTTCAGCTTGTTTAAGACCTTTGTGCCCATCCCCTTGCCTCTCGTATTCGGATGAATCAGCAAGTAGTCGATAAAGAGAAAGTTCTCAAACTCCGCGTACAACAAGAGGTAGTCTTCCGTCTCTTCTTTATGGTACGCATCTTTATCCTCGATCAAAGCACGAAATTGGCCGGGATCCTTCATTTCATGCTCGGGAAAATACTCATTCAGGCGCTCATACCACTGCATGCCGCTCCCCCTTTTGGCAAACGCTTCAATCCAAGATTAGCATCTCCGAATGCCAGACGTTCCACTCATCGGTCATTCGTGGGCGACCTTCACCAAATTTGGAGCAGCGAATTCACAAGCAAAAGCAAAATACCCAAAATGAGATTGAACCACCCGAGGAACTGCGATGCCTTCTTTTCTTTTTGCATGCCAGGCATGGCATACCTTTTGACATCCACTTTTAAAATGAGCAAGCCTGAAAGCAATAGCATCGGGATCACATAAACAGAAAAACTGATGCTGCCCCCCGTAATCATTCGGCTGTTCCTCCAAACGGCAAAAGACTTCTTCCCTATCTCGCTTTCATGCCCACGCGTCGAATCTCGATATTCACCTGTATATCCACGGTAATGTCTTTATACATCTCTTGCCAGCGCTCTTTCGTTTTTATTTTCTGGTTCCAATACTGCGGCTCCATCGCCCGTACGTATTCACCGAACCCAAAGATATCGGCGTTTTTTGCTTGGGTTTGCTTGATGAGATCCTCATAAAACTTCACAGCCCCCTGCTCATCCTGACGCTCAATTTGTTCGAGCAGAGCGGAGGTGATCGCCAGGCCTTTTTCATTGCTTTTTTCTTCCAAATTGACTTCAATGAAGGTTTGGACCAGGAAATGAGGAAGACCATTCTTGATTTGTACACGAATCTTAGACTTTCGGTAGGTCGCGTAGAGATTGACGACATAAGGCGTATTTCCCACCCGCACAAAGCTTCGGTACCCGGCAGGATTCAATCCCTTAATCCCCATGTAGGCTGCGATTTCAAACGGCTTGGTCGTCCCCACCATTTTGTCATTTTGAAAGTAAGCCATTCCCAATAGCTCGACATTCTGTTCTTTCTTCAATTGCATGTAAGGGAGAAAGCCTTCCTTCCCTTTCTTGGAGGAATCGCTCCAAAACAAACCGATATAATCGGACGGAAACTTCCCCAGTCGAACAGCCTCATCCAGCGTGGACATGAGATACATCGTCGGCACTCGCTCCAGCTTGGGAGCTGCTTTCATTAATTCGGCTGCTCTTCCTTTGGAGATTACCAGCCACGCCATTCGCCGTACCTCCGAATTTCTGCGGAAGTAGTCGCTTAGGTTTTCCAGCCCTTTTTTCGCCACGGCCTCTGAGACAACTATGACACGCAGATGACCAAAGAAGAGCCTTCCTGAAATCTGCTGCTGGAGATTCATGAGGGCATCATCGATCGAGTGACCGACTACTTCTATGACCCAGACCGTATTTTGTCCGCCACCATCCGTTTGCCCGCCGCCTTCACCTGGTCCCAGCGGAATGCGCCCTGGCAGTCCGATTTGTGCCGCGACACGAATCAATTCCTTTTTCGGTGCAGGAAATTTCCCCCGTATGTGAGAAATTTCTTGCTCCTCTTTTTCTGCTTCTGGCTCTGCTGTATCCACCGAGATTCCCAGTACGACAGCCCGTTCCTCAATTTCCAAGCGATCCCAGCACCCCGCCAGGAAAGGAACCAGAAGCGAGATGACCACAATGAGCTTAGCTTGGTTTATCCATGGCTGTATCTTCATTGCGATCCTCTCTTTTCCCGCGAATGATGGCCACAATCAGCAGAACACTCGGGTACAGAATGGTGATCATGAGGCCACACCGGCTTACGAATTCAATAATGTCATACATCTGCATAATGTTTTGTGGGACCATCGCCAATACAAACACAAATGGCAAGAGAGAGAAAGAAAACATCCCGTGATCGCGCAGGCGCAACAGCTTGCTTACGGAATGGATGGTCAAATAATAGCTGGACAGCAGCGATGTGAAAACCGCCGTCACCCAAACTGCCAAAAAAGCTGCGTCCAAACGCTCCAAAATATTCGCAGGCAGAGATGTCGCCTTTGCCAATTCCAGCGTGGGCCAGAGCAGTTTCTTGATTTCCTCTGCGCCAAATAAACCGACTGTCGCCACGACGATCGTAATGTACAGCCCTCCCGAAATCACCATGGCCCAAACACTTGCCTTCATGACTCGATGAGGATTGCGCATCGCAGGAATGATCATGGTCAAAATAAAGGACCCCTGAAAGAGCGCCGCCACGGTCAAAACACCTTTCATCAGATCGTTCTGTTCATTTCCCCACAGTGGCAAAAGATTGATCATCTCTGCGTTTTTTAGGGAGAGCGATGCGATGACCAAGACGGGTACAAGCAGGAATGGAAAGTAAAACTGATGGATGTAGGTAAAGGTAAAGATATCGCTTCTCGTTGAAATGGCAGCGAGGAGCAGCATGACAATCACGGTGATTTCCACAGGCGTTGACTTTAATACGGAAGTGACGACGACCTCTCCAAACTCCCGTGCTGTAAGCGAGGTCAAAACCGCAAAAAAGCCGATCACCAGCAAACTGCCAATCCGTGCAAGCCACTTGCCGATAATATCTTCGCTGTAGATGATAATCGTCTTGCTGGGAAATCGCTTCCCTAAAATCGTAATAATGATCACTCCGAAGAAAGCGAGACAGGTACCGAGGAAAGTGACAAACGGCGCCCCCGAATCGGCTGTCCGCACGGCAAAAAGCGGCAGGGCAAGTACCCCTACGCCAATGATGGTGCTAACCAGTATTGTCACCACTTGAATCACTGTTATTTGTTGAGGAACCTTCACCGGTAATATCCTCCCTTCCCATTTGAGCGCGCGAGGAGGTATCCATGTGATCGCCAGGGGTTTTCAGTTTTTCTACGACGGATTCATCCAGCCTACGTAGATCCTTTGGCTGCAAAAAAGTGGGTCTGCTCTTCAATGACCACAATGGCCCACGCGTGAACAAATCTTTCATCCCCTGAAAACTGCCTGGTACGAGCGGACTCAAATACGGCACTCCAAACGATTTTAACGACAGCAGGTGATTCACAATCAAAATCAAACCGACTACAATCCCGTAAAGCCCGAAGACACCCGCCATCACGATCAAAGGAAAGCGGAGAAAGCGAAGCGCCAGTGCTGCATTGTAAGCAGGTGTGGCAAACGATCCGATAGTGGTCAGTGCGATGATTACCACGGTAATCGGGCTTGCAAACCCTGCGGCAACGGCTGCTTGACCGATGACGAGCACGCCTACAATCGACAAGGCTCCCCCCACTTGCTGCGGCAATCGGATCGTCGCCTCGCGCAAGACTTCCATGGAAATCTCGATGACGAGCACCTCGATCACCGCTGGAAAAGGAACTCCCGCCCGTCCACCTGCTACAGCCACCGCAAACTCGGTAGGGATGAGCTCGGGATTATACGAGATGATCCCGACGTAAAGAGAGGGAAAAACAAGTGAAAACATCAGCGCTACGAGCCGCGCCAAACGAATCGCACTCATCAGGAGAAAACGCTCCGTATAATCTTCCACCGTTTGATAGAACTGGTTGAAGGTCGTGGGCACGACAAGGGCCAGAGGCGAACCATCGACGAAGATGGCCACTCTGCCCTCCAGCAAATTGGCAGCTACTTTATCCGGGCGCTCCGTATACTGAACCTGGGGAAACGGAGACAGATGGTTGTCCTCGATGAACTGCTCCAAATAACCGGAATCCAGTATCGCATCAATATCGATTAGGGACAGCCGCTGCCTGACCTCTTCCACGAGTTCAGGATTGGCGATCCCTTGCATATGGCAGATCGCGACCTTTGATTTTGTCCTTTGCCCGATTTCGAGCGTGCGAACATGTAGATCCGGTGTCTGCAAACGATATCGAATCAAAGCAATGTTTGTCCCCAACAGTTCAATAAATCCTTCGCGAGGGCCGCGGATAACCTGCTCGGTGGCTGGCTGATCCACATTTCTTTTTTCAATATTGCGTGTCCCGATCAGAAACGCGTCATCCAATCCCTCGACAACGACCACCGTCTGACCGCGCAGAATACCCTCGACAAGCATGGAGAGCCGACATTCCAGCACGGCTTCGCTATGGTAGAGAGTTTCGTTAATCAGCATATCCTTCAACCGGTTGGGATCAACATTTCCCTTCTTCATACGAGGGTTGACCAGCATCAGCGGTTTTAAAATGTCGGTATTCAGGTTGCCCTGATCAATCATGTTGGAGTAATAGAACATAACTGCCGAAAATCGTCCAAACACATGAAAACGACGCATCGAAAAATCAGAGTTCTCTCCGAAAATATGTAGGATGTACGAAATGGTATCTTCCACATTTCCATTTATTCTTTCGTCGTTGGAATCGTTCTTGTTTTGATCGGACGTTGTGACCTGGGGCTGTTTCATCTTCTGGCTGAACCATTTGGAAAATGGCATTCTTCCACCGCCGATTCCTCTAGCAAATTGGCCCGAAACGCATCATCGCTCGGTTGTTTTTCATCATCATTGACATTTCAGCCCCAGTTTAAACGAAAGCCCACTGGGTTCAGCCGCTTTGGACGCTTACATGGACGCATCCTGAGTCTTCCCCCTGCTTCATCCCATCTTGCAATCTTTATAATTGGAATAATTATCTATTTACTCCTTTACTTAATTTACTATGATATGGTAATTTTTAATTATTTCTAAATATCTTTTCGCTCTTAACATACGGACGACTTGCCTTACCTTGTAAAGGAAGATAACCCCTTCCATACTTACACAGACAAAGATCAGGATAGGATCAGGAGGATACCAGGATGGAATACAAAGTATATACGTACGCACAACGTACAGATCTAGATGATCAAATCGGGGAGGTACTCGAAGCAAGCTGGTCTGCTTTTATGCTGAATGATGAGGTAGCCAACCAGCATTACGATCACCTGAATGAGTGGTTCGCTGCCTATCAATACGTCTTGACCAATGACAGCGACAGGGTTATGGCAGTAGGAAACGCAATCCCCTTTCATTGGGACGGCACAAAAGAGGATCTCCCCAAAGGCTGGGATGACGTATTCCTGCGAGGGATTGAGGGGTACCGCCAAGAGCAGAAGCCTAATACGCTGTCCGCTCTATCGATTTCAATCAATCCTGCCTACCGCGGACTTGGTCTCAGCAGGCAGATGGTAACCGCTATGAAAGAGATCGCCATCCAAAATGGCCTGACGTATATGCTCGCTCCTGTGCGCCCGTCCTTCAAGCACAAGTATCCCCTCACGCCGATGGACACGTACATTCGATGGCAAACACCAGAGGGAGCTCCGTTCGATCCATGGGTGCGCACGCATTGGAAGCTGGGGGCAAAGGTCATGCAAATCGCCCCTGAATCGATGTACATCAAAGGGAATGTCGCCCAGTGGGAAAGCTGGACAGGCATGAGGTTTCCCGAGTCGGGAACGTACATGATTCCGGATGCGTTGACTCCCGTGCAGATTGATGTGGAAAAAGACGAAGTGTTGTACATCGAACCGAATATCTGGATGCAGCACTTTTTGTGAGGTTCTTGTTCCTGCCTGTGCGCTCTTCGAGGACGGAAAAAGGGTGAATCGTGTCGATTATTCTGGAAATCATCCGCCTAGTATCGTATAATTTTCCTGTAATAGTCCTTTGGTCCCCGTACTATTTACCCTTTAAATTCAACAGGCAACGGAGAATAGAACGATGAAAAAAGCGGCAGGAATCACGATCATGGTAGCGTTGCTAGGTTTCAATGCATACCTGTGGCCAACGTTGATAAAAGAAGTGAAAGCCGATCAGAAAAACGAAAAAGGCGTCCAAACCGCCACGATTTTACCAGATTCGACTCCCGTCATGGATTTGTCCAATCAAGGGCCTCGTCCAGCCCATGTATCAGCCTATCCGGTCGAACAGCCGGCGGGTCAGCCGAGCTCATCTGCGGTAGCAGCAAGCAAACCCGGCACGGATTCGAAAAAGCAATCGTCAGCAAAGGCCGTACAGACGGCTTCCAGCAAACAGCCAAAGAAAACGGCTCAAAAGCCTTCTACCCCATCGAGACAGTCGGATGGTCCAGACGTTCAAATCACCTATACATACGAGCCATCCACGATTCATTATGAAGAGACGACCTATACAACGACGAGCAGCTACGGCGGCGGTTCGTTCAATATGCCGCTCGAATATAACCCGTATACGGGCAAAGTCCAGGAATCCGTCAAAATTTATCGGGGCATGGAAGTTCCTGCTACCCCGACGTTGAACAAACAAAACTTCGGCATCCCGCAGACCGTAAAACCATATGCCCCCCCTGAGAAACAGGATCAACAGCAACTCGCCCCGCAGTCTTACCCAGGCAGATAAGAGAATATGGATGGTCCGTTCATTTGTTCCTCCGTGCAGGAACATTTTTTTTGCAGAAAATAGGTAGAGCTTGAATCGGCATGTGGAACTGGAACATACCGCTATGCCTTTTTCTTTTCCTGATGAACCAAATACAAAAAATAAGGAACACCGATCATCGCCGTCAATATCCCGGCAGGTATCTCTGTCGGCGGACGCAGCCCTCTGCCCAATGCATCTGCCAAGACGAGGATGAGCCCTCCGAGTATCGCGGCTCCCGGTAACAAATATCGATGCTGGCTGCCAAAAATTTTGCGAGCGATATGCGGCGCGATCAAACCGATAAAGCCGATCGACCCGATCGCTGCCACGCAGGCCCCGGCCAAAGCGACCGCGAGCACCAGCAGAACGTAACGGGTGCGCTCTACATGCAGTCCAAGCCCTGTAGAGCTGACCTCGTCCAGATTGATAATATCCAGCTTGCGATGCAGGGACAGGCTCAGCGGCAGAAGCACACAGAGCCACGGCAGCAGCCCGTAAATTTCGTCCCAGCCTTTTCCCCACAGACTCCCCGCCAACCAGACGAGCGAATCGTTCGCTTGCAGCGGATATTTCACCAGGATGAATTCGGTCAGCGCCTGACAGATTGCACCTACTGCCAGCCCCACCAAGGCAAAAGTACCTGGCTGTGCCCCGCTTCTATTCGCGAACAGGATTAGGACAACGGCGACAGCGAGCGCCCCCAGAAACGCGACGACCGGGAGTACCAGCGGGGAGGCAGCCGGAAACAGAATGATGACCACTACCGCAAACAGACCGGCACCTTTGGTCACGCCGACGACATCGGGAGACGCCAACGGATTGCGGATCATCCCTTGCAGAATCACGCCCGAAACGGCAAAGCCTGCTCCTGACAAAATAGCCAACACGGTTCTCGGCAGCCGATAATTTTCGATGACAAATGCGTACGAGGACGACTCCCCCGCCAGTACCCCGATGATTTGCCCGGGCCAGATGTAGATTGACCCGATTCCCATGCAGAGGAACGCCGCAAGCAGCGTAACCGCGGATAGCACCAGCAACAGGAATTTGGCGTTCTTCCTCCTATTGTCTCGCACAGCTTCTCCACGCATCATCACACCATCTCCTTCCCCTTTTTGCTCGCCAAATACAGGAAAAACGGCGTACCGAGGAGCGCAGTCACGATCCCTACCGGCGACTCGAACGGATAGCTGATCAGCCGGGCGAGAACGTCTGAGAAGGTGACCAGCACGGCCCCGCACCATGCGGATACGGGCACCACCACACGGTAATCCGTGCCTACCAGCTTTCTTACGATGTGCGGTATCATCAGCCCAACGAATCCGATCGAGCCGGCGACAGAAACAGACGAGCCGCCGAGAATGACGATGGAAAGGCAGGTCAAAAACCGGACGACCTTGATGTTCTGACCGAGACCGATCGCGACCTCCTCGCCCAACCGAAAGACGGACAGCGGGCCGGACAAGCCAAGCGCCAGCAGCATGCCTCCGATCGACCAAGGCAGGATCATGCGTACATCCGTCCAAGCCGCTCCACTGATGGAGCCGGACATCCAGTACATGACGTCTGAAATTTGTTCATTAAAAATAATCGCTCCCTTCGTGATGGATGTCAGCAGCAGATGCACAGCCATCCCTACAAGGGCGATCTTGAGATTCGTCATTCCGCTCGAGGCAGCGAAGGCAAAGACCGTGAAGCCTCCCAGGATCGCTCCTGCGAACGCGAAATAGACCAGATTGGACTTCCCGATATCCGGCAAGCTCATGATCGCGAGTACGACGGCCAATGCCGCTCCAGCATTCACACCAAATACTTGCGGAGAAGCGAGCGGATTGCGCGTCACGGCTTGCATCAATGCCCCTGCAACGGCGAGATTAGCCCCAACGACCGCCCCCAGCACCGCGCGGGGAAAGCGGATCGTTTGGAAGATCAATAGCTCCTTGGACTTCTCCCCTAAAATCCATTGCTCCAAGACAGAGCGAATCTGCAGCGGCGCGACCCCGGTAAACAAACTCAGCAAGATTCCTGCGGCTAGCAAAACGACCAGCCAAATGCCGATACGCACGAGTCTCCAGCCAAGCGGTCTTGTCGTTGACAGTTGCACGCCAGACCACCTCCCTCCAAATTTGCGCACATAAACGAGAAAAGACCAGATCGCGGTCTGGTCTTTCCAGAGCATGGCTAGACGGTCTATTCCTGTTTCTTGCCGTACAGCACCTCGCTGGCCTCTTCAACGATTCGCTCAGCCGATTTCAATCCACGGTATCTCGTCCACAAATCGCGATTTACGTTGTACACCTGCTTGTTTTTGACCGCTTTGATGTTGTTCCACAACGGATTTTGTTTCCACTCGCTCAGGAGCGCATCGTCTGCCTCCACGAGGAAAATGACGTCCGGGTCCCACTGTACCATTTGCTCCAGGCTGATTTTGACCGTTGGCTCTGGCGCATCCTGAATCGCATTCTTGATTCCGACCATCTCGAGCAGCTCGCCGTCAAAGGACTTGGCACCATGAGCAGACAGTGAATCTGCCCGAAAAACGCCCAGCATGACTTTGCGGGAGTCTCCCGCTGGAATCTTCTTCTTCTGCTCGTCGATGAATTCTTTGTGTTTGGCGAGGCGCTGCTCCGCTTCCTTCGTCTTGTTCAGCGCTTCCCCGATCTTGGCAAAGGAGCTCAAATTCTCCTGATAGGTCGAGTTGCGGCTCTTCAAAATGATTGTCGGCGCGATCTTTTGCAAGTCTTGGTAGATGTCCTTGTGGCGGTTCAAATCCCCGATGATCAAATCCGGATGCAGAGAGCTGATCACTTCCAGATTCGGCTGCTGCCGCGTCCCGACGGGCGTGTACTCGATCTTTTGCCCGAGCAAACCCTCTACGTCTGTCTCCTTTTCCTGCGCGATGCCCACCGGTGTCACTCCCAGCTCCCATAGAGCATCTACAAAGGAAAACTCCAACGCCACAATACGCTTTGGCTCTCCCTTGATGACCGTTTCTCCCAGCTCGTGCTTGATCGTTCGGGTCTGTGTTTGTGCAGCCTGACTACTTTCCGGATTCGCAGTAGGCGCAGCCGTCTCGCTGCTGCCACATCCCGTCAGCATAACGGAGCACGCCAGCGCAAGTGCCCATCCTGCCTGTCCCAGACGTTTCCAGCCATTGTTTTTCTTCATGTTTGATTCCCTGCCCATCTTTAGTGATAATGATAATCGATATCGTTAAATTGCTTTTTTATTGTAGCAATCCCTATTTTCAAAATAAATATTGCGGCGATTAAATCCTTTATCTCGATTAAGACAATAATCGTCATTTTGTTCACAGAGACGGTCTACAAGAAAGGACGCATCCCGTGGTTTGCGGAGGATCTACAAAACGAGCTGATGAGACAAACGCACGCCTCTTCCTCTCCACCCCAAATGAAGTCCAAAACGAGCGATTTTGACCTTTGCTGCATACTGTCGGGACATCCTATAATTAGCTCATACGCACTCGAAAAGCAGGCGTAACAAATAGAAGGAGAAACGATTTTCGTTGGAATCAACGCTTTGGAGAAACGTCTTTTTTTGAATCTATTTTATGGTGACCATGCAAACCGTCATCACCTCGATGGTGACATTGGAGGTCCAAAACCCTACGCGTATCGTGACAGTGGCAGCTGCGGCTGCTGCAGCGCAATCAGCCACCAGTGAGGCAGCTGTGAAAAAGTAAACCGTGTAACCCTATGAAAAATATAGATACGTACACAAGCTAGGCTCTCTACCCAAAGGTAGAGAGCCTAGCCCAAAGTAGAGAGCTTTTTTTGACGATTGGAGTTAGAGCAGTTCCAGCATCGTAGCCATTCCTTGTCCGCCGCCTACACACAAGGTAGCGATTCCGTAGCGTTCGCCTCGTCTCCTCATCTCATACAGCAGCGTGACGAGAATACGCGCACCCGTCGCGCCCAGAGGATGTCCCAATGCGATGGCTCCCCCATTTACATTCACGCGGTCCAAATCCAATGACAGCTCACGGATGACTGCCAGAGCCTGCGCTGCAAAGGCTTCATTGCACTCGATCAGTCCAATGTCTGAAACCTTTATTCCTGTTCGTGCAAGCAGCTTCTGGACGGCACGCACAGGACCTATCCCCATCAGCTCAGGTGGTACCCCTGCCGTATCCCAGCCAACGATGCGTGCCATTGGAGTAAGACCGAGCGAGTGCGCCTTGTCCTCCTTCATCAAAACAAGTGCGGCGGCTCCATCATTTCTTCCGCAGGCGTTTCCCGCTGTCACGGTTCCGTCATTTTGAAAAGCAGGCTTGAGTCGGGCAAGATCTTCTCGGGTCGTATTCGGACGAGGAAACTCGTCTTCCGCAAATATAGTAGTGTTCTTACGCTGCTTCACTTCGACCGATACGATCTCCTCCTGAAAGCGGCCGCCCAAAAGCGCATCTCGCGCTTTTTGCTGGCTGGATAAGGCAAACGCATCCTGATCCTCGCGACGAATCCCATAGCGTGCGGCTACGTTTTCTGCCGTGACCCCCATTCCCATGTCTGCTCCGTACATCTCCATCGGCTGCTGCCCTGCCTCCAGATTGGAATCCACGACGACAGGATTGCCTTCCCCAAACCGCGCATTTCGCAGATAGAGCGGGGCACGACTCATATTTTCCGTGCCGCCTGCCACTACAATCTGCGCTTGACCAAAGGCGATCTGCTGCATCCCAGAAGCGACGGCCTGCATCCCGGAGGCGCATAGTCGATTCACGGTAAAGGCAGGAGATTCGACCGGAATGCCTGCACGCAAGGCAGCGATCCTCGCCACATTTGACGATTCCGAGGATTGGCGCACCTCTCCCAGGATGACTTCATCTATTTGCTCTGGCGCAAGGCCCGCCCTGCGAACTGCTTCTTCGATGACCCAAGCTCCCAAGTGCCCGGAGCTCACTTCTTTCAGGGTACCTCCAAAACGACCAATCGCGGTTCGTACCGCACTGACGATGACGTAGCTGTTTTCCATTTTGTCCACCTATCCTCAGCCTTTGCTCAGATCCATGAAAAATTTGGTTTCCCATCGGCTCAAGCCTTCCTGTGCGGTCCATACCTTTGGCTTTTGCGGCTGATCACCATGCCACGGACGCGGCTCGAAGTATCCCAGCTCGGGTACAAACACATCCATGTCGCAGAACAGCTCGATCATGAAATGCTCGGGATCGTAGTGATAGGAGGCAACATTGTGCCCAGCCGTATGACGAGTCGGTCCCCAAACGATATCGATTTTCTCTGCGGTCAGCAGATCGTGGGCGTTTTTCATATGGATCATGTCGCGGAGCTCGAAAGCAATGTGGTGCATGTACGTGCGATCGGAAACCTTGAAGTTCAGGACGTGGTGATCCTGATTGCAGGTCATAAAGGTCACGCGCTCTTCCATCCGGTCTGTGATCGCAAATTTCAAATATTGCGTATAAAAACCGACCGTCTTGTCTTTGTCTTTCGCAAAAATCGTAATGTGCCCCAGCTTGGTAGGCAGAATGCCCGCACGCTGAAAGCCAGGACCTGACAATGCCATGTCTGTGTAAAGCTCAACCGTTGTACCCGAAGGATCGACCACGTCGATTTGCTCGGAGACGCCTGGCTGCGCATCTGTCTTGTACTCGGCAGCAAAGCCTTCCCGACGCAGGTATTCTGCGATCTTGTCCAAAGAATCCTCTGCTTTCACTTGAAGACCGACGCTGTGCAAGGCACTGTCCTGCGCTGGTGTCAGTACGATATGATGGTGATCGATGTGGTTGGAAAGATACACACGCCCGTCCTCTCCACGCTCCACCACTGCATAGCCCATCACGTGCGTATAGTACTGGACCATGACGTCCACATTTTTTACAGAAAAGTTGGCGTATCCCAGTTTGAAAGCTTTCATCATTACTCATCCATCTCCTCGCTTGTATATCGATAAATCAGGAACTAGACTCTTTGCGGCTCACGCAATGCGCCCACAAGGCTAATCATCAGCTCATTCAATTCACCAGCACGGCAAGCCCCAAACACATATCGGTCTGGTCGAAGCAGTACGTAGTCCACTTCATGCTCCTGGCACCAAGCCGCAATCTTTCCTTCCCGGTCGACGATGACTCCTGTCTCTGGATGAGCTTTGAACTCACCAGATGCAGCCTCGTCCGACGCTACAACCATGATCGACTTCACAGACAGCCTCGCCAGTTCTGTACAATCAACTGACTCCGCTGCAGCCAATGGATCTCTTTTTATGCCGAGCAGGATAAAACGGGAACAAGCTACCTCGTCGAATAAAACCATTTCCCCATCTTTCTTCTCTACTTGCGGTTGAATGAACAGCATGCCCGTGGAAACAGAAGCTTTTGCGTCGTGCACGCCTTTTCCAATCGGAAAGGAAGAACGCTCGAGTCCGTGCAAGGCTTCACTGACATTCGGAAAATCATGGAGGTTGCGGAGGAGCTCATCACGTAAATCGGCAAGCTTTTGATCGCTGATCTGAATGATCTTCCCCAGCTTCACGGCTTTTTCGATGATTCCTGCTACATGTGGATAACGCTCCGTTTGATACGTATCCAATATTTTTTCATCTGCCTGCCCTTTCAGCACCATACTCAGCTTCCAGACTAGATTGTGGGCATCCCGCATTCCCGACGACAGCCCCTGGCCTAGAAATGGCGGCATTTGGTGAGCGGTATCTCCCAGCAAAAACACGCGTCCTTTGCGCCATTCTTTCGCCAGCAGCGCATGGAACTTGTACACCGCCGTTCGCTCAATTTCCACTTTCGCTGGATCAACCCACGGGGAGATGAGCTTCTTGATGACTTCTTCGCGATTGACTGTTTCTGCTGTCTCGCCCGGTTTCAGCATGATCTCCCAACGGTACTGTCCCTTCCCGTGATAGATGTAGGTGGTCGGTCTATCGGGATTGCAGTATTGCAGGTTCATCTCGGGCAAATCAAGCTCCTCTTTTGCCAGCACGTCCACGATGAGCCAGAGATGATCGTACTGGTAATCGTGCAGCTCGATACCCAGCTGCTTGCGGATGATACTGCGAGCCCCTTCTGCCGCCAGCAAATATTTGCCTTCGACTTCCTTCAGCGTGTTGCTTTGCACATCTCTTACCGTGACCGTGACCCCTTTCTCATCCTGTACGACACCTTCCACTTGATGCTCTGTATGCAGACTTACATGGGGAAAACGGTCCAGGCCTTGACGCAGGCTCGCCTCGATTTCGGGCTGGCGGATGGAAAGCGTGGCTGTATAGCCATTTTTGGTGCATCCTCCGCTGCGCTTGAATCCGAACATCGGATTGCCGGACTGATCCAAAAATTTATAGCCTTTTGAGGACGGCGACACGGCCAGCACTTTGTCGATCAGCCCAGCAGACTGGATGATCCGGGCAATATCGTCATCAATCACGACGGCACGGGGAAGTGGGAAGATGTCCTTTTCCCGGTCGAAAACGACAGTGGATATTCCCTGCATGCCCAGCAGATTCGCTGCAATGACACCTGCCGGGCCGCATCCGGAAATGATTACGTCTACCATATTGTTAGCCTCCACATTCTCTAAATATCGTTATTGACGTTGGTGAACAAGGAACTGGAATTTTTCTTTGGTCGTACTCCGAACCAGAACAAGAGCCCAAGGACGATCATGATGACAGAGCCGACATGAAATGCAGTATGAAAGCCTTCCGCAGGACTTGCCGCGTTCTGTACGATGAGACCTGTCACGAACGGCGCAATGATCCCTGCCAAGTAATAGATAGCCGTAAAGCTGCCTTGCGCTTTTCCATAGTGCTTGGGCGCAAATGTGTCCGTGAGAATAGCTGGACCGAGCACGAGAATGATGCTGCGAAATGCCGTAGCCAGACAAAGCAGTGCCACTGCAGCCGTATTCGAGCTAACGATTGTCGTCAAATAGTAGCTGATCGCCGCGATGACCACCATTGGTCCCACGATGAGCACACGAGATTTCACCACGTTTCTCGTCTTTTGATAAAGTCGGTCCGAAATATTCGAAAAGAACAGCTGTGAAATCGTCGTCGTAATCCAAGGCAGCATGATGGCGATCTTCAGCATGTTGCCGTCCATTCCCCTGACCTTCTCAAAGTAGTTCGGGAACCAAGACAGCTCGAGAGAAAAGAACCAGTACGATGCAAATGCACATAGCGAGATGAGCAAAAAGTTTTTGGAGAGAAGCAGCGGCAAAAACTCGGACCATGGTACCGATATAGCTTTTTCAGGCTTTGGAGCTGCTACTTCCGCTTCAGCCTCTGACGGTCGATCTTTGGCAAAAAAGATCCAAAGCAGTGTCCATACGACGCCGATCGCTCCCATGAAGATAAAGGCGACGTGCCAGCTGTACGAGGTGATAAAGAACAGCAGCACAGGAGCAGCCACCGCCGCACCTACGGTATTCCCTACTGACACCAGCGTCAGGCCCGTACCGATTTTGTCTTTTGGCAAGCATTTGGAAGCCATCGCCATCGACAAGCCGTACGTTGGTCCCTCACCAGCCCCCAGTATGATCCGGGTCACGAGCAGGAAGGGAAAGCTCGCGACAAATACGGTTGCAAACTGCACCACAGCCCAAATGGAGGAAATGACGGCGATCACTTTTTTGGTGCCTACATAGTCAGACAATGCTCCCACCAAAACCGCCGAGAGAGAGAAAAACCAGAAAAATGCGCTGCCTACCAACCCCCATTGCGCAGGAGTCAAACCCAGCTCTTTCATTATCGGTACGGAAGCAAGACCAATGATCGATTTATCCGCAACATTAATAATGGCGAGGAAAAACAAGAAACCAATCGTTGCCCATCCGGATTTCGTTATTTTTGATGAAGTATGCGCTTTCATTTCTTCCATGGTTATCATTCCTTTTTTGGAATAAGGTAACGGGCGCAACCAGCTGTCTACGAATGTATTCCCATGCCCAATTGAAACGGTGCCTCCGTCAAACGCTGTACTTCGGCAAGCGTCGTGCCTTCTGCTATTTCTTCCAGGACCAACCCCTCTTCCTGAACGGAAAAGACGGCGTATTCCGTTACGATCAAGTCTACTTTTCTCGTTCCCGACAAAGGGTACGTACAGTCGGAAACAATCTTCGGCTTTCCGTCCTTGGTCACATGAGTTGTAGCCACGACGATTTTTCTGGCTCCGACTAAAAGATCCATCGCGCCGCCTACGCCTAGAATGGTCTTGCCAGGTACCGCATAGTTCGCAATCCGTCCAAATCGATCGATCTGCAGGACTCCCAGCACCGCGATATCCACGTGACCGCCACGGATCATGGCAAAAGAATCCGCACTACTGAAATAAGATGCCCCTACCTCCTCCGTGACGGGAAACTTCCCTGCATTGACCAGATTCGGATCTACTTGACCCGGCTCAGGTGTTGGCCCCACTCCCAGCAAACCGTTTTCTGTCTGAAAGTACACCTGGATGCCTCGTGGGACGTGATCCGCTACCAAAGTCGGAATACCGATTCCCAAGTTCACCACATCACCTGTGCGCAGCTCCTGCGCTACCCGTTTTGCGATTTGATTGTTCACATCTACTTTGTTCACCACGCCACTACCCCCCGATTTTAACTTCTGCACGAACGATGTAATCGACAAACAGATGAGGCGTGATAATCTGCTCGGGATCGAGCTCTCCTGCTTCTACGATTTCATCTACCTCCGCAATGACGAGCTTGGCTGCCGTCGCCATCATCGGATTAAAGTTGCGTGCCGTTTTGTAGTAGGTGAGATTGCCTAGCGTATCAGCCTTATGCGCGCGAATAATCGCTACATCTGCGTGCAAGGCTTTCTGCAGCAAATACTCCTCTCCATCTATTTCGATGATGGGCTTGCCCTCGGCCAGCGCGGTACCGACAGCTGTCTTCGTCAAAAACCCTCCGATGCCGGCACCTCCTGCTCGGATCGCTTCAGATAAAGAGCCTTGCGGGATGAGTTCTACCTGTAAGCGCTGTGCATGATAGAAAGCGCCCACATCTGGATTACCCGTAAAGTAAGAGCCAATCGCTTTTTTGACTTTTCCATCCGCGAGCAGCTTGCCAAGCCCTTTATTCTGGTCGCCGAGGTTATTGCTAATAATCGTGAGGTCGTGTACATCTGTTGATTCCAACTCCTGGATCATGGTCAGGGGCGTCCCCACCAACCCGAATCCTCCCACCATTACCGTGTCGCCCGTACGAATCATGGATGCTGCTCGACTGGGCGAAATCCACTTTTCCATCGTGTGTCCTCCTCCTAGAAGCCAATCAAATCCAGCAGTCGGGAAAGCGATTGCAAATTGTCGTGCCATTTTTCTGACTGACTGAAAATTTATACTCCTAATTATTCGGCCATCACATCGAGTTGTCAACATAATTATCAAAATAAGATAATTTTAATTAAAATATCGCATTGACCAAGAGTTTTAGTTGTACTATTATCAAAATACGATAATAAAATAAAAAGCACATCTTTCAGGCTTACGCTTTCGTGCTCGTTAGAAAGGAGGACCCTACCTTTTCGCACCTTCATTCATCGCGCCTGTGAACGTTGAGATACGATCTTTCATGACACTCGACTGTTTGCGATAATAGAGAGAAATTACATTGGATAGGAAGAAGCCGACGAATGAGTAGTTTTGCGAAGATGCTATCAATTATCGACTTATTTTCTGAGGAAAAGCCCGTGTGGACGGCAGAAGAGATTGCGGAGAACTTAGGCGTCTCGATCCCTACTGCCTACCGGTATTTAAAAGAGCTTTGCCAGTCTGGACTTCTGGCACGCAGCACTGGCGGACTGTACTTTCTCGGCTCGAAAATTATCGAGCTGGATTATCAGATTCGCACTTCAGACCCGATCATGCTCGCAGGGAAACCGATCATGCAAGCCTTGCGCGACAAAGCTGGCAGCGAGATCATGCTGAGCCACATCTACAATGACCGCATCCTGATCATCCACGAAGAACGCACTTCTGAGAATCTCATGATCAGCTTTTCTCGTGGACGGATGCACCCGCTCTTTCAGAGTGCAACCTCGAAAATCATTTTGGCTTATTTGCCAAAGAACCAGCTGGATAAGTTCGCAGCCAAATACGAGGCTCTGTACGCCTCCAAAGCTGTCGAGAGCTGGGATGAATTTAAAGCCAAGCTGGGCATCCTGCGCCGCGAAGGGTTCAGTATCTCTCACGGCGAGATTGATACGAATCTCACTGCCATCGCAGCCCCGGTCTTTACGAATCAACAAATTCGGGGGAGCCTGTCGATGGTCATGCCAACCCGGCGATACGAGCTCTTTAACAAAGAGAAAATTACAGAAGCGGTCATAGAAGCAGCCCAACAACTATCCGATGCGCTATCTCGCAACGAAGTACCCGAGCCCGAATAGCGCATCGCTATGAGGAGAGATCGACGATGAAACTGGCAAGCTATTCCTATCAAAATAAACCGAGCTTTGGTCTCGTAACCGATCATGGGATCATCGACATCCCAAAACGTTTGGGAGACAGCTATTTGGATTTGCGTTCTTATCTAGCAAGCAGCAATTATGCTGAGGCGGACAAATGGCTTGCCCAAGGCACGGTCGATTACAGCCTCGAGGAGATTACCTTTTTGCCGGTCATCCCGAATCCGGACAAAATCTTCTGTATCGGTCTCAATTACGATGAACACCGGATTGAAGCAAACCGTGATAAGTCAGCCAACCCTACGGTCTTTTTCCGTGTAGCAAACTCCCAAATCGGGCATCTGGCCCCGATGCTTTTGCCAAAGGAATCTAAAAATCTGGATTTTGAAGGGGAAATCGCCGTCATCATCGGGCGAAAAGGACGGAGAATTGCAGAGGAAGATGCGTACAACTACGTAGCCGGATACGCCTGCTACAACGACGGCTCGATCCGCGACTGGCAAAATCATACCCATCAATGGGGGCCCGGCAAAAACTTCGAGGGAACCGGAGCATTCGGACCTTGGATGGTCACACGGGATGAAATCAGCGACGGAGAGATTTTGACTCTCGAAACGCGGTTGAATGGTGAGGTCATGCAGCACGCTACGACCGACATGCTGCTCTTCCCTATCCCTACCTTGATCAGCTACGTGTCCAGCTTCACTACACTCGAGCCAGGGGATATCATCGTGACGGGTACGCCAGGCGGGATTGGTATGAAACGGAACCCACCCGTTTACATGAAGGCAGGCGATGTGGTGGAAATCGAAGTAAGCCGCGTGGGAGTTTTGAGAAATACGATTGTAGCTGAATAGGTGAGAAATGAAAAAAGATAGCTTCGATTGGAGGCTATCTTTTTTCGTTCAGTGGCAGCAGGCATCAAACGAGCCAGAAGCCACACATATGCTTTTACTTCATTCGTTTCGAAATCGGATGATCTTCTTTAAGCTGCAGCAGATCCCAGAGGTTCCCGTACAAATCCTTGAACACGGCAACTGTTCCGTAGGGCCTCTCTTGCGGCTCCCTCACAAATTCGATCCCTCTTGCAACCATTTCCTCATAATCTCTCCAAAAATCATCTGTATTGAGGAAAAGAAAGACTCTGCCGCCGGTCTGATTGCCTATAAAGCTCTCTTGCTCAGGGTTAGATGCTCTCGCTAGCAAGATCGTAGTCCCCACTGAGCCCGGAGGAGACACGACCACCCAGCGTTTATCCTGTTCGGGCTGATAGGTGTCTTCTACCAGGTTGAAGTTCAGCTTTTTGGTATAAAACGCGATGGCCTCATCGTAATCTTTGACGACGAGAGCAATGTGTACGATGGACTGGATCCAAACCGATGACCGTGATCCGCAAACCCCAAACTCGCGTACAAATGTTGTGCCTCTAAGTTGTCAGGATGATAACCAACTTCGCTTTCAGGGACGCTAACGGCTATTGCTGCGTTCCCCCACATCTATAAGCTTTTTCATTCATTCTTTTATTTGTCATCATGAAGGCCCCCCCTTAATAGATGCTCCGATTGTACCATAAGTGGTAAAAAATAGTTTTGCTCAAACGAGGGTTCTCCCCAGCTGAACCCGTCTCCCTTAAATCGAGGGATGACATGCATATGATAATGCCCTAGATCGTTGAATATTCCCCCATTTTGACAAACACTTACCCCTTCTACACGAAATACTTTTTTCAGGGCAGTGGTAATTTTCTGAGAGGCTTTCATGATTTCCGTCGCCGTCCCGATATCCAAATCAACCAAATCGGTGAAATGCTTTTTTGGTAAGATCAATGCCGATATACTCTCTAAATTTCCGCTATATATCTTTCTCTTCCAGAAACAAAGCAACCTTTATCCGGCTGAATCCCGAACAAAGGTTGCTTTCGCTGCCTATCTATTCACGGTCTCCTTGGCAAGGAGGATCATTTCACTACGACTTCATTGGAATGATCATAGACGATCTTCCCATCGACAATCGTGACTTGCACTTTGACTTCAGGAATTTCTTCGGCTGGCACTTCAAAGAGATTTCGCTCCAAGACGACGATATCGGCCAGTTTGCCTACCTCCAATGTCCCGAGCTCTTGCTCCCGGAAGGAACCGTAAGCAGAGCCTGCCGTATACGCCTTCAAGGCATCGGCAAGCGAGATTCGCTCATGTGGATGCCAAACCTTTTCCCCGCTGCTGTCGATCCTGGTAACAGCTCGATAGATCTGAAGGAGCGGACTTAGGACATCGATCGGAAAATCAGTTCCGAAGGCAAGCTTCGCACCAGCTTTTTGCAAGGTATGGATCGGGAATACGAACTTTTCTCGCTCGGCACCGATCCGATCGGTGTACACTCCTCTCTCGGACATAGCGAAATGATCAGGCTGCATCGAGGCCGTGACACCCAGCTCGTTGAAACGAGGGATATCGGCTGGATGGATCACTTCCACATGTTCAATGGAGTGGCGAGAATCCCGCTTCCCGTTCGAACGCTGTGCTTCTTCATAGGCATCGAACGCAAGGCGAATCGCCCCGTCTCCAATCGCGTGGAAGCGTATGCTGAAGCCTTCCTTATCCGCATCTACGACCCATTTTTTGATCGTCTCAGGAGGGAATGTCGTTTCTCCGCGCGTATTAGGAGCATCTGCATAAGGCTCGAGCAAATAAGCAGTGCGCGCGGTAATGACCCCATCGATAAATTGCTTCAGCCCTGACATGCACAGCTTATCCGATTGATATTTCGCCCTCAGCCGCTTCGCACGCTCCAGATCGCCATCCAGAGCCGGCCACAGATGAATGCGCGTCGTTAGCTTTCCTTCGTCTTCAAACTCCTTGAATAGATCATAGTCCGTCAGAACAGCCAGCGATTCCGTTGCAAACAAATCGTGGACAGCCGTGATTCCAAGACTGGCTGCATGACCGAGGAAATTCGCAAAAAGCTCTCTCTTTTTTTCTCTCGTAAAACGATAGGCGTGCTCGATGACTGCACCCATAGCTTTTTCGTACAAGAGGCCGTCCGGCTCGCCGTTCTCGTCTTTTCCAATGCTGCCGAAATCAGGGTTTTCCGTATCGCGATGGATGCCCGCGATCTCTAAAGCTTTTGAATTCACCCACGCGTAATGACCTTCGGCGTGAAACATGAGTGCAGGACGATCGGGAAGAATGCGGTCCAATGAATGGCGATCGGGTAATTGCTGCGTATCCCAATAGCCGCAATCCCAAGCAGAGCCGATTACCCACGGTTCGTCAGGCTTGGATTCCGCAAATTCCCGAATGATATCCAGCGCTTCCTTTTCAGAACGAGCGGTGAACAAATAGGCACTATCCATCGTGACAGCCCCATCCATTACGTGAAGGTGAAAATCGTGAAAGCCGGGCATGATGAATTGATCCGCAAAGGAATATACCTTCGTTTGCTCTCCTGCAAAAATGCTCATCTCCTCTGCAGTGCCGACCCCAATGATCTTGCCCTCTGCGATCGCGATACTGGCAGGCTCCGGCCGATCGGACAGACCGGTAAATACGGCGTTACTGGAAATAATCATATCTGCGATTTGTTTTTGCTTGGTCACAACACATCTTCCTCTCATTTTGTAATGATGACTCCCCTCGTGATCAGGCTTCCTCTATCGCGAGCTCGGGAGGTGGTTGTCTAAACATTTTCGTTAGGTTCAACAGGTAGATAAAACCGAGAGCGAGCCACACGCTGCCTAAAATCAGCGAATGAATGTCCAGCTTTAGCCAAAATAACCCCGTGAGGCACGCCCCAATGAATGGAATCAACAAGTAGCGAATGGTCCCCACCCAGCTCCTCTGCTTCTCGCGGATAAAATAATGAGAGATCACGGAAAGATTCACAAACGTAAAGGCGAAAAAGGCGCCGAAGCTGATGAGGGATACAGCCATCGTCAGATCCAGAAACAGGGCGCAAAGGGCTATACACCCGATCAAAAGCAGGTTGAAGACAGGCGTCCGGTAAGCAGGCGAGAGATACCCAAAAACTTTGGAGGGAAGCACGCGCTCACGGCCCATCGCGTATAAAATACGGGAAGCGCTTGTCCCTGACGCTACAGCCGACGAAAAACTGGACATGAGTCCTTCAGCCAGAACATAGCTGGTCAGGAAATTGCCACCGATATGAAAGGCGATCTCCATGTAGGCAGCCTCCGGGTCTTGAAACGACTGGTAGTCTGGCCAAACAAGCTGTAAGAAATAGGAGCCAATCACATAGTAGACGCCACCGATGATCGTAATGAGATAAATAGCGCGAGGAAGGGCTTTCTGAGGGTTTTTCGTCTCCTCCGACAGCGTCGTCACTGCATCAAATCCCAAAAAGGAAAAGCATAAGATCGGGATGACAGTCATGAAGTCCGACATGTTTACATGCGAATCCACAAACGGCAGGCTCGAAAACAGCGTCCCTGCTCCTTTGCCATTAAGAAGTCCCTGAACCGAAAAGGCAACAAATAGAGCGAGTGTTCCGAATTGAAAGAACAATAAGCCCGTATTAAATTTCGCAGCGACTGAAATGCCGAGTATATTGACAGTCGTCACCGTCACGATAAAGCCGATGATCCAAATGTACATGGGGATGGAAGGAAAGTATGCGCCCATGGAAATTCCTAACAGCAGGGCACTGATCATAGGACTAAGCACATAATCCAGCAGAATGGTCCAACCGACGAGGAAGCCAATATGGGGACTCAACGATTTCTGCGTAAAGGTATAGGCAGCACCTGCATTTGGCAGAGCTTTAACCATTTGGGCATAGCTGTAGGCTGTAAATAACATGACGATCAAAGCAACGATATACGCGGTTGGTATCATTCCGTTGGTGCTGTGCACGGCTACTCCGTATGTGGAGAACATCGTGGTTGGAGCCATAAAAGCCAATCCGAAAAACACAACGTACTTCAGTGATAGCGAACGTTTTAGCTGCGGTGTGCCTGTCATATTCATCTACCCATCCCCCTCATTCGTCACGCAAGGATACGATCTTCAAAGACCACTTTCCCATCCACCATCGTCAGTTGGACCTTTGTCTCGGGTATCTCGCTGCTTGGCACAGCAAAGAGATTTCGTTCCAACACAACGAGATCAGCAAGCTTGCCAGCCTCCAACGTCCCTAGCTCGTGCTCCCGGAAGGCACCGTAAGCCGCTCCAGCTGTGTACGCCTTCAAGGCATCCGCAAGCGAAATTTGCTCATGTGGGTGCCATACGCTTTTTCCGCTGCTGTCTATTCGCGTGACTGCCCGATAAATCTGGAGGAGCGGATTGAGGACATCAATGGGAAAATCCGTTCCAAACGCCAGCTTCGCTCCTGCCCTCTGCAAACTACAAATCGGGAAAACAAGCTTTTCTCGTTCGGCGCCAATACGATCGGTGTACACCCCCCTTTCGGACAGGGCGAGATGGTCTGGCTGCATGGAGGCCGTGACGCCCAGCTCTTTGAATCGCTGGATATCTGCTGGATGAATCACTTCCACATGCTCAATGGAATGACGTGAATCTCGCTTACCATTTGACCTTTGCGCTGCTTCATAGGCGTCTAGCGCAAGGCGAATCGCTCCATCTCCAATCGCGTGAAAACGTATGCTGAAGCCCTCTTTGTCCGCCTCCTCCACCCATTTTTTGATTGTCTCCGCAGGGAAAGACGTGTCTCCGCGCGTCTCTGGAGCATCTGCGTAAGGGTCGAGCAAATAAGCAGTGCCTGCAGTAATGACCCCATCGATAAATTGCTTCAGCCCTGACACACGAAGCATGTCCGATCGATACTTCTCTCGCAATCGCTTGGCATGCGCCAGATTGCCATCTAAAGCGGGCCATAAATGAATGCGCGTGGTCAATTCTTGGCGGTCTTCAAAGCCTTTGTAAACATCGTAGGCATCAATCGTTTTCAATGCATGCAAATCATGGACAGCCGTTACCCCTAGCTCTCTTGCATGGGCTAGGAATGAAGAGAAGATTTCCTGCTTTTCGACAGAAGAAAAATCAAAAGCATGACGGGTTACCGGTCCCATCGCTTTTTCAAATAAAATGCCGTCCGGCTCTCCGCTTTTCTCTCTTCCAATCACTCCGTATTCGGGGTCCTGAGTCATTCTTGTAATGCCTGCGATCTCCAAGGCTTTTGAATTCACCCACGCATGGTGACCTTCGGCGTGGTACGCAATGACCGGACGATCAGGGAGAATACGATCCAAAGAATGACGTGTCGGCAGCTGCTGATTCTCCCAATAACTCGAATCCCACATAAAGCCGATGACCCACGGAATATCCGGCTTTGCTTCCGCATATTCGCGTATCATCTCTGCCGCTTCTTCTTCTGACCGAGCTGCGAACAGATTGGCACTCCCCAGTGCGACAGCGCCATGCATGATGTGAAGATGAAAATCATGAAAGCCTGGCAAGATCAATTGGTCTTGAAAGGAATAAAATTTTGTCTGCTCCCCTGCGTAGCAGCGGAGTTCTTCCTCCGAACCAACCGCGATGATCCGATTGCCTTTTATCGCGATACACGCCGCTATCGGGCTGTCAGAAAGCCCTGTAAAGACAGCATTGCTTGAAATCATGACATCAGCTGACTGGTCAATCATTTCTCCACCCTTCCCTTCCTTTTTCATGGCTTTTGCCGGCTGCTTAGAAAACGCTTTCAACAATAAAAAAACATTCCTGCTCCGTATTCCTCCAATCTTGCGCAGCATCCCTTGACCTGACACCCTTGAATAGGTATCACCAGTATAAAGTCTCGTCTAACTCCAGAGTAAAGGGGGAATTTGCGTACAAAAAAACAGCCCTGAAATGAGCGAACTGTCATTTCGAAGGCTGCTGTCAGTCGAATTTTTCTAGGATGGGAATCTGGATCTCATAGTAAGCTTCCTCATATTGATCCGTCAAAGAGATGTCAACCTGCATGATTCGGACAGCATCCCCCGTAATCACATAGCCATGCGCATCACAATACTCGAGGAGCTTTTTCAGCTGTGTCAGCATATTCTCCCGGGTCAGCCCTCCGTGATAGGAGCACACAAATGATCCCTTTTTGATCGTTTGCGTAGGCTGCTCCAATGCTTCATCCTGTACCAGCAGGAATAATTGCGCCTCCAACTCATCAAAACAGCACGAAGAATCTGTCGATTGACGAATCAGATCAAAATACTCTCTACGGACAAAATCTCCAAATTTATTGCTTGCCAGTACCGGGATCGTACCGCCGATCCTGTTTTCCAGCTCGAGGAAACCAAAATAGGCCTGCTCGGTATCCGACCATTTCACTGGCCTGGCTAGCTGAATGTATTCCCGTTCCTCAAAGTGCTTTATGACGATGTCTGACTCCTTGTAGCTTTCGAGGAACTTTTCAACATGGGCCAATCGGTTCATCATGGTGGTATGGATCACTTGCAGCTCCCTTATTTTTTCCTGGATCTTGTCCATCGATTGCTGGAGGAAGTGAACCGATTTTTTGACGTTGCGATTGGTTAGAAAATCCTTGATTTCCTCCAAGGAAAACCCGATTCTCCGCAGCTCCTTTATCGTTCCGAGAACCTCATACTGGGAGATAGAGTAATAGCGATAGCCGGTGACGGAATCAATCTCGTACGGCTTGAGCAATCCGATTTTGTCATAATGACGCAGCGTGTCCACACTGACACCCCGCAGCTTTGCCATTTCTCCAATTGTAAGCTTGTTTTGCATGTCTTTTCTCCTGCTTGCCAGAGTGGAAATGAAACAGAATCACGATGCTATTCTATAAAGTACGTGTACGTCCAGCAGTTCGTCAATGGATGATTTCTAGTTCTTGTACCTTGCAGCTTTTATGCCATTATCTGTTCCATAGCTGATCGGGCAGAGCCAAAGAACCGTATCCATTCTTGCATGATTATCTATTTTTGCATAAATAACGGTAAGCTGCGAGGGCTACATTCCCAAGAATCTCCCTATATTTTTTCAACATAGGAAACGAATGTTCTCTCACACTCTTCCATTTCCTTCCCAACTCAAGTATTATGTATTTTATATTGAATGAAAGGGTGTTACTCATGAACAAAACAGAACTGATTGCAAAAGTAGCAGAAGCTACCGAACTCACGAAAAAGGATTCTACCAAAGCTGTAGACGCGATTTTCGAAGCGATTGCTGGTGCACTCCAAAACGGAGAAAAAGTATCCCTCATCGGTTTCGGTAACTTCGAAGTGCGCGAACGTGCAGCTCGCAAAGGACGCAATCCTCAAACAGGTGAAGAAATCGAAATCGCTTCTGCAAAACTCCCTGCATTCAAGCCAGGAAAAGAACTGAAAGAAATCGTAAAATAGATTTCGGTTACATAAAAAGACGCCCGCTTTGGGCGTTTTTTTGTTTGGCAACGGTTTAGTCCCCGCTTACAACTGGTATTTTTTCATTTTCTGCAGGACAGCTGTATGGCTAATGCCTAAATAGGCCGCGGCTTGCCTGATGGAAGGATGCTCTTTTAACGCACGAATCAATATCGTTTTTTCATAGAAATCCATTTGTTCTTTGAGAAGCTTTGGAGCGGAGTGTGAAAAGTCTTGCTCGCTATCGGCGCGATCCTGCTGTGTATCAAAAAACAAATGCGCCGCCCCAATTTCCTGTCCAGGACAAAGGTATACGGTTCGCTCCATCACATTTTGCAGCTCACGTACGTTGCCCGGCCAATTGTGACCCTGCAAGGCGCGAATAGCTGAGTGAGCGAGCGGAATCATCGGCTGATTCGTTGCTCGGCATACCTTTTGAATAAAATACTGGGCCAGCATCGGGATATCACTTTTGCGCTCCCGAAGCGGCGGGATCACGATCGGGATGACGTGCAAGCGGTAATATAAATCTTCGCGAAACAATCCTTTGCTCGTCATGTCTGCAAGATTTCGATTCGTAGCTGCGATAATGCGGACATCGATGGGAAGCGATTGGCTCCCGCCGACTCTCCGTACTTTTCGCTCTTCCAAAACGCGCAGGAGCTTCGCTTGCAGATGCAACGGAATATCCCCGATTTCATCCAGAAAAAGTGTGCCACCCTGCGCAATCTCAAACAGCCCAAGCTTGCCTCCCTTGAGCGCCCCCGTAAACGCTCCTTGCTCGTACCCAAACAGCTCGCTTTCCAGCAAAGCATCTGGAATGGCGGCACAGTTAATGGGCACAAAAGGCCCGGCAGAACGATTGCTCTCAAAGTGAATCGCTTTGGCAAACAGCTCTTTTCCCGTACCGCTCTCCCCTTGTAGGAAGACAGTGGCTTCGCTTTTCGCCACGCGCTTTGCCGTCTCAATACACTGCCGCATATTCGCACTCTGCTGAACGATTTCGTCGAAGGAAAACCGTTCACTTCGTTGTACAGTGGACAGCAATTCTTGAATTTGTTTATTGTCGCGCAGTACAATCACGACACCTTGCCGCTCGCTCTTCTCGGCAGGAATAATGGGATGATAGCTGCAAATGTAAGTCATGCGCTTTTTTTGCCCGGTATGCAGGCTTACCTGAACGCTCGGCACCTCAATCGCTTCCTCCAGGCATCGCCTCACCTCGACCGCTGCTTCTCCCCACAGCTTTTCGATCGAGTCATGCAGCAGCTGTTCCGGCTCCATTTTCAGCATCGCTTGGGCCGCACGATTGATGGTAGTGATCCTCAGCTGATCATCCAGCAGGAGAATTCCTTCCGAAACCGTTGTAAGAATCGTATGAATGCGGTTTTCACGCTCTTCTGCAGGTAGGTAAGGGATCATTTTTACCTGCTCGATGCCTTTCACTTGCCTAATCCATTGCATGATCGTCTCGACCTTGCTCGGAGCCACGGAAGGAATTTTCAAATAAATATAGTGAGGCCGAACCTCCATCCCGATAATATCGATCTGGTTCGCTGCAAAGCAGGCAATGACCTCATGCGTGATGCCAACCCGGTTTACGCCATTGATTTGAAAGGTAATACCCATGAGCGCAATCCCACCTCACCCGTCAAACGGTCTAGTTCTCTTTTTCCATCATAATGAGAAAAAATGGCTACGCCAAGCTTTTTGGTGGAGCCCTAGCTGCACTTTTCCTGGCTTAGAATCTTATAAATTCTTACTGTACATAAAAAAGCCCGGTGCGATCTGCACACGGGCCATCGGGGATGTCAGGCAAAGGCAAGCGCTGCTTCCAAATCGTCGAGGATGTCCTCAATGTCCTCGATCCCTACGGACAAACGGATCAGTCCATCTGTAATTCCCATTTTTTCTCTTTCTTGCGGCGGAACGATCGAATGGGTCATCGAGGCGGGATGCTGAATAAGTGAATCCACATCGCCCAAACTGACGGCTCTTTTGCACAGCTGTACGTTGTTCATCATGCGGATCCCTGCTTCCATCCCGCCTTTCAGCTCAAAGGCGAGAAGACCGCCGAAGCCATCCATTTGCCTGCAGGCCAATTCATATTGAGGAAACTGCGCAAAGCCGGGGTAATGCACCTTCGCCACTTTCGGATGCTGATGTAAAAACTCCGCAACCCTTTGGCCATTTTCACAGTGGCGATCCATCCGCACGCCCAGCGTCTTTAGCCCTCGGATCAATAAGTAAGCATCAAACGGACCTATAATACCGCCTATATCCTTTAAAGAGGTCATGCGAATCGTATCCATAATCGATTGAGGACCTGCCGCAACCCCTGCAATGACATCGCCATGTCCGCCAATGAATTTCGTAGCGCTATGAATGACGATATCACAGCCATGCTCGATGGGCCGCTGCAAGTAAGGCGACATAAACGTATTATCCACGACGACGTAGGCACCTATCTCCTTGGCAATTTTTGCGACCAGCTTCAGATCGACCAGCTCCATCGTAGGGTTGATCGGTGTTTCGATGTATATCACGCGGGTAGCGGGCGACAGCTCTTGACGAATAGACGCCTCGTCTTTCATGTCACAGAGCGAATACGTGACTCCAAAACGGTCTTGCATCAAATTCAGTAAACCATACGTGCAGCCGTACAATCCTTTGGTGCCGAGGATATGGTCCCCGCTTTTCACGAGGGCCATGAGAACCGCCGAAACCGCGGCCATCCCGGATGCAAAGGCAAGACCAGCCTCCGCCTTCTCCAAAGCGGCAATCTTCTCTTCCAAGACAGTGACCGTCGGGTTGCCTAAACGAGAATAGACGTAGCCCGCTTCTTCCCCAGCAAAGCGCCGAGCCCCTTCCTCCGTTGAGGTAAAGACAAACGTCGAGGTTTGGTAAATGGGTGTCGCCAATGCGCCTGTCTGTGGATCAGCATGGTAACCAGCATGGATGGCAGTCGTAGATCTCCCTTGCTTTTTCTTTGCCTGAACGGTTTGGTTGTTGTTCATCCAGGAATCACCTCATCGATTCATTTTGAAAGCGTATACTTGCACGATGTATGCCAGCGTGAAAACCTGAAAGGGACTACGTTTTTCAGAAAGAAGCAGCAGATAATGGAAAGAATTCTTGCCATTCGGAAAGATAACTTACCATAATGAGAGACAAGTGCTGGAAGGAGGCATATGAAATGAAATTAACCAACATTCCCTTTACCGTAACAGACTGGAGTGCCATCGAGCCTACTGAGCATAAGGGCCTCGAAGGAGCCGCCTATTGGAGAACGCAGCATTTTCAAGACATGCGGGTTCGACTTGTCGAATACACCCCGGGTTACATTGCCGATCATTGGTGCAACAAAGGACATATTTTATTTGTGCTGGAAGGCGTTTTGGAAACGGAACTTATGGACGGCCGTTCATTTACTCTGACTCCAGGCATGAGCTATCAGGTAGCTGATGATACCTCTCCACATCGCTCTGCTACCCAGGTTGGAGCAAAATTGTTTATTGTCGATTAACAGGCAGCTTGAAACCATTTTCATCCTAAAACGTATCCTTTAGAAAATTTTAGGATGTGATCATGTATGAAATATTCGGCACTTGGCGTATCCAGCATTACCTGTCCCTGCTGTCAAAATGACACCTTTGATAAAGACTACCGCCAGTTAAACTCGCGAGGAGCTACATTCTTCGGCTTGGACTGGGCGAACAAGGAAGCGTCCATCTTAATTTGCAAGCGCTGTTCCTATATTTTATGGTTCATGGATGAGCCCGCTAAGAAATAGATTCAAAATTTTGGGTAGAAGGTGTGTGACGGCGTGGAGAATGGGTATGCGATCGGGTGGGGGACCTTAGCCCTCATAAATGCCGGATTAGCTCAAAGTAAAAATGAAAGTGGCCTACTTTTTTAATCGTCGTCTGGGTCAAGTTTCCGAAAGAGCAAAAGTAAGCTCCCGTCTCCCTATACTCCCTGCAGACGAATAACAGAGCAACATTCCAAACATCTCCTCATGGTATAACTAACATGAATTTCAAACAAGGAGATGAGAACATGAGCAAGCTGAAGGGCAAGATTGCGGTTGTGACGGGGGCAAGCCGAGGAATTGGTCGAGCGATTGCACGGCGTCTGGCACAGGATGGGGCGTTGGTAGCCGTACACTATGGGACGAGAAGAAAAGATGCCGAAGAGGTTGTCCAAGAGATTGAGAGAAACGGCGGTTCGGCCTTCTCGATCGGCACTGATTTGCGTGTCCAAACTGGAATTGGCGATTTCTATACGCAGCTGGACGAGGAGCTTCTGAAACGTACGGGAGAGACGCGGTTTGATATACTCGTAAACAACGCGGGGATCGGACAAATAGCAAGCTTCGAGGAGACTACGGAAGAATCTTTTGACGAGGTCATGAACATGAATGTCAAAGCGCCTTTTTTTATGATCCAGCAAGCTTTGCCTCGTATAAAGGAAGAAGGCCGGATGATTAACCTCTCCTCGTTCGTTACACGGGCAGCCTCTCCCAGTGTTTTCGCCTACAGCATGTCAAAGAGCACGATCAACACGCTAACCCTTATGTTGGCCAAACAGCTTGGGAGCCGCCAAATTACGGTGAACGCGATCCTCCCCGGTATCATCAACACGGATATGAATGCAGGCACCTTGCAAAGCCCTGACGGACAAAAGTATGCGGCTTCGCTTTCCACCTTCAACAGATGGGGAGAGCCCCAAGATGTAGCGGATATAGCCGCTTTTCTTGCCTCCTCAGACAGCCGCTGGATAACCGGTCAGTTGATCGATGCGAGCGGCGGGTCCCATTTGTAAGTGTGATCGTTCAGAAGTCTGGTACGAGTGCTAGGCTTCTGAACGTCTTCAAAACGTTTGAATCGTATGCGGGCTCAACAAAACAGCGGCTAGCCTCGTCAAAGGCAGCCGCTGTTTCTCTACGTATCAGGATATTCTGCTATTTACTTCACTACGGATTTCAAAACGTCATCGATCATCTGACTGTTGGCAATAGCTCCGGTGTACAGCCAGCTCGAGCTATCATCAAATACGTACACATGTCCGTTCTTTACAGCCGGCATTTGCGACCAGATCGGATCCTTTTTCATTTCATCCATGTTTACGCCTTTGCCCTGTACAACAAACAAATGATCAGCGTTTAACTCCGCCAGCTTTTCTGTCGAAAGGGGCTTCCAGTTGGCATCATTTTGCTTGGATGCTTCCTTCACGACTTCTGGGATCGTCAGCCCTAGGTCTTTGTAGAGCAAATCGCCGCTGGATAAATGCTCATCTACGACGAATACGGCTTTCCCTGTGACCCAGAGTGCTGCAGCTGATTGTGTGCCTATTGCTTTTTTCAATTGCTCTCGCGCGTCCTTTGCTTTTGCTTCGTAGTCAGCCAATACTTTTTCCGCTTCCTTTTTCTTGTTCAGGACGTCTCCGACTGTCAGCAGTTCTTGACGCCAGTCGTTGTTTTTCTCTGTCCCTACGGTAAAGGTGGGCGTGATTTTCGCATATTGGTTGTAACGGTCCCCTGCGACCATTTCAGCACTGTCGACGATAAGCAAATCCGGATTGTAGCTCATGACGACTTCCGGCGGCAGATCATGAGGAATCAAAGGTACTCCCGCCAGATCTTTTTGCAGGTACTGCTGCACGACGTTTCCTTTTACCGACCATTGCGCAACAGGCTTTACTCCCAGCGCGATGAGATGATCCTCCAGATACGACGCGATCACTCGCTGTGGCTGCGATGGCACCTTCAGTTCATGCCCCAATGCATCCGTGACTGTTCGCTCGGTTGTCACGGGTGTCTCTGCCTGTACATTGCCATTCGGTACAGCTGTACTTGGTGTACCCGCACAAGCGCTCACCAGCAAGCTAAGCGCTACGATCAGTGCAGAAGCCATCGACTGTGTTGTCTTTCTATCCACTTGCATAATCCCTCCGAAGACTTGTTGAGAATTGTTTTCATCAATATACCTTTGGATTTCCTGTGCGGCAATGGACAATTCGGTCTTGTCATAGGGACGATATGGACCTTTTCGCTGCGTGCTTGCCCGCTTCTGATATTGATTCGGAGTCATTCCCGTATGCTTTTTGAACAGTCTTGTGAAATAGAACGGATCGGCGTAGCCCACACTGGCCGCGATCTCCTGGAGTGTAGCGTCCGTGCTTTGCAGCCTTTCTGCTGCCTTTTGAATTCTCACCTTGATCAAGTAATCGATGGGACTATATCCGGTCTGCATTTTAAAGATGCGGGTCAAATAGCGCACACTGTAGTGAAACTGCTTGGCTAACGAGTCGAGAGTGATCTGCTCTGCGTGATGCTTATCCAAATAAGCCATGACTTGCTCCACCAAGCTTGGTTTTTCTGTTTCCGGCTGAGCCTCCTGCTGCTGCTTTTGGAGCAAATGAGCGTGCACAAATTGATAGAATAGCGCTTTGACATGCAGCCGTCCCAATGCTTCTGGCTGCTGCCATTTTTGCTCCATTTGGTTTGCCCACTCGAACAGCGGTACCGGCTCTTCCGGGGAAAAGCCGTATACTTCCTGAAACGGGGTTCCTGCTATGGCATCCGCTTTGGACAAGGGAATCGTCGCTTTATAGAAAATGAGGTAGAATTCAAATTCATCCTCTACCTCGGAGATAGCCAGAGCATTGCCCCTTCCGCCGTGTAAAAGGAAAAAGCGTTGAGCGACATACTCTCTGCCTGCCAGTGACAGACGTGCGTACCCTCTACACGCATAGAGAAAGCAGCTCGTCGGAAGTCGATAGGACTGCCACTCTTCCGTTTTCTGCAGGACATACCGGCGTACATCCTCTACATGGATCGTCGCCTCGTTCCACAGGCTTGTTGGATCTTTCGCTTGCATGACGCCTCCGTCTTATAATGAGAATGATTATCAAAACTCATTATATCGGATCGGAGCCATCCTGACAAACCTGCTACTTTTCTTGTGCGTGACCAATCTTTTCCTGCTGTTTCCGCGGAAGGATGATTGGCAAAAGCAACAGCGCACCGATGAGAAACAGGAACCCACTGAACGTGTAAACGGCCCCGAGGGAAAGCAGGTCCTTCACGATTCCTGCGGCAGACATACCGACGACCATCATCCCCATGAAAATCGGAGTCATGGCTCCTCCTACCCGCCCGATGAACTCGACCTGCGTATTTTGCATGATCATCGTATTAATCCCCACTTGAATGCATGGATAGATCAAGCCGCTCACAGCTTGCAAAAGCAGCGTAATCCACACGCTATGTGACAAGCCTACCCAGATAGTCGTCACGGTGCTCACTGCCAAACCGAGTGCGAGCAAGCTCTGCGGCTTCACTTTCTTCGCCACTCCCATAATGAGGGCGCCGCCAACCAACATCGCAGCCCCATTGATCATGAGGGGCCATCGTATAAACTCTTTATCCATCCCCAGATTCTCAATCGCTACGAAGATCATGAGCGGCTGAATAATGCCGACAGCCAACCCCGCTGCTGCAAACGTGCCTCCCAGCGTCCTCAACGTCCGATTGTTCCATACGTATTGCAAGCCTTCCAGCAGCTCTTGCTTGAAATTTGCCCGTTTCCCCGCTGCTTCCTGATCGGATGCGTCCTTCGGAAGAGAGATGAGGGTAATACCTGATGCGAAAAAAAGAAGCCCTGTCAAAATGAGCGAGACATGTATTCCGTATTTTTGATACAGGTACGTGCCTACAACCGGCCCAATCACCATGAAAATCGCCATCAAGGACTGAAACATAGCCATCACACTTTGAAGCTGCGCATGCGGGACATGCTGCTTGAATATTTTCATCGCAGACGGCTGGGAAAATTGCGACATGATCGATGAAAACAAGGTAGCGAGCAGCAAAGCGTGCCAAGAACCGTAAACGAGGGCAACCAATACAGCGAACAAGGAAAGACTCGACAACAGATCACAGAGAACCATGGTGCGCTTCGGCCTCCATCGATCGGCAAATGTCCCCCCGATTATGGCGAACAGAAAGATCGGGGCATACTCAACTACGGAAATCAGCGATACATACAGCGGGTCATTGTGTGTCAAATCGCTTACGTACAAAAGGATAGCGAAATTGCGAATCCATACGCCAAGCTGCAAAAACGTGCGGGAAAAAATAATGGTGCGGACGTAACGATTGTGTAACAAAAGAACAAGCTCCTCTCCATAAAGTAAACAACCAAACAAATCATCTGATTATTTATAGACAATTTAATTCATTGTCTATTCATTTGTCAACGAATTTTAATTTCATCTACGTCCTTTTGATGCTCCCGGAATGCAAAAAGCAAAAAAAGCCTTGCCGTTTTATCGGCAGGCTTTTCTCACGAGGACGCGTCCCCACACGCACGATTCGATTCTTCTACTGACCGCTATTTGGACGTCAAACCGCCATCCACAAGCACAGCACTTCCAGTCATCGCCGAGGATTCATCCGATGCTAAAAATACGGCCACATTGGCGATTTCAACCGGTTGGATGGTTCGACCGATGGGTTGGAACTCACTGATGCTTTTCAGTACGTTGTCACGGCCGCCAAACAAGTCGGCATGTGCATCGTTGAAAGTCGTATCTACCCACCCTGGGCAAATGCAGTTCACACGTACTTTTTCTGCCGCAAAATCCAGCGCCATCTGTTTCGTCAGCATATGGATGGCTCCTTTGGAGGTGACATACGCAGACAAGCGCGGTTCTGCTGCGAAACTATTCGCGGAGGCCATGTTCACTACAGAGCCGCCACCTGCCTCGATCATTTCAGGCACAATGTATTTGCCAGTCAAAAACATCGATTTTACATTGACCTCCATCGTACGGTCCCATACCTCTTCTTCCAGCTCGATCACAGACCCTGGCACGTTGATGGCGGCGTTGTTGCACAGGACAGTAGGAACACCATACGTTTCCTTGGCAAATGCGAGGAGTGCTTGCACGTCTGCTGCTTTGGACACGTCCGCCTGGAAAAACACAGCCTTTTGGCCTTTCGCGGTAATTTCTTCTACGACCTCTTCTCCTGCTGCAGCAATATCCGTCGCCACGACCCAGGCTCCCTCTTCAGCAAAACGCTGGGCAATAGCAGCACCGATTCCTCTGGCTGCTCCTGTGACGATGGCGACTTTGTTCTGTAAGCGCATATTTGTATCCTCCTTTGAATTTACATATCTTTGAGTACGGGGGCTACTTTTCGATAGCCATTGGACTTCACATAGCCGACTACGACGCCGATCAATACCCATCCAAAACCAACGGAAAAGGTCGTCCAGTCAAATCCAGACCAGACATAGCCTGTGATCAGAAGTCCAATGAACGGAGTGAGCGCGTAGGTAAGGAAGCCTTTGACTCCTCGCCTGCGTTGTTTTCCGTAAAAATAGACGATGATGGTGGCATTCAGCATCATGAAAGCCGTGATGGCACCGAACGTGACGAACTTGTAAAGCGTCTCGATCGACAGGGACAAAGTGACGACGACAGATAGCAGCGCGCAAAAGATCGTCGCGTTGACCGGCGTTTGATATTTCGGATGGATCTTGGATAAGGCCTGTGCAAAAGGCAGCAGGTTCTCCCGGCTCATCGAGTACAGCACGCGGGCAGTTGCCGACTGCACATTCAGCGTAACCGCTATCCCTACTGCGACGACGTTGATCAGAATCAAGATCGTATAAAAGATTGGTCCACCCGCTTCTCGCGCAATTTCAAAAAAGCCCATGTCCGGGTTGAGCGTCTCAAACTGCGGATGAATCAATGCCGCCATGTACACCTGAATGATAAACAGCAATCCGCTGAACAGGATAGACAGGACTGTTGCCTTCCCGACCGTTTTCACGGGGTCCTTTGCTTCTTCTGCCAAGGTACTGATGCCATCGAAGCCGAGAAATCCGAGCACGGCGATGGATGTCGCTGTCGCGATAAAACCAAAATCCACATGATCTGCCTGATACAATGGCGCCAGACTAAAGCCACCCAAGCCATGTCCGTCGATGAAGACAAACTTGAAAGCGATTCCTAAAAACACGACAAGCGTGATGATCTGCATCCAAAACATGATCAGATTCGCTCGAGCCGTCATCGTGATTCCACGGACGTTGATCAGTGTGTTGCAAATTACGAAAAAGAGCGTCCATACAAAGGCGGGAACCTCCGGCAGAATCCCTGCCATCCATACCCCTGCAAAGGCATATAACAAGGCCGGACATAGAATATAATCCGCCAAGATCAACCAGCCTGCGATGAAGCCCACATGTGGATTTGCTCCCCTGCTCACATACGAATAGACTGAGCCCGCGTAGGGAAACTCTTTGCTCATGTGGCTGTAGCTAAACGCTGTAAACATCAGAGCAATGACCCCGATACAGTAGACCAGCGGCACCATGCCAAAGCTTTGTTGGGCAACAGCGCCGTAGACTTGCATCGGTGCGAGCGGTGCCATAAAGACCATCCCGTAAATGACCAAATCCCGAAACGTAAGCGTCCTTCGCAGCTCTTGCTTGTATTGCGTACCCTCCATATCGAACTCCCCCTTTACCAATTAGTAAGAATAAGAAAATAGTCCTGCTTTCATCTTAGCTTTTTATCAAAAAATTCCGAAATACATTCCGTCCCAACAAAAGCGCTTTCGTCTGAACCGATTTTTTTTGACAGAAAAAAGCCATTCCTCCTGTGCACGTGAGGAATGGCCCGGTTATTTGCTTACAGCCATTTTTTCAAATTGTTCCAGAAGGAGGCGATCTCCTGTATTTTATCTTCCGCGATCAGCGCCTGCTTGCCTTCCCGTGCCTGATGAAAATAAATCGTACTCCCCTCGATGTGACTGATCTTTTTCATATTCACGAGAAAGGAGCGGTGTGTCAGGTAAAAATAGCTGTCCTGCAAATAGGACTCGTAGACCTTGATCGGGATTTTGCTTTCGTAGGCATCGCTGGCGGTATGGACGAGTATGGTTCGGTTGATCGATTCGATGTACAAAATGTCATCAGGTGTCTTTTGCAGGATTTCCTCCGCAAAGATCGGGACGTAGAGCCCCCCAGATTTCACGAATGATTGATAGTCGATATGGCTCTGCAGCTTTTCGATCGCCTGCCGGAGGCGCTTTGCCGTATACGGCTTTTCCACGATATCGACAATTCCCAGGTCGTACGTAACGCTCGCGTGTGGCGCCATTCCCGTGACGAGAATGGTAGGGAGATGAACCCCTCTCATCTTCAGAATTGAATAGCTTTCCAGCCCACTTCTTCCCTCCCCCAGATGGATATCGAGGATCATCGCCGACAAATCCGTCCGGAGTGTCGCCTGGGCAATCAACTCATCGCCGGTCTGCGCTCTTGCTGCAATTCGTATATGTTCGTGGGTGGCCAGATACCCCTCCAGCACCTCTAGCTGTAGCTCATCATCTTCGGCAATCAATACGTTGATTGGCTCCTTCCCCATGGTACTCCCGCTCCCTCCTCGAATCGTTTGCAAAATAACTAGCCTGCCACTCTTTTGTCCACGACTAACAAAATCGAGAAGCATGTCCTTCCACGAGCAGAAGTAACAGACAGCTCGCCCTCATACTTTTTCACGGTCTCCTGCACGATGCTAAGGCCGTAACCACGCGCCCCACCCGCTTCCGACATTTTGGTTGTGAACCCTTCCTGCGTCAGCCTTTTCACGTCTTCTGCCGGAATAGTCGCACCCGTATTTTCGACCGTAAACTGATAGGTGTTGCCCACTTTTTTCAAATGAAGCGAAATGCTTCTCTCCCCGGTTGGATCTGCCTCCGCTGCATCGATAGCGTTATCCAGCAGATTGGAGAGAATCTTGATCAAATCGGAAGAAAGGACACCCTCGAAGTTTTCCTCGGGAGAAACGTGAAAGTCCATCTCGATTTGAGAAGCACGCGCCTTTTCCACTTTGGAATGAAGCAGCACCAGCAAGGCGGGATTGGCAACTTGCTGCGTAAGGGTCACGACCTGCAGATCGGTTTGCAGTCCGCGCAAATACTCCTGGGCACGCTCTACCTTACGCAATTCCAGCAGCCCAAAGATCACCTGGAGATGATTGGCGAAGTCATGCTTGATCGACTGAATCGAGGTAAGGATGGAGCGAAATTCCTTTTGAAAGGTTTGCTCCGAATCCCCTACCACACGCAGCGTCTCTTTTTGATACCAACGGCGGATGAGCGTGTAGCTCACCACGATGAGTACGAGGACCACTAGATTTGCGAAAAAGTAGAAAAGACTATTTTTCAGAGCGTTGTTTTCGATCTGTTCCAACACTTCCACGCCGGTATCGATCCCCACAATCCCGACCAGCTTCCCTGATGCGTTGATCAAAGGCGCGCCAGTCGTGATGTAGACTCCGTATTTCGGATCGTGAATGATTCCGGTATGAAAGGTGTCACCATGATACGCTGGCTGGACCTCTTCCATCGTCAGCGTGCATAGCTCGCCGATATACGTGTGGGCGGTATCGCCTGGAGGAAGCCCGTTAATCATGACATGACTGTTTCCTTCTGCATCCATGACGACGATATACACATGCTTCGCCCCGATTTTTAGCCGATAGTCGTTGAGAAAACGGTTGAGCCTGATATAATCCGCACTATCCTCCGTAGGCTTTTGCAGAAATCGCTCGAAGCCCTCGACATCTACCTCGCGGGCAATATCCGCGGCTGTCTTCATGCTTTGCGTCGAAATCGAAATCTCCACCGTTCGAACCGTACTGTCATACGTGAGGAAAATATTCGCAAGCATGAAGCACAAGCTCAGAAAGATTGCGACCATGATGATCATTCCGACCTTTTTGTTGGTTCGCGCAGCGATTATTTTCATCGTTCTCTCCTGACCTTTCCGTCCAGACATGGCGTGTGCAACCATTTCCCCTCATTTTAACACGAATTTTGTCGGATGGGTTTGGGGAAGCGTTTTGGTTCACCTTTGACTACGATGTCAGAGCACATGTTAAAAAAGGCAAAACCCTGTCGCCGCATTCGGACGAGGGTCTTGCCCTACTCATCATAAGCACAATTTCAAACTCTAGTTACCCCCTGATAGCTCGTGCCGCCACAGGAAAAAGCTCCCCAACCGCCTTCGCTCTCATCCGCACGGCGTTCCCGCTGAGATACGCCAGCGGTACTTCTTCGATATCGACGATTTTTACCGTCTCAGGAAGGGCGCCTGCACGCACTGCCTCGGCAATCGCCAGCTGCTGGCAATCTTCCAGAATCTCTTCGCGCGTTCGCGTTTCATTGGCATAGATCCGATCGATTTGTCCGCTGACCTGTGCGATGGTCACACCGATGGCATTTGCGACCTCATAGTTTTCCGGTCGGATGACCTCGGAGACTCCTTGCAGCTGATCGGGGAGAAGGATGCTTCCTCCACCGACGAGAATGGCGGGAACCGGCTCTGCCGAAGTTTTCATCCGGTCGATTGCTTCTTCTACCATGACCGTCATTTTTTGATAGACACGCTGGACATCGTCCGCAGGCAGATGCGCGACTTTTTGTGCATCCCCGATCTGTGCTTGTCCCACTGCAACGGCGACATCTGATGCCGTCAGCACCTCACCGCCAAAGATCAAGCCTTCTTTGGATAGTCGATACCCGACGCTATCCGGGCCGACTTGCGGTTCTGCTCCCAGCCCGCGAATTCGCGTACCGCCGCCCAGTCCAAACGACAAGAGATCCGGCATCCGGAAATTCGTGCGAACACCGCCGATCTGAGCCACGAGGGAAGACTCGCGAGGAAAGCCTTTGGTCAGGACGCCAATATCGGTTGTGGTTCCGCCAACGTCTACGACGAGTGCATCTTCAATCCCGCACAAAAAGGAAGCGCCGCGCACACTGTTTGTTGGTCCTGATGCGATGGTCAGGACAGGGAACCTGCGTGCGTACTCAGCCGTCATTAACGTCCCATCGTTCTGACTCAAGTAAATGTGGGCATTTTCAATTCCATTCGCGCTCAGGGACTGTTGAAAGCCGCTTACCATTTGCTGGGCTGCTTCTGTCAGAGAAGCATTCAATATCGTCGCATTTTCCCGCTCCAAGAGGCCGATATTGCCAATTTCATGCGATAAAGAGATCGCCACCTCTGCGCCTAGCTCTTCCTGCAGCAGCTGCTTGGCACGCAGCTCGTCCGACGCATCCACCGGCGAGAAAACGGAGGTCACCGCTACGGCTTTCACTTTTCCGCGCCATTGTGCGCCCATGCGGCGAATTTCTTCTTCGTCCAGCCGGGACAAACGTTGGCCGGTATACTCGTGCCCACCGTGAACTATCGTCGATCCGGCAAAGACCGCTTCCAGCAAATCCTGTGGCCAATCCGCGTACGGAGGAATAGCGTCTGTAGCCGGTGCGCCAATGCGAATCACGCCAATTTTGGACAAGCGCGTCCGCTCCACGATCGCATTGGTGCAGTGTGTCGTTCCCAGCATAGCCGATGCAATCTGTGCGGGCTGGATGCCACTCTCCGCAAGCAAGACACGAATGGCTTCCTGAATCCCGCCGCCGACATCCTCGGTCGTTGCCACTTTTGTTTTCGCATGCAGCATGTTTTGCCCATCCAAAATGACAGCATCCGTATGGGTTCCACCTACGTCAATTCCAATGCGGTATGTCATGCCCCAGTCTCTCCCTTCAACGGACGATAATCCAAGTCATAGCCGAAGTAACGCGGCCCTACCGTCTCGATTCCTTTTTCGGTTCTCCACTTTTCATTGCAGGAAAGACCGATGACCGCGATCCGGTTCCCATAGCGCAAGCCTTCTGTCGTAATCGGGAGACCCGTTTCAAAATCCAGCACGGAAATGAGATCAGGTGTAGTCGCTACCACTTCCTCGCCCACCGTTGCGATCAGGAACTCATTTTTGAAGTCCAGCCTTGCAGTTTGACCGAGGTATTGATCGATGCCGTCCAGCTTCACTTCCCCTTTGGCAACCCCCTCTGTCGTGCGTCTCTCCAAATGCGTTACCTTGCCACTGAACAGATGCACGCCCCCGAGCTTCTTCACGAGTGCTTGGACGGGGTTTTCACCTACATGGCGTACTTCATGAATCGTCTTCCCGATATTTTCAGCCAATGTCAGTGTTCCATGGATGCCTGCCCGCTTCAGGTCACGCCCCTGCATCATGAAATCGCACACAGTCACGGAACCCCCCATGACATCCAACGCCTGTCTGCCAATCCTTTCGTTCCAGACGCTATCAATCCCATTGAGAATCAAGCTGTTTCCTTTGTCGTCGGACATCGCCATTGGAGCAGATTGCAGCCCGTCCAGGCAGAATGTAACCATTTGGACTTCCGGAAAAGCTCGTCCCATCCCATCCACGTCGACGACCGGAATTCCTTTTAATGCACCGAGTACGATTGGAATCAGTGAATTCAAGCCGCCTACTTCATAGGGATAGACCGCTGCAAAATCTTTCCCTGCGTATTTTTGAATCGCTTCAAAGGTGCCTGTTATTTCATTCGTACTCGGTACCTTTTCCACGGTCACAGACGGCGCACCCATTCCGGAGATGGAGACGACCCATGCGTCATCGTCTACTTCCTCAGGAGAAAGCAGGGTGACAGGACCATATTTTTCCACGGCCAGCTGTGCCATCAGCTTTCCAACGTACGGATCTCCACCGCCGCCCGTACCTAATACAGCGGCGCCCAATGCGATATTTTCGATTTCGTCTTTGCCAATTTTCCGCATCTCTATTTGACCCCTCTCCGAATCGCTCTAGCTATCCTTGCTACAGCTCTTTTTGCTCCACCAGAGCATCCCGCGACCTGTACACGCTTTTCCATAGAATGTAGATCAGAAAGGATACGACGATCCCGTTCAATGGTGGTATTCCTGCTTGTACGACCAGGGATATGGCAACTCCACTTGCCCAGGACACCATTCCTGCATAGTGCAAGCCTGCACGTGGCCGCCAGTTCTCCGGCTTGCCTTTGCCCATCACCCAGTAGTCGGCAATCATGACGCCAGCAACTGGCATAATCACAATCCCGAAATAGGTCACAATCGTCTGGAAGTACGAAACGATTTCAAAAGAGCCAATGAGCGTCCCGATGATTCCACACGCCATCGTCGCATGAATGCGTTTGGGGTCACTGAGCTTGAACATTTTGACCGTATCCAGACCAGCCGAGTAGGCATTCCCGGTATTCACCGGCCAACTGGAAAAAATCAGAGCCACCAAACCGAGAATCGGAATACCCAGACTGACGAAAATAGCAATCAAGTCATCTGTCCCCGCCACAATCGCAAGCACGGCACCCGCTGCCAAGAGAGCGATCCCTGCCGGCAGTACACCAATCACCGATGAAACCACGACATCCGGTCGATTTTTCTGGTATCTCGTGAAATCTGCCGCTGCGGCTGCACTGACCGCATAGCCACCCAGGAGCATCGAGATGCCTTCACTGATCGTCATGACAGAGCCTGGAACATAAGTGCCCAAAGCACTCAATCCGTGCTGGGAGATTCCTAAATAAATACCGTACGCACAGATCACACACATGAGCGGCAAGCCGATCATATTCAAGTATTTCAGACCGTTAAAGCCCCACACGGCAGTCGCTGACATGATCAGTCCCCATAACACGATCGATACCTTTACGGGCAATGCAATCCCAAACTGGCCATTCAACAGCTCGGCGAATGTACTTCCACATATGCTGGCCATGATGGCAAAATAGCCTATCGTCGTTGCGGCAAACAAACCGGACAAAAGCCACTGGCTTCCTTTGTCTCCAAAAGCGGACGTCGCCGCAACGACAGACGGAACGCCGAGATCGGCACCCTGCATGCCTTGTAAAACCATGAGCAATACAACAAGTAAAAATCCGATGATTCCCACGAGAATGCTTTGAGACAGAGGCATCCCGCTTACCATAAGACTTCCAATCAACAAGCTGTTCACCGACACCATGCCGCCTGCCAAGATAATGGTAACGGAACTCCAATGCTGTCTTTCCTCTTTTGGCACTTGACCTAGCGCGAGCATCTCTACGCCATACGACTTTTTCTCAGACATATGTCCCCCCCGTTCTCTTTTTCTACTTACGCATCAAAGTATAGCTCGATCCTTTCTCGTTTACTTTAGAGGGATCATCATATTTCCGCTGAATATTTTGTGATTTCTACAACCCTCTCGAGCGCAGGGAGATTGGACGCAGAGAAACGATGTATAGTACACTTCTTCTATGTAAAAATTGCATCATCGTGAGGGGAAAAGGCATGGCTGTTACCATCAACGATCTATTGAAACTGACTCCTTTTCGTGGTGCCAGAATTCTCGCTGGCGCTGATCATTTGCATAAAGTCATTAAAGGCGTTTCTACTGCGGACAATCCTGCCTCCGACGAAGACCAGTATTTTTCCAATACAAACTACTTTATTCTCTCGAGCTTCTACTTTGTTGGGAAAAGCGTTCCTGACATGCAGCAATACCTGCAGACCTACTTTGACACAGGGGTTGCCTGCCTGTGTCTCATCGATGAATACATCAGCGAGCTGCCGGACGAGATTGTGAATTTGTGCAATGAAAATCACTTTCCCGTCATCATGGTAGACAAGCATGTCCCTTATGCCGACATGATTTTTGGGATCATGCAAGCGATTATTTTCGACCAGCAAAACTACGTTCTGGAAAATAAGCTGTCCGCTCTGATCAGCGGTCATCTCGACGAGCTGCAGCGCTCCAAGATCTTGCACGAGATCAACCCTCAGTTGAAAAGTCACATTACGGCTATTTACTGTTTGCCCGATACACCGCCTCAAACGCATTCGGCGCTATTTGGCACCATCAATCGGGATATCACGATGTCCGCGCTCGAGTACAAAGAAGGGTTCCTGTTTCTGGTTAGCTACAAGGACGGTTCAGCGGGCGCTGTGCAAAAGAAAATCGACTATGTGATCGAGACGATTAATCGCTATATGCAAGATTGTGTGATTGGCGTCAGCAGCAGCAACAGCCTCCTCGACTGCGGCAATGCGATCAGCCAAGCCATTACGGCCGTCAACTCCCATAGCATCAAAAACTCCAGCGTCATATACTACAACAACCTTGGAATCGTCCGCTTGCTGAAGCTATTCAGCGGGCACAAGGAACTGGATCAGTTCTACAGCGATATCCTTGGCCCCATCTTGGAGTTTGACCAAAAAACAAACCAGTCCAACCTGTTTGAAACGATGGACTGCTTTATTCAAAATGGACGCGATTTCCGTAAAACAGCGAAAGCTCTGTTTCTTCACGAAAATACGATCCGCTATCGGGTAGCCAAAGTACAGGAGCTGGTTGCGCCGAAGTGCTCCAGTGATGATTTTCTGGAGGATCTCTCGATTGCGATCAAGATTTACAAGCTGCGGAAGGCGGAGAAAATGGTGTGATCGATCCATAGCCAACCAGCTATCAACTAACAATATTTGACAGTTACTAGGCATGGATCTTATAGTTAGGAGGAAAAAACACAGAGGATCGAGGGAAAATAAGTTGGGGAAATTTTTCTTGTTTTCGATTTTATGGTGGCTTACAGGGAGTCCTTTCGCCGCACTGATCATCATTTTGCTAGTGCTCTACTTTTTGGATCTTCGCTTTGTCCGCCTGCTTCCGGACATCACCAAGCCTTATCGGCGATGGAGACAGCTATCCGCTCTTACGAACCTGCTTCGTCTCAATCCGCATGATACCACCGCTAAACTCGAGGCTGCCCGATTGCTTATGGAAAAAAGGCAGTTCAGTGCGGCATTGTCTTATTTGGAAGAAGTCGCATCCGTCATGGAGGATTCTCCAGAATATTTGTGCGACAAGGGTGCCTGCCTTCTGAAGGTGGGGCGTGTAGAAGAGGGCTTGCGGCTCATCGAGCAGGCATTAAAGGTCAATCCGCGGGTCAAATATGGAGAACCCTATCTTCGCGCAGCCGAAGCGTATGCGAAGCTCGCACAGATGAAAAAAGCGCTAGCGAGTCTGGAAGAATTGGCGAAGATGAACATGTCATCGTGCGAGGTGTACTACAAACAAGGAGAGCTGTACGCCGAGTTAAACCAAAAGGAAAAAGCCAAGCAATCGTACCGGGAAGCCGTTGAGGTTTATCGCGTTTTGCCTCCCTACAAGCGCCGCTTGGAAAGGCGCTGGGCCTTGCTCGCATGGCTGAAAAAGTAACGCAGACCAAATAAGGCAGCAGCAGTCCAAGACGATCGTACTTGTCTTGATTCTGCTGCTGCCTTTTCTTGATTCACTGCCGATCAGCCTGTTACCATCCGATTGACTTGCCCTGTAAGCATCAGCATCGCTTGCAGAACAGGCATCATGCTGACCACATCAGCGGATTGGTAACGAACCGTACGTCCTTCCACCAGCTCGACTCCCGGCATCCAGCTAACCGCCGTGGCGAACTGCGATTTGGTGAATTCCACTTCGAGCGTATTTTCCGATTGCTGAGCGAGTGGCTGTACCGCGCTGCGGTTGATCAAAGCCTGTTTCGCCTGCTGACGGATCATCTCCCGTGCGCGGACAGGGTGAATCGCCTGGGAGGAAAGTCCGGTTATACCCGTTTTCACCGCTACCGTAAAGACCCCTGGTATATCCTGCTCCACTTCCTGTGCCGTTTGGGAGTCTCCAGTCACCAGTACGACAGGTACGCCAAAAGCGCCCGCTACCGCAGCGTTTAATCCGGCTTCGCCCACTTCTTTTCCGTTCAGCACGAGGCGGTGGATTGCCACACCGGATAGCGTATGATTGAGCACGGCATCGCCAACGCCCGCTTTTCCGTGATACCCGACAAAAAAGGCGGCATCGTACGTGCTGTCGATGCCTTGCATCATGCACAGCGGCTTGAAGAAACCACGGATGACGTCTGCCTGTGGATGCAAGTCCTCGAGAATCAGATTGTTCATCGGTCCATGCGACTCATTTACCACGATCTGTGTCGCTCCTGCTTCCAGAGCGCCCTCGATGGCGGCGTTTACATCCTGGGTCAGCAGCCGTCGCCCCGCCTCATAATGCCGCCGCCCCGGGATCGTATCTTCCCACTCCGTAATCCCAGAAATCCCTTCCATGTCCAAAGAAATAAATACCTTCATCCGTGGATTCCTCCCGCCCTAAAATTACGCGTTTACGACCTCTACTTTTGGCAGCTGTCGCGAAAACAAGGCAAAGCGTTTGACCTCTCCCGCCGTATTGCGCACGAAGTGAACCACCGTATCGATACCGCGGCGCGTAAACACAAACGCATCCTTTTCGATCGGACGAAGAGGCAGTTCCGTTTTATCGAGAATCAGCACAAGCTTCCCTTCGTTTTCATCGAAGCGAACTTTTACTTCATCGCCTTCGCCGGACTTGAATGTCCCTGTGCACGTCTGCAGTTCTGCGTGGGAAGCTGCATAGTTCGCAAACGTAGCGTACTGCGTATCGATGGGACGCTCAAATACACTGTTCAGCAGACCCAAAGTCAAATCGGTAATGGGAGCATCATCCATATTCGTCAGCAAGATCCCTGTTATTCCCTCTTCCGGGATAATGAACATCTGCGCCGTAATCCCTTTCAGGCCGCCGGTATGCTGCACAAGGGTACGGCCTTCGGAAAATGGCAGGATCCCAAGCCCGTAACCATAGCTGCGAAGTGGATCAATTTTGGCATGAGGGGTTACCATCTGTGCCGTGCTTTCCTCCGAGATAATGCGCGTCCCCTTGCCAAGCCCTCTGGTACGGAACAGCTCCGCATATTGCAGCATGTCGCGAGCAGATGCTTTCAGGAAGCCCGCAGCACGCATGGAAGGAGAATCCCACCAGAGCGGTGCCCGCAGCACTTCGCGAACCCCCTCCTGTACTTGCGGAGTGTACAGCATCGCGCAGTTGTCATCATCACCCAATTCCTCGACATGAAAGACAGAGCGCTCCATTCCGAGGGGCTGCAGGATATGATCCTTGACATATGCCTCGTATGATTTTCCTGTAACACGTTCAACAATGGCACCCAGCAAGCCGAACGCGTCGTTGGAATAGCTGAACTGTTCTCCCGGCTTCCCGATCAGTTCAAAGGACAGATCGCCAATGTAGGCCATCAGCTCTTCAAAGGTATCAATCGGCTTTTGGCATTCCGCTTCAAAAGCGTTCAGCAGGTCCGCCGCTGTCGGGTCCGCCTCCAGGCTTCGCTGCATGGCGGGAATCAAGGAAGGCAGCGGCGGAAAGCCAAGCGTATGCGTCATAAAATGATGAATCGTAATGGCTTTCGTCTGTTCTTCATCCGGCGTGCGGAATTCTGGCAAATAGGTCACTACCGGATCATGAACGGAGAGCTTCCCCTGCTCCTGCAGCTGCATGATGGCGACACACGAAAACGACTTGGTAATCGAGCCGATTCCAAACACCGTATCGAGATTCACAGGCCATTGCTCTTCCCGATCCCGGTACCCGAACGCTTTTTCATAAAAAAGCTCGCCATTCTTCGCTACGGCTACCATCGCCCCTGGAACCCGGAATTCATCGATCAGCTTTTGGGCATAGGCTTCAAACGGTACTTCCCATCCTTGTTTTCCCATGTTACGCCTCCTTGCTCTGCTTGATTAATTGACGGAAGTGAAACGCAACACGGCTCACTTGACCGGCTTCATCACGAACAAAGCGAATCCATTTTTCCAAGCCAGTAGGCATTTGGAAGCTGAAGGCATCCGCACCCACAGAGCGTAGCGGGTAGTCTGCTCCTGCAAACGTGACCACGAGCCCAGTCTCTCCGGAAGAAACCTGTACCATTTCCCCTTCGCCAGAGCGATACTCCCCGAGGAAGTCCTGCAGCGTGTCAGCTGCGACAGGATAGTCCGGGTAAATCGCAATCGGTTCGTCCACGGGCAGAGACTGCGCAGTATTGATGGTGGCTCCGAGAAGCTCGGCAGATGGCGCGCCATCCAGATTTGTCAGGACGATGCAGGTGATCTTATCCTCAGGCAAAATGCACAGCTGTGCCGCAATCCCTTTTAATGCTCCGCCATGCTCGATCAAGGTTCCGCCGCGAAACTCTGGCGTCACCATAAAGCCGAAGCCGTAATGACGAGCTGGCTCCAAGCCGGCGTAGTTGCCAATCATTTGCTGCACGCTCTTCTCCGAAAGAATTCGCGTCTCCCCAACCTTCCCGCCTGTACGGAAGATTTCCGCATACGCGAGCATGTCACGTCCTGTGGATTTTAAAAAACCGGCAGCCCGCATCGCAGGGGCATCCCACCAGAGCGGTGCCGCGAACACGACCTTGCCCTCTTCTGTCTTTTTGCTCGTGTAGAGGGTCGTAATGTTCTCGTAATCCCCCAAATCTTCCGTCAAAAATACTGTGTGCCCCATTCCCGCCGGATCGAGCAGATGCTCCTTGAGATAGCTCTCATACGTTTGTCCGCTGACGCGCTCGATAATAGCACCCAGCAGGGCATAGCCATCGTTGCTGTAGGAAAATTCAGCCCCAGGCTCTCCCAGCTGTTCTACATCCAGATCGGCGATAAAAGCCATCAGCTGCTCGTATGTATCAATCGGCTCGTGAGCAGTAAGATCAAAATTTATGTCCGATTCCTGCAGCGCGGGATCAATCTCCATGCTGCGTCGCATCGCAAAGTAAAGCGTGGGCATCGAAGGCATTCCGGATGTATGCGACATCAGATGGGCAATCGTGATGCGCTTGCTGCTCTCCGCATCTTTCGTCCGAAACTCCGGCAAATACTGGACCACGGGATCGTCCACAGACAGCTTTCCAGCTTCCTGCAGCTGCATGATGGCTACGCAGGTAAATGATTTTGTGATCGAGCCAATCCCAAAGACAGTATCCAGCGTCACCTCTGCCTGCTGCTCAGCATCGCGGTAACCGAAACCTTTTGTATAGACATGCTCCCCATCTTTGGCAATCCCGATAAACGCTCCAGGCAGCTTGGCCGTCTCCATCAATTTCCCTACGTAGGCTTCCAGTTGTTCCATGTCACTACTCCCCCTTTGGGCTTCGTTTTAGGACATACGCATGCACTGTCTGCTCACTCTTTAACAGACCAACTACTTCATATCCTTCTGAAAAGGCAGTCTGACAAGCTTTTCGCAATGCAAACCGCCACTCTTTTGCAAGCTGTAGGTGTTCTTGCTTCATAGCTTGAATGTTCGCAGGCACACTCAGCAAAATCCCTGCGGTGTCGGTCTGCGCTTGGCGAGCTACCGGACGCGGCTGTTCATGGAAAAGCTCCCAATCCAGCATTCGCGGATACTCGCTCCACTCGCTGCGTTCATTCGAGATGCCCTGCTCCCGATTTGCCACCCGCTTTGCTTGCAAATCCCATTCCAGCAGGAACCGATCCGTTGGCATCCCTGCGTTGATGCCATCGTTCATTTCACCGTAATAAGCTTCGATGTACGTTCTTACGGAACCGCCCAGCTTGTTCAGATTCAAATTCGCATTGCGCGTCTCGAGTGGATCATACGTCCAGGTCATTTTGTCATAACCGTACGCAATCGCCCATTTGCGCTGCTCCCATTTCAGCTTTTCACCAATTCCCCAGTCGCGGTACTCCGGAGCAATTCCGAGCATATGCGAGCAGAGATGGGCTTTGCCATCCTTGAAGCCGGCAAAGCCGTAGCAAAAGCCAACGGGCCGATCCTCGTGAAAAGCGGCGATGACGACTCCCCCATTGTGAACAGCCGCGATCAGCTGTGTGACCGGAGAAATGTTTTTGTCAGCCCATACGATCCTTTGAAGCTCTTCCACTTCAATCATTTCTGCAACTGTCGTCATGATGCGATAGTTCAATTCTGGCTTCATCTGCCACCCACCCCGTTACCCAATCGTTACGTTTTCTGGACGAAAACTTTTCTCTAGTACCTGCAAGGATTTCACGACTTCCCAGTTTATTGCATAGCCAATCCCTGGTCCTTCTGGAACCGCGAGTACACCTGGCTTTAGAAACTCGACTTCAGGCAGCACGATGTCCTGCTTCCAATAGCGACTGGAAGCGGCTGTATCCCCAGGGATCGTAAAGTTGGACAAAGAAGTAATCGCGATATTATGCGCACGGCCGACGCCACTTTCAAACATGCCGCCGCACCAGACCGGAATGTTGTTCTCCTGGCAAAGATCGTGAATCTTCTTGGATTCAGTCAATCCTCCTACCCGGCCCACTTTGATGTTAATAATCCTGCAGCTGGAAAGCTCGATCGCCCTTCTCGCATCTTCAACGGTATGGATGCTTTCATCGAGGCAGATCGGCGTTTTCAATTGACTCTGCAGACGAGCATGATCCACGATATCGTCGTGTGCCAAAGGCTGTTCGATCATGATCAGGTTGTAATCGTCGAGCTGTTTGATCAGATCGATTTGATCCAGGGTATAGGCTGAATTGGCATCTGCCATCAATGGCAGGTCGTCACCAAAACGTTTGCGCAAAGCATCAATCAGTGCGATATCAAAGCCCGGCTTGATTTTTACTTTGATTTTTTTGTAGCCCTCAGCAACGAATCCTTCTACTTTGGAGACGACTTCTTCGACAGTAGGTTCAATCCCGACGCTGACCCCTACATCGATCTCCTTGCGCTTGCCGCCCAGTGCCTGTGCCAAGGAAATCCCTTGCTGCTTCGCATACAGATCCCAAACGGCACCTTCCAAAGCTGATTTTGCCATATGATGACGGCGGATCGGCGCGAACAGTCTGGCTACATCCTCCGGTCGCTCGATCTTGTTTTTGAGCAGCATCGGGATCAGCAACGCTTCCATCATGTAAAGTACCGTTTCTGTCGTTTCTTCATTATAAAAAGGCAATGGCATCGCGACGCTCTCGCCGTAACCGGTTTCCCCCTCGCTATGGACGCTGATCAGCAAAAAGTCCCGCATCGTCTGCTGTCCGATACTGGCTTCAAAGGCTTGCTTGAGCGGTAAATGCAATCGTCTCATTTCAATTTTCTCGATTTTCATGCTTGCTGACTCCTTTCGTCATGCGAGTACAGATGACAAGCCACGATATGATCCGGCCCCATCACCGTCTCCGTCGGTCGCAGCGTCGTACATAGTTCTGTAGCGTGGCGGCACCGTGGATGAAAAGCGCAGCCCACTGGCGGATTTGCCGGGCTCGGCACATCTCCGCCCAGCACGATCCTCTCTTTTTTCTTTTCCGGATTGGGGACAGGTACCGCCGAGATCAAAGCTTGCGTATAAGGGTGGAGCGGATTTTCAAACAGGCTCTTTTTATCTCCGATTTCCACGATTCGCCCCAGGTACATGACCGCGATCCGATCACTAATATGGCGAATGACGCCCAGATCGTGGGAAATGAACAGATAGGTCAGCCCCATGTCCTCCTGCAATTCTTTCATGAGATTTAAAATTTGCGCCTGGATCGATACATCGAGGGCCGAGACCGGCTCGTCTGCTACGATCAGCTTCGGAGAAACAGCGATGGCACGCGCGATCCCGATGCGCTGCCGCTGCCCCCCGCTAAACTCATGCGGGTAACGATCCGCATGCTGCGGATTCAAACCGACCAGCCTAAGGAGCGCCATGACCCGCTCACGCATGGGGCGGGTATCCGATGGCGACACTCCCACTGATAATGCCTCCGCTAAAATGGTAGCCACGGTCAAACGCGGATTAAGCGACGAGTACGGATCCTGAAAAATGATCTGCATCTGGCTGCGCATATCACGCAGCTTCGCCTGTGGCATTTCGACGAGCTCTTCCCCGTGGAAACGCACAGAGCCCGCACTCGGTTTTATTAATTGCAAAATGCTGCGCCCTGTCGTCGATTTGCCGCAGCCGCTCTCCCCCACGATGCCCAGTGTTTCGCCTCTCTTCACTTTAAAGGAGACACCGTCGACCGCTTTGACATGCCCCGACGTTTGTCCGAAGAGCCCTTTTTTCAAAGGAAAGTAAGTTTTGAGGTTATCGACGACCAAGAGATCCTCGCTCATATCGCCACCTCCTTATCCTGATAGACCCAGCATCGGACAGAGTGCTTGCCTGTCAGCACGACAGGTGGTTTTTCGCTCTTGCATTTTTCCACCGCATGATCGCAGCGCGAATAGAAAGGGCAGCCTGCCTGGACTTCACCCAAGATCGGAACATTCCCCTCAATCGGTTTCAGCCTGCTCGTTTCCTCCTCGATGCTTGGAATGGACTGGAGAAGACCGATCGTATATGGATGCTTCGGATTGGCGAATATCGTCCGTACATCTGCTTCCTCCACGATCTGGCCGTAATACATCACCATGACGCGATCCGCCATCTCTGCTACGACACCCAGATCATGGGTAATCAGCAAAATGGCCGTCTGCGCCGTCTGTTTCAGGTCGTTCATCAAATCGAGAATCTGCGCCTGAATCGTCACGTCCAGCGCTGTCGTCGGCTCATCGGCGATCAACAGGTCCGGCTCGCAGGCCATTGCTATTGCGATCATGACCCGCTGCTTCATTCCCCCGGACAGCTGATGCGGAAACTCATTCACGATGCTCTCCGGCCGCGGGATGCCCACCTTGCGCAGCATCTCGATGGTTTTCGCACGCCGTTCCTGTTTGGTCAGGTTCGTATGCAGACGGTACACCTCATCGATCTGCTTGCCGATCGTATGAACGGGATTCAGGGAAGTCATCGGCTCCTGGAAAATCATCGAGATATCTCTGCCGCGAATCTCCCGCATCTCGCGTTCGCTCAGCCGATTCAGCACTTTTTCCTTGAAGCGGATACTGCCCCCAAGTTCCCCTGTTTTTTTGGAGATCAGGCCCATGATCGAGAGCGAGGTCACGCTTTTCCCGCAACCCGATTCACCGACCAGTGCCACCGTCTCTCCAGCCCCAATCTGAAAGCTGACCTGATTGACTGCCGTAAAGGTTCCCCGCTCTGTTTTCAGCTTTAGAGAGAGCTGATCGATATCCAACACGGTTTCGTTCTGCTTCATCGCCACGCCCCCCTCTCTTTCGCTCGTTTTACTCGCCGACGAAATGGTCATAGGCGGTTCGTGTCAACTGCGCAATGATGCGTTCTCCTGCTTTCATGGATTCATTCCCATGCGAAAACGCCGCGATGGCAAACGCACCTTTTCCTTCGGGCAGGTATACGATTCCCACATCATTTACGACACTGCCGATCGTCCCCGACTTGCAGGCAATGATCGTCTTGTCAGGCAGCAGATAAGGAATGCGATTGCGCAGCTGCTGCCGTTTCATGACGTCCAGAATGCCGTCGCAGGCTTCCTGGGACACCAGCTCGCCTGACGCGATCAGCGCAAGCAGCTTGCACATGTCATCCGGCGTCGACACATTGTTTTCGAGCGTCGGTTGGAAAATGGCGCTGTCCGCATCGATCCCGGTCGTTTGAAAGACTTCGTTGAGCTTGTCGAAGCCCTCTCGACCTTTTTTCTGTCCAGCCAATCCACCACCGATGCTCAGCAGATCCCAGCAGCTATTTTGAATGGAAATATGAGCGAGGCCCAGCTCCTTCATAAAAGCGTCTACCCGCTCAATTCCTACCAGCTCGAGCACTTTATCTGTCCCGAGGTTGTCACTGACGATAATCATCAAGGTCGCCAAGTCCTTCACGGCTACCTCGGCGCCAGGCAAAAACTCCTTGAGTACGCCAGATCCAGAGACCAGATCGTCTTCCGTCAGTCGAATCCGCGTCGCCAGGCTCAGCCTTCCTTCTACCACATCGCGAAAGAGCGTCGCCAGGATCGGAACCTTGAACGTACTCGCCATTTGGAAGTATTGATCGCTATTGATTCTCGCCTCTTCCTTTGTATCCAGATGCTCGACTGTTACTCCAAAAGTTGCGGAGGTTTCGGACAGGACTGACTCCAGCTTTTTCTGCAAGCTCATTTCGGACTACCCCTTTCACAGTAGAAAAGTCGTATTATTTCGGATCAAGCGCATCTCGCAAGCCATCCCCTAGCAAGTTGAAGCCGAGTACGACCAGCATGATCGCGAGGCCAGGGAAAATGGACATCCACCAAGCCTGCCCCAGAAACGCTTTTCCGACGTACACCATGGCTCCCCACTCTGGAATAGGCGGCTGGGCGCCGAGTCCGAGAAAGCTGAGTGCCGCTGCCGCCAAAATACTTCCCCCGAATTGCACCGTCATCAAGACGATGATCGGCGACAAAATATTCGGCAGGATATGCTTGGCTAAGATGACCCGATCCTTGATCCCCAAAGCCCGCACAGCTTCGATGTACTCTTTTTCCCGAATCGAGAGTACAGACGCCCGAACGATCCGGACGTACGAAGGAATAACCGCGATCACGATGGCAATCATGGCATTGGTCAAGCCGGGTCCCAGCACCGCGATGATCGCGATCGCCAAAAGCAAGGCAGGCAGCGCGAGCAAAATATCCATCACCTGCATGATGTAAATCTCCAAGCGCCGATAGTAGCCAGCGATGACACCCAGCGTCACTCCGATGGCGGATGCCACCGTGACGGTAATCAGCCCAGTCAAAAGCGAAATTCTGCCGCCGTACAGCAGCCTGGAAAAAATATCGCGCCCGAAATCGTCTGTGCCGAGCAAATGCTTGGTCCCCGGACCCATCATGCGGTCCTTGAAGTTCATTTGATCGATTGGATACGGTGCGATGATCGGTGCACAGACACAGCCGATGGTAAAGATCAACAGGATCAATGCCCCCGCCATCGCCGTTTTGTTGCGAAACAGCCGTTTGGCCACCTGCGACCAGTAGGATGGTGATGGAGTCACCGGAGGTTCGGCCGCGCGCAGCGGCGGGTGCGTTTCATGCCCCACTTCCAGTTGGCTCAAGTTTCCGCTCACATATCCTCACTCCTTCCTACTCGTATTTGATTCGTGGATCAAACCAGCTGTAGAGCAAATCGACGATCAGGTTGGTGATCGCGAACAGAAAAGCGACGAAAAAAACAAGTCCTTGGATCGTAGGCAAATCCCGCTTCCCGATGGATTCAATCGCGAGTGAGCCGAGGCCTTGCAAGGAGAAGACTGTCTCTGTGACAATCGCTCCAGCCAAAAGGGCTCCGAACTCCAGACCAATCAGGGTAATGACGGGGATCACGGCATTTTGCAAACCGTGCCGGAGTATCATCCACAGATGCGGGGCGCCTTTCGCCTGCGCAGTTCGCATGTAATCCTGCTTGATGACATCGAGCATGCTGGATCTCGTCATCCTGGCAATCAGCCCGGCTTCACCCATCGCCAGCGTGATCGACGGCAGGATCAGGGAAAAGAAGCCGTCGTATCCGGATATCGGGAAAATAGGCAGCTTGTAAGCAAAAATCCAGATGAGAAACAACGCAATCCAGAAGCCAGGTGCAGAAATACCGATCAAAGAGAAAAAGACCACGAGCCTGTCGACCCATGTGTTTTGCTTCACCGCGGAAATGACACCTACCACGATTCCGATGACCGTAGCCAGGATGACACTGTACAGCGCCAGTTGAAAGGTAATCGGGAAGCGCTCCACGATTTCCTGCCATACCGTATAGCCTGTGATGTACGACGTTCCCAAGTCTCCCTGCAAAAGCTTGCCGACAAAGCTGGCGTACTGGACGTACCAAGGCCGATCCAGACCCAGCTGCGCATTGAGTGCCGCGATCGCTTCATCCGTGGGGTGTTCCCCGAGCAAATATTGCACGGGGTCCCCTGGGATCAGATGAACTAACAGAAAGATGAGGATGGTGACGCCCAGGAGCGTCCCCAAGAGCGACAGCAGTCTGCGAATCAGGTATCGTTGCAAAACGCCCCACCTCCCTTTCGTTATTTGGTAATGCGAATGTCACCAAACGGAATGTCACCAGTGAACGGATTGAGCTTGTAGCCTTCGATATTGCGAGTTGCGGTTACAGACTCAGCCACATAGAGCGGTACCCATGGCGGATCTTTCACGAGGATTTCCTGTGCTTCCTCGTATACTTTCATGCGCTCTTCCTCGTTCATGGTCGTGCGTCCTTTTGCCAGAAGCTCATCCACTTTTGGATTCGAGTAGTGAACGCGCTTGGAGTTGTCGGTTTGCATCAACAGATAGAGAATATCCGGATCGTTCAGTCCGAAATAGAGCAGGAACAGCTCATGGTTTCCTTTGATGGCTTTATCTTTGAGCGTGGCGATATCATGCACAGCGATCTTGGCTTCGACCCCGATTTCTTTCAGCTGGCTTTGCACGATTTGTGCTACGCGCTGCAGTGCTGGATCTTCTGGAAGGAGCAATTCAAAGGAAAGCGGTTTGCCGTCTTTGTCTGCGATGCCATCGCCGTTGGTGTCGGTATAGCCTGCCTCTGCCAGCAGCTGCTTGCCTTTTTCCACGTTATGTCCGTACATATCCTTCGCCATGTTCTCGATCTTTTCGCTATAGCCAGGGATGGTTGGCGGAAGCGGTCCGAAAATCGGCTGTGCAAAGCCCGACAAGGCAACTTGCACAATCGGATCACGATCGATTGCCATCGCGATGGCTTGCTTGATCCGTACGTCTTTGAAGATTTCCTTCTGGTTGTTAAAGCCCAGATATTTCATGCCTTGTTCCATGGACTTCTCGATTTTTGCCCCCGGAATCGCTTGCAGCTCCTGTACATAGGTGCTCGGCACTTCCTGCAGGATGTTGATCGTTCCCTTTTTGAACTCGAGGATGCGCGTGTCATCGTCCTTCAGGAAACGGAAGGTGATTTTATCCACATAGGGAGCTCCTTGATTCTCTGCGAAAGGCAGTGCCCATTTGTAATCCGGGTTTTTGGCGTAGGTCACGGACGCTCCACGCTTCACTTCCGGATTCATAAAGGGTCCGGTCGCAAGCGGTGCTTCCCCGAACTTGTCTCCTTTTTCTTTCAGGCGCTCTGGATCAAACGGAGCGAGGAAGGTTCCTACCAGCATGTTTGCAAAGGGAGCAAACGGCTCCTTGAAATACACTTTTACGGTTTGGGCATCGACTGCTTCGATCTTGTCAATCGGCCCTGCCAAATCCTTGTTGGGGGAAACTGCCGCGAACCGCTCGATCGACGCTTTGACTGACTCTGCCGTCAGTGGCGCGCCGGACTGGAACTTGACGTCCTTGCGCATGACCAGTGTCCATACTTTTCCGTCCTCGGAGACCTGCCAGGACTCAGCCAGATGCGGCACGAGTTTTCCTTGCATATCCCGGCTCAGGATGGAATCGTAGGGCTGGTTGTTTGTATTGTCCAGCCAGGTCGATTTCTGCGGATCAAATGTATCGGGCTCAACAGGTGCCGCGACCACAAGTGTACCGCCTTCCGTCGCAGCTGGTTGTGCGGCTGCGGGCGCATTCGTTGTGGTGCCTGACGCGTTTGGTGCGCTGGTGTTCGTAGTCGAAGAGCATGCTGCGAGCAACAAGGACAGGCTAAGACCAATCGTTGTCAAGCTCGATAAACGCCTTTTCTTCATGGACAATCCTCCTCTTTTTGCTTCCCCTAGTTTTCTTGGACAAACGGGTAAAATTGCTCACTCGTCTTGTCATACTTCTGTATCCTTTTTTTCACCCGCTCCCGATCCAGCTGGGACACGCCGCTCACCACTGCATTCAGCAAGGTGAAAATCGAGGACATGCCGCGCAGCGTCGTCGGAGAAGGTGTCGTTACTTTGAGCAAAACGTCTGCCAGCGGCCCGATCGGGGATAGCTCATGATCCGTAATCGCCAGAACCTTGGCTCCTTTATCCTTTGCCGCCTTGGTGAAGTAATAGGTATCCTGCAAATAGCGGGGGAATACAAGGGCAATCATCAGCCAGTCTTCGTTTGCCTCCGAGATCAAATGGTTGGCATCGTCGATCTGGCCTCTGTACAGCAGCGTATCCCCTTTGACGATATTTAAGGCATACGATAGCCAATAAGCAGGGGCAAAGCTGGAGCGTCCGCCGACCACGACGATTTTCTTTGCCGAGACGATCGTCTGAATCGCAGAATCGAACAGGTAACGGTCCAGCGCATGCAAGGTTTTTTGAATAAAGGCGAGATCCTGTTCCAGCGTAAAGGAAATGACATCGTCGCTGTCGTTGAACTCGTAGGTGGTGTTGTGCAAGGTTTGCACCACGTTCTCTCGGATGACGGGAAATAACAGCATCTGACGCAGCTCGTTTTGCAGCTCGCTAAAGCCGGAATACCCCAATGAATAGCAGAGACGAATCACTGTCGTTTCACTCGTTCCGCTGTATGTCCCAATCACCTTCGCCGGATGGAGAGCAACTTGATTCGGTTCATCGAGGATGTATTTTGCTACCAACTTTTGCTGGTTCGTCAAGTGCTCATATGATTTACGAATTCTCTCGTGCACGCTCTCCGTCAAATCAACAGTCCTCCTTTGACTGGTGTAGCCGCTAGCTTCTGGCTGCCCCATTCATGAGCGATCTTTTAGGAACGCGCGATTTCATCCAAAGGATAAACCGGTCGATTCAAGCGTTTGTAGTCAAAGGCCTGGAAGCGCAGCGTCGTCAGTCCAGGGGAGTCCACGGTGATGATCTGTGCAGCAATTGGCTCGAAGCTCGCTCGGAAATGCTGGCTGGATTTCAAGGAAACAATTTTGAATTGCGTGACATCAATTCCGTGAAGAAGGTAGACCTGCTCATCCAGTACCTGTGTTTTGACCGAGCAAACGAGGATATCCACGCCATTTGCCTGTAGACGAGCAGATTTGCCGAGGTTTACCGGCTGCCCTTTTCCCATCGGAGAAGACGTAATGAACGCGCCATCTGTAAGCGATTTGACATAAGCCGTCAAAGCGATCGGCTCACCGTGCAAGTCATCCGTTTTTCCTCCCAGCTGCACCTCGATCGTCGCGCCTACTCCTTTTTCATGAGCGATTGCTGCCACTTCCGGGTCGTAAATAAATCCGAAGCAGGCACTGTCCAGCTCCGCTTCCAGCATGGCGCGCAGCAGATATGTTCCATCTCCCGGCGTCCCACCACCCGGGTTGTCAGACGTTTCATTGATCACGACCGGAAAGGCACTCGATGCTTTTGCCAACGCAAGTCCTTCTTGTGGCGTTACCACGTCTGGGGCAAACTCTTCACGCTTCTCCCAAATCAGATCGGCAATATCTTCCGCGGCCCTTTTGGCGAGCGCTTCATCGTTGTTTGCCACCGCGACTACCGTTACCCCTAATTCAGGAATGTCTGTATACGGAAAGCCGTGGAAGAACGCACAGTCTACCATTCCAGGCTCTTTCTCCCATTTGTAGCAGGCTTCATTGATATCTTTTGCCGGAGATAGATTTGTCGTAGAAGTAGGAACGATCAGTGGGAGCTTCGCGAGGTGCATTCGCGGGACCAGCTCGCCTTTCACCATTTTCTCCGCTAGCTCTACCGCTTCCAGGCCCCGCTCGTAGCAGTCCGTGTGCGGATAGAGATGAACTCCTAGCAAAATATCTGCTTCTTTGACCATTTCGTCTGTAATATTGCCATGCAAATCGAGGGTGACGATCACTGGAATCTCGTAACCTACCTGCTGGCGAACGGCTTTGATGAGGGCTCCCTCCAGATCGTCTACGCCTTCCGCGACACCTGCTCCGTGCAGAGACAGGCAAATTGCGTCCACTTCACCGGCTTCGGCGATCCCGGTTAGCAGTTCATCCTGCAAGGAAAGAAACGTTTCTCTCGTGATCGTACCTGCTGGATACGCATTGGCCGCGAAGGCACCGACGACTTCAATGCCCCGTTCCTTGGCACCATCGATCATTCCTCCGAGAAAATCCCGCACACCCGTATGATTGGTCAAAATCTCGTCTCCGCGTGCCCATTCCCACAATTCAAAAAGCTCGCGAGTTGTAGGGACATTCGAGAAGGTATTCGTTTCGTGCATGACTTCTGCAATTACGATTTTCATCACCGTTCCCCCTCCATTTTTCATGTTTACGTTACTTTGAAGTATATACTTTAAAATAGTCCAATGAATGAAGTCGTAACTCTAGTTGCATTATAAGATGCCAATCGGAAAAGCTCAATATCAAATTCAGAAAATTATATTTTTTGTTTATTTTCTCGGTAAAAGATTTTCGGTTGAATGCATGGGGAAAAGAGAGAAAACGCTCTGTTAATAGGGCCACTTGCTTTGGGGTCATCCCTGTACGGCTCCATTTCAAAAGCGGCACCCGCGTCCAAAGTGGTCCGCTCTCAGATGCCTGCTCAGAGGTGGACGCTCACGGCAGGTTCCGCTTTTTCCATTCCGCCTCGGCTGTGTCCCTAATGCCTTCGCTTTTTTCTCTCTTTTCCTGGGTCAACTCTTACTGGTAGCTCCGTTTCCAAATGATAAAAAACGCTGGGGCTCACCTGATCAGTCATTTGTTTTCGGCAGGTCGGCGGTGATTTTTTCAGTGGTATTTGGGGCGGAAGTGGAGGGGCGGAAAAGAGAGAAAACGCTCTGTTAATAGGGCCACTTGCTTCGGGGTCATCCCTGTACGGCTCCATTTCAAAAGCGGCACCCGCGTCCAAAGTAGTCGGCTCTGGATGCCTGCTCAGAGGTGGACGCTAACGGCAGGTTTCGCTTTTTCCATTCCGCCTCGGCTGTGTCCCTAATGCCTTCGCTTTTTTCTCTCTTTTCCTGGGTCAACCTTTTCCGTTCCTCGTTTGTTTTTTAGTGAAAAACGGTTGGGCTCATTGTACAGAGATCATAAAAATTTAGACTGTAGTTAAAAGAGTCAGAGACAGTCCAGGACACGAAAATAAAGTCCTAGACTGCCTCTGTTTCCTTGAGCCTACGAAGCCGTTAGTCAAGAAATGTATTTCGCGACTAACGCAACGATAGCTATTAGTAAAATTCCAAATCCAATCATCCACGAAAACACTGCCCATGCACGAAAGGTGAAAAAGATTGGTAGTTGAAAAGTTAATAAATCCCCTACTACATGAAGTAGAGCCTCCCAAAATTTCTCTTTCTGGTCTCCCTTTTTCCACAAAAACACGCCAAACAAAACGAAAAAAATGGCACAGGCAATGATTGCAAAACCACCATAAGAATTCTCCAAACAAATGACTCCTTACACAATGATTATTTAGCATTCAGCCGTCACCTTACGCTCGCTCCCAGTCTAATACTTTAATAATGGGTCTAAAGCTTTGTTTTCAACCAACATCTAGTAAAAGTGCTTTTTCTTTCGGCAGGTCGGCGATGATTTTTTCGGGGTATTTGGGGCGGAAGTGGAGGGGCGGAAAAGAGAGAAAACGCTCTGTTAGTAGGGCCACTTGCTTTGGGGTCATCCCTGTACGGCTCCATTCCCCCAAAGTAGTCGGCTCTGGATGCCTGTTCAGAGGTGGTCGCTCACGGCAGGTTTCGCTTTTTCCATTCCGCCTCGGCTGTGTCCCTAATGCCTTCGCTTTTTTCTCTCTTTTCCTGGGTCAACCTTATCCGTTCCTTGATTGTTTTTCGATAGGGCTCAATGAATGGTTCTTTTGGATGCTGAAGCTATGATCCTAGGTTGACGATAGCAAAACGAAACCGGAAAGATAGACATAAGAAAGCTGCAAGGAGCCTAATGTCCCTCTTGTTTGTGCAAAAAGAAAAGAACCGTCAGGCTGCCTAACGGTTCTTGGTTCTCATCTGGACCAGCTTTCAGCCTCGCTGTTATTCCTCATCAAACAAATCCTATTATACCGTTGCCTTGATCTGTCCTCCATCTACCTGCAAGGATGCACCCGTAATGAAAGACGCCTTTTCGGATGCTAGGAAGGTTACGGCTTGTGCGATTTCCTCGGCGGTTCCGTAGCGGCCCAGCGGAATTTCTTTTGCGATCTCTGCTTTGATGACTTCTACCGGAACGCCTCTCTGCTCTGCCAATCTGCTTGTGATTTCTTTGGAGCGATCTGTCCAGGTCGGGCCTGGCATGACCTGGTTGACAAGAATGTTGTCCGGTGCCAATTCGTTGGAGAGATGCTTGGAAAGACCGGAGATCGCACTGCGAGCCATGGTAGAAATGACACCGCTTTGGCGTGGCTGCTTGACCCAGGTAGAAGTCATATAAATAATGCGTCCCCATTTGTTTTCTTTCATTTTGGGGATGACGCGCTCCGTCATTTGCAGCACAGGATACAGCATCATATCCATGCCGTTCTGCCAATCGCGGAAGGTCGTATTGACGAAATCTGCCGTTTTCGGCCCTCCGGTGTTGCACACCAAAATATCGACACGACCAAAATGATCGAGGACCTGATCCATGAGTCGGCCCGTTTCTGCCGGGTTGGACAAATCCGCCTGCACATGAAAGACATCGTACTTGCCGCCTTGGGAGAGCTGTTCGGCTGCCTTTCTCGTACTCTCTTCATTTCGCGAGCTGATCGCTACACGAGCGCCTTCCGCGAGCATCGTTTCAGCCACTGCATACCCCAGTCCTTTACTCGCTGCTGTAACTAGAACCACTTTCCCTTTCAATCCTAAATCCACGCTGTATCACTCCTCTTGTTTGTGGGCCTGCTGCCAGTCGTAGACCTCTGGACGTCGTTGGGAGAGGGACGGTACTTTTCGGCGAACCTCCTCCACCAGATCCAAATCCAACTCAACCGTGATGACGCCATCTCGATCCGACGATTGGGCAATCACAATCCCCCACGGGTCTACTGCCATGCTTCTTCCGTAGCTCCAATCTCCATTTGGAGGAAATTTGCCATGTGTAGCGGGCGCCACCATGTAAAGCTGGTTCTCGATCGCTCTGGCACGCAGAAGCACCTCCCAATGGTCTTTGCCGGTATGGAGCATAAAAATGGCAGGGACCAGTATGACCTTGGCGCCCTTCAAAGCCAGAATCCGAAACATTTCCGGAAAGCGGATGTCAAAGCAAACACTCAAACCTACGGGAACTCCCTTGATTTTGGTGACAACGATGTCATTCCCAGCCGCTTCGACCTGACTTCCTGAAAATTGACGGTCCCCTACTTGTGCGTTAAAGGTATGAATCTTGTCGTACACATCCTGTATTTCCCCATCGGGATCCAGGACGCAGCACGTATTGCGCAGCTTCTCAGCGCCAGGGTCGCGCAGCTTCATGGTTCCCGCCACGATGTAGGTTCCGATTTCCCTCGCAAGCTCTCGCAATCTCGTAATCGTGGGTCCGTCGATCGTCTCTGCCTTTTCAAAAAACTGCTCTTTCGTTCCCATCAGGTGAAAATTTTCGGGAAGAACGATCACATCCGGATCGCTCTTCGCCGCTTCCCTGATTAACTCGATGGCTTTCGCTACGTTTACCTCCACTTGATCCGTTACCTGCATTTGGACCATGGATACTTTCAGCGTGTTTGGCTTCATATTTTTCCTTCCCTTACGAGAGCTTCAGCTCTGGCGCGACAATTTTCCCTTCTCTGATGATCTCTTTACCGTCCAGCTCAATCGTGCAGCCTCTCATCGGGATATCGTAATGGCATGGCGTAAAGCGTTTTTCGTACGCATTCGGACCTGTTGACCACATGAAGTTGCCTTCAAAGGAGCGCGCATCCATACCATAGGTCTCATTGCCGTAGAAGTTGAGTGCTTCCCACAGGGCCGTTTCATCCAAGCCCCAGCCGAAGTGAGACGTGCCATACACGTTGTTATCGTGATGGGATTCAAAATATTGCTTGAAGAGAAGCGTATCCAGCCCTTCGCCTTTGATGTCCGTGATGAAGCCTTTTTCGATCGTGATGTCGATTGGGGAAGCTACGTAGCGGTTGAGCGGCAGCAGTATATCTCCCGCATCCAGAACGACACGGCCATTGACGGTTGGGGTCGCTGGATAGAATGCGACGAATCCGCTGGCAAAATGGTCCCATCTGCCCGGCTGATCCGTATAGCCGTACTGGCCGATTAGCGGCGTTTCTTTGGTGAGCTGTACGGTAATATCTGTGCCTGCCGCTGTCGTCACTCGCATCGAGCTCGCCTGTCTGAGCATATCCATGCTGGTTTCTACCCGTTTTCTCAAGGATTGGCGCGGGAACATGCGCTCCAGAATCTCGGCTTTCTCCCAAACCATCAGCATTCTTGCCCCGCTGCCCAAGGTAACGGCTCTGGCTTTGGTATGAACCAGTCCTTCCGCCGTCACATCCACGACCATGTCTGCCTTTTTCAGCGTCTCCATCGCCTGCGGGACGGAATCAATATACATGTCGATATCTTGCGTCTTTCTGCCGATGTACGGCAAATGCGCGTGACGAATACCCGGGAATTGCAGGTTCACTCCGTAAGCGCCCAAAGATTCGATCGCACTGAGAAAAGCCTCTACGTAACCTTCGCGAGATTCCGGCTGACTGGCCACGACGACGAACTCTCCCTGGCGAACTCCACATAAAACGAGTTCATCGTAAAACAGCTTGGTTAATTGAGTCATGTTTACTGCCATGTAAATCCCTCCATATCCATTCGTTTAGATAGCTGGCTGCTTTGGTGCGCGCTGCCTATTGCCTTCCGAATGACACATCTCTTTGCATCTGGATTCGGAAGAACAGGTAGTTGAGGAGATCCATTGGTCCCCGTAGAACGGACACTTCACAAAGTCGCTCACATGCTCCGTCTCCCCGGAAACAAAGCAGGTCAACGTGTCGGAAACTCCTTCGGGGACATCCGGGATACGTATGAAATACTGCGCCCAGGTGCGTTGTTTTCCCAAAAGGATCGCCAAGATCACGGGCATCACCAATGCCAATGCAAGTGTGAAAAAGACGGAAAGCGCTCGCCATGCATCCCCCCACACACCCAAGGTTGCCGCCATTCCCGGTACCATCGGAATGATCAGCGAGAGGAACCCCACCCAGTTTATTCCTGGCAGATAGGCGCGTCGAAACTCAGACCAACGGGGGATTTGATAGAGTGGTCGAACCAGCATCAGCTCTCCAAATGTGGAACCGACCCACGCTGCAAAGAAAACTCCTGCAAACGTAGCAATCGTCGGAAAGTACTCGAGAAAGGGGCTGACGACCATAAAAAAGCCGAGAATGACGTACGGGATCAGCAACCAGGAACGCATGAAGCTCTTTTTGGAAATCTGTGCGATCACGTTGTCAAACGCGAGCGTCCCCAAGTACATGTTCATGACGTTCCCCCGAACCTGTGTAAGGAACACGAGCAGCAAGCCAATCGGCCCAAGCACTCTCACGAACGTAATACCCGGATCGGGATTTGTACCATTGGAAGCAGCCAGGAAGAAAATGCCCATCGCTCCGATAACAAACGAATTAATCACCGAGTTGATGATGACCTGAAGCACACTGCCCTTTTTCCGTTCGCTGCGCCGGGTCATCCGTGTAACATCTGTGACGGCAAAGATGTTCATGAATCCGAATGCGCCCATCCAAGCCCCGGTTGCCGCCATGATCGACATCCAGGAGGTGGGAGTCTGACTAGGATTGAGCGTCCACCATGCTGTGGCAAAAGCCGCGTTTGACAAATCTGACCAGCCTGCGTAAAGTCCGATGAAGACCAATGCGAGTCCGACCACGTAAAGGACTAATGTAAATGTTTGAATTTTCGAAATCCAGACCATGCCATAGATCCCAAGCGGTATAAAGATCGCGATAATGATCAAAACCAAAATCCAGAACGGAACCATCGGAATCATTTCATGCAGGGATCTGGCTATGACGGAGGTCTCCATCGAGAAGAGCAGCGTCAAATACAATCCGACGACCACAATCGTCAAGAGTGACCCGTAGTATCCGTAGCTGCCGCGGCCCATCAAGTCCTTTCCGATGCCTTCATTTGCTGATTTATTGACTGTGAAAGCTACACCTAGCCCCACCATTACGACCGAGATGGCAAATCCGATCAGGACCGAGGCTGCCCCGAAAGAAAGCGTGAGCAGGGCTCCCGTGAGAGGGTACGCTAATGCGGTAGAGAGTCCCATCCAGCTCCAGGCGCTGCTCCAGGCGCTGAATCTCCCATCTGCTGGGACTCGGCGCAGGCCGTAGTCGTCTTTATCGTGGGTCGAGTCTGCCTTTCGTTCCTTGTCTCTCGTATCGTAGAAGTAGGATTCTGGTAGATTCTTTATCTTTGTCACATCGTTACCAGACATCTGAACGCCCCCAACCATTTAGTGATCAATCGTTGATACGAGATGATGTTTACTCGCTTCTCCCTGAAGTTTTGGCAAGCCCGCGAATGCTGATCCCGTTGTCCGCCTGAATGATCGTGCCCGTCATGGTCTTCGCTCCCTCGGAAGCGAGCATGACGTAGAGATCCACATAATCCTCTGGGGCGGGAATAAAGGGAAGCGGTAATGATTGTTCCACTCCTGAAATGATCGAGGGAACCTCAGGACCCAATGTTTTCGGCATGCCCATCGTTGTTTGGATAACGCCTGGCGCGACTCCATTTACACGGATCGCCGGAGCCAGCTCATAGGCGAGCTGCTTGATCAAGCCCGCGACGGCATGCTTGGTCGCTGTGTAAAGTGGACCTCCCCCTGCGGGATAAAAGCTGGCGTGAGAAGCCGTAAAGATCATACACCCCTGTGACTTCACAAGCTCTGGCAGTACCGCTTTTGCCCCTAAAAAGCAACCCTTCACATTGATGTTGAAGATCTCTGCGAAGCCGTGATCGATACTGTCCAGCGTCAGCTCCGAAATGCTCTTGTTCCCATCGAAAATGCCTGCGTTCCCTACAAAAATATCGACCTTCCCAAAGGCTTCCACAGCCGCTGAAACCATCCGTTCATTGTCTATGGAAGAGCTGACATCTGCCTGAATTGTGATGATATCTTCCCCGAGAAGGGCCTTCATCTCCGTGAGGCCCCGCTCTGACCGGTCGACGACGCAGACCTTTGCGCCTTCTGCTACATAGCGCTGGGCAACTGCTCTGCCCAGACCTGCCGCTGCCCCTGTAATCACCGCTACTTTTCCATCTAGCCGTTTCATTCCGATTCCTCCCACTCCTACGTCCCTCTGATGAAGCTACTTGGAGGTCGCTTGAGCTTCGACCAGGACTCCAGCGTATCTTGCATGCTTCTCCATATTTTCGTAGGAGAGTCTGGGTCCAGATAGGCTTGCTCCGCTACGTACTCGAACCGATTGCCGCCCGGCTCCAGATAGTACGCGTAGAGATTTGGCCCGATCGGATGGCGTCCCGGTCCCAGCTCGACATCCACTTCAAATTGGGTGAGAACATCGCAAGCTACTTTAATATGCTCAATGTTGCTCATCGTCCACGACAGGTGGTGCAAGGTTTCCTGCGGGTTTTTCGTAATGGTAGTCGCAACGTCATGGTGATAGCCGCGAAAGCGCATGAAGGTCATCATATAATTTCCGTTCATTTCAGGATCCACGATGTCGGATACTTTAAAATCGAGAATCTCTCGGAAAAAGTCGGTCTCTTTTTTGACATCAACCGCCATCAGGTTGATATGATCGATGTTCAGTGGCGCCGATGCTACATTGCGCGGATAAGCGGGTCTCGCAGGATTGACATAGGAATTGTCTGCGACGAGGACAAATTCCATTGGGATTCCACTCGGCAGCTGAAAACGAATACCCTTTTCCTGACCGGGCTCTGTCCCGTTATGTCGCACTACCGATACACCTACTCCACTGATTTTTTTGAAGAAGTATTCCAGCTCATCCTCGTTATCCACCCGGACGGCGAAGTGTGTTACACCGGTTCCCCCCTCTGATACGGCCAAATCGTAGTTCTTGTCGTAGCCGCAGCCCAAGTAGACCACGCCGTTCTCTCGCGCAATTTCCACCAGCCCTAGACCGTTTTGGTAGAAATGCAGTGCTTTGGACAAATCCTGGACCTTCAGTTCAACGTGTTCGAACCTTTGCGCTTTGGAATGCATCCGGCTTCACCTCTTAGCTTCTTTTCGATTCTATTTTTTCGGGGAAAGGGACTCATCGATCCCAAAATGCAGCTCAAAAAATTTGGAAAAGTGCTCTGGCTTGAGTAACGCCAGACTTTCCAGCTGCATGGGGTCCAACAAGATCTTGTCATCACTCTTCTTGGACTCGATCTGCAGCAGCTCTCCATTTTTCGTCCTTACTTTTCGGACATGAACACAAGTGAATTCATTCGCGATTTGGATAAAGTCTTGGTCCTCTTGCATACTCCACACACCCGCTTTCTTTTGAAGTGTCATAGCTAGATAAATATCGCGAGGTTGCTCATGGGAACCGTCGTATGATCAAGCAGGATCAATCGCTTGGAAAGCTTCCACTCCCCATCCTCTTTGCGAATGGAATCGTGTCTCTCCCCGCTCAAAAACTGAAACGATGTCGAGTCAAATTTCCCACGGTACAAAAGAAAATTTGTCTTGTAGTGCAGCTCGTTTTCGTGCTGCTCATCCTGTCTGGCCCGAAAATTGGTCAGAAAGTGCCTTGTCCGCGAAGCCGGATCTTCTGCCCAGTTGTATTCGGAGAACGTCCGCATAATCCGGATCTCCATCGTGCTCTTTGTCTCGTTCATCAGACTGGAGTGCTGGCTGAATTCAGATGGCGCAGCCTTTTCCCGTGTCACGCGGATAGGTATTCTGTACGTAAAGTCCTCCGTCATCACATTCAGCCATTCCTTGAATTTTCGGTCATCAATCAACTCGGCTTCCTGCAGAAAAAACTCGACGCCCTCATGGTAGAGGTCAAAGGGAACTTTCATGTGACTTCCTCCTCTCTATTCGTCCTTGAGCATGTCCTCGACGTAATGCCGGTACATATGACGTTGGTTCCCTTCTTCAAATCGCGGATAATAGGCGATCCCCGGAAATGGCCAATCCATGACTTGCTTCGCCGTGCCCATTCCTTCCATACCCATTTGCAGATTCAGCTTCATGCTTTTTTTGGCAAAGGTTCCACCTGCATTTTTCGTGATGGACTCCCAAGGCACCGGATCATCCAGCTCAAACGTACCTGCGATTCCAAATGTCGACATCGCTGCTTGATAGGAAGCCTGCTTGAATTCATCCGAGGTATTTTTGTACATGAAAAACCAGTTCCATACCTCAATTTCATCTTTGCTGATCGGTTGCCATACCCGCCATGTGAACAAGGGCGTAGGAGGGACATTTTTCGGGTCCGGACTCAGCGGCAGCATCAGGAAAGAAGTGTTCGGGAAAATATTGCCTACACACACACGCGACCCACGCGCCAACTCCAGCTGCTTTTGGGACAGGTTCTGGAGGTTAAAGGTCTTCACGATTTCCTCTGGATAAAAGAAGAACAGAGGGGCATCGCTTTCCATGTCGATCGAAAAACTGACAGCATGGCCATTTCCTGCCTGGATATGATAGCCTTTCATATTTTCCTTGAGCGGAATCTGCATCACACCGATGTCATAGGTCGATGCATGCAGATACATCAGATGATAGTCATCTCCGGAAAAGTTCTCCGCGGCTGTCTTCCAGTTGGACTTGATGATGAAGCGCTGCGGCTCGCCGAGCACCTCCATCCCTTCGTCCTGGAGGGAGAAGATCATATCCAGGTACCAGCCTATTCCGGCAAGAGACTCTTTCAAATCAGTAGCGTCCTTATCCAAACTAGCAAAAATGAAGCCATGAAACACTTCTACTCGTGGTGCATGGGTAAGTCCCCATTCCTTGCGATTCAGCCCGCTGTACGCCTCTTTGTAAGCAGGAGTTCCAACCAGTTCGCCGTTATTCTTGAACGTCCAGCCGTGATAGGGACAGCGAAAATGAGAGGAATTTCCCTGAGAGGCCCGGCAAATGCTGGCTCCGCGATGCGGGCAAACGTCCAACATCACGTGAATTTCGTCTTTTTCTCCTCTGCTGACAATGAACGTGTCATTCCCGATGGAGCGCAGTACATAATCACCCTTGTTCGGAATTTCCGACATGTGGGCCAGGTAGTTCCAACGTTTATTGAAGATTTTTTCCAGCTCTACCTGGTACACTTCTTCATCGTTTAGGAGGGCGAGATCGGTAATCCCTAGTTCCAGATTGTCTCTGAATTTTTCCAGAAGCGCCCGTACTCGCGGAGACATCGTAGATACATTTGCTTCCTTCGTTGTGTTGTTCATGAGCTAACCTCCCCTTCTTAAATGCGTAGGCCCGTCATGTAGCCTTCGTGGATGGCGTCATAAATTTTCCCTGGCTGCTGCCCGTCTCCGATGTGGTAGATCTCTTTTTTCGCTTGTTCACTTTCCGCAGCGAGAAAAGCCGTATTGGATTGAAAGCCCGTAGCGTAAACGATCGTGTCAGCTGTGAGCTTCTCTTCCGTGCCATATCGATCCACGACGGTCAGTTCGTTGCCCTCTACTTTTCTCGCCTGTGTAGACGTTCGGACGTGAATCTTCTTTTGGGAGAGCAGCTCTGTGTAGGTCATCTTGAACGTGACCAAGTCGTCCTGCATGTATTGTTCCTGCTGCTCAATGATCGTGACGTGTCTACCCTGCTCCGCCAAAAAGAGCGCGGTTTCCACCCCAGTCCAACCTCCGCCCACGATGACCACATTCTCTCCGGTACTGACCTTCTCTGTAAGCACATCCGTTGCATAGATGGCTTCGGCTTCCTGCCAGCCTGTTATCTGCGGAGGCTTTGGTCGTTTTCCTACCGCGATCACCACGGCATCAAAGTCCCCGTTGTGTACATCATCCCTAGACGCTTCTGCTCGAACGATTTCAATATCCAGCTTTTGCATCTGTGCCCGATAGTACGTTAGCAAATGTTGAATGTCTGATTTATAGGGCGATGCAGCAGCGGGCAGCAAAGCACCTCCCAGCTCGCCTTTTTCAAAGAGTGTGACGCAATGGCCTCGCAGAGCGCTCACTCTCGCCGCTTCCATCCCAGCGGGTCCGCCGCCGACAATCAGCACTTTTTTGGGAACCTCTGCCCGCTGGATAGTCAGCTCTCCCTCTCTGCCTGTAGTCGGGTTCACTGAACAACGGATGGAACGGAAGCGAAAGAACGTCCTTTCCATACAACCGTCGTTGCACCGAATACAGGGAATGATGTCATCGGCTCTATCCTGCTGCGCTTTTGCAGGGAAATAAGGATCAGCGAGCAAAGGTCGGCCCAGCGATACAAAATCCGCATGATTTTCGGTCAAAATCTCTTCCGCGAAGGCAGGTGTCGTAATCGATCCGGATGCCATAATTGGTACGGAAACATGCGGCTTGATTGCCTCCGCTGCCCATACGTTCGGTCCTTTTGGGATGACCATCGGGCTCACCTGGTAGTTCATCATGTGGTGATCGCCGCCAGATACATGGAAGGCTGCAATGCCCAGCTTTTCTGCCTGCTTGCACACTTCGATCGTCTCGTCAATCGTGATGCCATCCGGCTCGTAATCGGTACCGTTAATTCGCATCGTAATCGGGAAATCCGCACTGACTTTCGATTTCACGTTCTTGATGACCTCCAGCAAAAAACGCATGCGATTTTCCAGCGTTCCGCCGTACAAATCATTTCGCTTGTTGGTGTGGGGAGACAAGAAGTTCGTTATGAGATAGCCGTGCGCTGCATGGATTTCGACCAGGTCAAACCCGGCTGTTTCCGCTCTTCGCGCTGCATCCCCGAAGTCTTCCACGATTTTTTTGATCTCTTCGATAGTGAGCTCGTCGGGAATCACACCTGTCTGCTCGTAAATCGTCGGCCACGGGATGCGCGATGGCGCTTTAATAGGAGGGGTTGCCAAAAACTTTTGTCTTCCGCAATGCTCGATTTGGATGCCTACCTTTGCCCCTTCATCATGGATCGCCGAGACCAGCCAAGAGAGACCGGCAATATGCTCGTTGCTGCTGATGCCCAATTGGCAGTACGCTGACTTGCTCGCTTCATCGTCTATGTACGTGTACTCGACAATAATCAGGCCGGTTCCCCCACGAGCCAGCTCCTTGTAGTGCCTGACCAATCTCTCAGAGACCGTCCCATCCATATTGCTCAGTCCAGTCGATTGAGGCGCTTTCACAATCCGGTTTTTCAAAGTAAGCTTTCCAATTTTCCCAGAAGCAAATAATTTGGAATACGTTGCCATGATCTACAACCCCCATCTATTTCCTTTTTTCGTGAAGCTCAGCATGCACCAGACAGCAGCTTCCCAGCACTCGGAACAGAAATTGGAATATTCAGTTCTTTTAAGATCTTATAAACCGTTGCTGTACCAGCAGAGAGTACGGGTAGCCCCAATCTATCCTCGACGATTTGAATGGCTGGTAGCGAAGGCATCTGCACGCATGCAGAAAGAACAACGGCATCTGCTTCCCTGATATCGAGCCCCTTTACGATATCTGGCAGCTGCAAGGGATCTAATCTTCCTACCTGGAGATTATCTGCGACTTCCAGGCTAATAGAGTCGGTAACGCGGATGCCGCTTTCCTCGATATAATCCACGACCATTTGGGTCAATGGCTTCATGTAAGGCGTGATGATCGCCACCTTTTTGGCTCCCAATGCTTCGATTCCTTCGATGAGTGCACCAGCGCTGCTGACGATGGAAGTAGGTGCACCATTTTCCTTTGTCGCTTGATGAAGGCGGGACTCAGACAAGCAGTGATAGCCCGAGCCTTGCGACATGATGGCAACCAGGCAAGCGTACGCGATGACGTCACATCTGGCGTCGGACAGCTCCAGCGCGCAACGGTCGCTGTCTTTGTCCATCTGCGCCAGCTCTTCCTTTGTCACATGCTTCATTCGCATGCGGCTGGAGTGGAAGGTAAAGGAATCGGCTCCATTCTCCATCGACCGCAGCATGGCGGGAATTTCTGTCTCCATCGTCGTATTGGAGCTCGGAACGATGAGACCTACTCGATAATTTTTACTCACAACTGACACCCCTCTATTTATTTGATGGTTGGGTTAACTCCTGGATTAGTTCTTCGGTGCTGATCACATCAGCGTATTTTTGCTGCATGTCAAACAGATTGATCGTATGGGAGGTAAGACTTCTGTCAAAGACGCATTCCTCTGGAACAATCACCTGGTAGTTATAGGAGAACGCATCTACAACGGTACTTCGGATGCACCCGCTCGTGGTACAGCCCACCACGATGAGGCTATCCACCTGATTCGCCATCAAGTGCGTAACCAGAGGAGTACCGAAGAAAGCACTCGGCTTTTTCTTGGAGAGCACCACTTCCTGTGGCAGCGGCTTGAGCTCTTCCACGATCCACGTCCCCTTTTCTCCTTCACGCATCGCCGGATGATCAAACAGGGTTCCTTTCACAGCAACACGCTCATTGGATGCGTGCTTGTGTCCCTCGATAATGGTGTAGTAAACGGGAAGCTGCTGCTGCCGGGCGACATCCAGCAGTTTCTGGATCTGCTTGATCGCCTCCCAGCTTGTCGCCCCGCAGCTTGCGGGATATTTTTGGATAGACTCCTCGATAGGCTCGACCTCTTCGCCTGTAAACCCATAAGTGACATCCACGATCACCAATGCAGGTCTTTCCCCCACGCCGTACTTCTTGCCAAAACCGCTGGTCGAATAGTTCTTCAAGTCTTGTTCATCGAGATACTTTTCCCAGATACGAGCCATGATCAGTCCCCTCTCTTCACGATGGACAGCTTCTTATTACCATTTTTCGCTTCAACTGTTAGAATTTAGAATTCTGAATACAGTCGACTAAAAATCCTAAAAAAAATTATGAAAATCCTCTATTTATAACCCTTCATCTATAAGCTTACTTTTCAGGAAGTCCATATCATTTTGGATGTGCACTTGCATTTTCTCTTGAGCCAAAGCGGAGTCTCTGCTCTTCAAGGCTTGGTAGATCTCCTGGTGCTCCTGCAGGAAGTCATCGTTTCCGTAGTAGAACTTGTTGAAAAACGTATTCCGGTACAGCAGCGTCAACGTGCCAATTTTATCGACCATATTTTGCAGGTATTGATTTTTGCTGGACTGGATGATCTGCGCATGAAAGAAGGTATTCAGCTTCACCACATCGGCGATTCTTTTCTCGCTCAGCGCTTGCTCGACTTGCACCAAGGATATTCTCAAATCCTCTAGCTGCTCATCGGTCATGAGCTGGGCTGCCAGAGAAGCAGCTACTCCATCCAAACCTACCCGAACCTGAAAGAGCTCCAGAACGTCCTGTGCGTTTGGAAAATAGACAGAGGTATTGCCGTCACGATTGACCAGTAGACCCTCTTGCTCCAGTTTTCGAAACGCTTCACGAACAGGACTTCTGCTCACCCCTAGTTCTTCTGCTACCCAATAATCCACTAACCGGTCACCCGGCTTGTACTCTCCGGTAATGATGGATTCTCGAATTTTCTCGAAGATCTGCTCATACAAGGGCATTCCCTTTTTTACTTCAAACATAAGTTATCTCCTTTTATCAACGAAATCAGCGTACGGTATACAGTCGACTAATGGGTTGTTTTTAGTATATAGGCTCGAAACGAAAAAGTAAATGTTATTTTCTGATTTTTTAAATTAATTAGAATTGAATATTTTTACGATTGGTTAAATCTTGTACAAATGAAAAACCCGCCAAACTCAATTAGCGGGTTCATAAAACCTTACTCCAAAGAATCAATCACCTTCTGAATATCCCGAAGGCTCGCAATTTCATGAGCAGGTACGATCTCTCCCTCGTGCGTTACTCCGTGGCGATTAATCCACATATTGCGCATGCCGACCTTATTTGAGCCGAGGATGTCTGTCGTCAGCTTGTCGCCGATCATGACGCCTTCCTCTGCCGTGATTCCGAGCAAGCTCATCGCATGTTCAAAAATGGATGCAGCAGGTTTGCCTTCCCCGAACTCGCCGGAAATGACGATATGATCGAAATAGGGAGCGAGACTCGGCACACCGGCCAGCTTTTCTTTTTGCAAATCAGGAGATCCGTTGGTGAGCAGCAGAAGCTTGTATTTTTCCTTCAGTTGATCCAAGACCTCGAAGGTTTCTTCATAAACAATCGGACGGTTTCTTCTCTCTGCCGGGAACATTTCTCCCAGCTTGGAGCCGAGTTCTTCGTTCTCGAAACCGAGTGCCCGCAATCCGCGTGTCCACGCTTCTTTTCGGTAGGTTGGGACGAACGATTGCAGCTTGCGGAACTCTTCCTGCTGCCCCTCGGCAAATTGTGCCCATAATCCTTCAAATGGATTGATTCCGATCATTTTCGTAAAAGGGAATGCTTCGAAAGATTCATACAATGCGCGCGCTTCACGCCGAACCGCCTCTTCCAAAAGCTGCGTGTCTACTTCGTGATGCTTGCTTGCCTCCGCGCAAGTCGCTTGGAACGCTTCCTTTACACTGCGCTCGTCCCACAGCAACGTATCATCCAAATCAAATAGTATCGCCTTGATCGCCATTTGCCGAAATCTCCTTTTTCTCTCGTATGGTTTCTCTGCTTCCCCTCCATCCTACCAGATTCACCGCTGCACCGAGAAGACTCCTACACAAAGAATTGTCTACCATTTGCTTGATAGAGCCTGAAATCAATTTGCCGCTGGGAGTGGATCTACCGGCAACCGCTTGCCCAGCTACAGAAAATAACCCGCCTTCCTTGCCTGGCGGGCATATGAACCGACTATTCCATTGAATATCTGGAAAGCCCGGCTACGGCCGAGCTGTACCGCACTTTCCACAAAATCGGACGCTTTGCCCAAGGGGCTCGTGACATTTCCAGCATGATATCGCGGCGCTTTCTGTCGCAGTTTGTGCAGCTACCACATCAATCGTGACCACTTGGATAAACTCGTTGCCGCACTCCGAGCAGTATTTGACCTCTGCTTGATTCAATCTGCCACATTTGTCGCAGTTTTTTTGGTTGTTCAGTTCAAGGATTTTTTTGTTTAATTCAACAATTTCCTGCTGCCTTGCCCGAATCTCCTGGCATAGCGTAAGCACCACGACTTTTTCCTTTTGATCGATTGCAGGTTCCGCCCCCAATTCATCTGATGTAGATTGGAAGACCGATTGACCAATCCTTTTATAGCGATCTTGAATTTCCGCCTCTAACGATTGAATATTCAATCGGAATTTATTGACTTCGACCAATGTCTTCGCTTTCGAGCCAGCATCGGTAACGCCCTTTTTCATCTTGTCAAAAAAGCTCATACAAGCAAGCCTCCTTTTCTCGGAAGTGATGACCTACCATACAGTACTCACATCTCTTTCCATGTATTCTGTTTTGTGCACAAGTACAATCATCATTTTCTAATAGTCTTTGTCCACTTGGGTATCCGGTTTGTCTCTTCACTCCGAAGGCTTGTCCATGGATGGAAACCTAGATTTCCAGGGAATGGCCATCCCTCTGGACTTCATCGATAGGCAAGCGTACAAGCAAATGTAGTCCGATTGACATATCGTATCCCAGTGTCTGTATTCTGGAGGAGCTAGGTTCCTTCTGCTCCTTTGGAAGAGCAGGGAAAGGAGGACGTCTTGAGAAAACAGCAGCCAATCGCGAGTCAGGATCGTCTCACACCGGAATTCATGCAATGGCTCAAACAAAACAACGTCACCAGAAGACAGCTGAAAAGAGAACCGGCAGCACTGGATCGGTATCACCAGGAATGGATGAAAACGAAGAAAAGAACCAGGGCGAGGAGACCTTCCTTGCTTCAGATGATTCCAAGCATAAGCGACATAGATTTGGGTACTGTGGTGAACAATGTGCAAATTGCAAAAGACCTCTTTAAAACGTATCGTGAATTGCAAGGATTAGGACTTTTTAAAAGGAATGGAGCTCCATGGCATTGAGGGAGAGAATCTGCTCTCCCTTTTTTCATGCATTTCGCCGTCAGGGTGAGGGATTTGGGTCTCTCTCCGCTTCTCGTGACTCTTCCAGAAACGCCTGTCTCGCTTCTTTTGCCAAGCACACAAGCAGGACCAAGACGAGAAGATAGACGATATCCATAATCCAGATGAGCATCATCGGATGAGCTAGCATCGCCCCGAGCATAGGGGACATCAGCCCGCCCATGATTCCAGCCATGACTCCCTCGATGGATGCTGTGAGAGATACGATTTTCCCTGTAAGGAACCCGACGCTCATTCCGATCAACACTGCGATGAGCGTTGCCAATCCCAAGTCGTTTACGAACGACACCTGGATGTTCAAGCCGAGAGAAATGCTAGACATGGCACCAAGCGCCATAGCGAATATCATCCCATCCATGCAAGCTAGCTCGGACCGATTTTTGTAGGTATAGCCTATGCTGCTTACCGTTAACAAAATGAGAAACAACATGTTCAGAAAGAGCATCCCGGCCTCCTGCGATTCCTTATTTTTTACCTAGCAAACACGGCAGATCTCCTTTTTCGCCGACAGCCACATCTGCAAAACACCGTGCACCTGCTCCCCCGACAAAGACATCGAAAGGCCATTTGGACCACCTCCTGCCATAACATATGAGTGCTGCAAAGAAAGTTGTCTGATTGCAGGGTTGGCATTTTCGCCAATTTTAGAAAAATGGTTTTTCTCCTACATAAACCACAAAAGCTCTCTACATGAAAAAGACGCCTGCACACACCAGCGTAGGAGTATACCGACGTCTTTCCTTTTTATGTATCCCTGTCTATTTTTCTGTTCTGATCTTGATTTTCCAGATATTGAATCAAGCGGTCCAGCTTTTCATTTCGATCTCGATCGTGTTGATTCTTCTGTCTCATAAACTTTAGAAGACTTACCAGCACATAAATGATAAAAGCATAGAAAGCTAGCGTAATTAGGATAGGGATTATCGCAGCCCCAAATTCAGGTCCTATATTCATCATTTAAAAAACACTCTCCCACAATAATATTGGAAATATATTACTTATTCTCATCATATCAGGTATCCCCATTTTCCTCCAGAGTATTTAGAATCCATGGCTCCGCGAAGCCTTGTGGGCAGCATTTTCACTGTATGAAAAATGCCAGTCAAAAGCCCTATCCTTAAGAGCTTTTTACTGGCATTTTTTGAAATTGTAACAATCAGGCGGCTCTCTTTTGCAGACTTTCTTTTCTTCCCTTGAGCGATAAACCAAAGCAGATTAAGAGAACCAGACAGGCGAGCGTATACGGGTAATTGATATCCAGATCGAACAAAAATCCAGCTACAATCGGTCCGACAATATTGCCCAGACTGGAGAAAGCCGAGTTTAGACCAGCTACATAGCCTTGTTGATCCTTGGCGAGCATGGACATTTGTGTACTGACGGCCGGACGCAAAATATCGATCGCCAGAAAGATAATGAAGGTAACCGCAAAAATCAACCAGAAGGTGTGGACGAAAAGGGTTAGCAAAATAAACACACCGGCAACCAGGAGACAGATCGAAATGACGCGCTTCTCTCCGAACTGCTGCAAAATCCAGCTAAAAATCGTAACCTGAACGACCGCTCCAGCAATGGAGCCGAACGTAATGATAAAGGCAATATCTTTCGGTTCGAACCCAAACTTGTGATCGACAAACAGTCCAAATACGGTTTCAAAGTTTGCCAATCCGAAAGTCATGACAAAAATAATGATCAGACTTAAGAAATACGGCTCTTTATAGGACTGCTTCAATTGTTGCAGAAGACTGCTCCGCTGTGCTGCTGGAGCTGGTGAATCATTGTCCTTTGCCGGATGAGATTCCGGAAGAATAAGCAAATTGATCAAAGCAGCGGCAACACCTGCGAGGGCAGCGGCATAAAATGGGGCGCGAATCCCAAATTCCGCAATATATCCCCCAATCCCTGGGCCGATAATAAACCCGGTGGTAATCGCTGCGTTGATATAGCCCATTCCGGTTGCTCGTTCCTCATTCGTCGTAACATCCGCCGCATAGGCCATTACCGCAGGCATGATCAGCGCGGCACTGATCCCGCCGAGAAGTCTGGAGAAAAACAGCAGCCATGTTGAGCTCGCAATCCCAAATATCCATTCTGAGAATGCAAAAATGAGCATCCCAATCACAATCATTTTCTTTCTGCCGAATTGATCGGACAGGCGCCCTGCAAGCGGAGAAAAGAGCAGCTGTGTCAACGAAAAGGCTGCTACCAACAGTCCGATAATCCCACCGGTAATACCCAGATTCTCCATAAACTTCGGCATAATCGGGATGACAAGACCGATGCCGGTAAAAACTAAGAGCAGGTTAAACATCAGGATCAGCATAGCTCCCCGATTTTTTAGTAACAGTGCCATTCTTTATTCCTCCAACTTCCAAACAAAATACTGAATGTTTATTCTAGATTCGTGTGTAAAAAAACGGCTAGCGGGACGTTTTGACAATACCATGCAGAAATACGTCCATAGCCATGCGGTAGGTCGCCAGTGCTTCCTCACCCTTCATTCCTCGGGTATGCTGTCCCAAGCCGTACAACAAACTATCCAGGATGATGGCAAGCCCGGTACCATTCAGCTCCTTAAATTCACCTTTATCGATTCCTTTTTGCAGCAGCTGGTGATTAAAGTCGATATACCCCTGAACCATTTCGTTGATGCGCTCCTCCACATCGGTAGCTTTCTCCGAATTGTTGAAGAACTCATCGATGGCCTTCGTCAGCGGATGGTTCAATTGATCGACCGCCAAATGCTCGGCCATGCCATACAATTTATCAGTCGTAGTCGGGTACGACGATTCCTTTGCAAGCCAGGTCTCTTCCCATTCCCGGTTCCAATCTTCAATAAGATGCAGGAATAGCCCTTCCTTGCTTTTGAAATGATAATAAATGTTTCCGGCGCTGCATCCTGTAGCTTTCACAATGTCTTCAATCGATGTTGCTTTATAGCCTTTTTGCACAAATAAGGCTCTTGCGGCTTCCGCGATTTTCTTCTTTGTCTGCTCGGTTTGTTGCTTTTTTTTATTCACTCTAGCTTCACCTCACTCTAGTGCGGACAGGCTTACCCCAACCAATCACCGAATAATACTGAACGTTCATTCAGTATTATATGCAAGCAAGGCCTCTTTACGCAAGGAATAATTACGTAAAGCCCCATCGTATGTTTGTGGTTCCGCTGGAAAATCTTGTGAAATTGCGCTCCATGCCCTCGGCCAGCAATCACGACTGGGCGATAAGAAAACCTCTATCGAGGCCTATTCATGGAGGAGCGGCCGCGTTTTAGCGGATAGTTTTACCGAAGGAATGCCAGAAGCGGACGCTGAGGCAGGCACTTCGTCATGCGCTCCAGAATTCATAAGCATTTCACTTATAAATTCTTATACGTTAAAAAAGTCCCTCAGGATGCCTCCCAAGGGACTCTTGCTTGCGCGCTTACACTACCTGGCTGTCAGTCAAACACCCCGACAGTACTGTCCTCAGTCCTCTTTCCAATCCCGTAAGTTCCCCCGGCATAACGCCCACAGCGCCGATGCCTTGGAGCTCATTCCCCGATTCCTTTTGTCCTCCTTCCTGATAAAAGGCAAAATCATCGCCAGCATCCGGAAAGAGCACCCATGCCGTTTGGGTCCCGAGGATCGCATCCTTGTACGTGTGCATCTTGTCGATATCTTCCTTTTTCACATATCGATGGACCTGATCTTTCTCCTGAACAGACATATACTTGAATTTCGCGTCAAAATGATGCCACTCCGACCGCCAATTCAGGCTGATATCGGGTCGATAGGGCTGCGTGTAGGAACCACGATTGCGGGAGAAGCACTTGTTGAAATAAACATCGAGACGCTCGGTGCCTTTCACGAGAAACGAGATCTTCAAGCCTTCTTTCAGCTGGGTAAATCCGTCATCGTTGGGTTCTTTGGCAAAGGAGTACGGCTTGGACTGCGTCAATCGCTCCACAGCGTCTACTACCTGGAAAAAACACCAGTATTCGTAGAGCTTGGCGATATCTTTTCCTTCGATCAGAGAGGTGATATCTTCCTCGGGCAAAGGATATTGGGATCCGAGTAGTATCCGCTGGTAAAAGGAGTACCACTGCCGATAGCCATTTTTCTTCTGCAAAACAGTGGAAGACGACGGAATGTGCTGCAGGCTGCCGACCTCTGCGAGCCACGGAGCAGACATCATGCTCTCCAATCGGTCCTGCATGAGCCAATTTGTCCGTTTCACTTCCAGATGATTGAAAAACCTCCGATTTGCCAGACGTTTCTCGATCTCCCGCGTGATTTCAAATGCTTCGGAAAGAATCCACTTGAGCATCCGGTTTTCGGGGGTATCATATTGGATTCGCTTTTGAATTTGTTCCAGCTCAGATGGGAGCGAACCGTTCAAGCGCTGTGCTAGCCGCGTAGATGCCAAGGTGTGGTTACGTTTTAGCGGCTGCCATAATTCTGGGCTTTTCAAAAGGGACGAAATGGTGCGCTCATCCATCTGGTGACTTTTCCACAAGGGCTTCACAATCGTTTCCCTCTCCAGACAGTGATGCGGCTGTCGTGCAACGCATTCCCACCACTCCTCCAGAGTAGCTCCCTCCCACTCCACGAGCAAGGCTTGCCGCAGATCGTTCCAGAGATGATACAGGATCGCTTTCCAGGCTGCATCACTTTTGACCCGCAGCTTGGTTGGCGAGACCGCCTGATAGGGGAGGGAAGCCATCCTGCTGGTGATGAACCGCAGCATGTCATCCATTTGCCCCGTGCTGATTTTTTTGCTATCCACTCTGTACGTTTGGCCGCAAAAAACGGTCTCGCCGACAAAATTCCCGAAGTTCATCAGGAACAGATTGTGGTGAAGAGGCTGCAGGATCATCCCATAGTTTTGCAGAAGCTCCTCTCTCTGTTGATCCGAGATCTCTTCGGCAAAACGAACGAGGTAGTCTGTATTTTCCTCCAAGGCAAGAAGAGGATCTTCACTTCCTTTTCTGTAAATCTCGTGTATCACGACTCCCCCTTCTCCCTTCTTGCCTATGAAATAAAGCTGCAGTAGCCCGTTTTCATCAGCTGTGTGTACATACTGTAAATCTTTTTCCCGCTTAACGGATATCGGTAAAAGGTCTCGTACTCTACGACGTCTTTTTCTTCCTCTGTCAAAAGCTCCGCTTGCACGTCGTCTCCCATCGCAAACCGCAAAAGCTTGGTCAATAACGTCTCCAGCTGTTTGCGATTTCCATGCAGCTTCGGCAGAACCTTTTGGACGATCTGCGCATCGAGCGCCCCGCGGACGCTGCTGTACTCATAGTAGGAGGAGAACAGCACATATGTCATGATCTCATCAATCACCCGGTAACCAAAGGCGTAGCCCTCTGCTTCCAGCAGCTTGTGCAATTCGGAGAGCTCCTGGTAGGCACCATTCAGGATCGGCCTCCACTCTGACTCGCGATATTCCTTTGCATACAGGAACAAATGATACTCGCCGCCTGACGTGAACCAGTCGTTCTTTTCTTCTACTGTGGAAGTGTGTACATAGTCGTGCTCTTCCGACTGTTCCATCCAATATTTCATCATCTCTACCCGATTGCACTCTAGGACATTGGCGCGATCCAGTACCTTCGGGCTGAACATGTAGGTCGTTTCATCAATATTGACCGTCCCGATGAAATACACATTGAGCGGAATTTCCATGCTGGGTGGGACTTCATATCGCTTGTGATTGCCGTCGACGATCGTTACCGCATTCTCCAGATCATGACAGTTATGCAGCTGTACGGCCTCTTGCAAGACTTCTCCACTCTCGGATATTCTTCTGCTTTCCAGACAGCTCAGGAAGTCAGAGAAGTAATACTCCACCTTGGCCAAATTCATTTCGTCCAAGATGACAAAGTACGGCTGCTCCGGATTTTCCTTTGCCCGCAGCATGATACGCAAAAGCGGCGTCGCTTCATATTGCTCCGTCAACGGGTTGTACATGCCTAGCAGCCCTCGGTGGTCCAGCCAATCCGGCCGAACAGAGAGGAACGCCAGATTGTCGGTATCCCGATTCTTACTGGCAGCTCCCCGCCCATTTTTGCCACGGATCATATACTCAGCAAACAGCTGGGCGATCTTCGTTTTTCCCGTCCCTGACATACCCGACAAAATCAGAAATGGCTTGCTTTGCAGGGACGCCACAAACCGGGCAACAAAGGACGGTGAAAACGTAAACTGCCTGCTTTTCATAAACCGGACGATATCGTCAATGTAGGTATCCTCTGGCTGGATCGACTCCGCGTAATCACCAAACAGCTGCTTCCATTTTTCCTCGCCATTGGTCACATTTTTCAGGACTTCATTCTGAATCACTGTCAGTCTGTCATGATGAACAGGCGTCAATGTCGGGGTCGTGAAAACATTGGTGTCAAAGCTGATCTTTTCCGTGATGATCCATTCTACCTTTCGACGATTCGGAAAGCGCTCTTCGTTCTCACGATATTCATAGTCTCCCGTTACCTTTCCGATCCCGACCAGCTGTCTCCAGCCGCGGTTGGCGATGACGATATCACCTGGCTGGATGTCATTGTAAAAGGACCAGAGCGTGAACACATTACGCACAGGCTCTTGTTCCGGCTGGTAGACCTTTTTGTACATGTTCATCAGCTCTTCGCGAGAGCCGTATTGCTGCAAGCTGCTCATTTCGTCCCAACCGACGAATATTTCTCCTTTGGTCAACGCTTCCTCCCAGTGGGACGCATTTTCGCCGGGGGCAATTTTCCATACGAGCGGCTCCCGAGTCGGCGCGGTTTCCTTATACGGAAGCGGCAAAGGCAGCTGAATCTCCTTTTTCAAGGCAGCCTTCAGAATCGCGATCAGCAAAGCACTGCGCAGCACGTCATCCTTGTCCTGCACAATCGTTTGGGAAAGGGTATCGTAGGTCAAAAACGCAAACTGCTGACTTTGGAGCAGCTGCCCTCCCCACGGCTTCCAAAGATCATCGTATTGTTCCAGCCAACTCAGCATTTGCGGAAGAAACGATTTATTCCCCGCTTTGGAATCCAGATCGCTATAGAGATGAACAGTGGCGTTTTCGGGATATGGATAGAGAGCCACCTGCATCGCCCGATAGACAAGCTCTGTCTTGGGCCCGCGAATCGCAAAGGCGTATCCCCATTCCCCGTCCTCCAGTGCGGGAATTTCTTTTCGCTGCACAAACTGCACGGTCAAGCGCGTTTCCTGCAAGAGGCTGTCCTTTTCGATGATCTTCACCAGTACGGGAATCGTCCCTAGATACGATTTGTCTGAATCCTCCTGAGGGTATTCCGGGATGACCTCACAGCGCAGATCATCGGAAAAGGGAATGGTGAAGGCGGTATAGGTGTGATTCAGCAAAGCTTTAAATAGCTGACGGGTGATTTCGTATTTTTTCATGGTTCGCTCCTCTCATGTACGCTCTTTTCTTATTCCCATGACAAAACCTATCTGAGAACGAACCTTCCATTCTGCTTACAGGTTTTGAGAGAAGTATTATGAAGGAAAGGATTAGTTAACCGTAGCACCTTTAAGAGCAAGCTCTTCCTCAAGGATCTTCATGGCGAGCTCGTGGCAATCATTTAAATAGGCTTCACCCGCATATTTCGTCAGTGCAAATCCAATCGTGGCGGCAATAGCCTGTCCAACAAACGGAATGTACTTGGAAATCTGCTTGGATGCCTGTTGACCAGCAAATCGTTTCAGCAGGAGTAAAATTCCTTCCTTCGTGGCAATATCGAGCACCTTCTTGCCTATTGGAAGCAAGGTAGGGGTCAGGTTGTTTATCTTGTTCTCCGACAACCCGTAACTATCCCGAAGCTTATTAAACAACACGAGCATGACTCCTAAATCCACACTGATATCGACACCTGGAACCGGGTTAAGCCCATTTGCTGCTGCCAACCCTGCATATTTGTATATCAGCCGTTTAGCAGACTCTTTTTTCGCTTCTAAATGCTTGAGGGTATACGCCTTCGCTGACCGAATGTATTTTTCTCTTCTACTGGGTTCCAAGGCATGCTGGATCGATTCGCTCAGCTGATCCAGGCCTGTCCCCCTTCTGCAGCTAACAAAATGAACAGCTTCTCGAGAGCCTACTTGCTTTTGCACATCGGCAACGATTTCTGCTTCCAGCTGTTCAAGTGTTTTCCCGTCTTCCCAGATGTCATCATGCTTGTTGCGAACGAATAAACATACTTTTCCTCTATTCTTTAACTGCTTAAATAATTCCGTATCAGCGGAGTGAAATTTACCGGAGAAAACGCAAAGAAACAAGTCATACTGCTCCGGTTGAAATTCTTGTTCCCAGCGATCCTTGGGAAATTTGGACGTACCATAGCCAGGAAGATCAACCAACACCAAATCCTCATGCTCGTATTCTAATGCCTCGACGGTAACATCCGTTGATTGTCCTGTCTGCGCCTTGTTCTCACCAATGATTTTATTAATTAGCGAAGATTTCCCTGCTCCTGGCTGACCAAATAAAGCCACCTTCACTTTATCCTTTTGGTCCTTTTCTAGCTCTTCTCTCAGATTTTCTACGTCTTTATAAATAGACATTTGCTATCACCTCTATGAATTTTAATAAGGGTTTACTAGACGAGCGAAGACCGGTATGACTCCAGCTTCTCCAGCAAGCCGTTCAGTTCTGCCAGATCGTTCTGCCGCTCCTTCCGCTCACTGTCTGCCTGTTTCATGTTCGCGTGCAGGTTATGCTCGATCGGTCCGAAAAGACTCTCGATCCCATCGTGCACCATTTGCATGACTTGCTCCTCTGTCTTATACAAGCCGATGCGAATCTGGGTGTTCAGCTCCTGCAAAGCAATCATCTGCTTTTGCAGCACTTCCTGCTGCCGTCGATTGGCTTCTTCTACTTGCAGCCGCAGGCGTTCGTTTTCTGCCTCCAAGCGCTTATTTTTCGCATACGCATTGATGATTTCCTCAATAATCGTCACGACAATGGGCAGAATGATTTTCACGGGAGGCGGAGCTACCACTACAGGCAACACCTTGGCGATTCCTGCTATGCCTGAGATGTCGAATTCATCGTCCTGTCGTTTTTCAGCGTCCCCTACAGACCCTTCCTGGAACGATTGCTTGTCTCTCACGGGTGAAGGCACCGATTCCAGCGAAATTTGCTCCAGACGACTTCTCAGCACATCGTTCACAGAAAGATCCGACTGGATGGACGTTTTGATCGCTTCAAATTGGTCTGTCAAAAGCTTCTCCAAATCACCTCGCAGAGCATCCAGTCTTGTACGGGGGTCTTGCCCACCGAGAGCCAGCTGGTACGCCGCGTCTCCAGCAAGCTGCAGCTGCCTGCGAACCTTGCTATGCAGCGATTGCGTAAACGAATTCTTTTTGCCAGAAAGCTCGGCCAGATACGTCATCACTTCCCGCTCGGCATCATCGGCTGCATGCGCGGATACCCAAGCGACCAAGCTTTTCACTGCGGCGATCAGTTGATCTGTCGGAGCTGCCAGCATCCGCAACCCGTCCATTTCCTTCAATTTTTGCAGCAGCTCAATTTCCAGATCGCGGATCGCACTATTCTCTATCAGGACAGGTTCATTCATCATCCGACCTTTAAACGCCTTTGCTGCGTTTACGGTAACAAAGGAATACAGCTTTTCCACGCCATGAATCCCGTTCTTCTCCGCTTCTCTGCGCAGATTTTCATGGAATTTTTCCCGGACTGCAAAATCCAGCTGCCTGTCCTCTTCATCGGAGAAAGTCTCCATTTTACGATTGATCACAGTAATCAGCGGCTTTTTCTTGATGAGGATTTTGACTGCTTCCTCTGCCACTCGCTTGCTGTCGTGAGACTCACTGTTATCAATCACGAAGCAAATGATATCGTGCTTGTCCAGCTCTTGAAGTGAGATCTGATAGTCCTGTTCCGGTCCGTTAATACCGGGAGTATCTGCCAGGCGGTACCCATTCCACTCGTATTCCGTTACTTTATGCGTTACCGGGACGTCACCGGTTTCGGCCCGTTTCTCGCCAAACAAGGCATTCATGAGCGTGCTTTTCCCCGCGTTGTAGACTCCATAAAACATGAGTGATGGTCTGAATACGTCCAGCTTCTCCTGGATGTCTCCAGCTATCCCTGCAAATTCGGCGGCTTTTTCCTGCTTGGCAAAAAGCTGAGAGGCTTCCTGCACATAGCGCATCAGCTCTTTTTTATAATCAATGAGAATGTATGAGTTGTTCATCCCTAACCTCTCCTTTTTGATACATCAGCGTCTGCAGTTTATCGGCAAACTGTTTCAAGGCCTGCTGCACCTCGTTCAACGCGTCTCTCTGCTCGTAAAAATACGCTTCAATCAGCTCTTCGATGATGGCTTTTACAAATGGCTCTAGCTGCTGCTCTACCTGGTCGAATACCTGCTCCATCACTGCCGAAAGATTGTTGCCGGTTCTCATTTGTTTGGTTTTCTTCATTTCCCTCACTTTTAGCTCCGTAAACTTCTTATCCAAAAAGAAGGATTGGAAGCGCTCGATGATCCCCCGCGGATCTCTTGTCGTCTCGCTCGTTGTATATTCGGTATAAGCAAACTCGCGGTATGTGCCTGCAAACGACGCATCGATAAACAAGGGGAGGCTGCTCAGCTGCACATGCTCAAAATCAGCAAGTACTTTTCCGAGCTTGATCGGGATCAACCGGTTCAGCTCCTCGAGCAATTCCTTTTCCATCACTTTCGTAATCTGTTCGCTGCCAATCGCTTCCCCGCCGTCAAAACGATACCCGAGTGACGTTAATTCCGACTCGATCCGCGCTTCTTTGTTCATCCTGACTTCCAGGAACAGATCTGTGTGCATCCTGCGCAAGAGCTCCACTTTTTGTTGAATCTCTTCGGATATGCCCTGAAAGGACTTCCCAATGTCGCGGATGCCGTCAATGCGCTTGCCGTTCCATTCGTACCCATCCATCATTTCATGGATCAGCGCATTCATTTCCCTGCGGGGTCGATCCGTCTTCAGCTCTAGCGCATGCTCGGTTAAGACGCCGCCGATTTGCTCGTACAAAGCGGGGTAGCCGCTCTGCCGAAAGCGTTCCTCATCTTGCTCCATGAGAGCGAGCTTGGCCAGGCGGGAAGAGAGGCTAATGAACTTCCGGTCTTTCAAATTGCGATCGATGCCTTTGCTGCGAATCAGGCCGTCCACATACTGCTCCTGTGCCTGCCGATCATGGATGCTTTTCGGCACTACCCGCTTGACTTCTTTCCCATCCACCACGTCGCTTTCTATCAAATCAGACTTGGTAATCGCGACTAGCAGCTGCTTTTCCTTTTGCGTCAGCCGCTCCAGCTCAGCGATCTCGTCCGCTTTACCTGGGGAAGAGGAGGAGACGACAAACAATATCAAATCTGCGTAGTTCACGTACTTTTTCGCCAAGTCCTCGTATTCCTGATCGAGGGAGTGAATGCCCGGAGTATCGACCCAGGTCAGTCCGTTTTCCAGGGTAAAATATTGAATCGTACTCGTCTCCTGAACGATGTTCTCTTTGAAACGATTTTCTGCTAACGGACGCTCTCCTCGATCCTTGCCACTCTCGCTGAAATCGTAAGCGTAAAAGGCAGGTAACGGAGCAGGAGCCTGTACCGGACTCTCTGCAAATGGGACACCTGCGATGAAATTGCCCATCGTGCTTTTTCCTGCATTCACCGTACCAAACACGGCCAGAATAACTGATTTTTCAAATTGATTGATGAATTCCTTGCCTTCTACTCGTTCTTCGACCAGTCTGGCCCAAGCCTGTAGCAGGTTTTGGTAATGAGAGAGACTGTCGCCAAGCAGCTTTTTCATCGAGCCGCTCTCTTCCTTCGCCAAATGAGCATGCTTGTCCAGCAGACCGGAAAGCTGCTTCACGCCTTGTAGAATCTCCGACTCACGCTCTGTAACGGAGCGGGAAAAGTCAGCAAGCCGCTTCCCAGCTGTTTGTACTTTCCCTACGAAATCAGATACTTGTTGTTCGATTAGCCCCACTGCCTGCCACTCCATTCGTCTGTCATATCTGTTCCATTCGCCCGATTAAATCTCTCAGCTGTTCGACTGCTGCTTTTCCCTCATCCGCCTTGGCTCGCAAAGCTCCCAACTGCTGTTTCGCTTCGCTTTGCAGCTGTTCAAGCTCTTCCCGCATTTGTGCAAGCCTACGTTTCACACAAGCATCGAGCTGTCTGATAAAGTCAGCGCAGACATCGATGTAAGCGGACCGGATATACCATTCTGCATTTTTGATATTCTCGTCCATCTGATCCTGGAGCTCTCTTCTCGCATCGTAGATATCGTATTTGTACAAGGTTTTGTATTTCGGATTGCCAAACCAGCTCTCCCCGACGTATGTTTCCGTGTCGTCAATATTGACATTGGCTTTCAAATACCAGTCGAAGCCGTGATGGTAGTAAAGCTCTCGAGAGAAATCGGATTCATAGCTTTTGTCTACTTTTTTGATGCAGAGGTCGGGAGGATCAGCACGATTATCGGATATTTGCGAATTTATCCCCCCGGCGATCGAAAAGAACAGGCTGCTTGCCTTTTCCTTCTCTACCGTAAACAAGGTTGCTGCTTTTGGCAGTCTGCGAACTCCTGGTCCCTGCAATAAGGCCGCCACTTCTTCATTCAGTTGCGTCAACACCAGCGTAGCGAACTGCACCGAATCGTAGTAAAACAGCCCTTTCTGCGCTATATACTGGTCGTACTGCCCGTAGTACTCCTGCATGCTCCTTTTTGCTCTGTCCAAGTTCGGGTGAAATTTGCTCCAGAACTGTTTTTCATACTGTTGTCGAGCTGCCTGCTCTGCGGAATATTCAGAAGAAAACTCATAAGACGAGCTGTAGTGGAAGCCTAGTGAGTCATAGTCCGGGTAAAAGCGTTCCAGCGGAGCATTTTCCCGCTTGGCTAAAGCACTTTTCAGTTCCTGTTTTTTCATTTCCAGCAATCCGCTGCAGATGTTCAATGCCTCCGAACGTTTCAACCATTGCGCTTCCTCTTCTCGTTTCGGTTCCTGCTGGTGCGTGAGCATGAGCATGTCTAAGTATTCGGCAGCGCAAGCGTAAAAATCACGCTTTTTCTGCGCCAGCTTTTTCTCAAAAAGCGCTTGTTTCCGCTCCTTTATCGCTTCGACCTGTCGCAAAACCTCCTCTTTTACCCGTTCGATCCCACTGTTTCCAACGAGAATAGCTTCGTTCTTTTCCAGACCTCTGAAGTAGGTATGAGAATCTACACAAAAAATGACAGGCAAACGGTAGTTCCAGCGTTTGTATATTTGCTCTTTCATGATCCTTGTGATCGTTTCGAGTTCTTCCTCATCTTTTTGATCTGCATTGGTGAGGACGAAAACGAATCGCTCCCAGAAAGTTCCAGGATCACTGTTCTTTTCGATAAGCTGCTGCAGAGCCCGCACTTCTTGCTTGATAAGCTCCCCATCCACGGCATTGTGGACAAACAGGACGATGTCCGATTGCTCGTAGGCAGCCAGTGCTTTTTCCGTATCTTCTTCCTTTGCGTGAATCCCTGGGGTATCGCATAGCCAAAAGTCCCCTGCTTCTGCTCTTTCCGCTTCGACCGTAGTCCTCACGACTCCGGTCGCAAAAAACTCCTTCCTCCCTAGAAGCGCATTGCACAGCGTGCTCTTCCCTGCCTTGACCATGCCGAAATTCGAGACAATGACGCGTGAATCGTAATCCTTGATCATCCGGACGACTGCTTCGGCTGCTTGTACGAGGCGTTCGTCAACCGCAGAGTTTCTCAGCTCCAAAAGAAAGGGCTGTGCCAGACTCCATCTTTGTTTCAGCATAAGCTCCTCTGCCACAGCCACCTGTTTTTCATCATTTCTTTCCATATATGTCCCTCATTTGTTCGATCGTTTGCATCATTTCTTGGCGGAATTCTTCCGGTTTTACCACTTCCACGTACTGAGCCTGGCTGAGCAGCCACATCTTGATGCCACGGCCAAACACTTCCGCCTTTACTACGTAAGAACCGTCTTGCTCAACAATGCTCGCGTTCGGCAGCCTGTCTGCTACTGCCTCGATGGAGGCGCCCCAATACTTGAATTCGACCTTCATCAGCTTCCCCATCTGCATGAATTGCACCTTTTGACGAAATTCGCCCGCTTGAAATCGTTTGGTTTCCTCCACCCGGAAGTGTTCATTCGTGACGACGTAATCACGGATGCGGTCGAGCCTGTATACGGCAGGATATTCCTTTCCTCCGTTGTGAAGATGCGCGATCAGGTAAAAGTAATACTCCGAAAACATGATCCCCAGCGGCTCCACTCTCCGGTTGATTTCATCCATGACCCCTATCTTCCTGTATTGCAGGTCGACAAGCCTTCGCTCCCTGACAGCAAAAGTCAGCTCCCATAAAGTCTGGAATAACGGGCGATTATGATTGACCGGCCGATAAAGAAAGCGCTCATTATTAACCGCTTCCTTGATGTGCTTCCGATCTTCCGGTCTACATAATATGGAAAGCTTCTCCAACAAGCGATCCAGCTCATCCTTGGGAAAAGCCCTGCTCTCCAAAAGAATTTTTGTAATGCCCATAATTTCATCCGCAGCGAGCCATTCGCTGGCTTCCCGCTGTAGAATATAGCCTCTTTGTGCGCGATCGTACGCTAACAGGAAGCTTGCGCCTTGTCTGTACTCTGCAAAATAATCGCGCAGATCTTCGATATCCCGTTGCACCGTTTTAGCGCTAACCCCAAATTCCTGGGCTACTGCCCCCTTTTGAAGGGGCGTCCCTTCCAGCAAGCGTTCAAACAGTCTAAGCATTCGAGCCACTTTTTGCACACTGTATTCCTGATCAACATTCATTGAGCTGTCCTTTCTCTTCCAGCAGTCGTTCCAATTCCTCGTTCAACCGGGTGAGCTGCGCGATTTCCTCGTCAAGCTTGACGCTTGCTTCATGTATACGTTTTGCTTCTTTCTTCTCTAGCTGTTCAAACGTCTTGAGCTTTTCGCAAATCGCATAGCACTCGCTTTCACAGATGCTCTGCAGCTGACTCGCATAATTTTGGTAGGCCTTTTCAAAAATATTTTTTCCGAATTCGTTCCGGAAGCTGTTATATGACCCGAAATTGCCTAAAAACGTAGATTGCAGGGAGCTCATTGCTGCCAAATCCAGCTCATCAACCTCTACAGACAAGGGAGCTTGTATTTTAGGAAAACGCTGCATGGAATCGTTGCTTTTGCACGCTTCGGCAACCAGCATGTTGATTTCGGTAAAAAGGCGAGTCAATTCCTGGCAACGGTCATAGAAAAAATTGCCGTGATTCGCTTCATACCACGGGGAGCTTTCCTCATAGTCCTGATAGCAAGTCATTTTTGCCTGCTCCTGCTGTTTAAGAAATTGCTCCTTCTTCTCCGAAATTTTGCGTACGCACGCTTCGAGAGAGCTCACCTTTTGAGCTGCAGATTCCTTTTGCTCGGCCAGCTCCGCTTGTTTTCTCCTGAGCTCGCTGCCTCGTTGTGCTTCGATCGCATCCTGAATGTTGCGGACGATGAACTGCTTTCTCGACCGCAGCAGTCTGCTTCTGGTCTCCACCAACGAAACGAGCTCCTCTAAAATACGTGTACGGACTTCTGGTACCCCGCTGTCACGGATAAAGCTCTCTATTCCTTTATGCCTCCCGGTGAAATAAAGGTGGGCATCTGTCAAATAGATCTGTGGATCTATGACGCCAAATTCCTTCCTAAGCTGCTGAACAATGATCTGGCCTATGTATGCTGCTTCCTCTTTTTCTTTGGAGGAAGCATTCGTGCAGACGAACAAAACTCGGCTCCAAAACGTGGATTCCTCAGGAAACGCAGCGAGTGCATCGCGAAGTCCCGCCACTTCTGTTTTGCTCAGCTCACCGTCGTTTACGTTATGGAAGAAAAGAAGCAGATCTGCCTGCTTATAAGCATCGAGCGCGATTCTCGTATCGTCAGCATCTGCTCCCAATCCAGGTGTATCGATCAATGTATGGTGCTCCGCGGCAAAAGCCTGGTTCTGTACGGTTTTACGCACGGCGCCAACTGCGAATTCGTGCTCCCGATCAATCAAGGCATTGAAAAAGGTACTTTTTCCCGCTTTCACCAAGCCCGCGTTCACAATCGTCACAGGTGCCAATTTCTGCTTTTGCAAAAGCTCGAGCTGTTTCCAAAGTGCCAACGCTTCCTGACAATCCAAACAGTCCAAAGCCTGACCAAGCTGGGCTTGATTCATCTTGCATCCCCCAATTGTGTTGATATATGATCTCTTGTCGGTAGAATAGCATTCGGAGATGGACAGATCCTGTCCATGTCAGATTTACTAGGACATTTCTACCAATAATCGTATCACAGGTTATTTGTCTATACATGTTGAATCGTGTCGAATTATTAATTAAGTTGAATTTTTATATGTATTTGTGTAAAAAAAAGAGGCTATTCAGCAGCCATGTTCATGGCGTCTGGATAGCCTCTCCTTCCCGGCTTTCAAGCTGCACAATCCTCTTACTCCTCCATCGTAGACAAATCGCCTGTCGGCAGTCCGAGCTCCCAAGCCTTCAGCACGCGGCGCATGATTTTGCCTGAGTTGGTTTTGGGCAGCGTCTGTCTCACTTCGATCAGGCGCGGCGCTGCATGAGCGGCGAGGCGCGTCTTCACGAACTGCTTGATCTCTTCTTTCAACGCATCGCTTTCCTCATAGCCTGCCCGTAAAGAGATAAACGCTTTGATCACCTCTCCGCGCAGCGGATCGGGAACGCCGATGACCCCCGCTTCCGCAACGGCCGGATGCTCGACCAGCTTGCTTTCTACCTCAAACGGCCCCACCCGCTCCCCGGAAGTATTAATGACGTCGTCCACGCGCGCCTCGAACCAGAAGTAGCCGTCTGCATCCTTGTAGGCGGAATCTCCTGTCACGAACCAGCCATTCAGGAAGTACTTCTCATATTTTTGCGGCTGGTTCCAAATCGCGCGAACCATGGCGGGCCACTTCGGCTTGATGGCCAGATTGCCGAGTCGATTGGGCGGCAGCTCGTTCCCTTCATCATCTACGATCGCCAGCGTAATGCCAGGCAACGGCTTTCCCATCGAGCCTGGACGCAGCGGGTTGCAGCGGAAGTTGGCGCAAATGGAGGAGCCGGTTTCGGTCATCCACCAGTTGTCGTGGATACGCACCTGCAGCGTCTCCATCCCCCAGCGGATTACCTCCGGGTTCAGCGGTTCTCCAGCGGACAACACATGACGCAGCTTGGAAAGGTTGTACGTTTGTAAAGGCTGCCGCTCGCCCTTGGCCATCAGCAAGCGAAATGCCGTTGGGGCGCTGAACCAGACTGTAACCCCGTACTTTTCCAGTGTCGCGTACCATTCGTTCGCATCAAAACGACCTCCACGGACTACGACGGTGACTCCATTCAACCACGGAGAAAGCACGCCGCCGGATGTTCCCGTTATCCACCCCGGATCAGCCGTGCACCAGTAAATGTCCCCTTCTTGCAAGTCATACACCCACTGACCTGCCAGCTTTTGATGGATCATCGCGTCATGCACGTGGAGAACGCCTTTTGGTTTTCCCGTAGAGCCCGATGTGTAGTTCAGAATCATCCCGTCTTCGCGGTCCACCCATTCGATGGTGTAGGCATCGCTTGTCGTCATCAGCTCTCGGTAGAGGATTTGATTCGCCTCGTTTTTTTCCACCGCATCCGCGAGAATCACATGCTGCAATTGCGGCAGCTCCCGCGAGCGAATACGCGAGACCAGAGCAGCCGTTGTGACAACGACTGTGGCACCGCTGTCTTCCAGACGGTCCTTCACCGCTTCTTCCATGAACGCTTCAAATAACGGACCCGCGATGGCCCCCATGCGCAAAATACCGATCAGGGCGATATAGAGCTCTGGACTTCGCGGCATAAAAAGAAAGACACGGTCTCCTTTTTGCACACCCAGCGAGCGCAAACCGTTTGCAAAACGCGAGCTCAGCTGCATCATTTCCGTAAAAGTGTAGCTCTCTTCCCTGCTACCATCCGTGTAATGCAGCGCGACTCGATCGCCCCTGCCTTCAACGACGTGACGGTCGATCGCTTCATACACAATGTTCACATTGCCCGTTTTCGACCAGGTAAATTGCCGCTCGACATTCTGCCAATCCATCGTTTGCAGCGCTTCCTCATAGTTTTTGAGATTCGCTCTTTCATCCAGCATCATCATTGGTTCCGTTGCCACTTTTTCCACCCCTAGATACACGTATATGAGAGTTTTTATCTGTTGTATAACAATGTGTTCATCATACAACAACAACCTGTTTTATAACAGATTATTTTCTCATCATTCAAAATCCTCTTGCGGGGGATGGAAGCAGATAGATCGGAGACATGTTAACAAATAGACATGATCCCGATCAGGCATAGTCGAACCAATGCCATCTGCGAAGGTGCATACAGTTTCCTTACGCCCATCGTTCTATTCTTGTAATGAACCTACTTACTAGTAGGCGGTCAATTGTTTGTGCTAAAAGAATTTCAAAAAATCACCTATAAAACAGGCCCTTTGACAAAGGAATGATCCGTTCTCTTTCGTGTCTTTCTGCTTCCACTTTTTTTCGGAATTCGGCCAATCTCTCTGCGTACAGCTGATTTTGCCTCTCTCCTTCCTGCACAAAAAAGGTCATCAGCCGCGCGTCATACGGAAAGGTCTGCTCCAAGGCTTCCAGCACCCGGCGATTCCAGTCTACGGATTTTGACATCTGTTCTTTCACTCCCAACTACCGCTATGTATTTTGTGGTACGCAAGCAAAACCGGCTTCTCCCTTGTCTGCGGCAGCTGCTCATGTTGGGTGCTCCTTTGAGGAACCATCCTCCCTAAAAAAATGAAGCCAGTCAAATTCGAGGGCCTCGGCGATTTTTTTGGCTACCTTGACAGTCGGCGTCTTTACCTGGTTCTCGATATGGGTGTAATAGCTTCTCGATATCCCGCACAGTTCCGCGGCTTGCTCCTGCGTCAACCCTTTCTGCTCGCGCCGGGACTTCAGCCATTCGCGCATGGGCATCACCTCCTCAAGAACTAGAACTATGTTCGCTGCTCTTCTAGTCTTATTATATGTTCCTTTGGGTAACATGTTAATACCATTTTAACACTAATAGGAACGATAGTTTGTTGTTTCTGGGAGTAACATTATAATTGAAGTATTCCTTAACCGATCGGTGGGTTTTTATGAAAGAGTTTGATATGAAAGAGTTTGCCAAACGACTGAAACAGGAACGCGAGAAAAAGAAGCACGAGGATCCCAAATGGACACAAGGGTACGTCGCCGGCATGCTGGGAGTCGCCCGCCCTACGTATACCTCCTACGAGAATGGAACCAAGCAGCCTCCCATGGAAACTGTCCACAAAATCGCTGACCTCTTTGCCATCTCTACCGATTACTTGCACGGGATAACCAGTGACCCCACCCCTTCTGCCCAAAAAGACGACTTGCTGGATTTGGCTGTCAGTATAAGCCGTGCCTTCCATGACTTCGATGCCTTGTCCGAGGATGAAAAGCGCTTTTTGGTTAACGAGCTGCCGGGAACCGTCAAATGGAAGCTGGAAGAATTCAGAAGGCACAAAGCGCGGATCTTGGAGCAGGAGAAGAAAAACAATACCTGACGGATATCGCGAGTGCAGGAGCAAAAAAGAACATACGTTCCCAACAAAACCTATGCTATACTTTCTCTAACAATAATGACGAGAGAGTGCGCGATGCGAGCGTCTCTTCTCCTGAGCGGGTGAAATCGGGTATGCTCCATCTCTACGAAAGAACCTATCTGGAAGAATGGGTCGAGGGCCTCTACAAACAGATCGGCATCACTAGCCCGTCAGACCTCACCATTGAAAACGTCTCCGCCCGCCTCCGTATCGGCGTGACTTTCGCACCGGGAGTGGCCGACGAAGTCATCTTTGATGCGGACTACGCGCATATCTTCATCAATTCGCTGCACTGCCCCAAGCGCCAGTGGGAAGTGTTCTGCCATGAGCTGTGCCATCCGCTACGCCACCTGGGCAACCAGCTCCTGCTCCCGGATGAATTTCGGAAATGGCAGGAGCGGGATGCCCAGGCCTTTCAGTTTTACGCCGCCGTCCCGTTTTTCCTGCTGCAAGAGCTGGAGCTGCCTGATCACGAAAAAGAGCTTATCGACCTGTTGTCCGTAGAGTTTGGAGTCACACATGGATTCGCTAAGCGCCGCTGGGAGCAAGTTCTCCGCCGAATCGCCCGTGGCCGCCTGCACCGTGAACTCGTCCAGACCCTTTCCGTGCGAAAGAAAAAAGCTGCCCCTCGCCTATTGCGGGAACAGCTTGTCTCTTATATGGTCGCAAAGGAGGAGGTACGGCCCAAAGCAGCTTTCTTTTCCCGCTACGACAGCCTGATATACAGCGAAAGCGTGAAGAGAGGGGCCAGACAGTTGGAATATCTAGCTTTGTAGGCCAGCTATGATCCCCTCCTGGTAGACAGAAAAAAGTAAGCAACGTACCCTGTCTATCATAGGGGGATTATCCTATTGGAAAAATGTCATACCAAGGGATTTCGTGCACAATTCCGCTTGATACTATCTCCCAATCTCCGAGGACTTTTTAGGCACGTATGATCAGTCAGCAACCAATTTTTAAAACAATTTAATTTACTGTTTTTACGCCAGATACTTATACTTCCTTTTGTAGCATCTCCACAAACTTTATATCGGCAGGAGCAAACAGAAATTCTTGCAGCTGGCCACGCTCGACCCATCGGTACTCATCGTGGTCGACCAGCAATATTTCACCACAAATAAACTTTGCCATGTGAGCGAATAAACGAATGTGAGTAGACCCATAGAAATGGTCGTTAACTCCAAACGACTCATATGGAGCGATGGAGATGTTCATCTCTTCCCGCAATTCTTTCTACCACCATTTCATCGTCTGGAAAAGTGATAAGTTCACTTGATAGGAAAGTTGTGTCGCAATTCTTCCTTCAAGCTGACCAACATCGTCGTATCCCGTAAAACTCCAGGGTCTATCAACCATCCTTTTTCGGTTCTAGAAATCTTCTCTTTCGCTAGGTTCATCCATCGGCTTATATAAACCATCGCATTGATCGGAGCCCCCAGAGTAAAATTAAAAAGGAAGATAGATTCCATCGATTCACCCCCTTAATTTGTTAGAGACCATACGTTTAGACAAGGCGCTGCTGCTTCTCTCAACAGAAACCATCTCTTGGAGTAACGCAGAATAGTCACTCCTCCCCTCCTTTTCGAGAGCGTTTTTCTTCCTGTATGTCTCTTGTCTCTTTCATCAACCTCATTGTTTGAAAGTTAATGTAAGCAGTAAAGCATGAGAGTCCCATGACAGCGATTAAGCATACAAAGACAAACGTGTTCATCCAGTCCATTTGTTTTCTCCTCCTACGATCGTTTTTCATCCACATGCTGTTTTTTATCTGTACAGCTCTACTTTACCTTCCAAACTGACACAACCTGTCAGGAAACAAACGTTCTACTTGTTGCTCCAACATGCCTAAGGCAGTCAAAATCAGATTGGTAGTTTCCCTCACCCAGCGCAGATCCTCTCTCTCCTGCTCCGTGTGCTCATCGAGATACCCCGCCGACAGATTGACGCTGTTGATTCCATAGGAAGCGAACGTACACGCATCGCTGATCCCCCCTGGCACCATCCTCCAGTCAGGCATGCCTGCTGCGGCACCTGCGTGCTCGAAAAAAGCTCCCACAGCTGGATCACAAAAGGGCTGGATCTGGCCGCGGGATGTCACGATATCCCGGTTCCCTCGGCGGTCAACCACAATAGCCAGGTCGACATCGTTCAGCCACTCCCTGTCCATCGCCTTCGAGCCGTATCTTCCTACCTCTTCTTCGCGTGTAAAAGCAACTTTCAACCGTCCTGAGAATTCAGTCGATCTAACATTCCGGACAACGGCCATCACGATGGCCATTCCTGCTCGGTCATCTGCCCCAAGGACTCCCGCAGATGAGGTGAAAACATCGCCTTCTCTAATCACCTCTCGTCCGGGAACGATCCAATCCACCGTATCCATATGGGCGCACAGTAAAACAGTCGGTCCTGCTCCCGAACCGCAAACGGTCTCGCCCAAAAGGTTGCCGTAAACGTCCAGATGCACATGCTCCAGAACTTTTTCCATTCTCGGCTGGATGTAGCGGATCACTTCCTCTTCTTCTCCGCTCGGTCCGATGATCTGCAGCAATTCGCACAATTCGCTCTCAATTTTTTTCATTTCGGATCACTCCTCTATCGGGATTGGTTTGACATCGCTTTTTTCATGGCGCGGACCACATCACCAAGGAGGTCTTGATGATCGTGCAGGGCTTCCGCCACATCCAGCAGCCATGCTTGCTCGTATGCCCGTTCTCTCCCAGGTACACTTCCCTGCTCTCTTCTCTCCCTTTGGCGCTCTCTCATCTCCTGTTGAGACGGCTTCATCAGGATGTGCCCGGCTGCGCTCTGGTACAGAAATGTAAATTGCCATTTGCCGCTGGACAAGAGCCCAAGGCAGGCATCTAGCATGACCGGATACGGCGAGTCTCCTTTACGGAAATACAAGGATGCATGCCGTCTCCCGTGACCGTCGCAGCTCATGGCTGTAGGGAGTCCAATGGCAGTGCACCAGCGCACAATACCCGCGATGTGCGGATCAAGCGAATGCAACAGGATGGCATCCACCTCGCCCGGGAAGTCTTCGCGGCTTCGTCTGTTCGCGTGAAAAGCTTGCAAAAAGGCTTCCTCATCTACTTCCGGTACACGCGGCACGAAACGCATCATTTGCCAGCCATCGGCAGCTCCGAGGTCTTTCAGCATTCTTTCCAGCAGCTGCAGATTTTGATGATTTTCATACTGAAATAGCAAGGAGTCTCCTTCCTTTTCAAAATGAAATCCCGTCCGTACCAATGCACGCTCCCACGTTACTTGCCTTGTCATCATTGATCATCCTCTCTCGTCTGTTCTTTACATGAGTGATTGTACGATTTACGCTGTTACATCGTGTAACGGGGAGGGCTTGACAGCGTTTTTGGGCAAAAGAAAAACCACGGGTTGTCTGCCCGTGGCTGTCGTGTCTTCAGTTATCCAATATGTCGGTCAGGAACAAATCGTCGTTGCGGTAAAAAATCTGAAAATCTGCCGGCCAGTGGAATGAATAGCCGGTCGGGGTGGTATGGATGAGATCGTCCATCCTGCAAGAATAACGAATGGTTTCGCGAAGCCGCGAAATGGTTCTTCTCACAATCGATTCGCTTTTGGAGTCCGGGAACACCGCTTCGCGAATCATTTGACTCGTGACCGGCTTGCCCTGCTCCATCAAGTACCGCAGCAATCTGGCCAGCTGTTCGGTCAGCTCGATTCGCTCGTCAGACGGGAGCACAAGCAAAAACTTCTCTCCCAGAAGGTCCAAACGGATATCGGATGGCCCCCGTTCAGCCTGCTTCTCGATCACCTCGTCCTTGTTCAAATGCAGGACTTGGTTTCGCGACACCATGATATAGGGCTTAACTTCCTCGTAGGAAAACAGCTCTCGCTCGGTTTGGAGCAGAAAGGAATCGATCGCATCCGCTGTTGCTGGATCTCTTGTCTCATTCCCGACCTGCTTTGCTTTTTCGAAAAGGGCAAGACTGATTTTTTGGTACCCTTTGGCCTGATAGCCGTACGCTTTCGCCCTTTGCTCCTCACTTAGCTGGTGGGCCCGATTTGCTGGCTTTGCCGTTAAGGCGCTGCTGAAATAAGTAATGGAGCGTCTCCAGTCTTGTTCGTACAAAGCCAAAAAACCGAGGCGGTAATATGCCAAAGCATGATCCGGGATCTGCCTCACCAGCTGGCGGAACAACCTTGTTGCTTCCCGGAAGTTGTGCTGCCTCATTTTGAGATCGCCGCCTGCTTTTAGCAGAAGATTAGCCAGCTGCACTCGGTAGCGTTCGTTCTGGTCGTCAAGGCGAAGCAGGTTCTTGTAAAGCTGAATACCGTCCATCCACCAACGGACGAGATCGCTGGCATCCTCCTGGCGTTCCCAGAGCAGTTCTTTTTCTAGCAGGTGTTCTAGGGTTGGTAGGGGCATGAGTTGTCATCTCCTCTTTCATGACAGAATGGAAAAGAGAGCTACAAGGAGAAATAGTAGTTGCGTATTTTGTTTGCCATGAGTTTGCTGCGCTCCTGCAAGAAATCTTCAAAGTGATCCGCATTCATTGTAAAGATGCCAGATGGAATGCAGCTCGCTTCCAGATTGTCCAGCACTTCCTTTGTGTCCTGAATCTCCCCGTACTTGGTTGTTTTCTGTTGACATTGTGGTGAATGTCGATCTTTGCCTGTTCTAACTCCCTGGTCACTTAAGAGCAAGTACAGAATGTACCCAAAGTTCAGCACATTCTGGGAGCGAATCAAGCTGTCATGGATCATCCCCGTCGATTTGACGATCATCAGATAACGCTTGAAGTTGGTTTCATTCACAAAAGCCAGCACGCCGGCCTCTAGTTTTTGGAAAGAGCCCTCCGCTATTTCTTCCTTGTACTCCCTCGTTTCAAACTCCCGACCGGACAACAAGCTGACAAATTCGCCAGCTTCCCCCGCAAAAACTTGAAGGTAAACGCAACCCGCAGCAGATCGGAGTAAGTGGGGACATACAGGGAATCCGTGTGGTCATTCACCCACATGATCTTTTGAGAATAAGGGGTGCCGGAAAAGGAAGTGTCGTTCTCCTTGATCGCATGGTAATCCGCCGGGTTAATAGCCAAATGACAAAAATAATCGATCATTTTCCGAATGTGGACGCCATTGTACTCTTCATTGACGGCAATCTTGGACATGGCGAAGTCCGCCTGGCTAAGTACGACCCTTTGGGAATTAATTCGGATGAAAATCTCGGTAACCGTTTCGATGTCCAGGTCATGGGATAGCTCGATCATACCCAGGCTGCTGAAGCGAATATGGATTAAATGGTTCACGGTATTCCCGATCCGGCTCGTATCCGCGCCCTCATTTCGTACAATATTGATGCACAAACTCGAATAAATTGAATTGTTTTTGGAAGAATGCCGAAATATCCGGAATTCACGCCGCATCCTTCTCGAGGGCCGGGTTGGCCACCTCAAATCGCTCTTCCAGTGGATTGAATGCGATGCGGATGCGCTTCTTTTTGTAATCAGCCCCGACGACTTCTTTTCCAATAACGCAGCGGTCATGGCCGTGATTCGCTGTTGGCCGTCGTTCAGGATTTTCTTTCCTATCGCTTGCGTGCCATCCTTGAGCTTCGTATCTGGATTGCGCCACGTAATGATGTAGCCGCAGGGAAAGCCCTGGTACAGGGAGTCCATCAGATCGCGTACTTTTGAGGCAGCCCATACAAACGGACGCTGGATTTCCGGGATGGCGAATTCTCCTCCGTGAATCCAGCCGAGTATTGTTTCGATTGTGCTGTTGTTGACGACGTATATGGATATGCTTCATAAAAATAGCTAGACCGAAGAGATGATTTGTTCATTCTCTTCGGTCTGTTGTAATCTGTTTCAACCTTTGAGTTGCTTCGTGCCCCTTCTTTACGAAAACAGACTCAACTGCTCATGTTCACTCAGCCGCAGCAACGAGTTCGGAGCATGATCACGGAAATATGCTTGCTTAATCTCACGCTCCTTGGTCAAGATCAAGGCATCGCCGCTGGCGGATTCGCGCAATCGACAGCTGTAGACGACGGGGAAGTAATCCCGAATAAACTTCCCTTCTGCATGTGCGGTCAGCGCAATGATCTGGAAGCCCAGCTCGTCCGCAATGAAAAAGACAGGGTCCAAAACGTGCTCACTGGAAGCCTTCCCGAACGGATTGTCGACGATGACTGTCCGATACCGCTTGCCGCTTTGCGCGATCGGCTGCCGCTTCTCCGCCAAGTAGTTGAGAATGCCCAGGAAGAGGGTCATGTTCTTGCTCCACTTTTCCCCGCCAGACCACTTGTTAGATTCCTCCCAGGAGGACAGCGCTCCACTGACTTGCCCGTCTTTACTTACTTTACGACACTTTACCCGGATGCTGTCATTCCCCATGACGATTCCCAAGAGCGATTTGGACTGGAGCTGTGTGTAAATAAATTTCTTCATTTTCCCTAGATCTTCTTTTCCTTCCGGGTCCTTGAATTCATCTCCGTCCAGACGGCTCAACATCCAGTCAACTTGCTGCCGCAACAGTTGTTTGCCCATTTCCTCCTTCCACTCCGGCACGTGGAAGTGATAGACCTCACGCCGTCCACCCTCCACCTTGACGCTCGTCTTTTTTGGGATGGTCTTCAGCTCTGCGGCTATTCGCTGCAAATGTGTATGCACGATAGTGATGAAATCCTGCAGCTCCTTATCCCGCCCTTGCAAGTTGTCCTCAAGCACCCGAATGCTGTTCGCAATCGTCTTGCTCAAGCTGTCTGCCCATTCCCGCACTTCGGAATAGTTCTGCTTGTTTTGGATCCCGGCTTTTGCAGTGTCCCGCAATTTGATATTACGGATGTTATCCTCGCAAAAACGCTTGAAACGTTCCTGTTCTGCCGTTACTTTCTTGAGTTCCTTGACTTCCATGTCTTGTTTTTGGGCAAGTGAGTGCAGCCGCTTTCTCACGGTATCGGTCCGCTGATACGGAAATGTCAAAATTTCATCTTCCCGCACTGCAACATCAGCTACGTTAGATTCGGCAAATCCGTAGGTCCCGTTCTTGATTTCCAGCTCGCGAATGACATCATCTAGCTCCTTGATCGTTTTACGCCTTGTACCCTCCTGTTCCTGAAGGAAACTCCTTCTCCCCTCGATTTCTGTTTCTTCCTGTTCTAGCATTTGCAGGGCTTCTGTTAAATCACCCACGAAAGAATCCAGCTGCTCATCCTGATACTCTTTCTGAAAATGCTCGTTCATCGCGGCAAGACGCTCCGTTTGCCTTGCAAGTCGATTGTAAAGTTCCTCTGCATTACTTCGTTGAGCATTTGTTGCTTTTTTCAAATCCACCACTTTGTTGACTAGACGTTCCAGCTGTGCATCTCCATCTACTGGGAACACATACGTCACATCGAGTGGGTGGCTGATCTTCGCTAGAACTAAGGCCATCTGTCTTTCGCTCGATTCGCTTTCCTTGCGAAGACGCTGGGCCTCTTCTTCCAGTTGAGCCCTACTTGCCTGCTGTTGGCGCAATGATTTTTCAAGCTCATTACGCTGCGCCCGCAACCTCTCGATAGAATACTGTGGAGACAGCGGTTGATAATCCCTGACCTGCTCATAGAGCCATTCTCCTCGTAGAGAGACTAGGCCATATTCTTTTTCTTTTCTCTCCGCCTCGAGCTCCAGCTCATGGCTTTCGACCGTTTGCAGGGCTCGCTCCAGCGCTCGCAGTCTTTGCTGGATAACGGTTGATTCGCGCAGAAGCTCGCCTTCTTTTTTCTTGGCTTCCTCCCAACCTTTTTTCTCCAGCATATAATCTTGGGCTTGTTGCAAACGGAAGCTCAAATACTGCTCCCGTCCCATTTCTTCCGATAATTTTTCTTGGTAATGTCTCCAGTCTTTCTCCTCTTTTTGGATTTGCTCGGCGTAGCGCGCAATCTCGCTCTGGAGCTGACTTGCCTGCTCCCGATACTCGTCGCGCTGCCTTTTCCATTCCGCATAAAGATCTTGCGGATAATCGGCGTAAAACTGAAGCAGCTGGTTCTTTTGCTGAAGCAGCTGCTGATACTCCGCCTCCTTGTTTTTGCGCAGCGAAGTGACTTGAGCCGCTTTTTCTTCCAGCTCTTGCTTCCATTTTGCAAACCGGTCCTGAACTAGATTCTCTTGCCAGTGACTCGGGATGATCTCCCGACAAGCAAATGGGTACGCCTCTGTAGTCTCCAGCCATGCTCTTGCTTCCTGGATGGTCAGGATGAATACCGGATTGCGCAGGATATCGGCATGTTTCTGCAGCCGGTTTTCCACTGACTCGACTTCCTGTTCGGTCGTAATCAACGAAGCTGCCCAATAGGGAAAACGCGCATGTAGAATTTCCAGCGAAAATTCCTTCTGCTGCTGAAGATCTTGAAGGAATTGGGTTCCCGTTTCGAGATAGTGAAACGCTCCTTTCCATTTTTCTACGAGCTTGAACAACTCCGGGTCTGCCATGTAAAAGGGGGTGTCATAATATTCATCACTCAACCTGGTAGCCATTCGTTCCTGCAGAAGTACCTCTTCTTTCTCCCGATCCAGCTGCAAGACCTTGTCCAACACCGTTTGGGTAAGCGTCTCCTGTCTGGCGTACAGCGATTCAAGATAGCCGTAACGAGGAAAGCTTGAGAGGATGCCATTCAGTACGGTTTGGTGCTGTTTTTCTGCTTCGCTGCATCTCAGGTTCCAAAGGTTCGCTTGATCCTGAGCCGTCTGGAGGGACTGGCGCGTTTCCCCCAGCTTTTCCTCCAGCTTTCGCTTGTGCTCCTGGCACTCGCTGAGGTACTGCTGGTAGAGCCGTTGGTTTTGCTGGTTTTTGCTCATCTCCTCTTGCCATACGTGGATAAGCTCCTCTACCTCTTCCCGCGGGTTGTCCAATATGTTACCGGCGATCCTTTCCATGTTTCTTGATGCCTGCTCACCCCGCTCTTGATATACCGCTTGTTCCCGCTCGTTTCCTTCCAGACTTTTTCGCTCGGTCTGGATTTCCGCCAGTTTTGCTTTCTTCTGTTGTTGAATGCTGTCCAGCTGGCTGCGGATGACGCGCTCCTCCTGCTGCAGGCTTTTTTCCGCATTCGCGTAATAGCCGCGGATTTCCCGGTTTGTCCGCTCGAAATCGTCTTTCATCTCCGCTATATCCTGCTCTTGGTCTAGCTTGGCGATACGGTCCAGTGCGAGCTCCTGCTTTTCTTCTGCCTCTTGCTTTTGCGCCTTGTATTTGGCGTATTCCAACGTGTACTGGGAGTGTTCTGCCCGTTCATGTTGCTGCTCGAGTTCTTCCAGACGCTCCTTTTCCATCCGCCAATCTTCAGCACACTGGCTAACTACCGCCTCCTGTGCGGAGATGTCCCTGGATTTCTTCTTCCGCTGGATGACATGCAGCTGTCGCTCGTTTTCAGTGAGCTGCTTCCCGAGATTGTCCACTTCGAGCTGTGTTTGGACACGTTCGTCCCTCACGTGCTGAAAGAGCGCTCGTGTCCACTCCTTCTCGCGTTCAAGTTCTGACTTGGCTTCGTGGTAATTCGCATAGACCTGCGTGTATTGCTGGACTTGCGTCTCCAGCAGCTTGCTTTCCTGAATCTGCATGCGGAGCTGTTTGCTTTGCTTGAATTGCTCTCGCTGCTTATCAAATATTTCTGCGAAGGCGTCCCCGTTGTTCCCGTTGATCGCTTCTTCCACCGTCGGAATCAGGAGCTGCGAGACGAGCTGATCTGTGGTTTTGCAGTCGTCAAAATAGATTTCCACGCCGCCTTCCGCTCCGTTGATTGTGGCGATTTTGTTCCACTCGGTCGGAATCAGCTGAAAAGACTCTTCCAAATACGCATGGTATCCCTTAATCGTGTCAAACGTGTGCGCATTCAAATGCCGGGCACTCATCTGCGCATAATATTCCTGCATTTCCCCCTTATCTGCCGGCCGCTTCTTTCCCTGTACTCCCTCCTTTGCAAAAGGAAGCTCCTCAATGGCGTACGGGCTCCCTTCTTCGTATTCGTAGACATAGCGAAAGGAATCGAGCTCATTGTTGTGCATGAAAAGCGTGACAGCCGTCAGCGCATAGCGGCGGGGAGAATCGCGGAGAATCCATTCGATTGCGATATGAGCGGGAGTACCTGAAAGAGACAACGTCTCCTTGATTCTGCGCCCCGCCAAGTCCTTGTGCGGCAACACCGCTTGCAGCGCCGTCTGGATAAAAACCGTCTTGCCCCCTCCGTTTTCCAGCAGGATCGCCCCGTTATGTCCGTCAAAAACGAACAACTCGTCGTTATAGCGTTTGTTCCCGCCTTCATAGATCACATTCGTAAATCGAATTTTGGATATGACTGGCATCATACTTCCTCCTTTTTCTTTTCGAGAGTTGAAATGAAGTCCAGTATTCCACGATTATATTCGGCATCCATATAGTAGCGCTGGACAATCGTTTTTGCCTTTTCGGTGAGGGTCAGTTCCTGGTTCCCCAGATCCGTTATTAGACCTTGCTCCTGCAAAAAGCTTTGCACGAGCGACAAAAACCCTAACCGGCTGTTTGTCCGACCGTCCTGCTGCTTTGAAGATTCTCGCAGATCATCAATTGCATCCCATTTTTCCACCAGTTGGCTCCAGTTGTATTCGTACTCTGCATCCAGCGCAGTTAATCGATCCGGGTCGTGTTCCTTCAATGCCTGCATGCGTGAGTCGATGCCCTCCAGCCAGCTTTCCAGCGTAATAAAATCGCGTGTCACCTCCTGAGAGTGGTAGCTGTCGTAAAATTCCCCAAACAAGATGAGGATGGTCACATACATCATGTACAGATCGATGTTTTTGGCTTTGGTGGGGAGGTATTCTTTTTTCAGGGTTGCATTGCTCACATGAAAGGGGGAGGTCACTGCCACAGGTACCAGGTACAGCTTGTCCCCTGCCGGGATGACGGTGCAATCCACTTCGCGGGAAAACTGATCCACTAAACCTCTGACGACATCGTTGCCGATATACTGCCTCATGCTTTCCGTATCGGCCTCCCCCTCCTTGCTCAGTTGGGAATAGATGCGAAACGCGATCAGCACTTGTTCATTTTCATACATCGCTCTGGTCCTCCCTGGTTAGTTTCATATTTTGAATCTCATAACGGTTTGTCAGTTCTAAGCGAGCGGGAAGTTCGGCGACATGGATGGACTGTCCTGGCTCTAGCATAGCGACGACTTCCCGCAGCAAGTGGTTATCCTCTTCCCCCGACGATTTGTAGAGAGGAGATCGCTGGTGCAAGATGAGCCAGAAATCATAAAAGGAGCGATGATCCAGCCAATGTTCCTTTCCATTATTCCGTAAATGATTGGCGACTTTTTCGATCGTAACCTCTGTGCCGTCATCCATCAAAGAAAGGACAAACCCCATTAATTTCCCGAGGTTCAATTGCTGGATAATCGCATGTCCCTGCCCCTCTTCCCCGGTGACATCCTCAAAATCGTCCTGCCCCTCCTCCTCTACCGCTATTCCTACACGTTGCTTCTCAAACACGGCCAACGGAGACCAGCTTGCCTGTTTCTCCAAGGACAGAAACGGAGCGATCAGGACTCTCGTTGCGGACATGGGCAGAGGGGAAGAGATGAGACGCGCCACAATTTCCTGGTCAAAATTAAAGGATTGCATCGCAACATGGTAAAGGGTTTCCTGCGCGGACTGGAGAGCTGTCGTTTTGAGTGCAATGCTGTCTTTCAAGAGCTGGGTATGGGCAAAATGGACCTCTCCCAGCTCACGATCGATGCGCAAAATGTACTCGTATGCTCTTCGCTCCTTGTCGTCCTTTCGTTCGTACAATAGACGTTCTTTCGTTTCATCGACAAACCCTTGCAGTTCTGTAAACTCTTCATGCTCCCTGGAAAGCCGTATATGGATGTCTTCAATTACTTGCTTATACCGCAAATAAGTCTCCTCCGAGATGATGTTTCGCTGCACTTCATGCTTCATCCGTACCATGCGTTCCTGCAAGGTTTCGACGTCGATACGCATTTCGCTAACCTGGCGGAGGGCTCCCACGAACTCGCCCTTCTCTAGTTGTTTTCGCAATAGCAGCTGATTGATCGACAAATGGAACTCCCGGAAAAACTCCTTCGTGGCAAAGACTAGTTCCAGTCCGTCTTCATCCAGCGAATAATACTGTTTATTTGCGGCGATGTCCCCTCGCTCCGCTTTTAGAAGAGAGAACTCGACATTGTCCATCTGCCGCGTCTCCCAGTTGTAGAAGCTGCGGCGGTTGCGTTTTCCGCTGGCAGGACGAAATGCCTCGATAATGGTTCGGGCGAGCTTTTCAAACCCGGATTCGTCCATATCGATTTCCCCTTGGTTCATCTGTTTAAGAAAAATGGCAAGCTCCTGGACGCCTGTTTTTTTGTTGCGAATCAGCATGTTTTCAAAGAAAAACAAGAGTGTAAGCAGCCCTAGTCCGAACATGTCTATGGGGCGCTCTTGCCTGTCTTTTCCGCGCATGGCATCCAATTTGTGCAGAGGATCAAATAAGGCCAAACGTTGGATGCGTTCTTTGTATCCTTCTACTACTCCCGCCAGACGTTCTTGTTCCAATGTCATTTTTCCTCCCCACTTCCACCTGCAATCCCCAGCAGCCTATCCCTCAACGCCTCCGCAGTTATCGCCTCTTGCGGCAGGTACTCTCCTTTTTCTAGGATAGACGGGATATGCAGTTTTTCCTCGGCTGAAAAGAAAGCCGCAAAACTCTTTATCGCTTCCTTCTTTATCCTTTGTTCCCTTTTTCCAACAGACGGCTCGCACTGCAATAACGTGCAATATAATGCAGTTGCTGGAACCGCCTTGCATTTTTGATACAGGGAATACCAGATGGCTAATCCCTCATGGTCAAGATCTCCAAAGTACTCGAAGTGGTGCGAAACTTCTTCACCTACTCCCAACTGTCCCGGCAAGTTTCCGATCCCGGACACCACCTTCCAGCCTGCTCCATAGATCAGGGTCGTGTAGGGAAGCCACTGGAGAATGGGCAAGATCGCATAGTACGTAGTCTTGTTTTCGACGACCAGATGCCTGTGTAGATTCTGGTTTTCCTGTATTTTTCTGGGGTTGATTGCAAACATGAGTGGATCTGGCATTGTGGCAATTTTCAATCGCTCCCATACCCCGATTGTTTCGAGTAGCTTGCGCCCACCCTTCTCATCGATCCATTTTTCGTCTCCGGTTATGTGAAAAGATCGTTCGGGCGCCGTTGCTTCCTCTTGTGGAATCCCGTGGTGTGTGAGGTAGTCGTGAACATTTTCGATGTAGGGCAAATCTTTGGTCCATTTGGATTGGGAGGAACGAAAATACGAGTCCAGCCTGATACTTGGATGGAAACGCAGCTGTGAGGTCTTGATGTCTTGTTTGATCGGCTCTGTGATGATGGCTTTCCGGATGCGAAAGGTAAGTGGCAACGGCGGATTTTTGCCGTTCGTCCCGTGATTGCGGACAGGGATAAGGATTTGGTTGTCCTGCAACACTTGTAGGGTATGGTGAAAATCGACATAGGTCATCTGCGGGTCAGCCCATGCTTCGAGCAGGCCGAGGGATATTTTCGTGTTTTTATAGGTGGTCAGATGCTTGATCATTTTTTCGTACATGGAATCACCCCATTTTGATTATAGGAGAAAGGATGGATGGGGAGTGTGAAATTTTGTTTGTAGAGAAAAATATTTGCTAGCTTTATCATGATCTTATTGATGGGGGTGACAGAAGTTGTCAGGGAACAATCGTTCTTTTGATAGAGCAAATAGAATGGGCATGACGAAGTAGTGAGGAGTGGTACAAGGGGAGGATTGTTATTGTGAGGTATGAAGTAAACTAGACTTCCCCTTGGATTGCTTTGTGCTGACACAATGCGCAAAGTGAGTCCAGTAAGTAAAAATTGCATGGTATTCGTAATTCAGTGAAGCGGCGGGAGAAATTTAAATGACTCCCGCTTTTTCACAAAAGGGAGGTACCTCCTTTAGCGTTCCCCTCCTTAATTGGTATTCTTAAAATTGTATTTCTTATTGATTTTCTCTGCTATTTTTTCCAGAAAAGCATCCACTGTCATTTTTTCTACATGGTTTGTGTACCAGGAGAGCTTCGCTCCTTTGTCCACCCCGTCATATTCCACTTTTAGTGGTATGTATTTTTTCATCGCATAAGTATAGTCGAACTTGATGTAAAGTTCGTTGCCTTGCGGGCATTCCAGGATGACCGTGTAGTTTGGGTTTTTGTATTCCGGTTCGAATTTTACTTTTTTGATTTTGGTTTGCATGGGGTGCTCCTTGTGGTTAAACATCTATTAAAAATTTTACTGTAATTTAATAACCCTTTAATTCGTATATAGATAGATTAATTTTCTTAGTATGTTATTCAGTTCTAATAATCTTTGCATTGGTTAAAATATATTATCAAATATAATGATGGACAGCAGCAACCACTATAAGGATTTGTCTCAACGCCTTAGTCAAAACTTGATTTACCTTTCTTTCAATCTTACATCGGAAGAAATCCATAAACGTGTATAAATGGATTTCAAATATCAATCTCTATGATTTGTAGAATTTAGATCATTCAGTCTTAAAAACAATGATTAAGACTCAGATACAAAAAGGAGTGGATTAATCCTCACCTCCACTCCTTCCTTGTATAGTTTCTTCTTCATAACAATGATTATTATTGATATTTTTTTCGAGTTAATGTCACTAAAAACTAATGCGTGAAATTATTTAACATGTCGGCGCCCGTCCCCCACAATACTCGATATTCGCTCAAAGTTAATCGTTGGAGCCAAGTAAATTGTTTAGTTTCCAGTTTTATACAATCACTACTCTGCACTTCCGGACCTGAGAACGTTCGGATGCGGCTCTTATTACCAAGGCTCACTTAGTTTACTTACAATGTCACGACGAGATAAAACAGAAGCACATCGTTCCCATAAATGTGCCTCAGGATCTATGGTTCCACGATATTTCACAGAAAAAGCATCCTCAGCTTTTTTCCTTTCGTGCATGTACTCGTTCATTCGGCGTTTAAGCTCTTCTTCGTCCTTAATCCATTCATCATCGATTGTATCAGGGAGGCTTCCAAAAATGTCATAGGTGTCGCGCAGACGTTCTGATAAAACATTGTAAACTTTCTCATCTTGTGTTTCACTGTAAACAAGATTGAGCATGTCAACAAACTTTCGGGCCTGACCGAACCGTTTAATTCTACCCAGTCGCTGTTCCAGACGTGACGGATTCCAAGGAAGATCGATGTTAATCAAGGTGCCTAGTGTTTGAAGGTTCAAACCCTCGCATGCCGCGTCGGTTGCTACTACTAACCGAATTTCGCGGGTTCTAACAGCGGCCTTAATGACTTCACGTTCTACATTGTTAAACTGCTCGCCTCGAAAAAGTCCACTCTTCCCTACCCCCGCATATACGGCCACAACTTCACCTTTGAAAGACTTCGCAAGCTCTTTGGCAATCCATTCAGCCGTATCGAAGTACTGGCTGAAAATAATACAGCCATGTTCAAGCCATGTCTTCCCGTCTGTCCTGAATTCAGTTAAGAACCACTTCACGGTATTGAGTTTAGAATCTACTGCTTCAGCACGAGATAGCTGTGTCTCTATAGCTTTGAGACAGGAAACCTCTGCAGGAGTCATTTCAGTAAGGATGTGTTCTACTTCTTCAATACGATCCTCATCCTCATTAGTAATAGAATGCTTGAGCATTTTCTGTGCGGTTTTCAAACCAGAAGCAAAGCTCGAACAAATACGCTGAAGCATCAAAGACTTCATAAAGCCGCCAGCTTTTGTTCTAGATTGAAGAAGCGTGCAAAACTCTTCGGCTTTTTCGTACGCCACCTGAAAGGGTGTATTTGTTGGAATTCCCAATCCAACAAAACGAGAATGATATTGAGCCGGATTTCGAGTTACCGGATGTGTATTGACGCCGACTTTTTCCAAAAGTCCATCGTCTTCAAGCTGTTTTCGCTTTCTTAAAACGGTATGACGCAATACAGGGTTATTTTCTTTAAAAAATCTAGGGTCCAAACATTCAGAAAGCCACATGTTCTGAATCATGTAGTCAAGGTCTTCAAACCGGTGAGCGCATAAAAAAGCCTGGGTGTCGATTGCCAAATGATCGCGAATCTGCTGGACTATATGATGCTCATTAGATGGAGGCAGTGGGTTGCTTAACCACCTCCATACCTCTCTCTCGGAAGTAACTTGGCTTTTTCCAGTCACCAGTGGGATAGCTTGTTCATGATCTCGCCAAGGTGATAATGGGTCACCAAGTACAAACTCTGCACCACTATTCAGGATCCCTAAAAGATCCCAAAGTTCCCGGACGTCCGTCTGGATGGGTGTCGCAGTACCCAGTATCAAATGCTTAGTACGCTTCCCGATTTGATGCATGAAAGCAAGAAGATTATTCGGTTCTGCCGCTTTATTACCCAGCCCACCTCTTGCTCGTGCTTTGTGTGCTTCATCCAAAACGACTGTCCCGAATCGATTCTTAAGAAGCATTCCAGCTTCTTTGACGAACTCTGACCCCTCCCGCTGGTGCATGATCAATCCAGTCGATATGATAGCGATCCTATAAGGACATTTTTTTATAGACGATGAATCTCCGCGCGGTGATAAAATCTGCCCTTCAACACCAAGCCAAACTTTTTTTTGAGAAGACCAGACTGCCGCGGGCACCCCTAGCTTATCCATCATCTCAATTTGCCACTGAATCGTTAACGTTGACGGAGCAAGAATGAGAACCGGACCATCATCAAGAAGAGCACTCACCAAAGCACTAGTTGCCATGGAGAGTGTTTTACCAACCCCGACCTCATCGGCTAGTAGTAAGCGGGCTTTACCATATGTTTCCCGGTGCTCTAAAAACAAAGTCACAAAAGAGCGCTGCCATGGCTGCAATTGTTCTCCTCCTCGATATATCGGAGCTTCAGCCATTGCAGCAGCAGGGACCTCAGACGGCTTCAATACTTCTACTGTGACCTCCCGACGGTTAGCTACACGATTGATTTCTGCCAAGATGGCTTCCGGCAGAGGAACACCGTCATTCCACAAAGCCCAGAATTCTTTCTCCACCCAATCAGCACTTTCCTCTTCGTCATCCTGCCATACCAGCTCATAATTATGGGCAAATGCACTTTTTGACTCGTTAACAGAACCAATGAACGATTTGCGACTACCATTCGGATAGTGTATAGATCCGGCTTTTCCGTGAAGAAATAGGCGCTCCCGCGGCACAACCCTTATTTCCACATTACCAGACTGCAATAGCTTATCGAGGATCTGATAGCGTTCTTTTTTCAGAAGTGCTTCCGCTTCAACATCTACTTCGTTCCAATGCTCTTTAAGGGCTGTGTTCCGCCTTGTTGCCATCTGAAAATCAGTCAAGTCCAGTTCAGAATTACAAATAATCTTCACTTCAGGAATTTTTGAGATTTCTTCGCCTACCAGCTCGAAAATAGAACTCCTAAAATAGCCTGCAATTCGGAAGTACTTTGTTGCACCTTTAAGAGTTTCAGCCAAAAACTCTGTATCTAATCTTTCCGTTCGAGATGAAAAACGCTTTAGCGTCATATTTTATAACCTCTGGTTTCTTATCGCCTCCGCGAGTATGCGTGCGCAGCTCGCCTCAATATCGGGTTTGTAGGTTTTAGTGTCTTTCAGACCTTCACGTTTTTCCGCCAGATAGTCTGCCATATTGGAAAGCAAAGTCTTGTTGGGCAGATAATTAGGACAGTTTTCCATCAGATGCAACAGCACATCTTCTACTTCTACCTCTTTGGAGAGTTCAAAGAGAGCGTAAAGTAAGGCGCGAAGCGGTGTCCTCGCAATTTCAGCATCCCCGGACATCATTGCGCTTTTGAACTCCGTCGACAGCTTCAAACGTGCCGAATTTGCTTTGGAGCTATCGCTCATCAACTGGTCAAAGTGATGGACTTTGAAGGCTTTGGCGAAGTTCTGGTAATTATCCAATGTATTGGCACCTTGATGTTCCATCTCCGCCATCTTAAGATAGAAACGCTCCACAGGCTGCAGTTTCTGCCACTCCCCTTTTTCAAAACCCACTGGGACAAGGAACTGGACAGCAGTCTGGACAGCAAAATCGATCAACTCATCCACAAAGGTCTTTTTGCCTCTTTGGCGAGGTGCTTCGGCCTCGGTGACCATGTCCTTGCCGTCAATGCGGGAGTAAGCTGTGAGGACTTTTAGAGCTGCTGCATATCCTGCCATTTGTAAGTCAGCGTCGTTATATAGCCCTTCGGAACCCTTGGCACGCACCTTGCTATCCAATCCTATCAACGATTCAACCTGCTCTCTTACTGCTTCCTCAATCTCCCACCCCAGATCATCTCGAAAGGTCTCCAGTTCCTGATTGCGTTTACGGAGAACAAGAATAACAGTACCTTTAACATTGGCTCCCTGACGCAAGGCAGAATCTGTTTCCGTAACCACATACCATGCAGCAGTCACCTGCAAGCCACTAGCCCAAATAATGTTCGCCATGTCCGCCCATATTGTCCCACTTTGATGGGTAAACATTAAAATTTGAATGCCGTTGTCTGGCATCATTTGGGTCATCTTACGGTATGCAGCAACCATTCCTTGCCGGAAGCCCTCATCCTCACCCTTGATTGCAAGGGAACGACGGCTGTCCCATACCCAGTTTTTAAATTCTTCTGGAGGATTCTTTCGAAGCCAAGCTATAAAAAATTCTAGAATTTCTTCATACTTTACCGCATCTCCATAAGGTGGATCTGTTATATAAATATCATTTTCTTTCGTTAATTGATCTACAGGGTTGGCTTCCACAAGCAAATTGATATTTTCACTAAGTGGAAATGATTTGTAATCCGCAAATATCATTGGTAAACAATTGCTTAACGCCCGGCTGCCATAGTTGTAAAGTGTGTTCAAGGCTTGATTATCGAAAACCCCCTTAACACCTGCACGCCCTCCACCAGAATTATCCCACCTGCTTAATTTACTATTATTTTGGACAAGTTGGAAAAAAGCTGGTTTTAATCTTGCTGAACTAAACCTATTCACCAAACCGAGTAACAGCAACTGTCTTGGATTAAATAAATGATGCCAATACGTCCAACCTCGCTCCCAAATTGGCTGCCTAGTGTTATATCCCATTTCAATCCGCATATCCGGTATCCAACCATTCGTTTGCCATTCTGAAAAATTCTCTTCAAGGTAATCCTCAATAATTTGCTCTCTCATTAAGTCTTCTTTTGTGACAGAACGAAACTCAAACCTTTCCTTGGTCTTCCCTGCGCTAGGGTTTTCCTTACTTTGTACCCATTGGATAGCATAGAGCCTTTCTTGAAAGACATCGTTGGGTCTTGGTTTAAAATCACTATTATCCCAACCACGTAATTTATTCCCTGTAGACCCGTCCTCCTTACGGAAATCTCCCCGCAAGGTTGAAATCTTAGATCTAAATTCTTCGCCACTTACTGTATGAAGCAAATATGGGTCTTGTCCACGCCCATCAGAACGAACGGTACCTTTTGCCGCTTCAATAAGTTCATCTCCAGTAACACCTATCTTTACTTGTATTTCATAACGCTTCTCATCTTTAATGGGAATCAATTCTACAATTGCGTTCTGATCCTTGCTTAAAATACGCGTAGGTAAAAGTGGAACCATCCAGCCCGTTTGAGGGCACCGAACTTCCATGCAATAGAGAAAAACCCTTGGTTTCCATCCATTTTCATTTGCTTCTATACCAAGTTGATCTACCACTTGCTGAATTTTTTGGGCTAAAACCTTTTGCTCTTGGGCAATAAAGTTACGACTTTCTGGGTATCCTCCAACAATATTGAGGCCCCCCCAGGTAAGCATACAAGCAACTGGATTAATATCTGATGCATAAACATCGCAACCTAACCTTGCTGCTTCAAACGGAATTTGGCCTGATCCAGAAAAGGTATCAGCAAGTCTTGGTCTACGGCCAAAGCGGGCTATACCGATTTGCTCTACAAGGTCAAGATAGGAACTGGCTGAAGTGCCAAGGTGCTGGTTAACCTTAGACCAAACATGATTAAAGAGGGAATCACCTAACTCTTCCGACCGTTTTGCGATTCGGACTTGATCATTGAAAGGTAACAGAAGATATTCCCCAACAGTATGCCGTCTTGAAGCTGGTAGAGTTGCCTCAATCCGCTTTTGCATCGTTACTGAATCCAATCCCATCAACAACTCAAAAATCTCCAAATCTTTGAGGGGATCATCTGTGGCAGGAAGTAGCGAACCCAAGATGCAGGCTTTGTTCAATATTAGTGGCTTTCGCCCCTTCCAATAACTACCGAGCGCAGTTAGAGTCTTCCCTTGGTTTGCCATCTGCTCCTTATAGCTCTCAGCAGATATTTTTTGAACCGGAAACAAATGTTCAATCAGTGCCGGTTTGTCTCTCCATTCAAATGGTGCAAGTGCCATTAGATATCTCCCTTTTCTGTAAAATCAAAAAGAGTCAGATCCTCCTTCTGTTCTGGTTTCTGTCTGATCTTTGGTTTCTTTTTGGTCTCTAACTTAATATTGGAACCATCAGACAAGGCGCAGTAAAGTGCTTTGCGCCAGCCACGCCAAGATTGATTGGCATGTCCTGCTTCAGAAGAAGTTTTGCTGTAAAGCCACCAGCGCTCCTCGGGACGTAATGCCAACCACTTTTGGCATATAACAAGGCACTCATCAGGTGAGGCATGCTCCGCTGCCCAGCCAAGGACGCATAACTCCCTACCTAGAAAGCGGTCCAGCTTGACTTTCCCGATTGTCCAACTACCGGTACTCTGCTTTTTGCTTTTTAAGCGGGCATTAAAGTCTCTTCTGGCATCATCCCGAATTTTGTTCCAAAGCTCACGAGCCAAAACCAGTCTACATTCAACTGTTTCTCGGCGTGTCTCATCGCCATCGAAGCCAAAATCCTCATAAATACAGATAGCATCACGTGGAGCCGCGGGAATATCCACATAGAAATGGTGCATCCCAAATTCTGTTGGCGCTCCAAAATCTATAGTGCCACTCATTTTTGGTCTACCTCTCCGTTGCCTATTTCAATACCTAGCTGCTTGGTAAATTGCTCTAAATCGTAACCGGTTGGCGTATAGGCTTTTTTAAATGTCATAATTACAGGTGCATCTGGGCTAAGGAGGGTTTGAAGATGTGCAAGCTCCTTTTCAATAAACCCTGCACTGATCCTCATTTCACCAAGGGATAAGTGGATCACTTTAGGTGCAGAACCCACCATTAGCGTCACCTGTTCAAATTCGATGTTTTTTTCTTTTGCCATCTTCAGTCCCTCATACGTTTTCGAGGAACTATCCAGGCGTTTTGGTGAAGCGCTATACAAAACTGCAGGGGCTTCTTTAATTATAGGAACTTCCTTGGAGCCGGATTTGTAAAAGGTAAAGTTTCGCTTCACCTCAAGGCCGTCACACTCAGCAAATACATAAATTGTCGTTTCTGCATCACCTATTTGAATAGGACCTGTATAATCAAGTCCGTTTCGGGGTTCTGAACCGTCCAAGGTGTACTTAATAATACCTTTCGGCGCAACAAACAGTTCAACTGTTCGAGAAACTTCATTAAATTTATTTCGCAATGTCAGGCGGTTCTTCCATGTTGTAGGAGCACCAGTTAGGTTCCTCCCAGTGGGGTCGACGGCAAGAAACTGAACCCGCAATGCTTTGGTTGCCAGTGTATTATCATTCAGTACTGGGCTACTTTCTGAAACTTCGCTTTCCTCTGCAAAATAGATTCGAGGACTATTGCCTGCATTCACCACATCGATCTTCAACCGCACCGTGCCCGAGTCATCCGGTGAAGAATCTTCACTAATAATGACCTCTGTTGTTTTGGGTTTCGGCTTTTTCGTAATAAAGCCATTCCCTAAGTCCTCCCACACACCGCGCTGGCAAGCTTCAATGGCTAATTGGTCGAAACCACGACTTGGAAGCCACGGCATTTGCGTCTTCTGCTTCATTCTGTCGAGCAAGTCAGTCTTGCGCGCCTCATCCTGTGAACCGAAAAGCAAAGACTCGGCTCTAGCACGAAGGGCATCAAAGTTTTCGCTGATCTGGGTATATAATTTAATGGGGTCAGACGTCAGCGTTTTTACAACCTGCCGTTCACCATTGTAGGGTTCATTGGATGGATACGTACTATCGAGTGCTTTAGGACGTAGCACATCTTCCCCCCTATTGTTCCCCGGAAAAAGAAGTTTGTCGAACACGGAAAGAACCGTGGTTTGGAAATCCTGTTCATATTGAGCCTTCTTCTCATCAAGCTCTTTTCGCTGCGGATGTGAATCGGGAATTTCCTTATCCGCTTTTGTTACTGCATAGACATGGCGGGCAGCTTTATCAATACTGGCAATAGACGACTTATCCCCAGTTAAAACCAGCACATTATTTTTGTTAACCAAATCCTTAAAAAAGTTTGCAACAACACCTGGAGGGGTCTTTCCATCAGGACTAATAATCAAAAGTGCCCGTCCTGTTTTAAGAACAGCCTCTGCTTCGTCCATTTCAGGCAAAGGTAACACTTTTTCATATGCTTCTTTGGTTACCGGTTTATACATCTCTTCAAGGCGATGGCGGATCAATTCATCCACCTTGTTTTGCGGAGCTTTATCCGCATAGCCTTGCAGCTTTTTTGTTAAATTCTCCTGATGACTGAAATAGTTACGGCCTTCTTGAGTCTGATGTAAGTACCATGCTGATTTTTGAAGCTCACTAAAGGCTGTTAAGAACCCACTTCCTTGGTGATTTGGGTCGATTAAGCATTCAAGCATTTCGCTTTGAGTGAGCCCCTTTACAGAATTGACTGCAGTAGAAAGGCTTGCAGTTAGCAACAAAGTTCCAACCTGTTTTGCGTAATGATTCCGGCTATTGATGTCGATGATCTGAGCATGAGCGCTGTCAGTGGAATCCCAGAGGTCTCTTGCAATCACATCACGCATTTCTGAGATATCAGCAAGCTTCTCACGAACATCGTGGATGGAAAGATCAAAATGCTGGGCGCCAATCAGATATACGTCTTCGCTGCTTTCCCAGACGGATTTCAGAAGACGCGAAACCAATTCCATCAAGCCGCGTGTTTGTTTGAATTTTTCATTTTCCTTAAACAGGGCAACAATACTCTTGAAGCTTGGATGGAAGGGATAGGTTGATTCAATCTCATTGGCCAATGCCTCAGCGCTTCTTTCAACCGTTTTTGCTTTTGCTGCTTCTGCCAGCCTTGATGCATAGACTGAGGCAACTTCTGCTATCTCACTTTTATCCGGCAACGAAAGAAAAAGACGTTTGCGAAGAATTTCATAGATTTCATTGGACTCCAAGTTAACTGGAGTAATAGATACTTCTGCACGCCCCAGCTCCTGTGTAGCATCATCTAGAGCGCGTTGAATTAGCTTTCCGCCAGTATCGTAGGCAGCCTCCAGGTCGGATACGACAATACAGACATTTTTCTTTTTTTGTGCTGCCGTCAGCATATTGGAAAATGCTCTGGTAACAACGTCGGCAATTGTTCCATGCCCTAAAACCTGAGTGCTGTAATAATGGAAATATGGAGGCATCTCATCCAAGAGAATAAGAATGGGCTCTTCTCCATCGAGCAGATTTATCCAAGACTGTTCATCTGGAGCTTTTGCACCGGATTCCCAATATTCCCTGAAAAGACTCTCCTTCCCTAACTGACGAGCAATTTCTCCCCAAAAATATGTATGAGGATTGTTACGTCCATTAAAGGCGGCTATCTTAGCAGAACCAAAATCTGACTGATATGGCATGGAGCCTATTTGGGTCTCTCGAAGAGCAGAATCTTTTGCAAGAAGTCCAAATCCAACCATCAAGTGTGTTTTACCTCCACCCATGGCCTGTTTAAGATGGAACACAGTATCGTTTGACTTTCCGGCAAGACGTGCCATACCTTTGGAAAGAAGAGTCTTCATTCCATCTGTTATAAACGTTTTCTTAAAATAATCTTGTCCGTTGGTATCTTGAATGATCTGATCCAGTTGCTCGATTTGATCACCAACATTTATTTCAAGGGCTTTGGGTTGTAATTGGCACGCAGATTTGATTGTTTTCATTATAAGCTCCTTCATTCCGTGGAGGGACTATGCTTTCTTCCACTTTTTATTTATACCATTTTTTTTAATGCTTCGTCGTGGTATTGTATAGTTTTACCCTTGTATTTGCTGGATTTTTTCTCGCGACCGATCAATAGCGACTCCCCTCACTGCTTAATTAATATGTTTTTTTGCAGTTTCATCGAAGTCGCATTTATAGTTCGATCTTGATATCTTCCTTGTTGACTCATAGCTATAATGTCTAATCCCTCACTACGTGCACATCACTTTATTGTTGTCCTTTCCAATATACATGTCGGATTAACAAACTCTGTAATCGATTGTACTCCAAGTATCATGAAAGGAAATGAGACAAGGAGGTGGATAGAGAGTCACCACTTGTCTCCCATACGGATTTGGTGATCCACTCCAGACTTCTGTCTACCTGAAGCCATCCCATTACTTCCTTAATCCGCATCTCCTCCGGCAATACCTTATTCGCATAAGGACGTCCCAGCCGGGATTCGATCAGATCCAGCTGTTCTGCAGCAATCAATAGAATCCGATCAAAACTGGCAAAAGCCAACCACTTCGGCTTGCGCTGCCCACTAGCTGCCGGGATTCGCACATAATAGGGGGTAGGATAAAAAGCTCGCTTATCGACACCTTGACTTTTCTCAGCTAGCTCCATGACCAAAGCCATCTGGATTCCGCCGAGATGGAAAATGTACAGCTCATCCCCCACTTCAACGACCGGCCAGATGCGCTCGGGAATCCCCAGGTATCTTCGGACGAGCATGGGATGCATCGTATTTCGGATGGCGGGACCGCTGACGTACTGCCATTGGCTGGGGAGGCTTCCCGATTTCTTGACGGCCGCCACCTCCAGCGTATAGTCTGTTTGGCTAGTCACGCGAAACGTTTGCCCTCCCGTAAATACTTCATTGCCGCTAAGCAGTCGAACCCCTTTTGCGATTTTCTCTCCTGTCCTCTCATTCACGACAGTCTGCCCCGCGGCTGTCTCTATATTGGAATGAATCTCACCAGATGAAGCCCGCTCCAGCCAGTATGGTCCGAGCCCAATCCCGTTCGGAGTTTCGACCAGCTCTTCCTGTGCAATGAGCACTTGCAACAGCTGATCGATTTCCCGAGGCTCCGCTACCTGTTGAAAAAGCTGGTAAAACATCTTGCGTGAACGGACATTTTTCGGGCTTTGATAAATGTAAGAAGCTATCTGCTGACGCCAAACAGCAAAATGACTGCCGCCCGCATCTTCTCCCAGATAGCCATCCCTCGCAGCTTGCAGCATCGCTTCCTGGATGAGCATGTCCCGCTCGCTGTCCGCGCACAGCACGACTCGGGTCTGCTGCGAACGGCGATTGCTCCGGCCGACCCGCTGCAGAAACGCTGAAACGTCTGGTGGTGGACCATCTAAAAAGACGACGTCCAGATCCCCGATGTCGATCCCGATTTCTAGCGTGGATGTAGCGAACAACACCATGCGGTCCTCTTTCTTTGCCCGTGACTCCACCTGTTCCCGCCAGGTTTTGCTCAAACTCCCGTGATGGGCAAAGACGCGGTAGCCTTTGTCTCTCAAGGGTGCATCGAAAGCGTAGGCCAGTTCGTCTACCCGCTTTCTCGCGTTGCAGAAAACGATGATTTTCTCCGGCCGGCCGAGCGACATGATATATGCGGGCAGCCGCTCATAAATAGATGCCCCCGCATCTTCACCAAACTCTATTCTTTCAATCTCCCTTTTTCCCGGGATCTTCAATACCTTTCCATTCGGCATGTATGCGTCAAGCAGTTCACCCGGGTCAGACACGGTCGCACTTAACCCGATGATCTGCATTCGGTCATCCGCAGTCCATCCCTGCTTTTTGGCCTGTCTGCGCAATCTGTGCAGTCTTTCCAGCAGCCACTTTGTCTGCTCTCCTCGCGCTGTTCCATGGAGCAGGTGGATCTCGTCCAAAATGACGGTCCTCACATAAGCCAGGAGGTGGTCGTCAGTTTTTTTCCGCTTCCCCCTAGCCAGCATGCTGTCTAAAGACTCTGGCGTCGTTATCAAAATGTGAGGTATCGCTTCCGAAGTGCTGCGATATTCCCCCGTTCTCCGTTGCAAACGCAATTGCAGACGCGCAGCGGGAACCTCCAGACGGGCGAACAGATCATTGACGAGCGCTCTTGTTGGCGAAACATACAGCACCGTCCATATTCCCGGCCGATGAAGTTGCCTTTCGAGTACAGGAGCACATGCGGCTTCCGTTTTCCCGCTCGCTGTAGCGGAACAAATCAAGACGTCATTCCCATCGAGAATAGACGGGATGGCCTCGCGCTGCACCTGAGTCAGTCTGCCGAAATGTTCGAAGAAGGCTGGCCATGTCCCTGTCAATTGCCGGGCAAGATCATAATCAATTTGCCTCTGATTTGGCTCCATGCTTCGGCACCTCCGGAGGACCGTACAGCATATCCAGAAACGTCACGTACCACTTGATGAATTGACGCAGCATCCCGCTGTCGTCATACCCGCGGTTTTCCATGAGAGAGTGTACTTCCTCTGCAATCTTTCCTGAATAAGGCTTGCCGAGCATGTACGATTGCTGGTAGAGCGCATAAATCTTTTGTGCGAGCTCGAGGCGCTGCTCTTTTTGCCAGGTTCCAAGGGTGTAGATCATGCCGCTCGACTGCTTGCATATCTGATCCAGCCTTGCATCCGCGGGATTTGTGATCTGCCCCAGCGTGCCAAGGTAGACAGCTAGTGGGGATGCCGGCAGGGAGCGGTTTTCCCCTCGCATGTAAGAACCTACTACATCGATTACTTCCATGAGCTGTGCTTGCTTGCTCTTGGTCAGGTTCACTTCCACTTCGAACTCATCTATTGTAATGACTAGACCCTTGAACCCCGCCATTCTGGAGAGGACTGCGCAACTGACCAATGCTTCCAAGAAATCGTGGGAACGCTCGGCAACGGCTCGGGAAATGGGAGAGCGTAATTTCAGCTGCGGCAGGAACAAGTTGGGCTCTTTGCTCAGCCTGCTGTTGACTTCCGTAGCCGTATACTCTTCGCTGCCATTTAGTACGCCCTCGATCATGTCCTGATACGTTTCCGTGTATCCCATTCTGGCAAGCAGCTGAATCGTGGCCATATTATCCGTGAGTTTGGTCAAATGCAGATTCGCCACGGAATGCGGCGTGTATCCGTATTGAATGGCCCTCTCGTAAAGGGACAGCAGTGGCGATTCCGTTTCAAAACCGTGTCCTCTTACACTGTTCCACAGGGCGTTTATCAAGCGTGCAGGCTCGGAAAGGCTGATGGCATTGCCGTCCACCTCCACTTTGGCGACCAAATAACCCGCTTGTTCCGCCAGATAGCGCAGCACAGCCATCGTATGGCTTTTCCCCGTTCCATACGGGCCCACCACCTTGTGCATCCTTTGGAACCCTTTTTCTGGAAAGCTGGCGAATGCCCAATCTTTTATCGCGGAGAAGCCCATCGTCAACTGTTCGATATGACCATTCGGCACCAGTCCAAATCGCAGAGACTCCAATGTTTTGCGCGCTTGCAACCGGACCGGATCCATCGGCAATGAGACGATACGCGTGCCTTGTGGTGGTTGAGTCTGTGCCACGGGTCGCTGTACTTGCTGTTTGGGTTGTGGCTTGGGTGGAGATTGTGTTTGAACCGCTTTGTCAGATGTTGCAAACGTTGCTGAAGCTGCGGCTGCCCCCCTGTGGTTTCCTTTTGCTCCAATGATTTCATCAATCAAATCGAGCGTCGCGTCTTTATTCTCCTGCTTCGGTGAGCTTGACTGGTTGTTCCCGGAGATTTCCGCTGGCCGCATCGCATCGAGTTTCAAGTCAACCTGCAGCCGAAATCTCTCAATCTGGACTAGGGCGCCCGTCGGAGTGAGTTTGACAATCGTCCCAGGTCCCATCCCGTTTACTTCCACTTTCATGCCAACCTGAGGCGTCCACATCATCTTCACACCTCATCTTCCTCGGAGTCTTGAGCCGCTGCTACTTCATCCGCGTCGTCGTACATGCGCAAGAGCATGGTGCACACTTCTTTCACCATGGTACGCCTGGTGCTGCTGGACAAGTCTTGTTCCACGATCCGCAATGCCCTGTCGCGGACGCGTTCCAGAGCAGTTTGCCGCTTTACCGGCATTTCTTCTTCAAAATGTTCATACATCAGTTGGACCAGTTTTTCCCCGATCTCCCGCAAATCCTCGAGCATGTCGGAACGTTTGGTCAAATCAATCAAAGGCGCGAAAGTGTTTCCATCAAAAAATCCCTCATTCGGAGCCGGGTCTGCAATCCTCTGCTGAAGCGCAGCGAATGCGTCCATTTTGGAGACGACATCGGGAGTCAAGGCGTACACCAACAACACGGAGCCTTGATTCAGCTCCACGATCGAGTTGATATTCGCCATCAGCATGGAGTGAATGCGTTCCATCTTTTTCTTATCGACGGCAAAGCCTTGCTCCGCCTCATCAAAGCAGACGACCGTTCCTTGGTAACCGGCATGCTTGACGAATTGAAACAGAGAAAACATCGCCCGTTTCGCCTGAAGATTTTTCTCGGCTGCTGTCACCGGTGACAACTGTAATTCCTTACAAAGCTCCCGGTTATCCATTTCTCCGCCCAACCATTGACACAACCTGTCAAAGCGGTCCCTGTTGTCGTCCAGATAGGCACTGCAGGCTTCGCGCAGCATTTTTCCATAGGCAGTCAGGCGAAAGTCGACTTGCTCAAGCCCGCTGATCCAACCTTTCAACAACAAGTCTCCTGTGTACGGGTTGTCGGATTGGCTCTTGATATTCTCGACTATCCCCTGGATCATGCTGCCTATGCCATGCTGGTTTGAGTGCGGCAGGCGGATTTCTTTGGCGACTTCCTTGAATACCACCAGATTCTGTGTAAAGTCGACATCTTTATTCAATAGCACTTTGGCAGTGACGCAATTTTCTCCACGGGCTATTTCCATCAGGTGGTGGAGAAAGTGAGACTTCCCGGAACCAAAAGGCCCGACCACAAATTTTTCTGCGGACGCTCCCCGATCGAACCTTCTTTTCAGGTAGACCTTTTGCAGGCGAGAAAAAGCATCGTCATAGCCCACGCCAAACAAGCTGCATCCTTCTTCCGGTGCAGTGCCATGCGAAGCCATGCTTTCCAACATCGTCAGTATTTTGTCCTTCATGGTAGTTCTCCCCTCTGCCTACAAGCGGCTCAAACAGGCATGTGACAACGATTTCATCAACTCGCGCTTGTATCCGGACCCAACATTATTCTCCAGGACCCGTTGCCCGATGCCGGTCATCTGTTCCCGCAAGCCGTCTATGTTTCCCTGCAGTCTTTCTACATGGCCAATAAACATCTCCGTGCTCGCCTTCAAGAAATCTTCCGGGTGCTGCATGATGTTCACCTTTTCCAACGGCAGAGTGGGAACGCGCCAAGCTTGCTTGGGGAGACCGCCGCTGACCATCTGAAGGCGCTGCCCCAATGCCGGGTAGTTTCGCGAACACATTTCCAGAAAACCTGGGAGGACAGCAAATACGGAAACCGTTCCCACTAAAAGCCCTGTCGTACATCCATCGATCAACCGGCGCATCAGATTGGCTGCAATACGCTGACTTCGCGGCGGAATTGACCTTGTGGATTGCAAGGTCCTTTCATTCTCGTCAAACAAGAGCAGGACTCCCGGGACTCCCAAATGATACAAGCCTCCGAGAACTGTCTTGAGCACCAGCTCTGCATTTCTGCCATTCAGCGGTCCCTTTACTCCCAGCAGGTTGTGCCTCCTCATGTCTGCCACGCTTACCCGGTTCCCTGTGAGAAAATCACGCAGCGTGTTCCAGGCGGCAGCATTCAGATGCTCCTTTTGGGCTGCCCACCATAACGCATTGTGAAAGCCAGGGTGGACAAGGTGCACTTTCTTGAGGTTATCTGCATGAATGGTGCGGCCCGCCTGAAGAGCAGAAATGATCGCAGGCAGGGATCTCACCATTTGATTGTTGACCCGCGCCTCCATGTTTTCCAAAATGTATGCCGTAATCTGTTTCCAATCCTCGAGCCGCAGAGCCTGTGACAAATCGGCACTCGCAACAATCATTCCTTTTTCCAAAGCCCGTTGTCGGAGCAATTGAAGCAAATGAGTTTTCCCCGAACCGTATGCCCCTTCAAAAAATTTGCAGGTGGCTCCTCCATGAGAAACAAAACCATCCATTACTTCCTGTTCGAAATAATCGAGATAGGGTCTTGTTCCCACATCGAAAAGATGAGCGCTCCCTGGATTCGGTATTCCATATTGAGCCAAGGTCTCTAAAGCATCGATGACATCATCCCGATATCCTGTTGTCACGTCCGTCATCTCCTTCGCTCTTTATTTATAGGGAATGGCGTAGCACATCGTTTTATACTCTTCTTCTGAATGTAATCCGTTTACCGTTACTCCCAAGCCTTTGCTTACTTCCTGCTGGCTTCCGGTTTGCAGCCCGATACGCTGCTGCGCTGGAACCATACCTCCCATTAGCCGGTAACGGTCCAGGTTGTACAGGAACAGCCACATAGGCAATTTGTCATTGACGCCAAATCCGACCGACTTGATGAACTCCTTGTCCTTCGCGCACAGAACTAGGAATTCTTCCGCGAATTCCCGGATCAATACGGATTGCCCCTCCATTTGCTCATAAATGCCGACTACTGCTTTTTTGTAAGCGATCCACATCCAGAAAGTCAGCCTTTCCTGATCGATCGAAGCATTCTCCAGCATAAGAAGGGCCTGGCTTTCCAACTCTTCGATCTCTTTAGAAGCAGCAACCGTGACAAACGGGGTCAACGGCTCCCGGTTATAGCAAAAGCGAATCTTTCCTTCGCTCGGCTTGGTTTCCAAAAGCAATGGACCGACTCTCCATCCATTACTCACTTCGCGGATAATCGTCCCCTTCTCTTTGGCGGAGCGCAAATATGCCGTCTCATGCTTTTTGTACTCCTTCACCTGTTCGTCGAGCACTTGTTGAACGAGGGGGATGTACTTGGCCTTGAACTGTCCCATCATTCCTTCATCAGGCAGAAGCTTTAACTGCTTGGCGGCAGTTACTAGAAAATCCGCATCTGTTGCTTTGGATTCCGCTAGGGAAAACAGCGGTTTAAACATTTGCTTCAGTTCTTTTTGCATGTCTTTCCCCAACGTTTTTCCGTCTATTATCGTCTTTTGCTGTTCCATTTGTTACACCGTCCTCAATACTTGTTCTGGTTGAAACGGATATTCCGTAAGAAAGGGGCTGGGCGTACCGAAATATAGCAGATGCACTTCTTGCTGTGCTCTCGTCACGCTGACAAACAGCAGCCTGGCATCCAGCTCGTCTGCGAATGACCGATTATTGGCATTCGGGATGATCACGGCATCAAACTCCAGTCCTTTCACCAAGGACACGGGAATGAATACGACCCTCTCCCGCAGCTGCGCCTGGCTGTCCTCCACCAGCTGGATCGATTCTACACCCAGCTCCAGCATTTTATGATACAGCGCTCTCGATAAGGCCCCCTCTTTGCAAATGACGGCAATTTTGGGATGGCCCTTCTCGACCATCAAACGGATGGAGTGTCTTAGTTTTTGGACAAGATCGGCTCCATCGCTTACCTCAATCAATTGTGGGCGATCGCCATGCCTGTTGATTGGCTGAATAACGGGCAAAGATCCTGCCGAAGCTTGCAGGATATGGTTGGCCAGCTCCATGATTTCGAAGGTCGAACGATAGCTGACAACAGTCTCCATATAGTGAAGCTCTGTACCGAAGATGCTCCCCAGATCAGACCAGTCCCGAAACCCTGTCCAAGGATAAATGCATTGTGAGATATCCCCCAGCATCGTCAGCGATTTGGCTAGCGGCTTGAGCGAGTCTGTCAAAAACGGGTTTAAATCTTGCATTTCGTCTATCACGAGGTAATCTAGCAAGACGTCTGTCCCTTCGATTTTTCTTTCCATATGCAACAAGGCACCAAGATCCTCGTAGCCTATCTTCTTCTGCTTGAGGTCATCGCTGTGCCATCCCTGCTCCTGGCAGACGTCTATGTAGCATTCAAGTGTGTTCAGCGGCTTCCAGGAATCGAAGTACGCCGTCATGCCCTGCTGCCAGTTTTCCTTCATCAGCCGCACTCTAATCCCTGCCACTTCCCGGAGCTTACCTTCCCACTCTTTTCGTTCCACGAGTTCCTCTGGCAAACCGGACGTCCATTCCTTTACCGTCGCCAGATAGCGGTTTTCCAGATGCTTTTCCTGTTTTTTCAGTTCCATTTCTGCCCAGTTCCGGATCGATTTGATGGTCTCTGTACGGCGCTTGTTCAAAGGCAAATGCTGGTAGCCCTCATAGATTTCTTTCCATTTTTCAGCCGTTTCCGTCTCGGGGGGCACGATGTATACAAGCTGCGGAACGTCGGCTGGCAAGAACTCCTCTTCCCGTACGGCAAGGTAAGACTCCACACGTTCCTTGAAGGAAGGCGATGTTTTTTCAGCCAGGATCGGGGCTATTTCTTCCATTCGCCCCGGATTGTCAATAAATTCGGTCAGCCATTGCTGCGGCGTCTTGACCTCTTTTGCGAACTTCAGGAGGGATCTGGCGAAATCGATGACCGTGCTTTGCTGAATGCCTGCGATATCCAGGTCCTTAACAACCTGTTTCATGTAGGAAAGAAACATTTGATTGGGGGCAAGCACCATGATTTTATCTGCCGACAGCTGCTTGTCATAGGCATACAGAAGGTAGGAAATGCGGTGTAGAGCGATGCTGGTCTTGCCGCTTCCTGCTACCCCTTGCACCAACACTGGCCTTGCGATTCCCATCCGGATGATCTCGTTCTGCTCTTTCTGGATCGTCGCAATGATTTCTTTAATTTGGTGGTCTGTATTCTTTTCAAACCAGATCTGTGCCAATCGGTCATCGGTCAGGTCGGGTGCGATCTCGTCAGCGGTCTCGCCAGGCTGCAGCGCAGGCTTACGGTACTGGTTGCTCAGAGTATCCCGCACATCGATCACCTGTTGATTTCGGATATGGACGGAGCGCTTGCGATTGATGGCCAGTTCCTGTTTTCCGCCAGGCGTAGCGATGGCGATGTTACCTTCGCCGCCGGAGAAGCCGTAGTATGCGTTCCCGTAGGGGGTCCGCCAATCATAAATGATGTCCGAAACCTCGTCTTTTGCTACGGGGATCTTTCCAATCCGATAGGTAACGACCTGCTCTCCTTCGATCAGCTCCAGTTTTCCGATGTAGGGCTCGGATAGGGCCTCTTTGTATTCGGAGATTCTTCCTTTGTTTCGAGATTCGACGTATTCCTGTCCCAGATCCATTGGCATTCGCTTGCTATTTGCAAGCTGTTCAATGACTTCTTCTATTTCCTGAATCGTTTGGTCAACGTGCCTTTGTTCTTCCTGAATGATTAGTTGTCTCATGGAACCACCCTAGCAGGACTTTTGGGTTATTTTAGTACAAAATTAAATGTGATAATTTTCCTATAAATTCACTTTAGCTCATCTTCCATTCTTTTTCCACAATTTCAACGCTGTGAAACTTCTTAGTAAAAACCGGGCCCCAAACAGGACCCGGCAATAGTTTTTTGATCATTACTTCGTTGCAAGAAAAAGGAATTGTTTTCTCAAGCCATATGGGCAAGCAGCCTGCTGAAATCCACTAACTCCCCAATCGTAGACGGTTCTGCTCTCTTCAGATACTTCTTATCTTTTTCCATCAATTTGAAAATCTCAAACGTCGTCATCGCATCATCCAGAGCCCGGTGATGCTTCCCTTTTGCCGAATGACCGAATTCCACCAGCGCCTTCATCAGCCCGGTTTGATTTTTCGTGCCGTAGAACCGTTTGTGCTCCATGGATAAATCGATTTCTTTGTTGGGAAATGGGTAAGGTATGCCAGCCTGCAGACATTGTTTCCGTAGGACATACATGTCCATATTCCCCCAGGTAACAACAGTACTCATGCATTGGCTTTCGTATTTCATGAATGCGGCAATAAGCTCTCGAAAGGATATCCCTTGGTCAACTGCTTCTTGGGTGATGTCCAAAAACTGCATGCATCTGTTGCTCAATAAAGAATTGATCTCAGGTTTCACAAAGGATGAAAACGTATCATGCACTTCCCCGTTCCGCACGACTGCCACACCCGCTTCTATGATTTCCGGTACGAAGCCCTTTCTTTTTTGATGATCTTCGGGCATAGTAAACTCAAAATCAACGAACAGATATGGCTTGGACATCATACGTTCCTCCTTCTATTTACTTTCATCGGAAGAGATTCTTCTGCTTCCAACATACTTGTGAAAGTGACACATCCTGACAGGGAACGTATGTTTCTCCATCAATTTCCGCATATCCAAATCGTAAACAGCTCCGAAAAAACGAATACTGTCAGGGAACCTGGATTCCCTGACAGTATCTCTCGGCCATTTCCCGGTATTCACCGTACAGCCTTTGCCGATACTCTACCGGCTCCAGCAGCTCCGCGTCCTTCCCGTACTGTTTCATCCATCGCATGAATTCTTCCGCCCCGCGAGTGGTAACCGTCACGATGAGCGATCCGTCCTCTTGATCCACAAACTGGGGTTCCGAATCGTATTTATGCTCTTTGATATAGCGGGCGACTTCCTTGGTGAACCTTACTTTGAAAGTTGTTTCGTTGCGGTCCGCCTTGATGCCCCACAGTTTGTCCAAAAAAGTGTCGATATCAAAATCGTCCTCGATAAAAAACTTCTTGCCGGTCAGCTCGATGCGTTGAAAACGGCTCAAGCGAAACGTGAGGACCTCTTCACGCAAGTGGCAAAAACCGATCAGGTACAAATACCCTCCGCGCGGGACCAGATAATAGGGATCAATCATTCTTTTCGTCCAATCTTCCCGATACATCGAATAGTACTCGCACTCGATCGTCACGTCGTCCACGATCGCCTGGATCATTCGCTGCATGAGCAAGTCCTGCTCCGGATTCATCTGCTCCGTATGTATCCGGATCCGTTTCCCTAATAGCAACAGGTTATCGTTTACTTTGAATCGTGTAAGGATCTTCTCCATCGCGGACTGAAAAGACTTTTGGAAGAGCTGCCCCTTTAGCCTCGATTGGCTTGCCAGGATCGGGTACAGAGAGATGGCCAGATATTCGTCGACTCCGAGCTTACCCGGGGGTTGTATATAGTTGTCTACGATAAAATATCCCTTGCTGCCCTCCAGCATGACTTGAATCCCGCACTTATCCAGGTCTTTGATATCTCGGTAAATGCTACGCACCGAGGTCCCTGTCAATTCGGCGAGTTTCGGCGCGGTGATGCCTGGCCTCTGCTGTATAGTCGTAAGGATATAGAACAATCGTTGTGTTTTGTCCACGTTTTTCACTCCAAAAAGGCAAAAATATCCTACCATTCATTCTCGATAGATGAGGCTAATTCCTCTTCACAACGTAAAAAGAGAAGAGAGGAAGCTGACACAAATCCATTTTGGGTGGTTCAGAATGCGAGATGTGCTTCCCCTACTGCCAACAACTCCTTCTCTACCATTACTTCGCTGATTCCTTCCTTTGATCCCTCCAATTCCTCCAGGCATGACGCCGATCGCTCCGATCCTTGGATACCACTCCTTGTTTCTTCTGAACTTCATCATGATAGAAGCCAATGGGGTTTCCGGACTTAGGAGGATAGAAATCAAAAAACCACTTGATTTCTCAAGTGGTTTTATTAATGAATTATGGTGATCCGGACTGGGTTCGAACCAGCGACCCCCACCCTGTCAAGATGGTGCTCTCCCAACTGAGCTACCGGATCATGGGATATGTATGTGATCTTAAACATCTATGTACTCGTTTAATGGTGGGCCCTGTAGGACTCGAACCTACGACCAATCGGTTATGAGCCGACCGCTCTGACCAACTGAGCTAAGGGCCCCAATCGCACCGGACGTCGATCACATTTATTACTATACAGCATGCCTAAATGAATTTCAAGAGGAAAAACATAATTTCTAGTAAATTTTTTCACTCCCACCAAAAGGTCACCAAAAAACGGTTGTTTGGTGGGCATTTCCTTCTCAATCCTCCACATCGTTCCATGAAAAGGAATACCTTCCCTTACATACAAAAGCCACTCTCTGCTCCTCAGCTTGTATGGTCACTGAATATAGGCGAAAAAACACAACCATGACGGCAGTCACCGCTCCACCTTTTTCCCCCTGATCCACGTAACCCGAACAGAGAATGGCTCACTTCTCTTAATCAGCTTTTACAAACTGTTACAAAGCAAGCAGTACAGTCCTTTACTTTCCGAATCCGAATCTTGTATTGACCATTCGGCTTCGCGCTCTCGTGAAGTCCTTGCTTCCCTAATAAGCCATCCTCACCCTGCCTGCTCGTTCCCTTCCTCACCCTTCGCCTCGAGCTTCAGCTCCGCACTTTGCTGCGCCAATGCTTCTTCCCGCGCAGCTGCTGCCTCTTGCTCATCCCGCATGCGGTGCGCCATGCGGCTGGATGCGTTGGCTGCCACACTTGCCACCAAATCATCCAGGAACGTATGGACCCGCCCCTCTGCTGATTTTGTATCCAGGCGCTTGATGACTCCGACCTTGTGTTTATCCAGATGTCCAAAAGTCGTCACGGCAATGCTTCCGTATCCGAAAACGGAGCCTAGCGCCAGTGTCTCGTCGCATCCAAACAAGCCTTCGTCCGATGCAATGATTGACTGCAGCGGTTCGGAAAGCAAGCCTTTTTCTGCTAAGATATCCAATTCAACGCCCACCAAAATGGCGTGCTGCATTTCCCTTTTTTCCAGTACTGCTTTCACACTCTCGATGCATGGTTCCATCGTCAGGTCTGGGTGGTAAGGCGACTGCATGAGATACACGATCTCTGCGATGTCCTCCACGGTTACGCCTCGTTCTGTTAGGCGTGCGAGGGCGGCGTTTCTGACTTCGATGCTGTGTACTTGCTTCTTCATAAGAGACAACCCCTTCCGCATATCGAGTGAAGTCGTTTTCTACCATAGTATCATATGGTGACAAAATTGCGACAATGTTTCACCCAGAATGGAAAGTCCACCGCAACTTTTACTCGATATAAAAGTTTACTTATATTCCCAATTAATAGTATCCTTTTCCAAGGAGGTGGTCATTGCGTGAAGCTGAAAATAGGGAGCTTCCCCCTGCTTGTCTTGCTCATCGCCAGTATTTTGACCGGCTGCCAGGCGCAGCCCTCATTGGAAGCGGAAGCGGCAAGGTTGCTCCTTTCCTTGAAAAAAGCCCAGTATGAGTTTTCCTACTCCCAGCTGGCGGGCGGGCACTACGAACAGCTTGCGTCATCCACCGAAAAAGGGGACGCCTACTTTCTTGCGTTTCAAGCCATTTCAGAAAAAGTAAAGCCCTTCTTGCATCAAAAGGAATACGAAAAATTTTTCAAGAATCGGGTCGCAGGTATGACGATTGAAGCTGTTATCCGGGAAAAATGCGAGATCAGAGTGAAAGATGTACGCATGGACGAGTTTTATCAAGATGAAACGAACGGCTCCTACATCGGTCACTACACCCTGGGATTACAGTTTCTTTACGGAAATGGTCTTCCCGATCAGTCAGTGGTGAAAAAGGGACAGATCACGATGAGTCAGGTGGATGGGGTATGGAAGCTTGAGCGGGATTGGGATGGCTATTTAAAAGAAAGCGATCTTCCCTAAGCTCTGCTCTACAAAATGCGACACCCTCTCGTCCACTTCCCCCCTCTCCTGTATAATAATCACCAGAACATCCCATGAAGGAGGGACAGGCTTGTGGCTCTTGAGGAAATCATCTTGGAAAGCCGGCATCTGGGAACGCCGGAAAAGCTGATCGTCTATACCCCGGAACGCTACTCTCCACTCTATTCCTATCCCGTGCTCTACGTACAGGATGGGGATGATTACTTGGCCTTGGGCAGGATGGCTACGCTCTTGGATAGCATGATTCGGGAAAAGCTGCTGCCAGACGTGCTTGCAGTCTTTTTACCTGTCGATAAGAATAAACGGACGGCTCGGTATCATCCGGATGGAAGCGAGCATCTGGCGTATCGCCGTTTTCTGGGGGATGAAGTCGTGAGCTATATGGATACCCATTACTCGACGGATACGTTGGGCAACGCGCGGACGCTCATCGGGGAGTCACTGGGTGGTGTCGTCTCGCTGTTTACCGCCTTGGCTTATCCCCATACATTTGGGCAGATTGCCTGCCAGTCGATTGCGATGGATGCAGAGCTGAATCGGCGGGTAGCAGAAACGGCGTTTGAAGTCCCGTTGACTATTTATCTCGAAATCGGCAACCAGGAGACAGCGGTTGCTTCCTCTCGCGGGCCGCTTGATCTCGTCACTGCCAACGAAGAGCTGCGAGAAATTTTGCAAACGAAAATGGCCACCCTGGTCTTTGAGACCTTTGAGGGTGACCATACGTGGGGCCACTGGCAAACCAACATACCGCGTATGCTGCATGCCTTGTTTGGGTAAACTTACCGTGGCTGTTCTTCTTGTGGGCCTTCGTCCTTCAGCGGCGCAACCAGAGCTTCTTCAAACTCTACTTTGCGGATCGCCGTTAGGATGGTGAAGGTCAGCACAGAGAGTAAAAGAAGGACAAGAAAAATAAATGTGATCATCATGGCCATGTACATGCTGTACGGCACCTCCCTGCACTACACAGTCTTTCCTGCCGCCAGCGGAATATACGGACTCACGCATAACATTACACAAATGAAGAATTTTCTGTTAAAATAGCAGAATACCGAGAGAATAGATGTTTGCTAGATAGTGAAGGAGGAGTGGTTCTCATGATGTACAGTATCGTAGTATTTCCATCCAGCAAGGTGCAAGAGGTCGCCAACTCTTACCGCAAGCGTTACGATTCGGCGTATGCTCTGATCCCTCCATATATCCGTTTGAAAGAAGGCTTCGAGCTGGAAGAGGCCAAATTGCCTGAGCTGGTCAGCCATCTGGAGCAAGTCGCTTCCTCAACGGAAAGCTTTACGGCTCAATTCCATCGGGTATCGTCTTTTCATCCGACGACCAACGTCATCTACCTGGCCTTGCAAAACAAGGAGCCTTTCACCGCTCTTCATCAAAAAATTGCGAACCAATGTGTCAATGAAAAGGAAACGTATGCGTACGTGCCTCACCTGACCATCGGGCGTGATTTGTCAGACGATGAGCTTCGCGACCTGACAGGACAAATGAGCATGGCGAAAATCGACCTGACCTCTGAAGTAGATCGCTTCCACCTCATTTATCAGCTGGAGGATGGCATCTGGAGCGTTTACCAGACCTTCCTGCTGAAAAAGTAAGACATATACCCAAAACACCAACGACCCTCCCTGTAACTTTCGCAGGGAGGGATCTTTTGCCGTAAAAAGGACGTGCCACCATGAACAAGACGTATCAGATCCAAACAGTCCAATCTGAAAAAGAAATGGCGGATGCCCTCTCCGTCCGTCGCGCTGTATTTATTGTGGAACAGGAAGTACCCGAAGACCTGGAAATCGATGAGCACGATCAAGTAAGCAGCGGCACCGTTCACTTCGTCGCCTACGATGGGGAAACTCCTGTGGGTGCGAGCCGCCTGCGCCCGTATGCGCCAGGTGTGGGCAAGGTAGAGCGCGTTGCCGTGAACCAGTCCGAGCGTGGAACCGGACTCGGCCGTATGATCATGCAAGCGATGGAGGAAATCGCCCTCAAGCACAATTACGATACACTCAAGCTGAATGCGCAGACACATGCACAGCGCTTTTATGAAAAGCTTGGCTACGAGCCGCACGGGGATGTTTTTGACGAAGCCGGTATCGAGCATATTGCCATGGTGAAAAAGCTTCACAAAGCATAAGAGCTCGTAAACAAGAAAGACAACCGAACAGTAACACCAGTCAGAAAGGCTACTGCAAGCATAATCGTGTAGCCTTTTTTGGTATGCACGATACGCGCCTGTTTTCCCGCTTTCTATGCTGATTAAAAAATACGGATCTCCTTTTCCTTCGCCTAGGTCCTCTTTCAATGCCCAACTCAAAGAGGCTTGATCTCCTAGAAGCTGATGACTGTGATCGATCCATCAAGTGGTAGACTGCGGCCACGTACCGCTAACACGATTCGTATGCAATCGTCTCCTCTTTACGGCTCTTCACATAAATGATATTTTCATAGGAAAAGACTTTATGAGAAAATATGTAAATTTGCCTCAAAAGAAGCTGGACTGCTTGTCCCTTCTTCGCGGCTTCTACTGGAGCTGCTACGACGTTCTCTTATTCGGAGGTGTGATCTTATGCCATTTGGAATCGATCAGCCGCTTGTGATCAGCAAAACAGATGCTCGGCGATTGGCTATCGCAAGTCAGCATCTGGCAGCTCCTCAGCAGGCTGCAAATGAGGAGAAATTGATGGCTGTCTTACAGTCATTACGTTATTTGCAGCTGGATCCGGTCAGTGTAGTGGCACCGAGCCATGAACTCGTGCTTTGGAGCAGGCTCGGTTCCGGTGCCACGCCACTGCTCAACAACCTGCTATGGCACCAGCGCTCGTTGTTCGAATATTGGGTCTACTGTGCAGCCATCGTTCTTACGGAAGACTATCCGATGTACCGGGCACATATGAACGCCTATCCCCCCAAAAGCACCGCGGAATGGATAAACGCGAACGACAAGCTGCGTCAGCACATCTTTGAACGCCTCCAGGAAGATGGCGCACTCCCTACGAGCGCATTTGAGGACCTCTCCGCCGTCGCCTGGAAATCGAGCGGCTGGACTGCTGGCCGCAATGTCGAGCGCATGCTGCAGTTTTTATGGTTGGGAGGCGATGTGATGGTAACCGGTCGTGCATCTGGCCAACGACTGTGGGCAACCACCGATGCTCATTTGCCGCAGGAGACTGATCGCGATGCGCTGCCGATGGACTTAGCGAACGCTGTTGCCGTGGAGCATGCGGTACGTGCCCTCGGCATCGCGCGGGTGGCTGATGTAAAGCAGTATTTTTTTCGCTTTCAATCCCGAGTGCCCCTTCGTTCTATACTCGAGCGGCTGCAAAGGGAACAAAAGGTGATTCCTGTCGAGATCGATGGTGATTCTTCCAAACATACATGGTTCGTCCACACCGACTCCCTCCATGCACTTGAAGCCATTCGAGAAGGACGCTGGGAGGCGCGTACGACGCTGCTGTCTCCCTTTGACAACCTGATAAGCGACCGGGAGCGCACCGAACAGCTCTGGGGGTTCACCTTCCGCAATGAGATGTACGTCCCCAAGGCTCAGCGGAAATACGGCTACTACCTTATGCCGATCCTGCATGGCGACCAATTGATTGGACGGGTGTCACCCAAGGTCGATCGCCGCCGCCACATCCTTTGCATCGAGGGACTTTATTTAGAGCCTGACGTCCTCCCAACAGCCGACTTGTATCACGACATAACGGAAAATCTGGGCGATCTCGCATCCTTCGTCGGTGCCGACGCGGTCGAATACAGCGATCTGGTACCAGACCCGTGGCTTGCGAAGCTGCACAAGTCGTGATCCCCACTCAAAAGACGAAACCTCGTCCACCCTTTGCAACGGATTGCACGATTGCCCACTGATGATTGGTGAATCAGATCGGGGGCTCAGCTGACCCGGGATCGTTCGTTTAAAACAGCAGGAGTCCTGGACTTGATGATCTGGTCCATGGCTTCTGCTGTTTTCATTTGCACGGTTACTTCTGAGCTTTTCTCCCCGCCGCAATCTCCCGCAGCTTTTCAACGGCTTCCATCGGTGCCGTATGCGTTCCAAGCATCGCATGAAACGGCTCTTCTCCTCGCCATCCGTGGAAGTCTGAGCCTCCTGTGATCACAAGGCCATGCTCATTTGCCCAAGTCGTGTAGCGTGCACGCTGATCAGGATCATTGTCAGGGTGATGGACCTCAATCCCGTCCAAACCAAAGGCAATCAGCTCCACTACCAGATCATCTGCATCGTACAGACCGGGATGTGCCAGTACCGCTGCTCCCCCTGCATCCTTGATCAAGGTGATAGCCTGTTGCGGAGTGATTCGCGGAGGGTTTACATAGGCTGCCCCTTCTTTCCCCAGGTACTTCGCAAACGCCTCATCGATTGACGCTACCACCCCAAGCTCGATCAGCTCCTCCGCAATGTGGGGTCGGCCGATATTTTTATCGGTGCCCTGCTTGCGGCGGTACACGTTTTCCAGCGTAATCGGGATCCCCAGCTCCTGCAGCCGCGCAATGAGCAGCTGATTTCTTTCGTGGCGCGTTTCCCGCAGACTAACCAATCGCTCCTGAAACGCTTCATCTTCATAAGGGACAAAGTAGCCGAGGACGTGGATGTCCTGTCCCCGCCCTACGGAGCTGACTTCGATACCGGGAATCACTTCGATCCCGAGCTCTTCTGCTGCTTTCCGTGCGGCTGGCACTCCCGCTACGGTATCGTGGTCTGTGATAGCGACAGCGGCAAGTCCCGCCTCCTTGGCAAGTCGTACGTTTTCAGCCGGATCACATGTACCATCCGAAGCTTTGGTATGGGTATGCAAATCTGCATGGGTAATCATGGAAATTCCACTCCTTCTTTTCTTTTTCCAGAAGTCTGAATTGTAATGGACCTACATAGGATGTAATCAAACCCGATTTCTTACAGGTTGAATCGAGGAGGATGTCCATGCGGTTAAAAAACAAAACCCTGACCGGTGTCGTGCAGCCGCTCTCCTATGTCGACAAGATGCTCCGACTGCAAGGCTTTTCACGCTCCGTTGGGGACGCCACACCCACGTATGATGTCGTCATGTACGACTCAGCCAGCAGCAGTACGTACTTTTTACGAATTCCTACGAACTTCGCCAACACGACGACAGGTAAAGGCGAACTGACTGTCAAGCTGGGGCATCCCTATTTGGAAGCAAAATTTTACATGAACGCCGCTTCCGAGGAAGTATTTTTCATTCCCAAAGCTGTCCGTGAAGCTGCTGAGCACAAGCTTGCGGAAATCGCCGACTACCTCTCTTCCCCATCTGCACCGTCCTGAACAAGCAGCTCTGTCTTCCTCCACAACCATCTATTTTGGACAAACCGATAGACAACTCTCCCTTGTTTGTGCAGTCCAACTAAATAGCCCATGAACGCCGTTCGAAACAGTACATAGCTTGAGGCGTTCTCTATGGAAATGTGTAAACGCTCACAAAGACGAGCCAATGCCTCTTCCAGCGTATTCTCATCCTGCAGCAATTCTTCGATCTCCTGATAGATTTTGTGATGGAGCTCGATGTTTTTCGTTACCGCACCATGAGAGGAGGTGGTGTAAGGTCCGTGTCCAGGTATGTAGCCTTTGTAGCTGGACGCATGCAGCTTTTCCAGACTGGCAATCGTCTCATGTGCATCGACAAGAAACGGCAGTTTGTGCTTATCCAATATGTCTTCCCCCAAATAGCTGTCGGCGGCAAAGCAGATCTCCTCACATACAACGCCCACTTGTTGCCAGCTGTGCCCCGGCAGAGAAAGGATGGAAAACACCACACCGTCAATCTCGATATCACCCTCCACAGGAAGGAGATGGTCCACCCGCGAAGCTGGGGCAAGCAAAAACTTGTTTCGCAGATCGGCGAGCGGTTCAGCCCCCATATTCAGGTAGATCGGTTCGAGGATTGGGTATCGGATAATCGCTTCTTCCAACGGTGGTGCGTATACCTTCGCTTCTGGCCAGCATCCGAGCAGGTAGGCGTTGCCACCGAAGTGATCGGCATGAGCATGCGTTTGAATAACGGCAGACAAGGGCTGGGCGATCGCGTCCAGTCCCTTCTTTATTTTCTTAGCTGTTTGGGAATCCAGACCTGAGTCGATCAGAATCGCACCATGGTTTCCGAGGACCAGGCCAATATTGACGTGACCGGGAAAAAAACCGACACGCTCCGTAATCATTTCTGGCATAGGGGCAGACAAGAAGCGTCCCTCATTTCATTTCGATTTCCTATTTATTTTCTCCATAAATTTCCCCTTCCCTTCCCCCTTCTCCATGTAGCTATAGGAGATTGGCTGTGGAGCATGTGTACGAATGGTTCTGCTCGAACCGAACGCGATGCGCTCACGGCTGGCTTTGGAAACAAGCGGTCCCAAAATGGTGTACGGAGGACGCTTGCCCCTAAGTCCACTGAACATGTGCGTAGTCGCAGCCACTGCGATGATCGTAAGCAGAGAAAATACGGTTCTTTCTGCACCAATCGTCTGTAAGGAGCAGGCAACAATCAACCCATCGATAAACAAAATCAGCAAAGCGACGCGCATATGAAATCGCCTGGCGAGGAATTGTGCGAGCAGGTCCGTTCCGCCCGTATTCGTTTCGTAGGCAAGCATTAGCCCAATCCCCATTCCAATCAAAACGCCGCCCGTGATGGATGAACTGGCTGTCGACCAATGGTTCCACTCTCGCAGCACAGACAAAATGTCGATGAAAAAGGAGGAGATGAGCATCCCGTGGAAGCTGTGAAAGAACAAGCGCCGATCGTAAAAAAATACGAGAATATACACCGGGATACTGACGAAAATCATGACGAGGCCCGGCTGCCATTTCATATAGTAGGTGGCCAGCAAACCGATTCCGATCATGCCTCCATCCATCAGCCGATGAGGAACCAAAAACAGATTGACGCCTACTGCAACCAGAATACTGCCTGCCAGGATAGCCATCATTTTGGTCAACCAATACATGCTCCTCCCCTCCTTTCCTATAGAGCTCGTTTATGTGTATGACACAGAATCTACGGGTATGTCCCATCCGCTTTGGAATGCACACTACGGAGTCGGAACGTTTTGACTGTTCGGCTGACCTATTGGTATACTATCCTGTAACAAGGAAGATACGAATGTTTGCAAGCTTTCAATCGTACATTGGAATTACCATATTTTCAATCAGACGGAGGTGAGTTCTCCTCCTTTCGCACCGCGGGAGGTAGGAGGCATGCTTGGAGAGTCCGATAGGGGAGCTTACGCTGAATCTGCTGCTCGTGCTGTTTTTGGTTTTCTTGAACGGTTTTTTCGTCGCAGCAGAATTCTCGTTAGTAAAAGTCCGCCAAACCCGATTGGCCCAGCTCGTCAGCGAAGGCAATCACAAATCCGCCCGCTACGCGCAAAAGGTCACCCAGCAATTGGATGCCTATCTTTCTGCCTGCCAGCTCGGCATTACGCTGGCTTCGCTCGGATTAGGCTGGGTTGGTGAGCCTGCGATCGCCCATTATGTCGAACCCATGATGGCATTTTTTCATCTGCCGCTTTATTTGGAAGGCCCGATCTCACTGGCTATTGCCTTTGCGATCATCACGTTTTTGCACATCGTTTTGGGAGAGCTGGCACCCAAATCGCTTGCCATTCAAAAAGCAGAAGCAACCTCTCTGTGGACAGCAGGACCGCTCATGTTTTTTTACAAGATCAGCTATCCGTTGATTTGGCTGCTGAACGGCGCCGCCAATCTCTTCATCCGGCGACTGGGCATCGAGCCTGCATCCGAGAACGAGTCTGCCCATACGGAAGAGGAAATTCGCCTGCTTGTCACACAGAGTCACAAGAGTGGCCATATTGACCAGACGGAGCTTGCTCTCGTTGATAATGTCTTTGAGTTTTCGGAACGACTTGCCCGGGAAATCATGATTCCTCGTATCGATATGATCTGTCTGTACGACGACAATACATTCGATGAAAATTTGGAAATCATGAGAGATTCGCGCCACTCCCGCTTTCCCGTTGCCCATGAGGATAAAGACCGGTTGATTGGCTTTGTCCATACCTCGGACTTTTACCTTTCCGCATTGACTACAGGTAAAGCGGAGCTCAAAGACTTCCTACGCCCGCTTTTGACCGTGCCGGAGTCCATGGAAATCAGCCATGTACTGCGGCTGATGCAGAAGCGGCGCTCGCAGCTCGCCATCGTCATCGATGAGTACGGGGGTACAGCTGGCATTTTGACCATGGAAGACATTCTGGAAGAAATCGTGGGCGACATTAAAGATGAATTTGATGACAATGAACGACCTGAGATTGAGGAAAGCTCGAACAACGAGTTGTCCGTTTCCGGAAAAACGCTTTTGACAGAGCTGAACGACTACATTACGATTGAAGTGGTGTCTGATGAAGTTGATACCATTGCCGGCTGGCTCTACAGCCAATTGAATGAGGAAGTAGGGCACGGAAAAGCCGTTTTGTACCAGGGCTACCGCTTCACTATCAGCGAGCTGGAAAACCATCGCATCACCCGTGTAGGCATCTCCTACGTTGGCGAAGAGGAATCCGCAGCCCATCCCGAAGATAACGTGCTCTTGCACGCCCAATCCTAATGACACAACAAGTTGGCAAGTGTCCCCTGCGGCCAGGGGGCACTTCTTCTTTCATTCTTACTATCAACCTGAGGTGTCCTTGATGAAACATGCCTTTCTCGACAATAAACCTATCCTGCTGCAACCGGAAACCTACAACCGCATCCCCTTTTGGCGTATGGCAGCGCGACAGGATCAAATTCGCTGTCCAGTCTGTGCATTCCCTCTGCGTCTGATTGCTGGTGTTACGTTTGAACCGTACTTTGCGCACGCCGAGGATGTGGCTTGCTCCGGCTTGTCTTTGGAGGAAGCGTCCGGGCCAGACTGGCAGCTCGTGCAGGAGCAGGTCGCCGCTGCCACAGCCGTTGTGGACAAGCCGGAAGAAGAAGAGACGACAGAGGATCCGGTGATCGGTTCTTTTCGCATGCCGAAAAAGCGCAGCATCGGCAAAAGCGTGACAGTTCCTTCCCCTGCTCCCAAGCCGCCGATCTTTCGGAAAAGGCTGACGCCCAAAAAGAGCATCCAGCATCTCGCCGAACAAAAGCGTAACGAAAGCCTGCATCCCGGACAGCAGCAAGCCGTTCATACGACCGAGGGCCCTCTGCTCATTTTGGCTGGTGCGGGCAGTGGCAAGACTCGAGTCATGACCGCTCGCACAGCCCATCTCATACAGGATAAAGGCATCGAACCGAAACAGATTTTGGTGGTCACGTTTACGACAAAGGCAGCCGAGGAAATCCGCCAGCGCATCGCACGGCAGCTGCTGCCAAGCCAAGCCCGCGAGCTTGTCGCCGGTACGTTCCACAGCATTTTTTACCGCATGCTTCTGCATCATCAGCCCGCTCGCTGGGATCAGCAGCGCCTTTTGAAAAAGGAATGGCAAAAATGGCGTCTGCTACGAGAAACTGGCGCGCTTTTGGGGCATGATGACCTGCTGGCGCTAAAAGAAAACGAAGCGCTGGACGCTCTCGGCGTGATTAGCCGCTGGAAAAACGAGTACCTCCTGCCGCATGATGTCGCCTACCGCGAGCCCGCGAGCGATACGGAAAAGCAGGCCCAGCAGCTCTACCCGCTCTACGAGGAAGCCAAGCGAAAGCATAACTGGTTTGATTTTGACGACATGCTGATCGGCTGCTACGAAATGCTGCGGGAGGATTCTACGCTGCTGAAACGTTACCAGGATCGAATTACCCATGTGATGATCGACGAGTTTCAGGATATTAACCGGATTCAGTACGAAACGGTCAAGCTGCTCGCTGCTCCTCACAACAACCTGTGCGTCATTGGCGATGACGATCAGTCCATCTACGGCTTTCGCGGAAGTGATCCGCAGTACATACTGGGCTTCACCAAAGATTTTCCCGAAGCGCAAACGATCACCCTCGAAGTCAATTACCGCTCGCACTCGTCCATCGTCAGTCTCGGCTATTCGCTGATTGGTCACAACCGGGAGCGCTGGGAAAAGGAATGCCGCTCCTTCCATCACGAAGAAGGTGATGCGTATTTATTTGAACCAGAGGACGAAGAAGAGCAAGCATCCCGGATCGTCGATGAAATCATCCATCGCCAAGAGCAAGGGGCGCTGCTCGGTGAATGCGCGATCCTGTATCGCACCAATGAATCCGCGCGACCAATCCTGGAGCGTTTGAGTGAAGCAGGAATTCCATTTCACTACACCCAAGAAGAGGATTCCTTTTACCAAAGGCAAACGGTGCGCTGGACGCTCGCCTATTTGCGCCTCGCGCAGAACCCTGACGATTCGGATGCCTTAAAGGAAATTTTGCCGACGCTCTACATTTCTCATGAGATGTGGAATGCCCTGCGCAGTCAGGCGATTTTGGAGGATGTGCCGATTCTTCACGTCCTGCCCAATCAGGCTCAGCTCAAGCCTTACCAGCGCAAGCATCTGCAAACGGTGATGGACATCCTCACCTCCTGCCGCGAATGCTCAGCTGCCCAGGCACTGGAGCTCATCTACGAGGATGGCAAGCTTCGCGATTATTTGAAAAAACGGGCAAAGAACCGCGAAGACGGCAAAGATCGCTGGGCAGACGAGCTGCAGCAATTGCTGGCCGCTTCCAAGCGTCATGCGACTGTCGCTGATTTTCTCACCTACATCGACCAAATGACACAACGGGAAAAAGAGTGGCGCACGCAGCGGCCACTCCCGGAAGAAGCTGTTCATGTACTCAGTATTCACCGGGCAAAAGGGTTGGAGTACGATCATGTCTTTTTGCCGGACCTCGTCGAAGGTGCCTTGCCCCACGAATACACGCTGGACGAGCTGCGAAAAGGTGGAAACGCAGCGCTGGAGGAAGAGCGAAGACTCCTATACGTCGCGATTACCCGTGCCCGTCACAGCTTGTGCATCGGGATCCCCCGCGAACGCTTCGGGAGAAAGACCCGGATCTCCCGCTTCGTCGCTGAAATGGGCAGGTAGGTACTGAAAGCCGCCACCCATGTAAATCAAAAATTCTTCCATATTCGTAATTAATGGAAACATAAAAACAGGCTCCCTTCCTCGCATTTACGTAAAGTGTGCGCGAAAGGTGAGCCTGTTATGCATGTATCGCTATTAGCCGGCGACGATGCTGTAGCCTGCATCTACGTGCAGAATCTCTCCCGTAATCCCGCGAGACAGATTGCTGAACAAAAATAACGCCGTATCCCCTACCTCGGATTGATCAATCGTGCGCCGTAGAGGAGCTTTTTCTTCAATTTCCTTGAGGACAGCATTAAAATTGCGGATTCCTTTAGCGGCAAGCGTACGGATCGGGCCAGCCGATATCGCGTTGACGCGGATGTTTTCCTTGCCCAAATCATTGGCCAAATAACGAACAGATGCATCCAGAGCAGCTTTGGCTACGCCCATCACGTTGTAATTCGCAACGGCACGCTCTCCTCCCAGATACGTCATGGTGACGATGCTGCCGCCTTCTGTCATTAGCGGACGAGCTGCGCGTGCCACCGCAACCAGCGAATAGGCACTGATATCCTGTGCCAGCGCGTAGCCATCTCGGGACGTATTGACGTACTCGCCCTCCAGCTCTTCTGTTTTGGCAAAGGCGATGCAGTGAGCCAGTCCATGAATGACACCGACTTGTTCGCGAATTACGCCAAAGGCTGCCTCTACGTCCTCGTCCTTTGTCACGTCACAATTGACCAGCAGCGACTCCTTGCCCAGCTTGGCAGACAGCTCGGCCACGTTTTCACGCAGACGTTCTCCCTGGTAAGTAAAGATCAGGTTGGCACCAGCCTTGTGAAGTGATTGGGCGATTCCCCAAGCAATGCTGCGATGGTTAGCCACTCCCATGATTACGATGTTTTTCCCCTCTAACAATGTATTCATAGTACGCATCTGCCCCCTTCCAACTTATCCCACATTATAACCGATCTTGTCCACGGTTACGAGAGTGAGAAATGGGACAGATTTCCACTATCATTCGCTGTCAGACGAGATCCCTGTCGAATTGTCTGCGTACAAGTCAAAGCCCCACCAAGGCTCCTCCAACGGGTTCAAGGAAGTGCCTATTTCCGGGAATTCGGCCTGCCTCTGCATGATCAATTCCTCCAGCTCTCCCGCGCCCTGTTTATCATTCATTTGTTCCTGCCTCCTTCTTGCACAGTCCATCCAGTCATTCTTTCCTTAGACTGGCAAGTTCAGGCTCTGTTTATGCATGCGAATGGCCGCCGGATAAATACGCTGCCAGCATCATATACGCCAAAATTGCGCCAAAAAAGTAAACGCCCAGCTGTGCTTTTCGCGCATGGTGAATGTACGGAACGAGGTGACTGGCTGAGACGTATAAAAAGATACCCGTTGTCATTGCCAGCATTACCGGAGACCAGTCCGGGGGAAAGATACGCTCCACGGCCCCCATGCTGCACGCTCCGACAATGGTGGCAATCCCTAGGGAGGTCGCCCCCCAAAATGCTTTTCGGCGCGAGCGGGTCGCGGCGAGCAGCAAGGACGCTACGGTCACACCATCCGGGATTTTGTGCAGCAGCATCGCGAGCAAAACAGACATCCCGACTTCCGTATCCATCCGCATACTTGCTGTGAGCGATACACCCTCGACAAATGCATGCATCAAAAATCCTGACATCACGCCAATCATTCCTGTGGAGCCAAGCTCTCCCCCCGACTTCCCGATCATTTCAATCGCAAAGAGCATCCCGAAACCAACCAGGACAAACGGCATCATCCGGTGATTTTCCCCTTCAAGCACATGCGGCAGCAGATCCAGTATCGTTATCGCCAAAAGCAGGCCTGCCCCCGCGCTGATCATGGCAAACAGGGCCTCTTCCGACCAGGCGCGCAAGCACAGCAGAAGCCCGCCGATACTGCTTGCTGCTGCAGCAGATAGTAGAATAATCCAGAAGACAGGTGACATCGTGCAGTCCTCTCCTCGTCTTTGCGGGTAGGCGATTCATCCCTTCATTGTACGCGCCTGTCCCGGTCATTATGAGCATGTACGCCATTTTGACAAAAAACGCAGAGCTGTCCAAAACAGACGAATTCCCACTACTTTTTAGAACCTTTGTCGATTCTCTCTTTCCCGGAAAAAAATGGTGCTATAATGACTCCACCGGGAATATCTGGGGGAAAAAAAGGAGTGATTCGGGATGGATGTACAAGTTTGGATGGCTTCGAAAGAGGTAGCTGATCGCCTTGACGTGCATGTTCGTACATTGCGCAACTGGCTGGACTTGTTCGTACCGGCACATGAACGACTGAAAAATCCGCAGGGTCACTATTTGATCAGCGAAAACGGCTTCGCCTTATTGAAAGAAGTAAAGGAACGAAAAGATAGCGGGAACAGCTCGTTGCGTGAAATCCAGCGCCAGCTGATCGATGAAGGTCGGATTCCGGAAGATCTCCTCCTATCGGACGAGCTGTCTTCCGTAGAAGAGACCGCCATTACTGTAGCGGCTTCCAACAAGCTGGACGCGGGCATGCAGGAAATGGAGCGCAGTGTGCAGGAGACACTGGTTCAGTTTCAGCGTGAACTTACGCAGCTGACTACCTTGAACACGATGCAGTCGACGATTCTGCAAAAAATTACGGACATCGAAGAAATGCAGGAATCGCTGCGTTTGGAGATTCGCCGTGTCACTTTTGAAATGGACCTGATGCAGCAGCGCTTGACACGGCGCAAAGAGCGCTATGCTCGCCATGAGCCTCGCTGGTCACTGAATCCGTTTCGCTGGTTTACCCGATCGGATCGCGCAGCAGAATAGAATCTAGGGAAACGGTAGTCTCCTCCCCTTCCTTGTGCTATATTGGAACTAGCGGAATAGCCAGAATATCAGGACGATTTACACTTCAACAAGAAAAGGACTGGGACCATCGTTGTGAGAAAATTGCATATTTCCTCGGTAAAGCCGGGCGATATAGTAGCGAAAAGCGTGTTTCTCGAAAACGGAAATGTTCTGCTGGGACTTGGAGTAGAACTGACGCAGCGCTATATCGATCGGCTTGTTCAATTGGGTATCGACACCATTTATATTCAAGATAAGCATACGGAAGATATCATTCCTGAAGAAGCGATACGTGATGAAACCCGAAAAGATGCCGTTGATGCGGTCTACAAAACGATGACGGGCTTGATGGATCAGCCCTTGGTCAAACGCCGAACCTCTTTGCCCGACTTCGGCAGCACCTTTCAAAAGGTATTCAAAGAGATCATTACCGACCTGAGCAGCCGCCGCGATGTGCTCGTCAATCTCTCCCATCTTCACGTACTTGACGGCTACTTTTTTCATCACGCGGTCAATGTAGCTGTACTTGCGGGAGTTGTAGGGCTGGCAAAAGGCTATAACCAACAGCAGCTGATGGATCTGGGGATTGGCGCTCTTCTCTTTGATATTGGCATGACACAGGTTCCCAAAGAGCTATGGAGTCAAAAGCTGGAGCTAAATGCGGAGGAACGCAAACGAATTCAGTATCATACGGAGGAAGGCTTCAACATTTTGCGCGGCCAGTACAATATTTCGGTGGTGTCTGCCCACTGTGCCTTGCAGCATCATGAGCGCTACGATGGAACCGGATACCCTCGGCAGCTGACAGACACAAACATCCATGAGTACGCCCGGATCGTTGCCATCGCAGATGTATATGACGCGCTGATTTCCCCTCGCCCCTTTCGCAACAGCTATTCGCCCAGCGACGCGACGGAGTTTTTATTTGCGACAGGCAACTCCTATTTCGACTTGGATCTGCTAAAGCTGTTCTTGCAGCACGTCGCCATTTATCCGGTAGCCTCTACGGTGAAGTTGAATACCGGGCAGGTGGGGGTCGTGTCCCAAGTCAATTCGCTGGCGGTGAATCGACCGACGATCCGCATTTTGCATGAACCCGATGGATCGAATGTCGCATCCCCTTACGAAATCAATCTATACGAGAAAGAATGGATGAGCGTCACGATCGTCCAAACGATGTAAGAACATAGTATAAGCTGAGACCTCGTGCGTCTCAGCTTTTCCTTTTACTCCGCATGTGCCTGGTCGTGGTGGCTTCGTTGCCAGTAACCGAGAAACAGCACTAGCGCAACAAGGACAATTTTGATAACAGCTTCCAGGCCACTGTACGGGGAAAGCCAGTCTGCGATGATCTCTTCATTTGTAATCATGTTGGCTGCTGCCCAGGCCAATACCGCAGAGCCCAGGTAGACGAGCCAGTTAAACCGCTCCATAGCTTTGAGTATCAGCTGGCTTCCAAACACCATGAGCGGCACGCTGATAATGAGCCCAAGCACGATCAATACGATGTTGCCATTTGCCGCCCCGGCGATAGCCAGAACATTGTCCAGCCCCATCATCACATCGGCGACTACGATCGTCTTGACCGCCTGCACGATATCCTCACTGGACTCGATCTGACTGTCTTCGTCCTCTTCCCGCAGCAGATTGTAGCTGATCCATAACAAAACAGCCCCACCCACCAAGTACAAAAACGGGATTTTGAGCAAGTAAACCGCCAGCACAGTAGCGATTACCCGGACAATCACAGCCAGGAAAGTCCCCCAAAGGATTGCTCTTTTCCTTTGCTGCGGGGCAAGCTTGCGGCAAGCGATCGCAATTACGACGGCATTATCTCCACTCAGCACAATATTGATGGTAATAATGATGAGCAGCGATGAGACAAATGCGGAATCAAACAAGGATCATCCCTCCGATACTTCACTTTCTTGCGGTCGATGAGGAAATGGGAAACCGTGCACTCTCTCCCCTTGTCTGGGGTTGTTGTAAGTACAGGAATTCAGTATGATTGTAAGGAGGAGGGTTGTCGAAATGTCGAAACAATTCGTTACCGAAGCGATCATGCTGGCTATCTACGGGGAGCTGATGTCCCCATCGCTACCGGTAGAATATCTGATACCCGCGTCGACAATCTATGAATTGGACGAGTTTATCCAAAGCCCAGAACCTATCATGCCCTACTCTGGCGACGATCAGTACGTACGGAAGATCATGCAGGAAATGAGTCAGTTTTTCCATGATCCGTTCAACCGCAAACGTTTGGAAAAAGGGTTGATCGCTCCGTGGTCCAAGGTGCCTTTTACCTTTCCGAATGGGGTCACGCTGACCATCATCAAAGTGGAAGACAACGCCATGTGGGGAGAAATTTTTGATCCTGTCGAGACACAGCTTTTGCTCACGTCCATGCGATTTGAAGTCCCGCTGATCACGGACCAGCCGGACTATCAGGATCGGATTTTGGAATATATCGTACCCGTTCAATTTTATGATGTGGATGACTTTGAATTTGCGCTGGAACAGGGAATTTCGCTTAGCGAGCTGAAGGAACCCTGAGGAAGCCCGATAAGAACGAGCAGACTGACACGCCACGGCTTGTCAGTCTTTTTTTGCTTCTTTCCTTTAGTATGGCTTTTTTTTTGAAAAGAATTGGCTCTTTTCTTACCATCGGGAGTACCCCTTCAGCTTTTGGCACAATCGCTCGGATACGAGGTGAAATGGGATGCGAAAAACGCAACCTACCATCTGTCTGTAACGAATGCCAAGTACTGGCGAGCTCGACCAAGCTCCTGAAAAAGACGCAAGGCACCCATAAAGACTTCATTCTCGGGGATTCCATCCGCCTTCCCTATCCGGTTCAGACTGACCGAGAACAGGTGACGAAGCTGATGGCGGATGATTATACATATCGGATCAAGATTAAATAAATGCCCTACGACAAATGCACCCTTCATTTGGGTGCATTTTTGTCTGTCATGTGCCAAAATAATGATTTTCATGGCAAAAGGGATGCACTACAATGGATAAAAACGCTTGGAAGACGAGTCAGGAGGATGCACGTGGATCCATACGCCCATCAGTCAAAGCAGCTATGCTCACAGAATTCGTTAACGGCAGCACAGTCTTTTGCCATGCAGTTTGTCCAAAACCAATCCACGCTTTTGCAACAACAAATGCGTGAACAAGCAACGTCCATCCTGCAGAATGCTGGCGTAGACTTTGTAACGGTGGAGGATTTGCTGACCAACATCCGACAGCATGCTCGTGTCACACTCAGCTTTCATCCAGATCGAATCCTTCCCGCTGGCATTTCCGTAGTAGAAGGACTTTTGGCGACTGGCATCTACAAAAGCCAATTTGAAACCGGCGTGACCAACGGTGGCCGTACTGCCTATCCCGGTGGGGATCGTGATCGCTGGGAGGAGAAATTATTCGGAGGCGCCTACCAGTCATCGGCCGTTCAGGAAAAGGAACGCCCTAAATACGGTGCTCTCAACCTCATGAACTATGCGGATGGCGCGTCCCCGCGATTTGGCTCCTGTTATATTCAGCTGCGCCCTCACCTGCTGCAACGTTGTACGTTTACGTTTGGTGACAGCCATACCGGACCGGAGCATTTCGGAACGGCTGATTCTTTCGACGCGATCCTTGCCGCTCTATTGCACAGCGTCGAAACCACCAAAGAAGCACTCGGCTCGCCGAACATGGACGTACCAGCCGTGGTCCATCAGCTCCTAACTTTACGGGCAAATGGATTTCAAGAGGCGAATCACCGAATCGGGCGCGCATTGGACGATTACATCGAAGCGCAAATCCACGGGGATATCGATCTTGGTACCGATGTCGAAGCGATTTTTGCTGATCCTTCCTACCAAGGTACACACATAGCCAGCAAGCTCCAGCTCCTAGCGGACAAGTACGCCATCGAACTCGTATGGCATCCGGGCTTTGTTCTTTCTGTGAGCGACGTGCCCGCAGATTTTCGCGGTCCTGCTATGCCGCCATTCGCGGCAAGATTGGATCAACGGTACGGCGCATCTTCTGGAGTGCTCGATGCCGCAACGATTGGCAGAGCGGCCGCCGACTTTTCCGATCACCCGGACAACTGGAAAGACTGGGGCGAGCCCAATGAGACATGGCAGCATTTAAAGCAGATCTGGCACGTGCTGGTGCGATACGGAAGACAAGTCAGCTGAAGCAATAGGCTGTGGGGTATGACGTCAACAGCGGAGTCCATGACTTTACCTTCTGGTCCATGGCTCCCGTTGTTTTGATAGGTAGGGTAACCGGACGGATTGCGGATCGCGGCTGGACAAAACCCGCAAGCCTTGTGCTTGGACAAGTGAAAAACCATCCCCGTTCAGGTTTGTCCATGCTACAATATGGGTAAAGAATGGAAAGAGATTCGGGGAGGAAGTGTCATATGGAACTTGTGAAGCAAAATCACGGATCGCAGTGGGATACAGAAGGGGCAACTGCCCAATCGATCCTTTTCAAGATGGGGAATGAGTATTACGGCCTCTCCATTTCGCTCGTGCGGGAAATTATCAAGCCGTTGCCTGTGACGCGTTTTCCCAAGTCGCCTGCGTACGTAGAAGGGGTAGTCGATTTGCGTGGACGCATCCTGCCAATCATCAATCTTCGCACCATGTTCGGGCTGGAGCCTGTCGCAGAAACAGACGATACTCGCTTCGTCGATCTCCAGCTGGAAGGACTGGATGTGGGCATCATCGTCGACGCTGTCTCCGAGGTCATGAATATTCCCCAAAAGCTGATTGAAGCTGCGCCTCCACTCATCGCCGGCGTGGAAGGCAAGTATTTGCAAGGAATTGCCCGCTTGAACGACAAGCTGATCATGCTTCTGGATATCGACGAGATTTTCGGACAGTGGAAAAAGAAATAATACACATCAAACCCAGTACGGTCTAATCGGACGCTGGGTTTTTGTTTTCGAGAAACGAAACCTCGCTTCATCCGTACTATTTATCCGAATGGAGTGTGATTCCTTTGGAACGACATGATCGTGCTGCTCTGGCAGACTGGATACCTGCCGCCTTTCTGTCAGGGGCATACCAGCAGCTCTACGAAGCGTGCAGCCTCTCGTTTCGAGAGCAATTGAGCCTGGAGGAGTTTGGCACGTTTGCTTCCCAATTTCACCAAGGGGTAAAGACTTATCAAGCACGCCCTGCCTCCATCGTCCCTTGGGGCGGCGCACTTCGTATCGTCTGGGTGGACGAGAGTGGGCAGAAAGGGTTATCTACCGCGATCAGTCAAAGCGGTGAGATTCTCGGTTTACGCCTCACCCATCTGAGCTCTTTTCCTGAAACCGACGAAGCCTTATCAAAAGGAACCTACCGGCTGCCCTTTACCGGGGAGTGGTTCACTTATTGGGGCGGCACAAACGAGCTGGTCAACTACCACTACGCCTATCCGAGCCAGCGCTATGCGTTTGACTTTCTCGTCATGAAAAACGGGCAAACCTACCTAGGTGATCCCAAACACAATGAAAGCTATTTTGCTTTCGGACAGCCGATCCTCGCTCCCGCTTCTGGAACCGTCCTCAAGGTGTCAAACGCTGTAGCGGACAACGAGCCTGGCATCGTCAATGAAGCGTATGCGGCCGGCAACTTTGTGGAGATCGACCACGGCAACGGAGAGTACAGCCTGCTTGCCCATCTCAGATGCGGCTCGGTCACTGTGCAGACGGGCGATTCAGTCTTGCAAGGACAGCTGATCGGGCAATGCGGCAACTCTGGCAATTCCAATGAGCCCCATCTACATATGCAGGTATCGGATTCCTCCGATCTCCTGCTGGCCCGATCCGTTCGCATCCGTTTTGCAGGCATTGACCGGATTGAACAGGGGGATACCGTTCGCGGTTAAGGCTCTGCCAAGCCTAAGAATCGTATACATTCTCCCCGTATAATAAACAGAGGAAGGCAATGTGCACGTCGCCACATCGCCCTCCTCTTTTCTTTTCTTTTCTATTCTCTTCCCCCGCTTGCCAGGTAAGCGTAATTGACCCAAACCATCTCTTCGATGCCTAGAATCTCTTTGAACAGATCGACTGAATCGTACAACAACGAAGCGCCAGTCTCTTCATCTACATCCGTCAACAGCTGCAAGTCGAACAACGAACGAAGCTGTTGCACTTGCTTGGGGCCAACGATGCGCTGAAAGGACTGTGGCTTAATCCTGGTAATTCCTTTGCCTACTTCTCGCCGATACAGCTCCGAGCGTACTACCCGGTCCAGGATGTCTTCGTACTTTTGCCGCACTTCGTCACTTTCTCCGATGCCTTCCTGCAGGTCGATTTCCGGATACAGTCGGCCAAATTCCTCTTCGGCCATCTCAACATCCAGCGAGTAGCTGATCGTCCCCGATGACACTTCGTAGCCAGCATCGAACAACCGAAATCCCCAGCCATTGTCTTCTGCGTCGTGAAACCATAGCAGCGGCACAAAATGCTTTGACAGCTGCAGGAGAAATTGCAGGGTTTCCGATCTTTCCAGCCACTCGTCCTGCAGGAAAAAAGCGTTCCAGTCGCCGTTGACGTTTCTATGGAAGTACGGCTTTTCTGTCTTGGACAAGGCTATCAGTACTTTCGGTTCGTATTTGCGTGGATAAAGAATGCCGGTCGTGAACTCACCCATCCGTTTTCCACCGCTTTCTGGAAGATCTCCACTGGTCTCTTCTTCCAGTCTATTCAGGCACCGCTTGTTTTTTGCTGTGTTCTTTATCAAACGTGCTTGTGTGGATAATCGAATGTACCGCTCCCTCCGGCTTTAGCTCGGACTGATACAAATGGACATGCTTCGCCTGCCACTGTGGCGGCTCGATCGCCAAATACCGCTCGTTCCACTCCAGCAGGGGCAGCCCGCCTCCCTGACCATGCGGACCGCGGGCGAGGGTGATATGGGGACGATACCGTTTTCGATCATAGGAAAGACCTTCATGCAGATCAAAGCGCTTTCCCAGCAACAGGTGCAGCTGCTTCAAAGGATTCGTCTGGCCACGCAACCCCAGCCAGAGAACACGAGGATGCTCCGCATGAGGGAATGCGCCAAACCCTCCGATCCGCAGCGAAAACGGATTGATAATGGCGCTGACGATATCCATGTCTTCACAAATGGCTGGGAGCAGCGACTCAGGCACTTCCCCCAAGAAATGCAAGGTGAGATGGAGATTGTGCAAGGATTGCCAACGATCAGCAGTCACTTCCTGCTGCAGCCGCTGTTGAATATCCGTTATATACGCTGCTGCATGCTCAGGTATATCCAGTGCAACAAATAATCGCATACTCTCATCCTTCTCCCTTCCCGCCTTTTGCTTCCTCCCCTAAAGAAGGAAAAAAGCTCTCCTATGTTCGAGAGCTTTTCGGTCTACATTTTATGGTGATCAGGCGGCCTTCATGTTACCCGTTACGATGCCCAAGACGCAGCGTACATATTCCCCCAGCCTTCCCGTGCCCGGTTGATAGGAAAAGCGAATCGTCAATTCCACATGCCCGATATGCCCTTCTGGGGGAATGTTCCAAAACAGGTCCACTTCCCCGTAAAGAATTTCTTCGATGCGCTGTTTCTTGTGTTCGATATCTATGTTTGGATCGTGCGACAGGGAAAACTTCATCATGATCGCAAATTGATCTTTGGAAGGCAGTCCTTCGTTTCGCAGCTGCAGCTTGCCGTGGATCGCGACGACCCCATACTCGCCCCACAGTGTGTACTCCAGCAACGCCTGGAATTTGGGTTGGACCTGCAGCTCCAGAGCCGGCAGCCCGCCTTCAATCGTAAGTACATGACTCTCAGCCAGTTGTTCAATCTCCTCTTGAAAACGGTGAGCGCAATCGGAAACGTACTGTAGTATATCGGGTTGAACAGCGTACATCGTTGTCACCTCTCCCCAGCAGATTGTCTGTCCTACCTACTTCGAAGTTTTCCTTGTCGTATCCTTTGTTGAATTTTGACTTATTTACCCATATTTCATCGAAGCCGAAAACATTCCTATGAAAATCCGTTTTCACAATGTTGCCATGATTATAGATAAGGATTAAAACTGCCTGAAAACGCTTCCTGATGCAGTTCGAACATTCGTGCCTGTACCCTTTCATCCAGCTCCAATTGATAGAGACGACCTCTTTCATAGCGCAGGAGGGGAAAGGCGCCTAGGCGTATGGGGAGCACGTCCTCGCATCGAATAAAGGCAGGCAGAGTCATGAGAAAACGGGCAAATGGATTGGACTCGTCCTCTGACGTATGAATGACTTCAAATAGATCCGAGAGCATCGGCGTGACAACGAGGGAGAGGTGCTCGCCCTGCTGAGCTGCCCAGACGGTGAAGGACGAGTCCCTCACTTCACTTCGGGCGTGCCTGCGCATGACCCACACTGCCTGCTGAACCGTCCGCATCAACAAGTGTTGTGCTTCCTCTTCACCGTGTGCTTCCAGCATACTTTTGTAATCCAGAACAAAGGCCATTCCCTCTTCTTGAAGCACTTCGGCGGGGAGAGCAAGCCCAGACATCGTCTGCGTCTCTTCCTCCCTCACCTCGGCAGCTTCTGGCAGCACTTCGGGCGTTCCCTCGAACAATGCCCGGATCATTCCCTCCGCACGCTCGATTTCCTCTGCCGAAAAGGAGATCGACTCGGTAAAAATATGCGTCAGGCGCCCTTCCTCGTATGCCAGATAATGCAGAGGGGTCGCCTCTTGCCTGAGGATCGCCTGTGCCATATGGCGTTCTTCCCTTTGCAAAATATCAAAGCTGAGCGGAAAACCCAAAGGCTCCAGAGGATTAGAAAGCGTCCAGATGACCGCAAGCAGTTTGTTCTGGTACGTCTTGAATTCCAGCGATACAGCATCCCGCGTCTGCTCGCTAAATGCATCCACCGATTCGAAGACAAGGTACAGCTCGACTACACCTTGCGAATTTAGGCGAGCAAAATAGGGGAGCCCTTCGTCACCAGCCAGTCTGTACAAATCGGAAAAGCGGTCAGGATCCAGCCGTTCTCCCATAGTGTGAGTGCTCGGCGACAGCCTGTTTGCATCTGGCTCAATCTGTGGCTCGTACTCCTCTGCCATCTTTATCCCTCGCGTTTCCCCCAGGATTTGATGAAAGTCCATTCATCCAGCTGTTTGAGCAGGTCGCGGTCCGTAGCGTCAATGTGCACGGGTGTAATCGCGATGTAGCCGTGTTTGAGCAGGTCGTAATCGTACGGCTCAGCAAGCGGCATGACTTCTGGATATTCCCGTACCAGATAGTAGCCGGCACCTTCCTTATTGTACTTGTCTTCATAATGATTCAAGGACAGGGAAGCTGGCACAATCCCCTTCAGCTCTTTTTGCGGCACATGCGGAATATTCACATTCCAGAATACCTGCTGCGGAAGCTCGCCCTTTTTCGCTTTCTCACTGAACTCTTGAATGAGGGGCTGGATCATTTCCACCACTTCCCCGTAGTTATCCTGATCAAACCAGTTATCGTAGGACAGAGCTATGCCAGGTATTCCGAGAATGACCGCCTCACGCGCGCCGCTGCACGTCCCTGAATAATAGATGTCTCGTCCCAGGTTCGTACCGACATTGATGCCGGAAAAAACAATATCCGGTTTTTGATCGTCCTCAAACAAGAGGTGGTACGCCGCTTTCACACAGTCGGCGGGATTGCCGTTAATAGCCCAAGCTTTTACAGGAAGACCGTAGAAATCGTGCTCTTGCGGTTCCAATGCACTGCGAAAGGTAACCCCATGACCTACACCGCTTTTTTCTTCCTGTGGTGCAACTACGTAAATCTCCGCACCCTCCAGTGTCAGCAATGCTTCGGTCAGACGTTTGATACCCAGTGCATCAATACCGTCATCGTTCGTAATCAAGATCCGCAACATAGATTTGTCCTCCTCTTTCGCTAGCCTTCTCCTTATTGTACCAAAAAAGGTGAAAGGACCCCAATTTGTTTGGGGCCCTTTCTAATTTGCTACGATATCATCCCAGCGTTCCCGCCATTTGATCCCGTCAATGATCCATTCTTCTACCTGTGCCTGCTTTTCTTCCGAGATACCGATCAAGCAAGCAATCCTCCCGATCTCCTTGGATTCCTTTGGAGACAGCTTGCGGTCAATTAACGCCATGTGATACAGCTTGCGCATCATCATCAGCTTTTCGGATAAAGGCAAATCCACCAGATCTTCGGCGATCACTTCCGGACGTTTCGGATAATCCATGTCGTCCATCAGGATTTGTCTCTCCTTGAGGGTGAAGTGCTCCGAATTCACCAGCTCATGTATGCGGCTTACTTCTTTATTTCCTATATAACCATCTGCATGACCTACGCAGATCATCAAGCGAATGGATGCAAACACGATATGTTTGTCCTTTTCCATCTTCGTGTACAACGCGTTTCCCCCTCGACCGTTTTGTCTGACTGATAAGATTTTGTTCTTAATAACGGTAATCACTCTACGTCTAATTATACGTTGAAAAACGAAAGCGGTTTCACACTAAAATGTGACAAATTTTCAGCTATGGCTGAACGAACACTCGGGAAAAGTCAACCCAGCCATACGCGTCCAGACAAATTCCGGACAGTTGCGGATGTGCACGCATTTCGATACGGTTGGAATACAGCGGGACAAACGTATGTCGGCCAAGCAGTATTCCCAGGATCGCTCTCATCGTGTCCGCTCTCTGTGTATCGGTTGTCAAAGCACGCATGCGGCTGACCTGCTGCTCGACCTCTTCCCGACCCTCCTTATCCAGATGATGGCGAATGCTCAAGGCGTCCGCATAGAGAAACTCCAAAAGAGACAGCTCCAACCGCTCGTCCACATTTGCACTATCCACGATCAGGTCTGCTTCCTGCAGCCTCTCCGAACGTGCCAGCTCCTCCGGGTCAACATAGACGATTTCAATCGCGATCCCGTATTGTGCGCATCTGTTTTGAATCCAGCATGCGTCTTCCACATGATCCGGATCAGGGTAGGTGCAGAGCAAAAGCGGTTCCCCTGTATGCCTGTATGGCCCATGCTCATCCAGCACGGCGTCTGGCTGCCTAGTCTCCTCCTGCAAATCGGAAAGGGCATCTCCCCATGCCTCCACTGGCTGCCTTGCCCCTTTCAGCTCCGCTCGCAGCATGGCTCCAGATAGGATAGCGGCGAGTCCCGCACGAAAAGAACTCCGGTGCAGCGGTCCAGGTTTATTGGCATTAAGACTGACGTATTGAAAGCTTTGCTCATGGCGAGAAAAGCCTCTCCATTCCCCTTCCTTGCTTGTCGGGGCGATCCCTGCACCAGCCACGGACCGCAAAAGGTGCATCTGATCCGCATCCGATCCAGCCTCCATCTCCGGTACGCACCACAGCTCTACCCGATCGAGAAACGGGCGTCCCGCAAAATAGGGCTGAAACGCTTCCAGGACGAGCATGGAGTCGTCGTTGCGAACGACTTTAAAAGGTCCCGTGCCAATCGGCCAGCTCTCAAAGCCCGCTCCCATCTTCAGGGCATAGTCCTGCGGCACAATCGAAGCGTACTCTTTGCTCAAGGCATGCAAAAACAACCGATCGGGCTGCCGCAAGATCACTTTGACCGTATACTCGTCGAGTGCTTTGACAGATTCGATCGAAGCTGTCGTCCAGCGATGTCTCGATTCTGCTCCTGAGCTTCGTTCCAACGAATAGCACACATCATCCGCAGTGAGCGATCTGCCATGATGAAACAAAACCCCTTTGCGCAAACAAAAAGTCCATTCGACACCACTTTCGTCCGATTCCCAGTAAAAAGCGAGCGCTCCGACAACGGTTTTCGTGACGGGATCAAAACGGACCAACGTATCAAAAACGTGTTTGACCACATGCGTCTGTGAACGCAGCAGGACTCGTATGGGATCGAGACAGCGAAACGGTCGATCCACAAAAAAGCGCAAGGTATCGATACGCCCCCCTTGTCCCCGTTCCTTTTCCCTGGAAACGCGAAGCCCAAACTGACTGCTCATCCACAAGGAATAGGCCTCCTCCAATCCTGCCCACTCCCTTTGATACTGCTGGATCAGCTGTCGAGAAGTGTGAATCTCGCCTTTTTGAACGAGCTCCTTGGCTGCCGACATCACCAGATCCTGTGGAGCCAAATGGCAAGTGAGCATCGAGCGGTTTCCTCTCCCTCGCCCCGGCTGCCACTGCAGCCAGCCATGATTTTGCATCTTTTTTAACGTCCACGTAGCATTGCGCTGCGTACAAAACAGAATGGCCGCCACTTCCGCCAAAGCGATTTCCTGCGGCACTCCCAGCTCTTTATTTGACAGACCCGCAATCAAGCGCGTGTATTGTTCGACCAATTGCATAGGATCACCACCGATTCTTTCCGAAAAACATGAAAAACTTTGCGTCCTAATCGTACGCTTTTTCTCCTCATTATACCAACGTAAAATGGGACGAAACCATTTCCCGCAGCAGAAAGAAAGGATACTCGCCATGAATGACATTCCTCTTTGCCTCAGACGCCTGATCGCTACTTATCCACCTATCTTATGGGTTCGGCTGTTTGGAGAAACACTGACTTCTCTGTCCAGCGCCATGATTGCTCCATTTTTAGTCCTGTATCTCAGTGAACACATGGGCGGGTCCATTACCATGACCATGCTCATTATTGGGCTGCAGCCTTTTTCCGAAATACTGCTTACGCTGTTTGCCGGTCGGCTGACGGACCGCTTCCGCCGAAAGAGTGTAATGCTCGTGTCCCTTCTCATACAAGGAGCAGCTATGCTCGGAATGGCTTGGGCAGACTCGATGGCCGCCCTTGGCTTGCTCTACGTTTTGAACGGAGCAGGACGCTCCTTGTTCATTCCAGCGAGTCGGGCTCATCTCGCCGATTCCATCCCAGAGGAACAGATGGCTGGCTCCTTTGCCTTACTCAACACCGCAAGCAGCATCGGCGCCGTACTCGGCCCGCTCGCAGGTGTACTCCTCTACCGATACGATCCTGCGCTTGCCTTTTTGTTTACTGCTGCTTCCCTGTTCCTGTATGCGGCAGCCCTGTGGAGAAAAGTCCCCCATGCAGAGCCTTCTTCCGCTACGTCCGAAGAACATTCGGCAGCGCATGAGAAAGGCACTTGGCACGCGTACCGCCCAGCCTTTGCGATCATGCTGCTGTCGGTGCCCATCAGCTTGTTCTACGCCCAAATGGAAACGAATCTGCAGCTTCATTTTCGGCAACGCATACCGAATTATTTGCAAACATTGGCTACCTTGGTTTCAATCAAAGGCGTGCTCCTGATCTGTCTCGAATTTTGGCTGGTCAAAATTACGCAGCACTTGCCGACTCGTCTGTTAATCGGCGGCTCCTACTTTTGTTTTCTACTCGTAGCTCTCGGCTATGGGTTCACCGATTCCTTGCCTGTCCTCATCGCCCTACAGCTGGTATGGGTACTCGGAGAAAGCGTTGGTCTCACGCAGCTGCTCACCTTCGTTTCGAAAATGGCGCCACCAGCCATGCGAGGCCGCTACTTTGCGATCACAGGGACGCATTGGGACATTTCCCGCACCTGCGGACCGTACCTTGGCAGCTTGGTCTTGCTTCATTTCGGCGGCCCTACCCTGTTCTTCCTCATCGCGATGGTTCTCTTCCTCGGCGGCTGCGCGATGTATGCCTACTTTCGCAAAATGGAAAAGAAGCTCGCCCACTCGTAGACGATTCTACGGTGGGACAGCTTCCCGCACAAAAAAACATCCCGATCCACACTTTCATGGAATCGGGATGTTTGGCTTTTAGGTAAGCAAGAAGCGGTCTTCGTTGAAGCTTTCCCCGCCACGAGCGGTTTCAAAAGCTCGGAGCAGATCTTGCGGCTTCATAGTACGTTTTTTCTCATCTGGGATGTCGAGAATAATCCCGCCATCATGCAGCATGAGCAAACGATTTCCCATGTTCAGTGCCTGCTCCATATTGTGTGTCACCATGATCGTCGTGAGCGAATAGCGTTCGACGATCTTCTCCGTCAGATCGACAATCAGCTGAGCCCGTTTCGGGTCGAGCGCCGCCGTATGCTCATCGAGGAGCAGGATCTTTGGCTCTGTGAACGTCGCCATCAAGAGGCTGAGCGCCTGACGCTGACCGCCGGACAGAAAGCCTACCTTTGTTTTCAAGCGGTTCTCCAGACCTTGATCCAGCTGCTTCAGCTGCTCGCGGAACAGCTCCCGCTTGTGGTTATTCACCCCGAAAGAAAGCTTGCGGCCTTGACCGCGTGCCAGAGCAATCGCCAAGTTTTCTTCGATTGTCATGTTTGGCGCCGTCCCTGCCATCGGGTCCTGAAACACGCGGCCGATTAGGCTGGCACGTTGATGCTCACCCAGCTTCGTTACATTTTTCCCATCGATGGTGATGGTACCTTCATCCGGCAGCATGCCACCGGAAATCATATTCATCATTGTGGATTTCCCGGCCCCGTTACTCCCGATGACCGTAATGAATTCGCCACGTTTCACATCCAGATTGACATTGCGCAGGGCAATTTTTTCATTGACGGTGCCCGCGTTGAACACTTTATTTACGCCTGAAATTTTAAGCATCGCCAGATCCTCCCTTCATCGCACGTGCCGGCTTCTTCCAAACCGCTTTGGCAATCGTCGGTACGGTCAATGCGATGATAACGATCAAGGCAGTAATCAGCTTCATATCGGACGGATTCAGACCCGCCTGCAGAGCCAATGCGATCACGAGACGATAGACGATCGAACCTAAAATGACAGCGAGCGTCACTCGAAAGATCGAGGAGCTTCCAAACAAGACTTCTCCGACAATAACAGAAGCAAGACCAATCACAATCATCCCGATCCCCATTCCGACGTCGGCAAAGCCCTGATACTGGGCTACCCAGGCACCGGAAACCGCGACCAGACCGTTGGAAAGCGCCAGACCGACGATCGTTGTCGTATCGGTGTTCACCCCGAAGCTGCGGATCATTTTCGGATTGTCACCCGTTGCCCGCAGATCCAGACCCAGATCCGTATGCAGGAACCAGTCGATCGCCAGCTTCAGAACCAACACTCCTACCAGGAACACGATAGCCACACCGGTGAGGATCGTCACACCGCCAACAGCCAGGTTTGGAACGCTCAGATCCTTCACATAGGTGAACAAGGTGTCTTCGCGCAACAGCGGCAGGTTGGCTTTCCCCATGATACGCAGATTGATCGAATACAGCGCGATCATGGTCAGGATCCCAGCCAAGAGGGCGTTTACCTTCCCTTTCGTATGCAGGACGCCGGTAAAGGCGCCTGCCACACCGCCGACTACAAAAGCCAGCAGAGTAGCCAGGTAAGGATTGGTTCCATCGATGATGAACTTCGCTGCGATCGCACCGCCCAAGGCAAAGCTACCGTCTACGGTCAAATCAGGTACGTTTAGAATGCGAAAAGTTAAATAGACGCCCAGGGCCAATATTCCGAATAACAAGCCCTGTTCGATTGCTCCCATTATTGCCAGATTCATAGAAGAAGTCCTCCCGTTACTGCATGTATTACTCTACCACTTCTCCTGCGCGGTCGAGCATCGCTTGCGGAATGGTCACTCCCATTTTTTCCGCAGCTTTCTTATTCAATACCAATTTCATATCGGCTTGCATTTCCACTGGCATATCGCCTGGTTTTGCTTCGCCTTTCAGGATTTTCACAGCCATGTCAGCCGTTTGTGCACCCAGCTTGGTGTAGTCGATACCGTAAGTAGCGATCGCTCCGCTCTTCACGGAGTTTTCTTCACCCGCGATCACTGGAATTTTTTGAGATTCAGCAACACCCAGTACAGCAGCGATGGAGGAAACAACCATGTTGTCTGTCGGAATGTAGTATGCATCTACTTTGCCAACCATGGACTCAGCAGCCTGCTTTACTTCTGTAGCGCTCGTGATAGCAGCTTCTTGGATCGTCAGGCCCAGCTTGTCTGCAACCGCTTTGGCTGCGTCTACTTGTACCTTGGAGTTTACTTCTCCAGAGCTGTAGATAATTCCTACCGTTTTTGCATCAGCTTTCATTTCCTTGATCAGCTTCAGTTGCTCTTCCACTGGGTTCATGTCAGAAGTACCTGTTACGTTGCCTTCTGGTTTTTCCATGGTTTTCACGAGCCCTGCTTCTACTGGATCCGTAACCGCTGTGAAAAGGATCGGAATTTCTTTGCTTGTTTGTGCTGCCGCTTGCGCCGTTGGTGTTGCGATTGCCAGCACCAGGTCTACTTTGTCAGCTTCGAATTTTTGTGCGATGGAGATCGCTGTATCCATGCTTGCTTGCGCAGATTTCAGATCGATTTTGATTTGTTTGCCATCCTCGTAGCCGTTTTTCGCGAGCTGTGCCACAAAGCCTTCACGTGCTGCGTCCAACGCTGGATGCTCAACGAATTGGGAGATCCCAATTGTCAGCTGCTTGTCGGCAGCAGGAGCTTCCTGCGTGCTTGCTGCAGGCGCGGTGCTTTGGTTGTTAGCCGGAGTGGCGCTTTGCTGTCCACACGCGGTGACGGACAAAAGCAACAAGGGAAATAAAAAACTCTTCATCATTTTTACTGTTTTCTTTTGTTTGAACATTTGATCAATAAACCCCCTTAAAAATTTTTTCTAATTTTAACACGCTTAAAACATTTTTAAAAGAAGAAAAAGAGAGCATGAAGCTCTCTTTTTAATCACTTGATGATTTCTTTCGCCTGTTGTTTGAGCTCTTCAGAAACGGTGAGGCCAAACTTCTGGGCTGCTGTTTCATTGATGTACAGTTCGGCTTGTTTGGAAATTTCTACTGGCGTGTCTGCGACTGCTTGCCCTTTCAGAACTTTCGCAGCCATTTCCCCCGTTTGTTTCCCCATGCCGTAGTAATCAATTCCGTAAGTGGCAACTGCACCGCGCTTTACCGTGTCTGTGTCAGAGGCAAATACAGGAATCTTGCTTTGCTCTGCTGCACCCAGAACGGCTTCAAAAGAGGATACGACTGTGTTATCAATCGGAATAAACAACGCGTCCGATTTTGCTGTCAATCCACTTGCAGCCAATTGCACTTCCGACAGCTGTGAAATACCAGCTTTGACGATCTCTACGCCTTCTTTGCTAGCTGCTGCTTCCAGATCCTTCACTTGCACCTCGGAGTTTACCTCCGAAGTCGTGTAGATCACACCAAGCTTTTTCAAGTTTGGCAGGAATTTTTTGATCAGCTGCAATTGTTGTTCCATGGATACTTTATCTGAGGTACCGGTCACATTAGCGTCTGGTTTTTCCAAACTGCTGACCAATTGTGCGGACAGCGGATCTGTCACGGCACTGAATACGACAGGCTTGTCAGTGATGGCTTTTGCTGCTGCTTGTGCGGACGGAGTAGCGATGGCTACCACCAGATCCTTCTGGTCACCCGCATATTTTTGTGCGATGGAAACGGTGTTGTTCATATCACCGTGAGCGTTTTGGTAGTCTACTTCCAGGTTCTTGCCTTCTTCATATCCAGAAGCTTTCAACCCATCCAAAATCCCTTGGTGAATGGCATCCAAAGCTGGATGCTCCACAAATTGCGTCAAACCCAATTTCACAGTTTGTGCTTGCTCACTTGGTTTTGCTGCATTTGCGCTTGTCTCCGTTTGTCCACCTGTTTGATTGCCGCATGCTGCCAAAGAAAACGCCAGCAACGCGGTCAGTCCCATACTGACTGCTCGTCTCATCTCTACTTCCTCCTCTAGGCTCTGCTACTTTCTACTCATGACTATACTACTAGCCATCGAGCGAACTCTGAATCATTATACCATATCATACAAGGTTTCAAAGATTTTTTCATCAACATTTTCGATTCCTTTTCTTTGAAATGAATGCCGATTTTCCTGATGTTCTTAGTTGATTTTCGATTTATAACACTCAGTATATGTTCGCTCACTATATTTACAAACAAAGAAAAGCAGTGATGTCCCTTGTCAGGTCTCCACCACTGCTTCCTCAACAGGCAGCTTTTTCACAATCACGCGCGTAATCCGGTAATGATCCACTTCCCCGACGATGAACTGGTAGTTGCCTTGCCTCACCATGTCACCGACTCGCGGCGAATGATCGAACTGCATGTAAATCCAGCCTGCGAGCGTATCCACTTCGCTTGACTCCAGATCGATATCCAAATAATCGCTGACTTCCTCGAGCAGCATCCTGCCGTCGAGCGAGAGAATATTGTCCCGGCGCTCTACCTCTGGACGCTCATCATCGAATTCATCCTGGATGTCGCCGACGATTTCTTCCATAATATCTTCCAGCGTGACCAGTCCGGCCGTTCCCCCATACTCGTCGATGATAATCGCCATCTGACCGCGTTGCTTCTGCAGCATCGTCAACAGCCTGCTGATAGAGATTGTCTCGGGAACCGTCAGAACCGAGCGCATAAGCGACTCCAGTTCCCGCTGCTCGCCTTCCAGAAGTCCCGTCAGCATGTCCTTGATGTGGAGACTGCCAACGACGTGATCCTTGTCCCCATCTACGACCGGATAGCGTGTATATCTTCCATTTTGTACGAGCCTGACGTTCTCCTCGAAGGGATCACGGATGTTCAATACAACCATGTCCGTCCGGGGAACCATGATTTCCCGTGCCATCGTCTCGGAGAAATCGAAAATGTTGTCCACCAGCATCATTTCCGTGTTGTCAATCAGGCCACTCTTGTGACTTTCGTTAACGAGAATCCGGATCTCTTCTTCTGTATGCGCCTCCTGATGCGGCTCCATTGAAATATGAAATAAGGCGAGAAAGCGCGATGCCGACCAGTTGAGCAGATGAATGAAGGGATACATGATTTTGTGAAACCACATGATGGGCTTTGCTACCGCAAGCACGATCATTTCCGTCTTCTGGATCGCCATCGTCTTCGGTGCCAGCTCCCCCAGAACGATATGCAGAAAGGTAATCACGGAGAAAGCGATGATGATCGAAATGCTGCTGATCAGCGTCTCATTTAAACCAAAATAGCGAAAGACCGGGTACAGCAAGTGAGCTACTGCTGGCTCGCCCAGCCACCCGAGACCGAGTGAGGCGAGCGTGATTCCAAGCTGGCACGCAGAGAGGTAGGCATCGAGATTGTGCAGGAGCTTCTCCACATCTGCGGCCCTGCTGTTACCTTCTGCCACTAATTGAGCTATGCGGGATTCCCTCACTTTGACGACAGCAAACTCCGTCGCCACAAAGAATCCGTTGAGGAACACGAGGAGCACAACCATGCCCAAATTGAACCAGGCCCCGACCATCCGTCCGACCCTCCTTCCCTTCCGTACGTGCTTTGGGATATTGTTTCCCACCGCCGGATAAATGTTACCTGTCTGTTTTTCTTTCTTTTCCCGATTGTGATACCATGGTTCTGTATGAATATATGTAGCTTGTAAATGAGGTGAGTCACTTGTCTTACCGTCCAGATTTGCCCATGATCGTGCAAAGTGACCGAACGATCCTGCTGGAAACCCAGCATCCGCTATTTACGGAAGCGAGACAAGCCATATCTGGATTTGCCGAGCTGATCAAAAGCCCTGAATACATGCATACGTACCGCATCACTCCCCTGTCGCTGTGGAATGCTGCGGCTGGTGGAATGACGCCTGAGCAGGTATCAGAGGCTCTGACCACGTATAGTAAATACGGGGTTCCTCCCACTATCGTCCGCGAGCTGGAAGAAACCATGAGCCGTTACGGTCGCATCCGTCTGGAAAAGTCTGGGGACGACATCCTTTTAATAAGTGACGATCCTCTCATTCTCACAGAGCTTACCAGCTATAAATCGGTTGCCCAGCTATTGGACGAATCCCGAGCTGACGAAGGCTTTATTATCAAGCCATACGCCCGGGGACTGATCAAACAGGAGCTGATCCATCTGGGCTATCCCGTCCAGGATATTGCGGGCTATACTGCGGGCGAGAGCTGTCCTGTTAGCTGGCGAGAAATCACAGCGGCAGGAAGACCATTTGCTCTGCGGTCTTATCAGGATGAGGCTGTTCGCGCCTTTCACTCCGGAGGAGCTGCTACCGGTGGCAGTGGGGTCTTGGTCCTCCCCTGTGGGGCAGGGAAAACCGTGATTGGACTTGGAGCCATTTGCCAGCTGCAGACGGCCACGCTGATCGTGACAACCAATACGACCTCCGTACGCCAATGGATCTCAGAGCTCCTCGACAAAACGGGATTGGATCCCTCGCTCGTCGGTGAATATACAGGAGATCGCAAGGAAGTAAAGCCCATTACCGTGGCCACTTACCAAATATTGACCTTTCGCCCCAGTGCTGAAGATGAATTTCCTCACATGAAACTCTTTTCAGAGCGCGATTGGGGGCTTATTATTTACGATGAGGTTCATTTGCTGCCAGCGCCTGTTTTTCGGGTAACATCCGGTATCCAGGCCACGCGCAGACTGGGTTTGACGGCGACTCTCGTTCGGGAGGATGGACGGGAGGAAGACGTTTTTACCTTGATCGGCCCCAAAAAATATGAGGTGCCTTGGAAAATCATGGAGGAACAAGGGTGGATTGCCGAAGCTCTCTGCCGGGAAATTCGTCTTCCCTTTGAGCCAAAATGGCGGGAAGCTTATGCCCGTGCATCCACTCGGCAAAAGTTTCGCATTGCTGCAGAGAATCCAAGGAAGCTGGAGGTCGTTCGCTACTTGCTGGACCAGCATTCCCACGATCAGGTGCTGATCATCGGGCAATACGTCGATCAGCTTGACCAAATGGCGGCTGCTTTGGGGCTGCCCCTCATTACCGGAAAAGTGCCTGAAAGTGAACGTGAGCTTTTGTACCAGCAATTCAAAAAAGGGGAAATCAAGCGCCTCATCGTTTCCAAGGTCGCAAACTTCGCCGTGGATCTGCCGGACGCGAACGTCGCGATCCAGATCTCCGGAACTTTCGGATCCAGGCAGGAAGAAGCACAGCGGCTCGGGCGTATCCTACGTCCCAAACCGGATGATAACAAGGCGCATTTTTATACACTTGTGACACGAGATACGCGGGAGCAGGAATTTTCGCTCCATCGTCAGCTTTTTCTCGTGGAACAAGGCTATCCGTACGATATTATAGAAATGGAAACGCTGGTCTGAAACGTTTTAAAAATACCAGCGTCTCATAGAGGGAAGGGAGGCCGGAGATTCAATGCAATCCGACGCCGAAATCATTCAGCGGATTCTTCAGGGCGACATCGAAGGGTATCGCGACCTCATCCAACGATACCAGCATATGATCTACGTTTTTATTTACAAGATGGTAAACAATCGCTCCGATGCGGAGGATCTCACTCAAGAAGTTTTTGTCAAAGCGTATGAAAAGCTGTCTACCTTCCGGGGTGACAGTCAATTTTCTTCCTGGCTGCACACACTGGCCCGCAACAAGAGCATCGACTTCCTGCGTCGTCGGAAGTTCCATGACTCAGATGAGCAGCTGGCCTATGTACCAGCCAACACGCGAGATGAGTCTCCTCAGGAATCGCTTATGAATAAGGAGCAGCGTCGCGAAATCGAAGAAGCATTCGCTTTGCTATCGGACACCTATCGAGAAGTAATCGTGCTTCGTTGCACGCATGAATATCCTTTCGAAAAAATCGCTTCGCTTCTCGGCATTGCCGAGTCGACCGCCCGCGTCCGATACCTGCGCGCTCGCCAGGAACTCGCAAAATTGTTAACCCGCAAGGAAGGGGGGCTCGTACATGAACTGCCAGGCATTTAGAAAAGCATGGTTGGAAGAAGACACGGACAGCGATGTGATCTCACATATTGAAACCTGTGATGATTGCATGGCGTGGATCGAAAAACTATTGGATACAGACGAGGAGGTGCAGTTCTTGAAGGAGGTTCCTTTACCATCGGTGAACCTGGAAGAGAGAATTATGCAGGCCATCTACCAGGACGCCGGTCAAGGTACGCCCCCTCATGCCGCAACTGAATCGCTACAAGCACCCATTCCGATCACAAGCAAGCGTCGGACCAAAGGCTTCCCTTCACTCGCCTGGGTCAGTGCCGCAGCTGTCTTGCTGATCGTTGGTTTAGCAGGCTACCAACAGCTTCAATCCAGTAATCAGGAAATGGCAGCTTCCATGCCGCAGAGTAGTGCCGCCGGAACAGCCAACACAGAGATTGCCATCAACAGTCAGACAAATCAAGCTCCAGCCGCAGCAGATGCACAACAACCCGCTACGGCAAAGATGGCAGTGAACACGGAAGTGGCAAAAGAGCAGCCCCCTGCTGCTGCCCCAGCTTCGGAAGCTGTACAGCCAAAGGCGGCAGACGCGCCTCTAGCGGCTGGAAAACAATCCGTCGCGATGGTGGCTCCGCAGGCGAAGACGGCTGCACCCGAGTCCAGATCCAAAGCCCCGGATTCGCAGCCTCTAGCCCGTAACGCTGCAGAGGAAAAAGCAGCGGCGAAAGCACCTGCCCAAAATGAAACAGTCGCATTAGCTGACAAGGCAGCCAAGGAGAACCATGCTCCAGTCGCAAAACAGGAGGCAGCTGCACTTGCGGATTCGAATCAAACATTCAGTACCATGACTGCTTTGGATGACACGGAAACAGATCAAGCGGAGTCTGCCAAAGCGCTTGTCGGGCCGCCCGCACCTGCTGTGCAAAAAGCCGCTATTACACTTTCTACCTTTTCAGACCTAGAGACGGCTGTACAAGCATCTGATTTGCCTGTACCTGTCCTTGCATCGGCGAGCGGCTTTGCGGTCAACGACGTGTCGGTCCAGTACGAATCGGAGACCAGCCAAAAAGTAACGCGGCTTACGGCCGATTACAAGCGCAACAACAGCTGGATCAAAATCGATGTCGTCCGGAATACACACGGAAAACGCAGTCTCTCCATCCCCGGAACCTTTTCCGCTACGCAGTTGTTTACGGTAGGCGGAGAGCAGGCGATCGGCGTCTCGTTTGATCAGCAGGGCACGAAGGCTACAACTGTACAGCATGCCGTTCACTTTAATGCACAAGCAGACAATCAATCCTTGTACGTCGTGATTTCTGCCAATGGCGTGAGCCTGAATGAGCTGATCGAAACTACGAAAGAATTGACCTGGGAATAGCAGAAAGGACGCGTGAGCTTTTGCAGCTCGCGTGTCCTTTTTTCTTTCCCCATTACTCTACTGCGCCGCAGCCGCCGATGATGGGGATTTCCTTTTTCGTGTCACGTTCCGGTGTAGTCAGCTCAATGCGGATCCCACTGGGGTCATAGCAGAACAAAGCGATCGTTCCTCCCTCCTGCCCCTTTACCCCAATCCCTCCAAACGAAAGGCGAATCCCCCTCTCTTTCATCCGTTCCTCGATCTGTCGCAACACGGCTACAGACTCAACAGATAGCGCGAGATGATGGAGTCCGGCTACATTCACCGATGCTTCCTTTTCAGCTGTCTGCCAGAGCGTAATCATCGTTCCTTTGTCTGTCACATAAGCGTGATGTCCTTCTGCATATTCCACTGTTTCGAATTCCAGTATATCGGTGAAGAATGCCTTGCTAGCCTCCAAATCCGTGACACTCAATCCTACATGGTTGACCCCTTTTGTCAAAGCCATGGTCCCTTCACTCTCCTTTTGATAGACTGACTAATTTCGGAATGCGTGCTGAGCAGTTTCGATACACTTGCTCGACAGTTACTTTCACCACCTGAATGCTGCCCACAAACCAGCGCCGCAGCTCTTCATCGTCGAGCACCTCCGCTTTTCCGTTGATCCGCAGACGCTGCTGATGGGAAAAATCAATAAACAACATGCCGATATTCGGGTTTTCCACGATGTTGCCCAAGCTTTGAAAAGCCCCATTGCCTGGGTAATCCGGGAAGATAAGCGTCTCGTCATCCAGCACCTTTACAGAAGGAGAGCCTCCCCGGAAGCTGCAATCGCAGTTTCCATCGCGATCTGCTGTGGCGATGAAAAAGAACTCCATCGCTTCCACGTAGCTACTCAGCAAGGGTGTCAATTTTTGTCCCACACGTATGCCATTTGTTTGAAATTTGTCCCGCAGCATTAGTTCACCAGCTGTCCCCATCTCACTCACCCCTTATAACCTTTAATATTTCGTTTTAATGGTTAAAGAATACATGATCTACCAAACCTTGTAAATGTATTTTTAACGGTTATAATAAAAGAGAGGTGAGCCCCTATGGAAACGACACGCTTTACGTTAGGCGGAGCTGTCTGGATCAATCTCGTCAACACGATCAACAAGCGACAGATTGATGTCTTGGATGACCCAGAGCGACTTATGGCATGGCTTATGGCAAATGAGCTGCTTCGTGAGAGTGATCAAAAAGAACTCGAAAACAAAGAAACCTTTCGTCAGATTACGGACGTCCTTCGTTCTTTACGCAATATTTGCTTCGCTGTCCTTGAGGATTTCCAGCAAGCGGGACTTTCCCCATCGAGCGTACAGCAGCTGAGCAGCTTGACTGATCCACTAAAGGTAAAGCTTACTTTGCGCGCATTCGAGGGTCGTCTAGAGCTAGTCAACGAGGGCCTGCATACGGATGATCACATTACCTACCAAGTCCTCGCCTCTATCGTTTACACGCTGCAGACCGTATCTCGGGATCGCATACGCGCCTGCGAGCATGAGGACTGCATTTTGCACTTTATCGATATCTCCAAATCAGGAAAGCGGCGCTGGTGCAGCATGGAAACGTGTGGGAACCGGCACAAGGCAGCTGAGTTTTATGCGCGGAAAAAACAGAAGGAGTAGAGATCTGTTTGGTTGCTATCCTTTACTAGGCGGGCATAGGCAAAAACCCCCTTCTTGCCTGATGAATAAGCAAGAACGGGGTTCCTTTGTTTCCCTGTCGCTATGAGGTGACATCTCTTCTAATAAACACCGTATAGGCCACGACTAAAGCTGCGATCGCCCAAACCGTCAGCACTGTTAGCGAAAACGGCAGCGTCATCCCTTTGATCGGCGGCAGAGTGCCATTTAAATAATCGGTCAGCTGCAGATTCACGACAAACAGGTACTTGGAGGACTCCCAGGACGAGGCCATCTGCGTCAAAATTGTCCCGCTGATCAAGGCCGCCATCATGATCCCCATACCTGCCGCTGCACTTCGCACCAGCACGGAGACCATAAATGTCACCGTGCCGACGACCACGCAGACAAACCAGCCCAGTCCATACTGCAGGAGCAAAAATTGCCACTGCGGAATCATAAATGCCCCTGCTGTTTCCAGCTCGCCCCCCGTCACCTCGAAACCGGTCAGGATGGGAAGCGTCCAACCCGAGTACCCAAAGACGACTCCGGACATCAGGTATGCCAGGATTAACGTCATCAGCACCGTAAGTGACGTAAACAGCAAGAGCGTAAGATACTTGCTCGTCAGCACCTTCCACCTTCGGACCGGTCGTGTCAGCAGCAGCTTGATCGTCCCTTCGCTAAACTCAGCGGATACCAAGTCCACCGCCAAGACGACGATGATCATCGGCAAAAACATCGAGACCGCCTGATCCATAAAGCCTCGGGCAAAGGTAGGTCCTCCCGGTGCCATGGGGTTGATGTCATGATCCAGATAGTACTGCTGCTGCTGAATCCTGACCTTGATAAAATCTCTCCACTCATCAGGCAATCGGCTGGATGCCAGCCTGTTTTGCATGTCAACGATCTGCTGAGTCAAGAGTGGCCGCCAATCCGATGTTCCCATCCGCTCCTGGGCGGTCACGACGGAACGATACTGCGCGTATGTAAAAATCGGTATAAGGATCGCCAGAATCAGGACGACGACGAGAAAGCGGCGCCTGCGCAGCAATTTTACCGTTTCATTTTGAACCAATCCCAGCATGCTCTGTCCCACGATTGCCACCTCCCTGCGTCAAGGTCAGGAACAGATCTTCCAGCGTCACCGTTTTCGTTGCGATTCCGAGTACAGGAATCCCCGCCCGCACCAGCGTCTGATTGACGTCACTGACGCGCTCCACATCCATCCGGCACTTCAGGCGTCCATCTCCCACTTCCCACACTTCGGTTACAGCGGGATGGCCCTTCAGCACGTCTCTTGCTTTTGGCACTGACGCTTCCTGCACAGTCCAATCCACCTGATCTGCGAACTGCTCCATCAGCTCTTTCACCAACCCGACGGAGATGACCTTCCCCTGGCTGATAATCGCGACACGATCGCACATCATTTCGATCTCGCTGAGCAAATGGCTCGATATGAATACGGCCAGCCCTTCCTCTTCTGCCAGCTTGCGGATGAATTGACGCATCTCCCGAATCCCTGCCGGATCCAGTCCATTTGTCGGCTCATCCAGGATCAGGATTTTGGGACGGTGCAGCATCGCTTGGGCAATCCCCAAACGCTGCCGCATGCCGAGTGAATAGGTCTTTACTTTATCGTCAATCGCTCTCTCGAGATCAACAAAGCGGACAATCTCGTCGATCCGCTCAGGCGTTATGCCTCCGCTCATCCGGGCAAACTGCTCCAGATTTTCTCTGCCTGTCATAAACTTGTACAGCTCCGGATTCTCCACAATGCAGCCTACCTGGGAGATCGCTTGCGGGAACTGGTCCTGTAGGGAAATGCCTCCGATTTGGATGTCCCCACCATCAGCGGCAGCCAGCCCGACAAGCATGCGGATGGTCGTCGTTTTCCCTGCACCGTTTGGCCCGAGAAATCCAAACACTTCTCCAGCGAAGACATCGAAGGTTATATTGTGAATGATCGGTTTTCCCCCGATCTTTTTGTGCAATCCTTTTACAGAAAGTACCGTTTCGGTCAATGTGCACCCTCCTGTTCTATTGCCGCCCCATCGCCTGTTGGAAGCGATCTGTTTATGGTACACTGTCAAGAGATGTCCATCCACATTATACCACGTTCTTCCACCCAACATCGAATAGGAGGGGTATCCGATGCGTACATCTGGACAACTGCTCTGGCGTACAACTGGACTCTTGTCTTTTCTATCCTTCTTACTGTTCGCAACGGGCTTTGTGCTCGCCATGAACCCGCAGCAGATCGCTCCGGCAAAGACATCGTCACCTGCACCATCTGAGCAAACAGCTCCTCTCCCTGCGCAAGGAGTCCAAAAGGTAGTGGCATTAGGTGACTCACTCACGCGCGGAGCAGGGGACGCGAATGGCCAAGGCTACGCGGGTCTCGTCCGGCAGGCATTGGAAAAAAAGCTGGGCAAGCCGATTACGTTTTCCAACCTGGCAATTAACGGTCAGGAATCCACGGACTTGGTCAAGCAAATGTCTCAATCTCAAGTAAAAACCTTGCTGTCCGAAGCGGATCTCGTCTTGTTTACCATCGGTGGCAATGACATGTTTCGCCAGACGGGTGGCCTCTATACCATCGACAAAGAAAAATTGGCCGCAGCTACAAAAGAGCTGACAGCCAATTACGAAGAGATTATCCGACAAATTCGTGCTGTAAACAAGCAGGCGACGATCGTCTACACCACCTTGTACAACCCGTTTGGGGACACAGAAGCTTCTGTCGACACGATTCAGCCGGTACTGGATTGGAACTATACCGCTTCCGAAATCGCATCCAAGTACCCGCACGTCATCGTTGTCCCCACCTATGATCTGTTTGTGAACAAGGAAAAATCCTATTTGTACACGGACCATTTCCACCCGAATACCGCAGGCTACCAGCGCATTGCAGAACGGGTCATTCAAGCTTTAGAGTGATTCCGTACGTGCGTAGTTGATCGAGTGCCCCTTGGTCGCGAGATAGGCGCGCTGCCCAGCCCATTGGAAGGCGTTGCTGATCATCGAGAACGCGGCAACGACGAGGAACAAGGTCGTCCCCCCGTAGGATGCGAGCAAGATTCCGCCCAGCCATGGACCGATGAATTGGCCTACGTTGCTGAAGCTTTTTGCCCCATAGTAGCTCCCTCGCATGCCCTCTGGCGCCATTCGGTCAATGAGCACATCTCCTGAGGTAAAGGTGAGTATTTCTCCAAAGGTGAAGAAGACCATAGCGATGATAAAAATCAGCCACGAATTGGCAAAGGCATAGCCGATATCTCCGATGGCATACATGACGTTCCCCACGAAAATCGCTGTGAGGGGCGTCTTTTTTTCTGCCCAGCTCGTTAGCGGCAGCTGCATGACCACCACGACGATGGCGTTAATACTCATGAGTACCGCGAACAGCTCTGTCCCGTTTGCTACCGTCATCTCGGCAAATTTCGCCAGCGTCGAGGACATCTGTGAATAACCGATGGCTCCCAGCATTCCGGCCATCATATAAAACCGAAATGCCTTGTCTTGAACAACTACGCTGAACGCACGCCTAAACGTGACAGCCTCTTTCTTTTGCCCTTCAATCTTCTTGATGCCAAACTTGTTCAGCAATCCCTGCAAACTGATCACATAGATCAAGTAAATGATAGCCGTAACCATGAAAGGCAGTGCAACAGAGGTCTTCGCAAGTACGGCGCCTGCAATCGGCCCAACCGCAACGCCCACATTGATCGCCGTATAACGCAGGCTGAACACCCGAAAACGTTTCTCAGGAGCGGTTACGTCTGCCATCAACGCCTGCGAAACCGGCTCGTAGAACGATCGACAGAGTCCACCTGCCATGTTGAGCACAAGCAGGACCATCGGATTTTTACTAATGGCGAATCCCACAAAGACGAGCGTCCAGACGTACAGCGCCCCTAGCATGACCCTCCTGCGCCCGATCCGGTCGGATAATGTGCCTGCAATAAACCCACCCAGCGTCCCGGCGAGTGGCCCTGCCCCAATCGTCAGACCAATCGTCGCCAGATCCATATCCGTGTTGTTGGACAGGTACAAAAACAAGAAAGGCATGCTCATGGAGCTAGCTGCCCGAACGAATACCGTCCCGACCACCAGTGACCAGACGATCGGATGAAACTCCTTTAACAATGATGACACTCTACCCATGTTCTCTCTCCTCGGCAACTGTTCTGTTCGCATCGTCTGCCAGAACAGACGCTTCACAATGTACTCATTGTAGAGAGGAAGCACGTGTTCGTCAATGAGCATTCAAAATTTTTGGATTATGAAAAATTTCTATTACCCTTCAACGATTTCCGATACCGCTGTTTGAGAAAAGAAAAAACCGGGGCTAGCTCTGCAATGAGCGTCCCCGGCACTTCCTTATAGCTCTACACCCACGTGATCGATGATTTCTCCACTCTCATTCCACTTTACAACACGGTAGATCGCATCATGGTAAAACGTAAACCAGGCACCTTGCGCAATCCCTTCCTTGATCCATTTTTCTTTGGCGAAAATGGAATTCATCGGGTAGTCGTCATAGGCCATGACCCACAGGGGATTGTTGTGTGCGTGAGACGGCATGATATCTGCGAGATGCAAAGCCAGCTTCCCTTCGCTCTCCAGCCTCACAATGGCATGCCCCTGGCTGTGACCACCCGTATGATGAAGAGATATGCCTGGCAGCAGCTCCAGCACGTCCTGGTACGTCTTTACCTGCTGCTCGATCGGACGCCAGTTGTCTTCCCAATATGTATTGCGCGAGCGGATGTTTGGCTCTCTCATTTCCGCCCATTCCTGCTCTTGCACGTAAATCACTGCGTTGGGAAACGTCGAAACAAGCTGATCATCCTGCAGGGACACCAGTCCGTTGCAGTGATCGTAGTGCATATGTGTCATGATGATGATCTCGATATCCGCAGGAGTCAGACCTTTTGCCGCAAGGGACTCTAGGATCTGGGACTCCTCCACCAACCCGTAGTTTCTCTTCTGCTTGTCCGTCAAACGACCATTCCCCATCCCTGCTTCGATGAGTATATGCTTTCCATGTGCTGTAAGCAGAATCGGGTCCGCACGCAGGGGAATCTGATTGAGCTCATTGACCGGGTATCTCTTGCTCCACAACGGTTTCGGAACAACCCCGAACATGGCCCCTCCATCCAATTGCGTAAGCCCACCCTTTAACCATGTCAGCTCGAAAGCACCTAGCTTCCATTCGTTCAACTTCATACCCTTTCCTCCTTCTGCTCTCTCTGTCTACGTCCAGCTAGCGGGATCGTGAATAAAGTACAAAAAAAGCACTCCGCCACGAGTGCTTCACTGCTTTTCTGCAACACTTACGGTTCGAGTCGCCGGAGCGATTTCCAACATGATCTCACTGGAGACCGCTTGCACTGTCACATCGGAATCAGAGCGTCTATGATGGAGAACGAGTTGTGCGACTTTTTCGTTTTCCCGATATACACTTATCAATGTTTGCAGCGGGTTAGCACTTCCACCCGCGATCACTTTAAAACCCGGGGCAACGGTAAACGTCCATCCCTCCACCTCTATCAACGGTGCAAGTGAGTATAAAAAGTGACGCTTCCCCAACAGTATGCCATTATGATTCATCAAGGCGAGTGCCCCCAATCAAATGAATTTGAACAGTATGTTATTATATTGCAAGAATTCAAATACGATGAAAAGTCTTTCGACAAAAGTTCTTATAAGGTGACATCTCTTATGATACACGAAACTATTTATTTTCGGAATAAAAAATCTCTTCTGAGCAGACATTCAGAATGGGAGCTTCCGCCTCCTGCCTATTACAGAGTGAATATTCATTCATATCCATGCTCTCTGTAGATTCTCCTTCGCCCTCCAAAAATCCTGCCCCGTTTTGCATGAACTTGGTGTGGAGAGGAGAACCGCTTTGTTCGATCCCTGAGTCCTCCTCTCTTCGTCAATCAGCTCAACCGTACCAGCTTTCCGAGATCACTGGAAAATTGCTTTAGAACGCGGGCAAATTGGCTTGCTTCCGCTTCTGTTTTTGGACTCTCCAGGATAAAGTGATAATCGAGGATGTAAGCTGTCTGTGCAGGCTGCCCTGGCTCCAGAAAGCGCTTCTTTTCCGTGAGCGAGATTTTCGGGATGAGGGCTCTCGCTTGCTCCCACATCACGCGGGTCTCCTCAGCGGTCCTCTCTGTCGTAAATTCCACCTCAACCTCCACTTCACAGCTCTCCGCTTCCTCCAGCTCAAAGAGATGAATCGTGGCCAAAGGCTTGCCTGATTGCTCCTCTTTTGCGAAAGTGAGTATGACTTCCCTTATTTCTTGCTCCTCCACTAACGATTGGTCCGAGCGCAGAAGGACATCGACAATCGTACCGTGCGAAGCCAGATGCTCATTTAATTGTTCTACCAGGAATTGCAGCACGTCATTTGCTCCTCTCCAACCATCCTGCTCTTTCAGCAGTATACCACGATCAAATCGCAAACGAAAAACCCCTTCACGAGGAAGGGGTCGGTGAGTTGTTCATATTTTTTTGGTTCATAAATTCAGATAGCCATGCCCGTCGTACTTCTTTGTTCGGGCAGTACCCTAAAATGTAACTTTCTCCGCGCATATATTTTTCCTTGATCCACTCCTTATGCTTGCGGAAAAAGGCATGTTGGAAATCAATCGGCATCTGCTGATATTCTTCCAAGGCTGAGGGGTTCTGGAGGAAAAAATCTTCATCATACACTAATTCTTCATTTTGTTGGCGGCTGATCAGGTACACAAAAGCAATCACCAGAAACAGATTCACCAAGAAAATCGTCATCCAAATCCCTCCAGTCAAAATGCAATAATTATCTGATTAATCTGTCTTATCAGCATATTATTATTGTACCATGTATTTGGTGTTTTCTAAACCTTTCCTTTGAATATTTTATTAAAAAAGTTATTCGAAAATGTACTCTGCTGGCATGTATCAATAAAATATATAAAAAAACACCCGCTCATGGCCTGCGAGCGGGTGTCTGTGTCATTGGCGCTGCCAAATTGGATCACTAGGAGCTGCTTTTGGGACTCGTCGAACTTGGAGTAGAGCTGGCATCCTGTGTCGAAGGAGGGACGATATCCGGCGGTGGTGCTGTTCCCGCCTCAGGTGTTGTCGTAACCGCTCCATTTTGTGTCGGAGGCGTTTGCGTCGTTTGCCCCTGTTGTTGTTCTGGGCTCACCACATCCGGCGGAGGAGTCGCTTCGCCTTCTGCTACCACATCGGCTGGCGCTTCCGGCGTATCCGGTTCCTCTTTGACCTCCTCGACAGGCGGTTTTTCTTTTGGCGTAGAAGAAGCCGCAGCAGATTGTGTCGTTTTCTTCTTCACTGGCTTGGTGCTGCTGCTGCTGGAAGCTGCCACTGCTGATTCATTCGACCCAAGCACAGGTGAATTGTTCAACTGCGCAACCACGTTGCCCGATATCCCCATCTCTGACTGCAGGGACTCACGAATGACTTCCAGTTTGTCTTTCTCCAGGAAGGTGTACCCGCCTTGCCAATAAGCTCCGTTGTCCAAGGCATTGACCATGGAAGCACTGAAGCCTTTAAAGTCAAAAGCTAAGCCTTTGATTTGATCTTTGGAAAGATCCGTATGTATGTTCTTCGCCCCTACATCCATGATGTTGAAGATTTTTGTCAAACCTTCCAGAGAAGCTGCTTTATCCACGACTGCCTTGATCACTTCTTGTTGACGGCGATTGCGGTCAAAATCGCTGGAGTAATACTTGGTTCCCCGATTGTCATGGCGGTGGCGCACGTAGCCCAGAGCTTGTTCGCCATTTAAGGTTTGCAGGCCCTCATTCAGATTAATGTGCGTGTCGTCTGTCGGATCGTCATATACCAGCTTGCGATCTACATTCACTTCTACTCCGCCAAGTTCATCAATCACTGCCTTGAAGCCATCAAAATCAATGGCAACGTAATGCTCAATGGGAATCCCCAAAATTTCATTCATCGTCTTTTTGGTAAGCGAAATGCCGTCTTCTGTCGGCGTCTGATTGTTGCGCTCTGCCTGACGACGCTCAGCTTCCCCGTTTGCATATACAGAATTGATTTTGTGATAGTCACGGTAGCCGGGGATCTTGACCCGTGTATCCCGAGGAATGGAAACCATTGTCACTTTTTTGGTAGATGGATTGGCTACTGCCACAATCATCACGTCCGTGTTCATCGAGCCTGTCTCCGGACGGCTGTCCGAACCGAGGATGATGAAGGACATCGGCTTGTCATTGTGATACTCAGGATCGATATTTTGCGATACGTTTGAAGTGAAATTATCCTTTGGCTGCGTCACTGTATCCAGAGTGTCATTAATTTTCCAATAAATCGCACCGGCTGCCCCGCCAACCAAGAGCAATGCGATAAAGCTACAAAGCACAACTAATCTGCGAAGTTTGCGACTGCGTCCCGGTTGCTTCTTTCGGGGAGCGGAGGCGCGTTGTCTTGTTACCTTTTCAGGCATATGTATCAGTCTCCTTGTTCGCGCACGCTTTTTGATCGTATAGAATGCATAAGCATGTCCGCTTATACATTCAGGAGCGAAAAACAAAGCTGCCGCAGGGCATCGCTTTGGTAACATTCCCGCGAATGTCGCGGTCGCTCCTCCTAGAGATAGCCTTTTTCAAAAAAGGAAAAGAGAGGCACGATTGTGAACAGTGCCAACAGACAGGATGCACTATTTTTTTCTTCAGATGGGAATCATCTGATTCCGATATTGTACCATACCATTGTCTGCATTTGTAGAAAAATGTTCCCTGCACATGAAAAACCTCCATCTTTTTGTCGATGGAGGTTTCTTGATTTTCCCGCTGTTTTACTTATTGTAAACCGCGTGGGGCTTGGCTGAAGCCTTGCACAGGTCCTTTTGAGCGCTTGTTTGTCGAGCGATGAGAGTCGCCTCCCTGACGAACATGACTTTCCTGTTTCCCATTGACATCATTCGATTTCTTTTCCACGGGTACACTCCTCCTTGTTGTGAAGCTACCCGGTAGTTTGCTCAAGAACCGTCATCTCATTCGAGGTTTCCATTGACCCAAGGATTTGGTTTGGTGACAAAGAACTCTGCACGCCTAGACAGCTCATTCAAATCGATGTTTCCTTTTCTCTCCATACTTAGCTCTGCCATGGCCATGCCGAATGCTCCCTGCTCAACGAGACGCTGGGTTTTGTTTTGCGCGTAGATGACTCCTGCTGCAAACGCATCTCCCGCTGAAGCGCGGATCGGGGCAGCTGGCGGCGATAGCCAGAAGGACTCCGTTTGATTGCACAAGTAAAGACCTGCTTCCCCGCACATGATCATGACCTGGGAAACCCCTTCATCTACCAAGGTCTTCGCACACTTCTCCACATCCTGATAGGAGTGCAGGATTTGACCACAAAGCGTCTCCATTTCATCGATACTGCCCACGATGGTGTATATCCCAGCAAGCAGTCCCTTCCATTTTTCCGCCTTTTTCACAGAAACCAGATCCACGATCACTTTCTTTTCGAGTCGGTTGGCTTCTGTTAGAAAGGCTTCCATGACAGGCAATGGAAGGTTTGCGTCCATGAACAAGCCCGCCGCCTGCCGCAAGCTCAGAAGGCCGCTCTGGATCATGGCCGCGCTCCAGGCATCATTGATAGCCATATCCGCAACAGCCGTGTACAATTCTTCATCCAGATCACAAATCGCTAAATAGCGCCCTGTCGATCTGCCTGGCACTCGAAACATGCCATGCGTCGCAACACCGCTGTCTGCTGTAATCTGCCGCAGCCATTCGCCATCGGAGTCTTCCCCTACCAAGGCGTACAAATGCACTTCTTCGCCCAGCCAGCCCAAACTTTCCGCAACGTTACGAGCTACTCCACCTGCCGTTTGATGGACGACTCCTGGATTACTCGTTCCGGGAAGCAATCTGACCGAAGTGACTCCCTGCATATCTACATTGGCGCCACCTACACATAGCCAGTAATCTTTCATCCCCTCCAGCATACAAGCACCCCTCCCAGCCGATTGCACACGGTTGATTCATCTTTTTTCATCCTTACCTCTTTTTCGACAAGAGATGTTCATTTACCTACCAGTTCGGAAAGTTCCGTGTTTTTTCGACCGTTATGCCCATCCTCCATATGCCAGTATTACAGGGGTGACGATTGGGGAGTTCCGTGCTAAAGTGAAAATTGTTAACTAGGAAACAGCCGTACGAAAGAGAAGAAAAGCGCTTTGAAACGTTTTTCGCAGAAAAAATATTGGAGATGAACCATATGAGCGCCACATCCACACCCATTCATGCATCACCGACTGGGCAGGCAGCTCCTACCGTGTACCGGATGCTTTTTGCAATCAGCATCGTTCACTTGTTGAATGATAGCCTGCAATCTGTTATTCCAGCACTGCTGCCCATCCTGGAAAAAAACCTCGCTTTAAGCTTTACGCAAGTCGGCCTAATTCTTTTGGTAATGAACCTTACCTCCTCTATCCTTCAACCGGTTGTCGGCTATTTATCTGATCGCAAATCCCGCCCATTTCTGCCGCCGCTCGCCTTGCTAGTATCCGGGCTCGGTATGCTCGCTCTCGCTTTCGCAGGCAATTACTACCTGGTCCTCATGGCTGTCGCTTGTGTAGGGATCGGCTCTGCCGTTTTCCATCCGGAAGCATCCCGCTTTGCCCACCAGGCTTCCGGTGTTCGCAGAGGGCTGGGACAATCGATCTTTCAGGTAGGGGGAAATGCGGGGCAAGCTTTGGCTCCTCTGATGACGATCCTGATTTTTGCGAACTTAGGTCAAGCGGGAGCCCAATGGTTCCTGTGGCCAGCTATTCTCGCCAGCGGTGTCCTGCTGTATGTCGCCCTATGGTATCGCGGACAACAGCGCTTGAAAAAAGCAGCAACTGATGTCGCCGCTTACAGCCATCGCAAGCAACGTTTCATCGCCCTGGGTCTCTTGGTCTTGATCGTCAGCGTCCGGTCCTGGATGAACGCAGGCTTTCAAAGCTTCTACCAGTTTTATTTGATGTATGTCAAAGGGGTCGAATACTCTCACGCGCAGGTCGTCGTCTTTGGCTTTTTGATGGCTGGCGCGATCGGAACCTTTTTGGGAGGTCCTCTCTCCGACCGTTTCGGGAAGCGCAACCTGCTGATTATCTCTACGCTTGGTGCTGTTCCCTTGACGATCCTGACGCCTTACGTCTCTGGCATTTGGGTCTATCCCGTTCTGTTCCTCAGCGGCTTGATCATGCTCTCCAGCTTCTCGGTTACGGTCGTGTATGCACAGGAGCTGCTCCCTGGACGAATCGGAACCGTATCTGGCCTCATTACTGGCTTGGCATTTGGTATGGGCGGCGCAGGCAGTCTCGTGTTCGGTTCTCTTGCGGACACGTTCGATCTGACCTTTGTCATTACCCTTTGCTCCCTGTTGCCTCTGATCGGGGTCCTTGGATTCTTCCTGCCGAATGATCAAACGGTTCGTGACTGGGCTCGCAGCTAAGTCCACATCTGAAAAAGGGCAATCCCTCACATTCGGGATTGCCCTTTCTTTTAACAAAAATGGGTGTCTTCTGCAGCTTGCTCTACAGAGGACACCCTTTCTTATTCCTTATACCAATACACTAGTCGGAGCACCCAGCAGCATGGCAACAACTGGCGGATACAGCTCCGGTGTGCCGAATACCTTCCAGCTGCCGTCCTCGGTCTGACCGAAGAGCCCAGCGATCAGCCAATCCGAAGCCAATACGTCTGTGGCATCCGCTGCCAGAGACAGCGTAATTTTTTCTCCGTTAGCGCGCTTCGCCGTCCAGCCGTCCTTGTTCTTCTCCAGCAGCAGGAACGTTTCCTCTGTCAGATCAGAGAGGCTTGCTTGGCCAAGCAGATTTTGATTCGCTTCCTTCTCCAGTACACCGCGCAGGCGATATGCCTCCGGAAGAGTTTCCTTCAGCTCTGCCAGCAAAGGCTGCATGGTTGCGTGTACGTTGGCTACGCCCTGCTTGTCCAGCCATTTGAAAAACGCGGTGAGAACAGACAGCAGGTTGGTCGCCAGCGTCTTCGTGGTCGCATCTGTACGTGCGTAGATATCGTGCACCAAGAAGTAGGCGAGTTCTTCCTTGCGCAGCTGTTCCCAAGTGAAGCTCGGTCCAAAAGCACCACGAACGAAGGAACGGAAGTTGTTCATGACCTCGTCGTACTTTTTCACCGTCGCCTCCGATTTGCCCTCGGTCATTTCATGGACAAAGCGGCTGATGTCAGCCAATCGATCGGGATGCACGGTATAGACGCTTTCCGGCAAGCCTTCGATCAAAGGGCGGCGCAGCAAGTTGTTGACGTGGAGCGTCTCATTTTTCAAAGTCAGTCTTGGGCGGAGCATGTCCATGCGAATGAATCGCGCCAGACCTTGCCCCAGCTTGTTGTCCTGTTCCATCTGCTCCATCAGGCTTTGCAGCTTGCCATTCAGCTCGGCATTATCCGATGCCGCAACCAGGATTGGCGCGAGCTCATCCAAAGCTTCGTGCGGTGTAACCAGCCATTTTTCTGCGAAATAGGTTTGCACGGCCCATTGCAGTACTTTTGGCGGCAAAGTGGGCTGACTGGTGATGAACAGCGTGCCTTTGGAAAGCTTGGAGCCAGTCGAAGAGAGTACACGAATCTCTTCTTCGTTTTGCATTGGATGCAGCTGCAAGAGATCTGCTACTTCATCCAGCTGCGGCGCAAAGCCTTCCAGCATGATTTTGTCATCTGAAATCATCAGCTCTGCCTGTACTTCATACAGCTCGAGCAAAGCCCCTTTCAGCGCTGGGAAGAGATGTTCTTCCTTGCGCGTCGCATATACCCAGATTTCTCCAGCGGCATCTCGACGCTTCAGCTCAAAAGAGCGTGTCGCTTCCATTTCCTTGATCAATTGATCACGATTTGCCAATGCGTAGCTGCGTCGCAGCAGAGCATCTGCCTGTTTCACTTCGCCCGTCTCATCATCCCCGAACGAAACGATAAAACGGTACAAATCTGTCGTATACACGCGCTTGCCCGTATCATTCGCTGCATCCTCAACTTCTGGATGCTCTTTTAGCCAATCGAGCAGCGATTGTTTAACATGCGGCTGCAGGATAATGCTGCCTGAGAACAGCATATCGCGCAGTCCCAGATTCAACAGGCGACCGACGATCATTTGACCTACTTCCACATGCAAATTGTTCGAACGCAGCAGGTAGTGGGTCTCGTGGCTGACTGGCTGTTGTACCGTCATCACGTCCCGATCTACTTCCACCACTTCATATACATTCAGATGAAGTCTGGCAAATGCACGGCGTAGATCTGGCTCCATGCGGCGGCCATGCTGCTTCACGTAATTCTCCAGCAGCGTGCTGCCCGCATTTCTAACATCCAGCACATACCAGTTGAAGAAGTGCGCCGCCCATTCCGGACGCATAACGCTCTCTTCCGTCAAGCCAATCTCTTCAGCAAAGCGGCTGCGGGCTTCCTGGATCGCATCACTGGTGACGTTGCCCCCCACAAAGTGGTTCAGACGTTCTACCCAGCCAGCGTATTCCTTCTGCAGCTTTTGCTCATGACGACTGCGCAACTCCGTAATCGGAGTGACCACGCCACAGCATTTTTTGTATTTTTTCCCGCTCCCGCAGGGGCACAATTCATTTCTTCCTACAGACATAGAGGGTTTGGATCTCCTTTCCATCCCACGCGGCATGCGCGGGGAATCCTGCACAATCCCCCTATTTTACCGCATTATTCTTCATGTGTTCAAGGGTTCTCGTTTGGTTTCATGAACGATACCCACATCGCTGTTGTTTTCCCACTGGTGGATAAACTGCTCCAGACGGTTCATCAGCCTGACGATGCGCTGCTTCTCGCCCATGCATGCAGAAATAGCAGAGAGCTGGTTGGTGGAAAAAAGCTGCACCACTTCCTGCTCCATTTCTTGAAGCCGAATCCGATAACTCGCGATGACTTCGCGTAGCAAGGCAAACCTCTGCTCCAACCGGATCGTAGCCTCAAGCTTACTCATTGTTGTTCACTTGTAGCCAGCACCTGTTCGATGCCGAGTACGATCTGCTCATGTTTATGTTTCTCTTTCATCAGCACTTCTATAGCTTGCATATTGCTTTGTTGAAAATGATTGACAACTTCCTGTGCCATTTCTTCCTGACGGGATTCCAAAAGGGTGATCGCCTTCTGCATCAGTTCTTGAACCTCTTTCAATACGTTTTGTTCAGTAATGGTAGTCATTGTCTTTTCCTCCTTAGGGTTCGTTGTTTCGTGATGTTCTTCCAAAAGCTGCACGGTTTGTCCCGATTCGGTCAAGTCTTCTTCTGCTTCTTCCTCGGCCTTCGCTATCGTTTCGGAAGCGGCGGTAACAGCAATTTCCATGACCGCCGACTCATCTTCATATGGCTCTTCACTGCGAACAATGATGTACAGCCTCTCACCGTCGATCCGGAAGCGATCATCCAGTACCGGCAAGAAGGCTGCCTCTGCCGCAATTCCCACTTCCTGTTCGAGAAAATGAACGAGGGAGCGAGTGGTCACCTGTGTGATACCGTTGTCACGGCAAAAAGCGAATACTCGATCGTTGCTCAGTGTCCACTCTGCCAGAAACCAGCGAGGGTCGCCTTGGTACTGCACAAAGCGAGGATCCTTCTCCAGCTGCAATAGCCGTTGAATCTGATTCCAGCCAAATTGGGTTTGACGACGAAGCTCCGCCACAATCTGATCCATTTTCTTAGGCGTGAGGGTTTCACGCAAAAAACGGTACGCCAGATCGTACAGCTGGTGAGGCTGGTAGGTCAATTCCACAATCGCTTCTGAGCTCCCAACCCGTACGGGTGACTGCTCCTGCTCCAGCACTTTGTCAAGCAGCGCTGCACTGTCTAGGTTTAAAAAAGCATTCAGCTCGTTTCCTTCCATCCGGGAGCAGACTTCTGTTCGGGGGAGGGAGCGCTCACCGGACCGGAATACCTTTTTTACAATACTTGGTAGGGTATAGGTTGGCCGTTTCATGAACTTTCTCCTTCTCGTGACCGGCATTGTTTGCCAATCAAATGGGAATCAAAGAGATATTCTACAAAAAGAAAAAAAATCCTACCTCGTTCAAAGTGTTTCTCTATTCCGATAATTAATAGCTTTTTCCTACACAGAAAAGCCTGGCGCAGTCATCAGCCAGGCCAGACTTCTCCCTTCTATTCTTCCCACGCAAGCCAGCTGTCTACAAGATCGCCGTTGTGTGCATCGACCGCATGAGACAGGCTGTCTTCCGTCGCCGCATAGACGAGCTGCGGAAGCTCAGCTGTCTGATTGGCTGCTTTTGCGTACCAGTAATACGAGCGCAGCTTGACTTGCTTCAGAAAAGCTTCTTTCGCACTCTTCTCGCCAATCAGTCCTTGCTTGCTTACCTGACTTGGCGGCAGCGCCACTGCATCGTTCACTTGTGCAAAGACCACTTTTCCCTTTTTGGCATCCACCTCAATGGTGTAGGCAGCAGATTTTACGGGTATTCCGTTCACCTCGGGATAGAAATCGTAGCGGTACTTCGTCTGCAGTCTTCCTTTGTCCTGATCGACCCACGCAGGCAAATGCTCGGCCAGACTTGTCGTCTTCAGTACAAATGCTTGTTCTTTGGCGTGCAAATACTTCTCCACAAATTGCTGTGCGGCTTTTCTGCCTTCTTCCGCTGTCAGAGGGGTTTCTAGTTCTTTTTCGGCTTGACCCTCTACTTCGATTCGGAGTGGTGTCCTTGTTTTCCGATCCAAAGTGATCTTCACACTCTCATTGGCGACTGCTTTCCACTCATGAACAGAGACGTCGGCCCTCTTGTCGTTTTCATTTACGAAGTCGTATCTCAAACGGTTGAGCGTCAGATGAAGGCCCTCACCGAGCATTTTTTCCATGCTTTTTTGATCTTTCCATACGTCCTTTGTTGCCACTCCTTTGATCTGCCGCTCTTCTTTTGCTTCGACATACACATCTGGAGCGATTTTGCCTGTCAGACTATCGATCTTCGGCTCATTTCCTGCTACGTACACAAGCTTGCCGATTTCCTGATCGTAGACGAGTTCCATGGTGAGAGCTTCCTCCCACTCCTTCATCGCCTGATCAGCTGCCACTGCTTTTTTCGGGTCGGCTGCTTCTGTCCCTGCAGGAAGCTTCTGCTTCTTTTGAATGAACATAACGACTTGACCATCTGCGTCGAGCATCACTTCACCCATCTTCTTGCTCAATGGCACGTCACTTTGTGTCTGGTAAAAGGGAACGACCATGAGCTGATCCGTTGCTGTCCCCCTTTGTGTCACTAGATATCCGGCAGTAGAGACCGCGATGTCCACCCCAACCTGCTCCCGGATAAAGCTGACCGCTTTTTGATAAACAGCTTTTTTATCGAAATGTTTCGTCTTATCACGATCTGGGTCTTTCAGCTCAAGGGCTAAGATATTTCCGTTTTCATCCGCAGTAAGGTCAAGGGATACGCCAGAAGTGATCTTGCTCTTCTTATCCGACAGCTTCACTCGATATTCTGAGCCTTCCTTCGTAAACGCGTCCGTATGAAGATTTCCCAGCGCCGGGACAAAGTCCTCCTTCAGATCCTTGAGTACCTGCACGAGATCGGCTGGCAGCGGAATGATTTCCACCTCACTCTTATTGATGCTCGCATGGGCAATAGATGGCTCGATCCATGTCGCCGGTGAAGACAACAAGCTGGCCGCTACCAACAAAAACGCTGCTTTGTTCCAGTTTCTCAACATCGATTCCTCCTCTTTCAGTAGCTCCTACTAAAGACGGTAACAAAAGGAAAAACGTTTCTTTCGGAACAAAAAAATAGTCGCCTGTATGCTTTACAGACGACAAAAGGACATCTTTAGTAACCGCGCCACACTTTTCTTCTGAGCACTCCGGCATAGGCCCACTCTTCTTCACCCGCATCCGCCAAGGTTTGCCCCAAGGCATTCATTTTGCTGTCGATCTGGTCGAGGTAGTGGAACAGTACAGCGGTAGGCGTCTTGCCGGAAACCGCACTGCCCCAGCCGTTTTCCACCTCTCCATGATGGCTGAGGATGCAATGCTTCAAGTGCAGCACCTCCGCGTCCCCCAGTGGAATATCGAGCTTGCGGCATATCCCGCTCACGATCTCTACCCCCATGACCAAGTGCCCAATCAACTGCCCGGGTGTTGTATAGTCGGGGGCAATCGGATCAGACAGCTCGTACAATTTGCCGATGTCATGCATGATGCAGGTCGCATACAGCACATCCCGGTCCACCTGAGGATAAAGCGGCAACAGTCTCTCCGCTGCCGTCAGCAGAGAAACAATATGTTCGAGCAAACCGTGGTAGTAGTTATGATGCATCCGGACACCTGCTGGGAATTGACGCAGACGGCCGTGAATCTCTTCGTCAGCCAAAGCCTCGCGAATAATCGCTTGCAGTATTTTGCTTTGCAGGCCATCCACTGTCTTCTGCAGCTTTTCCCACAGCTCATCGACAGGGACCGGCGAAATCGGGATCAAGGACTCCATCTCGACTTCGTCCGATGTGGATGCTGGCCTGATCCGTTGAATAACCAACTGCTTCTTTCCCCGGTAGCTTTGCACAGTGGCGTCAATCTTGACGATCCCCTTGACCGCAATCGCGTCCTTGATCTCCGGGCTGACATCCCACAGCTTGGCCATAATCGAGCCGGAACGGTCACCCAGCTCCAGATTGAGATATTCACTCTGGTTGCTGGCTACTCCCGCTTCTTTTGATTTGACCAGGCAAAATCCCACTACCCGCTCTCCTTCCAGATACTCCGCCAAATATTTCATCTTTTCTCCCATCCCAGCCTATTTTTTTCGGAACAAGGTCTCTTCCAGCTTTTTCACGATCTTTTTGCCGACCAAATCATCGGCTGACTTGACCACCTTGGTGATCACGCTAAGCACATCCTCTTGGCCGTTCCAATGCTCCCGGACGACGACTTCATCGACATCCACGAGAATTTTCCGCAAGGCGTAAACAGCCAGAATCACGTCATCGAGAAGCCCGAAGCCTCCAACCAACACTTCCGGGATAAAATCGATAGGAGTAATAAAGTAAGCGACAGCAACACCCGCGATCGCTTTGGATTGGACGCTCACTCGCTTGTCGAGCATCAGTCTTGCCATCAGCACGAACAGGTCAGGAGCTAGCAGAATATAGCTGGCAACCGTTTCGTTGACGCCTTTATCTTTGATGAAGCCTTCTATCTTTTCCCGCAGTTTATCGTAAAAACGTTGATGCTTTTCCGGCAGCACGACCGGAATCAGCTCTTGTGTCTGTCGCACGGCAGGCAAGTTTGCTGCTGCGTCTTCTTCTACTTTGTGATCTTCTTTGCGGTCTTCTTCATTCATTGTGATTCCTCCCGTTTTGGTTTTCTTGCCACGCTGACTCGATGGCGTACATAGGACCAAATCGCGACGATCGCCAATAGCCCCAAGCATACGATAGCGAGGTTGCGGGAAATCAGGTCAAACATTTCATCCCAGCGCTCCCCGAGCTGCCAGCCTAACGTGACAAACAGAAGACTCCAAAAGAGGCCTCCCAGATACGTGTAAAGCATGAAGGTGGGAAACGGCAATCGGGTGATGCCGGCAAAATACGCTGTAAACTGTCTGACTCCAGGAATGAAGTATCCGACAGGCAGCGCCCATTTTCCAACGCGATTGAACCAATCCTCTGTCCTCTTGTAGACAGTGTACCCCAAGCCAAATCGCTTTCCATAGCGTTCAATAAAGGTGTATCCAAGCGTACGGCCAATCCAGTAAGCAGCCGTCATTGCCGTCACGGAGCCGAGAAAGCACACGAGAAAGGTAGGCCAATAATCTAATTTACCCGTAGAGACGAGAAACCCGGAAAAAACGAGCAGCGTTTCTTCTGGCAGCGGCATTCCCAGAATCCCCAGAAAAAATAGACCAAACAAAGCTCCGTAACCGTATTGCGTAATATATCCGCCAAAAGACGACATCATTTCTTCCATTTTGCCTCACCACTTTTCTGGCTTGTCCGCCCTATTCTCCATTATGCCAAAAGATAGCTGCGTTCTCAAATCAGCCCGGTTGACTTTATTCCTCTGGCGTTGTACGGTTACCTAGATCACTAAAATAAAACAAGCCGTCATTATTGAGGCTCACCTTCTTGTTGAGTAAAAATAAACTTTTTGTAGAAAAATGGCGAATCTATAGACAGGCGCCGTGGCTTTCCAAATGTCGATTCGGTATAATAAAGCGTAGAGAAAGAGAAACGGGATAAACGAGGGACAGGCCGGATGTGGAAAAAAATCTACCGCAAACTAAAGTTTGAGTACTACAAGCTGATTCGTATGAAGGGTGCTCCTTCATTTGTCGCCCGCGGTTTTTCCGTAGGTATTTTCGTCGAATTCATTACCTTGCCAACTTTTGGTTTGGCGTTTTTACTTCTGTTTCCACTGATTAAAATTTTTCGCGCCAGTTTGCCAGCTGGATTGATTGCGTTTGTTATCGGCAAGCTAGTCCTCCCAGTTTTTATGGTACTCAATTACAATCTTGGGTACGCAATCGTCGGCAAGCCTATGAATGAGCATCTCGCTCACGGTCCGATGCCTCCATGGGAAAAATGGCTGCTCTGGATGAAGGAAAAAGGCCTCGCCTATTTTACAGGGAGCGCCGTGATGGGCTTTGTTGTAGCAATCGCCAGCTATTTTCTCGTTTACGCTGCCCTCCAGTTATATCGCCGCAAAAAAATGCGTCGCTCCGTCTCTCGCAGTACCTCGTAGGAGATGCCGCACGCAACGCATTTGCATAAAAAAAGACCGGTTCTGAGTAGATCAGACCGGTCTTTTTATTTTGTTTACACGCTTATGCAAAGTAGCCTTTATCCCGCAGTTGCTCCATGATTTCGGCAACGGTCATATCTTGCTTCAAGAGCTCCAGCGTTAGTTCCACTTGCTCTGGGGACAGGCCGTTCGCACCCAGGCTTTCACTGATCAACACGAAGTTGGGGCGACGGAAGTACGTTTGCAACGTACGCTTCACTCGTCCTTCCAGACTTGTTCTCAGCATCAATTCTGTCGTCGACATCTGTTCCACCTCTTTCTCGAAAAAGATCTATGCATAACCTCTATTATCGTACAAATTTGCCCAAGAATCAACTATTGGCTCAGACTGCCATCCATTAAATTTCCGGCATCAGGTTGCGCTTGTGCTCGGAAATGCGATGGAGGTACTCGATGCGCTCTTTTGCTTCCGGTCTGGTCTCGCCAGTAATGAGCAAACGATCCAAGTCTTCATAGGTAAAGCCCATTTCCTGTTCGTCTGTTTGACCTTCCCACAAGTCAGCGGACGGAGCTTTCGTAATGATCGATGTCGGTACACCCAGCTCAGCTGCCAGGATCCGAACCTCATGCTTCGTCAGGCTGGCGACCGGATTAATATCCGCCAGTCCATCTCCGCCTTTCGTCATATAGCCTACGTAAACTTCGCTGCGGTTGCAGGTATCCACAACGAGGTACCCTTTTTGGTTCGCAATCGCGTAAAGAACGGTCATGCGAAGACGTGCCTTCGTATTTCCTTTTGTCTTGGCATCCAGTGGAAGCACGCCTTCGATCGCAGGAACGATCGCATCAAATGCCGCTCCGACATCTACCGTCACCAGGTTTAGACCGATCGCATCTGCCAGGCGTTGAGCATCTTCCGCATGGACATCCTGGGAGTAAGCTGGCAGCCACACCCCGATTACCCGATCCTTACCCAATGCTTGTACGCAAAGAGCAGCTGTCACGGCACTGTCAATCCCGCCGGAAATTCCTACGACTGCGCCACCCAGACCCGGTCCATCAATCTGTTCGCGGATGAATTGGACGCGCTTTTCCGCGTCTTCTTTTACATGTATCTGGTAGTTCGCCAGATGTTCCTGAAACTTGTCCATGCTACCTACCTCCCGGGTGATTAGTTCTTCCTCATCCTACCACGCAGTTTTCACGGTGGCAATTAGCCTCAAATGGGTCTACACTATATATGTACGCAGTAGTATCAAAAGCGGGGACAAGGAGAGAGTCGATGATTATCCTCAAGACACCAGAAGAAATTGAACTGATGCGCGCCGCAGGGAAAATTTTGGCCGCTTGCCATCGGGAAATTGCGAAGATGATTCGTCCTGGCATTTCTACCTGGGACATTGATCAATTTGTAGAAGAGTTCTTGGCCAAAAACGGAGCTACTCCTGAGCAAAAAGGGTATTCCGGTTATCCGTATGCGACCTGTGGCTCTGTCAACGACGTGATTTGCCACGGTTTCCCTAAAAAGGATCCCCTTCAAAACGGAGATATCGTAACAATCGACATGGTTGTTCGCAAAGACGGCTGGCTGGCTGATTCAGCGTGGTCGTATGAAGTCGGTACCGTTTCACCAGAAGCGAAAAAATTGCTGGAAGTAACGGAAAAGTCGCTGTACTTAGGGATCGAGCAAGCCGTGGTCGGCAATCGGATCGGGGACATTTCCCACGCGATCCAGACTTTTGCCCAAGCAAACGGCTACTCTGTCGTGCGTGACTTTACCGGACATGGCATCGGTAAAGATATGCACGAAGAGCCGTACGTTCCGCATTTCGGACCTCCAGGACGCGGACAGCGACTGAAGGAAGGCATGGTCATCACCATCGAGCCTATGCTCAACATCGGTACGTATCACGCCAAGATCGATGCGGATGGCTGGACAGCTCGCACACGGGACGGACAGCTCTCTGCACAATATGAGCACACCATCGCCATTACAGCGGATGGACCTGTCATTTTGACTAAACAATAAGGACATGACTACAGAAAAAAGCCCATTACAGGGCTTTTTTCTTTTGCCTGCGGTTCTCCGATGTGCTGAATCGAACATCGGAAACTTGACAGTTGACTGGCAGGTTCGTATGATGCAAGTACATTTGTTACTGATCAGTAACAAACCTTCAAAGGAGGTTTTTCATACATGTCTTCATCTGCTAAGGACAGCCAAGCATCACCCAAGCAGCTTCGCAATATTCCCCTGTCGGTATTGGATTTGTCTCCAATCGTAGAGGGCAGCAACGCTACCGAGTCATACAAGAAAAGCCTAGACCTAGCTCAGCATGTGGAGAAATGGGGGTACCATCGCTTTTGGCTGGCCGAGCATCATTCCATGCCGAGCGTAGCCAGCTCCGCCACGTCTGTTTTGATCGGTCATATCGCGGGAGGTACTACGACACTGCGCGTAGGTTCTGGCGGGATCATGCTTCCGAATCACGCACCTCTGGCTATCGCAGAGCAGTTCGGCACTTTGGAATCCCTGTATCCTGGGCGCATTGATCTCGGACTGGGAAGAGCACCAGGAGCGGATCAGCGCACAGCACGTGCTCTGCGCCGCGACTTGCGAAACGGCGAGGACTTTCCTGAACTTCTGCAAGAGCTGCGCGCTTATTTCGATCCAAGCCTCGGTCATACGCCTGCGGGTGTACACGCCGTTCCTGGGGAAGGGCTGAGCATCCCGATCTGGCTGCTCGGCTCCAGCGATTTCAGCGCCCGTCTTGCCGGCCTGCTCGGATTGCCGTTCGCTTTTGCCGGACACTTTTCACCCAATTACACGCTGCCCGCTCTGCAAACCTATCGTCACAGCTTCCGTCCGTCTGAGGTACTCCAGGAGCCGTATGCGATGGTCGGGGTCAACGTCATGGCTGCCGACACAGATGAACGAGCGGAGCGACTCGCTACCTCTCATTTCCAGGCGTTCCTGAATATTATCCGTGGGGATCTCAAGCCCATTCAGCCTCCGGTAGACAGCATGGACGACCTGTGGACAGAGTTTGAAAAGCTGTCCGTTCAGTCCCAGCTTCGTTCCTCCATCATCGGCAGCCCGGACAAAATCAAAGAGGAGCTGCAGTCCCTCCTGAACGCCACACAGGCTGACGAGCTGATGATCACGACGTCCATGTTTGATCATGCAGACCGCCTGCGCTCCTATGAAATCGTGGCCGATGTCTGGAAGTCCTAGCATCATGACCACTGGGAAACGAACGCGAATCCCGCGGGAGCAGGCGCAGGAAATCATCCTGAACGCTGCCGAGGAGCTGTTTTATCAGGAAGGCATACACGCTGTCAGTGTGGACGCCGTGGTCGAGCGGGCCGGGATCAACAAGATGAGTGTGTATCGGCAGTTTTCCTCCAAAACCGACCTGATCAAAGCTTACATCAGCCGCAAGCAGGAGGCGTTTTGGACAGAGTGGAGCCTCAGCTTGTCCAAGCATCCTGACCAGCCCCGTGAGCAGTTGATCCAGTTTTTTCGCGACCTAGCTGCCAAAGCCTCCTGCACCGATTATCGGGGCTGCTGCTTTCTCAATGTTGCCGTTGAATTTCCTGATACCGCGCATCCAGTTCGGGAGCTCGTTACCACGCAGCAGAAGAAGATTCACGATGCGTTTCTGGAGATGGCGGAAGCGCTGGGGGCTGCTCATCCAGCTGAGCTTGCCTATACCCTTCGCCTTTTGATGGAAGGGACCTATGCCGAGAGCCAAACATATGGAACCGATAGTGCCGCCATCCAGGTGCTCCCCGCCATTGTGGAAAAGCTGATTGATACATCCATCGCATCCCGATAAGAAAACCTCTATCGTGGCCTGTTCAAGGAGGAGCGACAAGCGTTTTAGCGGAAAGTTTTACCGAAGCAATGCCAGAAGCGGACGCTGAGGCACTTCTCCATGCGCTCCGAAATTCTTAAACGTAAACGCTTATCCATTCCTAAACGTTAAAAAAAGTGGCTTGCCGCATTCCCATGCAGCAGCCACTTTCTATTTGTTTCCACCCATCCTCATGGTTTTACCCTTGTACACTTGTTGCGAGCTTCTTATCGCCTGTCATTGCTTCCAGGTCTTGAATGTCTTTTTCCAATTCCTGAATGTCTTCTTCGATCAGCTTTTTCAAGTGCTGCTTTTCCCTCAGGACTTTCTTGGTTTGCTCCAAACGCTGGTTCAAGTCGAACACGCCGAGATACACTGCTTTTCCCTCCCTATGTACATTATCCACCTTACATGTTATGCGGCCGATCCCATATGTTTCCATGGCCCAAGGCAGTAGACGGGCCTTTTTTTCACGACATCCCCAGCAAGATGCTAAAAGAGACCCCCACTTGCCCCGCGGAGGTCTCTTTGTCCTTTTAGATGCTTTTGTATTTCCCCAATTCAGTGCGAAGTCTATGGACCTCTTGCACAAGCGCACGCTTCTCCAGGCGATCGATTTCCGAATCCAGATCGTTCATTCGCGATTGGCTCGGATAAGGGCGTTCAAATCCGTCAAACCCATCCCCCACGTAAGACCATCTAGGCTCTTTCGGCATGATCATTGCCAACAGCAAATAGATCAGGATCGGGATCCCCGTACAAACGGTTAAAATGACGACCCCCACCCGCACGAGCGTCGAATCCAATCGCAGAAAATGGGCAATCCCCCCACAAACCCCGAACAGTCGTTTGTCTTGCTGCGAACGATATAAACGTCTTTCCATCATCTTAATCCTTCCTCTCTGCCAGCTTCCGCTTTGCTTTGTATCTACAGGATACCCCACGGCCATCTATCGCAAAATGGCCCATAGAGGGATTTGTCCTCCGACCCGGGACGGAGATCTGCTGTGTTCTGCATGAAATAGGCGTATCCCGTTTACGCTACAGGAAGAGGTGATCCGTCATGCCATTTATCTGGTTCGCAGCTTTTTTCTTACTGGCCGGGTGCGCTGGGAACACTGCCGAAGAACGCAGCTTCATTCAGAGCGATCGACATTTTTACTACCAGCAAAGCGTCGTGCATCCCTTTGGCCAGGAGCCAAACGTCACCCCGTACGGCCCGCCCGTCAATGCCAGCACTTCCGGTGAATACGACCGCTGGATCAGGCCGGATGCGGTTTCCCAATATCCGGGTCTCGTTCCGAAATAACCGAGCTCTCCAAGCAAAAGACCGCTTTGAAATGGTAGGCGGTCTTTTGCTCTTCCTATTTGGTTGCATTCCCTTTCTTTTCGTAGATGGGCCGTGGATGCTCAAACACTTCACCCAATGTCGCGTAGCCTTGCCCTGCCAGCCTGCTCACAGGAGCAAACGCTCTGGCATCAATCCGACCGTTGTGGTACAGCTCGTCGTCTACCTGCACATGCAGGACCTCTCCGATAATGAGATCCGATACCGTAGGACTTCCCAGCTCCACGATTTGATTCAGCTTGCACTCAAAATGAATGCGGGATGCACCTAGACGCGGTACCCTCACAGAAGCAGAAGGCAACAGTTCAAGACCTAGTGCTGCTACCTCACTTTCCTCTGGCGGATACTCCGCAGAGGTTTGGTTCATAGCATCTACATTGTGCACATCCACCATATTCACAACAAACTCGCCGCCCTCCGCAATGTTTCGTGCGGTGTCTTTGCGCATTCCGTCCGGCTTGCGCATGACGGCAACGGATAGCATCATCGGTTCAACACTCGCTACATTAAAGTAGCTGAACGGCGCTACGTTCACTAGACCGGCTCCGTCCATGGAGGTCACCCAGGCAATCGGCCTTGGGATTACGCAGCCTGTCAGCAGCTTGTATTTTGCTTGCCTAGCAAGTTCCGCCATTGATAATTCCATTCCGTAGCCTCGCTTTCTCACTCTTTTGGTGGGAGCCAGCTCTCCATATACCCCCCATCCTCTACGGACAATGCCTGGCGCGTCACCTGCAGTGGATGGAAGGTATCGAGCATGACGGCCAGCTCCGTCGTTTCCTTTTTGCCGATGCTTCCTTCGATCTTGCCTGGATGAGGGCCATGCGGAATCCCCATCGGATGAAGCGTAATCGAGCCTTCGAAAACACCCTTTCTGCTCATAAAGTTCCCTTTTACGTAGTATAGCACCTCGTCGCTTTCTACGTTGCTGTGGAAATACGGCGCAGGGATCGACTGGGGATGATAGTCGTAGAGGCGTGGCACAAATGAGCAAATCACGAAATTTTGCCCGGCAAACGTCTGATGCACAGGCGGCGGCTGATGAATGCGCCCGGTAATCGGTTCAAAATCGTGAATGCTGAGCGCATACGGATACAAAAACCCATCCCAGCCTACGACGTCAAAGGGATGGAAATCAAAAAAGTAGCTGTATACAGCCGATTGCTTTTTGACGCGCACTTCAAATTCGCCACTCTCGACATGTGTCTCTAACCTCTCCGGCACACGAATGTCCCGCTCGCAATAGGGGGAGTGCTCCAGCAGCTGCCCGTGCTCATTGCGGTAACGCTTCGGCGGGACGATTTCATTTTGCGACTCGATGACCAAAAAACGGCTCGGCGCCGAAGGAACAAGGCGGTATGTCGTGCCAATGGGGATCACCAGATAATCTCCGGGCCAATAAGGCAGCGTGCCAAAAGTCGTCTGCAGCTCTCCTTCGCCCTCGTGGACAAAAAGGACCTCATCACCGTCTGCATTGCGATAGAAGTAATTCATCGGCTCCGTTGGCACACATACCCCCATGAGCACATCGTCATTTCCCAGCAAATAGCAGCGGCCCGTGATCGGATCTCCTCCAGGACGCAAATCAAATGTTTTGAAGTGCTGATGCCTGAGTTCATGCTGCGGCACGAATTCGGGCTTCCAATCCGCAAATTTGCTGGTGGAACGTACCTGGGTAGGAGGGTTGTGATGATACAGGATCGATTGAATACCGGAAAATCCTTTCGTTCCCATGACCTGCTCGCGATATAGCTCGCCGTTTGGCTTGTAATACGTCGTATGCCTTTTTTTCGGCACTTCCCCCATGCAATGATAAAAGGCCATCCTCATTTCCCCCTTCGTAGGCTCAAGTGAAACCATCGGAAAACAGGAAAAAGCCCAGCTCACCCCCAAGCCGATTCGGTTGCATGACAAATGTGGGGGCTCCCCGCTGTCAAACGTTCCGAAACATGCATCAGGCGCAAGCTGGGCTCTATCTGCTAAAGAGAAAACGTCTTTTGGACAAATCTCCACAGACAGCCAGCTGTCGTCCGATTGTTTCCACTGTTTGGAAATCAATCATTTGCTTTTATCATATCGAAACCGCTTACACTTTTCTAGAGGAAAATGCCGATGTGCATTCCCTTCACTCTCGTTTTCCGAACAGCTTTCCAGCCAGCTCGCTCATGTCTTGCGGCAACGGCTCCGTCCACACCATCGGGACACCGCTGCGCGGATGAACAAAGGAAAGCTGACAGGCATGCAAAGCTTGTCTGCCAATCTGCTCTCGGCTCCCTCCGTACAGGTCGTCTCCTGCCAGAGGATGCCCGAGACTGCTCATATGCACCCGGATCTGGTGCGTTCGCCCCGTATCGAGCTTCAACTCCAGATGGCTCATCCCCTGTCCTCGTGCAAGCACGCGATAATGGGTGATCGCGGTTTGTCCGTCAGCACGAACCTGCCTGGTGATGAAGGAATCCTCTGCAAGTCCGATCGGCGCATCGATCGTCCCGGAATCGGCCTCAACTACCCCTTCCGCGATCGCCTGGTAGATGCGGTGCAGCGAACGCTCTTGCTGCAGTCGGCTGAACTGCTCATGCGCCCACTGATTTTTTGCAACGATCAAAAGGCCTGATGTATCTTTATCCAAACGGTTGACGGCACGAAACCGCCGATGCTCTCCCCGCTTTTGCCAGTAGGCAATGACTCCATTAGCCAATGTGCCACTCGCATGGTTTCCTGTAGGATGCACCACCAGACCTGCTGGCTTAGCGATGATCATCAAATCCTCATCTTCATACCGAATCGAAAGCGGCATATCTTCAGGAGGCACGGTTTCTTCTGCATCCTCGGTGACCATCACCGCGATCTCGTCACCTGCCTGCAGCTTTTCATTGACGAAGACCAGCTGTCCATTGCGCGTGATCAGACCTTTGAACTTGGCCCGAATCAGCAGGCGGCGGGATACCCCGTAACGCTTTTGCAAAACGTCCCGTACGGTGCGACCAGCATCCTCTTCGTCCGCGATAAATCGTAGTAATTCTTCTTGCATGTTGTCTCTCCTTTAGGTGTTCCCTTTTGACAGTATACCAAAAAAGGAGGGCATCGTCCGCTGAGGAGCGCGCTCGTCAAAGCTGCTGGCTGCGCACTTCAATTACGAAGGCATGTCCAGCATCTCCTTGATCCCATTCTCCTCGAACATCAAACATGTACCAGCCTGGCACTTCAGGAGCTTTCCATTCGTTCCCGTTCTCCAGCGGCTGCTCGATCTGTTCTGTTCCGATCCATTGGGTGACCCGCAGTGTTTCTTCGAGAGGAGCTTGCGGAAATGTGACAGTGAGGGTGGCTCCCGGTTTGACAGAGAGCGGTCGTGGCTTCATTTCTCCGATGATTTCGGGAGGGGCGGCAGTATCCTTGCAAACTCCTTGACTTTCATAATGCCAGCAAGAGGAAGTGGGAACAGTAACAGCCGTTTTCCCCATCCACGTAATCGAGGGGGCAGGGGGCTGAGGCAGCTGCTTGGGGGCTGCCTGATTGGTCTGCCAAAATTGACAACCTGTCAGCAATAAGGTCGCCGCTAGGCAATAACGAATGATCTTTCCATCCATCTTCATGCAATCACCTCACTTAAAAGGACGCAAAAAAAGCCGGGACGTTTCACCCGGCTCGTCTGGTCTTCCGCAAAAAGATTTTCTAGTGCCATACACTGCCTGGCAGGGAATGCGCCTGGGCAGTCGCCTGCAAATATTCATCCAGATGCTCTGCTGGCCTTTTGACAGGCTTGCCGTGACATACCTCCAAATGCACGGGCTGCAGCTCTCGCAGGATGACACTGCTTTTCAAAGCTTGTGCCATATCTGCTGTAAACATTGGCATCGGTCTGTGAAGCTTCCCAGCCTTTGAAGTAAACAAATCGCCTGCCAGCACCACTTGATCTTCCTCGTGATAGTAAATCACATGCCCTGGCGAGTGTCCTGGAGTGAGATAAGGCTTTAGGCCGGCGACAACTTCAAGCTCCCCGCATTCATCTACAGCAAGTGGCTGCACGACTCCTGGCGTCACGGTGACTTCTGGTCTCTTTCGGCGCGGGTACGCCTGCTTGCCCTCCAGATACGGTATTTCGATGGAATGCGCATACACGGGAACTGGGGTGTTTTCCCTTATCCGTTTGACTGCCCCTACGTGATCGGAGTGCCCGTGCGTCAGGAGAATACGCTTGAGCGGCCCTGCATGCAATCGATCGATAAAAGATAGGATACCTTTTGCCATAAACGATACTCCAGCATCAATCAGTGTCACACCATCCTCCTCCACTACTACCCAAACACGCAAGGGAATTACCATCCACGTATGCAGGCTATAAATGTGACGCGAGATTTGTTCGACTCTCATCCTCTACCCTCTCCTCTGCGTAATACTTGTTTACAGCCTTCCAGCAATACCTCTAAAGACAGCTCAAACGTCGGCGTCAGACGTTCGAGCAACTGCTCAACCGTTTCCTCAGAGTGTGTATACGTCCCGATAATCCCTTGCAGGGTATAGGTATAAATACGGGCAAACGCGAGATTTTCATCCTGCTGATCATGCTCAGGCAGACACGCGAGAAGTGCCCTCCTCAGAACTTCAAACAGCCGCGTCCGCTGTATCTGCAGCTCCTCCGTCGGCTCTGCCGCAACATCAACGCGTGATGCCTTTACCATGAAAAACAAGGTATGCATCGTCCGGTGAAGCAAGCAAAACGCAATAAACTGCAAACTGACTCTTTTGAGCCGCCCTTCAGGACTGAGGGATGAATCAGACAATGCCGCTTCCATCTGCTCCTGTAAAGCCTTCAAAGGTCCAATGGAGAGCTGGTGAAGCAGCGCTTCCTTATCGGCGAAGTAAATGTACAGAGTTGTGTGGGAGCACCCTGCCGCTTTGGCAATTTCCCGGATCGATACTGCCTCAAATCCCTTTTGAGAAAACAGCTCACCTGCTGCCTTTATAATGGCGTTTTTGGTCTCCTCTGAACGCATTTCCTGTCGGCTACCCATATCTTGAGACACTCCTTGTCGGGTTGTTGCTCCAAATTATAACCACCGGTTACTAACCATTGGTTATAATATAACCAATGGTTACAAAAACGTCAATACTATTCACAGAAAATAAAGCATTAGACCGAGACCCCTTATTCTACAAGGAGTCCCGGTCTTTTGAGCAATCCATGGATCTAAACGGAATAAGAAAGGTTTTGATTTCGCTCCCTATCCCGAAGGTCCAGTCGTAGAGTATGGGGGTGGAGATTAAAACGGCTTGATGACCATCAGCACGATAACTGCAATCATCAGCAGTTGCACCGCCAGCTCTAGTGGCGCGATCTTTTTCATCGCGTGAGAGAACTCGGCAGGTATCTCATCCCCACTGCTTGCCGCCACGAGCTTCGTGACTTTTTGCAAACGAGGCTCGATGAATCCGCCAATCGCGACCACCAGGAGCAGCGACAACAGGAGGGACACACTCAGCCACATATGGGACAGTCCCATGCCGGTTAGGATCATGAGCCCCATCCCAGTCGCGATCAGAGCAGCTCCGCCTATTTTGGGCAGCCAGGAAAGCTTGGCCGTGATATCGAAGACAAAGCGAAGCTGGCTGGCGGTTTTGGCTGTCTTGCGAATGGCAGGGATGAGGAATGCGGATCCCATGAAAGCAATCGCCGAGAGTATATGCAAAACGAGCAGCATTCCGAACATATAGGCAGTCTCCTTCCGCGCTCAGCTTACAGGCAGCTCGCTTTGGTAAGCGACGCCGACTCTTTTGCCTTTAAACGGCCCTCCAAGCTCAAGGTGGTTCAGCATACAGTTCGCTACATCTTCGTAAGCAACATCCAGCTCCTTAAACCGGCTGAACAGGTGGCCGGCAATTTCCGCTTCGGAATAGTCCTTGATGTTCTCCGGAACAGGCACAGGCAAACTGTTTGTGCTCACATGCATACGAACGGACGACGGTAGATCGGCCGTTTCGACCATCGTTCCCGGGCACATGACGGACCAATCGAGCTTCGTCTGACGCAGTCGTTCCAGATTCCGGTTGTGAGTTTGGTACATGGGCGGGAACCCGGGCAAATTATTGCCCATCAAATCGGTATAAGGAATGTCGAGCAGCCCGGCTCCTCCCATTACCCATACCCGTCCAGAAAACAGCGTGTTTTTTTCACACTGGCTGACGATGTTATCGACAATGCGAACAAACTCTTCTCCCTGTGCAGCATTACCAGCTGCAAGAATAGCGGCGTCTTGCTGCGAGAGCGCTTCGTAGACGCTTTCCGGATCCGTGATGTCCTTCGCGATCACCTTCACTTGCGCCGCAATCTCCACGCCTTGCTGCTCATAAAGCTTCTCGGGATTGCGCACGAAGGCGGTCATTTCATGCCCCCGCTTAACGCCTCGTTCCAGTACCTTTCTTCCCGTGTTTCCCGTTGCTCCGAAAACAATAATCTTCATCATGATCCCCTCTTCCTAGTGATTTCCAAATTTTTCACTGCTTGATTGACTTCATGTTAGCACCACCCTAAAATCTTGATAAGAACCCACTTTCATGTAGGGTACTTACTTGAAAGTAAGCTTTGAGCAGGGAGGGATTGGATGGAAGCTGGGACAAAGGCAGCAATGGAGAGAAAATGTCCGATTGAAACGGTAATTCACGTGCTCGGCGGGAAGTGGAAGCCTACAATCTTATGGCTTTTGTTAGACTCCACCAAACGGTTCAGCGAGCTGGAGAAGCTGATTCCCGAGGTGACTCAGAAGATGCTAGCCCAGCATTTGCGAGAGCTGGAGAGCGATCAACTGGTGACACGGACGGTTTATCCATCGGTCCCCCCGAAAGTGGAATACGCGTTAAGTGATTATGGAAAGACGTTGGTGCCCGTGATGGAAATCATGTGCGAGTGGGGCGAAACCCATCAACGACCGGGCTTAAAGCAGGCTGTCCTGTAATCTGCAAATCCTAAGTAGAAGCGTTATTGTGCGAAATTGAGTAAAGACTCTCCAGTTATAGACTGGCCATAATAAACGAAACAGCGGCGAATTAAGACTTGAAAATAAAGTCTTAGACTCGCCGCTGTTTTATGAAGCTGTCGTTTAGACCTTTGCTTGTGTAGCAATTGTTCTACTCTCCATCTTCTCTCCGCCTCATGATTCATCGCCTCTCACCTTCTATCAATTTTATCGATAGTAGACAATTTACGCGAAATCCAAATGAAAAGCCCTCCTGCGCCGGATAGACGAAGAGGGCTTGGTTATTCCATCGATGTGCGATGAAATTTATTTTGCAGCTTGTGCAGCAGCGATCGCAGCTTCGTAGTTTGGATGCTCACCAGCAGCCGCAACATACTCAGCATGTACCACTTTGTCGTTTGCGTCGATAACGAAAACAGCGCGGGACAAGAGGCGGAATTCTTTGATTGCTACGCCATAGGCAGTACCAAAGGACAGGTCTTTGTGGTCAGACACGGTTTTCACCTTGTCGATACCAGCAGCACCGCACCAACGGTTTTGCGCGAAAGGCAGGTCAACGGAAACAGTCAGAACAGTTACACCGTCCAATTTCGCTGCTTCTTCGTTGAAACGGCGAGTTTGCGCATCGCAAACACCTGTGTCAATGGAAGGGATCACGGAGATGATGCGAACGGTTCCTTTGGAATCAGCCAAAGTTACTGGGTTCAGATCGCCACCTACTACTGTGAAATCAGGAGCAGTATCGCCCACTTTGATTTCTGGACCCACCAAAGTTACAGGGCCACCTTTGAATACGAATGCGCCTTGGCGCTCAACAGCTGTTGTCATGATTTCTTCCTCCTCACCAATCATTCATATGTACTTACTCATCATACCCTATCATTCACTTTTTTTCACTATGCCAATAGTAGAAATTACAGATTCAGCTGCACTTTTCCAGAGGAATTCGGCTCTACCTTTTCTATTCGCTTCACCTCATGCTCGTATTCCCAGTCGGTTTTCGCGTTCAGCTCATGGCAGCGCATCAGAGCGTGGTAGAGAGCGAAGCCAAAGTGAACGTTCTTCAATTCATAGCGATTGGCATGCGCTTTGGGTAAAGCCGTGTTGATGATGTGGATCTGGTAATTGGCTTTCTTCGTTTTTTGCTTGACCGGTACAATGTAACCCATTTGTTTCAGAACAAAGCCATAATCGAATTGTCCCTCGTCATCAAAATCAATCGTTTCATCCGAGGTAGCCAGATACTCCAGCAGTGTTCCCAAATCCAGCAAATCATAGCAGGCTGGCTTGGGCATGGAGAGAACAGAGCCGTCATTGTTGACAAAATAAATATGGTCACGGTAATGAAAGATCAGTTCGTCTTCTGGCACTTCGTCAGGAAACATCCAATGACTCGCCGGAATCAACAAGCGCCAGATTTGGGCAGGAGCCTCATTCAGCAGTTCCATGGCAGGGATCCCTCCTTTTTCCCTACCAGTTTTGGCAAAAGCACCTTCCCCTATTCAGCCAGCACATCCAGCATGTAACGGCGCCAATCGCCATCTTGGATACGCGTTCCCCATTGCTTCACGTATTCCGCATCCAGGTAGCGATATACATAAGCAATCACTTCTTCGCCTGTTTGCACCAGGACCGCCGTAACCTCGATTCGCTCGTACTCATTTCGCAAATCCTCTGGGCCAAAGTAAGTTTCCAGCTCGTCCAGAGCGCTTAGTGCCGCTTCATAGACTTCTGGGGAAAAGAGGAGAATCTCCCCTATTACGTCGTCATTTCCTGCGAGCAAGCCAGGATAGCCCTGTGGCAAGTGATAGACCTCCCCTTTGATTTTCGCTGGCAGGATCTCGCAGCCGTAGGGCTTTGCATATAAAGCATGGTTCATAAAGCCCTCCAGCAGAGTTCCGTACACAAAAACAGGCATCGTTTTGCTCATATTCACGGCTCCTATCCAGTTGGTCAACAGCTTGTATGAAAATAACGCTGTCTTCTCTACAAAGATTTTTGTATATTTAAACTATATATATTTTTCAAGTAATTTTAAGTTGTTTTTGGATTGGCGTAGATAAAAAAGGAGTGAGAGACCATGCAAAAGAGAAACATTAATCGATTACTGGTCGCAAACCGCGGAGAAATCGCGATCCGCATTTTCCGTGCGGCGACCGAGCTGGGGATCCGTACGGTAGCGATCTACTCGGAACAGGACAACGTCTCGATCCATCGTTTCAAAGCGGACGAATCCTACCTGGTAGGCGCAGGTAAAGGTCCAATCGAGGCCTACCTCGACATCGAGAGCATCATCGAAATTGCCAAGCGCAACGACATCGATGCCATTCACCCCGGCTATGGCTTCCTCGCAGAAAACGCTGAGTTTGCCCAGCGCTGCAGGGACGAAGGAATCATCTTCATCGGTCCGTCGCCTGAGCTGATCGAGAAGTTTGGCGACAAAGTCGAAGCGCGAAAACTGGCGATTGAAGCCAATATCCCCGTCATTCCTGGCACACCTGAGCCTATCGAATCTCTGCAGGAAGCGCTGCTCTTTGCCAAAGAATACGGCTACCCGATCATCATCAAAGGCGTATCCGGCGGCGGCGGTCGCGGTATGCGTATCGTTCGCAGCCAAGACGAGCTCCAGGACTCTTTGGATCGCGCCCGTTCGGAAGCCCGCTCCTCTTTTGGCAACGCAAAGGTTTACCTGGAGCGCTACCTCGAGCAGCCTAAACATATCGAAGTACAAATTCTGGGCGACAACCACGGAAACATCGTGCACCTCTTCGAACGTGACTGCTCTGTCCAGCGCCGCCATCAAAAAGTCGTAGAAGTTGCTCCTAGCTTGTCTTTGGATGACGCCTTGCGCCAAGAAATCTGCCAGGCTGCCTTGACCTTGATGCAGAAAGCCGACTATTCCAATGCCGGTACCGTCGAGTTCCTGCTCACGCCTGACAAGCGCTTTTACTTTATTGAGGTCAACCCTCGCATCCAGGTGGAGCATACCATCACAGAGCTGATTACAGGCATCGACATCGTACAGGCGCAGATCCGTGTAGCCGAGGGCCATGTCCTCTCTGACGTCGAGATCGGCATCGCCTCTCAGGATGCCATCTCCATGAACGGCTACGCCATCCAGTGTCGTGTGACGACAGAGGATGCGGAGAACAACTTCCTGCCTGACGCAGGTCGTCTTCTGGCTTGGCGCTCCGGTGGCGGCTTCGGTGTTCGCCTCGATGGCGGAAACGGGTACCCTGGTGCCATTATTACACCTTTTTACGATTCGCTGCTCGTCAAAATTTCGACGTACGGAGCAAGCTTTGATCAGGCTGCTCGCAAAATGCTGCGGACCTTGCGCGAGTTCCGCATTCGCGGAGTAAAAACCAACCTGCCCTTCCTGGAAAACGTCGTGACTCATCCCGATTTCCTGAGCGGCAGCTACGACACTTCCTTCATTGACACCAAACCAGAGCTGTTTGTTTTCCCGGGCCGTCAAGACCGTGGTACCAAGCTGCTCTCCTACATCGGGAACACCATTGTAAACGGACATCCCGGACTCGGCAAGCCGGAGAAAAAACCGCACTTCGACTCGCCGCGTATCCCGCGTACACCGTACAGCCAGCCTTATCCGGAAGGCACCAAGCAAATCTTGGACCGCGAAGGCGCAGACGGACTCGTACGTTGGATCAAGGATCAGAAGCAGGTGCTGGTCACGGATACGACGTTCCGCGACGCTCATCAATCTCTGTTTGCCACTCGCGTTCGTACGTACGATCTCGCTTCCGTTGCTGAAGCTACCGGAAAGCTTGGAGCTGACCTGTTCTCCCTCGAAATGTGGGGTGGCGCTACGTTTGACACAACCATGCGCTTCTTGCAGGAGTCTCCATGGGAGCGGCTGCAGATTTTGCGTCAGCGCATCCCTAATGTTTTGTTCCAAATGCTGTTGCGCGGGGCAAATGCCGTTGGCTATACGAACTATCCCGACAACGTCATCCAATCGTTCGTTAAAGCTTCTGCTGAAAATGGCATCGATGTCTTCCGCATCTTCGACAGCCTGAACTGGCTGCCAGGTATGCAAACGGCGATCGAAGCCGTGCGCGACACCGGAAAAATCGCCGAAGCTTCGATCTGCTATACAGGGGATATTCTCGATCCTGCGAAAACCAAATATACACTCGCCTACTACGTGAATCTGGCAAAAGAGCTGGAAAAGGCCGGAGCGCACATCCTCGCGATCAAAGACATGGCTGGACTTCTCAAGCCTTACGCCGCCTATGAGCTCGTGAGCGCCCTGAAGCAGGAAATCGACATCCCGATCCACCTGCATACGCATGACACCTCTGGAAACGGTGCTGCGATGCTGCTCAAGGCGATCGAAGCCGGTGTTGATATCGTCGATGCTTGCGTCAGCTCGATGTCCGGTCTGACCTCTCAGCCAAGCTTGAACGGTCTGATCGCGAGCCTCGCCCACACGGAGAGAGACAGCAAGCTCTCGCTGGATGCTTTCAACAAACTCTCCGACTACTGGGAAGATGTTCGCCCGTACTACCAAGGCTTCGAAAGCGGTATGAAAGCAAGCAACACCGAGGTATACGTACACGAGATGCCAGGCGGGCAGTACACCAACCTCGAGCAGCAGGCCAAAGCGGTCGGTTTGGAAGGTCGTTGGGAAGAGGTCAAGCATATGTATGCGGTCGTCAATCAGATGTGCGGCGATATCGTCAAAGTGACACCGTCCTCTAAAGTAGTAGGAGACCTCGCCTTGTTTATGGTACAGAACAACCTGACAGAGGAAAACATTTGGGAAAAAGGTGCGCGCCTCGACTTCCCGGATTCCGTCATTCAGTTCTTCCAAGGTTATTTGGGCCAACCACCAGGGGGCTTCCCGAAACAGCTGCAGGAACTCGTGCTGAAAGGCCGCGATGCTTTCACCGCACGTCCAGGCGAACTGTTGGCACCTGTCAATTTCACTCAAGTCGCAGCAGAGCTGGAAGAAAAGATCGGGCGCGAACCGGATGAACTCGATGTGCTCTCCTACATCATGTATCCGCAGGTGTACCTGCAGTTCGACCAACGGATGAAGGAATATGGCGATCTCTCCGTCCTGAATACTTCCACCTTCTTCTACGGGCTGCGTCCAGGGGAAGAAACAGCCATTACGATCGAGCGAGGAAAAACGCTCATCATCAAGCTGGTTGCGGTAGGGGAACTCCATCCCGATGGCCGCCGCATCATTTACTTCGAGCTGAATGGGCAGCCACGCGAAATTTTCGTACGTGACCAATCTGCGGTAGTCAGCGAACAGGTACGACGCAAGGCAGATGCTCAAAATCCATCACACCTGGGCGCATCGATGCCAGGAAAGGTGTTGAAGGTCCTTGTAGCTGAGGGTGACAAGGTGCGTAAAGGCGAACATCTTTTGGTCAGCGAGGCCATGAAAATGGAGACGACCATCCAGGCACCTGCAGATGGCAAAGTCAAATCCGTCTACGTCAAAGCGGGAGAAGCTATCGAAACAGGCGATCTCCTCATTGAAATGGAATAAAGATCCACTATAATGGGTGTAGAACTATTGAACGTAGGAGGTGACCGGCATGAGAGTGAACCGGATCAGCCATATCCCGTACAGCCATCGCGTTGGCCGCTACCATTTCCAGATGGTACAAGCAAAACTGACGGCACCTGTCGATCCGATCATCAGCTACAGCCTTCAGCCGTTCTACACCCGTGAACAGCAATGGATGACGGAACTTTCCGACTCTCTCTCGCGCCTGTACCGCTATTCTGCTGATTTGGATAGAGCGGCCCGCCAGTTCGATCCCGAGCGTCCGAGCAGTGCTGTCAGCAAACGCTTGGCCATCAGCTCTGACCCTGAAACAGCAACGGCTCAAGCACAGGCGCATGCCAAGACCGGAGTGTATCGGCTCGATGTTGCCAGCTTGGCGAATGCCCAAGCCAACAAAGGAAAAATGGCAGAAGCGGCCTCTCTCACCTCTGTAGCAGAAGGTCAGCAGCAGTTTTTCGTCGTGACGGAAAATCAGGAGGATTCGTACACCTTTTATTCTGCTGCCACCGATACGCATGGTCAAAGCATCCAGAGGATGGCGGAAGCACTGGGAAGTCAAGGGTCTTTGCTTTCCACGCGAATCGAATCGCAGGGAGACCAGCAAGCGCTCATTCTCGAAAGCAAAACTACGGGAAAAGAGAACGCCTTTGCCATACAGGATCAAAAAGGAAATAGCGTCCGGGCACTTGGCGTTCATAAGGTGAGTGTCCCAGCACGAGATGCGGTATTCTTTTTGGATGGGGTGAAGCGCTCCTCCGCAAATAACCAGGTCCTGATCGGGAACGGTGAGGTTCGCGTGTCTATGCACCAAAAAGGAGCCAGCCCTGTATCGATTACGGTCGTGCCTGATCACGACGGACTCCTGCAGCATACACGCTTACTGGTAGATCGCTTTAATCGGCTTCACGCCTTCCTACAGGAAAAGAAAAACACCTTGATTCATGAAAGACTGGAGACATTTGAGCGGATTTCTCAAGCTGCAGACAGTAGCTTGAACCGCTACGGAATCCGCTTGCAGTCGGACGGTCAGATGGAGCTGCAAGAAGAGGTGTTTCAGGAAGAGGTTGCCCAGTACCACGATCAGTTTGTCCAGGACATGCGCGGTTTGGCCCAGCAATTTCGGGAAGAAGCCATACGGGTGCAAACCAAGCCCCTTGGAGCGTTTTCCCAGCCCTTTGAAGATGCGGCAAGCCGCCAGCCCTATGCTTCGCTTTCGACCTCCAGCTTCCGCTATCTTCATGTGGTGAACACAGGCTTGTTTATCAATCTACTCTTTTAAAACAAAAACAGGTACACCCCTTCTGTGGATGTACCTGTTTTTTTGCTCGCTATCAGCTTCGTTCCATGAGATCCTCGAGGTCGCTTTCCTCTACTCGAGCCACCACGGTGGTGGAATGAAGAGCGGTGTCATCCTTTTTGCTGAGCATCGATTGCAGCTTGTCCACAAACTGTGGAACAGAGTCCAGTATCCGATCGTACAGATGCGTCGAATTTTCCAGTGGGATGGAGCGGATTCCCTGTTTCCCTACGACGAGAAACGCAACGGGCGTAATGGAAACGCCTCCCCCGCTACCACCGCCAAAGGGATAGCCGATTGCACCTGGGTGATCGCGATCGTACTGAAATTCACTCCCCCCTGCTGCGAAGCCGAACCCCACTTTGGAGATCGGCAGAATCACGCTGCCGTCCGGTGTCTCCACTGGATCTCCAATGATCGTATTGACATCGACCATTTGCTTGATATTTTCCATCGCCGTTCGCATTAAGCCTTGAATGGGGTGGTCTGCCAAGTTCCTTCCTCCTTTCGATCTTCCGCATTCTTTAACATGCCCTAAAAACTTTGGAGCATGTACGACTCATGCCCTCTACGCCTCAGAGGGTGCCGTCCGCCACTTTCGCGAGCGCCCCTTCCGCAGCTGGAGGAACAATCGAAAGACAACCCAAAAGATGTGGCCTAGGATCACGTGGAGCTCGCACTGAAACTGAGTTCGAATAAACGCTTGGTTCCAGACGGGCTGTACACTCAAGCTGGGAATGATGCGCAAGGAAATGGCGTTGGAAATAGCGCCGATGATCATGCTTTTGACTGCCCAGATGATACCGGTGAGTGCACCTGTCTCTGACGCTTGCCCCGCCCCCATCACGGTATGCCATACCAGGCGTGTGCAGTGGATTCGTCTAAGAAACTGTTTCATTAGCGGCTGCATGTCATGAACTCTTTCCAGCACTTCCCTGTAGTTGTGATACCATTTGTTCACCTGCTTGCGCGTCAGGTCCTTTACTTTGTCTTTGGTCTTCGTTTTCTGCTGCACCGTTTCCACTTTTGCTACGACTTCTGGTCCTTCCTCTGTTGCCTTCATAAAAACCATGGGTATTTCGTATTTCCTGCGAATCAATCGATACCACGCAGACAGCTCTACAACGATATGATCATTCTCCCCCACGCGCCCGTAGTACAGGTGGATTTGGACAGGAGTAATCAAGAGCATCAGAAAAAGAAAAAGGACGATACCGATCAACCAGCTCACAAAAAATCCCACCCTTTCCCCCATAGTATGAGTGGAAAGAGTGGGTAATATGTCCAGCAATCGTCATTAATCCAGAATGTAAACGTTCACGCCCTGCTTCATTCCGTAGCTTTGTGCTTGCTGGAGTGTTGGCAAGTAGAGATCTACATGTCGCTGCTTTACGGCACCGCCAATGTCTGCGGCAACGGCATAGCCGTAGCCCTCGATGTACAAGTGAGTGCCTAGCGGGATGACATTGGGATCCACTGCTACAACTCCCTTGCGCAAAGGGTATTCCAGATAAGATAACGTGGTTGGGTCACTTGCATATGTGTAGGCAGTAGTCTGAACCGTTAGCCGTTCCCGAAAGGACGTACCGTTTGCCAATTGGTTAGCACTTGCTGTCTTCGCTGCTTTTGGCGTGAGCAAATGCAGCGAAGCGTACGTCGCCGCCTCGGCCCTCGTGATCAGCGTCTGTGGCTTGAGTGTCCCGTCTCCATATGGACTTACCAGGCGGTTCTCCAATGCGTAAACGAGCGGCCGTTGGTACGCCTGCTGCACACTGTTTCCGTCCTGATAGGTAGCCAAGGCTTGTACGGTGGTAGACCACTTCACCTGATTTACCGCTCCACTTTGCCCCATGGAACGAACCAGGATAGACACCATCTCTTCTCGCTCCACAGGCTGGTTCGGATTCAGGTAGACTTGATTGCCCTTCTTTTGTCCATGAACGATTCCCAATTCGTACGCCGTATTTGCATAGGGAGCCAGCCAGCTGTTCGCTGGAACATCAGCGAAAGAAGATTCTGCCGATTTCAAGGGCTCAATTCCCTTTGCTTTTACGAACATCGTGATGAGCTCGCCTAGTGTGACAGGGTCATTTGGTCGGAAATCTTGCATCTGACCAACTGCTCCTGCTATGTAAAGTTTTTCAATATCTTTTTCTGCCCAATGACCTGCAATGTCTACATACGGTGGAGTAGAAGTTTCCGTTTCGTTCGTCTTTGCCTCTACAGCTGGCGCCCCCATGATCATCATGGCTGCCAGTGAGGCCAGGATCCATGCCTTCCTCATCATCGCCCTCCGATATTTTGATATGCACATCTTTCATATCATTTTAGCGGATCTCCCTGCAAAAACAACGCACAATTCTTGCCATTTCGCTGGAAAAAAGAAAAGGCCCTTGAACATATGACCGTTTCGTCATTTGCAAGAGCTCCTTTTCCTGTTATTTATCGAGCAAAAATATGCTTTCCGATTTTCTTAATCTGCGGGCGTGACCAGATCCAGTCAGACGTTGCTGTATCTGGGTTGAAGTAGTAGAGAGCCCCGTTTGTTGGGTCCCATCCTCTTACGGCATCCCAGGCAGCACGATAAGCCGTTTTGTTCGGCGTCATCCAGAATTGTCCATCGTCTACAGCGGTAAAAGCGTATGGTTCGAAAATGACACCGTTAATGGTGTTGGGGAAGTCGCTGGAGCGCAGTCGGTTCATCGCGACTGCTGCAACTGCTACTTGTCCCTCGTATTTTTCTCCACGAGCCTCTGCATAAACGAGCTGTGCCAGAAGCTGCATTTCTTTTTGGTTCACGCTGACTCTTTTCAGTGTTCTTCACGTCTTGTTGCCCACTACGCCATCTGCAGGCAGCCCGTAATTACGTTGAAACTGTTTCACCGCATGGATAGTGTCAGACCCATAGATGCCATCCAGTTTTTCATCGTAATAGCCTAACATCTGCAAACGATATTGCAAATCCCACACGTCTCCGTTGACGCTTCCTTGTTTTAGTTGCGTTGCTGCAAACGCTTCGTTGGGCGTCACAATCGCTATGGCCAATATTGCCAGCAGCAGGGTAGTCAGCGTTTTTTTCATCCACCACATGAACATCCCCTCCTTCGCAAACATTCTACAAGCTGGCGAAAGAAGGTTCAATTCAAGCATTTTACCAGATGCGGCAAACCATACCTCTAGCAGGAAGGACTATTGACTCTGCTGTCAATGCTTGTATTGAGGCTGAATCTGCTTCAGGATTTCCTCCAGCTTCGCAGCATTATCCTTGTATTTGGCTTGCAGCTTGGAGTTTTGCTCAGCATTGGCTTGCTGTTCCAAATCTTGAAGGCATTGCTTGAGCGTTTCATAGGTTTCCTGAATTTGCGGCTTCTTCTTGCTTCCCCCCGCATCACTGACGTAATCGAGATAGAGGTTCCCCGATTCGTCCACTTGTCCTAAAAAGACATCCTGCAGCGTCTTGTTGCGCTTCTTCAGCTGTGTTTCCAGCCAAGTCTGGTCCTTCCCTAACGCCGCCAAAGGAACGGGCATAATTTTCCCATCCATAATGACGGTTTGTGGAGGCTTTGCCGACGCAACATTCAGCTTCAGCTGACTAGGGGTTACGGGTAGCTGTTCTGTCTTCAGTTGAACAGTAAGCTCACCGCTCGTTTCCATCAAGGCAAATTCCACATCCGCCACCCGAAACACATTTTTGACCCGCAGCTGTTCTAACAGATCTTCTGCCGTAAGCTTTTCTTTGGCGAGATTGCCCTCCAATATCTTGCCATCCTGAATCACAATCGTTGATTTGCCTTCCATCAGGTCCCGATACCATTTGCTTTTCAACGACAGCCACTCACTAAGTGCCGGAAACACAGCGAAAATCGTCAGTGCGATCAAACTGTGAAAAATGGGGCCATCCATTTCCGTGGCCATGAAGGCTGCGATAGACCCGATGGTAATCCCGACTATGTATTCGATATAAGTCAGCTGCCGTATCTGTCTTTTGCCAATCAGCTTGGTTAAGAGAAACAAATAGACGAGTGCTCCAATCGATCGCAACGCTATATTCAGCCAGTCAGGCATGCTTTTTCCTCCTAACGGTTATGCATGGTACGAAGATTTTCTGTACGTTAAAAAGGAAAGACACCCGCAGGTGCCTTTCCCCATCCAGCTATTCAATTAGCCGCGACCAGCCAATTGTTGTTCAGCGAAGGAGACAAGACGTTTAGTAATCTCTCCACCAACTGAACCGTTTTGACGGGATGTGGTGTCAGGTCCAAGCTGAACTCCGAATTCGGAAGCGATTTCGTACTTCAGTTGGTCCAGAGCTTGGTTCGCTTGTGGAACCACCAGGTTGTTACTGGATCTGTTGTTGTTAGCCATCTGTGTATCACCTCCTCGTCGTTAGTAGCTTTAATATGTGTGAAGGAGCAGATGTTCATTCGTGTTAACCTTAATTTTTTTCAATTCCAATTTATTACTTTATAACCCCAGCAGATATTCCGCTGTCTGCCTGGCCGCTTCCGGCCTGCGCACTTGCTCTATTTTCTCAATCTCTTTCTGCCCCTCCAGACGAATTCTCCACCGATTCAGGGTCTCTCGGATTTCCATCGGAGTATTGGCCACTGCTGCTGCTTGATTGTGTCTGAGAAAGGCACTATTTCGCCTCTCCTGACCGGGAAGCGGCTTGTACAAAAGCAGCGGCGTTTTTAAGGCCAACGCTTCTGCACAAGTAATTCCACCCGGCTTTGAGATGTACACGTCGGCTGCAGAGATCCATTGCCACATTTGAGACTCATAGCCCCTGATCAAAATATGATGCCGGAGATCTGGCGTTTTTTGCTGCCAGTCATCTAGCTGTCTCTTCAGCTTGGCATTTTTTCCGGTCACCACGATAATCTGGAGCGGCTCCTGTATACGTACCAGCTCCTGCAGCACTTCCGCAATCCCCCCATATCCCCCTTCTCCGCCGCTGACGAGAACGGTAAACCTCTCAGGAGATAGCCCCAGTGCCGCCCTCCAGGTGGGCTTGTCCCTTTCTCCAGCCGCACGAAAAGCAGGTCGCACCGGGATTCCGTGGACCTGGATTTTATCGGCATGCACCTGAAAGTCTCTCTTCAACACTTCCGCAAGCTGTTCATGCGCTACCACATACGTGTCGATCTGCGGGTGTACCCAAAAATGATTCACATGAAAATCCGTAGGAATACTCACCAAGTGAAAAGGGGCATCCATTTCCCGCTTCGCTCTCGCCAGTGCCGACAAGCAGTATGCATGCGTTGCTATCACTACATGTGGCTGCTCTTTCTTCAGCAATTCGCGGGTCAATTTCCGCGAGAGCCACCAAGCAAGCGGCTTTTGCAAAGAGGTGCTCCATAGCTGCTCGCGTTCATAGATACGCTGCCATAGCGGAGGCGCTAAACGGAGCATCCCCAGATAAAAAAAACGGGACAGCTCCCTCAAAGCGGGACTGGCCGTCTCTAATCCGCCTACAAGTTTTGCTGAATCCACACCTGCACTGGCGCTTAGCTCCTCTACCAAAGCCTCTGCTGCCATTCTGTGCCCGCTTCCCGCCCACTCTTCTGTCACAACCAGAAATCGCTTCCCCATCAGTGTAAATCTCCTAGAGGGGAGGGATTTTGCGATCCGTACCTTTCCAGCAGGGACTCCTTCGACATGTACACGCGTTTTAACGGCATGTCTTGCTTCCAGCTTTGCACCCGCTTCTTTCCATCCGGATGAATGAAACGCAGCAGCAGACGTAAATACCAGCGCTTATAGCGGAAATACCCGTTCATCGGCACGTCCGAAATGGAAAACCCCAAGGGCTGAACACCTTTATGCAGCATCGTAGTACCGACGATCCCCTTGATTTTTTCCTTTTCATCCATGCTTTCCAGATAGCCCGCCAATTTCGGTAGAGAAAGCATGATGTGGCGCCTCAGCAGCAACGCCAGCCTCAGGTCGTCCTTTACCCCTTTGCATAAGGTAGCAAAGTAATAGTTATGGATATGGATTTTCACGATCCAATCACCGCGGTTGATTACCTGATGATCCGTCGTAACCAATGTCTCGCCTCGATAACGAAGCAGAACAACGCGGAAGATGTTGGCTCCTTTTTCTATGTAGCGAAGCCGTGTACAGCGTTGATATACATCGTCCCACAACCCCCAGAGCATCAAGAGGCTCGAATTCATCTGCATCCGGATCCTTTCTGGACATGTTTTTAAGTAGTATGCCCCAGAATGCAGCCCCCTCATTACCAGCTACGCCCTTTTTATGCGTCCCCACACCATCACGAGGAGTGCCACAATGACGGGAAGCCACATATGGTTCAGCATGAGAGGATTCACCCATTTCCATACATAGGGATCCTCTAGGCACATCTCTACTGCCGTGAATGCCAGAACCCCCCCTCCGACGATCACCAGCCAGTTGAAGCGATTCATCAATCGAGCAACAAACGCACTCCCCCACATCAACAGCGGAATGCTCATCAAGAGCCCCAGAATCACCAGCCACAAATCTCCGTGAGCTGCCCCCCCTACTGCCAGAACATTATCCAGGCTCATCACAAAATCGGCGAGAATGATGGTTCGGACGGCTTGCCCCACGTTCTGATTGCGCGACACCTCTGCCAGCTCTTCGCTTTCCCCTATCATCAGCTTGCATGCGATCCATAGTAACAAGAACCCGCCTATCGCTTTGACTAGCGGAATATCTAGCATCCAGGTTGTCAAGCTTGTCAGTAATACGCGCAGCAGAATGGCTCCGAGTGTTCCGTACAGGACGGCTTTCTTTCTATCTTTGTTTGGCAGCCCTCGGCAGGCCATCCCGATCACAACTGCATTGTCACTGCTGAGTACGAGATCGATCATAAAAATATGTACCAGTCCCAGCCAAAAATGCTCCTCCATCCCTGCCTCCCCTGGTCCACCAAAAGTCTGTCCATTCTACTTTATGCGACTAGAATCGGACTCATGATTAAAGATTTTTCCGAAATAGGGAACTTTTTAGCGGATTTTGTAGATAAAAACTTCCATAAAAAAACATTTTATTGCGAATTTAGGAGAATTATACCTTGTCTTTCCGTGCCCTTATCCCTTACGATTTTAGTGGGGTGGATAAGAGATGGTGGAAACTGTGACGCTAAATTTATTTAACGTTTCTAGGAAAATTTTAGATATGGCACCAAGTATTACCACGGTGTGGATGCAAGAAATTGTTCGCAGTATGGAAATTCCTGTAACAATCCCCCGCGATTTTGCGGAAAAGCGTACAGTTCTCTTAGCTCGTTATCTGGTGGAAAATGTGGATCACGATATGCAAGCTTGGTCACTGGATATGGGAGAGTGGCTGCGTTCGCAGGAATTCCCCTTCTCCTCCATTTTGCGTACGTATCAGATCTATCGAAATGTATTTTGGCGTGTGCTGCAGCCAGAACTGCACCAGTGGTCGTTGTCTCCAAGCGATATGCTCTATTTGGAGACACAGCTCGGGAAAGCCATGGATGAAAGTGTCTTTTGGGCCGTCTACCATTTTGAGCAAATGATGAATGAAGAGCTGGTTCAAAAAGAAGAAACCATATCCTATCTGCACAACGATAAATTGACGATGCTGGGGAAAATCGCAGCAAACATGGCACATGAACTGCGGAACCCGCTATGTGCCATTGAAGGGTTCTTAAAGCTGATCGGTGAGTCAACCAAGGAGCAGGCCAAGCTGCAGTCTTACATTCAGGTGGTCATGCACGAATTTGAAAACTTGCACCGGCAGTTAACCGGATTTTTGAGTTTCTCGAAAAAACCGATCTTGGATGAAATCTTCAAGACCGTTCAAGTAGAAAATCTTTTTGAAGAAGTGGAATTACTCATCACTCCCCGATTACTAGGAGAAAACATACGCTTTGAAAAACTAATCCACCCCTGCTCACTTGCATGTTATGAAGAAGGTCTGAAGCAAGTCATCGTCAATCTGTTAAACAACGCGATTGACGCTGTACAACATCGACCAGACAAGTGTATTAGCGTCATCGCCACGTCATCGGATGGATGGCTGTATTTGAGCGTGGAGAATAACGGAGAAATGATCCCAGCCGAGATCGTCGAGAGCCTGTTTCAACCGTTTTTTACTACCAAACAAAACGGGACAGGCATAGGACTTTCTATATGTAAAAATATTATTGAGAAGCATAATGGAACCATCCACTGTGATTCAAACGAGAAGCGGACGCGCTTTGTTGTCTCGTTACCCATCACCACTGCCGAGCCTACCGAACAGTCTGTCTCCTGACGATGGCCGAGCATGAAAAAAGCCTCCTGAAATCAGGAGGCGATGCAAGAGATCCGTTACCTATTGTGTTGGTAAGCGATCTATATTTACTCTACACGAAAACATATGTTTCTACCACTGAAATGATTAGACACACTTCGACACTCTCCTGGATCTGCAAAGCTGTATGTACGTCTACGGCGATGCAGATCCTTTTTGTGTTAGCGTCTTTTGCTGACTCGTTAGGACATCTGCTCAGGATAGGAATAGAAAAAAACAGAGAGCTGCTTAGCCTCCCTGTTCTCTATTCATATGGAGCGGGTGATGGGAATCGAACCCACGCGACCAGCTTGGAAGGCTGGAGTTCTACCATTGAACTACACCCGCGTGTAATTGTAATGGTGCCGAGGACCGGACTTGAACCGGTACGGGAGAAACTCCCGACAGATTTTAAGTCTGTTGCGTCTGCCCATTCCGCCACCCCGGCAACTCAGAAAGATCTGGGCAAATCATGGTCGGGAAGACAGGATTCGAACCTGCGACCCCTTGGTCCCAAGCCAAGTACTCTACCAAGCTGAGCTACTTCCCGACTATTCAATATAACCTATCTTATCATAATCTTTCCTATTCGGAAAGATAGTGGCGTGCCCTGAGAGATTCGAACTCCCGACCTTTTGATTCGTAGTCAAACGCTCTATCCAGCTGAGCTAAGGGCACATATGGAGCGGACGAAGGGTCTCGAACCCTCGACCTTCGCCTTGGCAAGGCGACGCTCTACCAATTGAGCTACGTCCGCATGTGATTTGTAGTTGATGGGGTTTGTTTGGTGCGGTCGAGAGGACTTGAACCTCCACGGTGTTGCCACCACTAGAACCTGAATCTAGCGCGTCTGCCAATTCCGCCACGACCGCATAGTAAGATATCGGGTTCCCCGAAAATTATTTAGAATGTGCTACAACGGCACGATTCACTTTTTGGGGAATAAATACTGGTGAGCCATGAAGGACTCGAACCTTCGACCCTCTGATTAAAAGTCAGATGCTCTACCAACTGAGCTAATGGCTCTCAAAAATAAAACTGGTGGGGAGAGACGGATTCGAACCGCCGAACCCAGAGGGAGCAGATTTACAGTCTGCCGCGTTTAGCCACTTCGCTATCTCCCCACAAATGGTGCCGGCAATAGGACTTGAACCCACAACCCCCTGATTACAAGTCAGGTGCTCTACCAATTGAGCTATACCGGCGTACTCATATATTTTACCAAATCATTCATCTACAATCAATAGCTTTTTTCATTTTCAGTGAAAAAGATTCATTCAGATGAATGTGTGCCATCTCTTTTTGAAGATGGCGGAGCTGACGGGACTCGAACCCGCGACCTCCGGTGTGACAGACCGGCGTGAACTCCAACTTCACCACAGCTCCATAGCTTGTTGTACACTATGTGTACTTCTTGTCTCCTTTTGCTACCAGGAGAAATTTGGTTGCGGGAGCAGGATTTGAACCTGCGACCTTCGGGTTATGAGCCCGACGAGCTACCGAGCTGCTCCATCCCGCGACGATATTATGGTGGAGGCTGACGGGATCGAACCGCCGACCCTCTGCTTGTAAGGCAGATGCTCTCCCAGCTGAGCTAAGCCTCCACGTTTCCCCACAAAGTGACGGTATGCTCTGGAGCATATTCCGAGTACTTTGCGGGGCCCCAACAACTAGTGCGGGTGATAGGTGACCCGTAGGGGATTCGAACCCCTGTATGACAGCGTGAAAGGCTGCTGTGTTAAACCGCTTCACCAACGGGCCATAAGATTTTGGGATAAGTGTTCATGGTGCTCCCGACAGGAATCGAACCTGCGACCTCTTCCTTACCATGGAAACGCTCTACCGACTGAGCTACAGGAGCGAAGTGGCTCCTCGGGACGGACTCGAACCGCCGACCGATCGGTTAACAGCCGATTGCTCTACCAACTGAGCTACCGAGGAACGTTTGAAGGATTCGTACCTTCAAAACTGGAACTGCATGTTTGCTAAGTATGTGTGGATAAGTCCTCGACCGATTAGTATTCGTCAGCTCCACGTGTT
>NZ_RHHU01000011.1:0-395975 GCF_003710965.1 Brevibacillus nitrificans | reverse complement strand
GTTCATATCAGTGCAACTAAGGCTCCACCGCAAAGCTTGGCGGAGCCAAGTTTTCTAATTTTTGCTACCCTTTGAAATCAATGGGGATCGTCATGGAGAAGCAAGGACCATCCGGATCGTTGCGGGCGACGATCGTCCCTTTATGCGCTTCAAACACAGCGCGGGCGATTGCCAGACCCAAACCATGCTTGCCGGATTTGCCTTTTCGGAAACGCTGAAACAGGTTGGGAAGTAACGCCTCCTCGATGGGGGGACCGTCGTTGGCGATGCTGATGACCGCATTTTGGCCAATCATTCTGCCGGTGATCATCAGGCGGCTTTTCGCATAGCGCAGCTGATTTTCCATGATGTTCACAAAGGCTGTGCTCAGCTGCTCTCCATCTGCCTCGACAATCAGCTCCGAGGGAAGGTTCAGCTCCCATTCGATATTTTGATTGAGGACAGAGAGCCTTTGCTTCAAGAGGTGCATCATTTCTGCCAAATCGACTTTATCGATCTGTACCATCTGCGAGAAAGACTCGATCTTCGTCAAGTACAAGAGCTGCCCCACGACCTTTTCCAGACGCTTGCTCTCTTCCATGATGATCGTAAGCCCCTTCTCAGCCTGAGGGCCTGTAAACACGCCTTCTAGCAGCCCTTGGGTGTAGCCTTGGATCGCCATGATCGGGGTTTTCAGCTCATGGGAAATATTTTGGATGAAATAGCCTTGGGACTCGTCGTACTCCTTCAATTGATTTTTCATCGAATCGAATGAACGAGCCAGCTGTCCGATCTCATCGCCACGGTCCATCGTGAGGGAGATATCAAACTGGCGGCGTGCGATCTTTTTGCACAGCTCTTCCAGACTTCGCAGCGGTTTGCTCAAATAGCCGCTGAACCAAATCGCCAACAACCAGCTGACCAACAGCAACAGGCTAAAGACCAGCAAGAACTGACGGGTCAGGATCGAGTTGATCTGGTTGAGCTCCTGTTCCTTGGAAAACAGCACCATGTAGTACGGGAAGCCGTGATAGTCCATCCGTTTGCTGACGAACAAATAGTTTTCATCGCCACGCTCCAACGTTCCGTGCTGCAGCTGGCTGTTCGGATGAGCAGCAGCCCGTGCGAACAGCTCCCGGCTGTCGCTGAAAGGAATCCGCTCCGTACTGCGGCTGCCCAGCTCTTTCCCGTTTTCGGCGTACACGATCATATCAAACGAGTACTCGTAGCGGGATAAAAGCAGCTGCAAAAAGTAGGGGGCTGCCGCGGGAACGGGAAGCAGCTCGTTGTTTTCATTGAAGGTAATATGCTCGGACAGCGTGTAAAACTCGTCCTCAAGCAGGGCGTAGGTATTGGAAACCAGGTATTGCTTCACCGCGAGCGGATAGCCTACGCCAAGTCCAATGCCCAGCACGCCGGTCAGGATCATGAACAAAATGAGAATCTGCCGGGAGAGCGGCAGGTCTTTCAGACGGAATTTCTTCATATACGCGTCATCCGATAGCCGAATCCATAGACCGTCTCCAGGGGGAATTTTGGCATTTTCTTCCGGATGCGTTTAACCAGATCGTCTACGGCACGGTCGGAGCCGATATAGTCCTCCCCCCAGATCGAGGTGAGGATCTGCTCGCGGTTCAGAGCCAGCCCCTGGTTGTGGAGCAGGTAGACGATCAGCTCGAATTCCTTGGTCGTCAGATCGATGAGTTCGTCGTTCTCTTTTACTTGGCGTCCTTTTTCTGAGATCATATAAGGACCCACATTTACCCAATCCTGAAAGGTCTGGGTCTGTGCAGCTGCACTTCCTGGCTTTTCATAGGTCCGCTGCAGCAGCTTTTTCGCACGGATCACCAGCTCCCGCGGGAGAAACGGCTTGGCTAAATAATCGTCGCTGCCCAGCTCGAGCCCGATAATTTTATCGACGTCCTGATCACGTGCTGAGATGAAGATGATCGGAACATTTGATTTCTCGCGGATCAGTCTGAGCAGCTCGTAGCCATCGATATCCGGCATCATAATATCCAAAATCCAGAGGTGGGGCTGCTGTGCCTCGTCGAGAAAGGGGAGCACTTCATTCCCGCTGGAAAACGCTTTGACTTGGAACCCTGCGCTGGCTAAATAGGATTGCAGCAAATCTAAGAGATTGGTTTCATCGTCCACCAGATAGACGAGGTAAGGGGTATTCATCATGTTCGCCCTCGCTTTGCATCTGTTATTGATAACTGTAAGTGTATTGTAGCATAGGAAAAATGGGGTTGTGTGGCAGTCCCGTAAGAGAATCGTGGAAAACGTGTGGAAGCAGGATTCGCTGTCGACCTCGCGAAACAATTAGGAAAGCTATCCCAGACATCTGGAAAGGAGCGACCACATGAAAAAGCGCATGCCAACGTCTCTCGTGCTGCTATCCCTACTCCTGCTCACGGCTTGTACCGGTCAACCCGTTGAAACACAACCCAAACCGGCTCCAGAGCCACCCGCTCCGACCGTCCAAACCCCTCCGCCAGTCGAACAGCCGCCGCAATACCCATATACGGCACCTCTCACAGGTCTTGGGAGCCAGGAGGACGTAAACAACAAAAGGCCGCTCATGGTGATGATCAACAACGCCCCTCCTGCCCGTCCGCAAAGCGGTATCAGCAAGGCAGACATCGTTTACGAAGTGCTGGCAGAAGGCGAAATGACTCGTTTTCTTTCCATTTTCCAAAGCCAGAAGCCCGAGGTGATCGGTCCCGTCAGAAGTATACGTCCCTATTTTATCCAAATCGGGATCGGTTTCGACGCGATGCTCGTCCACGCCGGAGGAAGTCAGGAGGCGCTGACCACGCTCGCACGCTCGGACTACAGCCACCTCGATGAGATCCAAAACAGCCGTTATTTCTGGAGAGAGAGCTTCCGCAAAGCTCCGCACAATCTGTACACCAAGCCAGAGCTGTTAGAGCAGGCCATGCAGGATAAAAATATGAGGACGACAGCAGAGCTTCCCCATTTTACGTTCCTGCCGCAGGATGCCGTCATTACAGAGGGCGAGCCTGCGACCAAGGTGGATTTGACCTTTCATTCCCTGAACAAAGCGGGCTTTGTCTATGACGAAAAGGAAAAGAAGTACATGCGATTTACAGCAGGCAAACCGCATGTGGATCTCATCGACAACAAGCAGATCGCGGTGACCAACCTGCTGGTGATTTCCACCAAGCACCGTGTGCTGGACAGCGAAGGCAGACGTCAAGTCGATGTCGTGGGACCAGGAGACGGTTATCTGCTCCAGCAAGGTAGGGCGAAAAAGATCAAATGGAAACGCTCGGGCGGCGTAATTCGCGCTTATGCAGATGCGGCTCTCACCGATGAGCTTCCTCTTTTGCCAGGGAATACCTGGGTAGAAATTTTGCCTACATCCCCCGGGCTGGCGCAATCCTTGAAGTTCCAGTAGGAAGATAAGGGTTGCAGACCACGCCGGTTTCTTCTAAGATAATGATAAAAAGGCTTTAGTGCTTAAAAATTGTAAAGTGGGAAACCGGAAACGGATCAGATAACGGGGTGAATAATATGCAATTGGAAAAACTGAAGGGCAAGGGTATTGAGCAGCTGTTTGAAGCGGTTTTGTCCTTGGAAACGATCGAAGAATGCTATCAATTTTTTGACGACCTTTGCACGGTAAACGAAATGCAGTCACTCGCTCAGCGTCTGGAAGTAGCTCGCATGCTGCGTAAAGGATTTACTTACAACCAGATCGAGGGAGAGACGGGTGCCAGCACTGCTACCATTTCCCGTGTGAAGCGCTGCTTGAACTACGGCAATGACGGGTATCAGATGGCGCTGGAGCGGATCGGCAAATAGAGTAGGAGGCAGGCATCGTTGATTGACTATCGTGGCTGGCGCCATACGTTTAAATTAGACCCGGACAAATCCATCGATGACGAAGCTTTGGAGGCGATCTGCGAGTCGGGCACAGATGGGATTATCGTCGGCGGCACGTACGGTGTCACCTTTGACAATACGCTCGAGCTCATGTCCCGCATTCGTCGCTACGCGGTTCCAGCTGTTCTGGAGATTTCCTCCCTCGATGCTGTTGTACCGGGCTTTGATTCGTATTTGATTCCGCTTGTCATCAATGCGGGTGACCCGGAGTGGATCTTTACGCCTCATGTGTCAGGTCTAAAAACGTACGGCTCCTACATTCATTGGGATGACATCATTACGGAGGGCTACCTGATCGCCAACCCGGATGCGGGTGTAGCCCAGCTGACGAAAGCGCGCTCCATCGAGAGTGCCGCAGAAGCCAAGGCTTATGCGCAGGTAGCGACGAAAATCTGCAGGCTTCCCATCGTGTACGTCGAGTATAGCGGCGCCTATGGAGATCCGGCGATTGTTCGAGCTTGCCGCGCAGGTGCCGATGAAGCGCACCTCTTCTATGGCGGAGGAATTCGCACACCGGAGCAAGCGGCTGAAATGGCTGCGATTGCGGATACGATCGTTGTCGGAAATGTGATTTATGATGATTTACAGGCAGCCTTAAGCACCGTCGCGGCGGTAAAAGGGTAGGGCCGTGAGTAGAGACCTTTTCGAGGGTCTCTTTTTTTGTACACTAAGAATTTATAAGATTCTTAGCCAGTATAAGGGCAACTAAGGCTCCACCGCAAAGCTTGGCGGAGCCAAGTTTTCTAATTTGCGGGGCGAAAAACGGGGGTCTTGCTGATAGGATTGGGGAAAGAGACACAATTGACTTTTTCCTTAGAAAAGGAGATCACAGATGAACACTGCCATCGAGCAAATTACGACGCTGCGAAAAGAAGGCAAGCTGGACGAAGCGATTGCCCTTGCCAAAGAGCTGATTCAGGCAGAGCCGGAAAACCCGGTCGCCCAGTATCAATGCGCCTGGTGCCACGATACTGCCGGGCTGGAGAAAGAAGCCGTTCCGTACTACGAAAAGGCGATGGAGCTGGGACTTTCCCCCGAGGACGATCTGGCAGGCGCCCTGCTAGGATTGGGCAGTACCTACCGCACACTGGGGCGCTATGAAGCGGCAGCAGAGACGCTAGCCAAAGGCATGCAGCAGTTCCCGGACGACCGCTCTTTTCCCGTATTTCTGTCCATGGCGTACTACAACCTCGGCAGGCATCACGAGGCGATGACATTGCTCTTGCAAAACCTTGCGGAGACGACGAGTGATCCGAGCCTTTTCGCCTACAAAAAAGCGCTGCTGTTCTACGCAAACGATCTCGATCAAACCTGGTAAGCAGGAGTTCGCACGCCCCCCGTTGTACATGTAAATCAGCGGGGGGTGCCTATGTACAAATTAATTTTGGTAGATGACGAAGAAGACGTGAGAGAAGGGGTCAGTCAGGAAATTGATTGGCACGAGCATGGTTTCGAGGTGCTGGCAAAAGCGGAGAATGGCAAAGAAGCGCTGGATCTGGTGGAGCGTCTGCGACCGGATGTGGTCGTGACTGATATCAAGATGCCGTTCATGGACGGTTTGCAGCTCGCCGAAGCCGTACGTCGACAGTTTCCCGCGACCCGCATTATCATTCTCACAGGCTTTGACGAGTTTGAATATGCTCAAAAGGCTGTCAAGCTCCACATTGACGAATACGTGCTCAAACCCTTTTCTGCAATCGAGCTGATCGATGCACTGCTGAAGGTGAAAAACCGGATGGACGAGGAAGCTGCCCACCGGGAAAACAATCAATTGCTGCGTGAGAGCTATCGAAAAAGCTTGCCGGTACTGCGGGAAGTTTTTTTGTCCTCCCTTTTGACCCGCCAGCTGACGAGGGAAGACATTTTCGCCAAAGCCAGTGAGTACAGTGTTCAGCTGCAAGGCAGTGAGTTTCTCGTGTCGGTCCTTTGCCTTGATCAGAAGAAAAAGGACGAGGAGCAGATTCTTTTGTTTGCCGTGAAAAATATTGCCCAGGAGCAGGTGAAACTGGGAGCCTATGCGTGCCTAGTCTTTTTGCACAACGATCTGGTCGTGCTCCTGCTGCGCAGGGAAACGGAAACGGAGCACCAACTGGAGCATCAGATGCAGATGCTGGCCGAAGAAATCCGGCGAACAGTCGAGAAGTATTTGAGCGTGACTGTAACGGTCGGGATCGGCACGGTGATCCGCGATGTGACGCAGCTCTCCTATTCCTACCAAGACGCTGCAGTGGCTCTCGACTACAAAGGCATCCTCGGAAACAACCGGCTGATTTTTATCGATGACGTGGAAAAGCAGCCGAGAGAAAGCGTACGATTCGATGAGCGCAAAGAGCACGACCTGGTCCGCTGCATTAAAATGGGAACGCTGCCAGAGCTGCATACCGTCGTAGACGAGCTGTTTTGCGAGGTCGAGGAAGGAAACATCTCTATTCAGGACTACCGTATCTATTTACTGGAAATGATCACCACGATTTTGAAAACAGCCCAGAGAGCGGAGCTGGATATGGATCAGCTTTTCGGTGGTCATTCGCATCTGCTTGCAGAGATCGCCACCTTTAACAATGTGCAGGAAGCCAAAAATCGGGTCATCGACATTTGTGAGAAAATCATGAGCAGCATCGCGAGCGGACGGCATCATACCTACAAGCGGCTCGTCGATCAGGCGATTGCCTATACCCATCGACATTTCCAATCCCCAGACATCTCCATCCACAAGGTGTGTGCGGATCTGCATATCAGTCCGGGCTACTTCAGCAGTATTTTCAAGCGGGAAACCAAAACGACGTTTGTGACCTATCTCTTGCAGCTGCGCATGGAAAAAGCAAAAGAGCTGCTGCGAACAACCGATTTGAAAACATTTGAGATCGCGGAGCAGGTCGGTTACAGCGACGCGAACTACTTCAGCTTTTGCTTTCGCAAGCACGTGGGCTTGTCCGCCAAAGAATATCGCAACAGCAGCGGCAAAGAGGAGTAGGCGATGAAAAAGCTCCTGTTTGGCGTGGTGGACGCGATCAAGGCCAAGAGCATTCAGTTTATCATTACCACCTCCTTTACGCTCGTCACGGTACTCGTCGTGCTGTTTGTGGGAGTGATGCTGTACAGCAAGTTCTCCGAGACCGCCGAGCAGAATGCGTTCCTCAATACCCAGCAAATTCTTGAGCAGGTCAAATACAATCTGGACAGTTACCTTAACGGGACGACGCAGATTTTTGAGCTGGTGGACGACAAGATCAGACGAAGCCAGAGCATCACCTCGGAAAAGCTGAACGAGCAGCTGGAGGCCATCGTGGAAACGCGGAAGGATATTGTTTCCATCGCCGTTTTCAGCCGAAAGGGAGAGCTTTTGATGGGGACGCCGTCAAAGCCGATGCGCAAAAACAGCAAGCTGACGGAGCAGAGCTGGTTTCAATCTGCCATCGATGATCCGAACAATCTGTCCTTTTCCTTGCCGCATATTCAAAATCTGTTCAAAGGCGAGTATACATGGGTCGTATCCATGAGTCGGGGAATCACGATCAAAGGAGATCGGGGAGATATTCCGGCAGTCCTTTTGGTCGATGTGAATTTCAAGGAAATCGACGAGCTTTGCCAGCGAGTCGGATTGGGCAAGCGAGGGTATGTCTACATCATCGATCTGGTGGGAAATATCGTCTACCATCCGCAGCAGCAGCTCATTTACGTGGGCCTCAAAAACGAAAACCGCTCGCTGCCGCTGAAGTATTCGTACGGCAGCTACGTGGACGAGGCAGAGGGAGACAAGCGCCTCATCACCATCAAGACAGTCGATCAGCTCGGCTGGAAGATCATCGGTGTATCCTACATGGATGAGATCGCCACCACGAAAAGCGAGATCAGCCGGTTTATTATTTGGCTGTTGATCTTTGTCATCGTGATGGTGCTGTTTGTGCTCTCCTACATCTCGGCAAAAATCTCAAAGCCGATCAAGATGCTCGAGCGATCGATGGAGCGGGTGGAGCAGGGAGATTTTACGGTCAATGAACCGATACGAGGGAGCCAGGAGGTCGAGCAGCTGTCTTTGCGCTTTCATCTGATGATGGCAAAGGTCAGAGAGCTGATGAGCCAAATCATCCAGGAGCAGGAGGCCAAGCGCAAGAGCGAGCTGGAAGTGCTCCAGGCGCAGATTCACCCGCATTTTCTCTACAATACGCTCAATTCTGTGGTGCGGATGGTCGGCATCGGGAAAAATGAAGACGTGATTACGACGATCACATCGCTGTCCAAGCTGTTCCGCATCAGCTTAAGCAGAGGGAAGAACATGATTACGGTTCAGGAAGAGCTGGAGCATGTCCGGCATTATCTGATCATTCAAAAAATGCGTTACAAGCAAAAGTTCGAGTACGAGATCGAAGCCGAGGACGCGGTGCTCGCCTGCAAAACGGTGAAGCTGCTGCTGCAGCCGATCGTGGAGAATGCGATCTACCACGGCATTGAGTACATGGCAGACCCGGGCGAGATCCACATATCCGCCTCGCTGTCCGAGGGAAAAGTCCTGCTTCAGGTAAGGGACAACGGCCTCGGGATGTCGCCAGCGGTGCGTGAGCAAGTCCTGACAGGCTCGTACAAGAGCGAAGGAGGCTCGGGCGTCGGTATTCATAACGTTCACGAGCGTATCCGTCTAACCTTTGGCGATGAGTACGGGCTGGAAATCGAGAGCGAGCTGGAGGTAGGGACCGTGGTCAAGGTGTGGATTCCCTGCTTCCAGGGCGACGGACAAGAGGGCTGAGCATATGGGATCAATGAGACGATACGCGTTATTCATCGTGGTGCTGCTGGTGGCGGTAGGGGTTCTGTACTCCTGTGAATCCCGACTGGACGACCCGCACCCGGACAAGAAAAAGACGATTGCCCTGATCGTGCGTATGAAGCATGGTGACTACTGGCGTACGGTGAAGCTGGGAGCGGAAATGGCGGCGAGGGAATACGACCTCAATCTCAACTTTTACGCGCCCGACTACGAAGAGGATTCGCAGAGCCAGATGGAGCTGGTCCAGCAGGCGACTCTCGACGGGTATGACGCGCTTGTGGTCGCGCCGAGCGAAGACCGTGTCCTGGAAGAGGCGATGAAGCTGAGCGGGGAGAGGGTCCCGATCCTCACACTCGATACCGAGGGCCAGGCGGAAAAGGTCAAAAGCTATATCGGGACGGACAACTACGATATGGGCAAAAAGGCAGCCGAAAAGATGATCCAGCTGATCGGAAAGAAAGGACAAATCGCTCTGCTCGGCACAAGCAGGAGTACAGCGAATGTCATGAGCAGAGAAGCAGGCGTCCGTGACGTCCTGCAGCAGGATCGGCAGGTAGAGCTCGTGCCTGTCGACTACGTCCAGCTGGACAAAAAGCTGGTAGGAGAGCTGACCCGCGAGCTGATTCACCACAATCCAGGTGTCCAAGGAATGATTGCGCTCGACGCCAATACAGCCATCGGAGCTGCGGAGGAAATCGAGAAAATGGGCATGCAGTCCGCAGTCAAAATCGTGGCGATCGACAGTCCGCCGGAGGTACTGGAGTATTTGCAGGAAGGCGTCATCTCCGCGACGATCATCCAGAAGCCGTTTTCGATGGGCTATCTCGGCATCAAATACGCGTTGGATGCGAGCGAGGGCAAGCAGGTGCCGGGAAGGGTAGACACCGGAACCAAGGTGATCGATCGGGAAAACATGTTTTGGTCGGAAAATCAGAAGCTGCTGTTCCCCTTCGTCAAATAACAAAGAAAAACTGATGAGAATTTTGATAAAAAAGCGTAGGATTTTCGATGGTAACCGCGATGGAAAACGCTTACATTTTTTATATATCAGATGTACACATAGGGGATAAAGGGGGAAGTTTTCATGAGAAAGCTAATGGCAACTACGCTGGTTGCAGCGGTCACTCTTTCGGTGGTCGGTTGTTCCCAATCTTCTGGAGGTTCGCAGCCCGCCGCATCAGGGGGTGGCAGCACGCCGGCACCAGCCGCAGCACCTGCGTCTTCCACGCCAGCACCAGCTCCTGCAGCAGCACCGGCAGCCAACCCGAAAATCGGTGTGGCGATCTACAAATTTGACGACACGTTCATGACAGGGGTACGCAACGCGATTTCCAAAGCGGCTGAAGGCAAGGCAGAGGTAGACATCGTTGACAGCCAAAATGCGCAGCCAACGCAAAATGACAAAGTGGATTTGTTCATCAACAAAAAAGTAAACGCTCTCGCCATCAACCCGGTTGACCGTACGGCGGCTGGTGTCATCATCGACAAAGCCAAGCAAGCGAACATCCCGGTCGTATTCTTCAACCGCGAGCCGATGCCAGAGGATATGCAGAAGTGGGACAAAGTCTACTACGTAGGCGCGAAAGCAGAAGAGTCCGGTACGATCTCCGGCCAGCTGCTCGTCGACTACTGGAAGGCTCATCCGGAAGCGGATAAAAACAAAGACGGCGTACTGCAGTACGTCATGCTCAAAGGCGAGCCGGGTCACCAGGACGCCGAGCTGCGCACGAAGTTCTCCGTAAAAGCCATCGAAGACGCTGGTATCAAGGTGGAAAAAGTCGCCGAGGATACAGCGATGTGGGATCGCGTAAAAGGACAGGAGAAAATGGCGGCATTCCTCGCTGCATCGGGCGACAAGATCGAAGCCGTGCTTGCCAACAACGATGACATGGCACTGGGTGCGATCGAAGCGTTGAAGGCAGCAGGTTACTTTACAAACGGAAAATACATGCCGGTCGTCGGGGTAGACGCGACAGCACCAGCGCTCAAAGAGCTGGAGTCTGGCACACTGCTCGGTACGGTGCTCAACGATGCAAACAACCAAGGAAAAGCGACGCTGAACATCGCGGCAGCTCTGGCAAAAGGAGAAACGCCAAACAAGGATACCACTGGCTTTGACATCACAGACGGCAAATATGTCTGGGTTCCTTATAAAAAAATCACGAAGGAAAACATGGCGGACGCGAAATAATAGCCTCTTGCTGGCAGCGGGCTGACAGGGGACGAGGAAAAGGCGAGGGAGTCGGTTGATGGAAGAATCGATCTGTCTCCCTTGCCTTTTTTCCTGCTTAGGTGGGGAACACACCAGACACATACTGGTGGGGAACACACCAGACACATACTGGTGGGAGACACTCCAGATTTAAACTGGTGGGGGACACACCAGACGCAGGCTTCATGACGAAGACTTTCACAGCGAGGAGGCATCGGCATGGCTCAAAACGCTTATTTGCTCGAGATGAAAAATATATCGAAAGAGTTCCCTGGCGTGAAGGCGCTCGACGACGTTACGCTGCGTGTACGGCCAGGAACGGTGCACGCCTTGATGGGGGAAAATGGGGCAGGCAAGTCAACCTTGATGAAATGCCTGTTTGGAATATACAAGCCGGACGGCGGCGAAATTGTACTGAACGGCGAGAGTGTGACACTGGGCAGCTCGAAGGATGCCTTGCTCCGGGGAATCTCCATGATCCATCAGGAGCTGCATCCCGTTCCCTTTCGAAATGTGATGGAGAATATCTGGCTCGGCCGGTTTCCAGTCAAAAAGCTTGGTCCTTTTCCGTTTGTGGATGAGAAAAAAATGGTGAACGACACGAAAAAGCTGTTTGAGGATCTGGGAATGGATTTGAACCCGCATGAAATCGTGCGCAACCTCTCCGTTTCCAAGGTGCAATCACTTGAAATCGCCAAGGCGGTCTCCTATCATTCCAAAGTCATCGTGATGGACGAACCTACGTCTTCCTTGACCGGAAACGAAGTGGAGCAGCTGTTCACCATCATCCATGAACTGAAGAGCAGGGGAGTCGCGATCATCTATATTTCTCACAAGATGGAGGAAATCCTGAGAATCTCCGATGACGTGACCATCATGCGCGACGGCAAGCTCATCGGGACGTGGCTCGCCTCGGAGCTGACGACCGATCTGATTATCTCCAGAATGGTAGGGCGCGATCTGACCCAGAGATACCCGCAGAAAAGCAATACGCCAGGGGATGTCGTGCTGAAGGTTGAGGGGTTGACGTCTGCTTTTGCAGAATCTTTCCAAAACGTTTCCTTCGAGCTGCGCAAAGGCGAGATTCTAGGGGTAGGGGGACTCGTGGGGGCGCAGCGGACAGAGTTGATCGAAGCGCTGTTCGGCTTGCGGTCCATCCGCTCGGGAAAGGTGCATCTGCATGGCAAAGAGGTGCGAATCAAGTCTCCGAAAGAAGCGAAGAAGCACAAAATGGCGCTCTTGACCGAGGAACGCAGGGTAACGGGGATCATTCCCGTCCTGCCTGTTCTGGAAAACACCGTGATTGCCAATCTGGCCAACTACCAGACCCGCTACCTGCTGCTCAACGAACGCAAGCGCCGGGAGGATGTCAGTCAAAACATCGACAAGCTGCGGGTGAAGACGCCTTCCATGAAGACCTTGATCAAAAACCTGTCGGGCGGCAACCAGCAAAAGGTACTGCTGGCGAGGTGGCTTTTGACTGAACCGGACATTTTGCTGCTCGATGAGCCTACACGAGGGGTAGACGTCGGAGCCAAGTACGAAATCTATTCCATCATTGCAGATCTTGCGAGGCAGGGGAAAAGCATTATCATGATTTCCTCTGAAATGCCCGAGCTGCTCGGGATGTCAGATCGCATCATGGTCATGTGCGATGGAAGACTCTCCGGTATCATTGCCGGTGCAGATGCGACAGAAGAAGAAATCATGCGACTGGCTACCATGCATTTGGGCTGACCAGGGAGGGAGGATCTCACATGAGCAGTTTGACTCAAAAGCGCATACAAGGCTTCGTAACGCAAAATGCCATCTACATCGTTCTGGTCGTGCTGATCGCCGGAATCGCTGTCTACGATACCAATTTCCTTTCGATTACGACACTTCGGGATATTTTGCTGCAATCGTCGACCCGGGCGATCATCGCTTTGGGAGCGGCATTCGTATTGATCACAGGCGGCACGGACCTTTCCGCAGGCCGCGTGGTGGGCTTGACAGCCGTCATTTCGGCCTCCATGCTGCAATCGCAGGATTACCCGCGTCGTTTTTTCCCTGATCTGCCGGATTTGCCGCTGCTGATTCCGATCTTGATCGCGATCGCAGCAGGCTTGCTCGTTGGGCTGATCAATGGGATCATTGTATCGCGTTTCAGTGTGCCGCCGTTTATTGCCACCTTGGGTACGATGGTCATCGTCTACGGCGTCAACTCGATTTACTTTGATATGGAACCCAACCAGTCGCAGCCAATTGGAGGACTGCGGCAGGACTTCGGGCATTTGGGGACAGGATTCATCGGCCCGAGTGGCCCCTATTCTGTCCCGTACATCGTCATTATCGCCATCGTGGTCGCCTTCTTCGTCTGGGTCGTTTTCAACAAGACGCGGCTCGGAAAGAACATGTACGCCATCGGAGGCAACATGCAGGCGGCGACAGTTTCCGGGATTAACGTTGCTTGGAACCTGATGATTATCTACGCAATTGCTGGCGGCCTCTACGGCCTGGGCGGTGTGCTGGAATCGGCGCGTACGGGCGGTGCGACCAACAACTACGGAAACATGTACGAGCTGGATGCCATCGCGGCGTGCGTCGTCGGCGGTGTCTCGACTTCGGGTGGGATTGGTACCGTGCCAGGTGTCTTGGCGGGTGTCCTGATCTTTGGCGTCATTAACTACGGGCTGACGTTTATCGGTGTGAATCCGTACTGGCAGCTGATTATTAAAGGATTGATTATTGTAGCGGCTGTTGCGTTTGACATCCGCAAATACTTGGCAAAGAAATAAGACGTATTTCCCCCGATTGCATTGGGAGTGTTTACAAAGTAATGAACAATTGGGTTTTCCAGGAACCGTGTAGAACTTTGCTATACGGTTTCTTTACGTTTGAGACGTGCCCAGAGGCATCTTCTAATTGGTGAAAGTCCGGTCGCGGGAGGGGAAAAGCCCCCGTGTAGCTAGGATACCTGCGTATGGCGAAATCTGTGCGCAGAAGCGTATCGAAAGAAGTACCAGTCAGAGACGGGTTGAGCATCATGTCAGGCGTAACATAAAGTGAATCCTGGCGCGTCGTCAAAAAGGCCGCGCAAGAGGGAAAAGTGGAAGCCGAATCTCGCTCATATTGATGAAGGCCAAGGAAGCTGTTTAGAGCTTGGAGCGACTGCGAAGAATCCTCAGGCGTAAGGGGATCGGCATGGGATGAAAGAAGATGCACTGAACTGGGGAGACCCTCCCATGCACGGTTTTTTTCAGAACCGTAAAGAGGCCCTCTATAAGCTAGCACGGTGAAATGAGTGGTCTGCAAGAAGGGAGACCGAGGGGCTCATAGTACCGAAGAACCGCTGGACAACACAACCTGCGGGAGGGAAGGAGCCCTGCTTTGTTCAAGTTTCTTGAGGAGGTAAGAGTCAGTGAATGCCAAAAGGCTAAGAAGCGTAGATTTCACGTACTGTATGACAAGGTCTACCGGTTAGACATCCTGTGGGAGGCATGACGGAGAGTACGAGCGAATAAGGGCTCGGCTGGGATTGACGGAGAGACGTTAGCGGACATTGGGAAGCGAGGCGAAGTGTTTTTCTTACACGAATGTCAACGACTTCTTAAGAAGGCAACTACCATCCGCAGCCCGTCAAGCGTCAATACATTCCGAAGAAGGATGGCAAGCAACTAAACCAGTGTGCTCCCGTTGCGTACAAAAAGACACTGGTTGCTTATGCTTTTTTATGTCTGTCTACTTGAAAGGGGTATGTGCATAAGTGCAGGTTTTTTGTTTCTGAGTTCTGCTAATAGGATAATTGGGATTAATTTCTAAAATTTAAAATAGACCCATTTTTTACTTTTTATGGTTATAATTAAAAAAAGTTTATTGGGAGGGTTAACATGAGAGCTTTTTATCTTATCTCTTTGTTATTAATAAGTGGGTGCAGTTCAGAGGTTGATAACAGCCAGTATAAAGAACAAATAAAGATCTTAGTTAATGAAGATGACTTAGTTGATTTCCAGAGCAGTTCAGCTGTGGCTGAATGGACGCCATCAACAAAAAAAGAAATTGATGAAATTTTTGATGATCTACTTCCTACAATTAAAATTTCTGGTGAAATTCAAGAGTATGATCCCTATAAAACAAAGAATCTTATAGGTTCTTATGATCATGCAACAATTATCGTTCCACTTGAAAAGATGGATACATCACAAAACAACAATCTGATTATTGAAATTAATAAGAAATACTACTCAGCTTCAGGTGATTCCGAAATTATTGAAAAAATAATTGAGCTTTCAAAAAAATTCAAATGAATATATTTCCAATTATATTCATTTATGTTAGGATTACAAAATATTACATATTTTGTAAATGAAGGTATTAAATTGAAGAAAATTGTTGTTACTCTATCTCTACTCACAGCTCTGACATCAATATCAAGCATTGCCTATGCAGATCTTCACGGAAGGGATGCATTGTGGTTAGGGGGGTTTTCAGAAAATGTACTAGAAGATTTTGATTATTGGGAGAGTTCTACGATCGATACATACAACCTTGATGACGAGACTGCAAATGCAAGATTAGTTTTTGAAAATCAAGTGAATAATGAAATCGGTTCTGACTTTAACTTTTGGAGAGTAAATTCTTCAGGTGACGCAGAGTTGAGATATTATGCTAACGACTATACCGATGATTGGTATGGATTAATGACGCCATATAAAATTAACTCAAGTGATAATTATGTAGAGGCCCAATTTGGAGATCAGTGGGATAGGGCAAAGATTCAATTAAATTATGAATTAATGGACAACGATGGTATGACTGCTGCTAATAGAGATTGGACAGTTTTACATGAGACCGGGCACGTTTTCTCTTTAAAGCACAACCCCGAAGCTGATTCGGTCATGAGAACAGTTGAAACGAGTTTTTGGGGTAATCCAATATTCTTCGATTACGACGAGTTTACCCAACTCGATTTAGATAATCTGGACTATAGATATTAATAAGCTATAAGGAGGTTAAGTTAAATGAAAAAGACTTTATTTACAGTTAGTGCAATCGCTTTAATACTAGGTTCTTCACTTTATTTTTCAACTTCAACAAGCATTAAAGCGGCATCCGAAACTAATTCAATAGAAAAAGATGTTTACATACGTGATGCTTCTTATGCATCATTCACGGATATAAAGGCACTCGAGAACGCTGCAGACGTTATTGCAGAAGTAAAATTCTCTGGAAAACGTGAGACCAAGGTTTGGGAGTACGAAGAGGGAGACACTTACACGAATACATTAACAAGTGTTGAGGTGAAGAAAGTACACAAGGGAGAGGTTTCTAAAGGAGAGGAAATTGGAGTTTACGAGCCAGCATACATAAGCGAGAACGGTTTTCATTCAATTGAAGGATATAACTTGATGAATAAAAAAGGGAAATATCTACTGTATTTAAGAACTAAAAAGGATGGGAACTATTCTGTTTTAGGTTTGTATCAAGGAAAGTATGATTTAAATGAGACTAGTACATTAAATGAACTCAAAAAATTTAGATCTTATGAGGACGTACAGGATAGAGAATATCTTGGGGATGAAGTTGAACACTTCAATAAATTAAAGAAAGAAAATCTGAAAAAATATACTCAAAAAGATATTTATTAAACGATAAAATTATGAACACTTCATTTGAATAAGTAGCAAGTATAAGAAAAAGGCACATAGGCTTAAAGGGAGTGTTGACGAAGTAATTAAAGAAGTAGTTTTTCCAGGAACCGTGTAGAACTTTTCTATACGGTTTCTTGACGTTTGGGGTAATAAGTCATGATGGGAGTTATTACAGAGGCAAACAACATCAGCTGCACTTTTAAATTTGAAAGACTATATCCCACCGGATCATTTGCTGCGTGACGTTCAAAAGCAGATTGATTTCTCCTTTGTGTATGAGAAGGTGCACCACCAGTTTCCGTTGGCAGAAAGTCAATTGATCCGGTTCTCTTATGAAAATGCTGCTCATCGGCTATCTATATGGCATTTCTTCTGAAAGAAAATTGGAAGAGGAAGTGAATGGGTTCGACCACATTGTTAAATTATGGAAAAATTCTTGGTTGTCCAGCAGGTAATTCACTTTTCTTTTACTCATGTCGATGGAGATGGAGGTCAGGAAGGCTACATAAAAATTTACACTGCCAAAACAAAAGGCTGCAAGGAATGCCCGCTGCGGGGGCAGTGCTTTACCGGGTCAAGGCCGTTTCGCAAAATAAAGAGGGTTCTCTTTCACGAAGCGTTGGTGCGCAATAAGGAACCCGCAAAGACGGAAGATTATCGCAACATCAGACGACTCCGTAACATTTGATGTGAAGGTACATTTGTTACCAATGAAACGCGCACACAATTTAGCCAAAACGTACAAGAGAGGCATTCGAAACACACTCGAACACGGCCTCTCTTCAGCGTTGGCTTTAAACATAAAACATAAATCCCCACTGGTTCACCGGTTCGGTTTTTTTTTATACAGAGAGAAGTGTACTAGATTCCTGTCCAGCATAAGGGCAGCTACGGCTCCGCCACCTAGCTTGGGAAGCCAAGTTTGTTACTGGGTCAAAATATCTGCGAATGATGGTGCATTTGTAACAAAATGGAATGTTTTTCCGTCTACTCCTGTATGAGAAAAGTATGGGAGGGAACGGGATGAAACCGATGAATCGCAGCAGGTGGAGACTGGCTGCTGGCGTTTGCTACTATCGGTGGAAGCGGCATGTGCAATGGCTGTTAGGGCAAAAGGAATACGCGCGCAAACGTCAGACTGAGTTATTGCCGTATGTCCACTTTCAGCATCGGACGATATTACTGCGAAAGCTTCAGGACGTCGAGATGTGGATGCAGCACAACAAAGTCACGAATTTGCGACTCGCTGCGCAGTGTCTGGACGGGATCGTGGTGCAGCCAGGGGAGACGTTTTCCTACTGGCGGCTGATTGGCAAGCCGACTCGTCAAAAAGGCTATCTGGACGGGATGCTGTTATCGCATGGAAGGGTGCTGACGGGAGTGGGGGGCGGATTATGCCAGTTGTCCAACCTGCTTTACTGGATGACCCTGCACACGACGCTATCCGTGACGGAGCGGCATCGTCACAGCTACGATGTTTTTCCGGATGCGAATCGCACGCAGCCATTTGGCAGCGGAGCGACCTGCTTTTACAACTACCTCGATTTGCAGATCGCCAACCGGACCAGCCATGCTTTCCAACTCCACGTCTATGTGACGGATACGCATTTGGTAGGAGAATGGCGTTCAGACATGCCGCCGACACGAAAGTATGAGATTGTAGAAAAAGAACACACCATGCAGCCGTCCCTGTGGGGAGGATACGAGCGTACCAACCAGCTTTACCGCCATGTGTACGCACTGGACGGAGAGTGGCTGCAGGAAGAATGGATAACGGAAAATCGAGCGATGATGATGTATGAGCCCCTCTTGCCAGAGGCTGTCTGTAGGGCATCCGGACAAAAATAAGAGGAGGATGTTTCCTATTCCGTATACAAACTGGAACTCGGCTCCAATCTGTGCGAAAATAGGAACATATGCTTTCGTCTTAGGAACGTGAAAGGTGGACTTATACATATGTCTTCTGTTGATCGCATCACAGCAGGTTTAAATCCGGAGCAGCGGGAAGCTGTTCTGACCACGGAAGGGCCCGTATTGATTCTGGCCGGAGCGGGCAGTGGCAAGACCAAGGTGCTCACTCAGCGCATCGCTTATCTCATCAGTGTCAAGCAAGTAGCGCCATGGAGTATTCTGGCGATTACGTTTACGAATAAAGCCGCGCGGGAAATGCAAAATCGCGTAGCGAGCATCATCGGAGGGGCAGCGGCACAGGATGCCTGGCTGTCGACCTTTCACTCCCTGTGCGTACGCATTCTGCGCAGAGATATTGACCGTTTGGGGATTAATCGCAGCTTTTCCATCCTCGATGCGGGTGACCAACTGTCGGTCGTCAAGCAATGCCTCAAGGATCTCAACATCGATCCGAAGCAGTATGAGCCGCGCTCTATATTGGCGGCGATCAGCACCGCGAAGAACGAGCTGACCGACCCAGAGACCTTCACCCGTCTGGCGGGAGATCCGTTCTCCCAGGTAGCGGCCAAGGTATACGAGGCGTACCAGAAGAAGCTGAGAAACAATCAGTCTCTGGACTTTGACGATTTGATCATGACGACTGTCCGGCTGTTTAAAGAAGTGCCGGAAGTGCTGGAATTCTACCAGAAAAAATTCCGCTACATCCACGTCGACGAGTATCAGGATACGAACCGTGCCCAGTATCTGTTGATTTCCATGCTGGCAGATAAGCATCGAAACGTTTGCTGCGTAGGGGATGCTGACCAAAGTATTTACAAATGGCGCGGTGCAGATATTTCCATCATTTTAAACTTTGAAAAAGACTATCCCGAAGCGAAAATGATTAAGCTGGAGCAAAACTATCGCTCTACCAAAACGATTCTGCAAGCAGCCAACCAGGTCATCGCGAACAACAAGCTGCGTAAAGAAAAGAAGCTGTGGACGGAAAATGTGAGCGGCGAGAAAATCAGCTGCTTCCAGGGAGATTCCGAGCACGACGAAGCCTACTTTATCGTGGACTCGATCCGAAGACAGATGTCACAGTACAAGCGCTACGACAAGTTCGCCGTGCTGTACCGGACCAATGCCCAGTCCCGCGTGGTGGAGGAAGTGTTCATCAAGTCGAACATTCCGTATACGATCGTGGGCGGCACGAAGTTCTACGACAGAAAAGAGATCAAGGACATCCTCGCTTACTTGCGTCTGATTTCCAATCCGGATGATGACATCAGCCTGCAACGCGTGATCAACGTACCGAAGCGCAACATCGGGGATACGACAGTAGACAAGCTGCAAGCTTACGCCAACGCAAACGGGCAGTCGCTTTTCAACGCGATTCAGGAGACGGGATATATGGGTCTGCCTGCTCGTACGACCAACGCCATCCTGTCCTTTAACGATCTCATCACAAGCCTGATGCAGATGACCGACTATCTGAGTGTCACCGAGCTGGTGGAGGAAGTGCTCAAGCGCTCGGGGTACCGGGAAATGCTGAAAGAAGACAAAACACTGGAAGCACAGGCGCGCCTGGAGAATATCGAGGAGTTTCTGTCCGTTACGCAAGAATTTGAGCGTAAAAACGAAGACAAAAGCCTGCTCGCCTTCTTGACGGATCTGGCATTGGTAGCAGACATCGACTCGCTGGGTGATGACGGAGCGCAGGAGGAGGTTGCCGCAGAAGGCCAGGTCGTGCTGATGACACTGCACAGTGCCAAGGGTCTGGAATTTCCCGTCGTTTATCTCGTCGGTCTGGAGGAAGGTGTATTTCCGCACAGCCGCTCGCTCTTTGACGAGACCGAGATGGAGGAGGAGCGCCGCCTCGCGTATGTAGGGATCACTCGTGCGGAGGAGCGCCTGTTTATGACCTGCGCCCGTATGCGGACTCTTTTTGGACGGACGAATGTCAATGCGCCTTCCAGATTTCTGCAGGAGATTCCGGCAGAGCTGCTCGATGGCAGCCCCGTTGCAGACAGAGGCTACGGCAGCGGTGGGGGCGGAGGCTTCGGTCAACGGGAAGCTGGACGCTCTGCTTTTGGTGGTGGAGGCTTCCAGGCAGGTGCACCTCGCGTAGGGATGGCACAGCGCTCTGCAGCGACAGCTGGATCGCCGTTTGCTCGTCCGGCAGCCCAAGCGGGAGACAAACTTCCAGGACACGGCGCTGCGGCAGGCGTGGATTGGAAAGTTGGCGACAGGGTCAAGCATGGCAAGTGGGGCACAGGGACAGTCGTAAAAGTAAAAGGAACCGGAGACGACAAAGAGCTGGATATTGCGTTCCCAAGCCCGACCGGAATCAAGAAGCTGCTGGCCAAATTTGCTCCAATCGAACGGGGTTAATGTAGTGGAATCGGTATAGTAAAGGGTGGAGTAGATGGATCGACTGACGGCGGAAACAAAAATTGCGGAATTAACGAAACGAATTGAGCGGCACAACCGTCTTTACCATGAACTAGATCAGCCTGAGATTTCCGATCAGGAATACGATCAATTGGTGCGGGACTTGCGAGAGCTGGAGAGCAGCTTTCCAGATCTGGCATCCGAGGATTCTCCGACCCAGCGAGTAGGGGGAGAACCTCTTCCCTTCTTTGAAAAAGTGGTACATAGAACACCGATGCTGAGCCTCGGCAACGCCTTTAACGAAGAGGACCTGCGGGATTTTGACCGCCGTGTCCGCCAAGCTGTCGGAAATCAGACCGTGCGCTATGTAGGTGAGCTCAAAATTGACGGACTTGCGGTCTCGCTTCACTACGAAGACGGGAAGTTCGTTCGGGGAGCGACGCGTGGGGACGGCACCACGGGGGAAGACATCACGCAAAACCTCAGGACGATTCGCTCCATTCCGCTGCGTCTGACCCGGCCGTTGACGCTGGAGGTGCGTGGGGAAGCGTACATGTCCAAGGGCGCTTTTGAGCGGCTGAACAAGGAGCGCGAGGAAAAAGGCGAAGCGCTTTTCGCCAATCCGCGCAATTCGGCAGCAGGCTCCCTGCGCCAGCTTGATCCCAAGATTGCCGCTTCCCGTCAGCTGGATACTTTTATCTACGGCATCGGTGAATTGCAGGGAGAATCCGTCGAATCCCACAGCGAAGGACTGGATCTGCTGGAGACATTGGGCTTCGCGGTCAACCCGGAGCGTCGTGTGTTCGACAACATCGAAGACTTGATCGCGTTTATCGCGAGCTGGACGGAAAAACGGCCGAGTCTGCCATACGAAATCGATGGCATGGTCATCAAAGTGGACAGCTACGCTCAGCAGCAGGAGCTTGGATTTACGGCAAAAAGCCCGCGTTGGGCCATCGCTTACAAATTCCCGGCGGAAGAAGCAGTCACTGTGCTTGAGGGCATTGAAGTGTCTGTAGGGCGCACCGGTGCCGTGACGCCGACTGCACTGCTCAAGCCGGTAAGCCTGGCGGGAACGACAGTCAAACGCGCTTCGCTGCACAACGAAGACATCATTCGGGAAAAAGGCTTGATGATTGGCGACCACGTCGTCGTGAAAAAAGCGGGAGACATCATTCCGGAAATCATTGCCGTGCTCCCAGAGCGCCGTACAGGGGCAGAGCAGCCGTTTAGCATGCCGACCCATTGCCCGGAGTGCGGCAGTGATCTGGTCCGTCTGGAGGAAGAGGTAGCGCTGCGCTGCATCAACCCGATGTGTCCGGCACTGATTCGGGAGGGCATGATTCACTTCGTCTCCCGTACCGCGATGAACATTGATGGCTTGGGCGAGAAAGTAGTAGCCCAGCTCTTCAACGATGGCATCATTCACAGCGTGGCGGATCTCTATTACCTGCACCAGCAGCGCGATGTATTGCTAGGCATGGAGCGCATGGGGGAGAAGTCCGTGGACAATCTGCTCGCAGCGATCGAGGCGAGCAAGGAAAACTCACTGGAGCGTGTCCTGTTCGGCTTGGGGATTCGACTGGTGGGTGCCAAAGCGGCAAAAGTCATCGCGGAGCATTTTGGAACCATGGATGCGATCATGCAAGCTAGCGAAGAGGATCTGACCCAGATCGATGAAATCGGTCCGAAGATGGCAGCCAGCCTGGTCAACTACTTTGAGCAGCCACAGGCCAAAGCCGTTATCGAGCGTTTGAAAGCGGCTGGAGTCAATATGGAGTACAAAGGCTTGCGTGTTGAGAGCGGGGCCGATCTGCCATTTGCAGGAAAAACGATTGTGCTTACCGGTACGCTGATGCAAATGTCGCGTCAAGAAGCAGAAGAAGCAATTGCCCGCCTCGGTGGGAAAGTAACGGGCAGTGTAAGTAAAAAAACCGATCTGGTCATTGCGGGTGAAAAGGCTGGCTCCAAGCTGGAGAAAGCCGAGAAGCTGGGTGTGGCAGTGATGGACGAGGCAGGCTTCCTGCAGGTCCTAGAAAGCAACGGCTAGCCAATCATTCCTTGGCGACGGCAGACGGAAGAGCAAGGAAAGGGACGTGAAGAGCATGAAGGGCTTCCTACGATGGGGATATGGAGCAATGGTTTTGGTACTTTTGTCTGGCTGCAACGACAGCGAGCAGAACAAACCAGCTCCACCACCCACGGTAACGGCAGCGGCTCTAAAGGGTGACCTGACCTACCAGGATGTGCTGGAAAAAGGGGAGACGGTACATAACCTGGCTATGACGACAGACGCAGAAAGAATCTGGGTAGGCACTCACTCAGGACTGTACAGCTCGACACCTGGCGGGCTATGGAGTCTTTTATCTACCGAGCTTGAGTATCAAGACATTGTCGGCTGGTTTGTCGATCCCAAAGACCCACATCAGATCTACGCAGCAGGAAATCAGGGTGTGATGCATTCGAGCGACGGCGGCAAGGAATGGACCTCCATCGGGTCTGGCTTGCCTTCTCCCGCCGATATCCGCAGCTTTGCAGGGATTCGTGAGGGAGACCAGATTCGCTTGTTTGCTTTCGTTTCCGGAGAGGGCATCTACCAATCATCGGACGGCGGAGACAACTGGAGCATCTGGCAGCCGATGGACCAGGAAGTTTTTGCTATGGATTTCAACCCTGAGGAAAACCGTCTCTATGTAGCGGCGCAATTCAGCTTGCTCTATAATGAGGACGGGGAATGGAAGACAGAGGTGCTTCCGCAAGCGCAGCAGATCTACTCTCTATCTGTCGACAAGCGCACGGGCATTTTGGCTGTGGCAACCGAGCAGGGCATTTTTGAAAAAATAAAAGGCGAGTGGCGTCTTCTGGATGCACGCTCACCGGAGAAGCTGATCATGATCTCGTCGGGAGAAGGAGAGACCAAGTGGGTCGGAGTAGGGGAATCTGCACTGATTTACAAGCTTTCCGATAACCGATGGGTCAAATGGAACTAGGGTGCCCTGCTTTACAGCACAGATAGGAACGATAAGTCCTCTCCAGTACAAGCTGCAACTATGGCGAGACCTTAGCCAAGTTTTCTAGGAGTAAAAGGAGTAACGTATGAATGCGAAGTTTTTGACAGGATGCAAGCTGATGACAGCTTTACTTCTCGTGATTGCAACAACGGGTTGCTCGCTGCTGCCGCGTGGCCAGGAAACAGGACCAGAGCCTGCAACTCCATCCTTGTCGCCGGTGGTAGAAGTTTCCGAAGATTATTACGGCAGTATTCCGCCGTATAAACCAAACCAGACTCGCGGTATGCTGAGTGATACCAAATACCGGATCGATTTCAGCCACCTTGAGCTGGGATTGATGGAGTTTGCCCGTGAAACGTTCCCGACCTCCGAATATCTGTTCCAGGAAGGGCAGCAGATCAAGCAGGAGCAGGTGACGGAATGGATCGCGCAGGAGAAGGCAGGCGCGGCTAACGGACAAAAGAAAAAAGGGATCTTGGTACACGTACTCGAGCATGATTACCTCAGCAAGGAAAAGGATCACTTGGGGCAATTGGAAGGAATGGTCCTGGGCCTGTCCCTGTCTCCTGAGTATCAGGATGCGACCGGGCAGGATAAAATGTACACGACGCAGGAGCTGCAGGCGAAGGGTCAGCAGCTGGCTGCCCGTATCGTCCAGTCGATCCGGGTCAATACTCCGACAGTGCCGATGCTGGTCCTGCTGTATCAAGTACCGGAAGCCAACTCATCGCTGGTGCCAGGGCATTTTATTATGTCGGGGACAGTCAATGCCAATGAAGCATCGGTCTCCAAATGGCAGCCGATTGACGAGGAGTTCTACTTGTTCCCAAGCTCGGACGTAGAGAGCAAGTACGCCCAGCAGTCTCTGCAGTACGACAAGCTGATGCGTCAGGTGCAATCGTATTTCGGCGAGTATGTCGGGATGACGGGTGTCGGAAGATTCATGGGCGGTAAACTGACAGAGCTGACGATCACCGCTACAGCGGAGTACGACTCTCGCACAGAGGTCTTGCAGTTTACGCAATTTGCGGCAGGCAGCATCAACCAGCTGTTCGACAAGAGCGTGCATATCAATCTATATGTCCAGTCGATGAACAAGCCGCTTGCGATCTACATTCGACCAGCCACTGGCGAGCCGTACATGCACATATACCGACAGTAAAAATGCGAAGGACTCTTTCACCGAAATGGGGAAGGAGTCTTTTTTACTTATAACTATGAAAGAAGAGGAGCTTATCAACATAGCTGGGGTGGGGAGAAGCAGGTTTCCGATCTTCGCTCCGGCCTACACCCTACGTAGAAGATGAGACTGTCCGCACCACAACGATTCACGGGGAAGCGGTAAAGGAGTAGCCGCTACGCAGGGAACGCAGGGGTACCGCTTCTGGAACCCGTGAATTCGTTGTTCGGCTAAGTAGGGTTCCGGAGTCGCTCCGCCTGGAAACCTGCTTCTCCAGCGAGCCTTTGTGGTTTCTAGGCACCTTTTTTAGCGGTTATTCAAAGGGAGAAGGAAGCTCCCGTTCGTCGTAGGCATTGCCCCAAGTAGCGTTATTCCATGAAACTACATGGAAAGCCCTCAAGAAAAGGAAAGGTAGATAAGTCAAGGCTGGCCAAGAAAAAAGGGAAATAAGCGGAGGTATTAGGGACGCAGCCGAGGCGGAATGGAAAAAGCAGAACCTGCCTTTAGGTCCACCTCTGAGAATGCATCTCAGAAACGACCGCTTTGGACGCGAGCTTAAGCTTTTGTAATGGAGCCGTACAAGCGTGCTTCCCGCGTTTTTCTCACATAGACCAGTAGTGTAAGAGGTTGTCGTCCTTTCTGACACATGTGTGCAAAAGTGTGTAGAGGTATACAAAAGTGTCTATGGAAGCTCGTTGACATCGCTTGTTGTTTTTCGAGAAAAATGCAAACACTATCCGAGTGTGTGCGAAGTCGGTTTTGTTGGTACGATCCTTGCATATGTATAGAGAATGAAACCAAACATGGAAGAATTCGATAAGGAGGCGTCACAATGCAAGTAGAATTCAAAAACGAGGCGTTTACCAATTTTAGCTTACCAGAAAATAAAAAGGCGTTTGAAGAAGCGCTCGCAAAAGTTGAAAGCGAGCTGGGCCGTGAATATGATCTGATCATCGGCGGAGAGCGTATCAAAACCGAGAAGAAATCCCGTTCCATCAACCCTTCCAATAAAGAGCAAGTAGTGGGTGTTGTTTCCCAGGCTGACCAGGCACTGGCTGAAAAAGCGATCCAAGTAGCAGCAAGCACATTTGAAACCTGGAAAAAGGTTCCTGGCACTTCCCGTTCCCGCTACCTGACCAAAGCAGCAGCAATCCTGCGCCGCCGTAAGCATGAGTTCTCTGCTTGGCTCGTAAAAGAAGCAGGAAAAAGCTGGCCAGAGGCGGATGCGGATACTGCAGAAGCAATCGACTTCATGGAGTACTATGCTCGCCAAATGGATAAGCTGTCCCAGCGCCATGATCTTCCTCGCATCCCGGATGAAGATAACGAGCTGTACTACATTCCACTTGGTGTAGGAATCGTAATCCCGCCTTGGAACTTCCCTCTCGCCATCATGGTGGGTATGACGACAGCAGCTCTGGTTGCAGGGAACACCGTAGTGCTGAAGCCTGCTTCCACAACGCCTGTAATCGCAGCCAAATTCATGGAAGTACTCGAAGATGCTGGCGTACCTGCAGGTGTAGTAAACTTCGTACCGGGCTCCGGCAGCGAAATCGGCGACTACCTCGTTGAGCATATCCAAACTCGTTTCATCAGCTTTACAGGTTCCCGCGATGTAGGTCTGCGTATCAACGAGCTGGCTGCTAAACATCGTCCAGGACAAAAATGGATGAAGCGTCTGGTTGCTGAAATGGGCGGTAAAGACTCCATCGTGGTAGACAGCGACTGCGATATCGAGCTGGCTGCTCAATCCATCGTGGCATCTGCATTTGGCTTCTCCGGTCAAAAATGCTCGGCTTGCTCCCGTGCGATCGTACACCAAGACGTATACGATCAAGTGCTGAACCGCGTAGTCGAACTGACGAAAAACCTGACAGTAGGCGATATTCGCAGCAACGATTTCTACACAGGCCCAGTAGTTGACGATAAAGCGTACAACAAAATTCTGGAATACATCGAGATCGGTAAAACTGAAGGCAAACTGGTTGCAGGTGGCGAAAAAGGCCCAGACTCCGGCTACTTCATCATGCCAACTGTATTTGCAGACGTAGCTCCAGATGCACGCATCATGCAGGAAGAAATCTTTGGACCTGTAGTGGCATTCTGCAAAGCCAGCGACTTTGACCATGCGATGGAAATCGCGAACAACACCGAGTACGGCTTGACTGGTTCTGTCATCAGCCGCAACCGTGCAAACCTGGAGCGCGCGCGTGAAGAGTTCCACGTAGGTAACCTGTACTTCAACCGCAAGTGCACAGGTGCTTTGGTAGGGGTACATCCATTCGGCGGCTTCAACATGTCCGGTACAGACTCCAAAGCTGGCGGCCCAGACTACCTCTTGCTGTTCACCCAAGCAAAACTGGTTTCCGAAAAACTGTAAGACTTGTCTTTACAAAAGTCGCCTCAAATCTGGGGCGGCTTTTTTCTTTGCGCCAGCAGGCTTGTACAATGGGAAGTTTTCTTTAGGCTCCTTTTGTCCACACTACTAACAAAATGACGTGCGGGCAGGTGAGAGCGCTGTTTACGTATGTAGTTTCAGGATTATCCGCCTTTTTTCTGGTCTATCTGTTGATGCCGGTCGCTCATTGGCTGGCTTGGAAAACGCAGCTGCTGGATATCCCGCGGGGAAGAAAAGGTCATAGCCAACCGATGCCGTTATCGGGCGGAATCGCGATGTTTGTCGGTATGCTCATCGTGTCAGCTTTTTTTGCAGGGGTGCAAAAAACGGTTGCGGTTTTGGCAGTAGGCGGAGCCATCTTAATGGCGATCGGATGGGTCGATGATGCGTATAAAGCCAAGCAAAAAGATTTTCCTGCGTTACCCAAATTATTGATACAGCTTTCGGTAGGAATGATGGTATTTTTCTTTGACATCCGTTTTCGAGGCGTCAGTCTCACCTGGTTAGGGGGAGACGATGGTGCTTTTGCTACGTTTCCGTTGTGGATCTCGTTTCTTGCTACGGTGATTTGGATCGTTGGATTGATCAACATGGTGAACTTTTTGGATGGAGTAGACGGATTGGCGGCAGGAGCGACTATTTTTTCGGCGGTGACGTTGTTCTTTCTCTCGATGGTAAAGGGGCAGGATTTGACGGCGCTGCTGGCAGTGGCACTGGCGGGGGCGGCATTGGCTTTCTTACGCTTTAATTTTTATCCGGCCAAAATCTTCATGGGAGACGCGGGGTCGATGTTCCTGGGGTTTGCACTGGCAATCATTTCTCTCGAGGGAACGATGAAAGGGGCTACGCTCATCTCGCTTGTGGTGACAGTCCTCGCTTTGGGATTGCCAGTCATCGATACCTTGCAGGTCATGATCAGCCGATTGCTTGCAGGGTCGCCTATGTATCAGGCAGACCGTCGTCATGTCCATCATCGGCTGATGTCTCATGGTCTGACTGCCAAACAGACCGTCGTGGTCCTGTATGTGGTCAGCTTTTTGTTCTCGGCGTTGTCGCTGTTTCTGTTTTATTTTCAGAAGATCTGAGGGCCGGTCACTCGATTACTCAGCTTGATAAAAGCGAAACTGGTTTCGTCCGGAGGCTTTTGCCAAGTAGAGGGCCTTATCGGCGTGAGTCAAGAGCTGATCGGCATCGCTGGAAGTCGTTGGATAGAGAGCGATCCCGATGCTGGTCGTGCTGTGAAACGTATGTCCTTCCAGTATCCACGGCTCTTGGAGTGCGCGGATGATCCGGTTTGAAACCTTTTCGACCTGCTGCTGGTTCTGGAGGGAGGTGAGGATGATGACGAATTCATCGCCTCCCAGACGGGCAACCGTGTCCCCCTCCCGTACGCAGGAGCTGAGTCTGGCTCCGAGCAGCTGCAGGAACTGATCACCTGTATTGTGGCCCCAAGTGTCGTTGATTTGCTTGAAATGGTCACAGTCCAGAAAGAGGACGGCTACCATGTCCTTATTGGCTTTTGCCGCAGCCAGTGCATTGTGCAGATGGATGTAGAGCAGACGACGGTTTGGCAAGCCGGTCAGCACATCGTGATACGCCATATGCTCCAGCTTGGATTCCAGCTGTTTGCGCTCCGTAATGTCACGGGTAACGGAGAACACATGCGTGCATACGCCGTCTTTATTATAGACAGGGGAAAGGATCGACTCGCCGATCACTTCCCCTTCGCTTGTATAATGGATCGGTGCTCCACTTAAAACGGCTTTTTTGTACATACGGTTCAAAACGGATGCCTTCCCCTCGGGATAGACGTCCTCTATTCGCTTCCCGTAAGCCTCTTCGGTCAGCTTGGCTACTTGCATCGCAGCAGGGTTCATCAAGACATAGCGAAACTGGAGTCCTTCACTTTCAGACTCCTCTACAGACATAAGAAAGAACATGTCTGACATATGATGAAAAAAGCTGGTCAGGATATCCCCGTATTGACTGATTAATGTTTCAATGTCGAGCTTTGACATGTCTGTTTTCTCCTGAAAGTAGGCTTGTCCACCATCTTATAGTATAGCAAGATTGCGGAAGAAAATGATGAGGCGATGGTAGGATGGCGGGGTTTACTGAGTATTGGCTGAGGTGGTAAAGTAAGGTTATCCTTTTTTCAGCTTCTTGGTTGGGAATTCGATCGAAGTATCTTTATCGGAAAAACAAGGAGTTGTCCTATGCGTAAAAAGCTGCTTCCTGTCTTGATTCATCGGTTGCCACAAAACGCGATGTCTCGGACGATGGGGAAAATAACTGCATCAAGATTTAGCCGATTGGCGATTCAACGCTATATCCGCCATTATCACATCGATTCTACCGTGATCGAAAAGCCGGTAAGTCAATATCGTACCTTGAAGGAATTTTTCTGCCGCCGACTGAAACCGGAAGCAAGGCCAATAGCACCGGGCGAACACGTCATCGTCAGCCCAGTGGATGGTACCGTTTCTCAAATGGGAGATATTTGCGAAGGTACATTGATTCAAGCGAAAGGAAAACAGTTCGATGTCGTCGAGCTGCTCGGTGGTTCTGTAGAAGAGGCCAAGCGCTACTACGGAGGAAAGTTCATCACCATTTATTTAAGCCCGAGAGATTACCACCGCATTCATATGCCAGTCGAGGGAGACTTGATCCGGTACAGCTATTTGCCGGGACGTCTCTATCCAGTGAACAAGCTGGGGATTGAAAATGTGGATCGTCTTTTTGCACGTAATGAACGGCTCGTCACGTACATTCAAACAAAAGACATGGGCGATTTGGCACTGGTCAAAGTAGGTGCCCTCTTCGTCGGAAGTGTGAAGGTCTCCTACAATACTGCGACTACCAATATCAAGCATGGCCGCCAAACCAATGAGCCCATCATGGACACCCCGCATTACCAAAAAGGGGAAGAGCTAGGCTGGTTCGAGTTTGGCTCCACGGTCATCCTGCTGCTCGAATCCAACCAACTGGAGTGGGCGAAAGGAATCGAGATTGGCAAAAGCCTGCTCATGGGCCAGCTGCTGGCAGAGAAGGCGGAGTAAAGGATTCACGTCAAGGATTGCGTGCCAACAGAGCTCCAAGGCTGCTGATGATTTCAGCCCTTGGGCTTTTTTCGTTGGTTTGGAGTGCTTTTCTGATTAACGAACGCTGATAAGAGCTCTAGAACAATACTAACAAGCTTTGCTTTAAAAATCTTTGAAGGTGTGAACGACAGGATCAGCTGACCAGGAAAAAGCAGAAAAAAGCGAAAGGTATTAGGGACACAGCCGAGGCGGAGTGGAAAAAGCGGAACACGCATTTAGCGTCCAACTCTGGGAGGCATCCCAGAAAACGCCACTTTTGGACGCGGTTCCGCTTTTGAAATGGAGCCGTGCAGGAATGACCCCCGAGCAAGTGGCCCTACTAGCCTGCAGCGTTTTCTGCTTTTTCCGCCCCTCCACAACAGCCCGAGTGAAGTTAACGTCAGTAAATGATTTTTTACCATAGAAGAAACCGTCGAAAATTGACTGAACCCGCTGTTTTCAAGTAAGATCAAAGTTATGGATACGATTCGGAGGTGGAAACATGAGTGCCATTACTCGCAAAGAAGTGGAGCACGTAGCCAACCTGGCTCGCTTGCAACTGACAGAAGATGAAGCAGAACGTTACACAAAGGATCTCAACGCGATTTTGGAATTCGCAGCGAAGTTAAATGAACTGGATACTTCCAATGTAGCGCCTACCAGCCATGCGACAGATGTGAAAAACGTGATGCGTGAAGACGTCAACCGTCCGTCCCTGCCGCGTGAGGAAGTGCTGAAAAACGCACCGGACCACGAAGAAGGACAGTTCAAAGTACCGGCTGTATTTGAGTAAATTTCTGGAGAAGTGAAGGGAGGAACCTACTGTGTCGCTGTTCGACAAGCGATTGTCTGAAATACATAGCGCCCTGCGCGCAAAGGAGTTGTCCGTGACGGATCTGGTGCAGGCATCCATCGCCAGCATCAAGGAGCACGACGACGAAATCAAATCCGTTCTGCATGTAGATGAAGAAGGGGCTCTTGCTCATGCCCGTCAGCTGGACGAGCGTCTGGCGAAAGGTGGCGAGGAGCTGGGCATGCTGTATGGTCTGCCTGCAGGCTTGAAGGACAACCTCATCACCAAAGACGTACGCACCACCTGCGCGAGCAAATTTTTGGCCAACTTTGATCCTGTCCATGACGGGACGGTTTCCAAAAAAGTGAAGGATGCCGATGCTGTCATCGTGGCGAAGCTGAACATGGACGAGTTTGCCATGGGCGGCTCCAACGAAAACTCCGGCTTCTACCCAACCAAAAACCCGTGGAACACCGAGTACGTTCCAGGCGGCTCCAGCGGTGGCTCGGCGGCAGCAATGGCTGCACGTCATTTTTACTTTACGCTCGGTTCGGACACAGGCGGCTCCATCCGTCAGCCAGCAGCATTCTGCGGCGTGGTTGGTCTGAAGCCGACCTATGGCCGTGTATCCCGTTTTGGTCTCGTGGCATTTGCCTCTTCTCTCGATCAGATCGGTCCTGTGACGAAAAACGTGGAAGACTCCGCTTTCGTTCTGCAAGCAATCGCTGGACATGATCCGTACGATTCCACTTCCGCCAATGTAGAAGTTCCTGATTTCCTGTCTGCTTTGACGGGAGATGTGAAAGGGCTGCGCATTGGTGTGCCAAAAGAGCTGATCGGGGAAGGAATTGATCCAGAGGTGCGCGATGCCGTGCTGGCAGCGCTGAAGCAGCTGGAGAGCATGGGAGCGACCTGGAGCGAGGTTTCCATGCCGCACACCGAGTATGCGGTACCTGCTTACTACCTGCTGTCCTCCTCGGAAGCATCGTCCAACCTGGCTCGCTTTGACGGCGTGCGCTACGGTGTACGTGCCGACAATGCGTCCAACCTGATCGAGCTGTACAAAGAGTCCCGCAGCCAAGGCTTTGGTCCAGAGGTAAAACGCCGCATCATGCTCGGTACGTATGCCCTGTCGTCCGGCTACTACGATGCGTACTACAAAAAAGCACAGCAAGTGCGTACCCTGATCATCCAGGACTACAACAGCATCTTTGCTGACTTTGACGTGATTCTCCATCCGACTACGCCATCTACGGCGTTCAAAATCGGGGAAAACGTGGACGATCCGGTCAAAATGTACCTGGAAGACATCTGCACCGTGCCTGTAAACCTGGCAGGCTTGCCAGCGATTAGCGTACCGTGCGGATTCTCCCAAAAAGGTCTGCCGATCGGCTTGCAGATCATCGGGAAAGCGTTTGACGAATCCACCGTGCTGCGCGTGGCACATGCCTATGAACAATCTGTAGGCTTCCATACGCGCAAGCCGGAATGGGTGAGGGGGTAAGAGCATGAGCAAGTACGAAACCGTCATCGGCTTGGAGGTCCATGCCGAGCTATCCACCAACAGTAAAATTTTCTGCGGCTGCAAAACCGAATTCGGTGCGGAGCCGAATACCCATACATGCCCGATTTGCTTGGGGCATCCAGGCGTACTGCCTGTGACCAACAAGCAGGCAGTTGAATTCGCGATGAAAGCGGCGCTGGCGCTCAACTGCGAAATCTCCCGTGAGACGAAGTTTGACCGCAAAAACTACTTTTACCCGGATTCTCCAAAAGCGTACCAAATCTCCCAGTTCGACCAGCCGATCGGCTACAACGGTTGGATCGATATCGAAGTAAATGGCGAGACCAAGCGCATCGGGATCACTCGCCTGCATTTGGAAGAGGATGCAGGGAAGCTGACGCACAGTGACTTCGGCGGAGAGTCTCTGGTAGACTTCAACCGTGTCGGTGTTCCGCTGGTGGAGATCGTATCCGAGCCAGATATCCGCACACCGGAAGAAGCACGTGCGTATTTGGAAAAGCTCAAAGCGATCATTCAGTACACCGAGGTTTCCGACGTACGTATGGAGCAAGGCTCCCTGCGCTGCGATGCCAACGTGTCGATCCGTCCGTATGGTCAAGAAGAATTCGGGACCAAGGCCGAGCTGAAAAACATGAACTCCTTCCGCAATGTGCAAATGGGCTTGGAGTATGAAGTGCTGCGTCAGACCGAAGTGGTCTCCTCCGGTGGAAAAGTCGTACAGGAAACACGCCGTTGGGATGAAGCAAACAAGAAGACATTGACCATGCGTTCCAAAGAGGAAGCGCATGACTATCGCTACTTCCCGGATCCTGACCTCGTGCGCATGCAAATTTCTGAAGAGTGGATTGAAGCGGTACGCGCGACGATTCCTGAGCTTCCGGATGCTCGCCAAGCGCGCTATGTCAACGACTTTGGACTGTCCAAGGACGACGCGGGTGTCATCACGATGTCCAAGGAAACGGCTGATTTCTTCGACGAAACAGTCAAGACAGGGGCAGAGCCAAAAGCAGTAGCGAACTGGCTGATGGTGGATCTTCTGGCTCACTTGAACGCCAACAATCTGGTCTTTGCCGACGTGAAAATGACGCCGCAAGGGCTGGGTGAGATGATCAAGCTGATCGCAGACGGCACGATTTCCTCCAAGATCGCGAAAACGGTCTTCAAGGAAATGGTCGAGACAGGCAAAGAGCCGAAGAAGATCGTAGAGGAAAAAGGCTTGGTGCAAATCAGCGACGAGGGCGCGTTGCGTCAAATCGTCGTCGATGCGATCAACTCCAACCCGCAGGCTGTTGCTGACTACAAGTCCGGTAACGAAAAAGCAGCTGCTTTCTTTGTTGGCCAAGTCATGAAGCAAACCAAAGGCAAAGCGAACCCGCCGATGGTGAACAAGCTGATTGCAGAAGTATTGAAAGAAATGTAAGGATTGGACCGACAACTACCAAAGCGTTCTCCTGATTCATGGGAGGGCGCTTTTTTATGCTCAATCACGATCCAAAGATGACAATCCCCGTTTTCTCGAGCATAATGAGTAATGTGAAAATAAGGAAATGATAGGAAAATGAGGGGGAACTATGAGATTTGCAAAGCTGAGGGCGACGGCCATACTGACGGGGGTGCTTGGGTGTTTTTATGCTCTTACTCCTGCTATGGACGGGCTCAGGGGAAATGTTGTACTTGCAGCCTCCGAACAGGCAGTAAAGCTCACGAAAGCACAAGCCGTTGCATTCGCCAAACCATTGCCAATCACCCTGGAAGGATACGAGCTGGCGGATTTGTTCCCGGACCATCAACTGTCCTTTGAGAGTGGTCGTTCGGCATGGACTGCCGATTGGAGCAAGGGGGAAGAGGAGACGGAGCACAAATGGATCACAGTGGATGCTGTCACAGGAAAGCTGCTCAATTATTCGCAGCTGAAAAGGGATAAGCAAATGGCTGCTGACGCCAAGCTGCTCTCCCGGCAGGAAGCACTGCAAGTGGCACAGCAGTTTTTGACAGCTGTTGCGCCAATGGAGCTGCTGCATACGGAGGGGCCAAATCTGTATGAGGAAATGAATCCGTATCCACCACAGGCGGGTGCCTATTCCTTTTTCTTTACGCGTGTGGAAAAGGGGGTTCCTTTCCTGGAAAACGATTTGCAGGTGACCGTCGATTTGCGAGGGGAGATTGTGCATTACAAACGCAACTGGTTTGATGGCACGCTGCCCGATCCAGCTCCGCAGCTATCAGAGGAAGAGGCAAGAGGGCGCTGGGACGAGACGGCACAGCCGACGCTTGGTTACGCTTATGCGGGGGAAAAGCTCTTACCATACGGTTTGAAGCAAAAAGAAATGCTCCTCTCCTACTATTACACGGAAAAGGATCCTGCCCTGATCGATGCACAGACGGGTCAAGCGCTGAACCTGCTTGGGGAGATTGTCAGCCAGCCTGAGAGGATCGAAGCGTTGGGGAAAGCTGTTCAAGCAGGTACCGAACAAAAAGAACTAGCCTACTATGAGCTGAGAAAGAAGGCGGATCAAATCGCCAAAACGATGTTTTTCGCACAGCCAGAGAAGGGTAGCGCGGGAGGCTCCACCTTTGTTAGCATGGACGAGTTTGGCGAAGGGAGCCAAATCGATAGCAGCGTATTCTTATACGTCCGTCCTGCTGAGGGAGGAAAGGATGAGAAGCGATACTCGATCGGGATGGATTCATACGGAAACGTCACTTCCTTTTCGCTAGTAGAAGATCAGGCAGTAGGCACAGATCAAGCCAGTCCGCGTTGGATCACCTACGAAAAGGCGCAATCCATCGCGACAGATTTCATCAAGCAGCTCTTACCCGATCGACTGGGAAGTCTCTATCCGATCTCGCTTCCACCGACAGAAGACAGTCAATCGTTTCTCTTTCAGGACGGTGGCAGCTACAATCTTGTATTTGGCTGGCTGAAGCAGGGAGTTCCGGTAGAAAGCCTGGAAACCATGGTCATGGTGAATCCCCAGACAGGAGAGGTGAAAGGATTGTTTTCCCTGCCTCCCTACCAAGGGCTGGAGGAGATGGAGAAGCAAACGTCTGCCATCGATAGGAAACGGGCGAAGCAAACGGAAGGGGAGAAGAAGACGTTTCAGCTCACCTATTTCATGCCACACCCAGAGTGGCGGCAAGGAAGCTATCTGGTGAGACGGGAGCCGAAGCTCGTGTACAGGATGACGAGTGACGAGGGGATCGTAGATGCGCGTTCAGGACAATGGGTCAGCTTTCCTGCGTACAAGCAGTCGAAGCTGCCTGGCGATATTACGGATCATCCACAGCGTGCGGTACTCGTGCAAGCAGTCGAGCGGGGATACTTGCCTGTTTCGGAGGGGAGATTGAACCCGGACCAGCTGGTTACCCGAGGGGAGTTTCTGCGGATCCTGCTCATCGCGAATCGCTTTTACGGATCAATGCACTTCTATGGGGAAGAAGCGGAAACTGTGCTGTCCTTCGCTGATGTAAAGGAAAGCCATCCTCTTTTCCCAGTTGTACGGGAAGCGATGGGCCTTGGCTTGGTGCAGCCAGCTGCAGGAGCGGACCAGTTAAATCCCGATCGTCCCATAACCTTGCAGGAAGCAAACGAGATGGGCAATAAGCTGCTCGGCCAGGAAAACAGTGCGCTCAGCTTTTGGAAGGCAGGGAAATCCCCGCGTCTGCAAGATGCTCTGACGCGTGCGGACGTAGCTATGTGGCTGTCCGAATGGGAAGTAGCAGCAAAGAATAATCGATAGACGACGGAGGCTGTTCTTCCGGGGATTGATTGAACCAAAAAGGCTGTCCTGCCGCTGGAATTCCAGCATACAGGGCAGCCCTTTCCTGGCTATTACGCAGTCAGCGCGTGCAGCATATTTTCCAGCAGAGCCAAAGCCTGGCGCTCCTTCGCTTCAATATTCGTCAGCAGCTCGATAGCCTGCGCACTTTGCTGAGGTTCATTTGGCTCCCCTCCAGCAGGAAACGGGAAGAGGCGGCAGAGCTGGGCAAATTCGTCGGCAATCGCTCCGTACTGAGCAGCTGCTTGCAGGCAGTCTGGACGAATGGCATCAAAAGCTGTGTCAGTCCACGTTTCCGCGATCTCCTTCCAAAAGGCAGAGGCATTGCGGCGAGCATCAAGGGCGATGGCAAGCGTGTATGCATTTCCGTTTGGCTCGATGGTACGTTTCTCAAACGCGTTCAGCCAATCGGCGTAGGCGTCAAGTCCATGGGTTGCTCCAAACGCAGGCTCCTCACCACGATAATGCGAGATTGCCATTTGCAGCGCTCCGATCAGCATTTGCCTTTGGTCTGTTTCGAACGACTCATCCAAAGCGAGAACAAACAAGTCCTCGATTAATCCGCGGCCCAAATGATCGTACGGAATCGTCCCCTGGTGGCCGCAGTTATCGCCTGCATGAAGCAGCTTCTGCTCGTCATCGTACCCGTAGATCAGGGCGAACTCGGGAATGAACATATCCCAAGCCAATACAGGGTAACCGCGATCCACAGAGCGATGAATCAACTCCAGCGCTTGCGGGAGCACTTGAGAGAGCTGTCTCTTTTCGCGTGCATTTGCGCCTAGCTGGGAAGGCTCGACGAGGTTGGCATTTATTTCGATTCCGGCAGCTTGCTTGAAGTCGCTGATGGAACGAGAAGTGAATCCGAGGTTGCGCAGGCCGCGGGCTAGCACCGGACCAAATTCAAACATGGTTGGTCCTGCAATGTGTACATGCTCAGGCACTACAGTCAATCGAAAGGCGTGGCCGCTCAATCCCATTACCATCGGGAGAGACAGTTTTCGATTCGCCGCCTCGAGCATACCTCGAAGAGCCATGACGCAAGTAACCCAAGTGTGGAGAGTGAATGCTTCCGGTGTGTTCAATACGACCTTTTTCATAATTCCCGCTTCCTTTCGTGATTGCACGTATTGGTCAACAACGACACGAGTTTTTTCCTGAATCAGCTTTTTGCGTGAACGCGACAGGACCTGGTACACGTTGGCTTGGGAGATCTGAAACAGTCTGGCGATTTCCAGTGGAGACAGGTGATCGAAGAAATGAGACTCGACGATTTTCCTCTCCCGTGGATTGAGACAGTGGAGCAAGCCGGTGATCGTTTGGAGCAGCTCTCTGCGGACCATGATTTCCTCAGGGTTGGTCGCGGGATCAACGGGCTGTGACCATCTGCGTCCCAAACGGTGCAGGATGCTGTCCAAGTCCTCCCAGTCTGTCTTCTCTTGATCGGCAGAGTTTGCGATGAAGCCAGAGAACGGTTGCTCGCGCTTTTGCGGCCCTTTTTGCAGGCGCGTGTAAGCCTGGTTGCGGACGATCCGGTGCAGCCAAGGCAAGAAGCGGCGGCTGTCCATCAAGCTCCCCAGGTGTAAAAAAGCTCGAATCAGCGCTTCCTGCACGATGTCCTCGGCCATAAACGACTCCTGCGTATACGAGCGAGCATATCCATAAACCTTGGCACGATGCCGTCTGACCAGCTCTCCAAACGCCTCCCGGTCTCCATCCTTCGCTCGTTCCACCAGAACGTCGTCTGCTGTCATGTCCTCTTCCTGGTCTTCATATCGATTCAAGATCTTGGCATCCATCGTAAAACTCCTCGCTAATTTGTTGACTTGATACATAGACTTAAGCGATGCGGGATTTCTGACAAAGGAGTAGAAAAATTTTTGTTAGCCTTCTCGAAAGGGATTATTTGTAACGTTTTCCACTCTCCCCTATAATGAACATACACGAATGATTGAAGAGGGGGAAGGACAGATATGAAGCTGATTTCTATTTCTGGCGAAAACGTTCCACCGAGCAAAGGAGGCTCTCCAGCAGAGACGTTTGACCGCTCGATAGCCACCTGGGAGGAAAACGGACAGCAAACGACATTGACCGTTACCTATGTCCGCTACTTCGTAAAGGTTCTGGCTGAACGCGGCATTTACGATCAAGAGGCGGAGGGGATCCCTGTCACTCATTTGGTTGCCCTCTTGTTTGCGGATAAATATCCGAACCTTCCGGAAAAACGACACTACATCAACAATACGGAAGACTTCGTAGCCCTGTTTGAGGACTTCTCGCTCGCGAAATGGAAAGAACGTTATCCGGGCATTATCGTACACTCGATTGCGTAAAGAAGATTCACATACGGCATAGCAGGGGTAGGGCATGCTATAGGCATCCAATTATTGGAGTTGATCAGCATGCTTTCTCTGTTATTGTCTCTTTCTCTGGCTGCCAATGGAGAGCCGTTCATCGCCCCACACCAAACAACAGCTACCACCTCAGTTTTTCACCGGCTCGCCACTCAAGAGTACGATGTCTATCTCAAGCACTGGCAAAAAGGAACAGAGCTTCAGCTAAGCCACCCGCTGTTTCGGCTCAGCAAGGTTTCGGCTGGGCCCACGTCCTTTCCTACCATTCTTTTCGATGGGGAAGCAAACGGCGGCACAGGGCAAATCTCGATGACGTTTTACAACCTGGAGGGGGATCAGATCTTTTCGCCGCCGGGAACGGTCCAAAAGGCGCGAGTAGACGACAGACAGCGCAAGTTTGTGGTCTCTGCCGCCATTCCTCGCCTGCTGATTGGGCAAACGGGCGCGATTCAGGTGACTTTCACCGGAGAAAATGGCAAGCGTGCTGCTTTTTACGTGAAAGCAAGGTTTTAGAGAGAAATGCTCGAAGGGCTGTTTCCGCATGCATCGGGAAGGAGGAATGCGGATGATTGAAGTCAAGCAAGTCAGCAAACGCTTTGGCGATTTTACTGCCGTTCGCGATGTGTCGTTTCGGGTGGAGGCAGGGGAAGTATACGGTCTTCTGGGGGAGAACGGCGCAGGAAAAACGACGACGATGCGCATGATGGCGACGATTCTGCAGCCTACCACAGGAGATATCGAGATCAGCGGCTTCTCTGTCCAGCGCGATCCGGTCGAGGTACGGCGCAGGATCGGCATTCTCTTTGGAGGAGATGTCGGGCTGTACAATCGGTTGACGGCAAGAGAAAACATCGCGTATTTCGGGAGCTTGTACGGCCTAGAGCAGGCAAGACTGCAGGAGAGGATCGACAGCCTGAGCCGCATGCTGGATATGGAAGAATTCATCGACAGGCGAGTCGGCTCCTTTTCCCGGGGGATGAAGCAGAAGGTGGCGATCGCACGTACCCTCGTACACGATCCCGATGTAGTTCTTCTGGATGAGCCGACTACGGGACTCGATGTTACGGCCGCCAACATTTTTCGCAGAATGGTCGCCCGCATGCAGGAGGAAGGGAAAACGATTCTGTTTTCGAGCCACAACATGGGGGAAATTAACAAGCTGTGCAAACGAGTGGCTTTGATTCACAAAGGGAGCATGCGCTTTGCAGGCACACTGGAAAACATGCGGGAGCAGTACGGGATTCATGACCTGGACGATATTTTCATGGCCGTGGTGGAAGGGAGCGAGAACTGATGGGCAGACGTGTCATCTGGACGGTGTTTCAAAAGGAGCTTCTCGACCTATTTCGCGACCGCAAAACATTGCTGGGAACCTTTCTGGTGCCTCTGGTCATTATTCCGTTCGTTTTCTTTTTGCTGGGAATGTCCTATAGCAATGTCGAAAAAGAGGCGCGTGCCTACGTACCAATCGCGATCCATGGAACATCCGGACTGACTGCTGCCCTAGAAAAAATACCAGGTGCACGGATCCTGGAGCCGGAAAATGCAGAGCAGGCGCTGCAGGCGGGAATGCTGCGGGCTATTGTGACGATCCCTTCCGGCTTTGACGAGACGATTTCCGCGGGGAGAACAGGGGCGCTGACGGTTGCCTACGACTCCACCAATCAAAAATCCGTCTATGCGCGGGATGTGATCGAGCAGACGGTGAAAGCGTATAGTCAGGAGATCGTAGCCCAACGCTTGCAGCATGCGGGGCTTTCTCCAAAGGCCATCGAGCCGATCGCTTCGACGTATCAAAACGTGGCCACGGAGGAACGCTTGTCCGGTGGCATGCTGGCCGGTATCATTCCGTTGATGCTCGTTGTTTCTCTGGCCTCTGGGGGAGTTGCCGCCGCCAATGATCTGGTCGCAGGGGAAAAAGAGCGGGGGACGCTGGAGTCGCTGATGACGGCCCCGATTGCCGCCAATCATATTTTAACCGCCAAGCTGCTCGCTGTGATGGTGATGAGTACGATGAGCGCTCTGGCTTCCTTGGTCTCGGTGTCACTGGTGCTGAGCTTTGGACCGTTGGATACGGAAGGGGCTGGGTTTTCCCTAGGCTTTTTTTCGCCTGCCACCCTGCTGGTTTTGGTGCTGACCATTCTTTTGCTCGCTGCGATGTTTGCCGGCCTGGAGCTGGTTCTGAGCACGATTGCGAAGTCGTTCAAGGAAGGGCAGACGTATATGAGCGGGATCATCTTCGTGGCGATGGTGCCCTCCTACATGCTGATGCCGCTGAACCCGGTGGATATTCCTTTTTCGTATTACGTGCTGCCCATCTTCAATGGCGTCGCTCTCTGCAAGGAAGTCTTTTACGGAAGAGTCGATCCGGTACACGGATTGGTTGGACTAGGCACTTCTTTGTTGTACGTTGTCGTCATTATTGCCTGGAGCTCTCGATTATTCCGGAGGGAGGGAGCCGTCGTAAAAAATTAAAACGAGCTGCCCTGTTGCTGGTATGAATGTTGAAAGCTGGTGAGTGCGAGTGAATCCGCTTTATTTGGGTGTCCTTCTGGTATTTGTGTCAGCAGCAAGCTTCGGTGTCATGACGATCTTCGCCGTATTTGCCTACGGAGCAGGCTTATCGGTATCGACCTTGTTGTTTTTGCGGTTTTTGTTTGCTTCAGCGATTTTCTTCGGGTTGATTTTATGGAAAAAGGAGTCTGTTCGCATCAAAAAAAAGCAGGGGCTGAGCCTGTTTCTTTTGGGCGGCATTCTGTACACGATGCAGTCGCTCAGCTTTTTCTCTGCGGTTCAGTATATTCCGACATCGATGGCAGCCCTGCTGTTGTATACGTTTCCGGCGTTTGTGGCGATCCTCAGCTTTTTGGTAGAGAAGGAGAAGCTGCGCAAAAAAACGATCATCGCGATGGCCGTATCATTCGTAGGGCTGGCGATGGTACTGGGGCTTTCCTTTGGGGGGATTCATCCGTTTGGCGTGTTCCTGGCGCTGGCCGCTGCGATTTTTTACTCCGTGTACATCATTGTCGGCAATCGGGTGGTAAAGGGGTTGTCTCCGTATGTGACCTCTGCTTACATCGCACTGTTTGCCTGCTTCACCACGTTTTTGGTCGCCCAAAAGGATGGCGGGATCGATCTGTCCTTTGACGTGCAGGGGTGGTTTGCCTTGGCGGGTATCGTTGTCTTTTCTACAGTGGTCGCCATCAGCACATTCTTCCGGGCCCTGCAGCTGATCAGCTCAACCAAAGCCTCGGTGCTCAGCACATTCGAGCCTGTCGTGACCTTTGCCGCATCGGCCCTGCTGTTAGGGGAATCCTTTACCTGGCTTCAGCTTGTGGGAGGCGCGGCCGTGCTTGGGGGAGCTGTTCTCATCGTATCGGGGAAGGAAGAAGCGGAGGGACAAGCAGCAGAAAAAGTGGAAGCCGTTTCCTAGATGTGCTTTGGCATCGGCAGAAAAAAAGACGCTCAGGCGAACGTGAACGGCACCTCCAAATGTTAGATGTGTCTAACAAAAGGGGGAGGTTCTTCGCAGGAGCGTCTTTTGTATTTTCGGAAGCTGCGGTTTATTCGGTCATTTGGGAGCGGATGAGCCAGCCGGCACCATAGACACCAGCATCGTTGCCCAATGTAGCGGCTACAATCTGCGTGGATTCTACCACGTACGTGAAGGGGACGAAGCGGGCGAAAGACTCACGGACTCGCGAAAAGAGAAACTCTCCAGCTGCCGCCACACCGCCGCCGATGACGATCTTGGCGGGATTCAGCAGGATTGCCAGGTGGGACAGGGCTAGACCGAGGTAGAGGGTGGCCTGCTCGACGATGGCAAGTGAGGCGGTGTCGCCCTCTTTGGCAGCATCGAGAACGTCTTTTGCCTTGAGCTCGCCGTGCTCTGCCAGTGCCGCAGCCAGTGCGGGACTCGTACCGCTCGTTGCAGCCAGCTTGCCCTCGCGGATGATGGCAGTAGCAGAGGTATAGGTCTCCAGACAGCCGGTCTTGCCGCAGTTGCAGATCGAGCCGCCGCCTGGTGTCATGGTGATATGCCCAATTTCGCCGCCGACGCCATTGATGCCGTGAACGACATTCCCGTGGACGATGATCCCGCCGCCCACACCTGTTCCGAGCGTAATGGCGACGAGGTCTTCCGCACCTTGCCCGGCACCTTGCCACATCTCGCCCAAAGCAGCCATGTTGGCGTCATTTTCCACAGCTACAGGCAGTCCTGTCAGCGCTTTCAGTTTCTCTCGGAGGGGGACAGGCTTTCGCCAATGAAGATTGACAGCTTGCATGACGATTCCGTTTTTTGCATCAATCGGACCGGGGACACCCACGCCGATTCCCAGGGCTTGTGCTTTGCTGTACCCGTGCTGCGCGAGAAGTGCATCTGCCATCTCTGCGATTTTTTGCAGGACCCCGTCTTCGCCTTGTGCGACGGGAGTAGGCTCCTGCGTCTTGGCCACCAGCTCTCCATCCGGGGTAATCAAGGCCATTTTAATCGCGGTTCCACCTACGTCTACACCTACGATGATTTGCTGCACGACTGTCCCCTCCCATCCATTCGATTCCCATCTTTTTCTATCTTATCACGCCCAAGACAGCATAGCGATTCCCAAAAATGGCTATACAGGATATGATGGGTAGAGAAACGATAATATCCGTGAGCGAGGGAAGGAAGAAGGGATCTGCCTTGAAACGAGCCAGATTAATCTACAATCCGAGCTCCGGCCGGGAGATCGTGCGTCGGAGATTGCCGGATATCCTTGATTATATGGAATCCGCCGGATACGAGACATCCTGCCATGCAACGAAGGGTGAAGGGGATGCGACCGAGGCGGCAGCACGCGCTGTTGCCAGGGGGTACGACCTGATCATCGCTGCAGGTGGAGATGGAACGATCTATGAAGTGGTAAACGGGATGGCCGAGCAGAAATCACGTCCGTCCTTAGGAATCATTCCGTGTGGTACGAGCAACGACCTCGCCCGCGCTGTCGGCATACCGAAATCGATCAGCCGGGCTTGCGAGATTATCTCCAAAGGCAAGAAGAAGAAAATCGACCTCGGTCGGATCAATAACCGTTATTTTATCAACATCGCAGGAGGCGGCTCGCTGACGAATCTCACGTACGAGGTTCCGAGCAAGCTGAAGACGATGATCGGTCAGATGGCGTATTACGTCAAAGGACTGGAGAAGCTGCCCTCCCTGCACCCGATCCGCGTTCGTCTGGAAAGCCGCAAAGAGGTGCTCCTGGACGAGGAAATCATGATCTTCCTCATCGCCAATAGCCATTCTGTCGGCGGCTTCGACAAGCTCGCCCCAGATGCGGACCTCTCAGACGGCAAGCTGGACGTTATCGTCGTGAAAAAGACCAATATCGCCGAGTTCATCCGTTTGGCGACGCAGGCAGTGCGCGGCGAGCACCTGAAGGACCCGAACATCCTCTATTTCCAGGCAGATTACATCAAAGCGACCTCTCCAGGAGGCGAAACGGTGCAGCTGAATCTGGACGGAGAGCTGGGCGGACAGCTGCCATGCGTGGTGGAAGCTTTGCCAGGCCATATCGAGTTGTTCGTGCCGTAGGAAGATAGTAAAATGAATAGCAACTACCTCAGGGATGCCATCGACGCATCCCTGACGTTTGTCCCGAGGGGAATCAGGCAAGTGCCGAATAAAGGAGCAAAGAAACTGTGGCGAAGATGACAAAGAAGCGGCGCGGACCGCAGCAGGCACCAAAAGCAGAGCTGAATGTGCCTGTGCGTGTCGGACAAACCGTGGAAGTGGAGATTACCGGACTGAATCACGAAGGAGCCGGTGTAGGCCGGATTGAAGGATATACGCTTTTTGTAGACGGTGCCCTTGCGGGAGAGAAAGTGCGCGCACGCGTCGATCATGTAAAGAAAAATTTCGGATTCGCGAAGCTGGCGAGTGTCATCGAGGCTAGCACAGCGAGATCGATGCCGCCCTGTCCTGTCTACGACCGTTGCGGAGGCTGTTCCTTGCAGCATCTTGTATACGAGGAGCAGCTGCGTCACAAGCAGCAGATCGTCAAAGACAATCTACGTCGCATTGGCGGCTTTTCTGTGGAGGGGGAAGGAGCGATCACCGTTCATCCGACACTCGGCATGACCGATCCATGGCGCTATCGAAACAAAGCCCAGGTACCAATCGGCGAGGAAAACGGCGCGCTCGTGGGCGGCTTTTACGCGGAGAAATCCCACTCGATCATCGACATGGACGAGTGCCTGATCCAGCATCAGGCCAATGACGAAGCCGTAGCCGCTGTAAAGAAAATCGCCACCTCGCTGAACATTTCGCCCTACGACGAAGTGCGTCACAGCGGATTGCTGCGCCATGTCGTGGTAAAAGTTGGCGTGAAAACGGGAGAAGTCATGGTTGTGCTCGTAACGACCGAGGAGACAATCCCGCGCGTGGAAGAGCTGGTAGGGGCGATCCGCACTCAAGTGACCGGCGTGGCCAGCATCGTGCAAAACGTCAATCCGGACAAGACCAACGTCATTTTCGGGAAGAAGACCGTGACGCTTTGGGGCAGCGATGTCATCTACGATTATATCGGTGCGATCAAATTCGCTATCTCGGCGCGCTCGTTCTATCAGGTGAACCCGGCACAAACCGAGGTCTTGTACAACAAGACGCTCGAATACGTAGGCGCGACAGGTACCGAGACGGTCATCGATGCGTACTGCGGGATCGGGACCATCTCGCTGTTTCTGGCGCAGAAGTCCAAGCACGTCTACGGCGTAGAAATCGTGCCGGAAGCAATCGAGGACGCGAACCGCAATGCGGAGCTGAACGGCGTGAAGAATGCTACGTTTGAGACAGGCCCGGCCGAGGTCGTGATCCCTGCGTGGAAGGAAAAAGGGATCAAGCCGGATGTCATCGTAGTCGACCCGCCACGCAAAGGCTGCGACGAGGCACTGCTCACGACCATTTTGGAGATGCAGCCGCAGAAGGTCGTGTACGTTTCCTGTAACCCGTCGACGCTGGCGAGGGATTTGAAGGTGCTGGCGGAGATGTATGAGGTCGTGGAAGTGCAGCCGGTGGATATGTTTCCGCATACGGGGCATGTGGAGTCGGTGGCGCTGCTTGTAAGACAATAAAAAATGATGTTCATTCTAGTATACTAGTCTTTACCAAAAAGAAAGAGAGTACCTCTATTGAAGTACTCTCTTTCTTCAAACATAGGAAAATTCTATTTTGCATTTGCATCTGGCTGATGAATACCAAAAATATTGCCTTCAGTATCCATATAATATCCCTGCCACGCCATTCCAGGTAGAGCATACTTTGGAAGGGCAACCTTGCCTCCGTTTTCCAGGATTTTTGCTTCCGTTGAATCGTAATCTTCCACTCCCATTGTACAGGCATAACCATTCAGAGGCTTTCCAGGTTCTGGGGAAGCGCCTTGACGCTTCATCAAAGCCCCATTTATTCCAGGCTCTGTTGCATCACCAGTCACAGCTCCAAAATAAGGCATTCCGGCATACTCACTCCAATCTTCAAATGCCCACCCAAACACCTCTCCATAAAACTTTTTAGCGCGCTCCATATCATCTACATGAATTTCGAAATGAACTAATCTTCCCATGATTCCCTCCTGATTTTTTATTCCTTTATTTGTTATTGTGTATTCTACTTCTAGTTTTGATACTCCTACATGTCAATTTTACTTCGAATGGTTCATGGTCGTTGTGATGCAAATAAGTGGGTAGCTATTTTCCGCAGTGTATATGCAGCACTCTCAGCTTTACTTTCCTGAAGCTGACAATATACAAATTCAAGTGGCTAAATATTAGACGACAATGATAATTATTAGACAAAACTATCCACAAACTATGTTTGTGATTCAATCTATGAACAATTGTATATTGGCATAAATTTTGCTACAAAAGATTACCAGTAAAAGATTACTAACTAAACAAGGGAGGATATACCGGCACACTCGGGTCTATACGCTTCTAGAAATCAAACAAGCTGTTTTTTATCGTTGTTTGATTTTACATCTCAGGAGGTTAATTAAATGTATTTTCGCAATTTAAAAGTTGGTACCAAACTGCTATTGCTTGTTTTAACTTCTGTTATTTTCATTGTTGGAGTAGGGTTTACAGGAACTATGTACATCAATAAGATGGCAAGGAACTCTCAAACAGTCTACCAAGACGGTCTGATTCCTATAAAGCTGCTTTCGAAAATCAGATTCAATTTACGCTCAATGGATAGCTATTTGTTAGAGCTCATGATTACAACAGACGCTGAGGTAAATAAGACCCTAATCACAAATACTGAAAATAAATTTACTGAAAATGAAACATTGATGACTACCTACAAGAGCACCACGTTAGACCCATTTCAACAAGGGAAATGGGAAGAGTTAGAAGGGAAGTATGCTGATTTTCGAACAGCTGCTCAGAAAACAATCGAGTTAGCAAATCGAAATCTCAACACCGATGCGTACCAGCAATATTTGAGGGATGTAAAAACAAAGCGTAGTGAAATTAGCAAAATTGCACAAGAACTATCTGACTACGCCGAAAAAAAAGCTGACGAGATTAATTATTCGAACTCACTGGATTTGCCAAAAGCAACTTCCATTATGATCATCACAATTATCGCTTCCATTATTCTTAGCGGTATTATTAGTTTTATTATTCACAGAAATATTGTACGGCCGCTAAGAGATATGCAATCATTGATGGCAAAAACAGAACTAGGCGATTTAACTGTAAAAGGTACGTATCACTCAAAAGATGAAGTAGGCCAACTAACGCAATCTTTCAATAGAATGGTTGCTGAATTAAGAAAGGTCATTCAACAAGTTACTCTTTCAGCAGAAACAGTTTCAGCTTCAGCAGAAGAATTAACAGCTAGTGCAGAAGAAACCAGTAAAGCTTCTCAACAAATCGCCTTAACGGTTCAGGAAGTAGCAGAAGGAGCGAGTAAACAGGCTGAAAGTGCGGAGAATACTTCAAAGATCATGACAATAATGACTGAGGGCGTACAACAGATTTCCTCGAATACCGAACATGTCTCTGATGCAACCTTTGATACGACAAATAAAGTGAAAAGCGGTAATGATGCAATTCTATCAGCAGAGAAGCAGATGATATCTATGCAGGAAAATGTGAACCGATTGTCAGATGTGGTCCGTGGCCTGGGGGAACGCTCCAAAGAAATTGAGAAAATATCTGGTTTAATTACGCAGATTGCTGGGCAGACAAATCTTTTGGCATTAAATGCAGCTATTGAGGCGGCTCGTGCAGGGGAACAAGGCCGTGGTTTTGCCGTTGTAGCTGACGAAGTTCGTAAGCTGGCTGAACAATCATCCTTCTCAGCCACACAAATCTCACAGTTGATTCACAATATCCAGATGGAAACTGCCGAGGCAGTAAAATCGATGGAACAAACCGTGAATGAAGTTTCTTCAGGTATTGTTTTAGTCAATACAGCAGGTGACGCATTTGAACAAATCGAGAACTCAGTCTCCTTAGTTGCTAATGAAATTCACCAAGTTGTTTCATCGGTGCTGCAATTGACGACTGGGGCAGAAAAGATTGGTAAATCTGTGTACCTAATTTCTGAAGTTGCAGAAATGAATGCCTCTGGGACACAAAATATTTCAGCTGCTACCGAAGAACAACTAGCTTCTATGGAGGAGATCTCGGCATCTGCGCTTTCTTTGTCAAATACAGCTCATGAATTACAACAGATAATCAGTAGATTTAAAGTTTAGTAGGAAAAAACGGTGTATCTACCTTGGAGAGTGAGACTCAAGAAATGACTTCTGAATTCATCAGGAGTCTTCTTTTTTAAAGAATGAAGGATGACCGAGATTGAGGAGAGATGTAATAAATCTATTGGGGGAAAGGATTCCTATGATACTGGATCACAAGGAAATAGAAATTCTTGAAAATCGAATTCGACTGTTGAAAAAGCACTTGATCGATCTAGTAAAAGAGGATAGGGAATTCACTGACCCAATGGTTATAGCTGTTAGCCAACACTTGGACCGTTTATTAAACCGATATCACATTTATCTGCAGCAGGAAGGTGAATGATGGATTAACGAGGATTTCACAACTCATATAACGAGAAAACAAATAAGCCGTTCGTCTAAAAAAAATGAAACGAACGACCTGATCTATTGTGCTCTTGGTAACCTATCTTAGTTAGTTTCCACTTCCGTTTCAATTTGCTTCAATGCGTCAAAGAAACCCATCATTTCCAATGTCTCTTGAATAAAAGAAGGTACATTGACGAAATTGATGGATACTTTATGTTCCGAAACAAAATAGTACAATTCCCCAATTCCCGTAGAATCAAAGAGAAATACTTCGTCCATGTCAAATACAAAAGAACGAACGCCATTATCCATCTCTGCTTTTAAGCGTGCAAGAAGAACCGAGTAAGTCGTCAAATCTATAATCCCATCTAGTTTTAACGTGACTGTTATCTCATCTTGCTTCGTTTGGATGTTAAGCATCCTATACTCTCCCCTTTTCTAGACCATCCTTAACTGCCTAGCTAGATGGCTGTGCAATAGTAGTATGTGACCATAATGAGCTCGTTCTAACTGAACCATTTGGTGACCGTCAAGTTTATTTCCTTAGCTATACTTCAACAATGATAGCCTGGTTCCTTCCAGACACTTAGGTTCCATAATTTAGTTTGCTCAAGGCAAGATTGGGGTAAAGGTATGCGAAGAATCATGTGCGTATTGTTTTTCCAATAAGCAACTATCGTGCCAACCCATTCGAGTGTAATAATATTTATATCTGTATGGTTCCGGGTGAAGGGAGATTGATGATGTATCAAACGGGTCTGTATGAATTTTTCGAGGAGGCGTTAAAAAATCTTGCCGATTGCATTCTTTTCCTCGATCATAAAACACAAGTCATATTTATGAATGAAGCTGCTCAAAATATATTAGGGGATTTGTATGGAAGGGTTTTTGAAGAAGTACTTCCCCAATCACGATCAAAGGATTTGATGGTTCAAGATTTTGTTCCCATAGCGAAAAATGTATCAATTGGGAAGCGCCAATTCATTCTTTATGAGCGGAAAATCTCATCTCATGTAAGATCTGGAGTAGTGGTCATTTTGCGGCACAGCTTGAATTCGCTGGTGGGAGACATATCGAAGAAAAAAGAAATGCTTATCAAAAGTTCTTCGTTCATACCTCGCTATAGCTTTGCCGAGATATCAAGTAACAATTCAGATTATCTTGAAGCCATTCGTATCGCAACAAAAGTGGCAAAAACGAATGCTGGAGTATTGATTCTTGGGGAAAGCGGGACGGGCAAGGAAGTGTTTGCCCAAGCAATTCATTATGAAAGCAAGAGAAATGATGGCCCCTTTATCGGTCTCAATTGTTCTGCGATTCCCAAAGAGTTATTTGAAGCAGAACTATTTGGTTACGAAGAGGGAGCTTTTACGGGAGCAAGGAAAAACGGTAAACTTGGATATTTTGAGATGGCAAACGGGGGGACATTGTTCCTCGACGAAATTGGAGAAATACCAATAGAGATGCAGGCTAAATTGCTCCGGGTCATTCAAGAACGTGAGATTACTAGAGTAGGATCCTCGAAAGCAAGCAGGATTGATTTCAGATTGATTGCTGCAACGAATATTGACCTGTATCAAAGCGTAATAGAAGGAAAATTTCGTTCCGATTTGTATTACAGGTTGCATGTGGTGCGTATTTGTATACCGCCACTTAGGAGTAGAATGGATGATCTTCCTTCATTGATTGAAAACTTGTTAAAACGAGTTAATGAACGCAACGAACTAAACATTTGTGGCGTTAGCGGGGATGCAATGGAGAAAATCGTTCAGTATGACTGGCCAGGGAATATCAGGCAGTTAGAAAATGTTTTGGAGCAGGCTGCGATTTTGTGTGATGGTGAGTTTCTGACAGCGTTGGATATCAGAGTGGAGAACATAACTGGCTTTCTAGGTCATCTCGAGACGGAGTCAAAATCTACAATGGAAGAATTGGAGCGCCAGGCCATTTTGAACAGTTTGGAACAGGCACAAGGAAGTAAAATTGAAGCGGCTAAGAAACTTGGAATCAGCCGAGCCACCATCTATAACAAAATAAGGAAATATGGAATAAACTACCGGCGATAGTTTCGTGTGTTCAAATTATAGACATTTGAACGTATATATCTTAGACGCATTGTGGATGGAGAGAACAAATACGCGTTCTTGTTTTATAAAAATGGTAAGTGAGGTGCCCCATGATTTGGGGCGCTTTTTTATGGCATAAAATTTGCTTTGATAGTAACTATGAGTACGATCGGGACCAGGTAACAAAGGCGATATACTCTTGATTCATCATCAAGTTTGCAGGTCTGGAGGCGACCCCTTGAAGATAGTGGATAAAATGACTAGGAAAGAGCATAGAAGACAACAGATGGCAATAAGGATTGTGGGATTCTATCTCTTGCTAGGCGCACTGTGGATTATATTTTCAGATAAGGTCGTAGACCATTTAGCAGATGATTTGAACAGTATGGCTTTTTTTCAGACAGGCAAAGGCTTTCTTTTTATCGTGTTAACTGGATGTATATTGTATCTTTCTATAAAACGTGGTCTAACTCGAGAGGAAAAAGTGGGCGAGCACCATCTGGTTAAGGATAATCGGTTATTTAAGGAACAATCAATGGTTTCATTGTCTTATCTTGACCCCGTATCGGGTCTGCCCAATCGGAGATTTATTGAAGACTATGTAGACGAGTTAATTCAACTGGATGGGACTCACCATCAATTCGCCCTCTTTTTGATTGATATTGATCGATTCCGATTATTAAACAATTCCATGGGACATTTATTTTGTGATCGAATCATACATGAGGTGGGGCAACGACTAGAGGGGTGTTTGAAAGAAACCGATGTTCTGGCACGTTTTGATAATAAATATGTTGCCATCCTTATGGATTCTAGTGCAGAGAAGTTTCATACAACAGCACAAAACATGATTCGAGCAGTGTCTTCGTTGCGAATTCTAGATAAACAAGAGTTATTTTTGACTGTTAGCATTGGTGGATGTCAGTGTACGCGAGATATGTTGAACGTTGATCATCTATTCAAACAAGCAGAAAGCGCCCTAAATCGCGCCAAAAAGCAAGGGGGAAACCAATATTCATTCCAATCGTTCGTCGGTCTTACGAATGATCGTGAGCGAATGGAGATGGCTAATGATTTGAGCAGGGCCTTAGAACGAAATGAATTATGCTTGTACTACCAACCTCAATACTGTGTGGAGGAAGGTAGGATCATTGGTGCTGAAGCCTTGATTCGGTGGCAGCATCCCGAGAGAGGATTGGTATCTCCAGTTGTGTTTATCCCGCTGGCTGAGGAGATGGGGTTGATTACAGCGATTGGAGAGTGGGTGTTACGGACAGCTTGTACACAAAACAGGAAATGGCAAATGGCGGGTCTGCCACCGATAAAAATTGCGGTGAATCTTTCTCCAAGGCAGCTTCAGCAAGATTCATTTGTTCATATCATATCCACAATTTTGCTTGAGACTAAGCTGGATCCATGTTATCTGGACCTCGAAATCACGGAAAATATCGATATGTTTGAAACTGACTTAGTATTGGAAAAGCTACGGGAAATAAAAGCACATGGTGTTCATCTGTCCCTTGATGATTTTGGAGTCGGCTACTCCTCACTAAGTTACTTGAACCAGTTTCCGATCGATAAAGTAAAGATCGACCGGTCATTTATACAAAAAATCAGATCTGGCCACGCACAAGCTCCAATCGTATCCGCCATTATTGCAATGTCAAAAAATATGCAAGTGAGAGTCCTCGCTGAGGGGGTAGAATCGGAAGAACAGCTACGTTTCCTCATGGAGCAGCAGTGTGATGAAGTACAGGGATTTCTCTATAGCAAACCATTACCAGTTGATCAGTTGGAGAAATTGCTGGTAGAAAAGTTAACTGGCTTGCGGAAGGATTAACGAAATTTCATGAAAGGAGGGATATCCATGCAAATATTACATGCTACATATAACCCATGGATAGTCATACTCTCCGTTTTGATCTCTAACCTTGCTTTCTATACAGCGCTGGACTTGATGTTTCGTGAAGGGAAAACACTGGGACGAACACGAAAAGGGTGGCTCTTTGGAGGGGCAATCGCGCTGGGAACAGGACTATGGTCGATGTTTTTTACTAGTATGGTGGCGTTCCATGTATCCCTCCCCGTCAATTATGACTGGCGCTGGGCATTTGCGTCTCTGCCAGTGGTAGTAATCATGTGCTATTTGGCACTATTCGCCGTCAATAAAGGGGAAGCAAGCATTTTTCGATTTCTGGTCAGCAGTATAATTATAGGACTCGGTCTGATCTTCATGCATATAGCTTCTGTGTCGTCATTAATCATACCAGCTCGAATTCATTACAGTTCATATTTCATTGTGTCTTTCGCGATATTAATCGGGTGTTTGGGACATTACGTGGCATTACATTTGATTTTTCATATGGAGAGACTATCTTTATTCCTCAGAAAAATGACAGGCTCATTATGTGCAGGCGTGACGCTTACTGGGGCTCATTATCTGGCCATGACAGAGATAGAATTTACGCCGAACGTATTTGGAAATATGGGTCTAGTATATTCTGACTGGATCTCCCATTCGCTAATTGGAATCATCTCCGTTATGATCAGCCTGATGATAGGAGCAACCATTGGTTTTTCCCATATGGACAAGCAGGTGGCGATGCAGGCGCAGAGGTTAACCGAACTGCGTTATCACTCACTCTTCTATAATAATCCGGACGCAGTTTTTACACTTAACATGGAAGGGAAAATCATGACTGTGAATCCTTCCGGCTACATACTTGTTGGTTTCTCCGAAAAAGATTTATTGCTTAAATCCTTCTTTTCATTCATTGAACCGAGTGATATTGAAAAAGCACAGTTTCATTTTCGTGAAACTGCTCAAGGGGAAGGGCAAGAATACGTTATCCGATGTATCCACAAGGAAGGGAACCTAATACATTCTTTGGTCAAAAGCATCCCGATGATGTTTGCTGGCAAAATGATTGGGATGTATGCAATCGTAAAAGATATCACTGCTGAAAAATTGAAGGAAGAGAAACTGCAGAAAAGCGAAGAGCAGTATCGAATCATCGCAGATAACTCATCTGATTTAATCAAGGTGTTCACGGTAGATGGCGAAGTGATCTATGCCTCTCCCTCCCATGGTAGCTACCTCGGGCATAGTCCAGAAATGCTGTTGAAAGAGGCTATTTACTACGGAATTCATCCTGAAGATGAATCTGAATTTCGCCGGATCATTGGACTCATGCTGGAGAGAAAGGCTTCCTGTACGGTTGAACTCCGTCGCTCCCATCTTAGAGGTGACTGGATTTGGATTGAGGCAAAGGGTACTCCTGTGGTGGATGAGGAAGGGGAAATTGCTCGCATTGTATTGACGGAACGGGACATACGCGAAAGAAAGGCTTATGAAGACCAGCTGAGATGCATGGCTTACTTTGACTCGCTGACACAAATTCCAAATAGACGGATGTTACAGGAGCGGTTCACACAGGCTGTTGATCATGCAAATCGCCTTGAAGAGGGAATAGCAGTCATGTATCTGGATTGTGACCGTTTTAAAATGATTAACGATACCCTTGGACATGAATGCGGAGATGAAGTGCTAAAGGAGATTGTAAAACGAATCAAACGGTGCATATCAAAGACAGATACCATTGCCAGATTGGGAGGGGATGAATTTGTCGTTTTGCTAAGGCATATCACATCACAAGAATACGTAAGGGAGGTTGCGGAGAAAATCTACAATGAATGCAGCAAACCCATGCTCCACCAAGATCAAGAGATTAACATGGCAATTTCGATGGGCATTGCAAGGTATCCAGAGGACGGCAACAATTACAAAACATTACTAAAGAGGGCAGATGAAGCCCTTTATGAAGCGAAGCGGCTGGGGAGAAATAATTTCCAGCTGTGGTCAAAGAAAACGAGGGTGCACCAGATTTTTCTGGATAAAATATAAACGAAAAATCTAAAAAGTAGAAAATGAACTTCAAAATAATGAAAGAACAGTACTAGATAGAATAGAAATTGTTGGCACAAATATTGCTTTTTAAATAGGGTAGCACCGACCACATTTTGGTGAATTTTTAGAATGGAGGATAGCTATGAGAAAATTGATGGCCAAACCTTGGTTCATTACCCTTCTTCTCCTTGCTACGACAGTCATCGTAGCAACAGCACCATTCCCGAGATCTCCGTAGGGCTATCTTTATTCTTATCAAAGAAAGGCCGTTCAGTTATCACTGAACGGCCTTTTCTTCTTTCTTTTCCTTTCCCTTGTCTTTTTCTGTATTCAACAACAAACAGTACAAAAATCGAGTTACACCGATGGAGAGAATAAAGTCACCAAGGCTTATGACTTGTCTCATCCCATATGGACGAGGGAGCGGGATGAAATCACCCAAAAACCATAACTTGGAGTGCTGATCCATAAGAACGTGTTTTCCGTCGCCTTGCCGAAGGAGCTGTAGTTGTTCCGACAGACCAGCGAGGATGATCCCTCTTTCGTTAACTGGCATCACCCCATCGTTGGTCACGATTACGATCAGATTGAGAAGAAACCCAGCAAGGATTAGGGGAAAACCGATCGTATTTACATTCAAGAAGAGAAATATGAGTAATGAAAACAGCACTCCCTGATACAAAATAGCTGAGATTGCTTTAACGTGTGGGACATCATAAAAAAGAAACCCAAACAAATAAACAATAAAACAGAGAATTAGTATGACTGGATATCTAATGTGAGCCTGATTCAGGTGTTGAAACCTTCCTCCGAGGGAAAGGGCAAGACCGATAGATACCATCCACAATTCAAACAGCATGTATTTTACTCCTTTACCATTACAGTGAAAGTTACTTGTTACCAACAAGAGATTTCAATGGACGGAGGATTTGGGCGATCCTGACTCATCTAATCGAAATTGCATTAGGATAGAGGTCCCCTGGTTCCCAGTGCTTAAAACAATGTGATCACAGTATTGGATCATCAGTTTAAAGCCATGACCCATTGAATGCTGCGTGGAGAATCCTTTTAACAAAGTTGATTTGGGCAGGGTTTCTAGATTGATCCCGTTTCCATTATCTGAAATAGAGTACTCAAGGAGCTCTCCCAGGAGACGAAAACCGCATCGTCCCATATCTGCGTGTTTGATGACATTCGTTAGCGCTTCATTTACACAAAGAAGGATTTTCATTTTGAGTTCCTTTGAAACAGATAAGCCGTTCAAGAAATCCATAAACGGTTGTCTAGCTAGGGCAATGTCTTCTTTGACACGGATGAGAACAGGTAAAGTAAAATCAAAAAATCGCGTCTGAAATTCCTCATGATCAATAATCTCCAGTTTCCCCTGCGTAGCCGCATGAAGCACATCCCTGTAAATATTTCTTAATATCTGTTTCTGGGTTTGTTCATAGTGAAGAATCTCAGAGAGTTGATGTGCGATGATAAGGACATTTTCTTCTTCCCAAGGGATGCAGGTTACCCCAAAAAGCTGATTGTTGTCAAAGCGAACAATGTCGCGCTTGGTCTTTTTATATTTCAGAGTTTCATCAATGCAAGATTTGAAGGTGTCTATTGGGTAAGAGAAAACTCCGCCATCGATCATTTGCAATGACTGCTGAGAGTACATCATGATTTGCAAATCATCGATGTGTTTTGTCAACTCGGATGAGTACAACTCGTTCTTGATTTCGGTGATGAAATCGTACGCCTTTGAAGGAGGAACAGGAGTATTGTTCTCGGGGTACAGCCCGCTGATATTAATCGTTTTGCAAATTTCAACCAAATGGGGGTCTAATTCTTTCTTTCCCAAAGATGACAAAGCTTCAGTTAGGCTTCGTGAAGGTGGAGTGACCTGCAGTCGATCAATACGGCTGGCAATTCGGATAATCCGAGAATATAGAGGGATTTCTTCCCCTTTTAGTCCATCCGGGAATCCGGAACCATCATAATGTTCGTGTTGATGGAGAATGATTGTGCTCATTGATTCCAAGCCTTTAATAGACTTGATTATTTCTGCTCCTTTATTCACATGGGTTCTATACTCTTTCTCTTCTGCGACGGTGAATTTCCCTCTTCTTGTCCAAAGATGATCGAGCAGAGCCGTTTTCCCAATATCATGAAGGGTGGCCGCGTGAAACAGAACGTCTAGTTCCTTCGGTGAAAGTCCCACTTTTTCTCCAATCAGTACAGCGATTTTCCCAACCTGAATAGCATGATGTGTCCTGTTAGTTTTTTGATCAATCATCTCGCCGAAGGATTCTACCAGTGAGTTCGTCTTCATTCTCATACGATTAAATGAATTGACCAATTTTCCGAAAAGAAGAAATAGCCCAACGAGGATAGGTAATGATACCAAATAATAAGTTCGATCATAGTGCATGTTGATGTATGGCCAAGGAATCAGGACGATGGAGATTAATACTGGCATGAATGCTTCCTTTGCATAATCTTTTACATCTGTCCATAAAAAGGACTTATTGGAGCTCGCCCAATCGTAAAAACTTACGAGGATAAACGAGGTCAACTCGTAAAGGAACATTGCAATCATGAGCAAACTGGCATAAAGCCATATTGAATTCGTGTCGAGTGATTTCCCCCAGTCAAGAAATAGGCTTACGAGCAAAAGGGAAATCCAATACTGCAAGAAATTCAAGGCTTCTGTTCTTAGCGAGTGTCTATAAATGATGAAAGTACAAAGAGAGGTGAAAATGCAGATCACACCACCAAACCATAGGCCAACGTCGACAGTGGCCAATAGTATAGGAATGGCGGATCCTGAATAATACCCCTTGTATGGGAGCTCTATCCAATATTTCGTGAAAAAGCAGGCTAAACTTAGGTAAAACAAACAAGCGAGGAATGGAATTTCCCAAGATTGAGTGATGCTAAAAGTATAAAAGCAACCGGTTGTAGCAAAGAGGAAGGTAACGGACCAAAACATCACCATTTTGAAATATATACTTTTAGTCAACGTGGTTGGCATCACAACTTCCTCCTTTCCATAGTGTCCAAAGTTTAGACGAGAGTATAAAAACGATATAGAAAAACGATATAGAAAAACCAATAAAAGAGAGCACAAGAATCTCAGCAAAAGCCTTTTGTGGCAAGAATGACTACAATCGCATGAACGAGAATAGAGGATGGAATAGAAATACAAAGCATTTTTTATGCCAATATATGCTTAAACAATAAACAGGAAGAAAAAAAGCTGTGGTATGGGATTTGCATAAAGAATAAACAATCGCGGCCCTTGATATTCAGGCGATTGACTATTGGACTTGGTGAAAGGAGACCGATGGGCAATTGATCTTGGAAGGAACCTTTTTACTTGTAACTGTTATCATTGTGATTCTGATTCTTTTCCTAGCTGGAATCCTGAGAGAATTAAAACAGAAGGCAATGATCCAATCAGAAAAGAGACTAGAAAAGTATCTACAATATTCATTTGATAGCATTCTCATTCTCGACCAAACAGGAAAGATTCAATACATGAGCCCTTCTTTTTGCAAAGGATTAGGTGATCTGTATGGACAGAACATTAGCAGATTTTTTGAGTGCATTCACCAAGAGGATCTGCCAAAAATGCAAGCTGCATGGACAACCAGCTTATCCAAGCAGGGGGATGTATTACGAGAGGAATTCAAGATACACCATGCAGACGGAACTTTACAATTCTACTACGTTTCTATATCTAATCATCTAGATGATCCTAACACAAACGGAATTATTTTCAATTTTTACAATGTCAGTACAAGGAAAAGGGTGGAGACGGTGGCCATGGAGCGGGTAAAGATTCTCCAACGAATCGTAAAAGGGGAGAAACTTGAGTCCATATTGGACAATCTGATCGAAATCATGGAAAAACATCATCCTGAAACGATCTTCTCTATTTTGTTGTTAAACGAGGAGGGGATTTTGCGTCAAGTTGCAGGGGCGCGGCTCTCTCACGAATGTATTGAGGGAATAGGCGGGATAACTGTCGGTCCTACTTCTGGCTTGTGTGGGACAGCAGCATACCGAAAAGAGACTGTCATTGTATCCGACATTGCAGCCGATCCATTAATGGGGGATTACCGGGAGACAGCTCTCAAGCATGGTTTGCGTGCTGGATACGCCACTCCTCTTTTCAGCGGAAACAACGAAGTATTTGGAACTTTTTCTTGTTACTCTCCTTTCCCCCAAATCCTTGATCAGGAGACGATGGAAAGCCTCGAGCCCTTCATTCATCTTGCGAGTATTGCCATTTCTCATAGCATAGCGGAAGAAACCATTCGGACAAGCGAGACCCGGTATCGTTTGATTGCGGAAAATTCAAGTGACCTGATCCTTGTTGTAGATCGTTACATGGAGGCGATCTATGCTTCTCCATCTCATGAAAAGACGATGGGCCTTACTATAGATTCAGGCTCCCACCCAATTGAATTTGTTCATCCGGAAGATACTTCGCTCTTGATCGACAGGCATCTTAAATGTTTGAATGAAAAATTGCCAGTCAAAGTAGAATATCGGATTCGAGCAGTAAACGGAAACTGGATATACCTTGAGTCCAATGCAATGCCTGTCTTGGATGAGAACGACGAAGTCCAGTCGCTTGTGATTGTGTCTCGCGACATTTCTGAGCGAAAGAAGGCAGAGATGATACTAACTGAAAAGGAAGAACATTACCGTTTGATGTTTGAGCACAATCCCAATCCGATGTGCGTTTTTGATATAGAAACTTTGGAGTTTCTGGCAGTAAACAATGCCACGCTCCAGCATTACGGCTATACGGAGGAAGAGTTTCTTTCCATGACCATGCGAGACATTCGCCCGATCGAGGACATTCCGGTCATCATGGAAATCAAGCGGGAAAACGCGTGGGGCGACGATTCGTTCGGAAAGACGTGGAGACACAAAAAGAAGGACGGCACCCTCATCTATGTCGAGATTAATACACAAGGAATGAACTTCTTTGGTAGAAGTGCAAGAATGGTCATGATTAACGATGTCACACAAAGGATTCAAGTTGAAGACGAGCTAAAGGAAGCGCGTGACACTGCCATTAATGCCCTAAATATAAAATCTGCATTTCTCGCCAACATGAGCCATGAAATACGTACCCCGCTGAATGCCATTATCGGAATGGCAGAACTATTGCAGGAGACAGCACTTACTGATCAGCAAAAAAGATACACGGATATTTGCAAAAAAGCATGCAGTACTTTGCGTTACCTCGTAAATGACATTTTAGATATATCCAAGATAGAAGCAGGGCAGATCAGCTTGGAGGAAGCTGAGTTTTCGCTGGATGACCTCACCCAGGATATTTTGAACCTTTTGGAAAGGTCATTTGCCAAAAAGGGGATTTCTCTATCCCTTGACATTGATGAAGGAGCAAGCGGACTCTACTTGGGTGATTCTAATCGATTGCAGCAGGTTCTGTTAAATCTGATTGGTAACTCGCTAAAATTCACGGAAATAGGCGGAGTATACGTCCGCGTCCTTAAGGAGGATGAGGAGAGACTTCTCTTTGAGGTGGTAGATACCGGGATTGGAATTCCACTCGATCAGCATGTTAATATTTTTGAACCCTTCTTTCAGCTCGCCCCACAAGGATACGGGGGAATTGGTTTGGGATTGACGATTTCTAAAAAAATTGTGGAAAGCATGGGAGGCAGGATTTGGCTGGAGCCCAACGAGGACAAAGGAACTACCTTCCGATTTACACTGCCCTTGCTTAAAAGCAATCACAATTATAATGAGGTGCCGGAGCAGAAAGAGATGATCTGGGATCAACGGGAATTGTCCATCCTAATTGTCGATGATGCAAAGGATAACCGCCTTCTTCTCAAAGCCTATTTACGAGACACTCCTTGTCTAATCGAGGAAGCTGAAAATGGGGAGTCAGCACTTGAAAAAATTAAGACAAAGAACTTTGATTTTATTTTGATGGATATTCAGATGCCCATGATGGATGGTTATACTGCTACGAAGGCCATCCGTGATTGGGAGCGGACCAGAGGGAACAGTCAGGCAGTTATCATCGCTTTGACGGCATTCGCGTTTCCAGAAGATAGATTAAGATGTCTTGAAGCCGGTTGCGACAGCTATTTATCGAAACCTGTAACAAAACATGATCTTCTAACCGAAATCCACAAGCATACCGGGATGCAGAAAATAATTGTCCAGGTGGATCTGGAATTGAAAGAATTGATCCCAGAGTTTTTGATCAACCGTGAAAAAGAAGTTTCCATTCTCCGAAACCTGTTGGAAAACAAGGAGCTTGAGGAAATACGGATATTGGGGCACAGTATGAAAGGTTTTGGCAGCGGATACGGATTTAACTTTATTACTATAGTTGGCGGAGAGTTAGAAAGAGCTGCTGAAAGGCGGGACACGCAAACGATTGAAGCGCTGCTAGACGAGTATGCAAAGTATTTGAACAGTATTAGAGTGGAGTTTCCAGAATAAGCGAAAAATCTAAGGAAAGCGAATGATTGGACTTGATCCTCATTGTGGATGATTCATTGGAAACTCGGGTGCTTTTAAAGACAATTCTTGAAAAGTCGGGATATAGGGAAATCCTGTTGGCCAATTCAGCTTCAGAGGCGTTTTCTCTTCTTGGGATCTATAGCAAATCGGATGAAAAACTGCAGGGGATTGACTTGGTATTGATGGATATTTTAATGCCGGAGATTGATGGAATCGAGGCGACGAGACGGATTAAAGAAAGTGATAGGGGAAGGGATATTCCAGTTGTGATGGTGACAGGAAGTTCTGATGATCAGGATCTTGATCAGGCTTTTCAAGCTGGGGCTTCCGACTATATTATGAAGCCTTTTAATCGAACTGAATTACTGGTGAGGATTCGATCGACTCTGGCTCTGAAACGGGAAATGGATGAACGGAAAGAACGGGAGAGAAGGCTGCAAAGAGATATTGATCTAGCGAAAAGCGTTCAATTGAGCGTTCTTAGCAAACCGATGCATGATGAGGGTATATCGATTGACGCATTATATCGTCCATCTGAGGGATTGTCTGGTGATATGTACGGGTGGTACAAGATTCGAGACGGATGTTATGGAATTTTCTTATGCGACGTAATGGGGCATGGCGTATCAGCTTCTTTGGTTAGCATGTCCATTCGCACGCTGTTGCGGGATCTCGTCACACAAGTGATAGATCCTATCGAAGTTATGACGCTGCTTAATGATCATATGATTCGTTTTTTCTCCAATCATAAATCACGCAATCGTTATTGTACGGCATTTTATATTGTAATCGACTTAGAAAAGAAAGTTGCCGAGTACGTCAACGCTGGGCACCCACCTGGGCTTGCTTTGGTTCATGATAACTCGATTATGACGTTTGAAAAAACAGTCCCTCCATTAGGTTTTGTTCCCCAATTAAAGGTTTTGAAAAAAACGGTCACCCTGCAAAATGTAACCGATATTTTGCTTTATACAGACGGAGTAGTTGAAGAACCAGGCAAGTCAATTATAGAGAATATTGAAGTTGTAAAAGAGTGCCTGAAAAAAGGGAATTGTTTAGAAAGCGGCTCCTTCATGAATGAAGTTTTATTAAAACTGAATAAGGAGACAAGCGCTAAAGACGACATATGCTTAATTTCGATCCGATTGGAAGATAACCCAATGAATATAATAGATTCTTTTAGATGAGGAGAGCTTACATGACTTCCGAATCGTATCGCTTGAATCCATTTGAACAAAGCAACAATGATGGGCATATATCGGTAATTAATAACCAGATATATATAAAAGACGCAATGAAGATGGGAAAGCAGCCATTTTTGCTGGAATCGGATACGGTAGATGTATTTGTTAACGGAATTCTATTGAAAGGAAGCAAAGTGGTTTTTAACAGTGATCAAGTTGAGTGGAAATTACGAGAAAAGGGGAGCTTTTTCAAAATATGGGTGAGAGCTGACCAACTTGAAGCTTATTTTCAGCTATTGGAGAGTCCTAAAGTATCAGATCTGAAACCTGTACATGCAGCACCGTCCGCGCAATTAGAATTGGACGGGGATATAAAATTGTGTTTGAGGCGAATCAACGAAGAGTTTCACAAGCAGGGCATTGTTGCTCCGGATATCGTATCGGTCATGCATGAATTGTCCAATTCAACTTATAAGCCTGTAGTGATTGCAAGAGGCATTTCTCCACAAGCCGGTAAGGATGGCTGGTTGGAGACCTATTTTGAGAACGCTACATCACAGATGCTTGAAGAGACAGATGGGAAGGTGAATTTTCGCCAAGGCAGGAGCATTCCTTCTGTAGAGTCAGGTACGGTGCTTGGTGAGATCCATCCACCAGAGCTAGGCAAGCATGGAATATCCGTATTTGGTACACCGATAGAAGCGCCGTCTGGCAGAGAACTGGCAGTGAAGGCAGGAAAACACATAGAAATTTCTCGGGGGAAATGTATTGCCTTACGCTCGGGTAGACCCGTTGTCACGGGTGATTTAACGAAATGCATTGATATCCAACACGTTTATGAACACAAAGGTAATGTGAATTTGGAAACCGGCAATATTTTCTTTAACGGTGATGTCGTTATCCATGGCGACGTGGAAGAAGAGATGCACGTAGAATCCTTTGGAAATATAACGGTTTACGGAAACGTATACAAATCGACTCTGATATCAGCGCAAAATATTTATGTGACAGGGACGATATTTGGTAGCCAACTAGCAGGAGGGCGAGTGGGACTACTTTATTCCAAAGTATACAATATTCTGGATCAATTTTTGAAACAGTTCGCCTTACTGGTTGACAGTGTTGATATAGTGCTCGAGCGCTTTGTGCGCAATGGTGATAAAAGGGCTACGTATGGTTATTTGGCTGATTTGCTAATAAAAATGAAATTCCCCATGATTGCGAAATTGGCCATGCAGTATTCCGAGGTCATGCAGTTTGCGGGTAAAATGGTGCCGCCTGAAGTATTGATGGTGGATCGCATGCTGGGAACGTACAGAAAAAGTGATCTGCTGCAGCAAAAAAGTACGAAGCAGGAGCTCATATCTATAACAGATTATATGGTGAAATTACATGAGAGAATTAAAGATAGTATTTATGAAGAAAGTGATGCGGTTATTACTTCCGCCAACGGAACAAGGATCGAGACGACTGGTAATATTTATGTAATAGGATCGGGGACTGTGCAATCCGAACTTTATGCCGGAAATCAGGTTGTTTACAAGCGATCGGACAGCTCCTGCAGGGGAGGCAGGTTGGTTGCGGGTAAGGAAATTGAAGTAAGAGAAGTAATATCAGGGCATCGTATCTATTTGGAGGCAGGTGAAAAGATTGCTGTTCACTCGGGATCTGAGCTTCGATTGGTGATGAATGGGGCAGCAATGGACGTCTATGATGAGTGTAGGGAAGTAATATTCATTAAAGTAAATGGAAGAATATCACAGATTCCCATGCCGAAGAGAAATGGGTGAAGGGTTAGGGATAAAAAGGCAGGTGAGAACGAGTGGCATTAATCGGCCGCATTCTAAAAGAGAATGTATTCGCAGAAGACGGACAGCTGCTTTTGGTAAAAGGGGTTAGACTTGATAGTAATCATCTAAGGTACTTAGAGCAAAGGAATGTAGTTCTTACTCCCGAGTACCTTGAAAATGTGCAGGAAGAAACGGTAAGAAAGCAGCAGTACCTGGTTACAGAAGAAAAAGTAAAATCCCTTTTCCACTTAGTGGCGGATGCAAAATTGCCGCCTCTGTTGGAATTTCATCATACATTTTATCCTTTATTTCATCAGTATGTTAAAAATAGTCGATTCCTCTATGAAGTGCACGAGCTGGAAGGAACGGATGAGTATACCTACCGTCATTCCATTAATGTAGGCATACTTACAGGGATCATAGCCAAGCTGATCGGTTTAAAAACGGAATGCATTGAAATATTTGCGTTGGCCGGTTTCTTCCATGATCTTGGGAAGTTGAAAATCCCACGTGCCATACTGCTAAAGGACGGTGGATTGTCACAAGACGAGTTTGCAGAGATCAGAAACCACCCCAGATACGGATATGAAATGCTAAAAGCTCTGACGGATGATGCCCCGATTTTAGACGGTGCGCTCTATCACCACGAGCGGATGGATGGGTCGGGATATCCTTATGGGAAATTCGGAATGCAGACTCCGGAAGTTGCACAAATTGTGGCAGTTGCGGACGTTTTTGATGCCATTTCTTCCAATAGGTCTTACAAAGGAAAGAAGACAATTTTCCAGGCAGGTATCGTTTTGGAAAGTGAAATGTATAAACAAAAATTGAACCCCCGGTATGTCATACCTTTTTTGAAATACTTATCCGAAAGCTTTATTGGACATCGTGTTATTTTTGAAGACGGCAGAAATGGTAAAGTCGTATTATGTTATCCGGATGAACCTTTACGTCCGTTGGTGATGTTGGAAGGGGAATGCTGTGATTTGCGGAAAAATAGAGATCTTTTCATTCTGGATATACTCGACACCGTATGAGACACCTACTATTGGATTATTTTTAGACAAGCATCTCGACTATAAGGGGTAAGGATGAATGAAGTCCAATACTGTATTACGTCAATTTCTCATACGGTCAGGGATAATCATATCGATCATCACATTGTTTACTTATGGTGTGCTGTATCAATATATTACCAGCGAGTACCATAATAATTTTGAAGAAGAAATTAGTATAGCTACGGGGGTAATCACCAAGGCGATTGAGTCGAGACAGGTGGCTACGGAAAAGCTGGAGCGTGAAATTGATCTGAAGTTACAGGCTGTCTCCAAAGCTGTTTCCAATCACTTGGAGGGGAGACCGACCCAATCAATCAGTAGTCAAGAACTGAAGGAATTAGCAAACCAATGGGGAGTTTATGGCATTTCCTTATTGGTCAAAACAGAAAATGGAATCGAGATCGTACAGTCAAGCGAAAAAGAAGAAATAGGATTAAATACGAAAGCGTGGGGATATTGGTATACTGCTTTTCAGCAGTTGTTTTCGTATGGACGGGTTACGGTTGACAAAGGATATGCATCGGGACACTACTGGGTTGGACCCGTTTCCAAGTCTGACTGGGATGCTGATAAATTTTATAAATACGCTTACTACTACGATGGGAAAACAGAGTTCATTATTAATACCTTTGTTCATTCAGAAAATATTGACCGTTTGATTCTCTTTACGGGGATATCTAGCCTAATTGCGGAATTAAATACCAATAATAATGATATAGCTGAAATCACAGTATTAAATACTCGTGCATGGTTAAAAGGGAGGAGGAACCAAATTATTGAGCCTCAAACGGATGTTCCGATACTATACGGGGATAACAGGTATGCTCTGGAACAGGACAAAGATAAAATACTAGCACTGCTCTCTACAAAAGAAAATCAAAACAATGACTTCACTAGCAAGGGGGAAAACTTTCGCAAACATTACATAGCCTTACCCGACCAACGGGTGTTGATGCTAGTACAGAGTGAAAAGCGGTTAGAGACAACGATAGTTAAACTGAATTTATTCATTATTTCCTTACTGCTTATCTCCTCGATCTTCATGCTCATATTATTGCGGACAGCCACGAGGAGGCAGCTCCTTGCCTTGAGTCTAGAACGAAAGCGGCTTTTGCTTGCGGAAGAATTCAAACAAACAATGGACATGCTGCCTGATGTATTGTTCAAGTGTAAATATGATGCTAGTGGTAACATCGTCGTAACCTACTTGGAAGGGGTAATTCTTTCAGATATAGGTGCTACCCCAGTTATGGATGCAACACCTGTTAATGACGAACGAGTGCTTCCGATTTTCCGTCAATATATAAGCGATCTTCAAAGAGCTTTTCAGGGTGAGATGGTTCAATATGTGCTGGTTGTCGGAGAGGAGTATTATCAAGTAAATGTAAAACCTATTTATGACCTGAATGAAACGACCGTGAAGGGTATTGCTGGATATGCGACAGAGATTACAGAGCGAGTGCGATTAGAAAAGCAACTAGAAGAGGCAAGGGATGAAGCGTTAAACCTTGCAGAAACAAAATCTAAATTTTTGGCGATGATGAGCCACGAATTACGTACACCACTGCATTCAGCGGGAGGCATGCTGGAACTGTTAGGGGAGACACCTCTTACAGCTGTACAACGCCAATATCTTCAAGCTGCTCGAAATGCAGGGAAAACGCTGCTTGTTCTGATCAATGATCTGCTTGATTTGACAAGACTTGAATTCGGGAAAATTGATTTGGAAATACAGCCATTTTACTTTCAAGCTTTTATGGAAAAGACTATTGAACTAATGTCTGTTCTGGCGGATAAGAAAGGCTTGATGCTCAGTTATGAGATTTCTCCTGAAGTGCCGACTATCTTGGTTGGTGATTCAAAACGAATACGGCAAGTGTTAATGAACCTAGTTGGTAATGCAATCAAATTTACGGATAAGGGAAGCATACATATTCGAGTAGGAATAGTTCAAAAAACGGAGCAAGGAGTTCTACTTGGCTTTGTAATCAAGGATACGGGTATAGGAATTGCTCCTGAACACAGGGAAACTATTTTTGATCAATTCATTCAAGCCGACGCTTCCATTTCTAGAAGATTTGGAGGAAGTGGACTGGGATTAACAATCTCTAAATATCTTATTGAGACCATGAGTGGAAAAATCATGGTGGAGAGTGAACTGGGAAAGGGAAGTAAATTCATCTTTACCATTCAGATGGGCATGATTGAGGAAGTTGCCAGTATCGTAGAGATTGTCACAAAAATGGAAAAGAAGCATATCGAAGCATCGAGTGTTCAAGTATTACTGGTGGATGATAGGGAAGAGAATCGAAATTTGATTAAGGCTTATCTTTCAAAGAGCCCTGTGAAGATCGAAGAAGCGGAGAATGGGGTAGAGGCAGTCAGATTATTTCGTTTAAAGCGTTTTGACTTGGTATTAATGGACATTCAGATGCCATTTATGGATGGTTATCAAACAACAGAAGCGATTCGCCAATGGGAATTGGAACATGGTCTGCCGCCAACTCCAGTGATAGCGTTGACCGCGAATTCATCGCAGGAGGCTATTCAGCAAAGCTTGAAATCGGGATGTACGGAGCATTTGGTGAAACCTGTTAACCGCAGTGATGTTAACCGTTGCATAAGTAAATATGCCCCCATTCAAATGACAAAAGAACGGCAAATGAAACAATTAGAAGGTGAATTACGAAACGTAAAGACAGTTACATACTAGCACGAACTTGACCGCCTTGATGCTGGTATTCGCGGCTGACAGACTGTTGCAAGAATTGAATCGTGGCTAACAGAGCTAGAGTAAGCAGTTTAAGCCTCTTTTTCGTGACCAACACTAAAGTCAGTAGCATTACTGGTAAATTAACATTGAAAGTGCATCTTCTTAGAAAGAATCAGCTTTTTAACTTCCATGGCTTTTCCTGCTATGATAAAGAGATTCCATACCTTTCATTTCAAAAAAGAAAGGAGCTCAAACCATGAACGCAGAAACGGTCATGCAGGAGCTGGAAGCACTCGGCAAGGAGCGCTTAAAGAAAATGTACATAGCCAACGGCGCGCACGAGCCGCTGTTTGGTGTGGCTACTGGCGAAATGAAGCCGATCGTGAGAAAGAGTAAGATCAATCAACCGTTGGCAGAGGAGCTTTACGCTACAGGGAACTATGACGCGATGTACTTTGCCGGGATAATCGCAGACCCAAAGGCGATGACTGCAGCGGATTTTGATCGCTGGATGGATGGGGCCTATTTTTACATGCTGTCCGATTATGTGGTTGCGGTCACCTTGGCGGAAGCGGATATTGCACAAGAGGTTGCCGATAAATGGATCGCAAGCGGCGAAGAGCTGCGAATGTCCGCAGGATGGAGCTGCTACTGCTGGCTTTTGGGAAATCGCCCGGACAGTGAGTTTTCCGAAAGCAAAATGGCCGACATGCTAGATACGGTGAAAAACACGATTCACGAAGCACCCCTGCGAGTCAGGTATGCGATGAATCAATTCATTTACACCGTAGCAGTCTCTTATTTGCCGCTCCATCATCTGGCGGTCGAAACGGCAAAAGCAGTAGGGCCAGTAGAAGGCAAACGAATCAAGGGAAAAAGCAGCTTCCTTTCTGCTGCAGATAATATTCAAAAGGCAGTAGAGAAAAACCAGCTAGGTTTCAAGCGCAAGCATGTAAGGTGTTAATACATGCACGGATGGCTGCAAAGACGAATTTCATTCCGGGGAAAAGATCGAGGGAAACGGGAAACCAGCTGCCTCCATTCTTTTCCCTGTTTTTTTTCAGGCTTTTGTTGAGCATTTCCCTGACGCTTCAGCGTTCCATCGTGAACGAAGAAAGGGTACCTCTATCTGCCGACTCGATTCTTATGCTTTAATGATAAAAGAATAGCTAAGGAAGAGGGATAACATGAAGCGCCTAACAATCGGCTTGTTTGCCCATGTGGATGCGGGCAAGACGACTTTTGCGGAACAGCTGCTCTACCATACGAACAGCATCCGGTCGCGGGGACGGGTGGATCATCAGGATGCTTTTTTGGACAGCCATGACATCGAGCGGACTAGGGGCATTACGGTGTTCGCCGATCAGGCGGTCATGAACTACAAAGGCGACGTTTATTATCTGATCGACACGCCGGGACACGTCGATTTTTCCTCCGAGATGGAGCGGGCGATTGGGGTCATGGACTACGCCATCGTGATTGTCAGTGCGGTAGAGGGTGTCCAAGGTCATACGGAGACCGTCTGGCAGCTGCTGCGCAAGCATCGGATTCCGACGTTCTTCTTCATCAACAAAACGGATCGGACCGGGGCGGATGCAGGCAGAACGGAGGAAGAAATACGCCGTCAGCTGACGGAGGATGTTTGTTCCATCAAGGGCAGCTTGGTCGAGGGCAGCATCCATGAAGGGCTGCGGGAGATGATGGCGGAGCGGGACGAGTCTTTGCTGGAAGCGTTTCTTAAGGGACGAGACGACCCTGCTTTTTGGCTGGACGCGATGCAGGGGATGGTGCGAGAGGGGCGTCTCTTTCCCTGCAGCTATGGTTCGGCGCTGCAGGATGAGGGCGTTGTAGAATTTTTGGAGCAGCTGCATCTGTTGACGACCGTGTCGTATGACGAAACGGCTCCGTTCGGGGGACGCATTTATAAAATTCGGCATGCGGCAAACGGGCAAAGGCTAACGTTCATCAAAGCGGTGAGTGGCACACTGAAGGTGCGAGAGCTGCTCAGCTACGAGAGCGGCGGGGTTCCCTATGAAGAGAAGATAACCCAACTCCTCTTGGTTAACGGCAAGAAATCGCAGCCGGTGGAGCAAGTGGCCGCGGGAGATTTGTTTGCAGTCGCTGGTTTGTCTGAAGCGGAGGCTGGGCACGGGGTGGGGCTGTACTCTGAGAAATTTGCTTACGAGACGGAGCCTACGCTGCAGTCGAAAGTACAGTTCGACAGCTCCCTGCACGTACAGCAAGTGCTCGGGGCGTTTCGCCTGCTGAATGCGGAGGATCCATCTCTGAATGTCGTTTGGGAAGAGAGCCTGCAAGAGATCCACATTCGCGTCATGGGCTTGATCCAGCTGGAAGTGTTGGAGCAGGTAGTGAAGGAGCGCTTCGGTTTCGCAGTCTCTTTCGGTCAACCAGAGATTTTGTATAAAGAGACGATCCAGTCTACGGTGACGGGGTATGGACACTTCGAGCCGCTACGGCACTATGCAGAAGTGCATCTTCTGCTGGAGCCGGGGGAGCGGGGCAGCGGGATCCAATTTGCGAGCGTTTGTCATCCGGACGATCTTAGCTTTAGCTACCAAAATCTGGTTGAGTCTCATCTCTACGAACGGGAGCATCATGGGCTGCTAACCGGGATGTCGGTCACCGATGTGAAGATCACATTGCTAAAAGGCCGTGCGCATAACGAGCATACCCATGGGGGCGACTTCCGCGAAGCTGCCTTCCGCGCGCTGCGGCAGGGACTGGAGAAAGCGGAGAACCTCCTGCTGGAGCCTTATTATGACGTCAAAATCAAGGTGAGCATGGACGAGATGGGAAGAGTGCTGTCTGATATACAGCGGGCAGCAGGAACGTTTGAGCCACCGCAGATGTCGGATACGCATGCAGTCATTACCGGGAGGGTCCCAGTGTCCACATTCATGAATTACAGCACCGAATTCGCCTCCTTTACGCATGGGCGGGGCAGTATCCGCTGCGTGTTTGGCGGTTACGATCTTTGCCATAACGCGGAGGAAGTGATCGAGCGGAAAGGCTACCAGAAAGACGCCGATCCTCTCTATACATCATCCTCGATCTTCTGCGCCAAAGGGGCCGGCTACTCGGTGCCGTGGGAGGAGGCAGAGGCTAAGATGCATCTGCTTTGAAAGATAGTTGGAAATATATTCATTACGAATAGGAAAAGTAGTTTCTACCTGTAGGAAACTGCTCTACTTGGCGAAACCGAGAGTTAAAAACCTTTGATCAATAGATAGAATCTTTTCAGGCGGATCTGGACGTATGTTTCGATCCGTCTTTTTCATTTGGGAAAAAGGAGGTTTCTCTTCACTGCCTGTTCACAAGGCTTGGTCGAAAAAGCTTGGGTATGTATTCATAAAATTCCCTGATATTCCACCCAACGGGAATGAATTGTTTTGTTACTATAAGGAATAGAAGAAGAGGGGGAAACGATGGACAAGCTAGATCCTTTACTCATATCCTACATGGAAAAAAGTATACTGAAAGGCTCCGAGCAACTCGAAATGGATACGGGCAACAACCAACCCGGATTGCCATTTATCGATGTAAATATAATCAAACGGACGGAACGAACTTATCGGGTAGCAGGAGTGCTGACATTATCGACGAACCAGCCGGATGCTTCCGCAGAGAACCCTGACGAAGAGTTAATCAAGCTCTTCTCATCCAAAAGGAAAATTACATTAGATGACCGGGAACCTAAAACAATGCGATGGCTGGAGCTTGGCTGGGTGATCAGGGAGGTCCGGTTTAAAAAAGATGGAAAAACAGTCGATTCGATGCAATATCGCATGGGATATCGCTTCCACAAATACGAATCCGAGAAAGCTCTGCAACGAAAATACGCGGTTGAGGAGCTGCTTCGAACCTTGGGCGAGAGTGCGGCTACCCTCGGAGACACCCCATACATCCCCTATACGGTTCATAGACAGAGGGGGTTGCACGCATTGGCCAGCCTGATTACGGAAATAACCGGTCAAATGCATAGCGAGCTGGGGTCATCCTCTCATTTTCCGGCAAGATGGTCTGTTTCCAAACGTATAAATTTTCTTCACTTTATCGTGGCATTCATACGTCTAGCCTTTTCAAGAGCGAATTTTGATTGGAAGGAAATTGGGGCCAATTATTATCGGGAGATTGGGGGATCGAAGGCATTTGATTCCTATAAGGATGAATTTCTTGCTCAATTAGAAGAGTGGGCACAATGTCCGGCAGATTCTCTTGGAATGACTAGCTTAGGGAAGATTACACCCCTTTATTTTTCCGGAATGATTGCGGGACAGTTTTCAGCTTATCGGTTCGGACCCGTGCATGCTTTGACAGATCTGGCAATTGCCGAAGAAGAGTACACGACGGAAGCAACGACAATTTGGCTGGTTGAAAATCGGGCGATACTGACACGAATGGCAGCCGAACAAGGCTTTTTGCAGGACACAAACTCTCTCGTCCTTTGTGTTGATGGGCATCTCAGAAGCTCGCACAGACTCTGCATTCGGCAGCTGGTGAAAAACGGAGCACCGGAGCAAATCATCATCTGGTGTGACTATGATCCCGATGGTTTGATAATCGCAAAGGAGCTATATTTGGCTGTAGATCAGCACCGCGTAGCTTTTAAATGGATTACGCATGACCTTGAAGTAATGACCGTCTGGGAGGAATACGAGGAATACATGAAAGCATTTTTGAAACAACATAGAACAGAGCAGGAACAGGTTCTGGGAGGTGCTGAGGATTGGAAAAAGTGGATCGCCCGTTGATTTCCATTTTTCATTCAGATGAGTCTGGACCTGAGATTATACAATCAATGCGGGATATCGCGTCTTTGTCGGGAGTATTAAGCGAATTGGGTTCACATGCTTCGTTTCACGCACCTGGTCAAATTTTGCGTTTTTTACGTGTCATTCAATTATTAAATGAAGAGGCTCTTGGCCTAGATGACCCAATTGAAAATGCAGAGACGGTCTATTACCGCTATCGAAATCGTTACAAAGACCCAGAACCGCCTTCTAAAAAGAGTGTGGAGCAGGTCATTAACATCTTGGTGAAATACAACTGGATTTCCAAACAGTCGCGGCAGTTGAAGATGAGAGATCTTGGGAAGCGGATGATGGATGCATTGATTCGCCTGGCTAACGATTCGTTGGCCTATTACATGCGTGATGACATAGGACGTTCTCTTTTCCAGGCGAAACGAGATGCTGAAATCAGTGAAGCATACGACGACCATGGGATTTCTGGTGGGAACAAGATCGCCAGTATGATTCGCAATGTCGAAAATGCCATTCAGCTGATGAAGGAGCGTGAGCTGGAGATGCTGGCTGACCGCAACGCCCTCCCGCAGCTCGAGCTGATTCATCAGTTAATGGAGGAGCTTGATCAAAAACTGCAAGAACGACTTCGGCAATTTGAAACCTTGGAAGACAGTATTGTTTTGGCTAACCTGATGCAAAACGGGACAGCCGTTCTAGCAGAAGGAACCAATCTAAGCCTAGGAATGATTAACAAGTACTTGAAGTTTACTCATATGCAAAAAACGCCATTGACCTCCTCCATCCAACCAGAAAAAGTGCGCGAGTTTATCATACAAATGTTTGATCCTCCGCTTGAATCGGATGTGCCGAATGTGTATCAGATGCTAAGTTTCATGGAGCAGAATCAGTATGAAGAAGAGGCAGTCGACGGTATGTGGTTTCCTGTCAAGTTTGCTGCGCCCCTTCCTGCTGCTGCCATTGAGGAAGCGGTCTCCTATTTAGAGACATACGAGCCCTATGTGGAACCACTGGTCGAAGTCGAAGAGGAGTTGATATTTCTTGTGGAAGAAATATCCATTCATGAGATGGAGGCTTTGCTGGGAGATTCGAAATGGATGCTCACAAAAGCCATGATCGAAACGGAGCAGATCGAGTCTTATATGGCCAATCATGAAGAAGCACTGATTGAACAGGTGGTTATAGAAGCAACGACCGACGAGTGGAGCGATGCTGTGAATGCTCTTACTGCGATTTCTGCATTAGTCGGTAATAAAAAAATGACAATCACCAAAACAGAAGAGACAGGATTACGTGAGTATGAAAGAAAATGGGAGTGGATGAATCATGAAGATCGAGCCAATATCATCCGAAAGCGAAGTAAGAGCTGAAATCAATGTAAATCCACTAAATGTCATGCAGTCAATAAAAGGCGTTCTAACAGAGGCTGAAGAGCTAACCTTTATGAACATCCTCTTCTCTTCCTCTGCCTCCATTCGATCCGGAAATTTTGGTATTTCTCGAAAAGAAGTGGAAAAGCAGCTGCAAATCCAAGATGACGGGGAAAAATTTCACTCCTTTTTAACCAGACTTAACCAAGCGGTTAGTCGGTATTTTCGAGTGATTTATGACGAGAAGCGCGATCAAGTTGTTGCGTTAATGCGGGTACCAGCACGAGCGGCTCGCAACACGTTGACAAAAGAAAGCTTGGCGATTCTCCTCTACATGTTTTATCAACAGGAAGTATTGCAGCATGAGTTTACTTTGTTTGATCAGCTGTTGAACGCTTTGGGGCATGAAACTACCAAAGCGAACCAGCGAATCTTATTGAACATTGATCCATTGAAAAAGATCGGGGCAATTGAAGAGTACGACACCAATTCTCAGGAAAAGGCATACCAGCTTACGGCTATAGGGGCGAACCTATTCTCTGATTCCTTTTTGCGTCGTACAGTCGAGTTCAGCCAATCGCACCAGCTGAACAAAGAAGAAGTTTTAAAGTTTTTCCGGCGCTATAATCTTTACCCGAAAGGAGAACAGGAATGATTCCGTGGAGGCTTACTTTTTCTGGGGTAAGAGATTACCCGCCAACCCCGCTGGATTTATCCGGTTTTGATAGTCACATATTAATTACAGGGCCGAATGGAGCAGGGAAATCCACCATTTCCTTTTGCATGGGAGCGGTCCTGTATTCATCTAAAGTAGATGCAGAGGGACTGAGATCCCGCAATTTGCAGGCTAATGAAACATGGAGAGCGAAAATAACCTTTCTCTTTAAAAACGATGGCTTGATGAAGATTGATGCTCCCTCCTTTATCGAATTTACTCTTTACATGGTCCAAGAACCGGGTCAGCCTGTTAAAAAGGAATTTTTGATTTCAAAAGGAGATCATATCGATCAATGGGAAGAAACGGTTTCGTACACGTCAGGGGATCGCTATTACAATTTTACGGCTTACAAAAAAGACCTGCAGTATAAATACAAAATAGACCCGGATTTATTCTACTTGATTTGGTATCAGCAGGAGGTCAATCAATTCGCGGTTATGCACCCGGAGGAACGCTTTCGTATTTTTAGTGAAATGCATGGGATTGACAAGGTTCAACGAGACTGGGAAGAGAGCATGGAAAAACTGAAGGAGACGGAGGAAACGCTGGGGTCTTCTGAATTGAATGTAAAGAGAATGAAACAAGAGCTGTCGATGAAAAAAGTGGCTCTCGACCGGTATGTGGACAATCAAAATAGGCTGCGCGAAGGAGGAGAGCTGTATATTCGGTCGTTGCTGCGGTTAGAGCGCCATTTTTACAGGGAGAAGGATAGGTTGCTTGCTATTGTGCAGCAGTTGGAAGCAGAAATGGAAGAAATGGGCGAAGAACAAGCATTAAAGATAAGTCAAAAAGAAAGTGCCGCAGAAAGTATGAATGCTATCAACCAAGAGATTGTGTCAAAAGAAGAATGGATGGAAGAGACGAGAAAAAATATTGACCATGTCGAGACGGAACTCCGTTCGATTCTGGAGCGAATGACAGAGCTGGATAAAGAGCTGAGGGATATTACCGAACGCAAGAGCAAAATTACGAGATCAGAAGAAGAAGTCAAAGCTGCCCTGCAAAAGCTAAGGTTAGAAAAAGAGGAAACGAACAAGGCTTATGATCACGTAAAGACTGCGATAGAAGAGAAAAAGCAGACCTGGCGGAAAACAGTAGAACAAATTGCGGAACTGAAAGAAAAAGTGATGTCTGCCGAGAAGCAGGAAGCTATGCATCAGGAAAGGCTTCGGGAGTATAAAAGCAGCCATATGGTCCAGGCACGAATGGATGCTCTTGAACAAACGATCGACGAGAATAAAGAGAGCAAAAGGAGCATGTCCCAAGAATTGCGTCAGCTAAAAGAGGAACAGGTGCTACTTGAAGAAGGCCGCGATTTGTCTGCCCGTCAAGCGGAATCAATGAAATGGTTTCGGTCAAGACAAGTGAAGGCATACCCTTTGCGTGAGCTCATTGAAATGACCGAAACAGCAAAACTGCAAGACGAGCAACTGCTTCAGGCGATCAAGTACACGGTGTTTTTCAACGGAGTCGATGTGAATCCGCCCAATGATCTGTACCATGTGCCTTTGATGAAGCTTGTGCCGGACCGTTCTGTTACGGAGCTTCCTGATCTTCGCATTCGGGTCAGGGAAGGTCTGACGGAGGAAGAGATTCCGCATGCAATCAAAGCGCTCTGGTGGGTTGAGCAATGTTTCAAGGGTGAAAGGATTTCCATTCAAAACGGGATCTTGATCGATTCGTTAGGGATGCGAGGGCCGCAAGAAAAGGAAAGGTTCATCCTGAGCGCAAAAGCTTTGTATGTCCGAAAACAGGAAGTACACAGGATGATCGGACAGCTTTCACAGAAGCTGTCATGGTTGGAGGAGCAGATTCTGGCTGATACGAGGACTTTGCAGGAGCTAAATAGCATTGTCCATCAAGTCAGGGAATCGGAAGCCTTCATGACAAAGCAGTATGAGCGGACTGCATGGAGGAAGAAATGGAAGGAGGAACTAAGCAACGAAGAGACACTCAGGCAGGAAATAGAGCGGTTGGAATCAGAGATAGGAGTTTACACGCGCCTTCAGTACAAGCATGGCGTTTTGGAGGAGCAATTACTCGAAGAAGAACAGTTCTACAAGGAACTCGGGAAGTTGAAAGATAAATACGAGGAACGAAACGAACTCGACAAGCAAGCGGATGCGAAAAGGGAACAAAAGAAGAAGGAAAATGACAAGTCTGCAAAGCTGGAGCAAGAAATCGAGCTTTTAGACACGAAGCTCAAACAGACCGAACGTAAAATCAGAAAAATGTCCGACGATCTGGAAAGTATCGACATGGGACTACGCTCGAGAAAGAAGCAAAAGGTAAACTGCGAGCATGAAAAAGAGCTGGCGGAAGGAGAGCTTGTTCAAATCATCAAAGAAGTAACCGATATGAAGGAATTGATGCCGGATGTGTATTCCCTGGTATTAACGGATAACTCCGAGGGAAGGGTGGGATCCTTTCAGCAATGGCAAAATGACCGAGAAAGAGGAAAGGTAATCTGGAATCAAGCCAGGATGGAAGACGGTATCGATCCGGCAGCACCTGCAAATTATGAGACAGCCAAAAACGAATTTGATCGACTGGACAGCGAATTCAAGCGGACGAGCATATTGCTTGAACAAGACAAGGAACGAGCCGAACAACTCCGCGATAAAATGGAAACGACGATAAACATGCGTGTTTTGGAAATCCAGCAGCGCTTCAAGACGTACTTGGGCCATTTCCAATTTGAAGGGGACATCAACTGGGAATCTTATGAGGACCATAAAAAGCGTGTCCATTTCAAACTTTATATAAAGGTTCGGAAGGAAGGGCATCGCGGATCTATGGAGGATGTCAGCATCAAAGCACGTGGCGGGAAAGTAGGAAAAGGAGTATCGGGAGGAGAAGAATCGCTCAGCTCCCTTTTATTTGCTCTAGCGCTGCTGCAAAATATCCAAACAGCTCCGGGATTCATTGTTCTCGATGAATTTGACAGTGCGCTTGACGAAAATCGAAAATCAAAGGTTTTTGATTTGTACGTTCATGAACTGGGAAGGAAAATGATCGTTTTGACTCCAAAGTCACATGAACAATCGTATATGAATCGTTTTTCGAAGGCATTTGTTGTACACCATGATCCGATTGAAACAAGAAGTAAAGTAATAGGAATTGCAAAAGTAGAGGGAGTCTAATTGCTTTGGCTATGTACAAAATTTAGCGAGAAAATCCAGTTGGATAGGAAAACGTACACAAAGAGCCCAAGCGATCTCTATTTCAATCGCTTGGGCTCTTTTCCGTTGTTTTTAGAATTCCTGTCCAGCCTTTACGCTGCCTGCGCTTCCTTTACGCCATTTACCCGCTGAAGCAGCTTATTCCCGACATTGATGGCTGCTTGAATAATGTACCCTGTGGTAAAGGATAGGACGATCGTTCCATAATAAATCGGACCATCTAACAGAAAGCTAGCGCTCAAAAACAGGCAAGCCAGCAAAATTTCCGTCCGTCGAAATGTCCATTTCAATCGGTTCGACATGACGAGCACAAAGGATTCCTGTGGAGCAGTACACACCTGTGTACATACATACAGCCCAATACCGCTGCCGATGCAGATGTTCCCGAGCGCCATCGTCAGAAGCGGCGGCAACGTGCGGATGCCGTCCATGAGCGTATCGATCGACCCGATCAGATCGACAAAGACAGAAATCAAAATCATCACCAAAAGGGACCCCACCGTAATATAGCTGCGATCCATGAAAAAGACGATGCAAACAAAGGTAAAGTTAATGGCAAACATCCAGAAGCCGATGGAGATCCCGAAGTTTTGAAAGAGGGCAATAAAGAGCGAATCGTAAGGGCTCAGGCCAAAGGAGGTAATGGTCGTCATCATGTTGATACCGAGCGCCAAAACCAGCAAGCCGACTAGAAACAAAACGTATTCAAATTTTAAGCGAATCACAATCTAAGACTCCTTTCCTTCTACATAAGGCGAGCATACGATGTGAAACGCTTTTCAGAGCAAGCAGAATATGCTTTGATGGTGATAAAACTTGATGAAAGATCATTTAGAGGGGTTATCCGAGTGCCTAATATAAAAGAAATTGCGAAATTGGCCGGTGTTTCGGTTTCTACGGTTTCACGTGTACTAAACAACCACAAATACGTAAACGAACAAAAACGAGCAAAAGTCCTCCAGATTATCGAGGAGCACAATTACGTACAAAACAGTAACGCGGTTCACCTCTCGACGGGAAAAACGAAGGTGCTTGGCGTGACGCTCCCGATGGTGAACAACCAGTATTACAGTACCATTCTCGAGGGAATCGCGGCGGAAGCAGCCCATCACGATTACAAGCTGATGGTATGCCAAACGAACAACAGTCTTGAACATGAGCGCAGCATTTTGCAGCTGCTGGCCAACAAAAAAATCGACGGCTTGATCATGTTTTCCCGGGCCAATTCCTGCGATACGCTCACGGAGTATGCGGAATACGGGCCGATCATTACCTGCGAAGCCAATGATACGACGACAGTCTCGAGCGTGCATATCGACCACTACCAGACGTTTCTCATCGGAATGGAGTATCTGATCCAGAAGGGGCATCGCCGGATCGGGTACTGCCTGGGACGAAAAAACAGCTTCAACAGCCAGCATCGCAAGCGTGCGTATGAGGAAAAGCTGCGCTCGGTTGGCATGACTCCAGCCCCTGAGTGGGCCTTTGAGGATTGCGTGACGATCCAAGACGGGATGGAGGTAGCCAGCAAGCTCATGCAGCTGGAGAATCGGCCGACCGCGATGATCGTCTCCTGTAATCACATCGCAGCTGGGCTGTATAAAGAGGCGAGCAGGCTGGGCCTGAACATACCCCAAGACATCGCGATCATCGGCTGTGATGATCAACCGATCGGAGAGCTGCTGGAGATCACGACCGTTTCCAGCTCCAGTAATCGAATGGGCAGGTACGCATTTGAAATGCTGCACGAGCGGATCGTCAACCAGGGAAAAGTATGGGAGAAAGAAGAGCAGGTACTGCTGCCGGTTTTGGTAGAGAGAAATTCGACGTAAAAATTGTCTGCACAGACCCGAACGATTGCGAGAGACGATCCTTCGGGTGTTTTTCATTTGATTAAACTTCTTGACCTTTTATGGCTGCAGCGTTCTAATGGGGAAAAGGACGGCTTTACCGGTTGGCAAACGAGTGTGGTAATATGAATCTGAGAAAACGAGTGGGATCCGATAAAAAATGCCTTGCAGGTGGTAGGTGGGAAATGACATGAGACAACAGAACAACATCGAGGACGGAAGACATTTGCGCTCGATGAAAACGCGAAACAAAATCATCAACGCGGCGCATCACGTTTTTTTACGGGAAGGCTTTCAACAGACAACGATCAAGCAAATCATCGAGCATGCCAAAACGGGTTACGGCACCGCCTACGGTCATTTTAAGGGAAAAGACGATCTGCTCATCATCTTGATGGAAGATGTGATGAACAAGTTTTTCGATATCGCCCATACGCCTTTTTTCCCTACCTCAAAGGAAGAGGCAAAGGAAATCATTCTGAGTCAGGTGTTCGAATTTTTAAAAATCGCCGACACGGAAAGAGAGATCATGAAGGTCTTTTCCGAAGCCATCGGGCTCTCCCAAACGGTAAATGAAAAATGGGAGGAAATTCGTCAGCGGTTTATTCAAAGCATCACCAAGGATATTACGTATTCCCAGGCGAAAGGGCTGGCACGTACGGATTTAAAAGCCGAAGTGGCAGCGCGCGCGTGGTTTTTTTCCAACGAGATGTACCAGTGGGAGATTGTGTTTCAGAAAAGCACCGTTTCGCTCGAAGAAATTGCGCACACACTCACAACGATGTACGTAGACGCCATTTACAGGTAGTTTTTCCAGGTCGTAGCTCCCCATAGTGGGAGTTTTTTTGTAGATAAGACTCCGCGAAATGGCTTGGCGAGGTTTCGATTTCTAAGGCACGATTCTGAGAGGAAATGCTCGTGAGATTACACGAAATAAATTCGACATTACGTCTATAACATAACTTTTTTCATCTAGCATAAACGACAGTAGCTTATGAAAAATCCTTTGTTAAGTAAGAAAAAATATTTACGACAACAAGTCGAAAATAATATAGACACAACGTCGGAATCCCACTATAATCCTAATTACGAGAAAATACAGAAAATTGAAAAGGGTGATACGAGATGAAGGCAAGAAGCCTGACTGCATTCAATTTGACAAAATGGATCGACGAAAATAAGGATTTGCTAAAACCACCAGTAAACAACAAGGTCATCTGGGAGGATTCCGAATTTATTGCCATGATCTTGGGCGGGCCGAACAGAAGACGTGATTTTCATGTGGATCCCTCCGATGAGTTTTTCTACCAGATCAAAGGTGACTGTTACGTGGAGTGCATCACGGAGGAAGGCAAGCGAGAGGTCGTAACGGTAAAAGAGGGAGACGTTTTCATGCTCCCGGCCATGGTACCGCACTCTCCACATCGCGTCGCTGATACGTATGGTCTTGTGATCGAGCGCAAAAGGGAGCAGGGTGAGCTGGAGGATTTCCTCTGGTTTTGCGACGCATGCAACCATGAGATGCACCGGGTGACCGTTCAGCTAAACGATATTGAAACAGAGGTCAAAGGAGCGATCCACAGCTTCAACGCAAACGAAGAAATCCGGACATGCAAAAATTGCGGCCATGTGATGTCGGAGGAAGTGGAGGAGTGGAAGTGCGAGTAGATTTTCATACTCATATCATCCCGGAAGACTTGCCTGACTTCGCGCAGAGATTTGGTGGAGATCGCTGGCCTGTTATGGAGCGCACCTGCTCGTGCGGGGCAAACATCATGGTAGGCGGCAAGCTGTTTCGGGAAATCACAGACCAATGCTGGGACCCGAAAAGACGAATCGAGGACATGGCGCGAGATGGAGTGGATCGGCAAGTCTTGTCACCCATTCCAGTGACCTTCTCGTACTGGGCGCCTGCTGAAGCAGCGGAAGCGATGGCTCGACTGCAAAATGACTTTATCGCAGATACGGTCCGTACATACCCAGACCGCTTCATCGGCCTCGGAACGGTTCCTTTGCAGGATGTGGAGTCATCGATCCGCGAGATGGACCGCTGCATCCACGAGCTTGGGCTTACAGGCATAGAGATCGGGACAAATGTGAATGGACAAAATCTGGACGCTCCAGACCTCCTGCCGTTTTTTGAGATGTGCGAGAAGTGGGAGGTTCCGCTATTTGTCCATCCGTGGGAGACGCTGGGGCGCGAGAGAATGCCGCGTCACAACTTCATGTACACCGTGGGAATGCCGAGCGAAACGGCACTTGCTGCTGCCAGCCTGACAAGTGGCGGGGTGATGGAGAAGTTTCCGGGATTGAAGATTTGCTTTGCGCATGGGGGAGGCTCGTTCCCGTACATCTTGCCTCGGCTGGATCAAGGCTGGAGCGTGTGGCCGCATCTTCGTGTCACTGAGCAGCCTCCGAGCTACTACGCGAAAAACTTCTATTTTGACTCTCTTAACTATGATCCGTTGAACCTCATGCTGCTGGTAGAGCGGTTCGGGCACGACAAGATTGTGATGGGGACCGACTATCCGTTTTTGCTGCAAGAAATCCCGCCAGGCAAAGTCATTCGCGCGACAGCTGCATTGACCGAGGAACAGAAGCAGGCGATGCTCGGCGCAAACGCACTTGAATTTCTGAAGGCGACACGTTGAGAGGAGCACAGACAAATGGCAGAAGGAACAGTGACTCCGGAACAAAGGCTGCAGGAGCTGAATCTGGAATTGCCGCAGCTGCGTACGGCGGTTGGGAACTACGTCGCCAGTGTGCGCGCAGGCAATCTCCTGTTTACAGCGGGACAGGGAGTAGATCAATACAGAGGGAAGCTGGGACGCGATCTGACGGTAGAGGAAGGCTATCTCGCTGCCCGACAGTCGATGCTGAACCTCTTGAGCGCGGTAAAAGCAGAACTAGGGGAGCTCGGCAAAGTAAAGCGAGTGGTGAAAATATTGGGCTTCGTCAATTCTACAGAAGAATTTACCGAACAGCCCAAAGTGATGAACGGTGCCTCTGACTTGCTGGTGCAGGTCTTTGGAGAAAAGGGAAAGCACGGGCGATCGGCAGTCGGGATGGCGCAGCTTCCCAACAATACGGCTATAGAGATAGAGATGATAGTGGAGATCGAGGAGTAGGCAGGGGGGTTATTATGAACGGCATTCAAATAAGAGACGCCAAACTGTTTATCAATGGGGAGTACGTGGACGCAAACTCGGGCAAGACGTTTGATTCGATCAACCCCGCTACCAACGAAAAGCTGGCGACGGTCGCGTGCGCAGATGAGAGAGATACAAACCGCACGATCGAGATCGCACAGGCTGCTTTTGAGAGCGGCGTATGGAGCAAGAAGTCCGTAGAGGAGCGCTCCGACATTTTGTGCCGGATGTCTGATCTGATTATGGACCGCGTGCAGGAACTAGCCACAGTCGAAACGATGGATGTAGGCAAGCCGATCAAGGAAAGCCTGGGCTTTGATATCCCGCGCGCTGCACAAAACCTGCGCTTCTTTGCAGAAATGGCCAAGTACGTCCACCACGAGCACTACGATAAACACAGCTACATGTCCTATGCCAAATACGCGCCGGCAGGGGTGACGAGCCTGATTATCCCGTGGAATCTGCCCTTTATGCAAATGACCTGGAAAGCGTCTGCCGCATTGGCCGCAGGCAATACGGTTGTGGTAAAGCCAGCTTCCTACACACCGCTCAGCGCCCTCATGCTTGGGGAGATTGCCAACGAGGCAGGTCTGCCACCTGGAGTTCTGAATATTTTGACGGGGCCTGGGGGGACAGTAGGTACAGCCATGACCACTCACCCGCATGTGCGCAGAATCTCGTTTGTAGGGGAAACGACGACGGGCAAGACAATCATGAAAAATGCCGCTGAGCAGCTCATTCCCGTATCGCTGGAGCTGGGAGGCAAGTCAGCCAACATCGTCTTTGAAGACGCGGATTTGGATGAAGCGGTAAAAGGATCACTGGAAGCCATTTTCCGCAACCAGGGCGAGATTTGTCTGGCAGGCTCGAGGCTTCTGGTACAGGAGTCGGTCTACGAACAGTTCCTGGGCAAGTTCGCAGCTGCGGTTAAGCAGATCAAGGTGGGCGATCCACTCGATGTGGACACAGACATGGGAGCACTTGTATCGAAAAGCCATCTGGAAACGGTCGAGGAGTACGTCCAGATCGGATTGGCGGAAGGGGCGAAGCTGGCTTGCGGAGGCAAACGGGTAGCGGGCCTAGCGAAAGGCAACTACTACGAACCGACCGTGCTCTACGACGTCGAAAACAAAATGAGAGTCGCCCAGGAGGAGATTTTCGGGCCCGTGCTGGTGGTGATCCCGTTCAAGACGGAAGAAGACGCGATTCGCATCGCAAACGACTCCATTTACGGTTTGGCTGGCGTGGTCTGGACGAACGATCTGCGCCGTGCCCATCGGGTGGCAGCGAGCGTCAATTCCGGACTGCTGTGGATCAATTGCTGGTACGTTCGCGATTTGCGTACGCCATTTGGCGGCTCGAAAGCGAGTGGAATTGGAAGGGAAGGCGGTCGTCACAGCTTCGATTTCTACACGGAAGCCAAGACGATCACGATGAAGCTGTAAGCAAGGAGGGAACGGACAACAGATGGAACACATCATCAATCAGTTAGCCGATGAGCTGCTCACGGCGGAGAAATCCTGCCAGCCGGTAGCGCCCATCACGGAGCGCTATTCGGAGCTGACAGATACGGACGCCTATCAAATCCAGCTGAAAATCATGGAGTCCAAGCTGGCTGCAGGCAGAACAGTCATCGGGAAAAAGGTAGGGCTGACCAGTAAAGCGATGCAGCAAATGCTGGGGGTCTGCGAGCCGGACTACGGGCATCTGCTCGACGATATGGCCGTAGCCAATAACGGGTCCGTTCAAACAAACGGGCTGCTTCTCCCGAAAGTAGAGGCAGAAATCGGGTTTGTCCTGGGAGCTGATCTGGTTGGCCCGAATATCAATTACCTCGATGTACTGATGGCGACAGAGTACGTCGTCCCCACTCTGGAAATCATCGATAGCCGCATCGCAGACTGGAAAATCAAGCTGGTCGATACGGTGGCAGATAACGGGTCCTCCGCACGAGTCGTGGTGGGCGATCAGCATACTCGGCTGGATGGACTTGATTTGCGTACTGTCGGCATGGCGCTCTACAAAAATGACGAGGAAGTCGGAACAGGGGCAGGTGCTGCCGCTATCGGTCATCCCGCCCATGCGGTGGCGTGGCTTGCGAACAAGCTGCATGCGTTTGGCATCAGCTTGAAGGCAGGAGAGCTGATTTTGCCGGGTGCACTGAGTGGCGCAGTAGCAGTATGCTCGGGTGATCGAGTGACAGCCAGATTCGGTGCGTTGGGCTCTGTTTCCGTGACGTTTCTGTAGAGAGGAGATTTCCTATGAGCAAAGTGAAGGCAGCCATCCTGGGATCAGGCAACATCGGAACAGACCTGATGTATAAGCTGGAGCGAAGCGAACAGATCGAAATCGCAGCAGTAATCGGGATTGATCCTGAGTCCGACGGCTTGCAGAGGGCGAGGGAGAGAGGGTATCCGGTCTTTTCAAACGGGATAGAGGCTATGGCCGAAAATCCGGGGCTGGCAGAGATCGTCTTTGACGCCACCTCAGCCAAAGCCCATGTGCGGCACGCCAAAATCCTGCAGGAGCTAGGCGTAGTCGCGATTGATTTGACACCAGCTGCACGAGGTCCGTTTGTATGTCCGGCCGTCAATCTAAATGAACAGATCGAGCAAGCGGTAGCAAACGTCAACCTCATCACGTGCGGGGGGCAGGCGACCATCCCGATCGTACATGCAATCAATCGGGTAGCGAACGTGAGCTATGCAGAGATTGTGACGACGATTGCCAGTAAAAGTGCAGGACCAGGGACACGTGCCAATATCGATGAGTTTACGTTGACGACTCGCCGCGGCCTGGAGCTGGTGGGGGGAGCCGATCAAGGAAAAGCCCTGATCATCCTGAATCCCGCAGAGCCACCCATTCTGATGAGAGATACCGTCTATTGCGAGGTGAAAAGCATGGACGAAGCGGCGATCCGTGCATCCATTTATGAGATGGTGGAGCAGGTTCGCAGGTACGTTCCGGGATATCGTTTGAAGCAGGAGCCCCTGTTCGAGGAAAAGCGGGTAACCGTTTTTCTCGAGGTGGAGGGAGCCGGCGATTATTTCCCGCCCTATGCTGGCAACCTGGACATCATGACGGCAGCGGCCGTACGCGTTGGGGAAGAAATCGCGCGTCATCTTTTGGCGGGGAGGGGAGTGCGCCTTGGAACGGAGAAGCGATAAACCGATCAAAGTGACAGAGGTCTGCTTGCGGGATGGCAGCCATGTTGTGGCCCATCAGTTCACGGTAGAGCAGGTGCAAAAAATCGCCCAAGGGCTCGATGAAGCGGGCGTTCACTATATCGAAGTCAGCCACGGGGATGGTCTGGGTGGATCGACGATTCAGTACGGGCGTTCGCTGGTCAACGAAATGGCATTGATCGAAGCGGCCGTCGCTGCCTGCAAGCAGGCGAAGGTCGCGGTTCTCCTCATTCCGGGAGTAGGTACGGTCCACGAGCTGAAGCAGGCAAACAAGCTGGGGGCCAGCCTCGTGCGGGTAGCGACGCATGTGACGGAGGCAGATGTATCTGCGCAGCACATTCATTTGGCGAGAGAGCTGGGGATGGAAGCCTGCGGGTTTTTGATGATGGCTCACTCGGCCCCGGTCGACAAGCTGGTGGAGCAGGCGAAGCGGATGGAGAGCTACGGGGCACAGGCGGTCTATGTGACGGATTCCGCTGGTGCGCTTTTGCCAGAGGGGGTTCGTGAGCGAATACGTGCTTTGCGCGATTCTCTCGATATTGAAATCGGATTTCACGCACATAACAACTTGTCCCTCGCCATCGCCAATACGCTTGTCGCCATCGAGGAAGGTGCGACGCGAATAGATGGCAGCGTACGTTGTCTGGGAGCGGGCGCAGGCAATGCACAGACAGAGGTATTAATCGCCGTGCTGCAGCGGCTGGGTATCGAAGTGGGAATCGATCTGTACAAAATGATGGATCTCGCGGAGGACATCGTCGGACCGATCCTGCCGCACGCACAGGAAATCAACAAAGGTAGTCTGGTTTTGGGCTATGCCGGGGTGTACTCGAGCTTTCTGCTGCATGCCGAGCGCGCCGGAAAACGCTTTGGCATCGATCCGCGTGACATTCTTCTCGAGGTAGGTCGTCGCAAGGCAGTCGGCGGGCAGGAAGATTTGATCATCGATGTCGCGCAAGAATGGGCGCAGATCCAAAGAGCGGGGGTGTGACAGGTGGCGATGACAACGGAAACAAAGCAAGACCTGGTAGAATGGCTGCTCGCAGCTGAGCGGGATCGCCGCGAAATCGAGAAAATAACGCAGCGCTACCCGGATATGACAATCGAGGATGCGTACGAGATTCAAAGGCAGCTGATCGCCAAAAAAGAACAGGCAGGGGAGCGCTGCATCGGATTGAAGCTGGGGCTGACCAGCAGGGCCAAGCAGCAAATGATGGGCGTGCACGAGGCCATCTACGGGTATTTGACCGATGGGATGCTGGCGACGGAATGGGAAACGATTGCCCACGAACGTTTTATTCACCCAAAGGCAGAGCCGGAAATCGCTTTTCTGATGGGCGAGGATCTTCAGGGAACGAATGTCACGGCAAAAGACGTATTGCGGGCTACTCGCTATGTCGCACCTGCTATCGAAATCATCGACAGCCGTTACGAAAACTTCCGCTTTACCTTGCCGGATGTCGTAGCAGACAACTGCTCCTCGGCAGCCTTCGTGGTCGGGAGCCGGTGGGTGGCTCCAGGGTCACTCGATTTGGCTCTCGCTGGAGTGGTCATGACCATAAACGGCGTCATTCAAACCACGGGCTCGGGAGCGGCTGTACTCGGGCATCCCGCGGCGTCAGTGGCATGGGCAGTCAACAAGCTTGGCGAACAAGGAAGCGGCTTGAAAAAAGGGCAGATCATTTTGAGTGGAGCTCTCACTGAAGCAGTGTTGTTCCAGCCGGGAGATGTCATCCAGGTCAGCGTGGATGGCATGGGAAGTGTCTCCTTCGGCTGCCAATCGAGTAGAAATGAAATCTAGCAAAAGACGCACAAAGGATGCAAGGAGGTAACAAACCATGTCAACAACGCCTATTCCTCTCACCAGAGACTACGCGCAGCAGCTGGACGCAAACGATCCGCTTGCCAGCTACCGCGACGAATTTTATTTGCTGCCTAGCATTTATATGGATGGCAATTCTCTCGGCTTAATGTCCAAACGTGCAGAGCAGACGCTGCAAGACCTGGTTGATTCCTGGAAGCAGCTAGGTATCGAAGGATGGACGAAAGGGAAGCATCCATGGTTCTTCCTGTCGGAGAAGCTGGGGCAAATGAGCGCGCCACTCGTAGGTGCGGACCCGGAGGAAGTGATCGTGACAGGTTCGACGACGATCAATCTGCATCAAGTGGCAGCTACCTTTTATCGGCCGGAAGGGAAAAAGACCAAGATCATTGCCACCGATCTGGACTTTCCTACAGATATTTACGCCCTGCAAAGCCAAATCAGGCTAAAAGGTCTCAATCCCGATGAGCACTTGATCCTGGTTTCCTCGAGAGACGGGCGCATGATCGAGGAGGAGGATATCATCGCTGCGATGACAGAGGAAGTCGCACTGATTGTCCTGCCGACCGTACTTTACCGCAGCGGTCAGCTGCTCGACATCGAGAGATTGACGAGGGCAGCGCATGAAAAAGGCATCCTGATCGGCTTTGACGGATGTCACTCTGTAGGAGCCATTCCGCACGAATTCAGCAAGTGGGAGGTGGATTTTGCCTACTGGTGCAACTACAAATACGTCAATGCAGGGCCAGGCGGCGTCGGCAGCATTTACGTCAATCGCAAGCATTTTGGTACACTTCCAGGCTTGGCTGGATGGTACAGCTCCAAAAAAGATAAGCAGTTTGACATGGAGCTTACCCTGACCGTCTGCGAAACAGCGGGCGCCTACCAGACGGGAACGCCACACATTTTTAGCGTCGCACCGCTGATCGGTTCACTGGAGATGTTCCAGGAGGTAACTGTAGAAAAGCTTCGGGAAAAGTCGCTCAAGATGACTCGCTACCTGATGGATTTGATCGAGAGCGAGCTTGCAGGGATGGGATTTTCCCTAGCCAACCCGGTGGAGGATGAGCGCCGTGGAGGCCACGTCAGCCTGGAGCATGAAGAGGCCGTTCGCATTTCCCGTGCACTGAAGGAAGCAGGAATTATCCCGGATTTCCGTGCCCCCAACATCCTTCGTCTGGCCCCTGTAGCGTTTTACACGACGTATGAGGAAGTTTGGGAGAGCGTGCAAATTCTAAAGTCCATCATGCTTGCGAGGACGTACGAAAAATTCGAAAACAAGCGCGGGGTCGTCGCCTAAGCGCCATTTCAAAGGGGGTATTGCGATGTCAGGCAAAAACGATTTTCAAGACATTATGGAAAGGGAAAAAGGGCTGCACCGTGGGTTAACCACGCGTCAGCTCGCTATGATCGCCATCGGGGGAGCCATCGGTACGGGATTGTTTCTCGGCAGCGGCATGGCCATCGGCTTCGCCGGCCCTAGCGTCATTGTCAGCTATTTGATCGGAGCTGTAATTGCGCTGCTTCTCATGGGCTGCTTGGCGGAGATGACCATCGCACATCCGACGACGGGCTCTTTCGGTGCCCACGCAGAGCGTTATATCAATCCCTGGGCTGGCTTTGCTGTCCGGTATGCGTACTGGTTTAGCCTCGTGTGTGCCATCGGGACGGAAGTATCGGCGATGTCCGTCTACATGAAGTATTGGTTCCCCGATGTGCCAGGACTGGTGTGGATCGCGATTTTCTCCGCTGTTCTGATCTATGTCAATGCAACTAGCGTCAATCTGTTCGGCAGTGTCGAGTACTGGTTCTCCATGATCAAGGTAGCCGCTATCATCCTGTTTATCGTATTTGGAGCCTTCGTTGTATTTGGAAGCAGCAATCCGGAGATCGGCGCTCAGAATTTCACCAATAACGGTGGTTTCTTCCCGAACGGTCTATGGGGCATGTGGATTGCCATTTTCATCTCGCTGTTCAGCTATTTGAGTATTGAAATGATCGCAGTCAGTGCCGGTGAAGCCAAAGAGCCGGAAAAAGCGGTTCCGATGGCGTTGAAATCCGCTGTTGTGCGGTTGGTCCTGTTCTACATCATCACGCTTGCCCTGATGCTCATGGTTGTTCCTTGGAAATCCGCTGGCGGCGATGCAAGCCCGTTCGTCAAAGTCTTTGAAATCATGAACATTCCGGGTGCAGCGGGCATCATGAACTTCGTCGTTTTGACAGCAGCCCTATCCGCTATGAACAGCCAGCTGTACATCTCCACACGGATGGTCTTCTCGCTCTCTCGTGCAGGCTTCGCTCCTGCCAAACTCGGGGAGCTGAGTAAAAAGGGCGTTCCGGTGAAAGCGCTTGCATTGTCGACGATCGGGATCGCGATTGCTTCCTATATCAATATCGTTGCTCCTGACAAATCGTTTGTCGTCATGATCTCCTTGTCCAGCTTTGGTGCGATGTTCGCCTGGTTTATGGTATTCGTCACGCATCTGTTTTTCCGCCGCAAATGGGAGGCGATGGGCGGTCGCAGGCTTCCTGTCCGCATGATCGGCTATCCGTACATGACCATCTTCGGGGCAGTCCTTTTGGCCGCTGTGGTTCTCTCCACGTGGTTCCAGCCGGAGTTTAAAGACACGCTGACCATGGGCTTCCCTCTGCTTCTTCTGATCACCATTGCCTACTTCATCTGGAAAAAGGCAAACCCAGCCGCCTACGAAGCCTCAGCCAAGCAAAGCAGCAACAACAAAGACCTCACCTCATAAGCAACCAGATTATCTGCACAAATAGGTTTGAAATCGAATGTTTGGAGGGATCGAGTCGATGAAAAAAGAGAAGAGACAACGACTGGTAGGGACGTTGCTCGCAAGCACGCTGGCCCTAAGCGCATTATTTCCGCTGTCCGACGTGAGTGCAAGTACAGAGACAGCCAAGCAGCAGGACGTATTCGTGGCGCCGCGTACTGGTCTGAACGTGAATGCCCCTGATGCACCCGCACCGTATTCTACGGAGGCGCACAAGCTGCTGCCGGGAGAGCCGAAAGAACCTGCACCGGGAGCGTGGGGGTACGATGTAAAAACGGGTACCTTTACGCATCCAAAAGCGACACCGGACAACGAAGGACCGCAGCCTTTCAACGGAAGCCTGCCGTACCTGGATCAAAATCAGTACATCAAAAACATGAAGGTAGAAGCGTTCTATCCGTACGTAGCGGGCTGGGGCCACAGCTGGCAGGCAACCTTTGACTGGCAAGGCCGCCGCTATTTGTACGACTATGAAACAACCATGTACAACGTGTTTGATATTACCGATCCTCGAAACACGAAGCGCATCGCCTACAAAGAGTTTGATACCAAAGTCGAGCATCAATTTGGACCGTTCAATGTGAAGTACAACAAGGAACTGGGGAAAATGATCGCCGTACAGGTCTACGAAGTGCCGCGTTATGGTGTTTTGTCCAACAAGTACACGAATCCGGAAGAAATCGAGGCGATCAAAAACCGCAAGATGCTTCGCGGCTTCCGCATCTATGAAGTGACGAGCCCGCTGTGGACCGATTGGAAGCTGCTCTCCGAAACAGCGCTCGATCCAAAGGCAAAAGCAACAGATGCAGTTCAGCAAGGCTCGGGCGGACTCGATGTCCCTGTGTACGATGGCGGCAAATACTTGTTTATTGCAGGTGCGCCTGACGATAGCTTCTCCAATACCGAGTACAAGAGCTATTTGTACTCCGCAGGACAAATGGCCTTTGATATTTCGGATCCGGCCAAACCCAAGCGATTGTCTACCTGGTGGGTGCCAGGGCAGCGCAAAGGGGAGGAAAAAGAGTACAACAAAAATCCACGAGCAGGCAACAAAACGACGTGGATGGGAGCGAGAATGCCGCTGTTCATTCCAAAATCGGTGGAAGAGGGCGGAAAGTACGGCTATGCCGCTATGGGCGGTTTTGGCTTCTGGGTCGTAGACATTACGGATCCAGCCAATATGAAAGCCGTCTCCCACATCGACATGCCCATGAGTGTAAGCGGTACGGAAGGCGACAACATCGACGTGACCAAGGTCGAGACGACAGGCATGGTGTACTACAGCGGCTATCCGCTGGGAGAAGATTGCCATGAGCCTTACAAAGACATCTACGCGATCGATGTGCGCGATCCGCTCCATCCGAAGATTGCATCGGTTCTGCCAAGACCGACTCCGCCAGAAAATGCGCCGTTTAAAGACTACTGCCAACGCCGTGGCAGCTTCGGTCCAAAGCGCAGCGGTTATGCGGCGATCCAGCCAGGCACACCAAACCAGCAGGTGATGCCATATGCATTCTACAATGCAGGCGTGCAAATTTTTGATCTGAAAGACCCGAAAAAACCGACAATCGGTGCTTACTTCGTGCCAAAGATGTCTGGGGAATACTTGAGCAACGATGGCAGCGGGTTTGAAACGAGTGAGCACTCCAACCCCGTCCACTCCATTTTCGTAGAATGGGACCGCAACCTGGTGTGGGCGTTCTCCAACCACGGCATCTACGTTCTGTCCACGCCTCTGCTAGGCGAGCCGAAAAGTGGATTGGCACAGACAAAATAGGGAGCATGGATATTCATAGAGTCTTTTCAGGCGGATCTGACACATGTCGGGTCCGTCTTTTTTGCTACTGGACTCGTGCCCAAATCGTTTACCTTCTTCTAGGCAGATGCATAGGATAAAGACGTGCAAGGTATGAAGAAAGGAGCTTAGACATGTATCGACCTATCCATTATCACTACCCGTGGTATCATCTGATGCCCAGCAGCTGGAGCCCGAGTAGCTGGAGCTACCATTGGGGTCCACCCTATTCCTATGGGAGCTATAGCCAGAGTTCTTACAGCGGAAGTCTTGTATTAAGAGATTATGGGCCACAGCCAGCAGTCGTGAATATAAACCGGGCCACTCTACAAAATAATACGTACCGCACTGCTTTGTGGACCGGAAAGCATCTGCAGGTCACACTCATGAGTATCGATGTTGGAGATGACATCGGCTTAGAAGTCCATCCCGAGACGGATCAATTCATACGCATTGAAGAAGGGCAAGGGCTTGTGCAAATGGGGGCTCGTAAAGAGCAAGTAGATTTTGAACAAAGCGTCTGTGACGACGATGCCATTATGATTCCAGCAGGTACTTGGCATAATGTAATCAATACGGGTTATACCCCGCTGAAAGTGTACGCGATCTATGCACCGCCTGAGCATCCCTTTGGCACCGTTCATGAAACGAAGGCCATTGCTTTGGCTTCAGAAAGAAACCATACGTAAGTTGCCTGTTTCCTTTGCTAGCACCCCGGGTAGGGTGCTTTTTTGTCTTCCGTCCTTTGCTATTTACTGTCCTAAACGTACATTCCCTGTGTTTCGAATAATGACATCCGTCTTTAAATCCATGATCAGCTTTTCATACAGCTGGTCTTCCCATAAATCAACCTGATCGGGTGCGAGCTTGCTGCGGAAAATGACACCCGTCATGAAAATGTCCGCCTTTTTACTGCGTGCTGTGCCAAAAAGCTTTTGAAAGCGATCTTCCAGGAGCTTCTCCAGCTCCAGCTTCAAGATGTTGGTGTTCAATCTGGTTTTCTCGTCCGCCTCCACGACAATCGCTTTCAGATGTAAGGTGCTGAATATTTTAGGTCGATCCGAGACCCAGGATGTTCGATGACTTACTTTTGCATCGACAATTTCAAGACTAGCGGAGGGGGTAATTTCGACGATTCCGCTGGTAAATCGATCCCGAAATAGATTATATAAAAAGGTTTCGTCTGTTGAGATCGTGCCGACCTGCTTATCGTTGTGGAAGATGGCTGAGCCTTCCATTTCAAAAAGGGTCTCTGTGCCTTCCTTGAGTAGAGGGACAGCCATATCTACCGTGCTTGCTTGAATATCTCGGTAAGCTTCCCATATGTAGTTCAGCGAAACATTGGGTGTCCAGCCTGCATTGGGGCTAAATAAATCGAGCATTTCAATTCCTTTTTCTTTCCGTAAATTCTTTCTGCTTTGCAGTAACTTGTAGATGTCTCCTTTGGCAACGGCAAGAAGGGCTTTTGATTTAATCTCACGCGATCGAATGGCATATTGAATTAACTCCTCAATCCCTTTTTTCGCGAGCTCTTCACTTACGATGATGAGGGTGAGATGCAAAACATCGATACTGCGCTCTTCATTCATGCGAATATGATCCAGGGCATCGCTTATCGTTTTGGATTTGGCATGTACGGTATGAAAATCCTTGCTTTGAGGATCGGGAATTCGCAGGCTCACAATGTAGGTTTTTTTATCCTTGTCAAGCTCCACACCCATGATGGCAGGAAGCAAGCGCTTATCAATCGATTTTGCGTCCCAGCATCCTGTGAGTGGAAAAACAAGGAGCAGGCTCAGGAAAACCAATGTAAATCGCTTCATGTGAGAGCGCGCCTCCTGTAATATAAGCCAATTCCATAAATGAGCAGCGGGATGAAGATAAGGCAGTACAAGCGTAAGGGCGTATCCAAGGAAATGAGCCAATCAATGGTTTCCCAATCAGGCACCAAAATACAAATGAAATAAGCGATCCCAATAATCCCCCAGCATATTTTTGTGCGGGAGACGGAAGTGTATAAATTTACAGTGAGAGTGGACATGATCCAAACCAAAACGGACGTATACACATAAATGAATGAGACAGTTGAGACCACATAAAACATAGTGATCCGATCGAAAAAAAGCCACTCCACATTCACGGTATCCAGTGCGACCGGAATCGGATAGCGCAGCTTCTGGGCTGTATCGGGAGCAAATGTCAGTATGGGGATATAGACGGCGAGCAAGTAAAAGGGAAGCAAAAACAGCATCGCTGCGTAGATGTATTTCCGTGTCTTGGAGACGGCAAAGCTCAAGTATCTCGAGAAAATACCTAAACTTAAAAAGGGAGAATGAGCTAACAAGCTATTTAAAAAATGCTCGTCATACCAAAACGTGGGCATGGGTTCTATGGGAAAGAAGAAATGGATGTTGATATTTTGAAAGCAAGAAAACAAAGAGAATAAGATGAGCGGCAAGATGGTGATCATCAAGGCAAAGGAGCCGCGCAGAATCGTTCGATGGCCATGGATGGAAACAAATAGGGGGATGATGAATAAGAGAAGCAGTATGGCCCAGATCGGTGTTGTCGGCAAGAAGATGATGGTTAATAGTTCGGCGTGACTGCGGTTTAGTAAGACAAAGCTCATGAAAAAATAGGCGAGGAGAGGGAGCAAAAGCAGCCTAGCCCACCAAAGACCGCATTTTTTTACGATACTGATGATGTCTTCTTTGGGAAAAGCAGAGAGGCCAGATAGGTAAAGGAACAGGAGCAGAAACTCGAACAAGAAGCCGGTAATAATATAAAGCCAGTGCCCAAAATGGGAGACTCCTATCATATCACTAGGGTATAAGTAAAAAATTAAACTGAGATGAATCGCGATGAAAACTACCGACAATCTCATTTTTTACTCATCAGTCCCTTCTGCTCTCATTCCAAAGCCTAAAAATGGAACTTGAAATGAGGTAATGCTGGCAAAATAAAAGAGAGTGCCGACTAAGCCTGCAAGGATTCCTAGAACACCAAATATCGATCCTAGCAGGACGTTGCAATATTTGAACAGACGAATCATCAGGGCGTTCTGCGTTCCGACAAAGGTATAATTGGAAATCACGGTCGCGGACAGGACAATCAGGAGCAGGTTGCTCACGATCTGCGCCTGAACAGCGGCTTGACCCAAGATAATCCCACCTACCATGGTAATGGTGGGACCTACTGTTTTGGGGAGACGAATGCTGGCGGATACAATCATTTCGATGACGATCAGCATCAATATCATTTCGATAATGGCGGGATAAGGTACGCCTTCTCTGCTCATGGCTACGGATAAAGCCATTTCGATTCGAAACAGCTCTGGATTGACGCTGACAAGCGCGACGTACAATCCAGGGACAAGCAAGGAAATGAGGATGCCGATGATTCGCAAGGTACACAGCGTCACAACAATGCTTTGCGACATGTTTTTGTCGGAGTCAACGGTCCATAAATCCGATATGATCGTCGGAGTGACCAGTGCGAAAGGCAGCTGATCCAGAAGTAAAACAACTCGTCCTTTCAACAAGAGAGTAGAAGTATCTTCGGGCAGCTCCGATGTGAAAAATAAAGGTACTGGACTCCAATAACGTTGTCCTAAAGCTTTTGCTAAATCCTGAACGCTGTTTATCTCCCGATTCTTTCGAGCGGATAATAACGCGAGAATTCGTTTGGCGATGGACTCGCTTGGAGTACCCGGGAGATAGCAAACAGCGATTTTTCGCCGCGATATTTCTCCCATGTCCATCTCTTGTATGTGTAGGCGTGATGACCGCAGATGCTTTCGCAGAATTCCGATGTTGGACAGGACGCTCTCCGTAAACGCATCGGAAGAACCTTGAATAGAGGTTTCACTTTCTGGACTTGTGACCGAGCGTTCCAGCTGCCGCATTTTGGGTTTGAGCACGAGGCTCCCCGTTGCATGAAGAATGACCAAATGCCCTGTTAAAATGGCATTCTCCAGCTGATCGATCCCGACATTGATCTTCGCATCCAGTGGCTTCCAGGAGTCAGGAGATACGTTCAGCTCTCTCATTAGTTTTTTGAGCTCTACGGAAGCGGCGGTGTCCACTAAGCTGTCTAAATAGCAGATGAGGACCTCCACACCACACATCTCCGAATACTCCCTTTTAAAGTCAGCGTTGTTTTCGAATTGACGGATGAGGTGATGATCCCGTATTTCACGATTATCCATGAGAATCTCCATTTGAGATAATTTAGAAATAGCTTTCCCGAAGGACGAGAAAATATATGTATTCTTTTCCAGCAAAAAACCCCCATCCGTGGACAGGGGATATACAAAGATTGTAGTAACAGACAGACGAAACTACACGGTAGCTAGTCCTTTAAAAACCTCTACTGCCGTCTCCATAATATCGTCTCGGAAATCGTACTCGTACGTATGGACGTGCGGATAATCTTCCCCGTTTCCGATATAGCACATGGCCCCTTTTGTCAGCTTTGTATAATGTCCGTAGTCTTCCGAACCGCGGAAGGCTTCTTTCATTTCCACGAGTGTGAGTCCTTTTTCCTTTACGACTCTTCTGATTTTGTCGGAGCTTTCCTTGTGATTGACGGTTTCCGGGAATACGTCGTTGTAAGAGAAGCTGACCTTCAGACCGTAGATTTCGGCTTGCGCCTGAGCCAGGGTCTCCAGGTTTTGCTGCAGCTTATCCAGCTCTGCCTCGTAGAGCGCTCGGATGGTCAAGAGCAGGTCGCCTTTGCTTGCCGCGATGCCGAATGCCCGTTCCCCGATATGGACCTGAACAACCGTGCAGAGAACCAAGCCCTCATTATTCTTGGGCGAGATGAGCTCGGGGATCGCATCGATCACCTTGGCGATTGCAAAAGAAGGATTTTTCCCCGTTTCGGGTTGACTGGCATGAGCAGGGGAGCCCTCCATATGGATCGTCATTCCTTTGGACGCACAATGGGCGGTGCCATCGATCACGTTCACCGAGTTGTGCGGCATGCCACTCATGTTATGGTAGGCAAAGATTTCTTCGATGTGATGTTCCTCGATAAATACAGCGCATTCGGCAGCGCCGTCACCCGTTTCTTCTGCGTGCTGGAAAAGGAAGTAGATGTTTTTGTCCGCCCCCTTTTGGTCGACCTCCAGAGCAAATCCGGCCAGCGTAGCGGAGTGGCCATCGTGTCCGCATTTGTGAGAGACTCCCGGAATCATGGATGCATGGGGGAGATCGATTCCTTCCTCCATCGGCAGCGCGTCAAAATCGGCGCGGAAGGCGATGTTTGGCTTTCCTTCCCCTGCGCGATAGATCGCATAAAACCATCTTCCTCGATCCACAATTTCCAGACGGGTGTGCGTTTTTAGAAAATCGATTAAATGCTGCTTGGTCCATACCTCGTGATTCGAAACCTCCGGATGCTGGTGCAATTCATGACGCAGCTGCACGGCTAACTCCCAATTTTTCTTTTCCATCGTAAGCCTGCCTCCTTTGTAGTAGAGGAAGATCGCGAAAGGCGATGCTCCCCTCAAATAAGATTCGTGCCGTTACTGTTTCGGTAGAGACCTCTACTATTTCGCTGTGATCTCCTAAAATCTTCTTCTCCTCTCAAATCGCGACGTCCTTTGGCTTGGTAACCGAGCTGACAATCAACATCGTAATAAGATTCACGATGAGAATGAGCAGGCCGATGTTGATGTCTTGAATGAACGAAGGCATGGCTGGAAAGAGTGCAGCCGTTGTCATATTGGTCATGCCTACATAGATGGCCAGCAATAGGCCGACAACCATTCCGGAGATGGCCCCCTGCCGCGTGACGAAGTTGTTCTTCAACAAGCTGAAAAACAGTGCGGGTGCCAATTGCGTGATGAAGTTGTAGCTCATCAAATAGAACGTGATGAGAGCGCTGCCGGCATTTAGCGTAAAGTACAGGACGACAAGAGCTAGAAGCAGTGTAATCCCCTTTGCCACCTTGGCAAGCTGCAGATCAGAGGAAGCTGGCGCAAAGGACGCGTAGACGTTTTTCGTCAACATCGAAGAGGAGGCGATCAAAAGAACGGAGCAAGGCACCAGGGCGCCTAGCAATCCGGCAGCGCCGATCAATCCGACAAACCACGGATCGAAGGTTTGCAAAGCAAGCTTGATCAAGCCCAGATCACCCTCCGCCCCTTTTAATCCAGGAATGCTCAGCACAGCCGTAAAAGCGACCATGATGGAGAACAGCTGCATCAGTGAATACAGAGGCAGCATCATGGAGTTTCTGCGGAGCGCCTTGTCGCTTTTGGCAGAGAAGGTAGACAAAAACGCATTCGGCCACATGAAGAAGCCCACGGTGCTTAGTACAACAGTAGAGATAAACCAGGTCACACTCATGCCAGCTCCCGGCAAAGTGAGAAGCTGGGGTTTGACCGAGCTGACACTTTGCAGCATGGAGGCGATCCCGCCGTGATAGTGGTAGGGAAGATAGATGCCGAGGAACACCAGAATCCCAAACGTCAGTACGTCCTTGATCAACGCAACCCGGGATGAACCGTGCAAGCCTGACAGCATGGTATAGATGACAACGGCAATGGTGCCGATCCAGATCGCCATGGTAGGGCTAATACTACCGTACGAAGCGACAGATACGAGAATGCCTAAGCCTTTTAACGAAATGATCATCAGCGGAATCATGGAGACGACCCCAACGAATGTAACCAATCTTCCGAGCAGGGGACTGTCGTATTTTTTCGCATAGAAGTCGGATTGAGAAATGAGATTGTGCTTGGAGCCGTAGCGGCGGATGGCGGGCAGGAGCCAAAATCCGACCACGCAGCCTAGCGTAATATAGGTCATGAAATACATGGCGGAGACACCGCTGTTGTACCCAAGACCGATCAACCCTGTCAGGGAGAACGTGGTGAAAAATTCTCCTGCGAGCAGGAAGAACGTAATGATGGTTCCCATGCCCCTGCCGCCCAAGGCCCATTGCTCAATGCTCTTTTGCTGGCCTTTGCTGGCGCCAACGGCCCAATAAATGCTGATCAATAGAAAGCCGAGAATGACAAAAATAGATGCATTCATTGGTTTTCCTCCTCATCCTTGGCGTAGTGGAATGTATAAATCACAGAAAGAATCAGCGAGGATAGGACGACCCACAGCACGATCCAAAATGGCAGAAAGGGAAGACCCAGCACAAACGGTTCCATACGGTTGGCGAATCCCAATCCGCCGAGAAATCCCAAGAACGGGATGATGGCAAGCCAGTTATACCATTTCATCGAGGCACCTCCGATTTTCTTATACGTTCATTTTTGCTAAAAATTGCTCCATTCGGTCCAAGCCTTCTTTCAGGTTGTCCATCGAGTTGGCATAGGAAATCCGGATATATCCTTCTCCATAGGTGGAGAAAGCGCTGCCGGGAATGACGGCAACTTTTGCTTCCCGGATCATTTTGTGGGTAAATTCCTCCGAGCTCATTCCCGTTTTCTCGATGGAAGGGAATGCATAGAACGATCCATCTGGCCGCTCGACCGGCAGCCCCATGGAAGTGACCCTGTCGTAGACATAATCTCTTCTTTTTTGGTATTCCTCGATCATCCTGTCCGCTTCCGGCAAATCCGTTTTGAGCGCCGCCAGGGAAGCATACTGGCTGGCAGAGGTCGCACACACTGTGTTGTACACATGGATTTTGATCATTTCCTCCAGAAGGTATTTGGGGGTGAGAATAAAGCCGACTCTCCAGCCAGTCATCGCATGGGATTTGGATAGACCGTTGATGACGATGGTTTTTTCCCTCATGCCGGGAAAGGAGGCAATCGATCGGTGGGCAGTTCCATACGTCAATTCACTGTAGATCTCATCTGAAAGAATGAAAACATCCTTCTCGCGTAAAAGAGAGGCAATGTCCTGCAGCTCGTCTTCTTTCAGAATCGCTCCGCATGGATTGGACGGATAGGGAAGCAGGACACAGCGGGTTTTGTCCGTTAATTTTGCGCGGATCATCTCCGCATTGAGCTTGAAGCCACTCTCTCGGGTATCGATAAAAACAGGTACGGCACCGCATAGCCTGATCAGCGGTTCATAGGCTGGATACACCGGGGCTGGCAAAATAACTTCACTGCCTTCATCCAGAATGGTGCGAAAGGCAATATCGAGTGCTTCACTCGCGCCAACTGTCACGAGAATCTCGCCGTCGGGCTCGTAATGCAGCCCATATTTGCGGTCCACAAAGCTTGCGATCGCTTTACGCAAATCAAGCAGCCCTGCATTGTGCGTATACCCTGTTTTTTTCTCCTGTAGGGACCGGATCCCCGCCTGAATGATGGGCTCCGGAGTGGCAAAATCGGGCTGACCGATTGTAAAGTTCACGATGCTCGGGTCGTTCGCTACGATATTGGCCACTTTCCGAATCCCGGATATTTCGATTTCGCGTACGTGCTTGTTGATTAGATGAAGCAACGGTAATCCTCTCCCTCTGGTTGTAAATGAACGTGTATAGCTTCTATAGCAAGCCCTGTGCCAAAGCAAAAATCCTGCTAGAATCAGGCTTTTCAGGCAAGAGAGGGGGAGCGAGTGTTGTACTAATCAATTCAATGAATCGGATTCGACTCAAAAAACGCGAAAATGACGCTTTTCCACCCGTTTCCTCTGTTTCTAGCAGGGTGAATCGAATCGATTTCGACTCATATTTGTACCTTTGTTTCAAATATTGTGATATATTTGTGCAAACGCCCGTAGAAAGTGGGAGAGCTTATGGAGAAATCCGCTATTTTTCGCGACGAAAGAAATAAACTGTTCCTCGATATCATGAACTCGATTCGGGATGCTCTCTGGGTTTTAGATAAACACGGAAACGTCCTGTGGGTCAATAATGCGGCGAAGCGGGGATTATTCGAGGTTTCCGACATCGATCTCGTCAATCAGAACGTATTGGAAATGGAAAAAAGGGGCCTCTTCTATCCGTCGATTGCCCGTTTGGTCACGGAAAGCAAGCATTTCATCAACACGGTGCAGGTCACCCAGAACAATCAGAAGCTGCTCGTGTCGGGCGATTTTATCCCGGATGAAAACGGCGACATCGAATACATCGTTTCGCATGCCCGAACGCTGAGCGAGACATTGAATACCAACATGGAGCTGGAAAAGGCGGAAGAGCTGCTGCAGCGCTACAAGAGTCAGATCCGCCAGCTGATTTGGGAAAAAAACAAGGACAACGGGGAAGAGTCCTTCATCGGAAAAAGCAAAGCGTATGTAGCCAGTCTCGAATGGCTGGAAAAAGTCGCCGATGTAGACACAACCGTCCTGATTACCGGGGAAACAGGGGTCGGCAAAAGCGCATTTGCCGCGAAGATCCACCAGCTCAGTGATCGAAGCGACAAGCCGTTTGTCCACCTGAACTGCGCCGCCATTCCCGAAGCCTTGATTGAGTCGGAGCTGTTTGGCTATAAAAAGGGTGCCTTTACCGGTGCGAATCAAAACGGCAAGACAGGTCTCATCGCAGCGGCAGAAAACGGTGTGCTGTTCCTGGATGAAATCAGCGAGCTGCCTTTGCATCTGCAGTCAAAGTTGCTTCAGTTTTTGCAGAACAAAACCTACATCCCCGTCGGCGGTTCTCAGGTACAGAAGGCGGATGTCCGCATCATCGCCGCAACCAATACCAACCTGCTAGAGCTGACCAGAACCGGACAGTTTCGTGCCGATTTATTTTACCGGCTCAACATCCTGCCGCTCAACATCCCACCGCTTAGGGAACGCAGGGAAGACATCGTCCCGCTGCTGGACTTTTATTTGAAGAAATACAATAACAAATATCAGAAGGACCATACCTTGTCTGGCAACCTCACCGATGTTTTCTACAACTACGACTGGCCGGGGAATATTCGGGAATTGGAAAATCTGCTGGAGCGCTTAGTCATTACCGTTGAAAACAAGGAAATGGATCTGCGGGATCTTCCGGATAAAATTCGCAATGAACAGCTGGGGCAAATATCTTCCCTGCATGCTTTGCCAGCCAACCAGACCTTGACCGAATACCTCAATCAAATCGAGAGGGAGATTATCGAGGAAACCTACAGACAGCTGCAGAGCACGAGAAAAGCAGCAGCGAGGCTCGGGGTAACGCAAGCCTATATCGCACGGCGCTTCAAAAAATACAAGCTGAAGGTCGTAGAGGAAAAGGATTTGACGACGATGGAGTGAGGCAGAACTCAAAATTACGGAAAAGGCATGACCAGACAAGTGCTGGTTGTGCTTTTTTTCATGGTGTCATTCATCATAACTTTCAGCTGAGCAGCATTAATTTTTATGAAGCCATTCTAAAAGCTCCGATGCCTAAGTAACATAAAGTAAGTTAATAACCTAATGTCTTGGAGGTATGAGGATGGCAAACCAACAGCTGAAGATCGGCATTATCCTGGGAAGCACTCGGCAAGGACGCGTGAGCCCGCAGGTTGGCCAATGGGTCAAGCAAATTGCGGACGGCCGTGGAGATGCTGCGTACGAAGTGGTGGATATTACGGAGTACAAACTGCCTTTCTTTGGTGAAGGAACCGGACAAGAGCCTGGACTTGCTGCGTGGAAGGCAAAAATTGAAAGTCTGGACGGATTTGTCTTCATCGTTCAGGAGTACAATCACAGCATTACCGGTGCCCTGAAAAATGCGCTGGACTCGGCACGCGATCCATGGTTCAACAAAGCGGCCGGCATCGTAAGCTACGGTTCTACAGGCGGTGCACGAGCTGCCGAGCATTTGCGGGGAATATTGGGTGAGCTTTTGGTGGCGGACGTCCGAACACATCCTACCTTATCCTTGTTTACGGATTTCGAGAACTTTTCGGTATTCAAGCCGTCGAGCCTTCACTTGACCAATGTCAATGGCATGCTGGATCAGGTGGTAGCTTGGAGTGGGGCGTTGAAGACGCTTAGATAAGTGATCAAAATGGGAATAGGTTAGCTCCACAAGAAAGAGGTGGAGCTATTTTTTTATTTCTCGAGAACGAAGGAGGCTAGGTGGGACGTGGGTTTGCGTACAATATTACTTGTAGTTTCTCTGTATCTTTGTAGTCCGTAAGAAAGTTAAAAGTCACATAAGAATTCGTACTGGTTGATTAATTCTAAAGTATGTAGGTTATCTGATTGCAAAATATTGAGCTTGGGGATTTCTAAAGGACATGTTAGGTCAAGGGTTGTCCCCTTTTTTGCCCAAGCCTGAGGACACTAATTAAGTACTGCTACAGAATTCGCAATGGACTCTGAATTCAGTAAGTACCTAACGTTCTTTCTTTCGAGTGTTGGACTAAGTTTTATTTTTTCTAAAATAGTTCAAAAATCCTCCTTTACTATACATAGATTGTGGGTGAAAAAGAGTTTCTATATGTGATCGGCCAAGGAATAATAATATAACAGGTCTTTATTCAGTGGGAAATGTGCATTCTTTGAAGTTAATAAATGCAAACCTCGAATTGATTCTGCTACGTTCTTTATCTAATCGATATATTTATATAATCACTCAAATTGGAAATTTGAATGATTATATAAATTCGTTTCAAATAAAGGAATAATATTATAAAATGTCGAAAATCAACCAATATTGTAGGTTATTGGGACTATGTCCAAATACCTGTAGATTAAATGCGGAGGGAAAGAAATGAAAAGTGATCAACATAGGTATAAATATGATGTGACGCGCTACTTATGCGCTGCAGCGGAATTAAATCGGAATGTTAGAGATACTATTTTCGAGCATGTAGTGCAAAATCCATATAAATTCGTAGCAAAGAACTATGGGGTTGATTTGTCACGTGTTGTTCGGCAATGCTTACGAATACAAACTAGGGACTTAGCAACTGATTTATTATTGAGTGCCATTATGTTATTTTATGTTATTATCCATTTCTCCCATAAGGGACTAATCTATGGAATAATAACTTTCATTCCAAATTTGATTTCCTCTTGGGCGTTTATTTTTACACTGTTTGTAATATGTGGAAGTAGGCTATGGTCTTATTGGGAAGTGTCTCGCAATCTATCGAAAGACAACTTCGGTAATTCGTTGCATAAGGAAACTTTGGTTGAATCAATCTATGCTGAGCGTTTGTTAGAGCTTAAACAACTCGAAGAAGGTAACACTACCTATTATAGTGGTTATACTCCTTTCGTTGGTGCAGGTAATAGAATTGGCGGCTGGTCATTTGTGTTTAGTACCCAAAGCGAAATGGACCAGAATGAATATGTTGATATCTCATTAAAAAAAATGTATGACACCATGGGAGAGAAAATTAAAGACTTACAGATAAAAGGGATGAGCATAGAGGACGGGCTGTTCGTTGATGGTAAAACTCTGCGTAACCATCCAGAATTTTTACCGGATGTATTATCAGCACCCAATGCAAAAATTAGTGATGAGGTTATGCAAGATTATGTAGGCAAGTTCACAGAGCAAAAAAGATACTATAAAATAATACAAATTTCTGGATGGCAGGGGAATTTTATTTTTTCTACTTTCTTTAGATTGACTAAAAATGATCGCCAAATGTTTGTTGAGGTCAATTACTATTTATTGCCACCCCTTAAAAAAAATTATTATGCCATCGATCAGCTTCGAGTGGGTATTCCGGCTTCAATAATTGGGAAAACAATTCTCATTTCTATTATTCCTGCAATAGTAAGTCCCTTTTTAGCCCCTTTTCGATTTATTTCGCGACTTAATCTGTTGCTCAATAAACGAGGAGGTAATAGCAGGAAGGTAGAACGTCAGGTTAAAGATAATCCTGTTTTTGATTACGGGGCAGCACAGAGTTTAAGAGAAATAGTTGCTTCGGATAAAATGCAAAACTTTTTTCAAGATGCAGACGTAATCATGTATCAAAAACAAGTTGAGCGGTATTTAATGGAGGGAATGACTGAGTACTTAAAATCACAAGGGGTAGATGTTTCGGAATTCAACAAACGAAAAGAAGCTATTATTCAACAGGGAATCACAATTAATGGTGGCAACTTCGAAGTGGAAAATTTGGTGGGAGGTAACCAAATTAAGCATAACATTATAAAAAAAGTTGAGTCAGTGGTAAAGGAATCATAATGGAATGGAGTGAAGATTTATAGATGAGCTCCAATAAAGGGATAATAATCAATGGCGGAAATTTTAACATAACAAACATGGTTAGTGGTGACCAGGTTATCAATTATGGCACGCCAAATGAAAAGGTGAAAGAGGAACAAAATGTAAAGTATGATGTAGTCTTTTCTTTCGCTGGTGAAAATCGAGAACTTGTAAGAGAAGTTGCAACAATTTTAATATCCAAAAATGTAGATGTTTTTTATGATGAGGTCGAACAAATACTCCTTTGGGGAAAGGACTTAAAAGATCACTTCAAAAGAGTATTTGGATCTTCTGGACGGTTATGTATCTTGTTTATGTCCAAATATTATCTTCAAAAAAGCTGGTGCCAGTATGAATTAGGCATTATTAAAATACATAAAAATTGTTCTGATGGGGAGTATATACTTCCCATCATTTTAGATGATACCCCATTACCGGATGGAATGGAAAATTTGGCTCATTTGGACGGAATAGGTAATACATCAGAACAGTTAGCAGATTTTATTTTTCAAAAAATTTACTTAAAAATGAAAAGTAATTATTAGATATAGGAGGAAGATAGTTACATGGTTGTAATAGCAATTCATCCTAGATTAACAATTGGGGCCCATGAAGAAGCCCAATTGTTTTATGATTTTTTCCAAGATGAACTTTATGAGCACGCTGATGTTCGATCAATTAAATCCTTTAATGTATTAGAAGAAACAACGCTAACTAGCGATGATGTAATAGTATTCTTCTTTAGAAGTGATAAAAATTATTCTATTCCCGTACAAGAATTTCTATTTGAAGCAACAAAAAAAACTTGCAAAATATTACCTGTCTCGATAGATAAGAGTTTTAGAGTACCTCCAATTAGCGCTATTAAATCGCAGAGTTACGATGTAGAAGAACATTTAAGAAATCGTGCTCTCACTAAAGCAAATTTATCGACAATTGCAAGTGCATTTTCAAGGAATGTTCTCTCAGAAATCCAACCTACACTGATAAAAGACAGGATGCATTTGTTTATCAGCCATAGAAGATTAGATGGAGAGGAATTAGCAGCAGCTCTCTGTAAATCTCTGAGACAACAAGCTGAATCAGTATTTCGTGACCTTATTGATATAAAAGTTGGTGAAGATGCACAAGAAATTATTGAAGAAAATCTTAGTAACAGTGATGCTGTAATTTTTTTAGATACCCCAAAATCATATGAGTCGGAGTGGATTGCGAAAGAACTTAAAATGGCAATTTCTATGAATTTACCTATAGTGTGGGTGAAAATTGGAAATCATAACGAGCAAAATCAACTAAAGGTGACTCCACTTGGTAAACCGCATTTTGTTATAAATGAAATTAGTTCTTTAGAAACCAAATTTGATCCGGATTTAGTTAATAGGATGATCGATGAGGCTTTTAAAATTTCACGTGAGCATACAACAGTTTTATTTGATCAATTTAGAAAACTGAAATCACTTGCCAAAGCTAATGATTTAACTATAAAGCAGGTAAATAAGAAATTAATGCTTTATGAAGTACATATTCCACGAAAGCCATTTCGCTATTGGCAACGACCTATGACTCATTTGATACAGTTGTATGGAAGATTTCCTAAACATAATGATAAGAAAAGTTTCAGACCTTTAGCATCTGAGTACGGCTACGAACATCCAGCGTTGGGCAGTTTCTATGATTCAGCAATAATGTTAGCACCTATTCAATCCCGAAATATGGTAATATCAACAACTGCAGACAATTGTTACGTTGATTCAATTCATGATTATATAAATAGTCTTGAAAGCTACTTAGAAACTTCCTCAAAAAATAAGTTAAAAAAAAGAGGCATAATCATCTCAGGTGCCTTTCCAGACTGTGATCCGACATATCAGCAATACTTATCGAATGCAGTGCATTCGATAACTCAAGCAATTCTTGAACATTCAGGAATTGTAATATTAGGTGGACATCCTACTTTTCAATACCCCATTTTAGAAATGGCCAAAAGAACTTGTCCAGTTAGTTATAAAGAAGTTATACATCTCTATATTTCAAAATGGTTTGTGACAGATCAAAACATAGCTGAAATGAACAACCATTCTAAAGTTTTTCCAATTAAAGCGGCAAATTCTCGAGAAGATAGTTTAACACAATTGCGAAAGACTATGATAAATGACGAAGAAGCGAGGGCTTTGATAGTTATGGGAGGAAAGACAACTGACGGAGGCCATATGCCAGGAGTTGACGAAGAAATATCCCTAGCCCGTAGAGCAGGAATCCCAGTATTTATTATAGGATCAGTTGGTGGAAGGAGCGGAGAGCTTGCCGCAGAATTAGACAAAAATAATTGGGAAGAAACTTGGAATGAATTAACTGTAGAAGAGAATCGGTTAATAATGACTAGTCTTGACTATAGCACAATAGCAAAATTAATACTTACTAAACTTGGATTCTAAAAATAAAAAACATTTGTTTTCGCTAGTGTACATTCGAGGACTTGGTTTGATAAAAATTAAGAAGGTACCTTCTGTTCTTTGTTCATTTGTAAAGCTAATCTATACTCCAAAAAGCACCGTTACCCGTAAAACGGCTCCTATGATACTATGAAGGTTATGATCGTAAACCAACAACCTCCTGTCACAGGCAGCCGGAATGGGGACAAAATCTTGAAAACGTTCAAAAAAGTTTATATAGAAATTACCAGCGTCTGCAATCTCTCCTGCAGCTTTTGCCCGCCGACTGAGCGCGCGAAGAGCTTCATCAAGGTCGAGGACTTTGCGAAAAGACTGGATGAGATCAAGCCGCACACCAACTACATTTACTTGCATGTCAAAGGCGAGCCGCTCTTGCATCCCAAAATCGACGAGCTGCTGGATATCGCTCATGAGAAAGGCTTCAAGGTCAATATCACGACGAATGGAACGCTGATCGCAAAGAACCGCCACAAGCTGCTGGGCAAACCGGCGCTGCGGCAAATGAACTTTTCCTTGCACAGCTTCGACGGTCACGAGGGCTCTACGAACCGGGAAGGGTACTTGCGGGAAATCCTCTCCTTTGTTCGTGCGGCGGAAGAATATAAAGTCATTTTCTCGTTCCGCCTCTGGAATTTGACGCAGGACAACGCTACGAACTTGCAAAAGAGCAGAAACCGCGAGACACTGGAGATCATTGAAAAAGAGTTTGGCTTGGATTACAGGATTGAAGAGAAGGTCGTGCCGGGCAGCGGTGTCAGAATCGCCGAAACCGTTTATTTGAATCAGGACATTGAGTTCCAATGGCCAAGCCTGACTGCCCCTGAGGATGACGGCAAAGGCTTCTGCCATGGGCTCCGCACACAGGCGGCGATCCTCGAGAACGGGACGGTCGTGCCATGCTGTCTGGATGGCGAAGGGGTCATCAATCTGGGGAATATCAATCAAGCCTCCTTTTCTGATATTATCAATGGCGAGCGGGCAACGAATCTCATCGAAGGCTTTTCACGTAGAGAGGCAGTCGAGGAGATGTGCAGAAGATGTGGGTATCGTCAGCGTTTTGGAGCGTAAAAAAGTGGTGTTGCTCACAGGAGAGTGGGGAATACTGGTAGAGAAGAGGTACTAAAGGAGAATGAGCAATTTGCAAACGAGTGAAATAAAAAACGGGTTTCCCCCTCATTTTGAGGATCTGAAAAAGTCTGCGAACCGAACTTCCAATTGGCGGGAGCGTTTGGAAGCAGTGGAAGAGCTGGGCAGATGGAGAGATCCTCAAACTATCAATCTATTAAAACGTTTGTTGATCAACGATTCCGTTTACAAGGTTCAAGAGGCGGCCTTTCAAAAGCTCCAGAACTTTGGCGAGGATGTTGAGCTGCCGCCACAGAAAAAAGGAGATTTAATTAAAGGCACGACAAAAAGCTTGGTTCGCATCAAGAAAAGCTTGCCAAAGGGGCATACGTTTGAAGATTTTAAAGAGAAGCTGCAAAAAATGAGAACAGATATCTACGATGCCTACGAGGGTGAAAAAGGAACGGACTTTGAGAAGTGGCTGGAGAATACGTGGGCTGAGATGTAGGAAATAGCACAGCATAGAGTAGAAGAAAATTATCATAACGAACGCCCGAGCTTCATCGAGACCTGAGTATTTCAGGTTTCTTTTTTTGTCATTGTTTGAAGGGGATCGTAAAAATCTGATTGAAATAATGAGCTTATTTAAAATGGGTGATATTGAAAAAGTGAAAGACCGGATAGAAGCGGAACCAAGAATGATTTTGGAATCTTGGTCTGAATATAAGAGTGACTCCAACTATGAAGTAAAAAAGGATAAGAAGGCGGCTAAAATAGTTGGGAGATGATTCATCCGTTTTAAGGTACAATCGTACATTTGGCAGCAAAAAGCGTAATAAAGAAATCGAAAATCACCCTTCCGCAAGCGGAGAGCGGTGATTTTTTTTCTCCAAGCTTGTGTTTCCCTAAAGATACTCGTATGATTATACATAGATAATCTATGTATCGAAAACCTAGGTATTCAAAAAGGAGAAGCGTCATGCGAATCAACAAAGAGTTAATGAAAGGAAGCACGGTTATCCTTGTCCTTACCATGCTGGAGAAAAAAGCAATGTACGGGTATGAGCTGATCAAAGAGCTGGAGCGAAACTCCAATGGCATGTTTTCCTTGAAGGAAGGCACCCTTTACCCAATTCTGCACACGTTGGAGGCTGCTGGCATTGTGCATTCCTACTGGCAGGAAGCGGAGGGAGAGAGAAAGCGCAAGTACTACCAGATTACCGAAGAAGGCAGGGGGCATTTAAAAGACAAGAAAGAGGAATGGGTATCGTTTCGCACTGCGGTAGATCGATTGCTATGGGAGGGACAGGCATGAGGCGGCACGCACAAATCGATGAGTACATACGCCAGGTTTGTTCGCAGATCAAAAGCAAGGAAGTCCATGAGGCCATTTCACGAGAGCTGGAGGGGCATTTTGCGGATCGGATCGAGGATTACCAGGGGGAAGGTATGAGCGAAGCGGACGCGGTGGATAGAGCCATTTTGCAAATGGGCGATCCTCTTTTGATCGGAAAAGAGCTGCATCACACCCATAAACCGCGAATCGAGTGGAGTCTGCTAGGCATGATCGCTGGTTTGATCGGCTTGGGACTGCTTACGCTCTACTCTTTGCTGGATAGTCAATCCTTGGCGTCCTCGCAGCTTCAACGCCAGATTTTTTTCCTCGTTCTGGGCGCTGTAGTGCTGGTGGGTCTTCTATTTACCGACTACCGCAGGCTTTTGCCGTACTGCAAGCATCTGTATACGGCGACGCTTCTGCTGATGCTCTGCTCGCTTTTTATGGGCAAGAAAGTAAATGGCACCATGATTTATCTGGACGTTGGGTTCATCGGCATCGATTTTCTCAGTCTGAGTCCGTTTCTCCTCATTTTGTCTGTGGCGGGTCTATTTAGCCAGTGGAAATGGGAGGGCTGGAAGACATTTGCGCAAGCACTGGCGCTGTTCCTCGTACCGCTCTTGATTTACATAAGTGTGGCAAGATTGTTTCCGGGATTGTTGTTTGTCGCGGGGTACGGCGCCTTGTTGTTCTCTTTGCAAATGAAGCCCAATCATGTGTGGGCGTTTGGGAGCGTTATTGTTGCTCTCCTGCTGGGCGGAGTCGGTCTATTGCTTGCAAAGCCCTACTCTATCAACAGACTGCTCGCTTTCCTCGATCCCTACAAGGATCCTCTCGGCGCAGGCTACCAAACGGTCCAATCGATCGAAGCGATTCGTTCTGCAGGCTGGTGGGGTCATGGATTTGGCGCGCAGCTGGCGGAGCTGCCGGTGACCGAGTCTGACTTCGTATTTGCCTATTTGGTGTACAGCTTTGGCTGGATCGTAGGAGGAGCCGTGCTGTTGATCGGGATTTTGCTGCTGTATTGCATCCAAAGAGCGATGGGCCAAGTAAAGGACCGCTTTGGCAGCTTGCTGATCCGGGGCTTGATGGCTGTCTTTTTTGTGCCATTCTTCTGGAGCATTCTGATGGCGCTGGGCATCGTTCCGATCTTCTCGGTCAGCCTGCCGTTTATCAGCTATGGCGGCACACAATTTGTCCTTCAAATGGCGGTGTTCGGGATCATCCTGAGTGTGTATCGGAGAAAGGATATTACCGTGCTTGCGGCTAACCGATAGATTCTTGCCCAAAATCTTCCTTTCATAGGGTAAGATGAATAGAAAAAGGGAAGGCTTGGAGGGCTGGTATGGTTACCTTTAGAATCGCCACCGCAAACGATTTGGATCAAATTGTACAAATGCTGGCAGACGATGAGCTCGGCAAAACGAGGGAGCGCTACGAAACGCCTCTCCCGGAAAGCTATGGAAAAGCCTTTGAAGCGATCGAAGCCGACCCGAATAATGAAGTAGTGGTTGCATGCCTCGGGGAAGAAATTGTGGGTGTGCAGCAGATTACGTTTACTCCTTATTTGACACATCAGGGGAGCTGGAGAGCTACGATAGAAGGAGTGCGGACGGCATCGTCGGTACGAGGAAAAGGAATCGGCAGCCAGCTCATTGAATGGGCCATCGATCGTGCAAAAGCACGCGGATGTCGCCTTGTTCAGCTGACAACAGATAAAAAGAGAGAGGATGCCCATCGCTTTTATGAACGCTTAGGCTTTCAGGCGACTCATGAAGGGATGAAGTTGAAGCTTTGATAGATAGGCTAGGAAGGATCAGATGCGCAGATTCGCATTTGGTCCTTTTTTATTAGCCAGTAAGTTTTCTATGGGATATAGAAAAAGACAAAATAAACAAAATATTAAGAATATATTGACTGGTTTATAAACATAATTTATCATGATAATAAATCATTATCAAATCAGTGGAGAGAAACCAAAATTACATAGGAATAGCGGGGTGATCACCTGTAGCAAGTCTTAGCGACTGTCGTGCCGTGCGAAGAATTTCTTCTCATCCGTGTGAAAAGGTCTAGTCTAAGGGGGCATACAGAATATGCGATTGACCCGAACGAAACAGGTAGTCTGTTCGCTTTTGCTCGTGACATCTCTCTTGTCCGGCTGTGGAAAGGAGAGCGCTGCGCCTGCCCCAGCATCAGGTACGCCCGGTACGGAGGCAAAGGCAAGCGGCGGAGAATTTATTTTCGGTCTTGCTAGTGAGCCCACTGTTTTAGACCCTGGTGTAGAGCCGAGCGCTGCCGGCTACCGGGTGTTCCGCCAGATTTTTGACAGCCTCGTGGTAGAGACCGCCGATCACAGCTTTAAGCCTTGGCTGGCTACCTCGTGGGAGATCAGCCCTGACGCCAAGCAGTTTACGTTTCACCTGCGAAAAGATGTAAAATTCCACGATGGAACTCCCTTTAATGCGGAAGCCGTGAAGTTCAATTTTGATCGCATCGTAGATCCAAAGACAAAATCACGCTTTGCCGTCTCCCTGATTGGCCCCTATGATTCCTCGGAAGTGATTGACGAGTACACCATCCGCGTAAATTTCAAACAGCCTCATGCGCCATTCATGGAAGCATTGAGCCAGGCATTTTTAGGAATGGCATCTCCGACTGCCGTACAGAAATTCGGTGACAAGTTTGGGCAAAACCCAGTAGGAACAGGACCCTTTGTTTTTGAGAAATGGATTCAGAAGAGTGAGATCGCCTTAAATAAAAATCCTGATTACAACTGGGCTCCCGAAACCGCAGGCCACACAGGAGCAGCCTACCTGGACAAATTGATCTACCGTATCATCCCGGAGGATTCCACACGAGTCGGCTCTGTACAAAGCGGCCAGATTTCCGCAGCGGAAACCATTCCTCCGCAAAACATCGTTGCTTTCAAGAACGACAGCAACATCCAGATGCTTGAAGCTCAATCGCCAGGCTCCCCCTACACGCTTATGCTCAATACAACCAAACAGCCGTGGGACGATGTCAAGGTACGTACAGCTGTCATGCTGGCGATCGACATGGACACCATCGTAAAAACCTTGTACATGGGCACCTACCAAAGGGCATGGGGGCCATTGACACCTTCCACTGCCGGCTATGATCCAAAGGTAGAAAACTCCTGGAAGCCTGATACGGCAAAAGCAAATCAGCTGCTCGACGAGGCTGGCTGGACCGAGCGGGATGCGAACGGCACCCGGATGAAAAACGGTCAGCCACTGGTGATGAACTATCTGATTGGAACGCCAAACCGGGAAAAACGCCATGATATCGGTACGATGATGCAGCAGCAGCTCAAGCAAATAGGAATCTCCGTAAAAATCGACCTCCAAGCGACCAACGCCGTCGTCAGCGCTATCATGAATGGGCAGTATGACATGACTGGGACAAGTCTCGTACAGGGAGACCCAGACGTCTTGCGCTCCATTTACCACTCGATCAACACACCTACTCCCCAAAAATTCGCCTTTAATCTCGGACACTTGGAAAACCCGGAAATCGACCAGCTATTAATGGATGGCTTAAAGAGTACAGATCTGAAGGTTCGCTCTGACATTTACGCCAAGGTACAGGAGTATCTGATCGAAAATGCACTGACTCTGCCAACCTATGTATTTCCTTATACCGTTGCGGCGCAAAAGGAATTCACGGGCATTCAGTTTGATTCGCGCGCGTACCCCTTGTTCTACGATGTCGCGAAAACAAAATAGTAGAACCACGCAGGAGGAGAAGTAGGAGGCGGTTTCCATGATTGGTTTTCTAGTGCGGAGGATTCTCGCTGCCATTCCGGTCCTATTCGGTGTAGCTACACTGGTGTTTTTCATTCTCCGCCTCCTGCCTGGCGACCCGATCGCGCTCATGCTCGCGGGTGCCCCGGCAGACGAGGAGACGATGAACAACCTGCGCCAGCAATTCGGACTGGATCAGCCTTTAATCATGCAATACTTCACGTTTTTGGGACACATCGCCACGGGGAACTTTGGGCAATCCTTCGTCAGAAGTGAGCCTGTGATGGGGATGATTGGAGAGCAGTTCGTCTCCACCCTGATGCTGACCTTGGCGAGCACCGTAATTGCCGTCTTGCTGGGAGCGGTACTGGGGGTCATCTCCGCCATTCATCGAAATGGCTGGGCGGACTTTGTCATCCGGATCATCAGTTTACTGGGGATATCGATGCCTACTTTCTGGTCAGGGATCTTATTGATACTCATATTCTCCGTCCACCTGAACTGGTTTCCCGCGACCGGATCAGGCGGCTTCAGCAGGCTGGTGCTCCCGGCTTGTGCCCTCGGCTTGGTGGGCGCAGGCTTTATTGTCCGGATGGTCCGCAACAGTATGCTCGAGGTCATCAATGAACAGTTCATTATGACACTACGCTCGAAGGGGCTGTCAGAGAGGATCGTCATGTACCAGCATGCTTTGCGAAATGCACTGATTCCAGCTGTCACGATGGTTGGCGTGCAAATCGGTGAGCTGCTCGCAGGAGCGGTAATTATCGAAACGGTTTTTGCCAGACAAGGGCTGGGGCGGTTGATCGTCGATGCCATCATGAACAAAGACTTTCCGACTGTGGAAGGAGCGGTACTGTTTACGGCAATCGTCTACGTCGTTGTCAATATTCTCGTCGATGTTTCCTACTCGGTGATTGATCCGAGAGTTCGAACATCCAATTAGGGAGATGAGCCATCCATGAAATATTTGTTGAAAGCAGAACGCGTTCTCAGCGGAAGAAAAGGGGAAGTCATCAAGAATGGTGCTGTACTGGTAGATGGGGAGTCTATCGTGTCAGTCGGGTCAGCAGATGTCGTAGGCGCGCATACCGATCCCAATGTGAAGGTGATCGATTTCGGCGAACGGACACTGATGCCTGGAATGATTGACTGTCACGTCCATCTGGGATTCGACGGAAGTGCAGATCCAGTGACACGTATGAAAAAAAGCACCGACGAACAGCTTCTGGTGCTCATGCTGTACAATGCGAGACTGCTCCTGCGCTCTGGAGTAACGACTGCCAGGGAAATGGGAGCGAGAAGCTTCCTGGACCTGGTCGTGAAAGAGGCGATCGAGGAAGGAACAGCTGTCGGTCCAAACCTGCTTGTAAGCAATCGTCCCATCACCAGCACCGGTGGGCACTGTTGGTTTATGGGCTGCGAATGCGACGATACTGTAGCGGTCAAGAGAGCCGTTCGCGATCATGTGAAAGCAGGCGCAGATTTCATCAAGATCATGCATACAGGCGGGTTCATGACGAAAGGCTCAGCGCCCTGGTACAACCAGTTTGATCGCAAAGAGCTGGAAACTGCTACGTATGAGTCGCATCGGCTGGACAAAAAAATTGCCGTTCATGCTCACGGTGCGGTAGGGATCAAGGATGCCGTCGATGTCGGCGTTGATACGATTGAGCACTGTTCGTGGGTCACTTCCAGTGGCTACGACTACTCGGAGGAAGCGGCAGAGAAAATCGTGGAAAAAGGAATCCACATCTGCTTGACGACCAATGTGGGTTGGGGAAGAATGAGCGGTCAATGGCTGGAGGAACGTTTGCAAAACATCAGTCGGATGAAGGCGTTGGGGATGAAGTTTATCGCGGGTACAGATGCGGGAATCAATCTGGTTCCGCATGACAAGTACGTCGGAGGACTGGAAGCCCTTCGGATGGTGGGACTATCCAACGAGGAAATCATCGAAAGCGCAACGATCGTCGCAGCAGAAGCCTGTGGGATCGATCAAACTGTGGGAACGCTTGCGCCGGGAATGCGAGCAGACATCATCGCAGTCGATGGCAATCCACTCAGCAATATTTCGGACCTATGGAATGTCGATTGGGTCATGCGAGCAGGAACCGTTCCTGATTTTGCCCAGCTGTAAGTCAGGCCTATTTCATGAGAAGGGAGGAAGGAACGACGTGTCTTCTCAAATCACCCCTGCGTCCGTAAAAGGCACCGTACAAAAGACAAAGGTCAGGCATTCCCCTAAAACGAGCTACGTCCAAAAGCTGCCTGTCATTTTTGCCAGCATGGTCGTGGCATTCACGGTTCTTTGTGCCATCTTCCCCAGCTTGATCGCCACATCGACACCGACTGAAATGGACAGTACCGCTCTCCTGCAGGGACCTGGCATCCAGCATTTGTTCGGAACCGATCATTATGGCAGAGACGTCTTCAGTCTGGTTGTCTACGGCAGCCGCGAATCGCTCATTGTCGGGATCGCATCCGTATTGGTTGGGGCTGTGATTGGGGGAGCGATCGGATTGATTGCGGGGTATGCAGGCGGAGTGACCGAAATGCTGCTCATGCGTTTCATTGACATTCTGATGACGCTCCCGGGTATATTGCTGGCATTGACGATAGCAGCTGTCCTGGGCCCGAGTACGATGAATGTCATCATCGCGGTCAGTATTTCATCTGTACCGAGCTATGCCCGTATCATGCGCAGCCAGGTGCTCAGCGTCAAAAGCCGTACGTTTATCGATGCAGCACAGGCAGTCGGGACTTCTCACGCTCACATTTTGTTCCGGCATATTCTTCCCAACTCCCTCTCTCCGCTGCTGGTTGTAGGGACAGTAGGAGTAGGGGTTTCCATTCTGGTCAGCTCCGGTCTGAGCTTTCTTGGTCTAGGCTCGCAAGGAGAAATTCCCGGCTGGGGGCAGCTTCTCTCCGATGGTCGGGACTATCTCACCGTAGCGTGGTGGATTGCGACTTTTCCGGGGCTGGCGATCACGCTCCTCGTTCTGTCGGTCAACCTGATTGGGGATGAGCTGCGTGACATCTTTGACCCCAAAATCAGCCATAAGAGATGAATGCATGCAAAAGCCGGTCGTTCGATCTGATCTTTTCGGAAAGGAAGAAGCCGCGTGGAAGAACTTTTAGATGTGAGGGACCTGACTGTTGACTTTATGACGAAAACCGGCTTGCTGACCGCGATAAACGAAGTATCCTTTCACATCAAAAAAGGAGAAATCGTCTGTCTGGTAGGCGAATCGGGGAGCGGCAAGACCATCACTTCGCTGTCGATTATGCGTCTGATTGAGCACGCAAACGGGCAAATCGCGGACGGCACGATACGGTTTGCCCAGCAGGATATCGCCCAAATGCAGCAAGAGGAAATCCGCAAAATACGCGGGAAGAAGATTGCGATGATTTTTCAGGAGCCAATGACAGCCCTGGACCCGGTTTTCACGATTGGCTTTCAGATTATGGAGGTCATTCTCCGCCATGAGCCCGTGAGCAAGGAGGACGCCAGGAAGCGTGCCGTCTATTTGCTGCAGCGCGTCGGGATTCCTGAGCCAAAGATTCGGATGAACCAGTATCCGCACGAGCTGTCGGGCGGCATGCGCCAAAGAGCTATGATTGCCATCGCCTTGGCGTGTAATCCGGAGCTGCTGATTGCGGATGAACCGACGACGGCGCTGGATGTCACGATTCAATCGCAAATACTCGACCTGCTGCGGGAGCTAAAAGACGAGTTTCAAATGTCCATTTTGTTGATTACGCATGATTTGGGAGTAGCGGCGGAAATGGCTGACCGGATCATCGTGATGTACACAGGGAGGGTCGTGGAGCAAGCCACTGTTCATCAGCTGTTTGAGCGGCCCTATCATCCGTATACCCAGGGCTTGCTGCAATCCATTCCTTCTATTGATGTAGAAAGAGGAAGCAGACTGCACTCCATCAAGGGGACGATCCCCAGCCTGACGAATCTTCCCTCTGGCTGTCGCTTCCAGCCCCGCTGTCCGCATGCAACCCTGCACTGTGAGTCCCACGAGCCCATGCTGGCAGAGCTGGACGGGCGGCAGGTAGCCTGCTGGCATGCAAAGGAAATCGCGGAAAGAGACAAAGATGTGCTTCTCTTTCAGGCAAAGACAGCAAGAGGGGATACACAGCGAGCGGAGGCAGGTACCCAAGAGGATCCTAACAGAAACGTGCTGATCGACGTCCAGGATCTGAAGAAGTACTTCCCGATTAAAAAAGGAATCCTGAACCGCGTAACGGGGCAAATCAAGGCGGTCGATGGGGTGACTTTTCAAATTTTCCAAGGAGAGACCTTTGGACTTGTCGGGGAATCGGGCTGCGGCAAGACTACCCTCGGCCGTACCTTGCTTCGCTTGCAACAGGCGACAAGCGGGCGTGTTTTATTCGAAGACCGCGATCTTTTTCAGATGAATGGGAAGGAGATGCGTGAGGCGCGCAGAGAGATGCAAATTATTTTTCAGGACCCGTATGGCTCGCTGAATCCACGCTGGACGATCGGCGATATTATCGAGGAACCACTGCGCGCGCATGGCTCTTTGCAAGGCCAAGACCTGAAATATCGCGTGCAGGAGCTGCTGGAGTGGGTTGGTCTGGACCCGGCCTGGTATAAGCGCTACCCTCATGAATTCTCAGGAGGACAGCGGCAAAGAATCGGGATCGCCCGAGCCATTGCCCTGCAGCCCAAATTCATCGTGGGCGACGAAGCCGTGTCGGCGCTGGACGTCTCTGTTCAATCGCAGGTCATTAATTTGCTTTGCGACCTGCAGAGCAAGCTGGGCCTGACCTACCTGTTTATTGCCCACGGTCTCGATGTAGTCCGGCATATCTCCGACCGTATCGGAGTGATGTACTTAGGAAAGCTCGTGGAGGTAGCCCCGACCGACGAGCTGTTCACGCACCCCACGCATCCGTATACAAAAGCACTCCTCTCCGCGATCCCTGTGCCGAACCCGGAGAAGAGGCGGAGCTCGATCAAGCTAGAAGGGGAGATTCCTTCTCCTGCCAATCCTCCTTCGGGCTGCCGTTTTCGGACGCGTTGTCCTGCGGCGACAGAACGCTGCAAGTCCGAGATACCAGAGCTAAAAGAAGTGGGGAAGGGACATTGGGTTTCCTGTCACTTCGCCATGTAGAAGGCATACACCTAGCTGCCCTCGGTACGCAACTGGGGGCTTCCTTTCCTTTGCCTGAAAAAGGCAGGATGATTGACCTCACTTAGAAAACAAATTATTATTGAAATAAATTATTCTCACGAGGTGAAAGGTTTGGAATCAAAGCTCAGCAACTACGTGCCCCTGGTAGAATTTTTGGGAAGTGTGCTAGGGAGCCATTGCGAAGTAGTTCTTCATGATGTCAGCAACATTGAAAGCTCCATTGTAGCGATCAAAAACAGTCATGTAAGCAGCAGGAAAGTCGGAGGCTCTTTGACGGATTTGGCTTTGCAAATTCTGAAGGAAAAATCGTATCTGGAAAAAGACTTTCTGATCAACTACTCCGGTAAGACAAAAGATGGCAAGGTAGTGCGTTCTTCCACGTTTTTCATTAAGGACGAGTTGGGCAATGTAGCTGGGATGCTTTGCATCAATATGGATGTCAGCTCGCTGGTAGAGACGCGAAATCATCTGGAGGAACTGATTCAAGGGGTGCGTGCCGCGGCTCCTGGCGGTTTAAATCTGGAAGGAAAGAGTCTGGATGCGGTTGTAAATCCGATTGAAGATCTGCACACCTCGATTGAAGATCTTACCACTTCAATCATCATGAAAACGCTTTCTGAGGTAGATGTTCCACCTGACAGAATGTCGCCCGAAGAGAAGATGAGAGTCGTACAACGCTTGTCTGAAAAAGGTGTATTTTTAATCAAAGGCGCTGTTGCTGAGGTCGCCAAGCATCTGAAGACATCCGAAGCGACGGTGTACAGGTACAACAGTAAAATTGATCAGTAAAGCGACAGCCAGACTGGATCGCAGGGACCCTAACTAGATCAGAGAAACGTCCATCCGCATGGAGTAAGGAGAGGAAGTTCACTGGCTGGAAAAGGGTCGTTTTCGTAAGTGTCTGAAAATTTAAAAAGGTTGATTGACTATTGATTGATAATATTTTATCATGGAAATAAATTATTATTAAAGGAGGTGATCACGCATGCCCACTTGTATTCATGATGCAGCATCCTTAGCCGCGTTCTTTACGAGTACTTTTGGAAGTGGGTCGGTAGCAGGATGGGTAGCTAGCGGTATGGTTCTTGTTTTGTTCGCGGGGCTGTTCGTAACCTTTCGTAGAAAAGCGGAGTAGAAAAGAGGAGGGCGCCGAATGCGCTACGATTTTGACAAAGTAATCAATCGATTGAATACCGCCTCGGTCAAATGGGACGAAGTAGATCGGATTTTTGGCGATAAAGATCTTCTGCCGCTTTGGGTGGCCGACATGGATTTTCAAGTTCCGGCTCCGGTTACAGATGCACTGAGAGCGCGCGTAGAGCACGGGATTTTCGGCTACACAGAAAGACCGGAGAGCTACTATGAGGCCGTGATCGGATGGATGGAGAGAAGACATCAATGGTCCGTGCAAAAGGAATGGATTTGTCACTGTCCGGGAGTAGTGCCCGCCTTGAGCTACCTGGTTCAAGTCTTTACCCAGCCGGGAGACAAGGTCATCATCCAGCCGCCTGTCTACCATCCGTTTACCAGCGTGGTCGCCGATAACGGACGGGAAGTCGTCCACAATCCTCTGAAATACGAAGAGGGACGCTATTTTATGGATTTCGAGGATCTGCGCCAGAAGATGGACCCGAGCGTCAAACTGCTCATCCTGTGCAACCCGCACAATCCTGGCGGTAGAGTGTGGACGAAGGAAGAGCTGACGGAGCTCGGGAATATTTGCCTCGAAAATAACGTCATGGTCATTTCTGACGAGATTCACGGCGACCTGATATTGAAAGGGCACAAGCACATCCCGTTTGCAGCTATTTCCGAGGAGTTTGCCCAAAGCAGCATCATCTGCACAGCTCCGAGCAAAACCTTTAACATGGCAGGCATGCAAACCTCCAACATCATCATCCCGAATCAAGAGTATCGCGAAGCTTTCCAAAAAATGATGAGCACGCTGGTACTGAGAATGACCAATACGTTCGGGGTCGTTGCGACTGAGGCGGCGTACCGGCATGGCGACGAATGGCTGGATCAGCTGCTCGTGTATTTGCAGGGCAACCTCGACTTTTTAACGGAGTATATCGAGACTCATATCAAAGGAATCAAGGTGATTCAACCGGAAGGCACCTACCTCGTCTGGCTGGACTGCCGGGAGCTGGGCATGGACGCAAAAGGCCTTCAGGAATTTATGGGGAAGCAGGCGAAGGTAGCCGTGAATCAGGGGCATGTCTTCGGTCCGGGTGGAGAGCAGTTTATCCGGTTGAATATGGCCTGCCCGCGTTCGTTGATCGAAGAAGGACTCGAGCGAATTGCAAAGGCGGTAAGCAGCTGCCGAAGTGTCGCCAATTAAAAAGAGGAGTGGAGGAATACCCATGAGCAACGATAGCTTGTACAAACGCTCGAACAGTCGCAGACTCGCAGAGTTAGGAAAACTGGCACCGACCACGTTTCAGGCATTTAACACCTTTAATCAACAAGCGATGGCGGAGGGAGTGCTGCCCGTCAAGCTGAAAGAGCTGATTGCAGTCGCAGTCGCACACGTAACCGGCTGCCCGTATTGCATTGATGCTCACGTCAAAAAGGGAAAGCGCCTGGAAGCGACAAAGGAAGAGATGGCAGAGGCGATTTTGGTCGCAACGGCGCTGAAGGCAGGTTCGGCGATGGCCCATGGAGCCAATGCCCTTGCAGCCTACGACGAAACGGGCGAGGACGATCTTTACACACTGGCAAACATGGCGCACTACAATGAGTTTCGCAAAGAAAACGCTGAGCTGTTCCGAGCGTATGTACAGTTTTCCAGCCAGGCGATGAAGCCGGGGAAATTAGGTGAAAAAGAGAAAGAGCTGATTGCAGTGGCAGTCGCACATGTCACAGGATGTGCGTACTGCATCGATGCGCATACCAAAAAGGCGAAAAAATTGGGCATGACAAAAGAAGAGCTGGCAGAGACCATCCTGGTTGCAACCGCGTTGAAGGCGGGGGCAGCGCTCGCACATAGCATCAATGCACTCGTGGCGTACGATGAATAGGCCCTAAAGGGGATGCGAGATGAAAACTCCTAAAATTTTTGCTTCGCTGGGGATTCGCGATTTCCGTTTTTTGTGGCTGAGTACAGCGATGGCCAATTCCGGTCAATACGCGTTTACCGTCGCCGCCAGCTGGCTGATTTTTTCGCTCTCCAATTCGACTGCGCTCGTTGGAGCAGCTGTATTTGCCACCATGATCCCGGGAGTCTTGTTCGGGCCTATCATTGGTGTGATGGTTGACCGCTTTGATCGGAAAAGGCTGCTGTCGATTGCCCTCTTGTGCAACGCCTGCAATACCGGGTGCTTGGCGATCCTGAGCGGAGTAGGAGTCATCAACCCGTTTGTCGTCATTACCAGCGCGTTTTTCTTGGGTGTTTTCTTTAATCTGCAAATGACCTGCACCAACGCGATCATGCCGGATCTGATCCCGAAACAATCGCTGTTTAATGCCACTGCCCTGCAAGGAAGTGTGCAGCATGGAGCGGGGTTCTTGGGATCCGCATTAGCCAGTCCGCTGCTCGTGTGGGTAGGGCCGGCAGCTGTTTTTACCCTGTGCTTTTTGTTGTACACAGCGGCATGTGTGCAGTCCCAGGCGATTTCGTTTCGTCCAGCGATTCGCACCTACAGTGCGCACCTCTGTCCGGTAATTTGTTTCACCCGATTCTGGAGGGCATCCGCTATATTCGCCAGACACCTATATTGAATCTTTTGATTGTCATGGTCGGGCTGCACTGTCTGCTGACGATGGCCTATACGTCGCTTTTGCCGCAGTTCATTCGCGATGACTTGGCAGCAGACGGCGGGATCTACGGTACGCTCATGATGCTGATCGGGCTTGGAGCGATTATTGGAAACTTGAGCACCGCTTCCATTTCGACACCACGGGGACAGGGAATCCTCTACTTGACGATGGCAGTGGCAAGCGGACTCTCGTTGTTTGCTCTCGGCTTCACCTATACGCCTGTGCTTGCGTTTATCGTCGGTCTCACGGTAGGAGCTTCCCAAGCCGTTTTCATGGCAATCAACCTGTCCTTTCTCTTGCAGAGGACGAGCGACGAATACCGCGGACGGGTGGCGAGTGTCAACTTCATTCTCGCTTCCGGGGCGATGGCATTCGGCAACTTCTTGTACGGATCTCTCAGCCAGATGATCCCGCCCAAGATGAACATGCTGACAACAGGCGGAAGCTTTGTCATTCTCGTAGTCTTGATGCTGATCTTCTCCCCGACATTGCGATCCTTTTACCAGAAACCGGCACAGCCAAAGGAAAATCAGATGTCCAGTGTGATGTGAATAAAACGGTAGGAAGAAAAGGAGCCATTCTGATGAAAAGAATAGCAACCACGGAAGCGCCAAAGGCAGTAGGACCATACGTACAGGCAGTCGCGGCAAGGGGGACGTTCTTGTACATATCCGGACAGCTTCCCATCGATCCCAAGACCAATGAAATGGTATCCCAGGACATTTACGAGCAGACCGAGCAATCTCTGAAAAACGTTGGTGCGATTTTAAAAGAAGCAGAGCTCAGCTTTGAAAATCTCGTGAAAACGACGATCTACGTCACCGATATGGATTGCTTTGACGGGATCAACAAAATATATGCGTCCTTCTTTCCAGAGGGAGCAATCCCTGCCAGAGCCGTGGTGGAAGTGTCCAAACTGCCAAAAGGGGCAAAGGTAGAAATCGAAGCGGTTGCTAACTGGACATAAGCATACACAAATGAAGAGCAAGGAATGGAAATGGAGGCGAACAGTCCTCCATTTTTTATTTGTGGAAAGGAGAGCGGTGGAAGAACAAGGGAAAGGAAGCAGCTGCTATAGATGACGGGCATGATGGCTTGCGCTTTCCGTAGCGTGGCGATCATGCCCGTTTCCTTTTTCGATTTAACTCGTCAATCCGCCATCGACTGGAATAATCGCACCATTCATGTAGCTGGCTTCATCAGAGGCCAGGAATCGGACGACATTGGCGATCTCATCCGGGGAAGCCGGGCGGCGGGCAGGTCCGTTCTGCTCGGGATTGTTCATGTCCATCCCTTTGGTCATATTCGTCACGACACCGCCAGGACAGATGGCATTGATTCGGATGCCTTTCGGGCCATACTCAACGGCTGCCGTACGCGTCAAGCCGACTACGCCATGCTTGCTCGCAGCATAGACGCCGAGATGTGGGCAGCTCTCGATTCCGGCAGCCGAGGAGGTATTGACGATGACACCGGATTGCTGCTGTTCCATGACCTTGAGCACGTGCTTGAGTCCGAGAAAGACTCCTTTGAGATTGACGGCTATGATGCGGTCGAACATCTCTTCGGACTGGTCCGCCAACAGTCCAGGCGTTCCCAGAATTCCCGCGTTGTTGAAAAATACGTCGATGCTGCCGTAGGTGTCGAGCGCCGCTTTTACAAAGCTCTCGACGTCGCGATTTTGGGAAACATCGGCTTGGACGAAGATGCCATCCCCACCCTTTTCCTTGATGAGCGAGAGGGTTTCCTCCCCAAGTCCTGCATCGTAGTCGACGAGCACGACTTTCATTCCTTGCGACGCTAATTGCAAGCTGGCTGATCGCCCAATCCCGCTCCCGGCTCCCGTAATGACGGCTACACGATTTTGACTGTGCATGAAAAGACCTCCTTTTGTTTCCCGTTTTTATGACACGGTTTTGGGAGAAGTGACCAGCGAGAAGCCCTCGTATCCTTTGCTTGCGACGTCCAAACAGATGTTGCGGTAGACGCCAAAGCCCCCGAGGTAGATCAAAAAGCTGCGAGGCTTGCCCGCGATATTGGCGCCGGTGTACCAGGAATCGGCTTTGGGATAGAGGGTGGTGTCGGCAACCTCTTTGCAATGCTTGCTCCAGGCTTGCTCCGCTTCTGGGGTTGCTTCTATCTCGCATACGCCGTGACCGCGCAGGTACTGGAGGCAATCACCGATCCAATCCACGTGCTGTTCGATTGCCAGAGGCATATTGGCGAGAACAGAGGGACTTTCCGGGCCGGTGATCATGAAAAAGTTGGGGAACCCGGCGTTTGCGAGTCCGAGATAGGTTTGGACATGACCGCCATTTGCCCATTTCTCCTTGAGAGTCAAACCGTTTTTTCCGCGAATATCGATCTTCAACAGAGGACCTGTCATGCCATCGTAGCCAGTTGCAAATACGAGGATGTCCAGCTCGTACTCAGCCTCGGTCGTACGTATCCCTTTTGGTGTAATCTCGACGATCGGGGCTGCTTTCACATCGACCAGTGTGACGTTTTCCCGGTTGTACGTTTCGTAATAATGCGTGTCGAGAATCGGGCGTTTGGTTCCGAAGTAGTAATGGGGAACCAGCTTTTCGGCTACTTCGGGGTTGTGGACGGTCTCTCTGATTTTGGAGCGAATGAATGCAGCGGCCGTTTCGTTGGACGCTTCGTTTATGGTCAAGTCGTTATAGGTATAGGTGAGAAAGAAGCCGCCTTTTTCCCAAGCAGTCTCATACACCTGATGACGTACCTCTGGGGAGTCATCCAGCGCAGAACGGGGGCTGGGCGCGATGGGAAAGCCCGCCCACGACTCGTGCAGCTGTGGAATGATCTGGGAGTAAGTCTCCTTCGTCTGGCGGATGAATGCAGGATCGTACGGATGATTTCGGGCTGGGATCGTGTATTGGGGAGTCCGCTGAAAAACGGTGAGATGCCCGGCTTCCTTGGCGATGACGGGGATGGATTGCACCCCGCTGGAGCCGTTGCCGATAACCCCGACACGTTTCCCTTTGAAAACGACCTTTTCATCCTGCGGCCAGTGCCCCGTGTGATACCACTTTCCTTGGAACGTATCCAAGCCTTTGAACTTCGGGATATTCGCAGCGGACAGGCAGCCTACTCCGGAAATGAAGTATGTGGCAGATACTTGTGTGCCATCTTTGAGGGTGATTCGCCACCGATGGTTATCTTCGTCATAGTGCGCCGCTGTGACCCGCGTCTGGAACTGGATGTCCCGGCGCAGATCGAATTTGTCGGCGACGTAGTTAAGATAGCGCAGGATCTCCGGCTGCTCGGGATAACGCGAAGACCAGGTCCACTCTTGGAGAAGCTCCTCGGAGAAGGTATAGTTGTAATAAATACTTTCGGAATCACAACGGGCTCCCGGGTAGCGGTTCCAGTACCAGACGCCACCAACGCCATCCCCTGTTTCAAATACACGCGTATGGAAGCCTGCCTCCCGCAAACGATGAAGCATGTACAGCCCGGAAAAGCCTGCTCCGATGACGATGGCATCAAAGTCGTTGTTGCCGCGAGAAGGAATATTCATGGGATTACCGCCTTTCTATTTAGTGGTTTCAGTCAAAAAACGATCCATCTTCGCAATAGCTTCCTCGATGCGATCGGAAAAGAGCAGGAGGTTGGAAAAGTAGCCGTGAACCAGTCCTTCCTCGCATATGGACTCGACGCGGACACCAGCTTCCTGCAATCGGCGGGCATAGGCTTGCCCCTCATCGCGGAGCACATCGTTTTCCGCCGTAATGATATAGGCAGGTGGCAGGCTGCTGACATCTTCAGCGAGGAGAGGGGCGACATAAGGATGCGTCAGATCCTCTTCCCTGGTAACGTAGAGCTGACCAAACCATTTCATCAGTTCGCGATCCAGTCCGAAGCCTTCCTGGAACTGCTCATACGACCCAGTCGTATAGTCGAGGCTGGTGACGGGATAGATCAGGACTTGCGCGGCAATGGCAGGCCCTTTTTGATCGCGGGCCTTCAATGCGACGACGGCTGCGAGATTGCCGCCTGCGCTGTCTCCGCCCACGACCAGATTGGAAGCGTTTGCAGAAAGCTCGTCAGCGTGATTTGCGACCCACTGCAAGGCGGCGTAGCAATCATTGACCGGTGTCGGATACGGATGCTCGGGAGCGAGACGATACGACACGGAGACGACCACCCTTCCGGTACGATTGGCAATCAGGCGGCAGCTCGCGTCTGTCATTTCGATGTCGCCGATGACCCAGCCGCCTCCGTGAAAGTAGAGAAAGAGCGGAAAAGGTCCATTTCCTTCAGGTGTGTAGATGCGGATTCGTATGTCGGTAGCACTTTCAACGGGAATCCTTCTGTCCTCGACCTTTGCGAGAGGGGCGAGCTCTACTTCCAGCGGAGGGGCTTGTGCCAGCAGGTCTCGAACGGCCTTTGGCTCCATGGTCGGGAAGCTCGACATTCCTTGAAACATTTCCACGTGCTTGACTGCATTCGGGGTTAGATTTGCCATCTCGTATTTCCCTTTCTCAACGTGTAGGATTTTATAAGCGTTTACGATTATGAAATCCGGAGCGCATGAAAACTTTCCGCTAAATCGCGGTCGCTCCTCCTTGAATCAGGCCTCGATAGAGGTTTTCTTAAGTGGATGGTTCCATTGCAAAAAGTGACTATCTACAGGATAATTTTGTTTGTATAATCTGAAAATTCCCCATTTTTCGTATGCCCAGTAACCCAAAAGGAGATGGTCGGATGCTTCCTTCTACTACCATTCAGGAGCACATGCACAAGCTCGAAGCAATCTCCAGTCATGAAGAGCAGATGTACACGTTCTTGCAGCTGTTTCTCGAGCTGTTTCCTGTTCGCAATGCCTTTTTGATGAGATATTCTCCACTGGGTCACCTCGCGGAAGGGATTATCTCGATCCAGGAATCGAGTCTGGTGTATATTGGAGAAATCCGGGAAGATATTCGCTCGTATCCGATTATTTACGCTGCCATTCGGGAGAGACAGGCGAAGTTCTGTACAGGGCTGGAGTACCTGAAGCAAATGAGCAGCAAAGACATTACATCCACCATCCAGACCTTGCTTGTTGTACCGATCTGCTATGGTCCGGTTGTGATCGGGTACATATGCAGCTCCGATTTTGAGCAAGACGGCATCAATGAGCAGCTGCTGGAGGATTTCACCCAATTTGGGAGACAGGTGGGCAAATTGCTGCTCGATTCACAGGGCGCAGAAAACCACTTGCAGGTATTGAGCAAAAGGGAACTAGAGGTTATGCGCAGAATAGCTTGGGGTGAAAATACAGTGGAGATGGCGGACTCGATGAGCATTAGTGAGTTTACGGTGAAGCAGTACATCAAATCGGCCATCAAGAAGCTGGGTGCGCAAAATCGCTCGCACGCGATCGGGGAAATGTATCGCAGAGGGTGGATCTAGGCAAGCCAGTATAGGGAGGAGCCTTCCATGGAAATCAGAGTGGATCAACGAAACGATTCGAAGGTAGCAGTCGTGGTAAGTGAGGAGATTGTGATCCAAAATGTCCAAGATGCGCTGGACTTGATGGTGAGCGTCCAGTACAACGAGGGCTGCGATAAGATCCTATTGAAAAAGGAACAGATCGTGGACGACTTCTTCGAGCTCAAGACGAAGCTGGCTGGGGAAATCCTGCAAAAATATACCAACTACCAGGTGAAGCTGGCGATCGTAGGAGAGTTTGGCAGCTATAACAGCAAAAGCTTAAGCGACTTTATTCACGAGAGCAATAAAGGGAAGCGCTTCTGGTTTCTACCGACGGAAACAGAAGCCCTGGACGCTTTGCATGGGGTCAAGTAGGAGAGGGAGTCTGGAATGAACATTCGACTGGTGCCGGTGACGAGAGAGAACTGGCTCGCGGCTATCGCCTTGCAAGTAAGCGAGGATCAAAAGGATTTTGTACCGGCGGTGGCGGTATCGCTCGCGAAGGTATCCATCAAACCGGATGGGGACAACGTAGTGTATCTGCCCTTTGCGATCTATCGCGAGGAGCAGCTGGTGGGCTTCATCATGCATGCATTTGTTGAAGAAACAACCGATATGTACTGGATCAACGGCTTTCTCATCGACGCTGCCCACCAGGGGAAAGGGTACGGAAAAGCAGCGATGCTCGAGATGATTGCGTACATCACCAAACGCTTCTCCCAGTGCCAGGAGGTAAGGCTAACGGTTTATCCGCATAATGCTGCCGCCTTGCAGCTGTACCGTCGCCTTGGATTTGTGGAGACTGGTGAGCAGTATGACGGCGAGCTGGTCATGCGAAAGCCGGTTGCCCGGGAAAAATGCTAGATTCGTTCGATCCATGCAAAGGAGCCGCTTTCTCTAAGAGAGAGTGGCTCCTTTCTTGTACAGTAAGAATGTATAGGATTCTTAGCCAGGATAAGTGCAACATAGCGAGACTTCGAACGAAGTGAGATAGCAAGACTTGTGCCCTTTGGGTACTAAGGCTCCGCCACAAAGCTTGGCGGAGTCAAGTTTTCTAATAAAGCTGGTTAGGGACGATGGAAGAATTCCACCCATTCTCCTTCTGGACCAAAGATGAAGAAGTAGCGATAGCCATTGGGCAGCTCGACGATCCCTTCTTCGACGAAGGCTGCGCCAAGCTTGCTGACGCGCTCGTATTCTTCTTCGAGGTTGTCGACGTGGACGGCAAAGTGGTGTACTTTGCCTTCTGCGGGCAGGCTGTCGTTGTAGCCGTGGATGATTTCCAGCTCCGTTTCATCCGTGCCGCCGAACCCGAGAAAGGCGAGCTGGAAGACGCCGTTTGTATGTGTGATTTTCCCTTTCAGCTCAAAGCCTACGATGGTTTGATAGAATTCGATTGCCCTCTCAAAATCTTTTACGACCATACCTACGTGATCGATCCGTTTTTTGGCCATGTGATTACGCCCCATTTCATTTGAAATGATTGTCTACGTCCATTTAAGAGATATAATTCCGAGGTGTCAAGTCTGAATTGGTGGAGGCTGATAGAGGGAGAAGATACCGAAACGAGGAAACTCATGGAATTTTCTGAGTTGCAGTGCTACAATCGTCCTTGTGCTTTCAGATCGAATAGAGAGAAAAGCAACAAAGCAGCATAGGTGGGGATCTATTTGTTTAAGAAAATGACAAGCGCATTGCTGATAACGGCTATGATGAGCCCGATGGCGGCATTTGCGCAAGGGGCGGGGACAGGGACGCCTTTAGCGTCTGGGGCGCCTTTAGCGCCGGGAGCGCCTTTAGCACCTGCGGCAGTAGCCGTATTGCAGCCAGCGGACCAGGTATTTACCAATGGTGTCGTGTACACGGTAGACCGCAATCGCAACGTAGAGCAGGCTGTCGCCATTCGCGGCGACCAAATCGTGTACGTCGGCAGCAGCGAAGGCGCGAAAAAGTACATTGGCAAAACGACCAAGGTGACGGACCTGCAAGGCAAAATGGTGCTGCCAGGCTTCATCGACAGTCACACACATGCGAGCAAAACGACCGGACTGATTTTTTCCATCGACCTGTTTGACGGCGGGTCCATCGAAGAGTATGTCGCGACCATCAAAGCTTTTATCAAGGAGCATCCGAATGAGCCAACTCTGCAGGGACGCGGCTGGACCAACCCGGTAGCACCTGGCATCGGTCCACGCAAAGAGGTGCTGGATGAAATCGATGCGAAAACGCCAATCGCCCTGACATCCGATGACGGACATTCCCTGTGGGTGAACTCTGCATCGCTGGCTCTGGCGGGTATCACGAAAGATACGGCGGATCCAGAAGGCGGGATCATCGAGCGCGATCCGAAGACAGGAGAGCCATCTGGAACGCTGCGTGAAAAAGCGATGGATCTGGTCCTGAAAAAAATCGGTGGGTACACGGTTTCTCAATATAAATCGGGTATTGAAGAGTATCAGCTCAAAGCAGTGGAGCGCGGTGTCACGACTGTCCGTGACCCGGATATGCTGCGTTATCCGAACGTGCTGGAAGCCTATGAAGAGCTGGCGAAAGAAAACAAGCTGACGATTCGTTTCCGCAATGCGGTTACCGCCAACCCGGATAAAGGACCGGAGCAGATAGCGGATTTCGTAAAAATCAGAGAGCGCGAACAATATCCGCTGTTCCAAGTGAACGCGGTGAAAATCTTCATGGACGGGGTTGTCGAGGGTGCTACCGCCTATCTGGAAAAGCCGTACGAGCATAAAGAAACAAACGGCGAGCTGATCTGGAAGGTAGACAATTACAACAAGACCGCCGCAGCTGCGGACAAAGCAGGCTTCCAGCTGCACGTCCACTCGATCGGCGACGCTTCCACTCGCATCGCGCTGGATGGAATGGAGTATGCGGAAAAGCAAAATGGTGCGCACGACGCTCGCCATTCCCTCGTGCATCTGCAGCTGGTGAACCCAACGGACATCGAGCGCTTTAAAAAGCTCGGCGCAGTCGGCATCGTGCAGCCGTTCTGGTTCATGCAGGAGGATGGCTACTACGATGAGATCGAAGTACCGTATCTGGGACAAGCGCGTGCGGAAAAAGAATATCCGATGAAGAGCTTTATTACGAAAGGTGTACACATCGCCTCCTCCAGTGACTACATCGTGACCCCTGAATTCAATCCGCTGCACGGTATCCAACAAGGCGTAACGCGGATCGCAGATGGGGAAACCGACCCGAACAAGATCGCCAATCCGGATGAGCGGGCGACACTGGCAGATATGATCGCGAGCTTCACCATCGATGGCGCCTATGCCAACCATGTAGAAGACATCACAGGATCCCTGGAGCCAGGTAAAAAAGCCGATCTGGTCATCCTGGATCAAAACCTGTTCACGACTCCGGTAAGCAAGATCAAGGACGTGCAGGTCTTGCTGACGCTGGTGGAAGGAAAGACAGTCTATCAGAGCCAAGCGGGCGAAAAGAAATAAGGAAAGACAGACAGGTGACCCCAAGTCGACGAATCGGCTTGCGGGTCATTTTTTTTTTTGTAAAGCTTGCACGCAAACCATTTTACTTCCGAAATGTTCCTGTATTGGTAAAAATCATGAAGAAATCGCTTTCAAGTATGACATTTGTCATATCCTCGACTTGACGTTTATGACTTCAGCAAAAAGTCTGTATTTTCTACAATAATAGTGAAAGTTAAGTAAACAGCGTTTGGCTCTTGTCCAGCGCGCGTCAGATCCGAGGAGGCTACCCCATGCATCAAGCGAACATTGCCCATCTGAAGAAAGATGTGGCTCCTTATGAAAAAACGGATACGAGAGCAAGTATTCGTCAAGTGATCAACACGATTGGACCACTGATCTTGCTTTGGTACGCGGCTTATCTTTGCCTGTCTGTTTCGTATTGGCTGACCCTTCCCCTGACGCTCGTCGCTGCCGGGTTTACGGTCCGCACGTTTATCATCTTTCATGATTGCTGCCATCAGTCGTTTTTCAAAAGCCGTATGGCCAATGACATTCTTGGAAATATTACGGGTGTTTTGACCCTTTGTCCGTATGAGCAGTGGAAAAATAGCCATGCCATCCACCACGCAACCAGCAGCAACCTCGACAAACGCGGAGTGGGCGATATCTGGATGATGACGGTCGAAGAGTACGTGTCTGCACCGCTGTGGCATCGTATCGCTTACCGTTTGTACCGCCATCCCATCACATTGTTTATTTTCGGACCTACTTTTGTGTTCGTTTTCCAATACCGCTTCAATCGCAAGGGAGCACGCCGTAAAGAGCGTCTCAACACGTATTTGACGTCTGTCTTGATTGCCAGTTTATACGCGCTGATCATCTGGGCCATCGGCTGGCAAGCGTTTCTGATGATTCAAGGTCCGATCTTTTTCTTCTCGGGCTTGATGGGTGTATGGCTGTTCTACGTCCAACATACCTTTGAAGATTCCTACTTTGAAGAAGAAGCCGAGTGGAGCTATGTAAAAGCAGCAGTTGAGGGAAGCTCCTACTACCAGCTGCCAAAGGTTTTGCAATGGATTACGGGAAATATCGGGTTTCATCATGTGCATCATCTAAGTCCTAAGGTTCCGAACTACAACCTGGAGAGAGCGCACAACGAGACCAAGCCGCTCCAGATGGCCACGACAATCACCTTGAAGTCCAGCTTGAAATCACTGCGCTTCCGACTGTGGGATGAAGAGGCGAAAAGATTCGTCGGCTTTCAGGATATTCGCCGTCCAGCTGCTCTTGCCGAGCCAATGGCGGAAACAATCTCCGGACCAAGACCGAGCTTGGAAGGAAAATAACCCTGCCATTCCCCCTTCGTTTCCGCTACACTTAGCGTAAGTGCAAAGAAATAGGTGGGCAAATATGCAGAAATGGTATCAAATTCTTCATAAAAATACGGGGCTAAGTCCGTATGTCTGGGTGGTCTTTTACATCCTTCCGTTTTATTTCATCTTCCGGTCCTCCTCCACGTACGAAGTGGTGATTGGGATCGTGATGATCTTGATGTTTTTTGTATGCTACGTGCTCTCCTTTTTGTCGAAAGGATGGGCAGTCTACTTCTGGACGAGTTGGCAAATCATTATATCGATTGCGATGACCGTCCTGTTCGGCTACGTGTACTTTTCTCTGTTTCTGGCGTTTTTTATCGGACACATTCAAAACAAGATCGGCTTCTTTACTCTGTACACCATCCATTTGATCAGTACGGTCGTCACGATCAATATGGGCTTCCTATCGAAAAATGCGGAGTTCTTCAACCAGCTGCCCTTTGTCCTCGTCAGTCTCGTGGCTGTGATTTTGCTTCCGGTCACGACCTATAACTGGAACAAGCGTGAGAAGCTGCAAGGTCAGCTGGAGGACGCCAACAAACGGATTTCCGAGCTGGTCAAACTGGAGGAGAGGCAGCGAATCGCTCGCGATCTGCACGATACGCTGGGGCAAAAGCTGAGTCTGATCGGGCTGAAAAGCGACCTCGCCTCCAAGCTGATCAGCAAAAATCCGGGCCGAGCGCAGACGGAGCTGGAGGAGATTCGGCAAACGGCGCGAATCGCTCTGAAAGAAGTGCGTGATATGGTCACGCAGATGCGCGGGACGCGGCTGGAGGACGAAGTGTTTCGGGTGCGGCAGATCACGAAGGCTGCCGAGATTGATTTTGTGCTCGAGGGAGACCCAAACCTGCAGAATACCTCGCTGATGACGGAAAACGTCCTCAGCATGTGCCTGAAGGAAGCTGTCACCAACGTCGTCAGGCACAGTGGTGCGACGATTTGCTCTGTCGTCATCGAGCCTTTGCGCACCGATCTTCTGCTCAAGGTGAAAGATAACGGCATCGGCATGGCAGAGGAATGCGCCTATCTGCGCGGAAATGGTTTGCGAGGCATGAAAGAACGTCTCGAATTTGTAAATGGAAGCATGGAGATCGACTCGGCTCAAAATGGCACTACTGTTACGATCAAAGTACCAAACGTCTTCAAACAACCGGAAAAGGAGGCTGGGGTATGATTCGTATCGTCATTGCTGAGGATCAGCGGATGCTGCTGGGTGCGTTGGCTTCGCTGCTCGATTTGGAAGAGGATATGAAGGTCGTGGGACGGGCGAGCAACGGCGAGGATGCCGTCAAGCTCGTTCATCTGCATAAACCGGACATCTGTATCATGGATATCGAGATGCCGATTAAAAGCGGGCTGGATGCGGCAGAGGAGCTGAAGGGCTGCGGCTGCAAGGTGATGATTCTCACGACCTTTGCCCGCCCAGGCTATTTTGAACGGGCGCTGCGTGCAGGCGCGAACGGCTATTTGCTCAAGGACAGCCCCAGTGAGGAGCTGGCCAGCTCGATCCGCAGCATCATGGCAGGCAGACGGATCTACGCCGCCGAGCTGGTGGACGAAGCGTACGGCCAGGAAAACCCGTTGACGGAGCGGGAAAAGGAAGTGCTGGAGCTGATCGCCGACGGGAAAAACACCAAGGAAATCGCCAGTCAGCTTTTCCTCACCACCGGGACCGTTCGCAACTACATCTCCGTGATTCTCGACAAGCTCGGGGTCAGCAATCGCATCGAGGCGATTACGCATTTTAAAGAAAAAGGCTGGTTTAAATAAAAGGAGCTCGGATCATCCGGCTCCTTTTTTCTTGTTTATGGGCAAAATGATGGAGGAAAGTTCACGGAATGTTCACTTATGAGGGACCCTTCCCCTGTTATAACATGACAAAAAACAAAGAAGGATGATGCATAGGTGACGAACAAAATGCTTGCGGATGCAAGGCTGCCTAGAAACGGAAAAGAAGGCATCCTGTTTTTATTGATTATCTCAATCATTTCGGTAAACACGATCGCCCCCATTATTGTGGGACTGGAACGTGGCTTTAGTAAGGAAACGTACTTAGAAACGCTAAAGATTCTTCCGATTATGTGGATCATCGCCGTTTTATCCGTACGGTTGATTGCAGGACCGATTGTGGGCAAGCTTTTGCCAAAATTCGTGGGACAGACAGATAGCTTCAATGCCCGCGTCCTATTCACGATTTTATTAAATGTAACGGTGATATCCCTTTGGTTATCGATGATCGGAACCTGGGTGGGGATGAGAGAAATCAGCTTGGCCCCGTTTGAAAGGTTCCTGCATATTTGGCCGAGAAACTTCGGCATCGCTTTATGGATTGAACTGTTGTTGGCACAGCCTATAGCGCGATTCGCCATGAAGAAATTACACGAGAGACAAGCGAGAAAAGCGGGAGGAGCCATTTCGTAGAAAGCGGATACGTGGAGCCCGAATAAGTAAGGCAGCCAGCAAAAGCACCGGCTGTCTTTTCGTTTCTCCCTACTAGATGAGGTTACACAAAACGCGGAGAGCGTTCTTTATTTCGCTACGACAGGGAGGGTTCGCGGAAGTATTGCAGCGGGTTCTCCTCCGTTGGAAGTACAGCACCAAGCTTACGAAGAACTGCCTCGGCAAATTGGAGATAGTTGGAGCCGGTTGCGGTAATCACGTTTTTATCGATGACCAGCAGCTCGCTTCGTTTGTTTTCCCAATTCATGACTTCACGGTACTCAAGGTCGGCAGGCTCCAGTGAGGCCGTATACGTAATCTCCTGTAAAATGCCTGCTGCACCGAGCAAGGAAGGACCGCCGCAAATGGCTGCAAGCAATTTTCCCTGGTCATAGAAGGCGCGAATCACTTTGATCAGTTCTTGGTTTTGCAAAAGAGGGTGGGGCGAGCCTCCGGGTATAACCAGTGCTGCGTACTCGTCTACCACGATGTCATTCACAGATAAGGCAGGGAGGTAGCGCATCGTCGATAATCCGGTAACGGCTTCGCCTTCCGATTTGGTCGAAAACGTCACGAGGGTGTAATCCGTTCCCTTGAGCGCCGTTAAGAGAGTCACGATTTCAAATTCTGCAAAGGAATCATAGAGGAACAGCAATATTTTTTTCAAAGAGATCACCCTTTTGAATGAAGTGGGAGCAGCTGTATTTTTTCGATCAAATCCATTTGATTAGTATATAGCGCCATTTCTATTTTTTACAATGTTCTCTCCTTAACGTGTGAATATTCGCGTCGATAAACGATATTCTGTAGATACTTTGTAGCTATCGAATATAGAAGGTGCATGACATAACACAATAATGATAGACACATTAAGTTAGTTCGTTACTATTCCACGATGCGTCGATGACTCAATTTGTAAATTGATCTATAATCTTGAGTTGATATATCAGAAAGCATCGATATATTGGCTAGAGAGCTAACTGAGTTAATCAGGGAATCGCATAAGTAATATAAGGCGCCACAGAATTGCTATAAAAATGCAGTGTTAAATAAAATTTTAGTCTAAACATAATAACTGTGATCAATGAAGTTAATCCTTTACTAATGAGCAAGGGCATTTTAATTGGAGCGGGAAATTATACTTTGGATGACTGAAATGGAATAGGATGGTATTCTTTAAGAAGATGAACATACTTCAAATTTTGAATCGGTGGTGATTTCACAATGAGCGAAACTGATAAACCGCAAAGTTCAGTTGTCCAAATGCCCAACTCAGTAGAAAAGGAATTGCTAAGTCCAGAGTTTCATGAATTTATGGCTGAGTCTATGCATCGTAGCTTCATTGATCCCATTTTCAAAGGAATCAGGCAGTTTAACCGGACCTCCATGTATGACAATGTTGCTATTTTTGTAGATTATGACAATATTTATTGGACTCTATCCAAGGGTTACATGCATGACCCCGATTGTGAAGACCCGTCCAAAAATCTGTTCGAAAAATTAACAAGTACATACAATCGTGATAATATCCGGGTTTTCAAATCATACGCCGATTATGAGCAGATCAAATCAAATTTGACTAGTCTTCAGAAAAAACGGATTCAGATTCGTCATGTTTACGCAAATGGAAAAAAGGAGCAAGGCCGGAAAAATTCATCGGATATAGAATTGTGTCTGGATGCAATCGAGCTTTGTAATGAGAATCCAAACATTTCTTGCTTTGTGTTCGTAACTGCAGACAGCGATATGATCCCAATCATGAGCCGACTAATGTATAAGGGTAAACGGGTTGAACTCTATTCGATTTCTTCCGCTACTTCAAAACAGTTTGATATGAATCGTTATGCTCATGAGCATGTTGATCTCCTTGATTTTCTTGGAATCGAAACAAAAGAGTATGATCTTGATACGTTAATCGAACCAGCACTACGTGCAATTAAAGGGTGGACGGACAAATACGAGACGGACAAATCAAGGTTCCTAGGTGATCCTGTGTTAAAGGAATTGTTTCAAAACGAGCTTAGCATTCCACAAGACATAGGTAGCCAGTTAATTGAGCGTTTGGTAGTGGAAAAGTTGATTGAGAAACAGTCTAAAGAATTCTTTCACCGTAATTTAAACCAAACAAGTAAAAAACCAAGCAATAAATTGACTACTAAAGGATTGGAAAAAATTAGTACAGTTTCAGATGTTGCGATTGCTGAAGTTAAGTCTGGGGCAAGCCAAGCAGCAAGTGCTAAAGAATAGTCCTTGACAATTACACAGTCATTGATAAAATGAGTAATATATTCGCTAGCAACCTTCCGTTGATAGCATTCGTTCGTTTTAACTTTCGCTCTTTTTCACTTTCGTTCGCAAAAGGCAGGGATTATCCCCTGCCTTTTTGCTTTTTCTGAGATAAAATACTGCATTGACATATCTACATTCCAATCTCAGCTTGCTTACCCCCAGTTTTGACGGACTCTCATTCGTTTTTTGCTCCCTACCAAAAAAACTCGCATTGACAGTCAATAAGGCAGACTTCGTTCATCTGGGTGAAGGCATTTTTTATGTGTTCGTTTGTCCAGAGGATAACGTGACAGCAACGAGAAGAGCCCGCGATGAACGTGGGCTCTTCTCGTTGCTTGCCTGAACGGGGCCAGTCTATTACACCTCTTGCAGCTGGCGAATCACTTCTGCAACGAATGATTCTGCGGGCCGCAGGCGACCCTTTTCCTGAAGGATATGTCCTTCCTGCATGCGTTTGTCCAGCCAGTCGGTAATCCAGCCAGGGGCATAGCCGCCTTGACGGAATTCACCACCGGTACCGAAGGCGATCATTTTCTCATAATTAGCCACATACTGTTCGCGGCTGGTATCGGGGTATGACTTGGTGTATAGCCAAAACTGCACATCGTACATCAGATACGACAGCTCATCCGCATGAAAAGAAAAATGGCCTTTTTCTTCCACAATTCGTGTGCAGATCCTGCGTATTTTCTGTTCGATCTGGTCCACTTCCGATACGCGGGTGCAAAGCTCCTCGAGCAGGGTGGAAAATTTCCCGTGGCTGACTTTGTATAGGTCAGCTTCCTTGTCCTCCGCAGAGGTATCGAATTCTTCTTCGCTCACCAAGCCCATGATGAACGCTTCGAAGTTTTCAGCGAGGAAAGTAATTTCATAATCATCCTCTTGATCGACGTGTATCACTTCAGGTTCACCGTCTCTGCCGCATGCCCGATAATCTAGCATCACTACGTCATGACCTGCTGATGGACAATCGCAGATCACCACGCCAATGTCGGGATACCCCCATTCTTCTATCATGAACCGACTGCCGAGATCCCCGCAGAGGGAATAGCTTTTCTCGCGCCCAATCCCCAGAATGCCTGAAATCGCAATATGATCTTCTGCCCATGAGGTCGCCTCCTCTGTTGGAAAGCAGGTGTTCTTCGGTATTCCGCCATTTTGCTGCTTCATTAGTGCAAGATAGGACGAGGGCAGCTTGTATCCCAGCTCTTCCTCGATAGAGGCGATGACTTCATCAGTGGGTGGCTCGGATTGATAGGACTCGCGCGCGTATTCACTGTCTTCCCAAAAGTCAGCCAGTGACATTCCTGAAAAGGGAACCTGCTTTGATTCAGACCCTTGGGACTTCGAGGCGGCTGCTTTTTTTGCTGCCATCCGCTGTTCATACTTTTGCTGTTTGTCCACCTTTCGCAAGCTCCATTTTAAAAACAGCTCGGTATTCGGATCTTCCGCTTCCAGCCTGTCTGCATCTCGAAATGCCTGTACGGCTTCCTCATACCTTTTGAGGTGATAATAAGCAAAGCCTACCCGAAAATGCCACAGTGGATCTTCTTTGCCTTTGTCAGCAATTTTATTCAATTCCCGGAGTGCTTCTTCAAATAGTCCTAAGTTGTTGTACGCTCTGCCGAGTCGGTTGACTGCCTCATAGTCCCGTTCCTCCTCGGAAATGGCTAAGAGCAAGTCCACAATTTCCTGATGCTCGTCTTCTTCGTGCAATTGGCTCAAATGTTCCATAAGTGATTGGTCCATGGCCGCCTCCCAAACGGTTATTTTTCGTTTGAATCGAAAAGGGGCGAGCAGTCTGCTGCAGCCCTGATCATGAACGAATTTACATGGGCATGCTTTCCACCAAACATAACGAGTATAGCAAAATAATGGAAATGATACGACCTGATTCCAGACGGGAGAGGGGGAAATGAAAAAAGCAGGGCAGCCCCGCGGTCTACACAGACTGCTGGGGCTGCCCGATTTTTTTCGAAGCAAAGCGAATGGCCTGACTGATCAGAACAGGCAGGACGGAGATATGACTTTCATCTGGAAATTCCCGATAGGTGACCCAGACGTTTTGGTCTTGCAGCAAGGACAGGCGCTCGTACATCTCAGCTGCTTTCTTGCTCAGCTGGCTAGGGTGGCTGGCTTCCAGTTCGCCAAGACCAAGGAACAAGCGGATCGTTTTCTTTTCCTCGAGCATGCCCGTAAATGCCCGTTCTTTCTCCAGCAGTACCCGTTCGTTCCAATGAATAGATGGACTTCCGGCAATGTAATTCTGAAAGCTGTACGGACGGGAGAAGAGGGCGTAGAGAACGAACAAGCCTCCGAGCGAGTGGCCGAAAATTGTCTGTTGCTTGGGATCGACTGGGAATTCCTTTTCGATCATCGGCTTGACCTCATCCTCGAGGAAGTCCAGAAAGTACGCGGCGCCGCCTTGCTCTGGCCATGCACTGCCATCCGGGCTCGCTGGCAGCTCGGACAGCGGTACGGGTGATGTGAAGTCGTAATGGCGCTGGATATGAAACGGCATCTCGGTAGGGTAGCCGATCCCGACGATGACGGAAGGGTAGACGCCTGTTCTCTCAGGAAAGCGAGATTGGGCGCGGACTGCTTCCGTCATGGTTCCGAATACGGAGTTGGCGTCCAGAAGGTAAATGACGGGGAAGCCTTCGGGAGGCGGGGCTTCGACTGGGATGCTGACAAAGAGATGGTACTCCCTGTTTCGGGAGTGAATCACTTTTTTGTGGGTGCGGGGAATTGTTACAGGTACATCCATTGGAGTAACTCCCTTCCATGGGATCGTCGATATTCGTTGGAATGACTGGCTCGTTGGTGCGTAATTTGGTATACTCCTATTAATTGTAATTGATAATCATTATCATGTATAGATGGAGTTTACGAAGGTTGAGGTGGTAGATATGGATTCATCCACGTTTCATCATTTTTTGGAGAACGGGCTTGGGGATGTTTTGTTCAAGCTGCGGGACATTGAATGGGTAAAAGGAGATCGTCACGGGCGGCTGCAGCAGCAGTTTACGCCCTCGTACGTGATGGTTGTCGTCACGGGAGGCAACGGGCGATTGACACTGGAGACAGAGGGACATCAGCTGCGCAAGGACGCGGTTTACTTGTGCCCGCCTCACGCTACCTTTGGGATCGATTCAGAATCATTGGAAGAAATAGAGCTGTTCCTTTTGCGCTTCGATGTGTACAGCGAGTCAGCAGAGCATTCTCATCTCATACAGGGAGAAAAGCTGGAAGCCTTCATTGGCGAGATTCCTATCCAATCCGCAGGACAGCTTGGAATCCTATGTCATACCATACTGGGCCACTGGCAGCAGGAGGATGGCTTTGGCCGCTTTCAGGGACAGCTCGCCTTCTCTGAATTGCTCCTGCATATTTTCAAGCACCAGAACTTTATCGGCAACGATTCCAAAAATGCGGTAAAGCTCGCGAAAGCCTATCTCGAAGAACATTATGCGGAGGATCTGTCGATCGAGCAGCTGGCCCGAATCGCACAGGTAAGCCCTAAATATTTCGTCGATCTGTATAAAAAGACGTTTGGCATCAGTGCAATGGATTATCTGGGGGAGGTGCGGCTGAACAAAGCAAAGCAGCTGATGGCGAAGTCGCCGACAAAGCTGCGAGACATCGCTCATCAGGTTGGCTATCATGACGAGTTTTATTTCAGCCGCAAGTTCAAAAAAGAAGTAGGCGTGTCCCCTACCGTCTATATGAAAAGCCGCCAGAGAAAAATAGCGGTCTATCATGCCCCGCTCATGGGTTATATGCTGGCTTTGAAGATGATCCCGTATGCTGCGCCGCTCCATCCGAAATGGACGGCTTACTATCACAAAATGTATCGAAACGATGTCCCCGTACACCTGAGCGCCTTTCGTCAAATGCAGGATTGGGAAGCCAATATCGAGACACTGACAAAGGCTCGGCCGGATCTTATTTTGAGCCTGGATGATCTGACAGCGGTAGAAAAAGAGCGGCTGGAGGAGGGAGACATTCCTGTTTTTACGATTCCGGCTGGGAAGAGCTGCTGGCGGGAGCAATTGCTGGCTACAGCTGAACGGGTAGGGGAACAGGCAGAGGCGGAAAGCTGGCTGCGTGCTTTCAACCGAAAGACGGAAGAGCGGCGAGAACAGCTTCATCGTGTCATGCAAAACGAGACGGTAGCCATTCTCCGCATCTGGAAAGGGAGCATGTACCTTCACTGCAATCGCAGTATGGGAGAAGTTTTTTACGGCGATTTGCAAATGAATCCGGCATTTCCCAGCGATGCCCGCGAATACGACATGGAAATGACGCTCGAGCAGCTGGCCTTGCTCGATCCAGAGCATTTGCTGCTTCTCATATGCCAGGAGGCGGAGACGCTAGAGTATTGGAAAGCTTTGAAACAGTCAATAGGCTGGAAGGAACTGAAAGCCGTGCGTGCAAACAAGGTATCCCGCATACCCGCTGATCCGTGGAGGGAGTATTCCGCCACCGCGCATGATCGATTGGTAGACGAGGCGTTTCTGCTGCTAACAGGAGATCGTCCCAAATAGTTCTGGATTTCGTCCATGGTCGTGGGTAGGTGGATGCTTTACAATCTGCATTGATAATCATTATCAATAAATGAAGTATCCAATGTAGAGGGGGATCATCGATTCATGAAAAAGCTTTATCTCGGCTTGAGCATGGTTGCCTTGTTGGCTATGGCACTTACGGGCTGCGGAGGACAAAAGGAAGCAGCAGCTCCAACGAACAGTCAGGCAGCAGCCCCAGCAACTGAAAAACCGGCAGAAACAACGAATAAACAAGAAACTCGTACGATCAAATATCTGGACAAGGAGTACACAGTCCCTGCAAAAGCAGATCGCATCGTAATCACGGGCAGCATGGAGTCGATGGAGGACTCTTTGGTACTCGGCGTCAATCCGATCGGAGCGATTTCCGTAGGCGGCAAGTTCCCTGAGATGTTTGCTCCGGTGACATCCCAGGCACAGTCGATCGGGGAAAAGACCCAGCCCAACCTGGAAACGATTCTGTCGCTAAAGCCAGATGTAATCCTGGGGTCGTCCAAATTTCCGCCAGAGGTTGCTCAGAAATTAGAGAAAATCGCACCGACGTTTCCCGTATCACACATCTCTACCAACTGGGAAGCGAATCTGCTTTTGCTCGGGGAGCTGACTGGCAAGCAGGAGGAAGCCCAAAAGGCCCTGCAATCCTATAAGGATGAAGCAGCTGCTGCCAAAGCAAAGCTGGGGGAAGCATTGAAGGACAAAAAAGTAGTCGTCATTCGGATCCGCCAGGGCGACATCAATATTTATCCGGAGAAGGTCTTCTTCAATCCATCGCTGTACACTGATCTGGGTCTGGCCGTACCCGCAGAAGTAAAAGCGGCGAAAGCACAAGAAATCGTTTCGCTGGAAAAGTTCAGTGAACTGAATCCAGACTACCTCTTCGTTCAGTTCTCGCCGGATGAAAATAAAGACAATCCGAAAGCGCTGGACGATTTGCAAAAAAATCCAATCTGGCAAAGCATTACAGCAGTGAAAAACGGGAAGGTGTTTGTGAACGTGGTCGACCCTCTTGCACAAGGCGGTACGGCATGGAGCAAAACAAACTTCCTGAAAGCTGCTGTCGAAAAACTGTCTGCCAACTAGGGAAAGCGAGTTAGGCTGATGCCAACGAGAAATACCGTTCCTGTTGTGATTTTATCCCTCGCGCCTGTTGCGATTGTGCTGGTCATTCTGCTCTCTGTCTTGTACGGCGCAAAAGATATCGATGCCAGCACGGTCCGGGACGCGTTTTTACGGTTTGATCCCGGGAATGTCAACCACCAGATTATTATGCATTCCCGGATTCCGCGGGCCGTCGGGGCTCTCTTGATCGGTGCATTTTTGGCTATATCAGGTGCTCTGATGCAAGGGATGACGCGAAACTACCTGGCATCGCCGTCCATCATGGGGGTAACAGATGGCTCCGCTTTTGCCATCACCCTGTGCATGGTGCTGCTGCCACAGTCTACCACCACCGAAATGATAGCAAGCTCCCTGATCGGCTCCGTATTTGCGGTATTGATGGTCATGTTTCTGGCCCGGTTTCTGCCTAATGGCATGACGCCGGTAGGGATGGCGATCATTGGTACGATCACGGGTACATTTCTCAGCGGGCTGTCTGCAGCGATTGCTACGTACTTTCAAGTCTCGCAGAGCGTCAGCTTTTGGTATAATGCTCGGCTGCATATGCTTGAGCCCGAGCTGGTGAAGCTTGCCATTCCATTCGCTGTAGTAGGAATCGTCCTGGCAATCTCCATGTCCAAATCGATTACGATCCTGGCACTGGGAGAAGAGATTTCCACAGGTCTAGGTCAACGAACAACAACGGTCAAGGTGCTCGCAACTGCCTCTGTCGTGATTCTTACGGGAATTTCCGTGGCGCTCGCAGGCAAGATCGCCTTTGTGGGATTGATTATACCGCATGTCACCCGTTTTCTGGTGGGACTGGATTATCGGTGGATCGTTCCGTGTGCAGGTGTTCTCGGAGGGGTATTCCTTGGCCTTTGCGATGTGCTGAGCCGCTTTATGAACTATCCGTTTGAAACTCCGATCGGCGTTGTGACTTCCATCATTGGTGTGCCCTTTTTCCTCTATCTGATCTACAAGAAGGGGGGAGGAAGGCATGGATAAACCAGCGGGTACAAGGCTTGCGGTCATCTGGAGCGTCACCGTGCTTCTGATCGCAGCAGCACTTTACATCAGTCTGACCAACGGCGTTTTTGACATGAGCGTGATGGACGTAATCCGCACCCTACTGCGCATCGACCCGATACCCGAGCATGATCTGGTCATCTTTGACTTTCGGCTGCCGCGCATCGTCATTGCCGGATTGGTCGGCATGAGCTTGGGTGTCGCCGGGGCGGTCGTACAGGGAATCACGCGAAATGGACTGGCTGACCCGGGGATTCTCGGGATCAACGCAGGTGCAGGCTTCGGCATCGTAGCGTTTATGTTCCTTTTTCAAGGACAGCTCAAAGCCGCCGATTGGATGTCTGTGTTCAGCATGCCTCTTTTCGGATGGATCGGCGGTGTCGGAACAGCGCTGATCATCTACTGGCTTTCCAGGCACAACGGCGTTCTGGATACGCAAAGGCTGCTCCTGGTGGGGATTGCCATCGGCTCAGGTATGGGGGCAGGAACACTCTATCTGTCACTCAAGATGGATGCCCAAGATTTTGAAATGGCTACCGTCTGGCTGACCGGGAGCATTTGGAATGCAGATTGGTCCCATATTACTTCCATGCTCCCATGGATCGTCCTGCTCTTGCCCCTGCTCATCCGAAAGGCGTATTATCTCGATTTGTTCCAGCTGTCGGAGCAAAGTGTGATCAGCCTGGGGGTAGCTACGAACAAGGAGCGAAATAGACTGCTGCTCGCAAGCATCGGCTTGATTAGCGCATGTGTCAGCGTCTCCGGAAACATCGGCTTTGTCGGGCTGATCGCGCCTCATGTGGCAAAGCGTATCGTTGGGGTTCGCCACCTGCGGGTTCTTCCGCTGTCAGGGGCGATCGGCATGCTCTTGGTCATCGTGTCTGATTTTATAGCGAAAACCGTTTTTACTCCTGTTGAACTGCCGGTAGGGATCGTCATCTCGATTATCGGAGTCCCCTACTTTTTTTACTTGCTGGCGAGGGCAAAAAGAAAAGGCGGGAAGGCGTAGGCAATGAGGCTTGTGAGAGATAAGGAGGGAATCTGATGGACCTGGTCCAGTTATTGCGAGAGCGCCGTTCCATTCACCGCTTTGAGGATCGCGAGGTAGATCCGGATCTGGTAGCCGAGCTTTTGGATACGGCTGTCTGGGCGCCAAATTACCACATGACGCAGCCTTGGCGTTTTATCCTTACGTATGGAGAAGGGCGCCGAAGAATCGCGGAAGCTGTACGGATCATGAAAGAGAAACGCGAACCAGATGCCTCTAGGAAGAAAGAGGTCGGTGAAAAGTTTTACAACAAGATCATGGCGATTCCGATGCTGATGACGGTCATCATGCAGGAGAGCCAAAACCTGATTGTACGCCAGGATGATTTCGCTGCGACGAGCATTGTGATTCACAATTTCAGCTTGCTCGCGTGGGAAAAAGGAATTGGCCTTACGTGGGAGACGTATCCGTGGATTCACGAGCCAGAGTTTCGTGAAGCCATGGGCATCCTGCCGGGAGAAAAGGTGCTGGGAAATCTCCACATCGGCTATCCGGCAGCAATCCCTCAGGCACAGCCGCGTGTACCGGCGGCAGAGCGGATAACGCGGGTAGATCGGGCATAGCCGGAACAAATCGAAACGAAAAGGAAAAGGCAATCCGAAGGTCAGACAATGGCTGAGGATTGCCTTTTTTGTGAGCCTTATTACAGAATTTTTTACGAAAATATTCTACGATGGCAGCGAGAGGGGTTTGATTCGGGAGGGAAAAGGAGGATGGAAACTCTTGAGTCCGTTCATTATCCCACGCTGCCATACGATGGAAGCGATACTGCTATTGTTGATTTCGACGGCGCTGGAACGCTGGATTGTCCAACTGTAAAAGGGAACCGGCCTGGCTCGTCCTGCAAAAAAGGCTCTCCCAATAATGTACGTTTGCCTACGTGACACCTCCCCATGGGTTCATATACTGTAGGGTACCTTTCTGCTCGATCGTAACCATCATGCATGAAGGAGAGGGTAGCCGTGGCAATCGGACAAATGACGAGAGTAAGCTTGCCTTACCCGACGACCTGGGACATTCAGGCCAGATTTGGAGGAAGACCGACCTCGCAGGGGACGCTGTTTCTTCAAAATGTCATCAACGGCAGGCTGCAAGGTGCTGTGAACTTTCGCGGCACGTTTATTCCCATTCAAGGAATCTGGAACGAAGCGGCCAGACAAATCGCTTTTGAGACCGAGTTTGCTTCTTATGTAGGAACGCTGTTCAGCCAGGATGAACCGCTGCTGAACCTGCGCCATTACGTCCTGCAAGGAAATGTTGCGATGAGGCATCCCTCTATACGTGCGGGAGAGACCGGGACATGGACTGCTGTCACCCATGTCCGGTTGAGCCGCTAGGAACAGAGGTCTTGTCTAAAAGGTTCTTTAATAACGCAACGAAGGTGGGAAATATCGTTCGCTTTCCTCACAAAAGAAAAAGGCCGGCTTTCCAGCGTAGAGGGATAGCCGACTTTTGAAAGGCTCTTGGAACTTGCTCTGGATCAGGCAAGTTCTTTTCCTTTTGTCTCAGGCAAAAAGAACAGCACAAGCAGAGCAGCAAGACCAAAAGCGACAGATGTAATGCTAAATGCGACTCCAAGCCCCATAGTATTTGCCAATACACCGATGGTAAAGGGAGCGGAAGCGGCAACGGCTCGACCAAAGTTGTAACAGAAGCCTTGACCTGTTGCCCGAATGGCGGTCGGGAATAGCTCCGCAAGAATAGCGCCAAAACCACTGAAGTACCCAGAACCGAAAAACGCCACCAGAGGTCCAAGCAACAGCAGTTTTTCAGGGTCTTGCGAGAAACCGTACAGCGGTACAAGGATTGCAGCTAGGGCAAAAAACAGGATGAACGTGATGCGTCTACCAATTTTATCTGCCAGTAGCCCGAAGATGACATAGCCGAGCCATGCCCCGACCTGCATAATGACAATCCAGCTCGTTTGCTTCATCAAATCAAGTCCAGCGCCGCCTTTTGCAACAGGCGTAGCCAAGTAGGTAGGGATCCAGGTGAATAGTCCCCAATATCCAAATTGCGCGCAAATACTTAATGCCGAGCCCAAGATGGTCCAGCGACGAACTTTTTTATCGAACAGCTTACCGACGCTACTGCCTTTTTCCTTGTGGGTCGCTTTTGCATTTTCTTTTTGTTTTTCTACCCAAATATCAGGCTCATCTGTTCCGAGACGGACCCAAATAGCAAACAGAGCAGGAATAATTCCAACGAAGAAAACGCCGCGCCAGCCAAAAGTAGGGAGGACGAGACCACTGATAACAGCGGCTAGACCGTAACCGATCGCCCATGAACCTTGCACCAGGCCCATGGCTTTCCCACGGTGCTTGGCGGGCCAGCTTTCTGTGATGAGAGCGGCACCTGCTACCCATTCACCGCCCATGCCGAGACCGACGATTAAGCGAGCAATCGCCAGTTGTGTGACCGTCTGGGAAAATCCACCCAGCGCTGTGAACAGGGCAAAGACAATCATGCTGATCATCAGCGCAGTCGTTCTTCCTTTTTTATCGGCTATCATCCCGAAGATGAGTCCGCCAAAGGCAGAACTGAGCAGAGTAAGAGAAGCCAACAATCCTGCGGTCGTTTGTGTCATTTGCAGGTCGGCCATAATGTATACAATGATCATGGCGTATAAAGTCACGTCCATCGCATCCAGCATCCAACCGGTGCTTGCGGCTACTAGGGTTTTCCATTGTTTGGAGTTGATTTCTCGGTACCAGGGAATTGGACGGGAAGAAGTTTTCATTTGCGGGACTTTTTCCATTTACTTACCTCTCTTCTCTTTATGTTATGTTTTTATAAGGAAAGTAGCTCTGCGGGGACATCACAGGCCATTTTTTTAATTTCTTCTTCCTTTAATCCATGATCAAATAGCAATTGGATAAATTGGGAATAGCCTTCGGTTGGAGTCGGATGGTTGGCTTGTCCAAAGTCTGTCTGCAGAACACACCGATCAAAACCGAGCAACTTCATACCGTGGATGAGTTCGGCAGGCTGGATGGACTGCCAGCTAGGCATCAGCGTCAACATCGACTTCTCTACGAAGGCCCCCATCTTTACCAGTTCTAGCTGAAGCGAGAGGTCCATTTTATTAATCTTCAGGTCCGGATGGGCGACAAGGATCTTCTCAAGTCCGCGTTCTGAAGCGATCTTGACCAGTGCCTTCGTTTCCAGTGGAGAAAGGTGTCCGGTCGCGAGGACAGCATCGGAGCCTTTGATCAAATCGACGATCTCATATACGACAGGCAGAACTTGTCCGTCATTACCAAAAATCGTGATTCCTTTTTGCGGCAGAAGCCGAATGGTGGATTTTTGCTCCTTGTAATCGCTCTTGCCTCCGTAGTAATCTAGGTGGTGCTTGGCGGAGCCAGTAGGCATCCAAATGATTTTGGCGCCTTGCTGGATTGCTATATCTACCGCATAAGGGTTCAGCCCTCCGACGTATTCGTTTAGCACGAGAGAGCCATATACTTCTATCCCTTTAACAAATTTGGTTACGATCTTGGCTCTGGAGACGGTAGATTCCTCGTGCGCTTTTAGAACGATAGCCCGCATACCGGCTGCCAGAGCTTGCTCAGCCAACTCAAAATCGTCAACAGAACGCGGGAAAATGCTTGGACTGGAATGAACGTGAATATCGATTGCATTTTTGATCCCTAACATGCTTTTCTTTCACTCCTAGATGAATGGTGTATGATCGTTCGTTGAAATTAGAGCTTTAACGAGCGGATGTCTGGTTTCCCGCTGGCATCGGTGGGAAGTGTGATCTCTACTGTTGGATTCGTCAGTGCTTTGACCATGGTTCCGGTTTGCTCACGAATTATTTTGATGATTCCGTCATGTCCGGTTACGACGATATCTGCCCACTCCTTGATCATCTGGATGCTTTTTGTGCTTTCGTCATTGTCCCAGGTCATGGCTGCTTTTTCTGTCATCAACTCGTATCTGTTTTTGATTGCGTCTGATGCCAGGACCCATTTTTCGTGATTATACTCAAAAAACAGGGAGCACAGTCCAGGCGTATGTCCCGGGGTGAGTCGCCAATGGATTCCTTCTACTTCTCCCGCGCTACCAGTAAGAAGCGTGAGCCGTCCACTCTCTGCGAGAGCTTGGTACATTTCTACCGGGACGGCTAGATCGGTCCTTCCATTCATTCGGATGTGCTCGACTTCGTTTTCATGCATATAAAATTGAGCATTTTCAAAAAGGGGGTAATTGACTGCGTGATCAAAATGAAAGTGACTTATAAAAACGCTTCCAATTTGTTCGTTGGCGACTTGCAGTGCATCCAGCCTAGATAGTAATGAATATCTTTCATTAAATCCAGCGGTATCAAACAAGATCGCTTTCGAGTGGTTCGGTCGGATCAATGCGCAGCTGCTCCACCCTAAAAAGCCTCTGCTTGATTTACCAGGGAAGCCTTCGTATAAAATATCTACTTGCATGAGGACTCCTTTCTAAAAATAGAATGAAATAAAAATTTGTAATACAAATTTGTGTTACAAATACAGCGTTCTATTGTGTGAAATAGAAAAAATCTGTACAATTACTCATATAGAATACAAAAGGTCGAGGAATTTGTCTACTTTTAATTGATGATTTCTCGGTAGTTATAATACAAATTTATTGTGATGAGTGAGCTCCGTGATTTTTTCAAAACCTGTTCTTGAGTAGAACCTAGTTCTATCGTTACAATCAGAAAAACACATCACGGAAGCATCGCATGAACCGCATAGAAAAAAACGCGGAGGATACATATGGATAAAAAAGAAAAAATATCGCAAAAAATTTCGCGTGAGCTACTGACGATGATTGAGGAAGGTAAGTTTCCCCCAGGCTCTAAGCTGCCGACAGAAATGGAGTTAAGTGCCAGATTCGGGGTTAGCAGAGTGCCAATCCGCGAAGCACTCAGTGTGTTGAAAGCGATGGGGATCATTACTTCGCAGCAAGGTGGGGGGAGTTATGTAGAAGATATCCAACCTTTCTCTTTGATTCAGCATCTCAACATGCACGGTGGAAATGCGGAGCATATCCGGTATCTATTTGAGATGAGACAAATTTTAGAACCTCAGGCTGCCTATCTAGCAGCATTGCGACGTACACCCGAGGATTTGGCGGAAATGCACAAAGTATTAAAGCTCTTAGAGGACGATCTCTCTACTGAGGACAAGACTGGCGTTGAATCGGACTTTGCGTTTCACCGCGCCTTGATCCAGGCGACTCACAATCCAGTGATGATTCAAACGATGGAAAGCTTGTCTTCTCTTTACATGAGTACACTTGCGATTACGCTCAAGCAAAATATCGGGCTGAAGCGGAAACGAGAGATCGTCTACAAGGAGCACCAAAATATTGTGCTCGCGATCGAAGCGGAGGAGCCGGAGCTGGCCAAAGTGCAATGCTCCATACATTTAAAAAATGCTGAGAAGAAGCTGTTCTTGTTATTTAACGATGATGAAGGAATGGATTGAGGAACTGCCCGCGACCAGAAGTATATCGTTATCAGGTTGACGGTGAATTTATGTTTGAATCAGTAAAAATGCAGAGGTCTGTCTGACAGTTGAAGAGATGCAACGGCAGTCTGGATGGCTAGGTAGCACGCCTCCTGGACTGCCGTTTTTTTAGTTTCCAGAACGGAGTGGAATTTGTAATACAAATAACGTGATTTTTCTTGCCAAACACACCTGTGAATATTATTATTGTTTTGTAAAATCGCAATTTATAAAGGTGAATTCTCGTTTGGCGAACTTATTGTTTTAATAGTTGTAATGCAAATAAACTGTTTTTAACCAAAACGGTTAAAGAAAGAAGGGAAAATATGCGAAGAAAGGTATTGACTGCCGAACATCTGACCCAGATCCAAGCGATCGTAGCCACTGGTAGGGTACTGACGGATGAGAGCGACCTTTTCAGCTATTCTTTTGACGGTTCGTTTGGAACATATTTGCCGGATGCTGTCGTTCAGACGAAAAGCGTCGATGAGCTGGCTGCTCTTGTGAAGCTCGCGAACCGCGAAAAGATCCCTGTCTATCCGCGAGGGCAATCGACAAGTTTAAGCGGTGGACCGCTTCCAGTTAAAGGCGGAATGGTCTTCGATTTATCCGTCATGAATGATGTCTTAGAAGTATACGAGGAGGATCTCGTCGCCGTCGTCTCACCCGGTGTGCTGACGGCAGCGATTCACAAAGCGGCAGAACGTCGAGGACTCATGTACCCGCCTGATCCAAGCAGTTCCCACGTCTCGACGATCGGAGGAAACTTGGCGGAAAATTCAGGTGGTCCCAAGGGCTTGAAATATGGCGTGACAAAGGATTATGTCATCGGGCTGGAAGTCATCACACCCGAAGGAGAGATCATTCAAACAGGCGGACGAACCGTAAAGAATGTGACCGGTTATGACCTGACCAAACTGATCGTAGGGTCGGAGGGAACGCTCGGCATCATTACAAAAGCAATATTGCGTCTAATCCCCAAGCCGCAGCAAACCGCGACGATGATGGCAATCTTTGATTCCCTTGTTGATGCGGGAAGTGCAATCTCCAAAATTCTATCGTCAGGAATCTTGCCTTCCAAAATGGAGCTGATGGACCAGGCGTCGATCGTCGCCGTCGAGCAGTACGAACCACTGGGTCTTCCGACAGATGCTGCTGCTCTCATCTTGATTGAAATTGATGGGCACCCCCTTGCCCTAAAGGAAGAAACGAAACAGGCAGCTGCCTTGTGCCAAGCTGTCGGGGCGAGAGAAGTGCGAATCGCTAAGGATAAAAAAGAAGAAGCAGAACTGTGGAAAGCGCGAAAGCTCGTTTCTCCCGCGATTGTAAGAATCAAGCCAACGAAGATTTCAGAGGATGCGACGGTACCACGAAGCAAAATTCCGCAAATGTGTGAGCGTTTGCAAGAAATTCGCGAAACGTACAATATCCATCTCGTTGTTTTCGGACATGCCGGGGACGGTAATCTTCACCCGAACATCATCTGTGACAAGACGGATGACGAAGAAATGCGGCGAGTGGAACAGGCTGTCACTGCGATATTCAAAGCTGCAGTTGAACTGGGAGGAACTCTCTCTGGTGAACACGGCATCGGCACGATGAAGGCTCCGTTTATGGAGATGGAGCTTGGCGCAGCTGGCCTGGACATGATGAAGCGGATCAAGCATGCGTGGGACCCTAATGAGATCATGAACCCTGGGAAGATTTTTCCTGTCCCGGGACAAAAATTGGAGTTGAGTTAGGGTGGAGTCAACACAAAAGCAATTGCGAGAAGAGCTTCTATACGATAAAACCAACAATTGTGTCCAGTGCGGTTATTGTTTGCCGGTTTGTCCGACATACATGGCCTTCGGCAAGGAGACACATTCCCCTCGCGGCAGGATTAACCTCGTCAAAATGGTAGGAGAAGGCAGGATTACGAATTTGTCCGTTTTGGAAGAGCCTTTTGATTATTGCTTGGGGTGCCGCGCATGTGAAACAGCTTGTCCGACTGGGGTGGAATACGGTGCGATTCTGGAGGCGACGCGGGCTGCTATCGTGAGAAGGAAACGATTTACGGTACCTGTTCGCATACTTCGCAAGTCGATGCTGAAAAAGGTGTTTCCAAGTCGAAAGATGATGAATCTGACGGGAGACGCTATGTGGCTGTATGAGAAAAGTGGACTGAAAAAGGCACTGCGTACGTCCGGGATTACGAAAGCGCTCCCTTTTCATCTGGGAGCTTTCGAGTCGATCGTACCTCCGCCTGTGTCGCCAGCTGAGCGGAAGAGAGCGCCCGGGGAAGTAAAGGCAAGGAGAGCGAAGCAATTCACCATCGCCTTTTTTACCGGTTGCATCATGGATGCCATGTTTCATCGTATCAATCAGCTATCGATTCGTTTGCTGTCAGAGGCAGGCTGTGATGTCATCGTCGTGCAAAATCAAACCTGCTGCGGAGCGCTTCATGCCCACTCCGGAGAAATGGAAGAAGCCAAGGAGCTCGCCAAGCGAAATATTGAAGCATTTGAGAAAGTCAATGCGGATTATATCGTGAACAATGCGGGTGGATGCGGAGCTATGAAGGTCGAATACGGTCATTTGCTAGCTTCTGAGGAGGAGTGGGCAGAGCGGGCAGAAGCTTTTTCCGCCAAATCCAAAGACATTAGCCAGATCCTGGCCTTGTGCGAATTACCGCCTTTTAATCCGCGTGAGGAAAGAGTCACCTACCAGCGTTCCTGTCACATGACCCATGTGCAAAAGGTGTCAAAGGAACCAATCGACCTCTTGAAACGTGTACCGGGCATACTGTTTATCGAGATGGACCAGGCAGAGATGTGCTGTGGTTCGGCTGGTATCTACAATATTGTACATTACGATGCTTCGATGCAGATTTTGGATGAAAAGATGCAGCACGCAAAGGCAACCGATGCGGCGGTCATCATTACGACAAACCCTGGCTGCTTGCTGCAAATGAAGCTTGGAGTCGAACGAGAAGGATTGAGTAGCTCGGTTCGCGTTCTGCACCTAATTGAGTATCTCGCTGAGGCTGCCGGCATTTCAGTACCAGACGATAATTGACAAACTAACATACTCAAGAGATGAGGAGGAGAATTCATGTACGACTTTGCAGTGGTTGGGGGAGGAATTGTCGGTCTCTCTACGGGTATGGCCCTGTTTCGGCAATATCCTAATGCGAAAGTGGTAGTCATTGAAAAAGAAGCGGTGGTAGCGGAGCACCAGACTGGTCATAACAGTGGAGTGATTCACTCCGGTATTTACTACAAGCCAGGCAGTTTTAAAGCGCGATTTGCCAGACAAGGCAGCAAATCTATGACAGAATTTTGCCAGGTGCATGGAATCGATCACGATATATGTGGAAAGGTGATCGTGGCTACGAAACCCGAGGAGCTGCCGCTGCTCGATAACTTATATACGCGCGGCTTGCAAAATGAGCTGGCGATTCAAAAGATTACTGCAGAGGAACTAAAAGAAATCGAGCCACACGTCAAAGGCTTGGCTGCCATCCGTGTACCAATGGCGGGAATCGTGAATTACAGACAGGTGAGTGAGAAGTTTGCTGAAATCATCCGCGAGCATGGCGGGGAAATTCGTCTGGGGACGAAAGTGGAGAATATCCGGGAGGAAGCGGATGCGGTAACGATAGAGACCAATCGTGGCACAGTGAAGGCGCGGATGGCGATAAACTGTGCCGGACTGCATAGTGACCGGGTAGCGACCGCCGCCGGCTATCAAACAGACATGAAAATCGTACCGTTCCGTGGGGAATACTACAAGCTCAAACCAGAAAGGCGGTACCTCGTAAAGCATCTGATTTATCCGGTGCCGAATCCGAAATTTCCGTTTCTCGGAGTGCATTTTACTCGCATGATCAGCGGAGAAGTGGACGCGGGACCAAACGCGGTGCTCAGCTTCAAGCGGGAAGGCTACCGGAAAACGGACATCAATCTGGCAGATCTTGCTGAGGTGCTCACCTACGGAGGCTTTTGGAAGCTGGCCAGCAAATTTATGAAGGAAGGGATGGAAGAATATTATCGTTCCTTCAGTAAAGCGCGCTTCACAGCCAGTCTGCAAGAGCTGATTCCCGAGATTCGAGAAGACGATCTGATTCCGGCACCAGCAGGGGTACGGGCCCAGGCGTTGAAGAGCGATGGCAATATGGTGGATGACTTTCACATTATTTTAGGAAAACGTACGGTCCATGTGTGCAATGCGCCTTCTCCGGCTGCTACTGCTTCGATCGAGATTGGTAAAGAAATCGTCAGCCGCATCCCGGAGCAGTCCCATTTGCTCGCAGCTGTCTTATAAAAGGGACATGCAAAAAAACATCTTAGGGAGCCGCTGAAAAAACACTTAAATAGAGTAAAGAAGCTGGGGAAATGTTCGTTTTTCTTCAGCTTTTTTTGATCCTATTAGGTCAAGAAAATGGACTTGCGACTTGTTGCATAGAAAATTTCCTTTTCATGATGGTGAAAGCATGCAATTGGGTAAATTAGCAAAGAGTGCATAGCGGAAGGGAGATGAAAACGTGAAACCGATGACAGAGCAGCATGTCACCTTGCACGGCTTCAACAATTTGACCAAGTCTCTGAGCTTTAATATGTACGACATTTGTTATACGAAAACGAGAGAAGAACGGGAAGCGTACCTTGAGTACATAGACGAGCAGTACAATGCAGACCGTCTCACCCACATTCTAAAGACCGTTTCCGATATCATTGGTGCTCACGTCTTGAATATTGCCAAGCAGGATTATGTCCCACAGGGAGCCAGTGTTACCTTTCTCGTCTCGGAGGGGCCGGTCGTGGAGGTCCCAACCGAGTCGTACGAGGAATCGCCGGGACCTTTGCCCGACTCGGTAGTGATGCAGCTGGACAAAAGCCATATCACCGTCCATACGTATCCGGAATACCATCCCGACGAAGAAATCAGTACGTTTCGCGCGGATATCGACGTGTCGACCTGTGGGGAGATTTCTCCGCTAAAAGCCCTCAATTACTTGATCCACTCGTTCGAGACGGACACGATGACCATTGATTACCGCGTCCGTGGCTTCACGCGTGATATCGATGGCAACAAGCTGTTCATCGACCATGACATCAGCTCCATCCAAAATTACATCCCGGATGAAGTCATCGAGCTGTACGACATGATCGATGTGAACGTCTACCAGGAAAATATCTTTCACACCAAATGCAAGCTGAAGCGCTTTGATTTAAACAACTACCTGTTCGGCTATACCAAGGACAAGCTGTCGCCCGAGGAGCAGCGGGAAATCACAGAGCGGCTGCACAACGAGATGGACGAAATTTATTACGGGAAAAATATTATCCGATAGCGAAAGCGAGTCAAAAGGAGCTGGAGGAATTCCGGCTCCTTTTCCTATGCGGAAAAAAGGGAGAAGGAGATTAATCATCAGTCAGAACGTATGGAGTGTTCGCAGCAAAAAGCTGGCTGAGGAAAAAGGAGAAATAAGCGAAGATCTTTGGAGCTATACAGGAATGACCCCTAAGCAAGGGACCCAAGTATCTGGAGCGTTTTCTCCTTTTTCCTCCCCTCCCCTACAGCCAGACCAACAGCCTATCCATCTCTCGGATAATTTTCTTGCAATTCACTATTTTCACATGATATGATATTCCCAACAAATAAGTTAAACGATTAACTAATACGATTAACCTCGTAGCAGGGAGGTTTCGCAGTGGCAACTCTAAAAGATATTGCAAAGCAGGCAAATGTAAGCGCTTGTACGGTTTCCCGGTACTTAAATTCCGATATCGTCGTCAAAAAAGAAACCGAGGAAAGAATCCAGCGTGCGATCAAAGAGCTCGGCTATGTCCCCAATGTCGTCGCGAAGTCGCTCAAGCGCAGGGAGACCTTTAATGTCGCGGTCATCGTGCCGAAGATTAACAACCTGTATTACTCCGAGATCACTTCCGGCATCAGTCAAACGCTAGGGAAGCATCACTATAATCTGTACATCTATGAGGTAGAAAACCTGAATTTAAACGAGGAAGAGATTCTTCAGCTCATGCGCGAAAACATGATCGCGGGCATTATCTTTATTGGCCTGTTTTCCGATATGTCCTTTCAAAATAGCATTCAAAGCGTGATCGATTGGAACATTCCGGTTGTGTACGCAAACAGATGCATTCCATATACCGGTTTTCCATTGCTGTACCCGGACTTGGTACAAGCAAGCAAGCTCGGTACAGAATACCTTTTCGCAAAAGGCAAAAAGGAAATGGCTTTTGTACATAAGCATTTGCCAGATGAATTGCTGCATCACTTTCTGGAAGGCTACCGCCAAGCGAGTAAGAGCAAAGAAACGCCTTTGGTTCTGGAGATCGAAGAGGGGATGGATCTGTCCAGAGATTGTGTTCCCACGCTCATTCAAAACAAGGTGGATAGTGTATTCGTCTTAAATGAATTGAGCGCCGTCTATTTGACGAAGGCCCTCGTGCAAGCCGATCTGCGTGTGCCTGAGGATATGGCTGTCTTGAGCTTGGGGAATTCGCTGATGTCCGAGATCTCTACCCCAGAGCTGACTTGTGTCGATCTGCAGAACAGGGAGCTGGGCAGCAGAAGCGCAAAGATCATTCTCAGCCAAATTCGCAAGGAAGAGTATGAACCGACGACCGTACTGCAGCCATTTATCGTTGAACGAAAATCCGTTTGATTCCTCGTCAAAACGAGATAAAAAGTCGAACGGCTTTTACTTGCCTTTTAGTTAAACGATTAACTAGAAAGACACTTCGGTCCATCACTTCTTTTTTCTCCGTTAGTTAAACGTTTAACTAAAGAGAAATTCTCAATGAAGATGATAAGTTAAGAGCCTAGCTCTTCTTATATAGATGCCAAGAAAGAAAGGGAGAAATCGCTCATGAAACAGACAGAAACGAATCACCTGGAAAAGGTCCGCGCGATCTATGATGTCCTGCATGGCAAAAAGGAAGCAGACCTCCTGTTGAAAAACCTGAACATCCTGGATGTTCACGGAGAGACGGTTTATCAAGGATCGCTGCTCATTTACGACAAGCGGATTGTTGCACTGAATCCAGATGAATCGCTGATCCGAGTGAAGGAAGTATTTGATGGGAAAGGTCTTTATGCCATTCCGGGGCTGATCGATGCCCACTTGCACTTTGAATCGCAATTGGCACATCCGACAGCACTGGCGGAGGCGATGGTTCCCTGCGGTACCACCACGATTTTTGCAGAATGTCTGGACCTCTTGAGTGCAGCTGGAGAAGATGGCGTCCGTGCCGCGCAAAATTTGTTCCGCGATTACGATAAGCTCCCCTACCGCCTGTATGCCTTTGCACCTGGCAAGAAAACAGCCGCGTGGGTAACAAAAGAAGTGTTGGAAATGGAGCCCGTCATTGGTTTAGGAGAGTTCGAACATTTTACATACAGCAAGGGGGATGAGGATGACTTCCAAAAGGCGGCATGGGTAAGAGAGAAAGGCGGTTTCATGAACGGGCACTGGGGCTTGACTGCACTTTCCGATATGACGCTGAACTATTTGCCCGCGATTGGCGTATCGAACAATCATGACGTGTGGAATGGCGACGATATCGAAAAGAGCATTCGCTACGGTTTCCCGACCCAAATCAAGTTTGGTGTAGGCAGCAGTGAAGTGATCAAGACTCTGCTGCGCTCGATTGTCGATCGCAAGTTTCCTACCGAGAACTTCATGCTGTGCACGGACAACATCTCGATTGAGCGTCTGCTGAAAATGGGGCATATGGATTGGATCATTTCTCTGTGCGCGGAAATGGGCATCCATCCGATCAAGGCGATCAAGATGGCGACGTACAATACCGCAAAATCCTACCATATGGATCATCTCATCGGCTCTTTGACACCGGGACGTTTCGCAGACATCGTCTTGACGGACAGCCTGTCAAAAATTACTCCGCTTTACGTCTTTAAAGACGGCGAGCTGATTGCAAAAGATAAAAAAATGGTAAAGAATACGGAAATAGACTACTCGGCTATGGTCACGAAGGGCATATCCGGATTGGATGACCTGGCACCGGAGCAGCTGGATATTGAACCGTTGGAAATTTCTGAAGACGGTACAAAAGCAAAGGTGTATCTATTCGATGTGTACGGCCGCGGCCACGCCAAGTTTTATCAAGAAGTATGGGTGCCCGTAAAAGATGGCAAGATCGTACCAGAATACGATGGCGAAACGTATAGCCGCCTGTCTGTCATTCGCCGCTATGCAGATGGCAAACGTCATGTCGTCAATGGATTGTTTAAAGGTGTATTTGTGGAGCGAGGTGCTGTCGCAACCTCGTGGCCAGCCCCCATCCCTTATTTTGTCGTAGTCGGGCAGGAAAGTGATGAAATGGCTTACTGCGTCAAAGAGGCGGACAAGTATTCAGGAGCTTGCATCGTAACGGAGAACCACACCAATAAAAGTGTGATGCCGATTGAAATTTACGGCATGATGACGAATATGTCCGTGGATGAGCTGACCTCGAGTGCGAGTGCGATCGATGCGGCCTTGGAGGAGCTGGGTAACCAGAACGAAGGGGAGCCGGTTGTAAATAAGCTTTTGAGCTTGTTTATTTCCCTCCATCGCTTCCGCTTCATGGAATAAAAGAGAGAGAACGAAGCGGGCAGAGGATAGGAAGTGGGTTCTAGGGCTTGGGCGGGCCGGTGCTGGGGAGAAGAGAGCATCGTCCTGCCCCGCGAACTCATGCTTTTGTAAGCGGTAACAAAAATCCCTGCATTTTGAAAAAATCGGTTCATCTGAAAGGCTAGTGAATTTTCATCAGAAAGAGGGATGGTATATGCAAAGCAATCATTCGAGCGAGCTGCAAATGAGCGGGACATTAACCAAGCGATGGATCATTTATTTAGTGGGCATTTATATATTGACTCTTGGCATCAGCTTGGCGATCCGAGCAGGCATTGGGATCTCGCCGCAGAGCAGCTTGACCAGAACGATGACACTGATTTATCCGGGACTGACCCAAGGAACGTATTCGTTCATGCTGGAGCTCCTCATGCTGTTCTTCGCATATTTGGTCCTGCCGAAGGATTTTAAGCTGAAGAACTTTGCCGGGCTCATCCCAGCCCTTGCGTTAAGCTTGTTTTTGGATTTGAATCTCATGCTGACCAGCTTCATTCAGCTCGAAGTCTACTACGCAAAAGTCATCCTTCTCGCTTTCGCAGATGCAGCCTTGGCCTTTGGACTCTTTCTCATGATTCAAGCCAACCTTGTCCTGATCCCTGTCGATTTGTTCGTGAACACTCTCTTTAAAAAGACGCAAAAGAAATGGGGCAACATCAAAACGGTTTTCGATTGCTCCTTGCTGGTTGTATCCGCGTGCATCGGCCTGCTTTTCCTGGGGGAGATCAAGTTTATCCGCGAAGGTACGATCATCAATGCGATCCTGGTTGGGCAGTACATCAAGCTGTATACGTACTTGTTTAAAAGAGCAAAAGCGAGCAAAACGAATGATGATCCTACTCTCATCAACGGGTAGAAAAACGAAGAAAACGGCCGGAGCGATTCCGGCCGTTTTTTCATATAGGAAAAATTTCACTTCGCTCCTGCACGCTTCAAGGCTTCCACCATTTCCTGATACCCGCGGCTTTTCGCATGCTGCAGTGGAGTGACCCCGTCATGGTCTGCCAAATTCACATCGGCGCCATGCTCGATCAGCAGGTTGACGATCTTCTGGTGTCGTTCACCGCCATCGCCCAGGATGACGGCTTCCAGCAGGGCTGTCCAGCCGAGGCGATTGACATGATCGATATCGACATCGGAGCGGGTCAACAGCTCTTCGACGATCTCGACATGGCCACGGTCTGCCGCAGGGATCAGACCCGTTCCGCCAAAGCGGTTGGTGACCTTCGTATCCGCTCCCGCTGCTATCGCAGCTCGGACGAAATCGAGCTTGCCTTCCGCGCTGGCGTAAAGAAGCGGATTGTCCAAGCGCTGATCCCGGATGTTAATATTGGCCCCCTGCTCCACCAACAGCGTAAAGACATTCAGCTGATTGGTGTGTACGGCGATCATGGCAGAGGTTCTGCCGGACTCATCCGTGGCATTGATGTCGGCACCCTCCGCAAGCAAGTGGGAAATCGCCTCCGTATCTCCCTCCTGTGCGGCTTTCAACAAGGACTGATTCAGCTTTTTGTTTTCCATATTCACCGTTTGGGTCGCCTGTTGCTCGTGGCTCTGGAGCAAGGTGTTCATATTCATTTCACAGCCTGTTAGAAGCAGTGTGATCGCAATCAGTGATTTTGTACTCATGATCACGGGCAGCAAGGCGACCCCTCCCCTTTCTGCTGGCTTGAAATGGCTCATTTTTCCTATTATTCCATAGTCAGCTCAGCTTGGGAATCGCCAGCCCAATCGCCAACAGGGGTAACCGTGTAAGTAGTGCCAGCAGACAGCTTGCCGTTTTGCTGGATGTCAAAGATACCGACTGCCCCTTTGCGGCTGGAGTACTTGTAGGTAGCCAGCAGCTTCTCGCCATTTTCTGCCGTCAGCTCTACGCTGCGTCCGGAGAACAGCTCATCACGTGGATCATCTGCCAGAGTCACGGCAATCGACGTTTCCGAGAGCGCTTCTGCTTCGGTGATTTCGAGTGGATCGATCTCTTCTGCGACGAATGACGGATTCTTGATCGTTGCCCAATCCGAAGTGACGGTATATTTTACACCTGGAGTCAAAACCTGACCTTCAGGCAGTCGGAATTTTGGCTCCTGCACACCATCAGTGGACTGGGTGAATGGCACGTATTTCGCCACAATCGGTTGACCGCCCTCAGGTGTGATCGTTACTTGTCTTGCCTGCATGGACGAAATGATTTGATACGTGGTGCCGTTCGCACGGTTGTTTTGATCCAGCACGAAAGCATTGTCTCCACGGCCAGCGCTGTAGGCAGAAATGACATATCCGTAGTCGGTGACATTGTCGGATTTCAGTGCTTCGACTTCAAAGGTATCGTTGGTAACCTGTCTGCTTTCGTTCATTGGCAGCAAGGTTGCGTTTCCTGTAAAGGTTCCTGCTTTATTGCCTTTGTAGGTCAGGCTATAGGTTGTGCCTGCTTTTTGCACGGAAGTCGGTACAATGTAGGTGGAGATGGAGCCCGTTTTCAGCCGCGGCATGTTTGTCAGTGTCAGTCCGTCATTGAAGACGAAATCGGCTTTTGCCTTTGCAAAGACTTCATCCTCGGCAGTCAGTGGCGCGTCAAAGGTAACGATCAGCGTGATGGCGTTCAATGACTGTACACTTGTGATTTTCGCTTTGTCGGAAGGGATCGCTTTTTGCGCTGTTTTCAGCAGGTAGGCAACCTCGCCGCGAGATGCAGCCTGATTACCGGAGTAGAAGCGTTCCATCCAGTAGTTCACGGATTTCACGTCACGGCCCAGAGCTTTCGAGACGATCTGAACGAGCTCGGCATCTGTGACGGTTCCCGTTGGATTGAATTGACCATCTTCTGCCTGCATGATTCCCAGTCCGACCAGCTCAGAAGCGTATTTGTATGCCCAAGATTTCGGCTGTACGTCTGTCAGCTGTGCAGGATTTTTTGCTTTGCCTTCCAGTTTAAATGCCTTTACGACCATTTTGGCCAGCTCGGCACGGTTGATTTGGTTGTGGGCGCCCATCGAGCGATCGCTGTAGCCTTGCATGACTCCCTGGCGAGCCAGCTGGTTAACGGCTTCGGTAATTTCCTGGGCTGTGAGTGGGGAAGTGGCGGCGTGCGTGGTCAGTGCTGCAAAGGGGAGAGAGGCAGTTCCCAATGCGGCGGTTAAAACCATAGCGGCTACTTTATTTGAAATCTTTTTCATAAGAAAGTCCTCCTCGTATCGGATCGTGTTGGCTGGTGCTGCTTGCCTTACTCACAGGATAGAGGAGAGACCTAAACTGCCTAGAAACGTGGTCTTAAAAGAAACGAAACTAGATATTAAAAAAAGCTAAACTCGGGTTGAATCAAACTGTAAAGCGGTACCCTGCCCCCCAGACCGTTTCGATGTATTGGGGATTGGACGGGTCTATTTCGATTTTCTCCCGCACTTTTCGGATATGCACGGTCACTGTCGCAATGTCCCCGCTGGAGTCCATGCCCCAGATGCGTTCAAACAGCTCGTTTTTGCTGAAAACGCGGTTCGGGTGCGTCGCTAAAAACTCAAGCAGCGTAAATTCGCGCGTCGTGAAAATGACTTCCTGATTTCGTACATATACCCGGCGGGACGCTTTATCGATGACGAGTCCACGAATATGGATCTCGTCCTGAGGCGACTTCTCCTGTTTGCCCAGCAGCCGCTCGTAGCGAGTCAAATGCGCTTTGGCCCGGGCGACCAGCTCACTTGGGCTGAACGGCTTGGTAATGTAATCGTCCGCCCCGAGGTTGAAGGCGCGGATTTTATCAAACTCTTCCTTTTTGGCTGAGACGATCAGGATGGGAACTTCTTTGGCCTCACGAATCTTGCTGCACAAAGAAAAGCCATCCAATCCGGGAAGCTGCAGGTCGACGATGATCAGGCTGTATTCCTCGCGCAGGGCAAGCTGCAAGCCTTCATCACCTCGATGACACAGATCGACGGTAAAGCCGTTGAGCTCAAAGTAATCGCGTTCCAGCTGGGCGATCGTCGTCTCGTCTTCAATGATCAGGATTCGTGTCATGCGTGTTCGCCTCCGTGTACAGACGTGCGTTTTAAAGTGAAGAACAGGCTGGTGCCACTTCCTTGCTCGCTGGTCACCCAAATTTTCCCGCCATGTCCCTCGATGATTTCACGGGCAATCGCTAGCCCCAGACCACTGCCACCTGTCGACGAGTTGCGCGACTGCTCCGCACGATAAAAGCGTTCGAACAGATGAGGGATGGCTTCTGGGGGGATCCCCATGCCGTTGTCTCGGATTTCCACGGTGACCCACTGATCATCCAAGGTCAGCGCCAGATCAATCTGTTTTTGCGGTTTGTCCATAAATTTCTGGGCGTTGTCGATGATATTGACGACAGTGCGCTTGAGCTTTTCCACGTCTGCGAGGACCCATGCCGGCTTGCTCGTTCGCCGGGTCCAAGCTATCTGGATGCCCTGCTCCTGCAAGCTGTAATGGAGCTCATCGATGCAGTCATCGAGAAACGAAGCGAGGTTCACGGGCTCAAACGTAAACGGCACCTGCTTCAAGTCCAGCTTGGAGTAGAGGAACAGCTCGTCGACCAATTTGTCGAGATCGACTGCTTTGGAGTAGATGATTTGCACGTATTTGTCCATTTTCTCGGGCGTATCGGCGACCCCGTCCCGAATTCCCTCGATGTAGCCTTTGATATTGGTAATCGGCGTTCGCAGATCATGAGAAATATTCGAGATCAGCTCTTTGCGGTTTTCCTCGTCCTGCAGGCGGAGCTGGACGGATTCCTGAAGCCGTTTTCGCATGTTTTCAAACGCTTCGTTCAGCTTGCCGATCTCATCCTTTGAATGCAGGTCCAAGGCAAATTGCAGATCGCCCTCCTGGATGCGCTCCGCCGAGCTGCGCAGCAGATTCAGCGGCTTGATCACGCTTTTGGTAATCCAGCGATAGAGAAGCATGTTGGCGATGACGAGCACGCCGATCAAGATAAACGACAGGATCGGGAGCAAGCGGCGAGTCACCTCGGCAAACGGACTGCGTTCCCGAATGACGAATACGCTGCCCTTGGCGCCATCCGAATAGGCGAAGTCGAATTTGGCGTAGGCGTAGAATCGCTCCCCGATGTTAAAGGTGTTGCGAATCTGGCTGTTGTTTAAATCATAGGGCGGCAGAAACTGCTCCAGCTCTGGCTGATGAAAGGTAAAGGACTCAAAAACCTGGTTGCTTTCCCGGCGCACGTAAAGTCCGGCTCTAACCGTCCGCAGCTTGAAGTCATAGTCGATGAGCAGGTCTTTGTTCAGCAGCTCGTCCGGGTCGTTCTTGGCGAGGTATTTCAACTCCAGGAAGATCGATTCTTCCTGTTCGGTGAGTGGATTTAGCTGATAGTGGACTTTGTAAAAATCGCGTATGCTGTGCAAATCCCCCGTAGCAGCAATGGTAAACAAGCCTGCCGTCACTCCAAACATCAAGAGGCTCAGGACCAGCATCCCGGTGTAGGAAAGCAGCAGTTTGATACGGATGGACATGGACTCACCTCCGTCAGTCGTGACAAGTCCATTATATACAAGCCGATGATTCGGTAAAGCCTATAAAAAAATCTCTCTTCCGCAAAGGAGGGAAGAGAGCGTGATTTTACTCGCGATTATATCTCTGCCAATGAATCATCAGGCTTAATCAAAAACCATAAGAAAATCGCAATCAAAATAGGGATGATGCTCGAGAGCAAAGCCATATCCCAGCCCATGTTTTGCGCGATCCATCCGCAGATGATAGGGGAAAAGACGGCGCCCACATTTCCCCACGTATTCATCCAGCCACTGACCGAACCGGAGAACTCGCCGCCTTTGTCAGCAGCGATCGCCCACGAGGTGACGACGGGCAGGCCGAGAGAGCCAAGTGCAAGCGACAGCCAAAGCACATTCAGCCAAGGATCGGTGGTAATCGAAGCCAAATAAATCGTGACGATAAAGATAGCCAAGCCTGCCATGGCAGGAATGCCGCGCGCGACCATTCTCGAGTGTCCTTTGCGCAGCAGGGCATCGGAAAAGCCCCCGCCAAACAAAACGACGAGACAAATGGCAAGCCAAGGGAAGCTCGCTGCAAAGCCCATCGTCTGCAGGGAGAAATGACGCGCCTCCAGCAAGTAGGTGGGGAGCCAGGTCATAAACAGCGAGGTCATATAGGCGACAGCCAAATATTGCAGGCCAACTGCCCAAAACTGTGAATTGCGCAGGAGTCGGCCCCACGGCGCTTTTTTCTTTTCGCCATCCGTGACAGAGCGATTCCCCATAATCAGGGCGCGCTCGTATTCCGTAACCCAAGGATGCTGCTCAGGCTTATCACGCCCGATGAGGTACCAACCGCCCGCGATGATGATTCCGATTATTCCGAATACGTAAAAGACACCGTGCCAGCCCAACACCTGATAGATAGCGACTGAAATAGCTGGTGCGATCACCGGGCCGAAATACGAGCCAGCGAGTAAGGCACCGGCAGCGCGCGCTTTTTCATGCTTTTGAAACCAAAACGTATTGAACACGGCATTGGCAGGATACAAAGGACCCTCACCGACCCCGAAAAGAAAACGGACGATGCACATAGCAAAAAAACTGGAGACAGCGGCAGTAGCCATCGTAAAGACAGACCAGAAAAACAGGGCGAGCGTGACGATTTTTCTCGTTCCAAACCGTTCAGAAAGGATTCCCCCCGGGATTTGCGAGACGGCGTACCCGAGGGAGAACAAGGAAGCCAGGAGACCGAATTGTACTTTGCTCATTCCCAAGTCTTTCATCATAGGCTCGGCGACGACAGCGATATTGGAGCGGTCCATATAAGCGATCAGTCCGATGATAAAAAAGAGGAAGGCGAGGGACCAGCGAAAGTATCCCGGTTTTCTTTTGCTCGTCGAGAGCAGGGGTGAATCCGTAGGCTGCACAACGTTTTGATCGATTTGCACAGAGATCACTTCCTCTTTTGTAGGTGTGACAATGCCAGAGAGCGTGAAGTGAGGACGAGCAGAAGGTGCTTATTCGTATGTGCAACATTATGAAAGCGGATACATGTAGGAGAACAGATATCCTGCCGCCAGTAGCAGCAGAAAGAGAGAGGGAGCTGTATGCCGTTAAGGTGTGAACAACTCGATTCGACCTTTTTCAAAGTGCACATCCATCTGCTTGATCACGTTCTCCGCATTGCCTGTTTGCAAGGCATTCAAAATGGCGATGTGCTCTTCGTGGGAGAGCAGCATGCGTGCAGGGTTCTTTTTCAGAATGGTATACGCTTGATAAAACATGCGCTCCCGAATATTAATCATGGTCTGGACAAACATGTCGTTGTCAGAGATGCCGACGAGAGAGCGGTGAAATTGCATATCGTGCTGAAGGTAGGTGTAGGTGTCTTCCTGATCGATCGCTTCTCGCTGTAAGGCCAGGTTTTCCTCCAGCTCAACGATGTTTTGCTTCGTAATCAATTGAGCGGCTTTCCGAATGGCAAACATTTCGATCGCCATGCGCATTTCAAATAGATCATGCGTCTCTTTCAGCGAGGGGCTGTGAAAGAAGACACCCTGGTTGGAGTAAATCTTCAATAGACCCTCCGCCTGCAGGCGCTGCAGAGCTTCCCGGATGGGAGTGCGGCTCATTTCGAACTCTTCCACGAGCTCATTTTCGGACGTATGATTCTTATCAGAATAATGACCAGTCAAAATTTTCTCTTTAAGTTTTTGATAGGCCACATCTTTCAAATACGTTTTTTTCATGGGTACATCCCTTTCTTGATACAGGTTGTATACAAGTTGTATTTGAATAGTAATGGAGGATCCTTCCACTTGTCAAACCATTTTTCTTTTAAAAAATCAGAAAATAAACGCTATTGACAATGTAGTTTATCCGGCCTTATCATTCGAAATACAGGTTGTATACAAGTTGTATTTTTCTGAAAACGGAGGTCTACGATATGTTTGTGATGAATCCGCGCGTCCAAGGTGTTACTCCAGAATTATGCGAGTTGTATCAAAAAGTATGTCCGTCTACGATCGGTCACATGACTGATTTTGGTTTTCTGAAAGGGCTTCAGCCACTCGCACGCCCTATCCGCTTTGTAGGCAATGCGGTTACGGTGCGCATTCCGCATATGGATTCTACCGCTGTCCACCGGGCGCTGGATTTTGTCCAGCCAGGGGATGTCATCGTGGTCGACATGTCAGGTGATGTGGAGCGTTCCTGCTGGGGCGGGATGGTGTCTTACGCTGCGAAGGCAAAGAAAGTGGCAGGCGTAGTCGTGGTCGGCTGCATCAATGATGTCCCTGAAATCCTGGAGATGGGCTTGCCGATCTTTTCGTTGGGTGTGAGTCCCATCACGACCCGGATATTAGGGATCGAGGGAGAGATCAATACTCCGATCAGCGTTTGCGGAGTCAGCGTCCATCCAGGCGATCTGGTGGTAGCGGATGACGACGGCGTCTTTGTCATCCATCCACAAAAGGCAGAGAGCTTCGGAAAGATCGCGCTGCAAAAACAGCACGCGGAAATCGAGATGAAGCAGAAAATCGATTCGGGTATCTCGCTGTCTACGCTGAGCGGGGCGATTGAGCATGCGAAGACGTCGAGCTAGCTTTCGAAGCCGCTACTTACAAAAAGATAAAATCAGTTATACTATTCAGTAAGGATGAGACCTACGTGAAAGGCGGAAAAAAGAGATGAAAGTAGCAATCGCGCAGCTTACTTCCACGATGGATAAAACAGAAAACCTGCAAAAGGCGGCAGCGTACATCGCGAAGGCGAAAGCGTCCGGGGCGGATTTCGTGATCCTGCCTGAGATGTATCTCGCACCCGCCACGCCGAAAACGGGTGTGACACCAGCACAGGTAGCCGAACCATTGGACGGACCGTTCGTGACCGGGCTGGCAAATGCGGCACGGGAGCAGGGTGTCTACGTCGTATGCGGAATCTACGAATCGATTCCAAACGATCCTGACCGTGCCTACAATACGACGGTGTTCCTCAACCGCTCCGGAGAACTGATTCATGCGTACCGCAAGACCCATCTGTACGATGCGTTTTCGTTCGTGGAGTCGGACGCCATCGCACCTGGAGACAATCCGTATCAGGTGGTTGAAACGGAGTTTGGCAAAATCGGGCTGATGGTATGCTACGAAGTGCGATTCCCCGAGATTGCCAGACAGTTTGCTCTGCAAGGGGCGGACATCCTGTTCGTACCTGCGGGCTGGGTAGCTGGCGCTATGAAGGAAGACCACTGGGAGACACTTGTACGCGCGCGCGCGATCGAGAACACGATGTTCGTCTGCGCAGCCGATCAGGTGGGGAATATTTTTGCAGGACGCAGCCTGATCGTGGATCCGATGGGGGTCGTTCTGGCGAGTGCCGGAGAGGAAGAAGCGCTCATCGTCGCCGAGCTTGACATGGACCGGATATCGCGCGTTCGCGGCAAATTGCCAAGCGTGGCTAACCGTCGTCCTGAATTTTATATCAATTAATCTCGTTTTGTACGGAAGGGGGCGTGAGCTGTAGCCCCCTTTTTTTGTACAGTAAGAATTTATAAGATTCTTAGCCAGTATACGTGCACCTAAGGCTCCACCGCAAAGCTTGGCGGAGCCAAGTTTTCTAACTGCCAAGAAACCGAAGCAATCTGAATCCGGTGATTGACACGGAGACGGGTTGCTTCCTTTTTGTCGAAATCGCTCCAAGCGGAGAGGGGGAGCGAGTAAAAATATTTCAAGGAAATATCAGGCATATGGCGGGAAAGACTGGGGTGGCTACGTGCTAAAATCCCCGGGGAAACCGGATGTTTCGGTGAACATCGGTAGTTTGGACAAGGGTGATATCATCAGTCTCACCGTGAAGTGGTAAAAGGACAAAGCTTTATAAATCAGCCCCGGTGTGTCAGTGATTACGCACTGGGGCAGGTTCGATTCTTATCGTCGTGTCGGTTGGCGCCAGTCAGATGCGGATGCCGTTTTTTGCGTGAAATCAGGCATGTACCCAAGAACATATCCGAAAGTTTTCAATATGATGGTAACAGATAACTATAATTTTTTACGGTCCTCATGTAAGCGTTACCATCATTTTGAAAGGGTGTGTGTCTTATGTTCTGGCTCGTATGGGTATTGGTCAGCTTGATCGTTTGGTGGGGCATGAACACGCTCATGACTGGAAAAGCAGGTGGAAATGGCTGGTTGGCCTCGCTGATCGTCGCTTTACTGGGTACTTGGCTGGGCGATCTCCTTTTGGGGAACTGGCTGTGGATGCTGGCTGGATTTAACGTCATTGCCGGAGCGATTGGCGGTATCGTGCTGGTCTGGCTCTGGAATCTCGTCAGCAAGCAATTGAAGTAACAAGAAGTGTGAGACCCAGGAATCGCCTCGTTTGCGATTCCTGGCTTTTTTGTGCGTAAAGAAAGGAATAGGAACGGATCAGACCACGAAAAGGCTTTGCGCAGCCAAGATTTTGTCGTGCGGGAATTAGCGGACAATTGGCAAAAAACCAAGTATCTAGGTATGTATTCAAAATCATACTTTACAAATCGGATTTATACGAATATAAATAGAGAATGAACCTTATACTTTAGAGAAAAAGAAAGTAAGGGAAATGGAGGAAGGAAGCATGTCTACGCTCTTGATTATCGTCAACATCTTTATTTTGCTATTATTCATTCTTGGCTTGTATGCCCTGCAAAAGAAGCATGTCTCGTTCTCGAAACGGGTATTTCTGGGTCTGGGAATCGGGATTGTGTTCGGTCTGGTTCTGCAATTCATTTACGGAGCCAAGTCAGATGTGTTAAAAACCAGTATCGACTGGTACAATATCGTCGGTAACGGCTATGTGAAGCTGCTGCAAATGATCGTGATGCCACTGGTCTTTATCTCCATCGTTTCCGCATTTACCAAATTGAAGCTATCGAACAACATCGGAAAAATCAGTTCGCTTATTTTGAGTATCCTGGTAGGTACCACTGCGATTGCCGCTGCCATCGGGATTGCCTCTACGCTGGCATTCGGCCTGGACGGCGCTCAGCTTCAGCAGGGCGATGCGGAAAAGGCAAGAATCGAACAGGTCGAACAAAAGCTGGGAGATGTACAAAACACGTCGCTGCCGCAAAAAGTCGTTTCCCTTTTGCCAGCCAACCCATTCCAAGACTTTACGGGTGAGCGTCCAACCTCGACTATAGCAGTCGTGATCTTTGCGGCTTTCATCGGTGCAGCGTTTTTGGGTATCAAGCGTAAAAATCCAGAACACGCAGAGCTGTTCTCCAAAATTGTCGACACTCTCCATGCGATCGTCATGAGGGTTGTGACTCTGATTCTTCGTTTAACTCCGTACGGGGTGCTCGCGATCATGACAAAAGTAACGGCTACCAGTGACTACAATGCGATCTGGCAGCTTGGAAAATTCGTGGTGGCATCCTATGTGGCTTTGATCGTTATGTTTATCGTCCACCTGCTGTTGTTGACATTTGCAGGCCTGAACCCGGTCACCTATGTGAAAAAGGCGTTCCCGGTACTCACGTTTGCCTTTACTTCCCGGACTAGTGCAGGTGCTTTGCCACTGAATGTCAAAACCCAAACACAAGACCTCGGTGTTCCAGAAGGAATCGCCAACTTCGCAGGATCGTTTGGACTGTCGATCGGGCAAAATGGCTGCGCAGGTACGTATCCAGCGATGCTGGCTGTCATGGTTGCACCGCTTGCCGGGATTGACCCGTTGACCCCATCGTTTATCCTGATGCTGGTTGCGGTTGTAGCTCTCAGCTCCTTTGGTGTAGCTGGTGTAGGGGGAGGAGCTACCTTTGCTGCCCTGCTGGTTCTGTCCTCGATGAATCTGCCGATCGCAATCGTAGGTTTGCTGATCTCCGTAGAACCGCTGATCGACATGGGACGCACAGCTCTCAACGTCAGCGGCAGCATGACGGCTGGCTTGCTTACGAGCAGAGCGACGAAGGACCTCGATACAACCATCTATAACGAGGTAAAAGAAACCTCGATTACAGCGTAAACCAACATAGAAAAGCTGCGCAGCTCGCTTCCTGAGCCGTGCAGCTTTTTCTATTTTGTAATTGTTCCTAGTATTTAAATAGTTACAAATTTGTGGCATGAATATGAACGATCGAGATTTACTGTTACTTAGATAAGCGCTAATATTTTTATATGCAAAACTAATGTTTTGTATATAAAACTAACTGGGAGGTGTTCTCGATGACAACAAATCATCCTAGCAAACTGCGCTGGTGGGGTGTCATCACGCTGCTCTTGATTGTAATCATTTCGTACGTCGACCGTATGAACGTGTCTGTCTTGATTACAAACAATGATTTTTTGGAGCACTTTGGCATCAAGGGAGATCGGGTAGCCCAGGGTGAGCTCATGTCTTTGTTCCTGATCGGATACGGGATTGCCGCTTTTTTCCTCAGTCCCTTGTACGAAACGTTTTTTGGCGTACGCAAAGGTTTGATCATCAGCATCCTGATCTGGGCGGTCATGACGGTCGTCTCACCTGTTGCAAGCTCGATCGGTCTCTTGCTGCTGATCCGTTTTATTCTTGGCGCGAGTGAAGGGCCGCTCTTTTCTTTGAAGACCATGTACATCAAAGACATGTTTGCGACGCATGAGCGTGGAAAGCCGAATGCGGTCAGCTCTATGGGCGTGTCGATCGGTTTGGCAGTGGGCTTCCCGATCGTTACCTACATCGTACTGCATTCACACTGGCAAGCGTCCTACTACATTCTCGGAATTCTAAATTTGATTATCGGATTGCCATTGATCCTGTTGTTCATACGGGAAACAAGCAAAAAAGGGAAAGCGCAAGCAAGTGGACACGCTGCCCCAAGCCTGAAGGAAACGTTCCGTCAGGCATTCCAAACGCCCGGACTGATCTGGATTTTGCTGATCGAGATCGCCACGCTCAGTTATTTGTGGGGCAGCAGCTCATGGCTGCCGGCTTATTTGCTCAACGAGCGCCACTTTTCTATCAAGGAAATGGGGGTTCTGGCGTCGCTGCCGTTTCTATTCAGTATCGGTTCAGGCTTTTTGGGCGGCTACATCATCGACCGCATTTCGCCGAAGCGTGTTTCCATGCTGTTTGTGGTGGGCGGTCTGGGTACGGCTATCAGCGTTTCAATCGCGATCTATGCAGCGAGTCCTGTCACCTCCGCGATTGGCTTGATCGTTGCCAACCTGTTTTGGGGGATTCAGGGACCTGCCATTCCGAGTATTGTCCAATATGCTTCTCCGGATAAGAGCGTGGGAAGTACGTACGGGATCGTAAACGGCGTTGGAAACCTCGTCTCAGCGCTCATGCCGACCGTTATGGGGGCAATGATTGCAGGGAATGGGGCAGAAAGCTTTTCAGCCGGCTTCTCTCTGCTGATTGGCACGCAGGTCTTAACCGTAATCTGTGCGATTGTGGCGTTGAAGGGAAACGTGTTTGCTCCGAAGAAAACGCAGGCCGTAGAACAGCAGTAACGGCTGCTTATCGCATGAAGTAAGAAAAAAACAAGCTGCACTGTCTATCGAGACGGTGCAGCTTGTTGCATGCTGTCCACTTATTGGACAACGGAAGTGAATTTGAAGTAAGCGCCACCCAGTGGGTAGATGATGAAGTCTTTGACCTTGTCGTTTTTCACGTAAGGGCTGCCGCGGAAGTTGATAGGAGCAAGCGGCATTTCATCCATGAGGATCGTTTCTGCTTCGAGCAGGATTTGTTTGCGTTTTTCCAGGTCAGACTCCTGGTAGCTCTTGTCGATCAGCTCTTTAAACTTCGGATTTTCCCAGTCTGGATGGTTGTTTCCGCCTGTTTTGTCTCGGAACATTTCCAGGAAGTTGATCGGGTCGTTAAAGTCGGCACCCCATTGGAAGCGGATCATGTCAAAGTTGGCTTGGGAACGCATGTCACGGTACACTTTCAGCTCAGCTGTGTAGAGCTTCACTTGGACGCCGAGCACTTTTTTCCATTGGTCTTGCAGCGCTTCTGCGACTTTTTTGTTCACGTCTGTGGTGTCAAACGTATACGTCACTTCTGGGAACGTAGTCAGTCCCAGCTCTTTCATACCTTCTGCGAGAAGCTGTTTCGCTTTTTCGGCATCTTCTTTAAAGTATCCATCCGGCTTCAGGCCCATAGAGGTAGGTACCCAGCCATAAGCTGCCGGCACGCCTGTTTGCAGGATATTGTCGATGATTTCCTGACGGTTGATGGCATAGGAGAAAGCTTGTCTGATCTTTTTGTTGTTGAAAGGCGGCTTCGTGGTGTTAAAGACGACCGATTGTGTACCAGGGTTGTCTGCGACCATCAGCTTGCCTTGATCCTTGATCGATTGGATGGCATCAGCCGGAAGTGTGGAGGCAGGGTAGCCGCCCCAGTCGACTTCGCCGTTTTCAAACATGGAGAATGCGGTGTTGTTATCGTCAATCATGACAATCTCGAGGCGATCGAGCTTCACGTTGTCTTTATCCCAGTAGGTAGGACTCTTGGTGAAGACAATTTTGCTCTTGTGCTCCCAGGACTCCATGTTGAAAGGACCGTTGGAGACGATCGTCTTGGCTTCTGCCGCCCAGTTTGGATTGCCCTCGACTGTCTTTTGGTGCAGCGGGAACAAGGTCGGGAAGAAGGTCAGCTCACGGAAAAAAGGCGTAGGTGCTTTCAGATCGAACTGGACGGTGTAATCATCCAAAGCTTTCACACCGATATCCTCTGCTTTGCCTTTTCCGGTGTTGAACTCTTCGCCGCCTTTGATGTAGTACAGCTGATAAGCGTACTCGGATGCCGTTTTGGGATCGAGATTTCGTTTAATCGCATAAACGAAGTCGTTTGCTGTTACAGGATCGCCGTTGTTCCATTTCGCGTCCTTGCGAATTTTAAAGGTAAACTGAGTGAAGGTATCATTGTTGGTAAAGCTCTCTGCGGTTGCGTTGGTCAGCTGACCGTTCAGATCGTAGTTGGTCAAGCCCTCGAAGGCAGCGTAGATCATGTCAAACGAATCCGCGTCCACTGCGATGCCTGGGTCCATGGAAGGCGGCTCGCTGTTAATGCTCCAGTGCAACACCATCGGTTCTGTCTTTTTATCCTCGGTCTGTGCTGCTGGTGCGGGCGTGGATGATGCTGGCGAAGATGATTGCGACGAGTTGGAACAGCCTGCGAGTACCCCGCCTAACAGCAGGGACAGGCATGTTGCCAGTGCAATACCCTTTTTCATAGTGATCCCCCTTGAAAAGAAAATAAACAGATATAAACTAGAGTATTGTTTTATCGCGCTAAAGGCAATTCCAAAAAATAATTGATTGAAAAAAGTCTGTTAATTCAGTCGATTGCCGTCGAATTTTGGGAGAGTACTACGTAGGATGTGTAAAATTTGATATAGTAGTAAGAACAAAGAAAATCCAGATGAATCAGGAGTAATCGCCCATATGTATAGAATTGGTGTGGTGGGGCCGCCTCCATCTGTGGAGCGGATTTTGGCAGTTGCGAATGAGTTTGAGCACGGCATCGAATTTGTCCCATTCGTGTATGAGGATGCCAAATCGGTGAGCAGTATCGTATCTGAACATAGCCGCGAGTTCAACGGCTGGTTTTTCTCAGGACCGATCCCGTATACCATTGCCAAAAATGCGTTGAGCCCGGAAGCCAACATCGTGTATTGCCCGCCGACCGGGTCCAATCTGTACCGTTGCTTTATCCAAATGTCGGTGGATCGCAACGAGATCGTGAAGCGGGTATCCGTCGACATGATTGAGTCGGAAGGCATTTACTTGCAGGAGTCGCTAGGTGAGCTGGATATCCCTGACGAGGACAAGCATTTGATGACCTATGACGAAAATTACGATGCGCAAAAGATCACGCAGTTTCACCTCGACCTTTGGCGGGCAGGGAAAACCCAGGGCGCCTTTACGACGCTTTTTTCCGTAGAGCGTGCGCTGCAAAAGGAAGGCATCCCGGTCTATCGGGTGCTGATGACCAAAATGGAGATCCGCCAAGCGATGAAAATCGTGATCGAAAAGGCAAAAAGCTCGTATTTTAAAGATACGCAGATCGGCGTAGAAATCATCGAGCTGGAGCAGATGGACAAGATTGCAGAGCGAGCCAAGACGAGGTTTCACCTCCAGCATTTGGAGCTGAAGATCAGGCAGATCCTGCTGCTTTTGTGCGAGAAGCTGGACGGGTCGCTTCTGGCGAACGGAAATGGTCGTTATCAGATTTTTAGTACGCGCGGCGCGATTCAACGGGAAATCGATATCCTCCGTAATACCGTGCAACAGCTGTCGCTGGAAGCAGATGTCCCGGTTGCTGTCGGGGTAGGCTTTGGGGAGACAGCCTTTTCTGCGGAAAACAATGCCAGAAAAGCGATTCAGCACGCGAAAGAACGACCGGAGTTCGGGATCGTCATCGTTCAGGATGATGGCGTCATTGTGGAGTCGGTCGGCGAGTCCGATCAGTTGAGCTACTCCTATCGTTCCAATGACAAGGACCTCCTGGAAAAGCTGAACAAAGCCAATGTCAGCGTGAAAACCTATCACAAGATTGAAGCACTGGTGCAGAGGATGGGCTGGACGACCTTTACGACTACAGATATCGCGATGTATTTGTCGATGACGATGCGCAATGCCCAGCGAATCATGGGGAGCTTGTGCGAGTATGATCTGGCTGAGCTAAAGGGAGAAGAGCAGCAAGCGATGCGGGGTAGGCCGAAAAAAATGTATAGGTTGAAAAAGTGAGGAAACACTCGATTCTATCGGGTGTTTTTTTTGTATAGCAACATGGCCATAGTGAGGAGAAGCAGATTTCCGATCTGCGCTCCGGCCAACACCCTGCGAGCTTATTCGGTTTCTAGCCACCTGTTTTGGATGTTAATCATGGGGAAAGCTCATTCTCTCATCCCGCGCTTTTCTTCCAGCAAATTGTATGTGGAAGCTTTTGTATTTTGCAAGAAGTCAAACAATTGTATTGAAAAATATTAAATCAAGCTATATAATCCAATTAAGCGAAATTGTCTTTTTATATTCGTATAATGCGAAAACGTCGACATCATGTGAAAGGAGTACATGCTTACCAAAAGCTGAGTCCAAATTGAAAGGGCTTTCAATTTGGCGGTTTCAAGACTGATCAATCACTCAGTGTCACTTACAAAAAGAGAATAGAATCAAGAAATACAGCCCAAGGGGGATTGCTCTATGAGTGCGCAACCAGTAAACATGAACCAACATGAGCAACAGTCAGGTGGAGTCGGACTAATCAAATGGGTAGAACGTGTAGGGAACAAGCTGCCGAATCCATTTATGCTCTTCCTTTACTTAATTGCTATTTTGATGGTGATCACCGCGCTATTGTCGTTTTTTCATGTAACGGCGATTGATCCGATAAAGAATGAGGAAGTTGCAGTGAAAAACCTGCTGAGCCAAGAGGGACTACAATGGCTGCTTCCCAATATCATTAAAAACTTCTCTGGATTCTTGCCGCTTGGCTCCATTTTGACTCTGATGCTCGGGGTCGGACTTGCAGAGAAGGTTGGTCTTTTGGAAGCGGTTATCCGCAAAATGTCTTTGCGAGTGAGTGCCCGGTATGCGAGTTATCTGGTAGCTTTCATCGCGTTTTTCAGCCACGTTTCCTCTGACGCTGCATTCGTTATTATGCCGCCACTGGGAGCTTTGATCTTCCTGGCTGTTGGCCGCCACCCGGTAGCCGGTTTGCTCGCTGCGATCGCAGGGGTTGGTTCCGGTTTTTCTGCGAACATCCTGATTGTGACCACCGACGTGTTGCTCTCCGGTATCAGCTCAGAGATTTCCAAATCCGTTGATCCGAATGTAACCGTCAGCGTTTTGGACAACTGGTTCTTCATGTCCGCTTCTGTCATTTTGCTGTCCGCGGCTATCGGTTTCATTACAGACAAGTTTGTCGAACCAAAGCTGGGTGTTTACAAAGGTGATAAAGGTAAAGGACTTCAAGACTTGTCCGATTTGCAAAAGAAAGGCCTGCGTGCAGCTGGTGTCGCAGCACTGGTCTTCATCGTAATCATGGCAGCGTTGGTTGTACCTGCAAACGGTCTGCTCCGCGATCCTAAGCTGGGTACTGTCGTTCCTTCTCCGTTTATCTCGGGGATCGTGCCTGTTATTCTGTTGTTCTTCTTCACCGTAGCGATCACTTATGGTATCCGCGTAGGCGTGATCAAAAAGCAAAACGATATTCCTGCATTGCTGACAGATCCAATCAAGGGCATGGCTGGCTTCATCGTCATGGTGTTCCCGCTGTCGCAATTCGTGGCGATGTTCAACTGGAGCAACATGGGTAGCTTCCTGGCATTGTCCATTACAGACGTGCTGGAGAAAATGAACATGACCGGTGCACCTGTCTTTATTGGCCTGATGTTTTTGTCCGCGTTCCTCTGCATGTTTATCGCCAGTGGTTCTGCGATCTGGTCTCTCTTGGCGCCGGTGTTCGTTCCGATGTTCATGGCTTTGGGCTTCCACCCTGCATTCGCGCAAATTGCATTCCGGGTAGCCGACTCTTCCGTGATTCCGTTCGCGATCGTGTCGCCGTTTATCCCGCTGTTCCTGGGCTTCTTGCAGGAATACAAAAAAGACGCCAAGCTGGGTACCTATTATTCCTTGATTTTGCCTTACCCGATCGCGATCTTCATCCTTTGGACTTTGATGCTGATCGTTTGGTATTTCGTAGGCTTGCCTATCGGACCTGGGGTATATCCTCATCTCTAAGCTTGAGATTTGCCCCAGAGATAACAGGAGGTATGAGAGATGTTAGATCTGGTTTCACTGCGAAGAGATTTTCACATGCATCCGGAAGTTGGCTTTACAGAGTTTCGCACGGCTACAAAAGTCGTAGAAATTTTGACTTCCCTCGGCTATGAAGTGATTTTTGGACAAGACGCGCTGGACGGGCCTTCTCGCAGAGGCCTGCCCGCGCAGGCAGTGTTGGAAGAAGCATACGAGCGTGCCCTGCGCGACGGTGCGAACCCCGCTATTGCCGAAAAAATGCGTGGCGGCTTCACCGCTGTGATCGGCGTGAAAAAAGGGAAAGCAGATGGCCCAACGGTCGCTTTCCGCTTCGATATGGATGCTTTGCCCGTATTGGAGAGCAAAGACGCGGATCATTTTCCGCAGGCAAACGGCTTCCGCTCGCAATATGAAGGAAACATGCACGCTTGTGCCCATGATGGACATACCACCATTGGTTTGGGACTGGCGGAAAAGCTCGCAGATGGCAACTTTTCCGGTACTGTCAAACTGATTTTCCAACCGGCCGAGGAAGGTGTGCGTGGTGCCTACTCGATCGTACAAAAAGGAATGGTAGATGATGTCGACTACATCTTCTGTCACCATCTGGGCGTAAATGTGCCACTGGGTGAAGTGCATGGCGGCTCGCACGGCCTTTTGGCTACGACCAAAATGCTGGCACACTTCCATGGCGTATCCTCACATGCCGGAGCATCTCCTGAGCACGGGAAAAATGCCCTGTTGGGAGCAGCCACTGCTTTGCTCAACATTCATGCGATCACACGTTTTAGCTCAGCTGCCACACGGGTCAATGTAGGGGTGCTGGAAGGCGGAACCGCGGCAAATATTATTCCAGCCTACGCGAAGATGATCGTCGAGACTCGCTCCGAGTCAGAGGAAGTCAACGCAGAGGTGGAAAAACGCGTACGCAACATCATCGCAAGCGCTGCGGCGATGCATGAGCTGGACCATGAAATTGAAGTGATCGGGGGAGCCATTCCGATCAACTACGACGACGAAATGGCGGATCTGGCACTGGAAGAGGCTAGACAAGTCGAAGGGTTCCACTCCTTTAAAAAAGGCGAGTACAACGCGATGGGCAGTGAGGATGCAAGCTTCCTGATCAAGCGAGTTCAAGATCGCGGAGGCAAAGGAACCTACATGTCGATTGGGACAGATATTCCTGCTCCTCACCATCATCCGAAGTTCGACATCCAGGAAGAGATTCTTCCGCGCGCTGTCGAGCTGCTCACTCGTATTGCGAAACGGCTTCTTACGTAAAGAAACCCTTCTATTAGACACACTCGCCAAACCTTACAGCAAATAGAGAGGATGTTTCTACATGCATACACAACGGATTGCAGATATGGTCGAAAGCAAAAGAGAGTCGTTTATCAAAGTAGCGGACCGCATCTGGGAATTTGCGGAGACGCGCTTTGAAGAGTACCAATCGGCAGAACTGCTCGCGAGCACCCTGGAGAGCGAAGGGTTTACCGTAGAGAGAGGCGTCGGCGGGATCAAGACGGCTTTTATCGGAAGCTTCGGAAGCGGCAGCCCGGTTGTGGCGATTTTGGGAGAATTCGATGCCCTCTCCGGCATGAGCCAAAAGAAAGGGATTGCCAAGCAGGAAGCCGAGGTGCCAGGAGCAAACGGACACGGCTGCGGGCACAACCTCCTCGGTACCGCTTCCCTGGCTGCTGCCGTAGCGGTCAAGCAATACATGGAAGAAAACAACATCAAAGGTACCGTCCGCTACTACGGCTGCCCAGGTGAAGAGGGCGGCTCCGGGAAGACTTTCATGGCGCGTGCCGGATTGTTTGACGATGTAGACTTTGCCCTTTGCTGGCATCCGATGGGCTACAACAGCATCATGGCGATGGACTCCTTGGCGAACTATCAGGTCTACTTCAAGTTCAAAGGGAAAAGCTCCCATGCGGCTGCAAGCCCCCATCTCGGACGCAGCGCTTTAGATGCGGTCGAACTGATGAACGTCGGTGTGAACTACCTGCGCGAGCATATTATTCCGGAAGCACGCGTGCACTATGCGATCACGAATTCGGGCGGACTTTCTCCAAACGTTGTGCAGCCGAATGCGGAAGTGCTCTACCTGGTGCGCGCACCAATCGTCGATCAAGTACAGGAGATCTACGAGCGGGTATGCAAAATCGCTCAGGGTGCAGCCCTCATGACCGAAACTGAAGTGGAAATTGTGTTCGACAAGGCCTGCTCGAACCTGATTCAAAACAAGACCGTGGAACAGGTCATGTACCGCAACTTCCAAGAGCTCGGTGTTCCGGTTCACGATGAGCAGGAGCTGGAGCTGGCAAAAGCGGTGCGTGCTACTTTGAGCGAACAAGAGCACCGCACTTCTGAAGTACAAACACCAGGGGGCCCTGACGTGGATATGGTGACCTGGCTGAATGAGTACGATGGAACCAAACGTCCATTGAACGGTTCTACAGACGTAGGGGACGTGAGCTGGATCACGCCAACCGCCCAATGCACGACAGCTTGCTATATCAACGGCTCCTCGCTTCACTCCTGGCAGTGGGTCACGCTGGGTGCGACATCCATCGCGCATAAAGGGATGCTGCATGCAGGGAAAGTCATGGCGTCCACAGCGATTGACATGCTGAACAACCCTGAGCTGATTGAAAAAGCCAAAGCGGAGCTGAAAGATCGCCTGGGCAATTCCGCATATGTGAATCCGATTCCAGAAGGCGTCATGCCATCTGTCAAGAAATAAGCGCTTCTAGTCAACAAAACAGCAAGCTCTTCCCAAGCCGGCGGTTCCGAATGAAAGGAATCGTCGGCTTTTTCTGTCTCAACATAGAAGAGATAGGGTGAAGCAGGTTACCGCTCTGCGCTCTAGCCAACACCCTGTCCCATGATCAATTTTACACATCTTCCACACGCCATCCATTCAGACTTAACATGCCTCTGCTAGAGTGAGGATATAGTCCGCAGGGAGAGGTGGCGTGGGAGGATGGACGTACGGATCGAACAGGCAGAGCGGGAGGATTTCTCCGAGATGATCCAGCTGGCGGATTTGACGCTGCCAGATCGAATGAACCTGCATGAATTGAAGAAGTACATCGAACTGTTTCCCGAACTCATTTTCAAGGCAACACACGAAGGGCGCTTAATCGGCTTTGGTTGTGCCGGAATCGATATGTACCAGACGACGGGCTGGCTTTTGTTCAGCAATGTGCACCAGGAGTATCAGGGAAGAGGCATCGGCAAGAAGCTGGTGGAAGCGCGTTTGCAGGCTCTGCGCCAACACCCTACCCTTCAGCGTGTTCTCGTCACCGTCAGCGAAACGAATGTCAAATCCATCCGTGCCTTAGAAGCATTCGGCTTTGCACTCGCGAAAAAGGAAGAGGATTACTATGGGACCGGCAAGCAGCGCAATATTATGGAGCTGCCGTTGCTGGCCATGCCAAAGCTTGCGGATAAAGAGGCGGGAGTGGCTGCGAACCCTCTATTGTAAAAAGGGAGAAGAAAAACGTCCGTGTCTCCCTGGAAATGGTCGCGCGATGGTAGAAGACTCTTGGAATGCATCCTGGGTAAATCCGGAACCCTCAAGAGAGGAAGAACAATAGGGCATAGGAAGCGACTCTTCGTATACGCAAAGAGTCGTTTTTTTATTTGGAAAGGAAAAGAAAAATGAGAAAATTAGAAATTTAAGGATTGAATTGAAAGCGCTCACCATTTATACTGAGGTCATTGAAACGTTTCATTCAAAAAATTCGGCAGAATATCGTAGTAAAGACAAGCGGAATAGGAGTTTTTCCTATATTTTTTTGATGAATATTGAAACGTTTCACTACATGCTGAGATGAGTTCAGAAAAACGGCTGAGAAAAATGAAAAAAGACGAAAAACGAGTGTGATCAGTAAAAAAAGCGTGATCAATCCTGCTGTTTTTATGTGTATGTTCTAATTTGATGGGGACATTTTTTATGTTCTCCAGTGAAACGTTTCATTTGTTGGAGAGAAACTCTGCATGACCAGTAAAAAGCATGGAGGGGATTGTATGAGCCAAGCAGTAAATCGGATGAAAAAATTCCTGAATGATCCGGAACAAGTCGTGGATGAAATGCTGGAGGGGTTGCTTCTCGCTCATTCAGACCAGCTGAAGAGTGTGCGCAGCGACAATCGTGCACTGGTTCGAGCAAAAGGCCCCAGCAATGGAAAGGTCGCCATTGCGACAGGCGGGGGCTCAGGGCATTTGCCGCTGTTCCTGGGCTATGTCGGGCCGGGAATGCTGGACGGTGTCGCTGTAGGAAATATATTTGCTTCGCCTAGCGCAAGGCAGATGCTGGATGTCACCCGTGCAATAAACGGTGGTGCTGGCGTGCTGTACATATACGGCAATTACGGCGGCGATGTCATGAACTTTGATATGGCGGCTGAGCTCGCCGGAATGGAGGACATTCGGGTAGAGACTGTAGTGGCTACTGATGATGTGGCCTCCATGCCGAAAGGAAACGAGGCAGGACGCCGTGGTGTCGCGGGAATGTTTTACCTCTACAAGCTGGCTGGAGCAAAGGCGGAGCAGATGGCTTCCCTCGAGGAAGTGAAGCGAATCGCTGAAAAGGCAAATGCCAACGTTCGTACCATGGGAGTGGCGCTGACTCCGTGCATCCTTCCGGCGGTGGGGCATCCGACGTTTACAATCGGTGAGGGAGAGATGGAAATCGGGATGGGCATTCATGGGGAGCCTGGCATTCATCGCGGGACGATTGAGACCGCAGATGAGGTAGCAAAATCCCTCGTGTCTACCATTTTGCAGGACTTGCCGATCGAAGCGGGCGCTGAAGTCTCCGTACTGATCAACGGCTTGGGAGCAACGCCATTGGAAGAGCTGTATGTCATCTATCGCTCGGTTCACAGGCTGCTGGCAGAGAAGGGGATTCACATTCACAGGCCTTATATTGGAGAGTTTGCCACCTCGATGGAAATGGCAGGTTTGTCGGTCTCCCTTTTGAAGCTGGATGATGAACTGCGCGAGTTGCTCGATGCTCCCTATCAGACTCCGTTCCACGTACAGAAATAAAGAGAGAGGAGAGAGCGGCGTGAGAGAAGCCCTCGGGTTTGAGGATGTTCAGGCCATCTTGCAGGCAGTCGGCAAGAGGATGGATGAGAACAAAGACTTTCTTTGTCAATTGGATGGTGCACTGGGAGACGGAGATATCGGGCTGACCATGTCTAACGGCTTTCGTGCGGTGAATGACCAGCTGCGTACCTTTGCAGGGGACGACATCGGAAAGGCATTGATGAGCGCTGCGTTGGAGATGGGGGAAGCTGTAGCTTCCACGATGGGAACCCTGATGTCATCTGCCCTGTTCCGAGCGGGCAAAGCCATTCAGGGTAAAACAGAGCTTACCGCGGTTGACGTCATCGCTCTTTTTCAGGCGATCGCTCAAGGCTTGAAGGAACGGGGGAAGGCGAATGTCGGAGATAAGACGATTTTAGATTCGCTTGTTCCGGCTGTCGATGCGATGGAGGCGGCACATAGCGAGGGCAAATCTTTGGGGGAAATCCTGCTGGTCGCATCCGAAGCGGCAGACAAAGGCGCCAAGGACACGATTGAGCTGCAATCCAGACACGGCAGAGCAGCCAGGTATCTGGAGCGTTCGATAGGCCATCAGGACCCCGGCGCGGCTGTGGGAGCTCTCCTGGTTAAAGGTTTTTCTGATGGCGTCACAGCCCGGCTCGGCAGCGTGGAATAGGCACGTACGAGAATTAGACGAAGAAGAGGAGATGACGTTATGAAGCATTTATACGGTGTCACGACAGCGATGGTTACCCCGTTTGGTGAGGATGGTCAGGTGGATCATGATTGGATGAGGGACTTGACGGAGTTCTTGATCTCCAAAGGAGTTCACTGCCTCTATCCATTGGGAACAACAGGTGAAATGCTCCGTTTGTCGGTGCAGGAGAGAAAAAAGGTCGCGGAAACGGTCGTGAAAGCGGCAGCAAATCGAGTCACCGTATTTATCCATGTCGGGGCGATGAATCAGGAAGATACGATCGAGCTGGCCAGACATGCGCATGAAATCGGAGCAGATGGTGTCGGTGTGGTAACCCCCGTGTTCTTCGGTGCGTCAGACAAAGAGCTGGAAGAGTACTTTGTAGCCGTCGCATCCAGTGTCCCTGCCGATTTTCCTGTGTATCTCTACAACATCCCGCAATGTGCGGCAAACGATCTCAAGAGTGATGTCGTCCAGAGAATCGCGAGTCGCTGCAAAAATGTGATCGGGATTAAGTACAGCTACCCGGACATGCTCAGAACGAACGAGTACCTGGCCGTCAATCAAGGCACCTTTTCGGTATCGCATGGGACAGATCGCTTGTTCTTGGCTGGGCTGGCAATGGGATGTGAAGGAACGGTATCGGGCGTATCTTGCGTGTACCCTGAGCCCTTCGTAGCACTCTACCAAGCTTTCCAAGAAAACGACCTGCAAAAGGCAAGAGAGCTGCAGCGAATCGCCATCCAGTATTGTGAAACACTGAAAAATGGCAGCAACATGGCCTATTTCAAGGCAGCGCTGCGAATGAGAGGCATCGAGGTAGGACGAATGAGAGAGCCGCAGCTGGACCTGTCCGCAGAAGAGAAAGCGGCCTTGCAAGCGCGTCTGCATCAGCTCGATGAAGCCTCGAAAGAAGTCGTCTACCAGTCGTAGAACATCTGCGACAGACTGTCCCTACACTAGCGATGGTACCGTCTCTTCCCTTTGGAATCGATAACGCAGATTGCCTCCTTTGCCCCAGGGTCGCTGTATTTCCGTTTCGGACAGCGGATGCTATAATGGCTGTGAAACGTTTTACTATGTTTTGGAGGTATCGATGAAAAAGGTCACGATTAAAGACGTAGCAAAACATGCCGGGGTATCGATTGGTACTGTTTCAAAAGTGTTGAATGACAAAGGATATGTAAGCAGCGGGATATACAGCCGGGTAACCGAAGCGATTTCGGAGCTGAACTATCAGGTCAATGCCAATGCGCGCAGCCTGAAAGCATCCAAGACAAACAAGGTTGGGGTCATCGTACAGGACATTTCCAATCCGTACATGATGTCGATCGCCAAAACCATCGAAGATAAGATCCGTCCCAGCCATTATCACATGCTGGTCATGAGCCACAATGAAGATCCCCATACCGAGCGCGAGCTGCTGCAGCTGATTTTGGAACAGCGAGTGGATGGACTGGTTTTGGTTCCTACGAGCGGAAATGCCGATATGATTCAGAAAGTTCTGGACCATAAGATTCCGGTCATCCTGGTTGATCGCAAGGTAGAGGGGATTACCACGGATTATATTGTCGATGACAACTATTACGGGTCATACGAATCCATCGCCTACCTTCATTCTTTGGGGCATAGACGGATCGGGGTTATCTACGGTACGACGAACAGCTCGATAGGAAAAGAGCGTTACGAGGGTGCTGTGGATGCACTCAAGCACTTTGCGTGCTCCAATGATGAGGCGCTATTGGTGTCGGGGAAATTCAAAGCGGAGGACGCTTACAAGGCGACCATCGAGCTGTTATTTTTGCCAGACCCGCCGACCGCCATCTACTGCTGCAACAACACCATGACGGTAGGCATGCTAAAAGCCATTCAGGAACAAGCCTGGCGCTTTCCTGAGGACATTTCCATCATTTCTTACGGAGATGTGAATCAATGGGAGTTGATTCAGCCTCCTTTGACGCTGATGACCCAGCCGCTCAAGAGAATCGGAGTAGAGGCAGCGATTATCCTCAAGAACCGCCTGACGATGGAGGAGCCGTTTCCACCCAAGCAAATCGTAATCAAGCCGGAACTTCTAGTGCGCGCATCCTGTGCCAGACGCTCAGAAGGGGAATAGGGAAGCGGCGCGCCATTCGCCTCGATTTGACGAGCGGGATGCCGGGTGATTTGAAAGCGTTTTCGGAAAGAGGTACACGTAACCCAATAAGGATGTGGTTTGATGAAAAGGCAAAATGCGGGAGTATGGGTCGGGGGCATCGTGGTTCTTTTTGCCTTGGTAATCTTTATCCAATCGTTTTCCCTGAAGTACTACACCAAGTTCGGACCTGGACCAGGGCTGTTTCCCATATGGCTCAGCGGAATTCTCCTGTTGATCGGTATCGCCTACATATGGCACTCCTTCAAAAAAGAAGTGATTACCTGGGCCGACATTTTACCGAAAGGGCGGGAAATGGGGAACGTTTTGTCCGTCATCGTTGCTGTGGCCATTTTCATGATCATTGTCAATGTGACGGGGTTTATTATTGCCAGTACGGTTCTTCTCTTCATCCTTTTGCGCCGGGAGTATAAATGGTACACAGGCTTGGGAATCTCCTCAGGAGTATCCATCGTGCTGTTCCTTGTTTTTAAGTCATTTTTTACGATTCCACTGCCTGTTAACATGTTTGGCTGGTAAGGAGGGGGAAGATGGAAGCACTAGGACAACTGATCGGTGGATTTGAGACAGCCTTCACCTGGTGGAACCTCTTGTATTGCCTGATTGGGGTTACGGTCGGGATGCTGGTAGGGGTTCTGCCGGGACTCGGCCCAACGACGGGTACGGCTTTATTAATCCCCATGACATTTGGAATGGAGCCGGTATCGGCCATCATCATGCTGTCAGGTATTTACTACGGCTCGATGTACGGAGGCACAATCACCTCCGTTTTGATTAACACACCAGGCGAAGCAGCGTCCGTCATTACCTGTCTCGATGGTCATCCTCTGGCGAAGCAGGGAAGAGCGGGTGTCGCCTTGGGTGTCGCGGGGATCGGATCCTTTATTGGAGGGACGATCTCGATTATCGGCCTTGCCTTTATCGGTCCTGCATTGGCGGAATTGGCGCTCAAGTTTGGGCCGCCGGAATTTTTTGCCCTCATGATATTCGGCTTGATCATGGTGATCGGTCTGATGGGCAGATCCTTGATCCGTGGCTTGATCGCTGCTTTTATCGGCTTGATTTTGTCCCTGATCGGCATGGATCCCGTTTCGGGCGCTGTCCGCTTTACATTTGGCGAAGCACACTTGATGAACGGTCTGGATCTCGTCACGGTAGCGATGGGCTTGTTCGGGCTCTCCGAAATCCTGTTTGGTATGGAAAATCTGCAAAAGCTGGATAAGCCGGGGAAAGTAAAAGGTCTCCTTCCACGCAAGGAAGAGTGGAGACCGACGCTGAATGCGATCGGGAGAGGAACCGGACTGGGATTTTTCGTCGGGCTGATCCCGGGCTCCAATTCGGTGATACCAGCGATTCTATCCTACACGTTGGAGAAAAGAATCGCCAAGGACCCTTCCCGCTTTGGGAAAGGTGCCATCGAAGGAGTGGCGGGGCCGGAAACAGCGAACAACTCGTACTGCGGCGCTGCGTTAATCCCTTTGTTTACGCTGGGAATCCCCAGCTCCCCTACTATCGCGATTATTCTCGGAGCATTCATCATGCATGGATTGACGCCGGGACCGACACTCTTTCAAAACAACCCGGATTTTGTATGGGCCATCATCGCGAGCATGTTTATCGGGAACCTCATTCTCTTGATCATGAACCTCCCGATGGCAGGCATGTGGGCAAAAATCGCAGCGGTGCCGCCTAAGCTGCTGTATCCGCTCATCCTCATCATTTCGATCATCGGCGCTTATACGGTTAGCAACAGCTTGTGGGACGTTGGCGTTATGTTTGTGTTCGGGATCGCAGGCTATATCATGAAAAAACTAGACATCCCGATGGCACCGATCGTATTGACCTTTGTGCTCAGCAAGCTGATGGAAAACTCTTTGCTCCAGTCGATCAAGATGTTCGATGGCAATGTCCTGCAATTGTTCGCGCGGCCGATCTCCGGCACGCTGCTCGTGCTGTCGCTTATCGTTCTGTGCTTGAGCGTCATTGCGGAAGTGAAGAAAAAGAAAGCGGGATTCGCGTCAGATGTGGAAATGTAGTTCTACAGTGCAGACTTGCGCTTTGCAGCTGTGGCGTATGAAAGTAGAAAACAACACCAATGGGAGGGTCTAGGGATGAAAAAGATTGCATGGGGTCTGATCGGGTTGTCAATCGCTTTCCTGGTAGGATGCAGCTCACAAGGGGGGCAAGCCGGGGGACAAAGCGGACAGGCAGAGGCGAAAAAATATCCAGAGAAAGAAATCACGCTCGTCGTTCCATACGCACCTGGAGGAGCATCTGACAGCACAGCACGCATCATCGCAAAGAACATGGAGGAAAAGCTGAAAGTACCGATTGTAACGGTGAACAAGACAGGGGGAACGGGTGGAGTAGGCATGACCTTTGTCCAGTCCAGCCCGAATGATGGATACACGTTTGGCTATGTACCGGTAGAGATGACCATGCATAAAGCACTGGGGCTGTCTGAGCTTGAGCCAAGTAAGTTCGACCTGCTCGGCCAGGCGACGATGATCCCAGCAGCGATAACGGTTCCTGCTGACGCCCCATACAACACCATCGAGGAATTTGTAGAGTATGCCAAACAGAATCAAGGCAAGATCAAGGTAGGCAATTCGGGAGTAGGCTCCATTTGGCATATTGCTTCTACTGCTTTTGCCAATAAAGCGGGCGTGCAGTTCACCGATATTCCGTTCGACGGTGCCGCACCAGCCGTGACAGCGTTGATGGGGAATCATGTCGATGCGGTAGCGGTAAGTCTGGGAGAAGTGAAGAGTGGCGTGGAAGCAAAGAAGCTGAAGGTGCTCGCAGTCATGAGTGCAGAGCGTGACAAAAACTTTCCGGATATCCCGACCTTGAAGGAAAAGGGTTTTGATGTCGAAGTAGTAGGGTGGGGCGGTTTTGTCCTGCCGAAAGGGACATCGGATGACTTCAAGAAAGTATTGGCAGATGCTTTGAAGGAAGCGGTCGAATCCGATGATTTCAAGAAGTTCGCGAATGAGCGGGGAATGTCGGCCGTGTACAAATCCCCAGAAGACTTTACGACATTTGCAGAACAGCAATTCAAATTCTTCTCTGACTTTATTCCGACCTTAGATCTGAAATAACAGGAAGGCCTGTGTGAAAGGAAATCACACAGGCCTTTTTCTTTTGCTTACTGTCCGATGATCACGCGCTCTTTCGGATGATGATAGCGAACGATCCGCTCTTTTCGCTTCAGGAACAGCAGCAGATTGATAATGCCGATCCGACCGATGACCATCATGAAGATCAAAATGATTTTGCCGCCAGGACCGATATGCGATGTGATCCCGGTCGACAGACCTGTCGTACCAAAGGCAGAACAGACCTCGAACAGGACGTGCTGGAAAGGAAGGTCCTCCAGCCAGACCAGCAGCATCACGGCGGTGAAGACGAGAATGATCGCCACGAAGAAGACCATGAACGAGCGCATGATGTCATCCTCCACGAGCTCTCTCCCGAACACCTTCACGTCTTTAAACCCGCGCATATTGGCGAATACCGTTGCGATCAGGACAAAAAAGGTGGTTGTCCGAATCCCGCCGCCCACGCTGCTTGGGGATGCTCCGATAAACATCATCCCGGACAGCATGATCAGCGTAGGGGTGGAGAGCAGGCTGATGTCCATGGTAGCCAAACCGCCGCTTCGCGAAGAGACCGAGTGGAACAAGGAGTAGAACAGGACCTGATCCCACGTCTGACCTTGTAAAAAGGCGGTGCGCTCAAATAGGTAGATGAGCAGAGCGCCAGCGACGATGAGGGAAAAGAAGGTCAGTGTCGTGATTTTGGTAAACAGTGTAAAGGTAAAGCGCTGCTTCGCCCGGCGATACGACAGGTAGCTTCTCAGCTCCACCAGCACCGGAAACCCGATCGCTCCGCAGATGATCAGGATCATGACGATCGCCTGAAAGATGTAGTCATGGGTAAAGTTCATCATGGAGTTGCCGTACAAATCAAAGCCGGCATTTGTAAAGGCGCTGACTGAAGCAAAATAGCCGTGGTAGAAAGCGGTGTACCAATCCGTGTAATAGCCGGCGATCAGAAAGTGAGTGCCCAGCAGAATCGTACCGACAATCTCAATCATGAGCGCGATGACGAGGATGTTGCGCATCAGATCGACCAGGCCGGACAACGTGGAGCGGTTGTGGTCGGTCGCGATCCAGATGCGCTGCTCAAGCCCGATTTTTTGACCCAGCAGCAGCCAGAAAAAGGTCCCGAGTGTCATGATCCCGATCCCGCCGACCTGAAAGAGAAGCGTCAAGAACAGCTGGCCCCATTCGTTGAAGACTTCGTGAATCGTGATGACCGTAAGCCCTGTCACGCTGATGGCGCTTGTAGCCGTGAAGAGCGAATCGATAATGGAAATCGAAGCTCCCGGGTTATGAAAGAATGGCAGCATCAACAAAACCGTGGAAATCAGAATGAGTCCCACGTAAAAAAAGACAATGATCTGCACAGATGTCAAACGACGCTTTTGAGATGATGATAGCAAAACGAACGTCCCCCTGGTTCATACTCATAAGGGTAATCATACCAGAAAAAGCATGCAAGCAAAAACAGGCGGGAAGAAGACCTGCTCAGCTGTGGGGATACAGGTAAAATCAGGCGTTGACAATGCTGCGAGAAGAATGATAAAGTTCAGAATGTATCAAATTGGAAATCAAACTACATTTTCTCGAAAGGTGGGGTTGTCATGATTTGGATGAATGTTTCTTGCACACAAAACTGCATACATGGCGTAACCACACCTGCTGGGCGAGTTGTGTAGATTTTTGTACGCACATGCACATATAGGCGTCGGTTACTTGTCTTCGTAACCGGCGCTTTTCTATTTACATAGAGGAAAAGGCAGATCGCTTACGGGCGTTCTGCCTTTTTTTGTACAGATTGTTCAGGAGAGGAGCTGACAGCGGATGTTTTCCGTTTTGACGAAGCTGAATTGGTTTTTTCGCGAGCATAGAAAGCAGTATATCATCGCGATTTCGCTGTTGATATTGGGAGGGATCCTTGAGGTTGTTCCGCCCAAGATCGTGGGAATCGCCATCGACGAGCTTCAGATGGGGACGATGACGGCAGAGCGATTGGGACAGATTGTGATAGGTTATGCAGCTCTGGCTATCTTTCTTTATTTGGTGAACCTCGTATGGGTGAACAAACTTTTCGGAGGTGCCTATCTGGCAGAGCGCTCGCTTCGCTCCAAGCTGATGACTCACTTTTTGAGGATGACTCCGACCTTTTACCAGAAAAATCGAACCGGGGACCTGATGGCTCGGGCCACAAACGACCTCAAGGCGGTGTCGATGACGACGGGCTTCGGTATTTTGACGCTGGTGGACTCCGCGAGCTTTACCTCTGTCATCATTTTGACGATGGGCTTTTTCGTCAGCTGGAAGCTTACGCTGGCGTCCATCTTGCCGCTTCCATTCATGGCGTATGCGATCCATCGCTACGGAAAGAAGATTCACGAACGATTCTCGATGGCCCAGGATGCGTTTGGCGAGCTGAACGATCAAGTGCTGGAATCGGTTGCCGGCGTTCGCGTAGTTCGTGCCTATGTACAGGAGACGGCAGATGAAAAGCGCTTCCGCACGAAGACCAAAGAAGTCTATGAAAAAAACATCGCGGTAGCGAAAGTCGATTCCCTCATCGAGCCTACCGTCAAAATTTTGGTCGGTATTTGTTACATGATCGGACTGATTTACGGGGGATACCTCGTCTTTCATCAGGAGCTGACCTTGGGGGAGCTGATCTCCTTCAACGTCTACCTGGGGATGCTCATCTGGCCCATGTTTGCGATCGGCGAGCTGATCAACATCATGCAGCGGGGAAGTGCCTCGCTCGACCGGGTGAACGAGACGTTGGCGTATCCCGCAGACGTGACGGATCATGCACAGCCCGTTTCGCCACAGAGTCCGGAGACCATCTGCTTTGATCGCGTCACCTTCCGCTATCCTTCTGCGCATGTGGAGTCGCTCAGGGAAGTCTCCTTTACGCTGCAACGGGGGCAAACCCTGGGGATCGTGGGGAGGACCGGGAGCGGCAAGACGACGCTGGTACGACAGCTGCTGCGAGAGTTTCCGCTTGGTACCGGGTCTATTTCGATTGCGGGAACGCCAGTGGAAAGAATACCGCTCGATCAGCTCAAACGCTGGATTGGCTATGTCCCTCAGGAGCAGATCCTGTTCTCCAAAACGGTCCGGGAAAATGTGCTGCTCGGTAAAAAGGAAGGTACGGAGGAAGAACTGCAGGAGGCGCTGCGCTTGGCAGCCTTTGCAAAGGACGTGCAATTTTTGCCGGGCGGAGTAGAAACACTCGTCGGCGAAAGAGGAGTGGCACTGTCTGGCGGGCAAAAGCAGCGCGTATCGATCGCCCGAGCGCTGCTGGTTCAGCCTGAAATCCTGATACTCGATGACGCCATGTCGGCCGTTGACGGAAAGACGGAGGCGGAGATGATCGCCAATATCCGCAGGGAGCGCTCGGGCAAGACTACGCTGATTACGACGCATCGCCTGTCCGCGGTAAAGCATGCGGATCGGATTCTGGTGCTCGAAGACGGGAAAATCGTCGAGGAAGGCACACACGAGCAGCTGATCGAGCTGGGCGGGTGGTACAAGGAACAGTACGTGCTTCAACAGATGGAGGCACAACTGACGGAAGGCGAGTGATTGCATGACAACGGGAAAGCGACTCTTTCGCTATGCGGCTTTATTTAAGAAAACGATCCTGCTTGGCCTGCTCATGCTGTCCATCGCAGTGGCGGCCGAGCTGACCGGTCCCTTTTTGGCCAAAAAGATGATCGATACCCATATTCTCGGGATTGAGCTGCCTTGGTACGAGACTGCGCAGCGAGGGGATTCTGCCTTGTATCAGGGAAAATGGTACACACGCCAGGATCATGTGAGCGAGGGGGAAAAAGCAGGTGCGCAGGTGCGTGTCCTGCAGGTAGGCCGCGACTATTACTTCGTCGGACAGCCGATTGCAGAGGATGGTCAACGAGAGGTGCAAAATGGGAAGCTGACCATCAAAAGCAGCAGCGGGACAGCAGAATATCCTGCACAAAGACTGACCAGCTCCGAGGTTTTCGCGTTCTTTCGCCCGGAGACCAAAGGCTTGATTATGCTGGCAGCAGCGTACATGGGGCTGTTGATGCTGGCTTCTGTCTTTCATTATGGACAGAAGTTCATGCTGCAACAATCAGCGAACCAGGTCATCCAGAAGCTGCGCGTCGATGTGTTTTCGCATATTCAGCGCCTGCCGATCACTTATTTCGACAACCTGCCGGCCGGAAAAGTGGTGGCCCGCGTCACCAATGATACAGAGGCAGTACGTGAGCTGTTCACGAAAGTGCTCGATCAGTTTTTCAGCAGCAGCATTTATCTGATTGGGATTTTTACCGCCCTCTTTCTCCTTGATGTCAGGCTGGCATCGGTCTGTCTCCTGCTTTTGCCGATCATGGTGGTCTGGGTCATCCTGTACCGCAAATACGCGGCGGCCTTTAACCACGCCATACGCAGCAGGCTTAGCGACATCAATGCAATGATCAACGAGTCCATTCAAGGGATGTCGATCATCCAGGCCTTTCGCCGGGAGAAGGAGACCAAAGAGGAGTTTAACGAGCTGAATGAAGAGATATTTTCCTACCAAAAGAAGCTGCAGCGACTCAATTCCATCACGTCCTTCAATCTCGTTCAGCTGCTGCGCAACATCGCTTTTATCCTGTTTATTTGGTATGTGGGTGGAGCATCGGCGGGAGTAGGCACGCTCTTCACATTTGGTGCCTTGTACGCATTCGTCGATTACCTCAACCGTCTGTTTCAGCCGATCACGCAAATCGTCAATCAATTGGCTTTGCTGGAGCAGGCGCGCGTAGCGGCAGAGCGGGTATTTGAACTCTTGGACGAGGAAGGAATCGCGGTCGATCGTGGCAAAGCGTCGTGCTATCAGGGAAATGTCCGTTTTGACAACGTTTCGTTTGCCTATCAGCCCGATCAGTACGTTCTAAAACAGGTATCCTTTGAAGCGTGGCCGGGAGAAACTGTCGCTCTGGTCGGCCATACCGGCTCTGGAAAAAGCTCGATCATGAATTTGCTGTTCCGCTTCTATGACGTCAACCAGGGAGCGGTAATGATCGATGGACGCAACGTGATGGAAATGACGAAGCAGCAGGTACGCCAGCACATGGGAATCGTTTTGCAGGATCCGTTTTTGTTCACGGGGACGATTTTGTCCAACGTGACGCTGGGAGACCCTTCGATCTCACGGGAGAGAGCAGAAAAGGCATTGCGCGATGTCGGGGCAGATCAGCTGCTGCGGACACTGCCAAATGGCTTTGACGAGCCGGTCATCGAAAAGGGAAGCACCTTGTCTGCCGGACAGCGCCAGCTTGTTTCTTTTGCCCGTGCCCTTGCGTTTGACCCTGCGATTCTGGTACTGGACGAAGCCACGGCGAATATCGATACGGAGACGGAAGGGATCATTCAGCAGGCGCTGGAAGTGGTGAAAAAAGGCAGGACCACCTTCATCATTGCTCACCGGCTATCTACGATCAAAAATGCGGATCAGATTCTTGTTCTGGATCGGGGAAGTATCGTGGAGCGAGGGCGGCATGACGACCTGATGGCAAAACGCGGCAAGTATTTTCAGATGTATCAATTGCAGCAGGGGGAAAGCGTATCGACGGGCATGGCAATGACGTCGCCATAAAGCGGGGAGCATGGCCGGAACCAGTCCTATACTATAGAAGAAAGCGGCCTTCCTCAGCAGTAGGGAAGGCCACTTTTCGATTGAGTGCATGCGAATGATCTTTTGGCTTTACATCACGAAGAAGAAAATGAGCGCAGCCAGCACGATTCGATACAGAGCAAATGGCACCAGCTTGATCTTGTTGATCAGCTTCAGGAAGAAACGAATCGCCAGCAAAGCAAAGATGAATGCGCTGATGAATCCGACGATAAAGAAGGGCAGTGTGTCCGCTGTGATGTACTGCCAGTGCTTCAGGAGCGACAGAAAGCTGGCACCTGCCATGACAGGAACAGCCATGATAAACGTAAAGTCAGAGGCCGCGCGGTGACTCAGCCCCAGCAATACCCCACCGGAAATCGTAGAGCCGGAGCGGGAGAAGCCTGGCCACAGAGCGATACATTGAAACAGCCCGATGATGAGTGCTTGCTTGTACGTGATTTGGTCGACGCTCGCAGCTTTCGGCTTTCCTGGACGGAACCAGTCGGCAGCGATCATCAGGACAGCGCCGGCTACGAGTCCGATGAGAACGGTGTTGATGGAAAACAGATATTCATCGATGTAATCATTAAATAACAAACCCAGTACGGCAGCCGGCAGCAGTCCGACAAAGACCTGCGACAACCGAAGCTTGTGGCCTGGGCCATTGCCGTCCGGGGAGACTTTTTTGAGTCCGAGCAGACTGAGAAAACGATCTTTAAAGACGATCACAGCGGCTAAAATCGAGCCGAGCTGAATGACCACCTTGAAGGTATTCGCGACTTCCGGGGAAAACAGTTCTTTTGAATGCAAAAGGGTATCGTCGACGATAATCATGTGCCCAGTTGAAGAGACGGGCGCGAATTCTGTGAGGCCTTCTACAAGTCCCAACACAAACGCCACGAACATATGCCAAAGATCCATGGTTACTCACCTTTCCAAAAACGCCTCTCTCGTATGGCGCACGTTTTAATAGGAGTTGTCCCTCATCCACTTTAATACAAAAGACGTGAAATAGTAAGCCTTTCCTTGATGACTCGCAAACCACAAAGGAAGATACGAATGACCGCGAGCAAAGGGTACAGGTAGGAAGAAAAAAAGATCAGCTAGGAAAGGAACTACTCAACTTATGTTCAGGAAGGTATGATGAGAGTAGGAAGTCTATCACATTGCAAACAAAGGAGAAGAGCGCATGCCCCAACTAATCGTAAGAGGAATCCAGGCAGAAAAATTGGCGACCATCAGTGAACCCCTCCTCGAGGAACTGGCCGTTCTTTGCGGGTGCGGCACGGATAATTTCACGATCGAATGCTTGCATACGACCGGCGTTTTTGGCGGAAAAGTGGTAGAATCCTATCCCTTTATCGAGGTAGCCTGGTTTGAGCGCGGGCAGGAGACACGTGATCAGTTCGCTGAAATTGTGACCAAGTACATCCTGTCCCTCGACATCCCTGAAGTGGAAATGGCATTTATCACGTACCAAAAGGAAAGCTACTACGCGAACGGGAAACATTTTTAGACAACAGCTAGGTGCGTCGCGCTGTCGATTTCCCGGGAAAGATTTTTTGTTTTCGACAGGAGCAAATGGGCCAGTCCATGCTTGATGAAGCATGGACTGTTTTTTTGCGGCAGGAGGAGCAGTTATGGCTAGGTAGTGAGGGTGGCTCTTTTGGAGTAAAGGGTAGAAAGGGATTATCTATTTTTATACAAAATAGACTATAATAAGAGTGAATGAAATGAAGAACGTAAATCCAAACTTAGAGGAGATTTAGGAAGTGAAGGAAACGAAGAAAACGATTGCCTTGCAATTAGCGGAAGAACTTTCACAACGAATCGCACGAGGTATTCTCAGCCCAAATGAACATTTGGTGGAAACCAAGCTCGCCGAAGAATTTAACACGAGCAGAGCTCCTGTCCGCGAAGCGTTGTTGATGCTTGAAAAGGAAAGGCTTGTGACACGCGTTCCGCATCATGGGTTTGTAGTCAAAAAATTTCGCAAAATAGAAATCCACCAATTGTATGACGCTACGTTTCGATTGGAAGAAATCGCGATGGCCAAGGCGGTGAATAATGTGACGGATCGTGATATCCAAGAGCTGGAGGAGATCCTAGCAGCGCAATGGTCTGCCATTCAAAGAGAGGATGTTGTTGAATACTATTCTCTCAATGAAAAGTTTCACGAGACGATTTTTGCCATTGCAAACAATGAATTTCTGGCCGAAATGCATCATTCCATGCGCAGGTCTACTCGTCCATTAAGCGTGTTAAATATAGGCCAAGGAAAGAACATGTACTCGTCCTATGAAGAACACAGCCGTCAACTTGATGCTTTGAAAAAGCGGGATACAGAGGCAGGAATTCAAGCCATTCGCGATCAGGAAAGCCGTTCGTTGAAAACGCTCGACATAGTCTATCCTTCGTAGAGAAAAATCCGGCAGTAACAAACCGGATTTTTTTATACAGAAGACTGCGCCAAAGGCTTGGCGCAGGATACATGCGGGCGCAGTGGCCGAACGCCGAGGAGCCACGCGAACCATATCAACGGTACGGTTTCAGAAAAATTTATTTTTTTATACAACATTGTCGACAATGTGGTATTCAATAATGTACAATGAGGTTGCAAAGAAGTCATCCGATCCTTTTCAAATAGCCTTTGTTATCTGTTAATTTCAAAAAGTTGAAATTAATTAAATGATGAAGGGGTTTCACAAGGAAATGAAAGCGGATACAGATCGAAAAATTGACGGGAGGCTGAACGAACATGAAAAGTGAAAAGTTTGATCAGGGCTTGGAGATCCGCAGAGCAGTACTGGGAGCAGAGCATGTAGACCGTTCACTGGCAAACGCTACGGATTTTGACATGCCCATGCAAGAACTCACCACTGAATGGTGCTGGGGAACATGCTGGTCACGCCCGGGTCTCTCTCGCAGAGATCGCAGCATGCTTAACCTTGCGATGCTGAGTGCTCTTGGCCGACCTGATGAATTAGCCTTGCACGTACGAGGAGCCATTACAAATGGTGTGACACCCGAGGAAATTACCGAAGTCTTTTATCAAGTAGCCGTTTATTGTGGTGTGCCTGCAGGTGTGGAAGCGTTTAAAGTCGGCAAGCGTGTTCTTGCTGAGCTGCAAAAATAAGCATCAGGACGCTACTAAAACGAAAGAAGGTTGAGCAAATTGACAAAGCTGGGTTTTATCGGCTTGGGAAATATGGGGTTTCACATGGCGCGGAGGCTCCTCGAAAAAGGGCATTCCGTCGCCGTACTCGATGCCAGAGAAGAAGCGCTGAAGCCGTTCCAGGCTTATCCGAACGCTGTCATCGCGTCGACGCCAGCAGAAATCACCCAACTGGCGGATACGATTCTCGTAAGCTTGCCAAATCCGCAAGTAGCGAAAATCGTAGCACTCGGAGAATATGGGCTGACTTCCGGAAGGCCCTTTCAAACCTACATTGATTTATCAACCACTGGCCCCGAAGCTGCACAACAAATTGCTGCTGCACTTACCGAACGCGGCGTTGCCTGCTTGGATGCTCCTGTCAGTGGTGGTGTGCCGGGCGCTGAAAAGGGCACCTTGTCCATTATGGTGGCAGGACCCAGAGAAGCTTATGATGCCAATCTCCCTGTGCTAGAAATCATTGGAAACAAAACCTTTTATGTGGGACCAGAGGCAGGCCAGGCGCAAACGCTCAAAATCTCCAACAATTACTTGTCTGCCGTAGCCTTGATTGCGACCTCGGAAGCCATGGTATTAGGAGTGAAGGCGGGCCTCGATCCGCAAACCATGCTGGATGTATTCAATGTCAGCAGTGGCCGCAACAGCGCCACACTGGATAAGTTCCCGGCTGCTGTGCTGAACCGCAATTTTGATTACGGTTTCAAATCCGGTCTCATGTACAAAGATGTTGCGTTGTGCATGCACGAAGCGGACCGCTTGGGGGCCACGATGTGGATTGGAAGCAACGTGAAAGAATTTTTTAAACTGACAAAGGAACATCTCGGGGCCGATTCAGATACAACCGAAGTCGTCCGGCTATTCGAGGAGTGGGCCAAAGTCCGAGTGGAAGCGAGCGAGGAGAGGTTGATATGAACGAAAAACTAACTCCCCTTCAAGCCGCCATCAAAGAAGCTTTTATCAAGGAACGAGGATACTGGTCAACGGAGATTTGGGAGGATGTGCTACATCTTGATCCCGACTTTCTCAAAGCCTACCTGAAATTTTCAGCGGTGCCCTTCCAAAAAAATCATAGTCACATTGATTTGAAGACAAAAGAATTGATTTACATTGCCTTCGATGTGGCAGCAACTCATATGTATCAGCCGGGAACACGGCAGCATATGGAAAATGCACTGGGCTACGGGGCAACTCCCGAGGAAATCATGGAAGTGATCGAGTTGGCCAGCGTTCTCGGGATTCATGCAGCAACAGTGGCTTCCCCGATTCTCATGGAAGTGCTCGCAGAGAATGGCACGCCAGTTGATGCGGAATTGACCCCTCGCCAAAAGGAACTCAAGCAGGTATTTATCGATGAAAGAGGCTATTGGTCCGAAATGTGGGATAGCGTATTGCTGCTTGATCCTGACTTTTTCGAGGCGTATCTGGAGTTTTCCGGAGTTGCCTTCAAACACAATCATCTAGATCCGAAAATCCGAGAGTTCATTTGCCTGACAGTGGACGCTGCGGCCACGCATCTTTACGAACCGGGGATTCGGGTGCATATGCGCAACGCCCTCCAATATGGAGCCACGAAAGAAGAAATCATGGAGGTCCTCGAGCTTGCCAGCACTTTAGGGATCCATGCGGCAACAGTAAGTGTGCCGATCTTGTCTAGATTGGTGAACAAAGGCAACGAATAACACGGCAACCGCCTTTTGGGACTTAAAGCAGCGGGGATGAAATTCCATACGCATCGTTTCATTCCCGGCTGCCCTAGTAGAGAAAAGAGTAAGAAAATTTTGTATACGCAAAGGAGGATCGTTATGACATCTCAGGTGCAAAGCACGGTTGAGAAAAGCAAGATCGTCGAGAAGAGAAATGCGGCCATTAAGGGAGCGTTCTTTACCGAATTCGTGGATATGTTCGACATTTATTTGCCGACCATCATCCTGACACCGGCGTTGAGCTACTTTCAGCCAGAGGAGCTGCCACAAGGCATGGCGGGTATTTTGACCTCGCTCGTTTTCGTGACCACACTGCTCGGGCGACCACTGGGCGCAACCATCTTCGGGGCACTCGGAGACAAGATCGGCCGTCGGAAGGCTACTATCTCATCCGTACTCGGTTTCGGCATTATTACATTACTAATTGCCCTTCTACCTGGCTATAGTTCCATCGGTATTACTGCCTACTGGCTGCTTGTTTTGCTGCGCTTTCTCGATGGAGTATTTTTGGGCGGAGGCTACACAGGATCTCACCCTTTGGCTATGGAATACTCCGAGAAGCATCAGCGTGGTTTTGTAGGCGCTTTCATTTTATCGGCGTTTCCGTTGGCCTACATCGTCATTAATTTGCTCGGCTTGGCAGCGTTTGCTTTAATCCCGCAAGCCGGACCAGATTCGCCGTACGCCGTCTGGGGTTGGCGGATTCCGTTTGTGATTGGCGCATTGCTGGCATTTTGGCTGGCTGCGTACTATATTCGCAAGGTTCCTGAGTCCGAAACCTGGGAGAGTTCCAAGAAAGAAAAAAACTCGCTGGCGAGCATGTTCAGAGGAAAGACAGGACGAAGCTTCTTTCAAGTATTTATTATGATGACCGGATTTTGGCTGACGCAAAATATCGTCACCCTGATCCTTCCTACGACGGTCTTGCGCACCATCCTTGGATTGGATGGGATTCAGGTCACTCTGACGTTGTTTATCAGCTACGCCGTTCTTTTCGGAAGCTACATCGCGGCAGGCGTGATCGGGCAAAAAATTGGTCGCCGCCGTTTCTTCCTGATCCTTGGTCCAGCCATCGTCCTTGTGGGTAGTGTCTTGCTTTCGATTATACTCAACGGAAAAGCGCTGCCACTGCCTCTCATCATGCTGCTGGTCGTCTTGTTTTCCGTTATTGTCACGGCGCCGTGGGGTGTCATTGTCACGTATATCAATGAACGGTTTACAACCGAAGTGCGTGCTTCTGGATTCGGACTGGGATTTAGTGCCTCTGTCGTTCTCCCGTCCTTCTACGCTTTCTACATGAACTGGCTGGGCGGGATCATGTCGTACAACTCGACGATTATCGCACTCCTGATCATTGGTGCGGTGATTGGAACGGTAGGTGCCTATCTCGGGCCGGAAACGAAAGATGTGGACTTTAACCAAGCAGAGTAAACAAGACGGAGAAGGAGGAAGGGATATGCTATCACAAACGGAGCGGTTCTACTTTGGCTCCTTTATTGACGGCCAGGAAGTAAAATCAGAGGAACGGGCCGTCCTGGAGGTACGCAATCCGTACAACAATCAGCTGATCGGGAAAATCTGCTGCGCAACGAAGGAGGACGCCAAACAGGCTATTACCGTCTCCCAGCGGGTGTTTCAAGAGACGATGAAGAAAATGCCTGCCTACCGCAGATCGGACATTTTGCGCAAGACGGCGGATTTGCTGGAGAGCAGGACCGAGTCTTTCGCCAACCTGCTCGTGCTGGAGACGGGCAAGCCAATACGCGAGGCTCGCGTGGAGGTAGACCGCGCCGTGCAAGTGCTGCGGTTCGCTTCCGAGGGAGCCAAGCAAATTCACGGGGAAGAAATCCAGCTGGACAGCGCCCATGGCGGGGAGAATCAGTTTGGGTTTACGAAAAGGTATCCGATTGGCGTCGTGGTGGCGATCACGCCGTTTAACTTCCCGCTCAATCTGGTCTTGCACAAGGTTGCCCCGGCGATTGCCGCCGGGAACACCATCGTGCTGAAGCCTGCCGAAAAAACGCCGCTGTCGCCTGTCATGTTGTACCAGCTGTTTATGGAAGCCGGGCTGCCGGCAGGGGCACTGAACATTGTGATGGGCCCGGGACAGGATTTGGCGGAGCCTCTAGTGAAAGATCCACGGGTAAAGCGTGTGACGTTCACAGGAAGCGGCCAGGTGGGCTGGAAGCTGAAGGAGCTGGCCGGGCATAAAAACGTCACGCTGGAGCTGGGCTCGAATGCGCCCAATCTTGTCTTCGAGGACGCCGACCTGGATGCTGCTGCCGCAGCCTTGGTTCGCGGAGGAGTCGTGACTTCGGGGCAGGCGTGCATTTCCGTGCAGAGAATTTACGTGCAGCGAAGTGTGTACCCGGCTCTGTTGGACAAATTGGTCGACGGCGCTCGTGCGCTGCGCGTCGGAAATCCACTGGACGAGGCCACGGACGTCGGGCCGATGATCACGGAAGCAGCAGCTGCCCGCGCCGAGGAGTGGATTCGCGAAGCTGCCGAGCAGGGGGCCACAGTTCTGACCGGCGGGAAGCGAAGCGGGGCTTTGCTGGAGCCAGCTGTCCTGACGAATGTCTCCCCTGAAATGAAAGTGGTTTGCCAGGAAATTTTCGCGCCGGTCTTCAGCGTCATTCCGTTCGATGAGGAAGCAGAGGCGATTTCCCAGGCGAACGCTTCGGATCTGGGACTGCATGCGGGCGTATTCACGAAAGACATCAGCCGCGCCCTGCGCGTGGCAGAGGCTTTGGAAACGGGCGGAGTCTGGATCAACGATGCGTCCATCCGCCGCTACGACCACATCCCGTACGGAGGGGTCAAGCAGAGCGGAATCGGCAAAGAGGGCGTGGCCTACGCGATCGAGGAAATGACCGAGATCAAGTTTATCGGGATCAAGCTGTAGCAGACGCTTCTCTTTTGAACAAATGTTTCTTTCCTTCGGCATGTGTTCCCGGACACTGCCGATTTCTTTCGGTCGGAAGCAGCCATTGGCGACAGAAAAAGTGGAGGGGTGAACGAACATGACAAAATCACATGAAGTCTATGCCATCAAGTATTCGACACGGGAAGCCATCTGCAGCGATCATTTTTACGGGGCTGCCGATCCTCACGAGAACTATTCCATGCCTATGGATTACTACATTTGGCTGATCAAGGCGGGCGATCAGGTGATCGTCGTCGATACCGGCTTTAATGAAGCAGTAGCCGCAGAGCGCAAGCGCAACTTCCTGCGCTGCCCAGCAAGCGTCCTGTGCAAGCTGGGGGTCGATCCGGCGTCTGTCCCGCTTGTGGTCATTACCCATATGCATTACGACCACTTGGGCAATCTGGACAAGTTTCCCAACGCCACCTTCGTGGTGCAGGAGGAAGAAATGGCGTTCTGGACGGGGAAGTACGCCTCCAAGCCGCACTTTCTCCACCATATTACCACCGACGATGTCGTTCACCTCGTCAAGGAGAACTTCAAAGGGAGAGTGCAGTTTGTGAGTGGCAGCAAAGCGATCCTCCCTGGCGTAACGGTGCACAAGGCAGGCGGCCACTCCGCCGGCTTGCAGATCGTTGAGGTGCAGACGGAGAAGGGTACAGTCGTGCTCGCTTCCGACGCCACTCATTACTACAAGAACATCAACGAAGACCGTCCATTTTGGGTCGTGACTAATCTGGCGCAAATGTACGATGCGTTCGAGCTGGTCAAATCGTTGGCGGATTCGCCGGAGCTAATTATCCCGGGCCACGACCCGCTGGTGATGGAGCGGTTCCCGGCGGCTTCCGACGAGCTGGAGGGTATCGTAGTCCGGATCGCCTAAAGGGTGAAGTCAGAGGACCCTAGCTACGGGTGGCTGGCTTTCGGATTTTCACAGGAAGGAACGGAGGTGGCAAGAAGATGGCAAACAGCCTGCACATGTTCTCGCCCGAGTGGATGGAGCAATTCCGCCAGGTTGTCAACGAAGACCGGGAGCTGTCCTGGATTGCGAGATGGATGACCTGCGATTTTGTCTGGCGGATCGGAGAAGCGGTTTACTTGTTTCACGTCGTGGGCGGAAAGGTGATTTCGGTCGTGGCGCCTACCTGGAACGACAGCTGGGATTTTGCCATCGAGGGAACGGAGGAGGCCTGGAACAAGTTTGCGCAGCCGCTTCCTCCCCCGATGTACTATGACCTGCTCGGGATGGTCACCCGATTGCCGGAATGCCGATTGACAGGAAACCGTTTGAAAGCGATGCAGCATATCCGCTCGCTGACGAGAATGATGTCGCTCGTACGCGAGGTTGGAGGGGAAACGAGATGAAGGACCCGGTGACAGGAAGATATGTAGAAATGACCGTGCAGGGCAAGCATTACCGTATCTATTACGAAAGCGCCGGTCAGGGAGTCCCACTCGTCTGCCTACACACGGCGGGGGCAGACTCCCGCCAGTATCAGGAGCTGCTGCGAAATCGGGAACTGTTGTCCCGCTTTCAGGTGATCGCCTTTGACCTGCCGTTTCACGGGCGCTCGATGCCGCCGAAGGAATGGTGGCTGGAGCCGTACCGGTTGACTACGGACCTGTACGTGGCGTTCATCATGGCTTTCCTGCAAGCGGCAGACATCGAGGAGCCACTCATGCTCGGATGCTCCATGGGAGGCAATATCACGCTTGAGCTGGCGTACCGCTTCCCCGAAAAGTTTCGGGGAGTGATTGCGCTGGAAGCGGCTGCCGCTACGGGTGGTCGTTTGAACGACTATTTGTTCCATCCGCAGATCAATGGCGGGGAAATGTGCGCGACGAATGTATATGGACTCATGGCGCCGCAAAGCCCGGAGCATCTGCGCAGAGATGTTTGGTGGATTTACAGCCAAGGAGCGCCCGGTGTGTACTACGGCGATATTTCCTTCTACAGCGAAGACTGGAATGCCACAGATCGGGTAGGGAAAATCGACACGAGCCAATGTCCGGTGTTCTTGTTTACCGGCGAGTACGATTACTCCTGCTCGCCGGAAATGTCACGCAGGACGGCCGCGCTGATTCCCGGAGCAGAATTTCACGTCATGAAAGCGATGGGCCATTTCCCTATGAGCGAAAATCCGGATCTGCTAATGGAGTATCTGCTGCCCGTGCTGGACAAGTTTTGCTAGATACGAAAGGTAGGAGTGAGAGAAATGTATATCGTTCACGTTTCCATTCATGTAAAAGAACAGGCCATCGACGCTTTCAAGGAAGCGACCATGCAAAACGCGCAAAACAGCTTGCGGGAAGAAGGTGTCATACGTTTTGACGTGCTGCAGCAGCAGGATGCTCCGGCCCGCTTTTTGCTGACCGAGGTGTATCGCACGAAGGAAGACCAAGCGAAGCATCGCACCACTGATCATTTTCACAAATGGAAGGCAGACGTAGCAGAGCTGATCGCAGAGCAGTATACGATTGTGACCTTTGATTCGGTATTTCCGGACGAGGCAGGTTGGGAAAAGCAGTGATTGGCGAGTGAAGAAATGATGAGGAGAAGAACGCAGCCAGCTCAAGGGGAAACATCGCTGGAGCTGGCTGTCGGAAGTCTAGAATCGGAATAACTTGATGAAAGGCCCCGGATGAACACAATGGTTCGTCCGGGGCCTTTTTGGTGTGTAAAATGTCGCGTCGTTCTTAGGACAGTGGCTGTGACCTCGAATAAATGCCGAATAGCTCGGGATGGACGATCAGCTGATTCGTCTCTTCCTCCACTTCTCGGGCTACCCATTGAAAGGAAGGTTGCAGACCAGAAAAGGATAGAGATAGACTGACTGTTAGAGATGAAGCTGACAGATAGAATCGTTCAATAAGGAATACAGGAAAAAATGAACTCGCCAAAGCGTGATTTTGGAGAGGGGTAGGAGGTTATTTATGGCAGACACTCATTTGTTTTTATTCGGTGGAGGGCCGCCATTCAATGATGTATTAGGCAAAACATTCGCGCATCTGTCTTCGAACGGTTTAAATGGCACTCAGGTGGCTGTATTGTTTATGGAACGCGATGGATGGAAAGAATACATGCCCAGGTATACCGACGTATTAGAACAGAATGGCATTGCCCATTTTGAATACTTACCATTGACTCCAGCACCATCACCCCATTTTATCGAGCAACTTTCTTTGGCTACAGGAGTGATTATTTGTGGTGGCGATACAGAACGTTACAGAGAGTATGTGGTTGATACCGAGATCGGGAAAATAGTAAAGAGAATGTACGCAGAGGGCACTCCTGTTGCGGGATTTTCAGCAGGCGCCTTGATCAGTCCGAATATTTGCGTGATCCCACCAATTGACAACAGGAAAAATGAGCATCTTTTCTTGCCAGGTCTGGGATTGATCGATCATTGCGTGGTAAGTGTTCATTTTTCGAAGTGGAAAGAAGAGACCAACTTGAAAAAAGCGCTGACTCTAACCAATGCTTACATTGGTTACGGGATGGATGACGATTCGGGAATTTACTTTAAAAACCAGGTTGTTTCGGAAACCGCAGGACAAGTCTATTTTTATAGAAACGGACCGGCAGTTGAATAAAGGCAGTGGCGTTCAGGAGCATTCTTTTAGGTTCGTGGCTGCCGCTGCCTTTTTCATTCGAATAGTCTGCAGATAATTGATCTATACCTAATCCGTTTCGGCTGCTAAAAGTTGGCACAGCATTAGGGTTTCAGGCGCGCATGAAGACGCGAAAAACAGGACTGAGCGACTGCAAGCAGCCCAATCCTGTTTCGTTTACAAACTCTTGTTCAGCTCCGCCAACTCTTTCTCGGTCAAATCACGCCACTGCCCGACCCTGAGTTCGCCCAGATCAATGTTCATGATCCGCACCCGTTTCAGCTGCCGCACCTGATAGCCGAATGCCTGGCACATCCGTCTGATTTGCCGGTTCAGTCCTTGGGTGAGAACGATTTTGAAGACGCGATCGCTGATTTTGGTGACCTTGCACGGCTTGGTGACGGTGCCGAGGATGCGCACACCGCCGGACATCCCTTGAATGAATAGCGGGGTGATCGGCTTGTCGACTGTGACGATGTACTCTTTCTCATGGTTGTTTTCCGCGCGCAGGATTTTATTGACGATATCGCCGTCATTCGTGAGCAGAATCAGGCCTTGGGAGTCTTTGTCCAATCGACCGATAGGGAAGATGCGCTCTGGATGATTGACGAAATCAATGATATTTCCTTTGATATGCAATTCGGTCGTACAGGTAATGCCGACGGGCTTGTTGAGGGCGATGTAGACGGACTTTTTCTTGGCGCCTAGCGGATTGCCATCGATGCGAACGTCGTCACCGGGCGAAACGGTACTGCCCAGCTCTGCCAGTCGTCCATTGATCGTCACGCGTCCTGCTTCTATCAGTTTGTCTGACTCCCGGCGTGAACAAAAACCGGTTTCGCTTATGTATTTATTGATTCGCATGGAACGTTCCTTTCATAGCTTCTGCTGCTTCTCGATCAGTTTTTTGCGCCAAGGTGTCGCGAGTTCTTCCAGCTCGAGCATTCGTGCGAGCACCTTGGGATCTGGCGATTTCTCGTGAAAATACAGATGGTGGATCGAAGCGACCGTCACCTGGGCGGGATGGGCAGACAGCTGGATGATCGGTGAGTCTGACTTGATCGTCCCTTCTTGCAGGACACGGAAAAAGTACCCGGTATACCCGGCTGCAATGATTTGCTTCAGCAGTTGGTTATTGTGATTTCGTTTATTAATCGTAGCACAAGGATAACGGCCTTGCGAAACTTGCAGGATGGCGTCTCCAAATTGATAGACATCCCCGATGCACACCTGATCCTCACGCATGTTTACCGCGGTTACATTTTCCCCGAATGCCGCCTTTTCCAAGGGCTGGTCGAATTCCTTCTCCCAATGGGCATAATGTTCAAAAGGGTAGAGACAGACGACGCGATCTGGACCGCCGTGGTATGCAGGGTTCGCGACATCGTCCTCGGCGATTTGTTGGGTGGCGACATGAAGCTCATCGGTTTGTTCCTTCCAAATGCCAGAAAGATATTCTTGTCCATTATATGTCATGTTCTTCGGCAAGCCTTTGCTTACGTAAACGATTTTTCTATCCGACATTTTTTTCACTCCCTACATGTGCACTCTCCTCATACTATAACAAATCCCCACTTCCTACCACTGCCCGGCGGGACATCCAGTGGCAACTCTGGTATGATGGGGGGAAAGGAAGATACAGGAGGCTTATGTTCATGCAATCTACAGGTGTGGTACTGCACACAGATAAATATCAGATTAATATGATGTACGCCCACTGGATCAATGGGACGCATAACAAAAAAGTGGTGTTTGAAGCCTATTTCCGCAAGCTGCCCTTCGGCAACGGCTACGCGGTATCGGCTGGACTTGCAAGAATTGTCGCTTACATACAAAATCTCCGTTTTGAAGAAAGTGATCTGGCCTATTTGAGTGAGCAGGAGGAAAATTACGATCCCGGGTTCCTCGAGGAGCTGAAGCAACTGCGCTTTACAGGCTCTTTGTACTCCGTAAAGGAAGGGACACTGGTATTTCCGAACGAGCCGCTGATCCGCGTCGAGGGCCGCATGATGGAAGCTCAGCTGGTAGAGACAGCGCTTTTGAACTACATGAACTACCAGACGTTGATCGCAACGAAGGCATCCCGCATCAAAAACGTGGCGGGCTCCGACATCCTGATGGAATTCGGTACGCGGCGGGCACAGGAAGCGGATGCTGCGCTGTGGGGGACGCGAGCGGCGTATTTGGCAGGCTTTGATGCTACCTCCAACATGCTGGCGGGTAAAATGTTTGACATCCCGACAAAGGGCACGCATGCCCACTCTTGGGTACAGAGCTTTGACAGTGAGGAAGAAGCCTTTGACCGCTTTGCACAGGCACTGCCCGGTCAAGTGACGCTGCTCGTGGATACGTACGACACGTTGAACAGCGGCGTGCCGCACGCCATTGAGCTGGGCAAGCGGCTGGAGGCAGAAGGCAAGCAGCTGTCCGCCGTGCGACTGGACAGCGGAGATCTTGCCTACCTTTCTATCAAAACGAGAGAGATGCTGGACAAAGCAGGGCTGCCTTACGTGAAGATCGTTGCTTCCAATGATCTTGATGAGCACACCATCATGAATCTGAAAGTACAAGGTGCCCGTGTGGACAGCTGGGGAGTCGGAACACAGCTGATTACAGCAGCGGATCAGCCGACATTGGGCGGCGTTTACAAGCTGGTTGCGCGCGAAGGGGCCGACGGAGAATATTTGCCGACAATCAAGATTTCGGGCAACCCGGAGAAAGTGACGAATCCGGGTATCAAGGATATGTACCGCTTGATTGATCCGGAGACGAACAAAGCCATCGCGGACTACCTGTGCTTCCCGCATGAGGAGCTGGTGCCGAAAGGGGAATCCCTGCATCTGTTTAATCCGAGCCATCCGTACTTGAACAAGCAGCTGAAAAAGTACAAATCCGAAGCCCTTCTGGTACCGGTCTTCCTCGAGGGCGAGCTCGTATATAACCTGCCGTCCCTCGAGGAGATCCGCCTCTATCATCGCCAGCAGCTGGACCTGTTCTGGCCCGAGTATTTGCGGATGCTCAATCCGGAGCACTATCGCTTGTATATGAGTGATGAGGTATGGGAGACGAAAAATCGGTTAATGAAAGAATATATGTCGAAGTAACGCGTGAAGCAACGTTCCGAAGGACGTTGCTTTTTTACTTTCCAGCTATTATCCTAGCAGATAGGAATGTAGCTTTTTCAAATTAGTCGGATTATTTTTTTTGCCTGCTTTTTTGCAAAGGATGGGAAGGGGGATTATACATGCCAATTAAATTGCCTGACGAATTGCCAGCAACCGAAATACTGGCGAAAGAGAATATTTTCGTGATGAAGGAGAGCAGAGCCTTCACGCAGGATATCCGGCCGCTGCGCATCGTCATTTTAAACCTGATGCCTGTCAAGGAAACGACGGAAACTCAGCTGCTCCGCCTTCTGGGGAATACACCGCTGCAGGTGGAGATCGTGTTGCTGCACATGTCCAGCCATACGTCGAAAAATACATCGGAAGAGCACTTGTCGATGTTTTATAAAACGTTTGAAGAAATTAAGGATCAGCGTTTTGACGGAATGATCATCACGGGAGCCCCAATTGAACAGCTCGAATTCGAACAGGTGACGTACTGGGATGAATTGAAGGAGATCCTTGACTGGAAGATGGAAAACGTTACTTCGACGCTCCACATTTGCTGGGGAGCGCAAGCGGGACTTTACCATCACTTCGGCGTTCCTAAGCATCCTTTGCCAGAGAAGATGTTCGGAATTTTCCCGCATACGCTGAACAAGCAAAACGTGAAACTGCTGCGCGGATTTGACAACTATTTCTATATCCCGCACTCCCGTCATACGGAAAACCGTCGGGAAGACATCGAAAAGGTGCCAGAGCTGGAAATCCTGTCGGAATCGGAGGAGTCGGGTGTCTATCTCGTCGCTACCAAAGACGGGCGGCAAATTTTCGTAACAGGGCACTCGGAGTACGATCCGACGTCGTTGCAGGACGAGTACAGGCGTGACATTAACAAAGGTCTGGACATAGCGGTACCACGAAACTACTACCCAAAAGACGACCCGGACCGTCAGCCGATCGTCACTTGGCGCGCGCATGCCAACCTCTTGTTCTCCAACTGGCTGAACTACTACGTCTACCAGGAAACGCCTTACGATTTGAAACAAAGCAAGTAAAAACCGCCGTTTCACCATCCGAGCCGATCGGATGGTTTTTTGCATAGAAGAGGAGGGGACCTATGATCAACTGGCAGGATGAAGTGAGCAAGAGAAAAGAAAGCTTGTTTCAGGATCTATACGGACTTTTGCGAATCCCTAGCGTAAAGGATGGACAGACGAGTGAGCCTGGTGCACCGATGGGAAAGGAAATCGGGCGCGCACTGGACTACATGCTGGAGCTGGCTGAGCGAGATGGTTTTCGAAAGGCCAATCTGGAGGGCTACGTCGGCTATGCCGAGCTCGGGGACTCCGAGAGTGATGATTACGTAGCGGTGCTGGGGCATCTGGATGTCGTAGCCGCGACGGGAGATTGGACTTCACCGCCTTACGAGCCGACGATGCGAGAGGGCAAGCTTTTTGCCCGTGGAGCCATGGATGACAAAGGACCGACCCTCGCTGCCTACTACGGCATGAAAATGATCAAGGAGCTGGGGCTTTCCCTCCAGCATAACGTCCGCTTCATTTTCGGCACGGATGAGGAGAGCGGGAGCCGCTGTATGGCGCGATACCGCGAGACGGAAAAGCTGCCGCTCGCAGGTTTTACGCCAGATGCGGACTTTCCCATCGTTCATGCGGAAAAAGGGCAGATCAATACACGGATCGTGCTGGGGAAAAGGACGTCTGACCCGTCTGTGGCGGTGAGGACTGTCGCTGCACAGGGAACTGCAGCTTCGTGGCGTCTGCTTTCCTTTTTCGGTGGCGGCACAGCCAACATGGTTCCAGAGTCAGCTCGGGCAGTGCTTACGGCAGTAGAGACAGAGCGGCTAAGCGAGATGGCCGCAGCTTACAGTCTCTACTGCGAGTCTCGTGGGCGCAAGGGGGCAGCACGGATCGTGGCAGAGCAGCTTGTCCTTTCGATGGAAGGAAAAGCGGCGCACGGTATGGAGCCCGAGCTTGGGATCAATGCGGCTTTGGAGCTGGTGCATTTTCTCGTTGCGCATTCCTTTCAGGAGGAGGCTGAGCGATTCCTTCGTTGCGTGGATCAGTACCTGTTTGAGGACTACGCCGGAGAAGCATTGGGGATTGCCTTTGCGGACGAGATATCTGGGGCACTAACAATCAATAGTGGGATCTTGCAGTTTGAGCCTGCTGGCGAATCGTTTTTTCACATCAATTTGCGCTACCCGGTGACGGATGAGGCGAGCCGGATTTTGGAGGCCATCGCCGAAAGAGTCGGGAAATACGGCTTTGTCATTGAGCCACCGCTCTTGAAAAAAGGTCATCATGTCGCAAAGGACCATCCGATGATCGGTATTTTGCAGCGCGTGTACCAGGAGATGACAGGGCTTGCGCCAGTACTCCTGTCAACCGGTGGAGGCACGTATGCGTACCACATTGGCAATGGCGTTGCCTTTGGTCCGCTCTTCCCCGGCAAAACGTCTCTCGCTCATCAGGCAGATGAGTACATCGAGGTGGATGACCTGCTGCTGTCTGCTGCGATGTATGCGAGAGCGATCTATGAGCTTGCGAATGCAGAATTTCACGAGCAAAAGTAGGGGAGCGGATGAGACATGCATGATCTGCAAGGGAAGGTTGTCCTTATAACGGGTGCGAGCTCGGGCATTGGGTGTGCTGCTGCAAAGCTGTTGGGGTCTCGCGGGGCACAAGTGGCGATCCATTACCATTCCAATCGGCAAGGAGCGGAAGCAGCAGCGGCGCAGATCCGGGCAGAGGGTGGTGACTGTGCTCTCTTTTCTGCCGATGTGTCGGATAGAGACCAAGTGAACCGGATGGCCTCTGAGGTTTTGGAGCGGTTCAGGGCGATCCATGTCCTGGTGAACAATGCAGGCGCAGGCATACAACCGAGCAGGTTCATGGAGCTTCAGGAGGAGCTGTGGGACAAGACTTACGCGGTCAATGTCAAAAGCGTGCTTTTTTGCTCGCAGGCCGTACTGCGCGACATGCTGCCCCGAGGGGAAGGGAAAATTATCAATATTTCCTCAGGGGCGGCTCGCTTTGGAGGGGCTGGGGAAAGTGTTCACTACGCTTCTGCCAAAGGAGCAGTCAACACGCTGACGATCGGGATGGCGAGAGAATTTGCCGATCAGGGAATTCTCGTCAATGCGGTTGCGCCTGGCGTGATCGACACGGCGTGGCATGAGAAATTTTCATCAGGGGAGAGGCTGCAGCAGTTTTTGCCGACAGTTCCCTTGAAACGAGCAGGGACGCCGCAAGACGTTGCAGAAATGATTGCTTTTCTGGCGTCGGATGCTGCGAACTACATTACGGGTGAGATTTTCAATGTGAGCGGTGGAAGATAATAGAGCAAAGTTCCTATTCACACCCACTCTTCAAATGCCGATATAGAAAAAAGTGGAAAATGGCGTGTGGAGGAGAGATCAACATGAAGAGAGACCGCAAGCTCGTTCGCGGCTGGCAGAAAGCCATGCTAGCGGCCGTTTTGACATGCGGAGTCGTACTGGCAGGTGCGGGTCAAGTACCTGTGTATGCGAAAACGGAAACAACGGATCAAGCACAAAAGAAAATATCCAAGCTCAGTGCCAGTGCCACATCGGTGAAGCTGAAAAAGGATGGGACCCAGCAGCTTGCTCTGACGGTTACCTACACGGATAAAACGAAAGAGGACGTCACACAAAAAGCCGACTGGACCTCATCCGACAGCGAAGTTGCCACAGTGGAAGCGGGGCTGGTAACAGCGGTAGATTCCGGAAAGACCAAAGTCAAGGCGAGCTACGGCGGGAAAAACGTAACGCTGTCCGTGGAAGTCGACGTCATCTCCAAGCTGGCCGTGGACCAGAAAAAGCTCACGCTGCGCGAGGGAGCGACCCAGCAAATCACTGCTACCGCTACCTACTCGGACAAGTCTACGGCAAATGTCACGGAAGGAGCAGAATGGTTCAGTGGGGACAGTGAAGTGGTTACAGTCGAGAATGGACTTGTGACTGCAGTAGGCTCAGGCAAAACGAAGGTGTCGGTAAAATACGGAGGCAAAACCGTGACGCTGCCCGTGGAGGTCGACATCATCTCCAAGCTGGCAGTGGATCAGAAAAAGCTCGTCCTGCGCAATGATGAGACCAAGCAAATCGCAGCAACAGCTACATACACGGACAAAAAGACAGCAAACGTCACAGAAGAGGCGAAATGGACAAGTGCCGACAGTGAGGTTGTCACCGTGGACAAGGGGCTTGTAACAGCGGTAGGACCAGGCAAAACAAAGATTTCGGTAACGTACGGAGGCAAAACCGTGACGCTGCCCGTGGAAGTCGATATCATTTCCAAGCTGGCGCTGGACAAGAAGATCGCGTACGTGCACCCGGGGAAAACGGATTCCCTCAAGCTGACGGCGAGCTTGTCAAACGGTGACAAGGTAGACGTAACGGAAAAAGCTGAGTGGACGACGAGCAATCCGGAAGTGGCTACGGTAGAAGGTGGCGTAGTAACGGGTGTAGGAGCAGGAAAGGCAAAGCTGACCGCCAAGTACGGAGGCAAAACCGTCACGATTTCAGTAGAGTCTGCTGTGCTGTCCAAGCTGGAGGCGGACACGAAGCAAGTGACGCTAAAAGAGGGCGAGACGAAGGAATTGAAAGCGTCCGCGCGCTACACAGATAAGACGAAAGCAGATGTGACGCTCGAGGCGGACTGGACTTCGGTGAATCAAAAAGTGGCAACGGTGGAAGGCGGCAAGATTACCGCTGTCAAAGCAGGCCGCACAAATGTGATCGTGACCTACAACGGAAAGATGGTCAGTATCTCCGTGACGGTAAAATAGGGAAAGATCAGGCTCAGGGAAAAGAAGACTGCCACAGTGGCGGTCTTTTTTTTGTGGTGTACGCGGGCAGCTGCGGCCCTGTGGTAAGCTAGTAGAAAGAAGAATTTCGCACGCACAGCACAGGACACGACGGGGGCATCTCATGGACATCAGGCAACTGCAGTACTTTGTGGAAGTGGCAAAACAGAAAAGCTTTACCAAGGCTGCCAACACCCTGCACGTCTCGCAGCCCTCTATCAGCAAAATGATGAAAGCTTTGGAGGAAGAGCTAGGTGTCGTGCTGCTGGATCGGACCGAGCGAAAAATGGAGCTGACCGATGCAGGGGAGCTGGTCTACGATCATGCGACAAAGGTGCTCCACTTGATGGACAGTCTGGCCTTATCCATCGGAGAAATACGCAACATGGAGCGCGGACGTGTCAAAATGGGCATGATGCCGACGGTAGGATCGTTTTTACTGCCGAATGTCATCGCTCTGTTTAAAAAGCAGTATCCGGGCATCGATATCGAGATGAAGGAATACAGCGCCAAGCTTCTGGAGGTACACGTAGAGCAGGGAAGCATCGACGTAGGTTTGACCGTTCTTCCTGCCGATACGGAAAAGTTCGACGCGGTTCCTTTGCAGGCAGAAGACTTGGTTGCGATCGTCCATCGGGAGCATTGGATCTCCGAGCGCGAGTCAATCAGTCTGGCGGAGCTGCGTGAGGAAGCCTTTATCTTGTTTACGGAAGAGTACGCCATTCACGATGTGGTCAAGCAGGCATGTCTGCGGGCAGGCTTTGAGCCGCAGGTCGCTTACATGAGCTCGCTGTGGGATTTCGTCGGGGAGCTGGTGGCGACGCAGCTCGGGATATCGCTCGTTCCCCGTTCGATAGTGAGACGCCTGAACAACAGTGAGCTGCGGACGGTCAATATCTCCTCCCCGAAGATCGACTGGCAGTACGCACTGATTTTTCGAAAGGACCACTACCTTTCCCACGCCGCACGAGCGTTCATCTCCTTTGCTGAGCAGCATCTTTCTCCATAACCAAATGGAATAGAGTTCATGATGTTTATGTATTGTACGAATAATGCGGAGAGCAGATAAAATGGACCTACCAACATGAGAAGTCGGGGTGGTCAGGATGAGATCATGGCTCTTAGCACTGCCGCAGGTTTTGCTGCTGTACGTGTTTGCCTGGGCAGGAAAATGGATTTCGATGGTTTTGCCGTTACATATTCCAGGAAGTCTGATCGGGATGGGGATGCTGTTTCTGTGCTTGCAGCTCGGCTGGATTCGGTTGAGCTGGGTACAGGCAGGAGCGACTTTGGTGTTTTCCCAGATGATTTTGTTTTTCGTACCTGCCATCGCCGGGATCATGCAATATCCGTGGCTTTTGGGCATGAAAGGCTTGCTCGTTTTGATCATCGTCGTCAGTGGGTCAGCACTGGTGATGATTTCGACAGGCGTAATTGCTGAGCGGATGTTCAAATTGGGTGAGGTGAAGCGGCGTGACTCTGTGGAAAATTTGTAGCATTCTCGTCACGATCCTTTTCTTTGTGGCAGCCAAACAGCTGAATCGAAAGAAGCCTATCTTGCTCTTTTCACCGGCTATCGTCGCCCCTTTCGGAATTATGGTCTTGCTGCTCGTGAGCGGAATCCCTTTTCAGGAATATCAGGAGGGCACAGAGCTTTTAAGTGAAATGCTTGGCGTGGTCACAGTTGCTTTTGCGATCCCACTCTATCGCAACTGGGGCATACTGATGTCCCATTGGCGGATGATCGTGAGCAGCTTGGCTACCGGGGCATTGATCGCGATCATGGCTGGCGTTTCGACCGCGATGCTGCTTGGTTTGGGAAAAGAAGCGGCAATCAGTGTGATCCCGCGCTCGATCACTTTGCCGATCGCGGTGGGGCTGTCGGAATCAATCGGGGGAATACCGTCTTTGACGGCCCTGTTCGTGATGCTGACGAGCTTTGCCGGCGTATTCTGGGGACCGACCCTCATCAAGCACCTGAGACTGCGGCATCCGGTTTCGATCGGCTTGATGTACGGCATGGGCGCGCATGTGCTGGGAATGGCGAAAGCCCTGGAGCAGGGCGATCTGGAAGGCAGCAGCGCGACGCTCGCCGTCATCGCAGGCGCGGTCATGACCGTGGTATGGGCATTTATTCTGCTTCCGGTAATCTTGACGTGGATGGGAATGTAAGGGGGCAAAAAACAGCCCCTTTTTTTAATCAGTAAATTGTATAATTATAAAAATACATGCATAAATATCGATTCAGGAAGGATGATGTCGTCATGAACATCCGATCGTTTTCTCTGGAGCAATGGGAAGAGGTCGTCACCCTGTGGCGTCGTGCCGGCATACAGCTGTCACGCTCCGATACACCCGCGGGAATCCAAAAGAAACTGGAGCGTGACCCACAGCTGTTTCTCATCGCAGAAACGGAGGAGGGTCGTATCATCGGGGCTGTTATGGGCAGCTACGATGGACGCAGAGGGTGGATCAACCATTTGGCTGTAGACCCGGACTGCCAGGGACAAGATCTGGGTACGCGGCTGCTGCAGGAGCTGGAGCAGAGGCTTGCGGGATTGGGCTGCGACAAAATCAACCTGCTGATCGAACCGGAAAATGGTGTCGTTCAAGCCTTTTACGAAAAACAGGGTTTTAACCGAGATGAACTGATTTTCATGGAAAAATGGATTACGCCCGCCCAAACGTCTGCGAAAGGTGTATGATAGGGGACAGACTAGCTATGAACTTATTCATCAAGGAGGCTTTATGAAACCGATCTATGCCGTCCTCTTGCTGTGCACGAGCTTTCTTTGGGGAGGGAACTTTGTTGTAGGGAAGTTTTTGGTCGGTCATGCTTCGTCTCTGACGCTGACTGATTTACGCTGGATGATCGCGGTCGTCTGTCTGATCCCGATGGTCTGGTTTCGCGAAAAGCGGATCTTGCCGACCAAGCAGGCTGTGCTCCCGTTGATTTTGATGGGAGTAACGGGTGTCGCTTTGTTCAACCTGTTTATGTTTTGGGCGCTGGAGAGAACGAATGCGACCAATGTCGGTCTATTATCTACGCTAAATCCAGTATCGATTGCCATCTTTTCCTTTTTACTGGTAAAGGATAAGATCAAACCGCTCCAGATTGTCGCGATGTTCATTTCCTTTGGTGGCGTACTGGTGGTCATGAGCAAAGGGGATTTGGCGCATATTTCCAATCTCCATTTTAATGTAGGCGATTTGTGGATGCTGGCCGCTGTATCGATGTGGGGGATTTACTCCGTCTGTGCGCGGTGGGCGATGAAGACAGTGACTCCACTGATGTCGACGCTGTACTCCGGCGTTTTCGGCGTGGCTCTGATGCTGCCATTTAATCTGTCGACCTTCACCGTTCAAAATACGACGTGGTCCTTCTGGCTGTCTCTGTTCTACGTAGGAGTACTGGCGACTGTCGTAAGCATGGTGATGTGGAACGTCGGCGTGCAAAAGGTGGGAGCGACGGCAGCCGGGATGTTCCTGAACTTCAATCCCGTGTTTACCGCGATCTTGGCGTTTCTCTTGCTAGGGGAGAGAATGACAGGAATCCAGCTGCTCGGGAGTATGATTGTCATCATCGGATGCTATCTCTTCTCCCGTTTGAAGAATGTTTCCTTGAAAAGAAAGTCTGGCATGACGCAGGCTGAAATCTAACGATAGTCCCCGCAAGCCCTGCCTTCTCAAGAGGCGGGGTTTTTCTCTAGCACACATGGACCTAGACTTTTGCATAGACATAAGGATGATGGAGTGTGAGAAGGGGGATACCCATGATTTTGATTGCGGGAAGACAGGTCAGCCCGTCTGAGCTGGTGAGAAGCTGGGGATTAAACGGGGTACAAACCGAAGTAGTCGAGAAAATGGCGGCAAGTCCGGAAACGTTTGAATACCCGACGCCTGAGCTGCTGCAATTTGAACTGAAAATGCGGGATCATCTGGTGAGATCGGCCAGGGCGCTGAATGATAGCGGGATCTCTTTTTCTACTTTTGTGGATTCTCGCTGCAACGAGGATTATTGGCACCGGACAGAGCTGGGCGGCTTCCGGCTGCGCGAGGGAATACTGCCTTCGCAAGGAATTATTGACATCTTCCGAAATGGCAGATTGTACGCGACCGAGTGTGCGACCGCGATGGTCATCATTTTGTACCATGCGACATTGCGATCGATCCGAACAGCTGATTTCGAGCGGATGTTTGCCGATATTTTACTTTACGACTGGCGCTATGATCAGGATCTGGATCTGCAGACAGCCAGTACCCACACGTTTTTGCCGGGAGATATTCTCTATTTTGCCAATCCGGACTACAACCCGGCTAAGCCCTGGTGGCAAGGGGAAAACGTCGTGGATTTGGGGAGAGGGCTGTATTACGGGCATGGAGCTGGTATCAAGACGGCCGGAATGCTGATCAACTTTTTGAATGAAGAGAGAAGGCCAGGATCGTATCAGTCTGCCTACCTCGTTCAGCAGGCGACGCGCCCGGGCTTTGCCTACTTGTCGAGATTTAGCGATCGGACTGCCGGCGTCTACGGCAGACTGGCCGATACCCGTATCGTGGCGCGAGTAGGTTCTCAGCGCTGGCGGGGGTAGTCTGCGAAAGAAAGCCTCGCGCCGTATATGGCAACGAGGCTTTTTCATATGCTTCTCTAAAAACGTTGGAGGGAAAACATGGACAGATCGTAGGTAGATTTGCCCTGTGTAAGTAGCTCGCTGGCTGCCTCGCCTACCGCGCTGGCAAATTTGAAGCCGTGACCGGAAAAGCCGGCAGCGATCACGATCTGGGAGTACTCGGGATGACGATCGATGATGAAATGCTCGTCCGGTGTCATCGTATAGATGCAGACACGTCCCTGGCGCAATGCACCGGCTGCTTGCGGCATGTACGTCTCGAGAAACGAGCGAACGTCGCCTTCATCAGATAAGAGGGCGCCAAACGTGCGTTCCAGACGATCCGGATCGATCTCTACACCGCCGTCATGTCGACCGATTTTCACTCCTGCCTGATCAATGCTTGGAAATCCGTAGTAGGAGGTTTCGTCGGCCAGCTTAAAAATAAACGCAGGGAATTTATCAGCACGGTACAAGTCCTCCTCGGATCCGAACCAGGCGACCGTCTTGCGCGTAGGAGATAGAGGCAGAGACAAGTCAAGGGAAGCAAGCAGGGCTGGATTCCAGGCTCCTGCGCTGAGCAGCAGCTTACCCGCGCGATAGGTGTGTGCTTCTGTGTGGACGATGACGCCATCTCCATCTGGTTGAATGGCGGTCACAGGTGTATGGGTCAAGAGGGTAGCACCTGCTGCAATCGCCTGCTCGCGATACGCGCTGATGCACTTTTCTGAATACAGGACACCAGAGGAGGTTTCCAGGCACGCATAATAATGATCAGGCAGCGAGATGCCGGGCCAGCGTTCATTGACTTCAGAGGCACGCAGGACCTCGACAGGAAGCGAGTAGGTCTCGGCGCTTTCGCGAATCTCCTGCAGAAAAGAATCCTCCAGCGGGCCGGCACTCAGAACGCCCGTTTGTTCAAAAAGCTTCGTTCCTGAAACGGCCTCCAACTCCTGCCAAAGCTGCTGGGCACGCAGCGCGAGTGGGACGTACTGCTTGCCTTCTCCGTAAGCGTGGCGGATGATCCGGGTATCTCCGTGATGGCTTCCCATCGTGTGTGGTGGATCGTAGGTGTCTAGCAAAAGGGTGCGGACCCCTTGCTTTGCCAAATAGTATCCGGCAGCCATCCCCATGGATCCGGCACCGACTATGATGACCTCGTAATTTTCCATACGTCTCCCTCCAAAATCATTGATCACTTATACGTTCATCTAGCCTGTTTCTATTATCTTACAAGGCGGGGAGGAAAGCGAGATGCTTGCCCTGAAAAAAGCAGGCATACTTCGAGGGAGATGGAAACAATGGCGGGATAGAATGAGGGAGCAGTTGTCATTCCATTCAAAGGAGACCTCGGACATGATCAGCCATATTACCATCCACCCGAAAATTTTGTACTACGGAGCACCCGTCGTCCTGCTGTCGACGGAGAATGCAGACGGTTCTACCAACATCAGCCCTATTTCCTCTTCTTGGGCACTAGGTTCATTCGTTATTTTAGGCTTAGGGGTGGGGTCACAGGGCTTGGAAAATCTGAAAGAACGGCCAGCGTGTGTCATCAATTTGCCTGATGCGGCCATGTGGCGCCAGGTCGAGGCTCTTGCGTCGTTGACCGGAAAAAATCCGGTACCTGCGTACAAAGAGGAGATTGGCTTTCGCTATGAAAAAGATAAGTTCGCCGCCGGATCCTTCACCCGAGCAGCATCTAAGTCGGTGTGTCCCGAGAGGATTGCGGAATGTCCCCTTCACTTGGAGGCAGTGGTTCGTGGCATTCGGATTCCGGAGTACGCAGAGAGCTTTGCCATTGTAGAAACAGAGGTGGTGCAGGTGCACGCTGACGAGCGAATCGCCATCGGTGACCGCTACGTAGATCCCAAGGCTTGGAATCCGCTCATTTATAATTTTCGCCACTATTTTGGCCTCGGGGAAGAAAAAGGAAAGACTTATCGATCCGAGACATAGAATAAGAGTAGGAAACGCCATGTGAAGTGGCGTTTTTGCATGCTGGAAGATATCCTCCAACGGTTATATAGTGGTATGATCAAAAGAAGGGTATATACGAGGCGGAGGTACCATATGGAGCAACTTTTGATAGGGAGTTTTCTATCGGCAATGGCGACAGGAGCAGGGGCGCTGCCCATCCTGTTTTTCAAAACGGTTACGCATCGCTGGCGTGATATTCTGCTCGCGTTTACGGCTGGCATCATGGTGGCGGCCGCGACCTTCAGCTTGATTCCGCAGGCGATGGAGAACGGATCGATTATCGTCATCTGTATGGGGGTGCTCACCGGGACACTGACGTTGACTGTTTTGGAGAGCTTCATCCCGCATATAGATCTGGAGCATACGAGAGTAAATATTTCCATGGACTCTCAGGCGCTCTTGATTTTGTCGGCCATTACTTTACATAACATACCAGAAGGGCTGTCTGTTGGGGTCAGCTACTCCAGTGAGCAAACCGGTCTGGGTGGTTTGGTCGCCTTTGCGATCGGACTGCAGAACGCGCCGGAAGGATTTCTGGTCGCGCTATTTCTGATTAATCAGCAGGTGAGCCGGCTCAAAGCTTTTCTTTTGGCGACGATGACCGGTGCTGTAGAGATCGTTTCGGCTCTCATCGGCTATTATCTGACTTCGATCGTGGGTGGGCTGGTCCCCTACGGACTCTCCTTTGCTGCCGGAGCCATGCTGTACATCGTCTACAAGGAGCTCATACCGGAGAGCCACGGAGACGGACATGCGCGCTCAGCCACGTTCTCCTTTATTATCGGGTTGCTGGTGATGATCGTGATGGTTCAGCAGTTCGGATAAAAAGAGTTCCGTTTTTCATAAGTTCCCCTCACAATTTGACCGCAAATTACCGAAACCATATATAGATAGATTTCGATTATGGAAGTAGGGAGTGTCACGATGGAAAAATCGACCTTGCTAGGTTTAGTACTAGGTATCGTTGCAGTAGTTGTCGGGATGATCTTGAAGCACGCCAGTCCCGCCTCATTATTAAACCCAGCAGCATTCATGATCATCATGGTGGGTACGGCTGCCGCTATTTTAAACGCATTTCCCATGTCGGAAGTCAAAAAGGTTCCCGTCCTTTTCAAGGTACTTTTTAAAGAGCAAAAACTCCCTGCCAAACGTGAACTGATTGGCCAATTTATGAACTGGGCGTCGATCGCTCGCCGTGAAGGATTGTTGGCCCTTGAAAATACGTCCGATGAAATAGAAGATCCATTCCTGCGAAACGGCATGAAGATGATTATCGATGGAGGCGAACCGGATTTCGTCCGCGATGTGTTGAACGAAGAGATTCATGCAATTGAAGAGCGTCACCAGATGGGGGCACTGATTTTCAGCCAGGCGGGCAGCTACGCGCCGACGCTTGGGGTATTGGGGGCGGTAGTTGGCCTGATCGCGGCGCTTGGCAACCTGAGTGACATCGATGCGCTGGGTATTTCCATTGCCGCTGCGTTTGTCGCGACACTGCTCGGTATTTTTACAGGCTACGTTTTGTGGAATCCTTTCTCGAACAAGCTGAAACGCAAATCTAAGCAAGAGATTGAAATCAAGAGAATCATGGTAGAAGGTCTGCTTTCGATTCAGGCTGGTGTATCCCCGGCTGCGATTGAACAGAAGCTGCTTGTGTACATCCCGTACCGAGAGCGTGCCGAGATGAAGGAAGAGAAGAAGGAGGAAGGAGCTGCGGTAAATGGCTAAGCGACCGAAGAGACATGCTCAGCATGAAGAGCATATGGACGAGACTTGGCTGATTCCGTACGCTGACCTGCTCACCCTGTTGCTTGCCTTGTTTATTGTATTGTTTGCCTCCAGTGAGATGGATGCGAAGAAGTTTGACCAGCTGGTGAAATCCTTCAACGTTGCCTTGAACGGTGGGGTGGGCGTGCTGAATCAGCCGAGTCCGGTGCCACTGGACCCGAACATGGCGCAGCAGACCATCCATAAAGGGGCACAGGAAGCGGAAAAACCAAAGACCGAGGAAGAGAAGAAGCTGGAGGAAGCGGTACGCAAAGAGACAGAGGATCTGAAAAAGCTGCAGACGCAGCTGGAGGGCTACATCGAGCAAAACAAGCTGCAGGACAAGCTGCAGACCAAGCTGACCGAAGAGGGCCTGCTCATCACGATCCTCGACAATGCGTTGTTTGACTCAGGTAAAGCCGATCTCAAGCCAGAAGCAAGAAAGCTCGCTGCGGAGATGGCGTCCATGCTGGTCCCGCATCCGAAAAAGGTGACCGTCACCGGACATACCGACAACGTGCCGATCCACCGGGCGGATTTCCCGTCCAACTGGGATTTGAGTGCGAAGCGTTCGGTTAACTTCCTCAAGGTACTGCTGGAAAACAGAAATCTCGATCCGACCAAGTTCAGCGCGACAGGCATGGGCGAATACCATCCTGTAGCATCGAACGCTACCGCTGATGGACGTGCCAAAAACAGACGGGTAGAGGTCGCGATCCTGCGCGATCTGGCGGCACCACCGAAAAATACATTGAATCCGTAATGAGAGAAGGGCAGCACCTGATGCTGTCCTTTTTTTCGTTCGAAGCCGAGCTTTGGCTGTTCCAGCTGTGACCGTGAGATTCTGTCTGCTTTGCATTCTAGCCAAGTTGAGGTAAACCCTTGTCCTATTTCTTGACAACAGCCCTGAAAACCCGCATAATAAGTTATAACAAAGTAAACTACTCGGAATACTGAAAATAAATGAGGTGAGTTTAATGGAACGGACTTTTCAAATACCAAGCGGAGACATCGCGTTAACGGCAACTTTGCATGAGCCCAATCAGTCAGGTGAAAAGTTTCCCCTAATCATCATCTGCCACGGCTTTATTGGCAGTCGCATCGGAGTCGATCGCTTGTTTGTCAAAGCTGCCAGAGAGCTGACCGCAAATGGCTTTGCCGTCTTGCGCTTTGACTACGGTGGGTGCGGGGAGAGCAGCGGGGATTACGGTGCAGGTGGGCTGGATGTCCTGCTCAACCAGACACGGGATGTGCTCGACTTTGCCTTCCAGCTGGATAGCATCGATCCTGAGCGTGTCAGCCTCATCGGCCATAGCCTCGGTGGTGCCGTTTCCATGCTCACCGCCAGTACGGATAAACGAATCCACTCCCTCGTTCTTTGGGCGGCAGTTGCCCGTCCGTATGACGACATCGTGCGGATTGTAGGGGAGAGGGGCTATCAGGAGGCGCTGCTGACCGGAAAAACGGATCATCACGGCTACCTGCTGCAAGATCGCTTTTTCCAATCGCTGAACGGGGCGCTCCCTTTGCGCCAAGCCAAGCAATTTGAAGGAGATGCTCTACTCCTGCACGGAAACCGGGATGATGTGATTTCTGTCGATGCAATGTTCCATTACGAACGGGAGCTGCGCTTGCGCAGACGGGGACGCTGCGAGACGGAGGTCGTTATCGGTGCAGACCATACCTTTTCGACGGCAGACGGTTATCAGCGATTGATCGGCAGCACAGTAAAATGGCTGCGGGAACAGACCGAGCAGACTACGCTGGCGGTCTCATAGAGAGCAAATTACAAAAGGGATAGCCCATCTAGCGGCTATCCCTTCTTTTCATGAACAAAGGAGTGCCGTCAAAGCGACCGAGCTACTTCCCTTCTTTCAAAATATGCGCCAGCAAGCCTTGGCAGCCGTCCTCGACCAGATCGTAGACGTAGCCGAAACGCCCGGTGTAGTACGGGTCCTCGACGTTTTGCTCCTTGGCAGCGGTCGCAAAGTCCAGCAGCCTGTACACCTTCTTGCCAGCGGGAGCCAGGCGCTGAAGAGCAGAGAGGTTTTCCTCGTCCATGCAAACGATGTAATCGTAGGTCGCAAAATCATCCGAAGTAATTTGCCGGGCGCGCAAGGTATCGTGGGCGATCCCCTTTTCACGCAAAATTTTCTGCGTACCGGTATGAGGGCGCTCGCCAGCATGCCAGTCACCAATGCCGCATGAATCGATAGCGATCTGAGCGGTCAGCCCTCGCTGCTCGACGAGATGACGAAAGACGGCTTCTGCCATCGGGGAGCGGCAAATATTCCCCAGGCAGACAAACAGAACATGTGTCATGGGTATGCTCCTTTTCGAAAGCAATATGAGATGGATTCTCTATGTTAGAATAACATAGAAGAGGAAACGTAGAGCGAGGTATGCATGTTGAAAGCTTATTTTTATCGGATTCGCCTAATAGCCTCTGTAGTAGCCGTGACGATCCTGCCCATTTTGATCACAGGGCTTGTGCTTCTTCATGCTGCCGAGCAGGCTTTGCTCGAGGAAAAAAAGCAAAAGCTGATCGCGATCACACAGCAGCTGGATTTTGCGCTGCCAAAAGATTATGACGACCTGACCAAAAGGCTTGGGGTGCAAGAGGCGACTCGGGCGCAGAAAATTGAGTATTTAAACCAAGCTCTGCAACCGCTTACAGATCGGATCGCTGACGAGCACCCGGGTATCGGTGTCGGTTATTATGCCGCAGACCTGGATGCGATTGTAACATACGGGCCGAGTCAGGAAATGAAGTTTCACGTGGGGGAGTCGATATCACCCGAGCATTTCGGACGGTTGGTCATGGAAAGCGGAAAACCGGAGATCGCGATCGGAGAGCAGGTCAGGGGCAACATCATGAATGCCATGTACCCGCTGAAAAGAAACGGCAAGATGATCGGTTATACTTGGGCAAATGAGCTGATGAGCAATATCGATGTACAGCTGGCAGGGATGCGCAGGAGCATTTTCGCCATCTCGGGTGTCGGCTGCTTGATAGCAGCTTTAGTCAGCGGCCTGATGGTGCACAGACTGGAAGCCCTTCTGGAGGAGATCAAGGCAGGGCTGAAAACCATCAGTCTGGATCTGTCGCATCGCATGAGACGTTTGGCTGGAGAACCAGGAGAAATATCCGAGGCGATCAACAGGATGGCGGGCGAGCTGCAGGCGAGCCGGACCCGTACGGAAACCATCATGCAGAGCATGGATAGCGGTGTACTGGCTTTGGACGATCAGGGGAGAATCACGTCCTGGAACGAGGCGGCAGCCAAAATAACGGGACGATCCGCGGAGCAGGTCATGGGCAAAGCGCATGCAGAAGTATTTGCGGAAAGCGCGGAGTTCGTCGGCTTGCTGACAGAAACGCTGGTTCATGGCAGAACGATCCGCGATGCCGAGTGGGAGTACAAGCATCCTGAGCGGGGGCATCGTTATGTGAAAGTGGGGACATCGATCTGGGTGAGTCCGACTGATCAAGTGCTCGGGGTCATTGTCGTGCTCGATGAACGAACGGAATGGAAACGGATGGAGCTGCGATTGGCACAGGCAGAGCGTCTCGCGGTTATCGGAGAATGGGCAGCGAGTATTGCTCATGAGGTACGCAATCCCCTTACCTCGATAAAGGCTTTTGCGCAAATCATTGAAGAAGATTTGCCAGAGGAGCATGCCTGTCGGGAGTACACGGAAATCATCGTGGAGGAAGTGGAGAGGCTGAACCGCTTTGCGGACGAGCTGCTGCTCTTTTCCCGCCCCGATGAGGAGGCTCATGTCCCCATCCATCTGTGGGATGTGATCAATCAGACTGTGATGCTGATGGAGCGAAGTGCGGCCGGCAAAGGCATTCAGGTGGAGAGATGCTTCGGGGATCATGCGCCGTTTGTTCTCGCATCGCCAGATTTGCTGAAGCAGGTCTTCTTAAACATTTTGATCAACGCGATCCAGGCGATGCCACATGGGGGAGTTATCCAAATCCAAACGGAAAAGGATGGCAATCAGGCATGTATCCATGTGACAAATGACGGTCAACCCATTGCCGAAGAGCATTTGCTCTCCGTTTTTGAGCCGTTTTACACGACGAAGCCTTCTGGAACGGGGCTGGGGCTGGCGATTTCCCAGCGAATCGTGCATGCCTACGGAGGACATATCACTGCCCAAAATGTAGCAAATGGCGTCCGGTTTACAGTGACGCTGCCAGGGAGATGGGAGGAGGCAGAGAGATGAAAAGACGCATTCTAGTAGTCGATGATGAAGTCAATGTGCGCAAAGCATTGTCTACAAGCTTGCGCAAAGCGGGCTACGATACGAAAGAGGCAGCGAGCGGCGCAGAGGCCATGGAGCAGATAGGACAGTACGAGCCGGATGTCATGCTTCTGGATCTGCGCATGCCGGAAATGGACGGGATGGAGACACTCCGCCGTCTCAAGCAGGCAAAATCAGCCCAGCCCAGCGTCATTATGATGACTGCTTACGGCTCTGCAAATGATGTGATGGAAGCCATGCGCTTGGGTGCTTACGATTATGTGCAAAAGCCGTTCGATCTCACGCAGGTCAAGCAGGTGGTGGCAAAAGCGCTGCAGCAGCCGGATGCAGGGGACGAAGAGGGAACCATGCGCCCTTCGCAGGAGGAACAGCCGGATTACCCAGGGTATTTAGTGGGGTTGAGCCCCGCCATGCAGGAAGTGTACAAGCTGGTCGGAAAAGTGAGCATGACCAGAGCGACCGTCTTGATCCAGGGGGAGAGCGGGACGGGGAAGGAACTGATTGCGCGGGCGATTCACAATAACAGTCCGCGAGCCGATCAGCCTCTCATTCCTGTCAACTGCGGAGCGATCCCGGAAAAGCTGCTGGAAAGCGAATTGTTCGGGTACGAGCGGGGAGCCTTTACGGGAGCTGTCGCACGCAAGCCAGGATTGTTTGAAGCAGCCAACGGAGGGACGCTGTTTCTCGATGAGGTAGGGGAGCTCACTCCATCCTTGCAGGTTAAGCTGCTGCGTGTCTTGCAGGAGAGGACATTGGTCAGGCTCGGAGGCGTGGAGCCGATTCCGATTGATGTGCGCATTATCGCCGCCACCAACCGTGATTTGCGGGAAAGAATCCGTCAGGAGCTTTTCCGCGAGGACCTGTACTACCGTCTGAATGTCGTCCCGATTCAAATGCCTCCCCTTCGCGAGCGAAAAGAAGATATTCCCCTGCTCATCCGTCATTTCCTAACCAGGTTTGGACGTGAAACGGGCAAGGAGGACTGTTTTTTGTCTCCCGCAGCTGTCGAGCTTTTGAACGCCTATCATTGGCCAGGCAATGTGAGACAGCTGGAGAATACGATCGAGCGAGCGGTTGTGCTGGCAAGTGGGCAAGCCATTCTACCGGAGCATATACGGGTGCATCTAGAGGAAACGCGGCAAACGCCCGATGAGGCAAAGGAAAAGCGCGGCCTTCAATTTGAAGATCGAACGATGAAAGACATCATTTCGGAAGTGGAAAAGGAAGCGATCACCCGCGCCCTGCAACGGGAGAAGGGCAACAGGCTGAGGACAGCCAAACGGCTTGGAATCTCGCGCAGCGCGTTGTTGTACAAGATGGAGATGTACGAAATAGACGTTTCAGAAGAATAACGGGAAAGTGTGTAAAAAGTAGGCGGAAGGTTTACTTTTTACACACTTTTTTGATGTAGACGCCGAGGCAAGTCCAGGATTGGCGCGATTTTTGGCCAGAGAAACAGTTGGTACGATTCTTGAAAAGAAAGGAGAGAGTACAAAGCTTAAGGAAGCAAGGAGGACATTCATGAAAGCGTTGTCACGTTTTTTCTCGACTCTGGTGCAAAAGTTTTTGCCAGATCCATTTGTCTTTGCCCTCATTCTGACAATTATTTTGTTTGTATGTGGTCTTGTGTTTACCGATCACGGTCCGATTCAAATGGTGCAGTTCTGGGGGAACGGCTTCTGGAATCTGCTGGCATTCGCGATGCAAATGGCTCTGGTATTGGTGACAGGTCATGCGCTCGCCAGCTCGCCGCTCGTCAGCCGCAGCCTGACTCGTCTCGCGAGCATTGCCAAAACACCGGTCCAAGGCGTCATTCTGGTCACGCTTGGTTCGGCTATCGCCTGTTTGCTCAACTGGGGCTTTGGTCTGATTGTAGGTGCCTTGTTTGCGAAAGAGGTTGCCAAGCGCGTACCTGGCTCCGACTATCGCTTTTTGATCGCCTGTGCATACATCGGCTTTTTGACATGGCATGGCGGTCTCTCAGGCTCCGTCCCGCTTACGGCAGCAACGCCGGGTAACCCTCTGGAAAAAACAGCCGGGCTGATTCCGCTCACGGATACGATTTTCACAGGATACAACCTGTTCATTACCATTGCCCTGTTGGTTGCCCTGCCGATTATGACGCGTTTGATGATGCCGACGGGTAAAGAAGTCGTTGAAATCGATCCACAGCTGTTCGCAAAAGAGGAAGTAGCAGCGACTGCTGAAGCTGCTCCGACTGAGAAAACATTTGCAACGGTCATGGAAAACAGCCGGATTTTGACGTATATCATTTGTGTATTGGGCTTCTCCTATTTGATTTATTATTTTGCCAACAAAGGCTTCAAAGTAGATATCAACACGGTCAACCTGCTCTTCTTCATCGCGGGCTTGCTTCTCCACGGAACGCCGCTCTCTTACATGAAAGCAGTGGGTAACGCAGCGAAAGGGACTGCAGGTATCTTGATTCAGTTCCCGTTCTACGCAGGGATTCAAGGCATGATGGAGCAGTCTGGATTGGGCGGCATGATGACCAACGCCTTTATCTCGATTTCGACTCCGGAGACGTTCCCGTTCCTGGCGTTCCTCAGCTCTGGTTTGGTAAACTTCTTCGTTCCATCCGGCGGCGGTCACTGGGTCGTACAGGGTCCATTCATCATGCCGGCCGCACAGCAGCTTGGCGTGGACTCGGGGATTGCAGCCATGGCGATTGCCTACGGGGAAGCGTGGATGAACATGGCACAGCCGTTCTGGGCCTTGCCGGCGCTTGCCATTGCAGGCTTGGGCGTGCGTGACATCATGGGGTACTGCGTGACGACCCTGCTTGTATCCGGTGTTATTTTCGCCATCGGTCTGTCCTTTTTCTAAGTGTCGAGGGCCAGCAAAATCCATTGAGGTCAAAATCCTTTTGTGATAAAGTAAAGGCAATTCCAGATACAAAACCTAATTTCATACCCAGAGTTTTCTAGGGTTCCGCGGAGGCAAAGCATCCGGTCTGGACCGAGAGAAAACCCACGGCATAGCCGTGTACACGGAGGGATAAAAGCCCGGGAGAATATCGAGATGGTATTCGACCGCGGCTTTTTTTGCGTGGAAAAAGGCGCTGGGACCTCGTGCTCCCGCCGGGTAGGGGAATGATACGGAAAAGAGAGGGGAGTTTGCGTGATGAGTAAAAACTGGATGCTCGTGATCGTCGCTGCCGTGTTTGAGGTTGGATGGGTTGCGGGACTCAAGCATGCGGATAGCGTTTTGGCATGGGGCCTTACAGCGGTTGCGATTCTAGTCAGCTTTGGGGTGCTTGTCTACTCGGGGAAAAGGCTGCCGACCAGTACGGTCTATGCCGTGTTCGTCGGGCTGGGAACGGCAGGTACCGTCATCAGCGAAATGGTCGTGTTCGGAGAGCCGTTCAGCTGGGCCAAGATCGGATTGATCGCCCTGCTTTTGGTCGGAATTATCGGCCTGAAGCTGGTGACGCATGAGCATGATGATCAACCACGAAAGGAAGGGGAAGCGGCATGACTTGGGTAGCCTTGATATTGGCAGGATGTTTTGAGGTCGTAGGTGTCATGGGGATTACACAGGTCAACCAGAAGCCGTCCCTGCGGTCCTATCTGGTGCTGGTGGGGGGATTTGCGCTGAGCTTTATCCTGCTGTCGTTTGCGATGAAGGAAATCGCCATGGGGACCGCCTATGCCGTTTGGACGGGAATCGGTACGGTCGGCAGTGCTTTGGTAGGCATGCTGGTGTACGGTGAGCCGAAGGACAAGCTGCGCATCACTTGCATTGCGCTGGTGATCGTATCTGTCGCAGGGCTTAAACTCATTGCTTAAAATAACAGTGTCATGGTAACTAAGGGGCAGGCAGAAGTATTCCGCTTGCCCCCCCTTTCAAATATTTTCCTTTTCGGTGAAAAGCCCCATTTGCACCCTCCTTGGGAATAGTATAATAAAGAAAATGCGCATGACTTACGAGGAGGATACATAGCAGGATGGGTTCTTTCTGGGAAACGTTAAAAAAGGGCAACATGTCTTCGGCCACGGCAGCCTTGGGCAATACAGGGCTGGCCATCGTAAAGGGAATGGCAGCTGCCTTTAGCGGCAGCGGAGCCATGTTTGCATCTGCCATGCACTCGGTCGCGGATGCGGTGAACCAAGGCTTCGTTTTCTTCGGGAGCGTACTGGCCGAGAAAAAGCCGACACCGCGCTTTCCTACCGGGTTTGGGCGTGTGATCAATCTCTTTTGCATGATCGCGGTGATCGTCGTGACCGTGATGGCGTACGAGACCATTACAGAAGGCTGGCACCTCATCAAAGAACCTGCTCACGCAACGCACTTCTGGATCAACTTTTGGATACTGTTTCTGGCGATCGTCGTAGATGGCTATGTCTTGGTGAAAGCCATGAAAGAAATCGTACACGAGACTCGTGCGGAGGCGACTGGAATGGCGATCATTCCTGCTGCTTTTCGAAACGTAGGACGCGCTGCACCGCCGACGCGCCTCGTCTTTTACGAAGACATCGTTGCCACTACAGGTGCCCTGCTCGCTCTCATCGCCGTCATCATCGGCCAGGTATCTACCATTACCCTTTTCGACGGAATCGCCACCATGCTGATTGGCGTATTGATGATCGGTGTTGCTTTCAAAGTGGGCTACGATAACATGGTAGGTCTGATCGGAGTAGCTGCGCCAAAAGAGGTGGAGGATCGCGTCGCCAAGACCATCCTGGCTGATCCCGACGTGACGGATATCAACAAGCTGCGCATCGTTCAGGAAGGACGCTTCTATCACGTCGAATGCTATGTCGAGCTGCGTTCAGGCTTGATGCTTTCGGTGGCGGACGACATCAAATACCGCATTCGCGACAGCGTGCTCACCGATCCCGATATCAGCGATGTAACGATGGGAATACTCGAGGACAATGGCGTCCGAGATTGGGAGCCGCGAAAAGCGATCGAGGGAACCTAGAATCCATAGAGATGGTTACTGTACCAAAAAGCCCCCTTCCCAAGCCGTCTTGGCTGGAAGGGGGCGTTGCGTTTGTAGGGACTCGGTTAGGAGACAGTCTGCAACTCTTCGGAAGCTTCCGTATTTTGCGGAGGCAGCTCCGTGATCAAAACGCGGGTCACACGGTGATTATCCATCTGTTTGACGGTGAACAAGTAATTCTCCCACTCGACAAAAGCACCGACGGCAATCTCTTCTTCCAGCTGGCTGTACAACCAGCCACCGATCGTGTCCACATCCTCGGATTCGAGATCAAACGGGATGTGATCGTTCAGGTCGGCGAGGGTCAGCATACCGGAAACAGACAGGCCGTTTTCCACTTTTTCGATTTCAGGGCGCTCTTCGTCAAACTCGTCTTGGATGTCGCCGACGATTTCTTCCAGGATGTCTTCCATAGTGACCAAACCAGCAGTACCGCCGTACTCATCGATGACGATCGCAAGCTGCGAACGTTTTTTCTGCATGAGGCGCAATACGGTGCTGATTTCCATCGTTTCGGGAACCGTCAATACAGGACGGAGCAGCTTCGCCAAATCGGCATATCCATCTTGGAGAGCGGACAGATAAAAGTCTGTGGCGTGGACAAAGCCGATGATGTTGTCTTTGTCCTCGTCTGCTACTGGGAATCGCGTATGACGCTGTGTACGGATGATCTCCAGATTTTCCTCAAACGTATTCGAGTTATACAAGCAAACCATATCGATACGGGGGATCATCGTCTCCCGTGCCAAGGTTTCAGAGAAATCAAATACGTGTTCCACCAGTGACAGCTCGGTTTGGTCGATATGTCCGCTTTGATGGCTTTGGTTTACGAGAATGCGAATTTCTTCTTCCGTATGTGCGGCTTCATGCTCGGAAATAGGTTCCATACCTAGACGTTTCATGAGCGCGTTGGCTGTCCCGTTCAAGAACCAGATAGCCGGGTAGAGCAATTTATAGAAGAACATTAATGGTGCGGCAACCCACAGCGAAGTTGCTTCTGCTTTCTGAATAGCCAGTGATTTTGGTGCCAGCTCTCCGAGTACGATGTGCAAGAACGTGATAATCGCGAATGCGACACCAAACGAAATGGCAGAAATCGCATAATCCGGAAGTCCTGTAGAGCCCAGGAGTGGTTCCACAATCATGTGGGCGATAGCCGGTTCCCCGACCCAACCAAGACCCAGGGAGGCAAGCGTAATACCTACCTGACAGGCAGACAAGTATCCGTCCAGCTTTTGGGTTACTTTTTGGGCGTAGGTGGCTCGTTTGTTCCCTTCATTGACCATTTGGGTCAGGCGCGTTTGCCGCACCTTTACGAGAGCAAACTCGGCGGCTACGAAAAAGCCGTTCAGAAAAACGAGAAAAACAACAAGCAGTAGGTTGAGCACTATCGGAACGCTATCCAAGTAAAAAGTCATCCTCTCTGGATTTGTATTACGCTACGGGATGAAAGACGCGGCGTCTGCTCACTCCCAAGCGCAGGTTTTGGAATTTGGTCTGAGTGTACACTTCTCATTTTACAGAGAAAAGGAAAGTCCGACAAAGCCGATAATTCTCCGTAGTAGGCGCTACAGCCTTACTGGTTGTGAAGAGCGTCAGTCAGATAACCGTATCGCACGTTTTTGACCTCTTAGAAGGTCATAGATGGTCAAACGTCCGGTTGCTTTTCTCCCGGACGTTTGTCGCTCCCTGGATCACCGGGGCAGCAGGTGCTGCGCATACATGTAGAAGCCGGAAAGAACAGCTGCCAGAGCGAGATAGGCAATCAATACTTTCCATTTCGTGGATGCCGGTGCCGTATAATACGTTGTTAGGCGGTGCATTTGTTCCTCGACTTCTGTCAGACGCTGCATCGCCGTCTGCTCCGCTTCATTCAAGATCGCAGATGGGGCTGGCCGGAAGGGATCGCTGTCGAGAAACGCAACCGGTTCACGTTCCCATTGTTTAAACAAATCCCACTTCCGATGGGCATAAACCCGATCCAGGCGCAGGCGGTCGCGCTTGAGGCGTTTTTCGTCCTGTAAAAAAGGGATGAGAAAGCCTTTGGGCGGCACAGATCGATCGAGCAAGGCAGCTTCCTCCCCAAGCTCGACACGCTTATTCCACGAAGACTCCAGCTGGGGCCATTTCGTGATTTCGTCGAGAAAGGCGAGCAGGCTTCCCCGTTCATACTGCAGGACCTGGTGCTGATAGCTCTCCCGCAGTCGGCTCCACCAGGTGATGAGGCCAATGATAAAAATGAAGACCATCAGCGGCCCCGGATTGGCGAACAGCATGGCTCCCAAACCAATCAGACCGATCAGCCAGATCTTGGTCGATAATACAGAGACGATGCGCCCACCATCCAGCGGGGAAATAGGCATCAGGTTGAACAAGTTGAGCAAGGCACCCAGATAAATGACCAAGGCCCAAAACGGATCCTGCGTCCACCAGTAAAGCGGCAGAGCGGGTAAAAAGGCGATCATGCCAGCCAGCGGTCCCCCGTAGGCGAGGTATGCTTCTGTGCTCGCATCCCTTGGTGTGTCCTTCATGGAGATGAAAGCACCCGCGAACGGGATGAAGACGGCAGGCGAGGTCGCGATGCCTTTGCGTTTGGCTGCAAGCACATGGCCCATTTCATGGACAAAAATCAGGTACACGAGAGCAGCGGCGAACTTCCAGCCGTAAAAAACGGCATAAAACCACAGGCTGACAATCATCGATAACAGGGTGGTACCGAATTTGGAAAATTTTAAGATACCGAGCAGCCATTTTAAGTTGGTAAGCAAAAAGGCGCCGATGGCCAAGAGGACCGAACGGCTTTTTTTCATTCAAGGTCCCTCCCATACGTCATCACAGTCACTGAACTATACGACTGTCTCGAAAAAAAGTTTCTGGTTGTGTGTGCTTTGAGGTTGGGTTCTTCTTACAAGGGGTCAGTCTTCCAGCCGAGGATTGGAAAAGGAAAAGCCGTATTCTCCAAAGGCGGGGTTGTAGGTGAACTGTCCGCCGTCAAAATACCAGAAGTCAGTAGGACGGATGACGAAGCGCAGTTCCTCGACATCGAAAATGGCATCGTCTGGCATGACTGTATCTTTTTCAATAGCGTAGAATAATCCGCCCGTGCCGGGACCGCTCGTCCGAACGTACAAGCGCAGGATGTCTCCCGCTTGAAATTCGGCGTAGCGTTTATAGGCGAGAGCGAAAGCAGGTTCGATATGTAGCGTGATACTCATGGGTTATTTTCCTCTCCTCTCAGTCACGCCCATTGTACCACAAACGAAGAGCCCATCCGGCGAAGTCGCTCTCGCCAAATGGGCTTTACAATTAAAAGGAAGCTTTAGTCTTTGCCCTTGCTCACGTCATGAGTAGGGTGAGAAAAACGAGCTCCTACAAATGGCTTGTCCTCCAGCATTTCTCGATTTTCGTACGAATTCCAGCCAATGTCGTTCGTGGGATGAACCCATTGATCGCCTGCCATGACAGAAGGATCTGTCTCGGTGCTCCAGTTGTTGATGGGGGATTCCTGTGAATCGTAAAGGCTGTCCCCGATGACGACGCCAAACTCGTTGACGAACGGCTTTTGAATGGAACGCGTCGAGTTCTTGAAGTCAGGAGCGCTGATTTGATGCGGCAATGTACCGTCGATCGCGATATTTTTCGTTTCCTTGTTATCCCGCTTGTCCTTGTCCATCTGTAGGACCTCCTTTGAGGCTTTCTTCCTTAAGATGCATCAAGACCCTTCCCCTTATACCTGTGCGCCCAGCCCATCTTTGGACTTTTCGCATACGCTATAAAAAGGGGGAGATCCGATGCTTACGAGTGTCGTCATTCCGGTTAGAAATGCAGCTGATCAGCTCCTGTACACCTTGTTCAGTCTGAATTTGCAGTTCACGGACTTCGATGAATATGAAGTGATCGTGATCGACAACGCTTCCTGTGACGGACTCGCGGATAGGATCGAGCGCTTTCATGCTCACTACCCGTTGCAGGTCGTCCGTTTTCGCAAAAGAATGCCGTACTACTACTTGTTGAATACGGGTCTTGCGAAGGCGAGCGGGGAAGTGGTGATCCTTTTATCCTGCAACATGATCGTTCCGCGTGAGTTCATCGGGGTCCATCAGCAGGCCCACGAGCATGCAAATGAGCTGGTTCTGCTGGGTCTGGGAACCAGGCGCATTTACTCCGTATACGAACCCGATTTCAGCCCCATCCAGCAGCAGGAGTGCCGGGAATGGCTGGAACAGTATCCACATATCAAGCGTCCGCATACCCACAACGCGACCGTCCCCTTGCTGGAGGAGAGCCAGATCGCAGGTGGGCAGCTCTTTCATATCGGATTGCCTTGCCCGGATGCAGAGAGGCGTCAAGCCATACGGCAAAAATACGGACCGAGGCTGGTCCATCACCGATCGCCTTGGACGCTGTTTCAGACACAGCATGTATCGTCTCTTCGTTCCACCTTCCTGCAGGCAGGGGGATGCAAGGAGCTTGCGCGAGTCGAGATGGAACGGGATTTGGCCAAAAGGCTGTGGAAAAAAGGCTGCCAATTTCAGTTTGCCGACAAGCTCACACTGATCAAGCAGGAGCGGGCCATCCGAAAAGCAAGGGAACAGAGCCAGACGAGGAAAAACCGCCGGGTCCAGTAGGATCGGCGGTTTTCAGATTGCGGGCAGTCTCAACGGTTTTCTTTTAACCGCTCTTGTGGTTCACTATTAATGGAGCCGTCAGATCGGACAGCTTCGGATTGGGCTTTTGGCCCACGAATTTCAGCGGTTTTCCCAAAGTCTTTTGCCTTGTTTCGCACCATGTCAGGTCCTCCTCTATTGGTTGAGTGAACAGCGTCTTGACGTAGATAGTATGACCGAAGACGGGCGAATGAATGAGGGGATTCATCCGCGAGTGGAAAGGGTTGGAAGAAGGATGGCGAAGAAACAGCAACGCAAGCCGCAGCGTCCGTCTCAAGAGGCGGCAACGGCAACAGAAGCAAAAAATGGGCTGAATCTGAAAGAGATGCTGAATGCGGATGCCCTTGGCAAATTAAAGCAGCTGGAAAAAGACATGAAGGCAGAAAGTGAACGACAGGCGCAGGAGGCTGCGGAGAAAAAACGTCGCGAGCAGGAAGAGCGCGAAAAGAACAAGAGCTTTGGCGAGCTGCTCGAGGAATACGAGAAAAAGGGCAAAGGAAAGTACAGCTAATGCGCAAGGATCAGCCAAACGACCGCCCGGACACATCGAAGAACGGCATGATGAAAAAACGCGAGCTGACGCTAAAGGATGAGTCCATCAAGCAGCGAGGCCGCGCGGTATTGGGTCGCCTAGGGAAAAAGGACGGGCCAAAAGAGTGATTTTTTTTCTTTCCCTCCCATATAGCTAGGAGGAGGGAAAGGAGGGAGATCATGGGGACAGTCCTGCTCCTGATCAGTCTCCTCTGTGTGGCCGTGGGCACCTGGAAGCTGATCGGCATATACAAGACAGGGAAGGCAGACAGCAAGCCGCTCTGGTGGGTGGTAGCCGTTGCAGGGATCGCCCTGTTTTTTCTTTTAAAGCTGATGACGGATACTTTGCCGACGTAAGCATGCATCTGCGAGCATTTGCCAACAGATGCATGTTTTTCAACGTCTAGGAACGGACAGGCCTGTGTGCAAAGGATGGGAGAGCAAACACATGAAATATCAGAAGCTGGGTAAAAACGGACCGGAAATCTCTGTGATCGGCTTTGGCTCATGGGCGATCGGTGGAGGTAATTGGGAGATGTCCTGGGGAGACCAGGATGATCATCAGTCGATGGAGAGCGTTCGCGCTGCCTTGGATGCCGGGGTGACCTTTTTTGACACCGCACCGGTCTACGGGTTGGGGCATGCTGAGGAGCTGATCGGAAAAGCGCTGGGGAGCGATCGGGATCAAGTCGTGCTTGCGACCAAATGCGGCTATTTGTGGGACGAAAATCAGCGCCTCGTCAAGAACGGTACCTTTGATTCGATCATGCGGGAAGCCGAAGCCTCTCTCCGGCGACTGGGCACGGATACCATCGATTTATATCAAATGCACTATCCGGATACGGACGCGCATGCTCCTGCGGACGAGACGATGCGGGCGATGGAGCAGCTCGTGAAGGACGGAAAAGTGCGCTACATCGGGCTCTGCAATTACACGGTACCGCTGATCGAGCAATCGATGTCGGTCCGTCATGTGGACTCGCTCCAGCCGCCGTACTCGATCCTCGTGCCGCAGGCGGAGAGGGAGCTTTTGCCGTACTGCCTGGAGCAGGGCATCGGCGTCGTTGCTTACAGCCCCCTGGCCTCCGGATTGCTTTCGGGCAAATATACGCACGATACACGCTTTGCAGACGATGACTGGCGCTCGAAGCACAAGGCGTATACGGGTGAGTCTTTCAAACGCAACATGGATCGGGTCGAGAAACTAAAAAGCATCGCCGCTCGTTTGGATATCACGGTGCCGCAGCTGGCGATCGGGTATGTACTGGCGCATCCTGCTATGACCAGTGCGATTGTAGGAGTACGCAGACCAGAGCATATCACGAGCATCCTGGCCGCTGCCGAGGCAGAGCTAGACGATGCGACGCTGGCAGAAATCCGCGCAGCAGTGGCGAGATAAACGAAAAGAGGCAGTCCGCAGGCCGTTTTTGTACCACCTGTGGAAATGCCTCTTTTTCATTCGCTGCTATTCGTAGCGCAGAGCCTCGATCGGATCCAGCTTGGCTGCTTTGTTCGCGGGATACAGACCGAAGAATATCCCGATCGCACTGGAGAAGGCGAATGCGATCATGACGCTGTTCCAGGACAGGAGGGGAGGCAGGTTGGCAAAGTGGGAGATCAGGGCGGCGATTCCCAAGCCAAACAATACCCCGATAAAGCCGCCGATCAGACAGACGATGACCGACTCGATCAAAAACTGGATGAGAATGTCTTGCCGTCGCGCTCCCAGAGCCTTGCGAATTCCGATCTCCCGGGTCCTCTCGGTGACAGAGACGAGCATGATGTTCATGACACCGACGCCGCCGACGACCAGTGAAATTCCAGCGATGATGCTAAAAATCAAAGTGAGGGTGCCCGTCAGTTGATTGAACTGATCGATGGACTCTTGCATGCTGCGGGCCATGTAGTGATCCTTTTTCTGATGCTTGCGTTCCAGGTACCGAGTGGTCTGCTGCATGGCTGGCTGAATGGATGCCTTGTCCTTTGCTTTCCCCATGAACATATTCACGTACGGCTCTTCTTGCAGACTCAGATAATATTCAATCGGAACAATCGCCCCAAACGACTGCGAGCCCATGTCAAACTTGATTTTTTCCTCTGTGTACGTCCCGATGACGACGAGGGAGTTATTGCCCCAGCGTACACGCTGACCAATCGGATTGATTTGCCCGAACAGCTTGCTGCCGAGGGCCTCCTCCAGCACGATGACGGCACGCTGCTCCTGGTCGTCCGTTTTGTTGAAAAAGCGTCCCTTGGCTACCTTTAACGTCTTTTGCATGGCGAAGTAGTCAGGTGTAGTAGCCGTCAGGTTTACGCGTTCTTCTTTTTTGGGGCCTTTCATTTCGATGGTACTGGAGTTGTAGGGAACGATGTAATCAATGGCCGGGCTGATCTTGGAGAGAACCTCTGCATCCTCGACCGTTAGATCATCACTGGAAAACTCTTCTTTGCTCTCCCAGTTCGTATAGACGTTGAACGTGAATTGCCCGAACTTCTCCATTTCTTGATTAATGGCTTTTTGACCACCCTCGCCTAGTGTCGTGACCGCGATGACAGAGGTAATCCCGATGATGATCCCGAGCATGGTCAGACCCGAACGCATTTTGTTTGCCCAGATTCCCTCAATGGCGGTGTAAAAGCTCTCCAGCAAGTTCACGTCACGATCACCTCTTCGGACGCAGAGGCAAACAGCCGATCCGTGACGGGCTCATCTCGGATGATGATGCCGTCTTTAAACGTGACGATCCGCTGGGCATGCTGCGCGATGTCCAGCTCGTGCGTGACCAAAATGATGGTAACTCCCTGCTCATGCAGCTCCTGAAACATCGCCATGATTTCCGTTCCGGACCGGCTGTCGAGGTTACCAGTCGGTTCGTCCGCCAATAATATAGCCGGGCGATTGACGAGTGCGCGGGCGATGGCGACCCGTTGCTTTTGCCCACCGGACAGCTGCGTCGGCTTGTGGTGGATACGCTCTGCCAGTCCCACTCGCTTGAGTGCATCCGTTGCCCGCGTGCGGCGCTCCGTTTTGCTGATGTTGGCGTACATCATCGGCAGCTCCACGTTGTGCAGGGAAGTGGAGCGAGCCAGCAAATGAAAGGATTGAAAGACAAAGCCGATTTTTTGATTTCGTACGTGGGCGAGCTCTTTGTCCTTCAGGCTGCTGATTTCTACCCCATCGAGGACGTATGTGCCGCTGTCTGGTCGATCCAAACAGCCAAGCATGTTCATAAAAGTCGATTTCCCGGAACCGGATGGCCCCATGATGGCGACAAATTCTCCTTTTTCCACCAGCAAGGATACGCCTTTTAAGATGGGCAGTGTCGAATCTCCCGTCTTATATGATTTCGTCAAGCCTTCTACCTGTAACAAAGTCGGCTGACCTCCTTTCCTTGCCTGAAGTGGTTACAAGCCCATTTGTTCAGATCCTGTCAGCGGTGTGATTGGAGTTCCTTCAGCCATGGCGTCGACAGGGCTTAGGATGATTTGCTCATCGCCGTTCAGGCCGCTTTTGATATGCGAGAAAAGCTCGTTTTCCATACCGGTTTCGACTTTTTGCTTTTTCGCGATGCCGTTTGCCGCGATCCAAACAAAGGTGCTTCCGTCCGCATCCTGCTGAACGGCCTCGATCGGAACCTGCATGGCGTTCTCGATTTTTTCGACCGTGATGTTGATATCCACATGGAAGCCAGGCTTTAAAGCAGACAATTCCGTGGACGTAGGTGCAAGTGTCACTTTGACCCGCGTCTTTTCGCCTTGACCGGAGCTGCTTTGGGTCGTCGTCGCGATCGGCGCGATGCGGGAGACTTTTGCGTTCAGCTTTTGCTTGCCCAGCGTCGTGCCCTCAATGACGGCTGCCTGCCCAAGCTTGAGCTTGTTCACATCAGATTCGTTGATATCGGCTTCGATCAACAGATGATCCAGATTGGCGAGGGTAAGGATTTCCGTGCCTTTGCTGACGTACTGGCCATTGTCCACTGCACGGGCGATGACCGTCCCGTCCGCAGGTGCTACGACGACGCTTTGGACGCGTTCTTTGTCCAGCTGGCTTTTTTCTACCAGCAGCTTGTTGATTTGTGCTTCTTGGGAGGCGATTTCTTCCTTGCGCGGCCCCTTTTGTTTGAGCGCCAGCTGCTGCTTGGCGACATTCAAGGTCGAGAGGGCAGAATCCACAGCGGATTTTGCTTTGTCCAGCTCTTGGGAAGTGGAAGCCCCTGAGGTGTGCAGCTGGCTGATGCGATCGTATTCGCGCTTGGCAGTATCGTACTCTCTCTGTGCTTGCGACAATCGTTCACGCTCTTGTGCGACTTCCTCCGGTTCACTGCCAGCCTGAACCTTTGCCAGATTGGCTTTTGCCAGCTCGAGCTGGGCCTCCAGGTCCAAGATGCGGCTCTCTACATCGGTCGTATCGATTTTTCCGATGACCTGGCCCTTTTTCACCTTGTCGCCTTCTTTGACGGAAAATTCGCGCAACGTACCTGTGACGTTCACAAACAGCTTTTGCTTGTCTTCTACGGTGACGACCCCCGACGTCAAAATCCGGCTTTCCAGTGCTGATTTGGTCGCAGCTCCGATGTTTACGGGCAGACCCATTGCCTGTTTGGAGCCCATCATGTTGAAACCGACGACTCCGACAACCAGTACGGCTGCCACGGAACCGATGATCCACCAGCGTTTTTTCATGATCATTTTCTCCTTGGTTTTTTCCATTTCTGTTATTTCGTTACCCGAAGACTTGTACGGAATCTGTAGAAAAAGGTAACACACGTGACGAAACGTTCATATTTTGGTCACATTTTGCTATGTTTTGACGGAAAGTACTTTCTGCGGATTTTGCGTGATAAGATAAGGGAGGAAGAACGTTCCTGGGAGGGGAGCCATGAACCAAGCGATCCGATTTGATTACTCCAATGCTCTTGCTTTTGTCAGGCCACATGAATGGGAGCTGCTCGCTCCAGCGATTGGACAAGCGCATGAGATGCTGCACAAAAAGACAGGACCAGGCAGAGATTTTCTCGGGTGGGTGGATCTGCCCGAACAGTATGATCGTGGTGAATACAAGCGGATTCAGAGAGCAGCAACACGTATTCAGTCTGATTCAGATGTGCTTTTGGTGATTGGAATCGGTGGTTCTTATTTGGGGGCAAAGGCGGTACTGGACATTTTGGGACACAGCTTTTACAATCTGCTGCCCAAGGCGAAGCGGCGCGCCCCGGAAATCTATTTTGTCGGGAACAATATTAGTCCCGTCTACATCTCCCATTTGCTGGACGTCCTGGATGGCAAAGACGTGTCGATCAACGTTATTTCCAAATCAGGCACGACTACAGAGCCTGCGATCGCGTTTCGCTTGCTTCGCGACTGGCTGGTCAAGAAGTACGGACCGGAGGGGTCGAAGAAGCGCATTTACATCACGACCGATCGGGCGCGTGGTTCGCTCAAAAAACTGGCGGATGAGCAAGGCTACGAAAGCTTTGTCATTCCTGATGACATCGGTGGCAGGTATTCGGTACTGACTGCAGTCGGATTGCTTCCCATCGCGGTGAGCGGAGCCAATCTGGACGCACTCATGCAGGGAGCAGCCGATGCCCGTGCGCGGTACTTGAAGCAGGATTTGGAAGAAAACCCGTGCTACCAGTATGCCGCGATCCGCAACGCCCTGTATCGCAAGGGCAAGACCGTGGAGCTGTTGGTCAGCTACGAGCCGCAATTCCGCTATTTCTCTGAATGGTGGAAGCAGCTCTTTGGCGAATCAGAGGGCAAGGATGGGAAAGGGATCTTTCCTGCCTCGGCGGAGTTTTCAACCGATTTGCACTCGATGGGTCAGTACATACAGGATGGCATGCGGACGTTGTTTGAGACCGTCATTTCCGTAAAAACTCCCGTTGTCGATGTGACCGTTCAGGAGGATCCCACTGATGTGGATGGATTGAACTTCCTCTCGGGCAAGCAGATGGGGTTTGTCAATAAAAAGGCTTTCGAAGGAACGGTACTGGCTCATGTAGATGGCGGGGTACCGAATCTTTTGGTGGAAATACCAGAAGCAAACGCCTATCATTTGGGCGGACTGATCTACTTTTTTGAAAAAGCGTGCGGGATCAGCGGCTATTTGCTGGGCGTCAATCCGTTTGATCAGCCAGGGGTGGAGGCTTACAAAGCCAATATGTTTGCCTTGCTGGGCAAGCCTGGCTACGAACGGCAGAAAGCGGAACTGGAGGCTAGATTGAAAGAGAACAAGACGTACTTGACCGTTGCCGAAACAGCTGAATATTTGGAGCTTCCGGTGACGTTCATTTTGGAAAAGATCAAGGAAGGGCGGATTCGGGCCGTCCACGATGGCAATGAATATCTGATTAACAAGGATCAGTTCAAGCACCACTTGGAGGAAATGCGCAGATTGCGCGAGTGGGAGGAAGCTGCTCTCCACGAGCCGATCCCGGATAGCTACGATGTGAAGGACGAGGACTAATCATTCTGTTTTCCTACTTGTCAGATCGGCAAAAAGAGGTCTATACTGGTCAAAGAAAATGACATAACGTGAAAGCAACTTGGGGAGTCCTTCATGCGGGGCTGAGAGGATGGCAGCGACGACCATCGACCCATTGCACCTGATCCGGATCATGCCGGCGCAGGGAAGTGGTTGCGAGCGAACAGCGCTTGGCTTTTTGTCGTATGCGTATGAGCCCACCTTTTCCTGTGAGGGAATCGGTGGGCTTTTTGCCTATGGACAGGAGAGAGGGAGAGAAAAAGATGAGTGATTGTCTGGTAGTCGGCGGAGGAATTATAGGGCTTAGTCTGGCGTATGAGCTGTCTCGGCGGGGGATGGCCGTCACGCTGGTAGAGCAGGGAGAATGGGGCGGGCAAGCATCCTCGGCAGCAGCGGGCATGCTGGCGCCCTTGAAAGAATTTTCTGTGCCTGGCCCGATGGTGGAGCTTGGGATGGAGTCGTTGCGCTTGTATCCACAGTGGGCGCAGGAGCTGGAGGAGCATACGGCTGGCGATGTCCAGCTGAGTCTGGAAGGCCTCGTTACCGTTGCCATGGACGATGCAGAGAGTGAACAGCTTCGTGCCAAATATCTGTGGCAAAAGGAAGCCGGGTATGATGTTCACTGGATGGGCGCCAAAGAGCTTCTAGTAGTGGAGCCGCTTTTGACAGATCGCGTGCAGGCGGGCATTTACTCGCCAGGAGAAGGTCATATCAACAATCGGCTGTTGCTGCGATCCCTCGTGACTGCCTGCAAAATCCAGGGGGTTGCGCTTTTGTCTGGTTGTGTGGTCAAAGGGATCGCTGTAAAAGCGGGTCGTGTGATCGGTGTAGAGACGACCTCGGGACCTATCCGTGCAGATCATACCATCGTTGCTTCCGGTGCGTGGGCAGGGATCATGCTGGAAATGCTCGATTTGGCTATTCCGGTGAGGCCGGTACGCGGTCAGATCGCAGCCGTGTCCTCTGTAGGCATTCCTTTGCGTACTGTGATTTTCGGGACATCGGGATACATTACACCGAAGAAGGACGGAAAGATCGTCATCGGAGCCACAGAGGACGAAAGCGGTTTTCAGCGGGAAGTTACGCTGGCTGGACTGGCAAGTGTCCTGAACGGCGTCATGCCGTACGTGCCTGCCCTGCACGCGGCAGCGTTTCTGGAGGCATGGGGAGGGCTTCGTCCAGCGACAGCAGACGGCAAGCCTTTGCTCGGACCTGTGCCTGGCTGGGAGGGGCTCTCGCTTGCAGGTGGACACTTTCGAAACGGCATACTGCTGTCGCCAGTCACCGCGATACGCATGGCCGATTACCTGGAGAGCGGACAGTCAGAGGGGCTCGAGCCCTTCCTGCCCAGTCGGTTCCTTTCGTGATCCACTTTAGAGCTGCCTTTCGATAAATTGGGCTAGTCTTGTATGGAAAACGGTACACCTCCCCATGGGCTCTTGTATATGGTAATAAAGAAACACCAGAAGGGGAGGAGTTTCCATGCAGTCTGAGGATGACAAAAACCTTTATCAGGTTGACTTTCAGACAGTCAGCATGATTAAGGATATACGCCATAATGTGCACAACGTAATCAAGGAGCATTTGGAGAAAAAGGTGCGCATTGAAGCGATCGACGGCCAAGTATTCGAAGGCGTGATCGTGGATTTCGATGATCAAAACGTGTATGTCGAAGTGGAGGATCCGGAAGCAGAGATAGATGAGCTGGAGGTAGAAGAGGTAGCCAGCAGGCAGCCATGGGGAGGCGACTTTGGCGGTGGTTATCCAGAGTGGACCTCCTATGGTGGATACGGCGGCGGCTTCAACCCGTACGGTGATGTAAGTCCATTCCATGGCGGGTATCCTCCGTCTCAGGGGTTCGGACCGTTTGGCAGCAGCAGCAATCCCTATGGGCAGATGAATCCCTACGGACAGATGAATCCCTACGGACAGATGAATCCTTATGGACAAATGAATCCCTACGGTCAAATGAATCCGTATGGGCAATTTGGTCCGTTTGGCAGCAGCGCTAATCCATATGGACAGGTCAGCCCATACGGGAGCAGCAGCAATCCGTACGGGGAAAACGCGCCGCCGTTCAGTCAAGTAAGTCCATACGCTGATCACAACTATCCCACCCAGGTAAGCCCGTTCGGCGGACAAAATCCTTATCTCAATCCCTATTTCTCGCCTTTTCCGCAGCCGATGCCCTGCTACCCAATGATGCCACCACCTCCACCGCCGCCACCACCCCCGCAAGCGGCCGTCATCGTTCCTCCTCCGAGGAGAAGACGCCGTCCTTGCCGAAGCGGCCGCAAGATCATTCCATTGGCACTGTTCACCCTGCTTACTATCGCTTTGCTCTAACAACCAGCTGAGCAGCAAGTCTATTGTCCGGGTATTTGGGACAACAGGCTTGCTGCTCTTTTTCATGATTACAACTCCTGTCTTTGTCGCACACTACAATCAGAATCTGGAAAGGCAGGGATAAGCGATGAAATCGATTCAAAGCAGCTTGCCGGGAACGAGAGGGACGTTCGGCTTCTTCCGCGAGGCGCTTGGTCCAAACTTTAGCCTGGCGAATTGGGACTATGAGCAAGGGTACTTCGACCAAGCATTGGACGATCAAAATATGGTCTATCTGCGATTGCCCATCAAAGTGCTTCAGGGAGAGCTGGACAGTGCGGATGCGTGGGTGGAGCTGGGGACTCCCTTTGTTCTCCGGCATGTTTACCAGACAGGTGTAGAACAGGATATCGGGTATTACGAGCCGCTGGCTTCCTCGGCGATGAATCAATTTCAGGAGCCGCTGGACAAGGATGCAAAAGTGTCTTCCCGTTGGATCCATCAGGCAGAGGCTATCGTGCGTGAACTGGAGAATCGACTGGCATAGAGGGTGGGCCTGATGGTGGGCCCGCCTTTTCACGTACAGTAAGAATTTATAAGATTCTTAGCCAGTATAAGTGCAACTAAGGCCCCGCCAAAAGGCTTGGCGGAGCCAAGTTTTCTAATATACAAAGGAAGTGTGGATAAGGCTCTTGCCAGGAGATGAACAGCCTAGCGAGACCTGACAGGAACACATAATAGAGCGCAGGGATATCGCATTTGCTTGAGAAGACATACATTAGGGTAAGATGAGCCATCGATACACCAGCGTATGGCTCTGGCAAGAGAGAGGAAATGACGGTATACGGGAGAGAGGAAAGTATGGCATGGTACCATTCCCTGCAAAGATGGTATTGGAAAATCCGCAAGCCGGTCACCTTGGGCGTGCGCGTGATCGTGACGGATGAACGAAAGGGCGTGCTGTTGATTCGCCATACGTATGTGAAAGGATGGTACTTGCCTGGCGGAGGCGTGGAAAGAGGGGAGTCCTTCTTAGAAGCCGCACGCAGAGAGCTGCAGGAGGAATGCGGTCTGTTGGCGGGGGAAATCAAGCTTTGCCATCTCTTTTATAGCGAACGGGAAGGGAAACGTGATCATATCGCGCTCTTTCATGTTCAGGACGGGCAAATGAATCCGGCTTGGGCGAGGGACGACGGGGAAGTAGCAGAAAGGAAATTTTTCCAATGGGATCAGCTTCCGGATGATCTGTCTCCTGCGACCCTCCGGCGATTGGAAGAATTTCGACAGCAGGCATTTGAGGAAGATCGTTGGTAGGCCAGAGGGAGTTTCCATGCAACTGGCAATTTCCTGTGGTATAGTGAGGAAAAAGAGAAGCGGTTTTTGGCGCTTGCAAGGATAAAAGTGAGGGCAGATCAGCATGAAGATTGCGACTGTACTGCGAAATGACGATTATACGCGAGAAGTAGAACAAGCCTTAAAGGATAAGCTGAGAGCAACGAAAAGCCCCTGTGAGTTCGTGAGCGGTCCTGACGAGCACCCGGATATGGTTCTATCCATTGGGGGAGACGGAACGCTGCTCGAAGCCGTTCATCAATACGGGATCGAACCGGCTTATGTAGGGATACATACAGGCCATCTGGGGTTTTATGCAGACTGGCGCCCTGATGAACTTGATGAGTTTGTGGAAAGACTGGTGCAGCAAGCGGAGCCTGCGATCGTGGAATACCCGATAGTCGAGTGCCGGATCACCATGAGAGACGGGCAGGTTTTTGACAAATGGGCATTGAACGAGCTCGTTTTGCGCAATGCCTCCCTCTCTACGCTGGTCGCATGTGTGTACATCAACGGGGACGAGCTGGAGACATTCCGCGGAGACGGCTTGATCGTTTCCTCGCCTTCGGGGAGCACGGCTTACAATAAGGCTGTCGATGGAGCGATTGTGCACCCTTCCATTGAAGCGATTCAGCTGTCGGAGATCGCCTCGATCAACAATCAGGCGTATCGAACCATCAACAGCTCTCTGGTTTTACCCAAGCACCACGAGGTCGAGCTCATCGTGATGAACCCGGAGATCATGATTGGCTTGGACCGCGAGCAGGCGATCTGGAAGGATGTTCGCTCCATTGCTTGTCGGGTCGGACAGGAGAAGGTGAAGTTTGCCCGCTACAAGCGTCTGACCTTTTGGAGCCGCGTACGCAATTCGTTTATCAAAGGATAGAGAGCGTATAAAGGAGAGGGTTTTGTGAAGCAAGTGGGGAAATTGCAAAGCATCTTTCGGCATCCGGTCAAAGCGATGGGGGGAGAACAGCTGACATCCTGCCAAGTGGACGCTTTTGGCTTGTATGGAGATCGGGGCTATTATTTTCTGGACGAGTCGCGCAACGGCAAATACTTGAGTGCCGATGTCGTACCAGCGATGCTCGGCTATACGGCAGCCTTTGTAGGAGAAGCGATGGATCAGCAGTATCCCGAGGTGCAGGTCGCAGCGAAAGACGGAAGCACGCATGCATGGGGGGAATCCCTGTTTTCCCATGTGGCTGAAACGGCGAAAAGGGCTGTTCAGCCGGGCAGAAGCACGCCTCAGGAGGGCGGGAGGAACTGGGAGGATCATATCTTGCTCGTGACAGACGCCTCCTTGCGCGAAATCGCTCGGCTGATCGGTGAACAACAGATTGATCCCAGACGCTTTCGAGGAAATCTCGTGATCGTATTGGACGAAGACGAGCCGTTTACCGAGGATGGTTGGATCGGCAAACAGATTAAAATCAATGACGTCACGCTGCAGGTCAACCGTCATTGCGAGCGATGCATGTACGTCAATATCGATCCGGACACGCTGGAAATAAACCCGGCCGTTTTGAAGACGTGCGTGAAGCGGCACGACAATCATTTTGGCGTGTACGCTTCGGTGATTACCCCTGGAAAGCTGGCAGAAGGGGACACCGTGTTTGTATCCGAGTAGGGCGGCAGCATTCCGTTAGCAGGTGCTGCACATGGAGGAAGAGATGAAGACAAGTCCTTTGCAAAGAGTCGAGCATTTCGTGCAACAGTATGATCCCGCACTGGTACCTTTGATTTTTCCAGAGCCGATGAAAACGTCAGAATCGGCAGCGGATGCCCTTGGGGTGGAGGTCGGTCAGATCGCCAAGTCCATTTTGTTTCGCGCTCAGGATCAGTACGCCATGATTGTCGCAGCTGGTGACGTGCGCATTCACGCCAAGCAGATCAAGGCTGTTTTTCAAGGGGCAAAAGGGAGGATGGCTTCCCCGGACGAGGTGGAGGCTGTGACTGGCTTTCAGGTCGGGGCGGTCTGCCCGTTTGCCCTGCTTCAGGAGGTTCCTGTCTTTGTAGATGCTTCTCTGCAGCGCTTTGATGTCGTGTACACAGCGGCAGGAATTGCGGAAGCGCTGTTGGCGGTTTCCTTTCAGCAGCTGCTGGACATCACGGGAGCTAAGGTAATTGATGCTGCTTCGGCCGAGTAAACAACAAAAATCCGTCCTGCGATGATGCGGACGGATTTTTTCATTTCACGAGATTTGCCGTTCACTCACCATCCACTCGTAATAATGGACGTCATGCCATTCCCCGAATTTATAGCCCACCTCTCGAAGCGTCCCAACCAGATGAAAGCCGAATTTTTCATGGAGCTTGACGCTGGCTGCATTTCCCGCCGTAATCCCGCTGATGACCGCATGGTAGCCAAGCTCTCGCGTGCGCTGCTGGATTTCCGCCATCAAAGAGGACCCGATGTGCTTCCCGCGCTGATTTTCGGCAATGTAGATCGAAAGCTCTGCCGTACCTGCATAAGCAGGCTTTTCGCGAAAAGCGGAGAGGCAGCAATACCCGACGACCTCTCCTTCTTCTTCTGCCACAATCAGCGGGTAGCGTTCCCCGTGCTTGCGGAACCAGGCCTCGCGCTGTGTGAGACTCTGTTCCTCCAGATCAAAGGTGGCTACGAGCGTTTTCACGGCTTGGTTGTAGATCTTGAGCATGGCAGGCAAATCATTTATATGTGCATCGCGAATGTGAATCATGGGAATCCCTCGTTTGTCATTCGTTGTAAAAGAATAAGCTGGGCAAGGCTAGCGTAGGGCTTCGTAAACCTGCCGCAGATTGGTATACCCGGCCTCCTGAGCCTTGAGCAAGTATTTTCCCCAGAGCGTACCGGCTGCCACGGCATCGCAATAGGCATGATGCCGTCGCGAGATCGGGATGTCATGCTGGGCGCAAAGGGCATCCAACGAGCCATTGCCGATCGGTTTGCTGAGCAAGCGGATCAGCAGCATCGTATCCAGCATCCGGTGTGTCAGGGGACGCCGGCTCGTCTTCCACAGGCCAGCCCGAAAAAATTCGCGCTCGTGACGGGAGTGGTGAGCGACGAGTGGACGATCGCCGACAAATTGAAAGAAGCGGGACATGGCTTGCAAGAGATCGGGAGCATCTTCAACCATTTCATCTGAAATCCCGGTTAGAGAGCTTACGTGAGGGGGAATCCTGCGCCCTGGATTGACCATAGTGTAAAAGGAATCGCCCAGAAGCAGCCTGTCGCCTTTCATCGCTACCGCACCGATCGAGATGATTGCATCCCCGTGATCCGGGTAAAAGCCCGTCGTCTCCAAATCGACAACGACCACCTCCAGATTTTCCAGAGGGATGTCTGCGCCTGAATCGGCCTGCTGCCGCTGCTTGCCCAGGGAGCGTAAATAAGCGAGATGCTGCTTGTCGCCGTCGTTGTGTCCGATGTTCCACTCACCTTGTATACCTGCTGTATCGCGGTTTATATGCCATAAGCGTCCAAACAGATCCCATTTTGCCAAAAACGTTCCCTCCTACCCTCTAAAGACGGATGGGAGCTTTGCTGTCATTCGCTGCAGACGGATGGCAAGCTTCATGGCAGTCCGCGCCATCGTCGTGGTATCGGCTGACAGTTCCCCGAGTTTAATGTAGCTGTTGCTGGCGTATTGTCCGTCCTCCCAATGGAGCGGAGCGACGAGACGCAGTCCCAGCAGCTGCCGGAAATGGTTTTCCACGTCATCGCAAAAGCTTTTCTCCCAAATTCCCTTTTCGCGCAGCAGAGCGAGTCGCTCAAGTGTTGAGCTGCAGAAAATGCCGTTGAAAAGGGCGTAATGACGGATGCAATTGACGATGGGGAGGTAAATGCCGTACTTCAAATTGATTGCGCCGCGGAATCGGCCATTGACCTCGGGCAGGATTCGTCCGAATAGCCCGAGCGGAACCCGGTAGTGCAGAGTGTTGCTCACAAGACGGCTCATCAGAAATGCGTTGTTTGTAAGCATCTGACGGAAGCGATCGAGAACGGGCTGGAAAATAGCCGATTCGCCCCATAGTACGCGGGCGTCGCTCGCGAGAAGCAAATAACGGGCATTTTCCCAGATGGGGTGAGAGGCCCACGCTTCCAGTCGCTCGATCCATTGTTCTACGCTTCCTCGCCATTTTTGCGACACGCAAGTCACGTTTCCCTGACATGGAGGATAGCCTGCTTCCTCCAGTCCTTGTACGATCGTCGCCCCCAACAGATGAAAATAGCTGTGCACTTTCTCTTTCTCGGCAGCATCCAGATGATCAGGGAGCTGGTAGACGAGCCCGTTGTCCTGATCGCTGATGAGTGCCTGCTCATAGCGTCCGCCGCTGCCGAACGAAAGAAAGGCAAAAGGGACGGGAGGTGTCCCCACGCCCCGTTTTGCCAGTTCATTGACGGACAGCAGTATGCTTTGACGGATGATGTTGTCATGAATCAGATTGACGACGATGGCATACGGTGCCAGCTCGCCAGCCCGTGTCAGGCCTCGCAGGGGAGCCGCATCCAGCAATTCCTGACGAATCAGGGATAGCTCCTGAAACGACTCCGCCTTGCTGATTCTCTCCAATTGCTCAGGTGAGAGTGTGAGAGGCACTCGTTTTGGCGGTTGCTGTGGGTTGTACGCGTTCAGGTTGGAGAAGTTCGGGATAACCGTATCCCCCGTGTTCGCTAAGGTCAAGACCAACCACCTCTTCTTCTTCAGTTACGCGAAGACCGATCGTTGCTTTCAGAACAGACAGAATGATGTAAGAGATAACGAATACGTAGACAATCGCGCCAGCCAGACCGAGTGCCTGCACACCGAGCTGGTGGAAGCCGCCGCCGTAGAACAGACCAGCGCCGCCCACGCCGACTTTTTCTGCGAGCTCAGGTGTGGCGAACAGGCCTGTAGACAAAGTCCCCCAGATTCCAGCGACTCCATGTACAGAGAAGGCGAAGATCGGGTCGTCAATGCCGATTCGGTCAAACCAGATGGATGTGTAGAATGTCAGAATACCCGACACGGCACCAATCAGGACAGCCGCCCAAGGATCGACGAACGCGCAAGAAGCGGTAATCGCAACGAGGGCAGCCAGTACGCCGTTCAGCATGCTTGGAATATCTGCTTTCCCCATGACAATCCAGGAAATCGCCAAAGCGGCGACTGCTCCTGCTGCGGTAGCGAGGTTGGTCGTCATGGCGATGTAGCCGAAAAATCCGGACGTACTGCCGAGTGTGGAGCCAGCATTGAAGCCGAACCAGCCGATCCACAGGAAAAGAACACCGAGGACGGAATACACTTGGTTATGACCAGGAATCAGATTGGAGCTCCCATCGCGGTTGTATTTACCGAGACGCGGCTTCAAAAGAATCGTAGCGACCAAAGCGACGATCGCGCCTTGCAAGTGGACGACTGTGGAACCGGCGAAATCTTGCATGCCGAGCTGAGCCAACCAGCCGCCGCCCCATACCCAGTGACCGACTACAGGATAGATAAGGACCGTAAACAGCACGCTGAAAATGAAGTAGATCGACAGCTTGGCACGCTCTGCGAAGCCGCCCCAGGCGATCGCGAGTGATACCGCGCAAAAAGCTAGCTGGAACAAGAAGAGAATCGAAATCGGAACGGTTGCTGCAGAAAAAGCAGAGAAAGAGTCCGTGGAGTTTCCATCAAAGAAGAATCCGGATAGGCCGAGAAATGAGTTGCCGTCTCCAAAGGTCAGGCCGAAGCCAAGGGCCCAAAATGCGATTGAGCAGATACCGAAAGTAAGGACAGTCTTGCCGGAGACGTGACCAGCGTTTTTCATGCGAGTCGATCCAGCCTCTAAGAGTGCAAAGCCTACTTGCATGAGGATGACCAGAATCGCGGATACCATGACCCACGTGGCATCAATGGCAGAAGAGAGTTGCGCTAGAGTCGGTTCCATTCAATCCACTCCTTTTTGGTGTTAGGTTATCTAACACTTCGTTTATTTATGTCAGATTATATGACATGAAAAGTTGCAATGCAATTCTTTTTTGAAAAAATAATGAAAACACCAATCCTTCAGACTACGCGCCGAAAGATTGGTGTTTTTGTGTGTTTTTATGCTTTTCTACATACAGGCCCACGACCGTGAGCACCGCTAAAAACAGGCCGCTGATCAAGAACAGCTGCTGTACGGGGAGCTTCCCAAGCCAGACTGCCCCTAAAATACTGGATAGCATGCCAAAGAAAGTAAAGAGCAGCATATTGATCGCGTAAACTTTTCCTACATTGGTTTCGGAGGCTTTGATCTGAATGGCAGTTACCGTAGGGATGCCGATGAGCGGTCCTCCTATGCCTGCCAATGCCGCACCGAGAAAGGCAATCCAATGCAGGGAGATCCCGCCTGTCAGCAGCAGGAATCCTCCAGCCTGCATCATCCAGCCCATCAGAATCACAAACAGATGACGGGTGTAGTAAGCACGTGACATGTACAGGCTGCCAAGCAGATTGCCGATTCCGTAAAAGCCCATCAGCATGGCCAGGGTGCTGCCATCCCCTTGATTCATTCGCTCGGCGAGAAAAGGAAAGCCGACGTTGTACGTGACGAGCCAGATGAGGTAGCCCAGATTCCCAAAGAGCAGGATCAGAAACAGGGGCTGGTTTTGCCGAAGCTCAGAAACGCCTGTAGCAATGTCCTGCCTGTACTGCTGCATGGTCAATTTGCTTGTGTGATTCTCCTGCCTGGAACGCGGGGAATATTGGATGGCAAAAACGAAAAAGACGGAAACCAGATAGCTTCCCGCATTGACGAAAAACAAGGTAGACAGCGGTACTGCCGATGCGAGCAAGCCAATCGTCATGGGAGCCAAAATTCGGATGGTGCGAAACGTGGTATCCAGAATTCCGTTGGCCCGACTCAGCGATTCGAGCGGGATGATGTTGGTCAGCGCCACAGTTCGTGCCGGCTGAAAGACGCTGGAGAACACACCGAGCAAGAATTGAGCAGCTAAAAAGAATGCGAAGTTTTCTATGCCGTAAGCTGCCATCACACCGACGCCAATCACGACAGCTACGCGGGCGATGTCTGCCCCGACCATGAGCAGGCGAGGACTAAAGCGATCCGCAAGTACGCCGCCGACCAAGTAAAACAGCAGCCCTGCAACCATTTCCGGAATGGCGAGGACACTGAGGGCTGATCCCGATTTGGTCGCCTGCAGTAAATACCAGAGCAAAGCAAAGCTATAGCACTGATCCCCGATATTGGCCGTCAGCTGTGCCAGCCAGAGCTTCAGGAACGAGCGGTTCTTCCATAATGAGGCTTCCACTTGAAATCTCCTTTATCCGGTCAAATATTCGGAAAAATATTTTTTAATTAGCGTAGCAAGGCGATGAGGGAATGTAAAGGGATTCAAGCGAAAAGGGCCAGACCCATAAAAAAGAAGCCGACGGGCGGCTTCTTTTTTCGCGCAGTAAGAATGGTATCTGATTGGGCAGCCTAGCGAGACTTCGAACGAAGTGGGAAAGCAGGACTTGTGCCCTTTGGATACGAAGGCTCCGCCAACAGGCTTTTAACGGGAGGTGGTTTGATTTTGCTGCTGATGCTGCGAAGAAGATCCCTGGTTGTTTTCTGTATGCGTATCATCGGCAACAGTACTGCTGGTCAATCCGGTTACCGCAAGTCCTTTTTGATTCAAGTTTTTTGCGCTTTTAAATTTGCCCATGTAGATCGCTCCTTTGTGATGGATCTCCCCTTTACCATGCCCGAAAAAACGTCATCCCTACTCATCCACTTCTTGCCCGGGATGTTGGAATGGAATCGATCAGGTATACTACAAGGACAAAGGCCAAGCGAGTAGGGAGTGAGGGAATGGCTGGATGTGTGATCATTGTGGAAGGAAAGACGGACAAAGAGCGGCTGCTGAAGATATTGGCAGAGCCGGTAACGATTCTTTGTACATATGGCACCTACAGCTCGGAGCGGGGAGAGGAGCTCCTCCTGCAAGCACAGGACGCGGACGAGATCTACCTGTTTACCGATGAGGATTTTAGTGGAAAAAAATTGCGCGCACATTTAATGGAAGATTTTCCGCGGGGGGTACACCTGCACACGCAAAAAATGTATGGAGAAGTGGCCAATACTCCTCTTTCGGTGCTGGCTGAAATTTTGGATCGCGCCGGGCTTGCAGTGAACATGGAGCACCTTGAACCCGATTGAGCGACAGGGGGATAAAACATCTTTTCATCGGCTATAACAATAGGTAGATGGATAGGTGGAGGTGCAAGCCGATTTGCATAGTGTGATGCGTTTCTTCAACCGTATGAATGCCCTTGTATGGTTAGCTGGTATCTTTGTTGCTCACGCCGCACTGTATATAGCCTTGGGAACAGCGACATGGTTTACGACAGCTCTTCTGGCTACCTGTTTTTACGGGGCAGTGATTTTGGTCGGGAAGCTGATCGGGACTTATTACAAGGATAAGGAAGAAAGCAAATGAAAGCCGACTCGCTGCAGTCGGCTTTACCTATATGTCTGTTTACCAGCCCTGCCATTGCAGGAAGAGGATGAATATGCCAAGGATCCACACATAGATCGCAAAGCCTTTCATGGAACCGGTGCTAATGAGCTTGAGCATCCAGCGAATGGCGAAATAGCCCGCGATCGCAGAAAACATCGTCCCGATGATCATCGGTATGAGCAGAGTAGTCTCGATTGGCGCTTTGGCGAGCTTGGCGGTTTGCAGGACGCATGCACCGAGAATCGCGGGCAACGAGAGCAAAAATGAAAAGCGTGCGGCGTCTGCTCGGTCGATTCCACGCATGAGAGAACCGGCAATCGTCAAGCCTGAGCGGGAAATGGCGGGCAGGATGGCAGCTCCTTGCAGAGCGCCGATGATCAGAGCGTCTGTATAGTTGATCTGATCAAAGGTCCGGCGACCGCGGCGCAGCGATTCCACGCCCCAGAGGATGGCACCGGTCGCGAGGAATTCCCATCCGATCGTTACCCCCGTTTGCGATATTTCTTCAAAATAGTCTTCAAAGGCAAGCCCGATGACCGCCGTAGGAATGGTCCCGACGACGAGCAGCCGCGTCAGCTTGCTGAACGGATTGGTGAGGATGTAGTGAATCTGCGGCCAAAAGACAATCACGACTGCGATGAGTGTACCGAAGTGCAGCATCGTATCAAATAACAAGCCCGCCTCCTGCAAGCCAAACAGCTTGCGAAACAAGACGAGGTGGCCTGTGCTGGAAATAGGTAAGAACTCTGTCAAGCCTTGAACAATGCCCAGAAAGATATGTTCGAGCAAAAGCAGCATGGCAATCCGTCACTCCTAACGTCTTGGAAATGGAAGAGGAGCATGTCTATACACTTTCATGTGTATGTTTGCTTGCCAAAGACTTGCCTTTTTTGTTTGTCCTTGTCTTTGATTGGAAAAAAGTTGTGGTATTTTCACCTGCCAGGCGGGTATAGTTAGTGTGCATAGTGGACGAGAGTGAGGAATGGAAGGAATGTACAAGGGACAAAAGCCAGTTCGGAAAAGTGTAGCGCCAAGTCGTTTGCAGGCAGGGACGATACTTTTCATGACAGTCGCTCGGAAAACGGACATCGGCTACTTTTTGAAGACGGGCGCAGATGAAGTGTTTTTGCATAAAAATGAGGCCCATGGACCTTTGGATATGGACGAAGAGGTCGAGGTCTTTTTGTACCACGACCATGAAAATCGGCTGGCAGCCACGATGGATCTGCCTTATGTAGGAATGGGAGAGTACGGCTGGCTAGAGGTAGTGGATCTCTCCTCCAAAATGGGCGTGTTTTTGGACAACGGAATCAATAAGCATCTTCTGGTGTTTATTGATGATTTGCCCAAGCTCAGAGATGAATGGCCGCGTCCGGGAGATCGCCTGCTGGTCGCGCTAAAGCAGGACAAGCAAGGCCGAATGCTGGCAAAGCCTGTAACGGAGCAGGAGGTTTTGCAGATTTCTGTCCAAGCCGATGAGAGCATGAGAAACAAAAATGTGGAAGCTACCGTGTACAAGGTCATTGCAGCAGGAGCGTTTCTCTTGACCGAGGACGAACATATCATGTTCATTCACCGCGACGAGATGACGGAGCGGATGAGACTGGGTCAAACCGTTCGTTGCCGTGTCAGCTTCGTGCGCGAGGATGGCAGATTGAACGGATCGATGAGAGAGCGTAAGGAAGTCCAATACGGAGAAGATGCCGAAAAGCTGCTCCGTTATATGAACAACCGCGACGGTGCCATGCCGTACACGGACAAGACAGATGCAGACATCATCCAGGATAAATTTCAGATGAGCAAATCCAGCTTCAAGCGGGCGCTGGGCAAGCTGATGAAAGAGCGCAGAGTCGAGCAGGTCGATGGCTGGACGAAAGTGATCAAGCAAGAAGACTAGGCAAGGCAAAAAAATCCCTCCTGTACGCTGTTCGAGTGGAACAAGCGTATGAGAGGGATTCTTTTTTGTGAAAAAGCTCTAGGCAGTAGTCTGCAGTGGTTGCCTTTGTTTGCGAGCTTTGTACAAAGAATAACCGAAGACGAGACCGAGAAGCACAAAACCGGCGATATCAGTCTCAATGCCAGGGATGACAGCAAGAATGCCACCGGCGAAAGCCAGGATGCGCTCGAATGGATTGAGCTTTGCCATCCAGTATCCAATCAAGCCAGCACCTACCCCGATCATTCCGAGGGTGGAGGTTATCATGACCCAGATGGATTCCCAAAAGGTCGTATCAATCAAAAGCAGGGCGGGTGACACGACAAAGATATAAGGCGCCATAAAGGCGGCGATAGACAATCGAGTGGACTCTACTCCCGTTCGTATCGGCTTTGATTTGGCTATCCCTGCAGCAGCAAAGGCGGCGAGGGCAACCGGCGGCGTAATATCGGCTACGATCCCGAAGTAGAACGTAAACATATGGGCGGCGATCTCGGGTACTCCCAGCTGTACCAAGGCAGGTGCAGCAATGGTGGAGGTGATGATGTAGTTCGCTGTGGTTGGCGTACCCATCCCGAGGATGAGGGAGGCAATCATGGTGAAGAACAGCGTCAGGAAGAGCTGTCCACCTGCCAAATCGATCAGGCCGTTCGCAAGCTTAAGGCCGATCCCGGTTAAAGTGATCGTTCCTACGATAATGCCGGCGCAGGCCGTTGCGGCTACGACACCCAGCGCCATTCTTGCTCCGGACGCGAGTGCTTCCAAAATATCAGCGATGGACATGCGCGTTTCTTTGCGGAAAGCTCCCACGACGATGGTCGAGACGATACCGATAATGGCCGAACGTTCAGCTGAGATGTTCATCATCAATGCAGTGATGATAATGACGATAGGCAGCAGCAGGTACATCTTCTTCAGTACTTCCTTTTTGTTCGGCAGCTCTTCTTTCGTCAGCCCCCGCAATCCGAGACGTTTGGCTTCAAAGTGTGTCATGATCCAGATCCCGACGAAAAACAGGATGGCCGGCAGTGCAGCAGACTTGGCAATCTCCAGATACGGAACCCCGATAAACTCCGCCATCAAAAAGGCAGCTGCTCCCATAACCGGAGGCATAATCTGTCCGCCGGTGGAGGATGAGGCTTCTACCGCAGCGGCAAACTCGGAGCGGTACCCGAGCCGTTTCATCATCGGAATGGTAAAGGCGCCAGAGGTTACGACGTTGGCGACCGAACTTCCGCTGATGGTTCCTTGGAGCGCACTGGAGAAGACCGCTACTTTCGCAGGTCCGCCTATGCGGCGACCAGCGATGACGAGGGATAGATCGTTAAAGTATTCACCGACGCCCGTTTTCTCCAGAAAGGCACCGAACAAGACGAACAGGAAGATAAAAGTGGAAGAAACAGCAAGAGGTGTGCCGAGAATACCCTCTAATGTGTAGTAGCTGTGGCCGATGATGCGCTCCACATCACTGCCGCGGTGTTCCAAGAAGCCAGGCATGTAGGGGCCAAAGTACGTATAGAGCAAGAAAATGGACGCAATGAGAGTGATCGGCACGCCTACGACACGGCGAGCTGCTTCCAGGACAAGCAGGATGGCAACCCCGCCGACGAACATGTCCAGCGTCGTATAGTTTCCTGTGCGTGTAACAAGACCTTCATAATCAAAGACCCAGTAGAGACAGACGCTGACACCCAGCAAGGCGAGAATGACGTTGATGATGCCTACTTTGCTGCCCTTTCCCTTCTTGGTCCCGGCGTACAGCAGGTAGACGAGCCCCAGACCAAACGCCAAGTGGATGGGTCTGTGAATTTGCGGAGGAATCGTGAAAAAGAGTGTGCTCGACAGCTGATAAACGGAAAAGAGTACGAGAAGGATGAACGTGATCCATTTCATCGGACCTGTAAATTGACGAACAGCTGATTCCTTATCGTATTGGGCAATCAGTTGATCCATTTCCTGCTGACTTAGGTTTGTTGGCGTAGTTGTGCTCATCTAGTAGCCTCCTATCATACTAAATATGGATCGCGTTTCCGTTTGGATGGTAATAGCGGAGCCAGGCTTGTCAATGGTACCTAGGGGAATCTCCTGACCGGCAAAAAGCAAGGTATGGTTAGCCCTGACCTGACCGATAAACAGGTGGAGGGCAGGAAAGACGCGGTTCATGTGACGGATACGGAATACTCCATCCGAGATGACTAATTCTTCACCTGGGGACAACTCGTTTTCCATGCCGATGCCGTAGTCATGGAAGGACATTTCCGACAAAACGATCTGCCCGCTCTGGATGCGGTACTGCTCTTCGATTAAAGAGCGATGAATGGAATGAGTCCAACGAATGCCAAACGAAGTATCGGCTGTGATGCTGCGGCTCCACATGAGCTCATGGGACAGCGTATCGCGAATGACCAAGGAAGGGATTACTGGGATGAAGCAAAAAAGAGTGACCGCTGCAAGCAGAAGCAGTAAGGAGAAAAGGCGGAACCCGGTCCGCCCTTTCTGTAATGACATAGACATCGAGGCCTATTTAACGCCTTTTTCATCGAAGAATTTTTTCGCTCCTGGATGCACAGGGAGGCTTACACCAGCCAGTACGCTATCCATCTTGATTTCTTTTGCTTTCGCATGTCCAAGCTTGTCAGTGTTTTCAAAGATAGCCTTTGTGATTTTGTAGACGAGATCCTCGCTCAGATCAGCGCGAACGACCAGCATCGATTTTACAGAAACTGTGGTAACCTCTTCTGGAACAGTTTGATAGGTGTTAGCCGGTACCGTTGTTTTTACATAGAACGGATATTTGGCAATAATGGCATCAATTTTGTCAGCTTCAATCGGAATGATTTTTACACCTGTAGTCGCAGCAAGCTCCGTGATTGCAGCGGTTGGTGTACCTGCTGTTTGGAAGGCTGCATCCAGTTGGCCGTCTTGGATGGCTTTCGCGGAGTCCGCAAAGGAAAGGCGCTGCAGCTGTGTATCTTCAAATTTCAGACCATAGGCTTCCAGGATTTGCTGCGCATTCACCTCAGTACCACTTCCCGGTGCCCCAACCGATACGCGCTTGCCTTTCAGATCCGCTACGCTCTTGATGTTGCTGTCAGAGGAAACGACGATCTGAATGGTTTCATCATAAAGAGCACCTAAAGCCTTAAATGCCTCGATTTTTCCGTCTTTTTCAAACATGTTTGTACCTTTTGCTGCATACTCAGCGATATCGTTTTGGGTAAAGGCGATATCTGCTTTTTTGTCACGCAAAAGGCGAATGTTCTCAGCGGAAGCACCGGTAGCTTGCGCTGTTGCCGTTATACCCGCGTTTTTGGTGATGTGATCGGCCATTCCGCCGCCCAGCGGATAGTAAGTGCCACCCGTACCACCTGTTGCGACGATCAATTGAGAAGGGTCGTTGCTGCCAGCAGCAGCGCCGCCTTGCCCGCCTGGAGCTGCGTTTCCTCCACCTCCACAGGCTGTTACCAGAGACATGGTCAGGAGCAGGGCCAGAGAGAGGAGACGACTTTGTTTTTTCATGGAAATTCCCCCTTATCTAAATGTCGAAGATAAAAAGAGAGTGCCAGAGGTGATCTGGACACTGTCACATGGAATTGTAAGGAGGAAGCTATAAAAAACTACGAAAATCTATAAAAGAATATAGTAAAATAATGGTCAGTGTATTTGGAAAAATTTCCTCGTTCTGGGATGGAGGGATCATGAGGTCATCGATGAGAGAAAACCTCTATATACTCATTGTCATGCTTCTCATCGTACCCATTGCAGGTGAACTGAAATTTCATCCGTTTCAGGATGACTTTCGGATCAGCTTTGGTACAACAGCCTTTTTCTTCTTGCTGCTCTGGCTGCGGCCTTCGTTTCTTGCAGGCTTATTGACTGGTATGACTGTCGTTTTGTTTCGAGTCGGGCTTGACTGGATGTCCGTGGACGATTTTGATTTTGCAAGCTCCTTTTCCCTGCATTTACCAGCTTTCTTCTTTTACGCCACATTTGCCGGACTATTTTCTCTTCTCCGTGTGAATCTGTTTCACCATTTGCCCCTCTGGGTAGGCTTGCTCGGTACGGTGGCTGAGATCGGAGCCAATCTGGTCGAGCTGTGCGTCCGCTTTCGCTCCATCGAACCAGTAGGGCATTGGTCCGTGATTGGACCCATCGTCGCGATCGCCCTCATTCGCAGCTTTTTCGTACTCAGCTTTTTTAACATCATTCAGCTCCGTCAAGCCACATGGCTGGAGAAGCAGCAGCGAAACCGAAACGAGCGGATGCTGATGCTGGTCTCCAACTTGTATGAGGAATCCGTTCATTTAAAAAAGACGCTGCATCAGGTGGAGGAGATCACGAGGGACTGCTACGAGCTGTACCGGAGCATAAAAGAACAGGTGCCAGAGGAATGGGCAGGTCGCTACTCCAAGCAAGCGCTGTCGATCGCAGGACAAGTCCATGAAGTGAAAAAGGACAACCAGCGCATTTACGCAGGGCTTTCCAAACTGATTTCAGACGAAAACGAACGCGATTACATGCCGTTGGGAGAATTAATTTCGATCATCGTTCGGGCGCATGAAAAGTATGCGAGCCTTTTGGGCAAGACGATACGATTTGAATCCCATGTCACGATACCGTACCTGGCATGCCATATTTACACGACACTCTCACTGGTAAACAATCTGGCAGCCAATGCAGTGGAGGCGATCAAGGACAAAGGGTGCGTATCGATCCAAGCCTCATTGTCAGAATCGCGCGAATGGATACAATTTTCCGTGGGTGACAATGGACCCGGGATTCAGGTGAAGGATACGACTCTGCTGTTCATGCCTGGCTTTACGACCAAATACGATGAGTACGGCAAGCCGTCTACGGGGATCGGTCTATGCTATATAAAGGAAGTCATCGACAACCTGGAGGGCAGCATTGAAATAACGGAGAAGCGCGAACAGAAGGAAACTTATTTTACCATACGTTTGCCAATCGCCAGCATCGTCCAGAAAGGGTGAAAGTATGCGTTTTTTTATTACCGATGATGATCCGGCCGTTCGCTCGATGCTTGCTCAGCTTATTGAAGATGCTGACCTGGGAGAGGTGTGCGGGGAGGCGGAGGACGGCTCGCAGATTGACCGAGATTTTCTGGAGTGGAAACGAGTGGATATCCTCTTGATTGATCTGCTCATGCCCAACCGGGACGGGATTGAGACCATCCGCGATCTGAATGAGTATAGCGGCAAAATCGTCATGATCTCGCAAATCGAGTCCAAAAATATGATCGCGGAGGCGTATTCGCTAGGGATTGAGTACTACATTACGAAGCCGATAAACCGGTTTGAAGTGATCAGTGTTCTGCGAAAGGTGCGGGAGAAAATCCTGCTACAGCGATCCATCGAAGGCATCCAGCGATCTTTAAACGTACTGTCCGGACAGGCAGGTCACAGCCAAAGGGGACAAACGGATACGGAGCGAAATCTGGTGGCATCGGCGCGTTTTTTGTTAACGGAATTGGGGATGATCAGTGAAGCTGGAACGAAGGACTTGCTTGATATGGTTGAATATCTGCACAAGTGGGAAAAAGAGAAAGCAGGAGAAGAAAGCTTTCCTTCATTAAAGGGGATTTTTCTGCAAGTCGCGGCAAACAAGCTCGGGACAGAGGATTCCGCCCTTGTCCAAAAAGAAATGAAGGCTGCCGAGCAGCGCGTCCGACGTGCTATTTATCAGGCGCTGACTCACTTGGCCTCGCTCGGGCTTACGGATTATGCCCATCCCAAATTCGAATCGTATGCGACGATGTTCTTTGACTTTACGGAGGTGCGCAAGCGTATGCGGGAGCTGGAATCACAGAAAAGAACGGGACTATCCGCTACCAAGATTAACACCAAAAAGTTTATGGTCGTCTTGTACTTGGAGTCAAAGCGAAGGATTGGATAAATGCAAATGCCTTTTTGGAGCAGGGCAGCAAATGTGGTAAGATATCACTATTGTTGTATTGGGAGGGAAGCAAGTGAGCGAACTGCGTAATCCATGGCAGCTACTATATCGTGTCTATCGCCATGTTCAACCTGTTCTGGAACGGGAGTTTGCGGCTTGGCGGAAACGAGCAGAGGCCATTCCCAATCCGGAGCTCAAGAAACAGGCATTAGACAGTATGAATACAAAGAAATTTCACTGTCAGGGAGGATCGGTGTATGCGGCTCAGGTGGTGCCGTATGTAGAGACGATCGTTCCGTTGATTGTCGCCTATCAGACGATCAGCGACTACCTGGACAACCTGTGCGATCGCAGCACGTCGCTGGATCCGCAGGACTTTCGGCAATTGCATGTATCCATGCAGGATGCACTCACACCGGAAGCACCTCTGCGCGACTACTATTTGTATCGGGAAGACAAGGATGACGGCGGGTATTTGGCTTCTTTGGTTCAAACCTGTCAGAAACACGCGGGAAAGTTGCCTGCCTATGATAAAATACAAGAAAAGGTAGTGGAGTTTTCCAGCCTCTACAGCGATTTGCAGGTGTACAAGCACATCGCTCCGCATTTGCGGGAAGAGGAGCTGCTGAAGTGGTGGGACAAGTATAAGGAACGGTACGGGGAGCTGTATTGGCAGGAGTTTGCAGCCGTGACTGGCTCTACGATCGGGATTTTTGCTCTGTTTTGCTTGGCGACGCAGAAAGCCGTGTCAGAAGAACAGATCCGGGAAGTGAGCGAAGCCTACTTTCCATGGATGTGTGGACTGCATATCTTGCTTGACTATTTGATTGACCTGGAAGAAGACAGACTGGGCGGGGATTTAAACTTTGTCAGCTATTATGACTCAGAACGGGACGCAACGGATCGGCTGCAATATTTCATCAAACAAGCAAAGGCAAGCGTTAGACGCTTGCCAAATCCTTCATTTCACCGTATGATCGTGGACGGGCTTATCGCATTTTACCTGGCAGATCGCAAGGTAAACCGGAGCCAGCCACATATTTACACCATTGCAAAACAGCTGTTAAAGCAGGCGAAAGGTTTGCCGGCGCTGCTGTTTTATGTGAATAGTTTGCTTGTGAGAAGGTAACGGAGAAGGGGTCAGCGCATGTGCTTGCGCTTGTACGAAAAGCCAAATCCCATCAATGAGAAGGCAACAACGATACAGCCAAGGATACCTAAGGGGCTTTTTTCCCCAATGGCAATGCCAACTCCGATGAGACAGGCGGTTACGCAAAATGCCAAAGCCAATGTTACCAATTGATAACGATTCATCGGACTGTAACCTCCTATCTGTCAATGTTCCCATTATACCTTATTTTCCGCGAAAAACATCCAGGTAAAGAATTTGAAAACCCGGTAAAATATTGTGCGAAGTGGTGGAGACCGCAGATGGAAAGCATTTTACAAATCAAAAGAGACAATCGGATGATAGAGGGCCAAGTAACCTACGAAGAAGGGGACCTGATCGAAGCTGTTTTCCCGAGTCTACTGGATGTGACGGTCGGAGATCAGCTCCCTTGCCTCATGACGAGTGACTACGAGACGATCAGCAATTTCGAGGCGGTAGTCGTCGCGAAGGAAAAGAATAGACTCTTCCTGTTTCACTCGCCGACTGCCAGCGAATTTCGTGAGCAAAGACGCCGTTACCCGAGGTTTGATATGGAAATGAAGGGATGGATTCAATATCCATCTCAAGAGCCGGATTCGCTATTTTCCGTATACTCGCAAATGGTGAATTTGGTCAACCTCAGCCTGGGCGGACTGGCATTCCGAACGGATAAATCCATTCCGGAGGAGCAAGCGATCGTTTTTTCCGCAGAGCTGTACGGCAGAAATCGTCCTGACGGTGTCATCAAAGCGGAACTGAAGATCATTCATGAGCGCATTGTGGGACCTAACCACCTGTTTGGGTGTACCATCAATGGAATCAACGCACGTCATTTTCATAATTTGCGCAAATATATCCTGCAACGGCAAATCGAGGAACGCAGGAAGGTGACAATCGAATAGACCATTTTCGGAATTGGTTCGATGAGGGCCAATTTTTTTGTTGCTCAAAACCGCAGTTTGCCCGTTGAATTCTCTTGGAAGTGTAGTTACTATTACAGTAGTTACTAAAGGAGGGCTCGTATGCTGCAGGCGATGGTCGTTGTTTTTGGATTTATGGCTTTGGGCTATTTTGCACAACGCAAAGAGGAACAAAATCGCTCGTTGGCGAAGCTTTGTCTTTATTACCTCATTCCCATTCTGATCTTTCAGTCTTTTGTGCATACGGGAGTTTCCGTTCAGTCGCTCGCCATGATCGTCCTTCATTTTTTCGTGACGACCCTGATCGTGTACGTCCTTCTTCTGTATGTCGTTGGACGTTTTTTGGGCTGGAAGCAAGAGATGCTGAAATGGAACGTATTGGCCGCGACACTGGCAAACGTCGGGTATTTTGGGCTGGCCGTGATCCGCTATGCCGTTGGAGAGCATGCTGTTCCTTATGCAGTAGCCGTGTCCTTGGCATTTAATCTGTACATGGCGATTTTCGGCTTTTCACAGGTAGGCGATGAGCAGCAGTGGCAGGCGCGGATCAAGCGGATCTTTCAAAATCCGTACCTGTATGCAGTCGGTGCTGGGTTGATCTGGCGGTGGATGGACTTGCGCATGCCAGACTCGCTGGACGCTTTTCTGAATTTGGCTGCAAGCGCGACACTGCCTTTGACCCTGCTGCTGACAGGAGCGGAAATGCGCAAAAATCGCTACGAGCGCTCCGAGCTGTGGGATGCGGCGAAGGTGAGTGTGCTAAAGCTTGTGTTGCCTGTACTGGTCGCATGGCCGCTGGCGCTTTGGATGACGGTGGATCCGGTAGAGCAAGGGGTCATGATTCTCATGTTCGGAATGCCAACTTCGCTGAATCTGCTTCTGCTGGCAAAGGATCAGGAGCGGGATACATCCGCTCTGGCGATGGTCATTTTGCTGACGACACTCTTGAGTCCATTCACTCTGATGCTGGTCATGAATCACTTGCCCTAACGGAGGGGCAGGCTAGTCGTATTTGGGGAAAAAAGGAGAAATGACGTTGAGTACGTTATGGGAACAACTGCAGCTGTTCGGGTTTAATCAATATGAAGCAAAGGCGTACACGGCGCTGGTTGGCCTGGGTACCTCCAATGCGTATCAAATCAGCAAGGAATCGGGAATCCCGCGTGCGCGAATCTACGATACTTTGGAGACACTCGTGAAGCGAGGTCTCGTCTTGCTGGAAGAAGCTGCAGATGGAACGAAGAGCTATTCGCCGCTGCCTGTCGATGTGTTTCTCGAACAAGCCAAGCGAACCTTCGAGGAATCGTGGAGTCAGGTCGGCGAAGAGCTGCGTTCCTTGGAGAAGCGGGAGGCGAAAACAGAAGTTTCCCTCACGACGGTACGGGGGGAAGAAAACGTTCTGTCCTTTTGCCGTATCATGATCCGGCGGGCGAAGGAGCAAGTGGTGCTGTCCATGTGGGAGCCGATGTACGAAAAATTGCTGCCGGATCTTCTCGAAAAGGAAAAGAAGGGCTGTGCGATCAAAGGCATTCTGTTTGATGTGGAGCAACCGCTGGAAGGCTTGTACAAGCACCGGATTAACGAGTACATCAACAAAAAGACAGAGGAGCGCTGGTTCGTGCTGGCGGTGGATGGCAAGGAGCTGATGTACGGACATTCCGCTGAGCGAAAAGGCAATGCCTATTACACGGACGATCCGGTCCATATCTTTTTGCTGGAGGACTATATCTGGCACGATATTCTGGTGAATCGGCTCGTCGAAGCAGGAAGTCAGGAGCAGCTGGACCAGTGGATTCTTCCGGAGATGGAGCATTTCTTTGGGCGGAAAATGCTGCCGGAATCCTACTGGGAAGGTCGTGAAGGGAGGAAGGCTTAGGATGTGGAAAAAATGGGTCGCCAGTTTAGCTATGCTCGTCATCTTGGTGCCGGTCGCGGCTTGCGAGGCCATGGACACCGAAAGACCTGTCGTGTTGGAGCCAGAGCAGGCATTTCCCTATGACACCAAAGTCGTTGCCGATCATCTGGATGTGCCTTGGGCCATGGATGTGGCTGCAGACGGTCGAATATTTTTCACTGAAAGGCCAGGGAGAGTGCGGGTGATTCAGGAGGGGAAGCTGCGCTCCGAGCCACTGATTTCGTTCCCGGCTCCGTTTATTAGCGAAGGAGAAGGCGGGCTTTTGGGTCTCGCACTCGATCCGCAGTTTACCGTGAATCACTACCTGTACGTCTACCATACATACGTGGAGGGAGATCAGGTATACAATCGGGTTTTGCGTTTGCGTGAAGAAAACAACCGGGCTGGGATCGACAAAGTGCTGCTGGATAAAATTCCGGGAAGCGGCATTCATAACGGAGGGCGTGTGAAAATAGGCCCCGATCACCTGCTGTACATCACGACAGGAGATGCACGGGTACCACAGCTCGCTCAAGACCGCAGTAGCCTCGCCGGAAAAATTCTGCGAATCCGACTGGACGGCACAATTCCAGCCGATAACCCGTTTCCTGGCTCTCCCGTATACAGCTGGGGGCACCGTAATCCACAAGGACTCGCCTGGAATCCGGCAAACGGCTTCTTGTACAGCACCGAGCATGGGCAATCGGCGCACGATGAAATCAACCGAATCCAGAGTGGAGCCAACTACGGCTGGCCAGTCATTCAGGGTGACCAGCAAAAAGAAGGCATGACCGCGCCGATCCTGCACAGCGCGGAAACCACATGGGCGCCATCGGGCATGAGCTTTATTACGAAAGGTCCCTGGGCGAATCAGCTGCTTGTCGCCCATCTGCGGGGAATGCAGCTGCAAAAGATCACGCTGGACGCCGAACAACCGGATCAAGTAAAGGAAACAGCCGTGCTCTGGCAAGGAAAGTATGGACGGCTGCGCGATGTGTTTGAAGCCAAAGACGGCACTCTCTATCTTTTGACGAATAACCGTGACGGTCGCGGTACGCCACTTGATGAGGACGATCGCATTATCCAGCTTGCTCCGAAACAACCGTAGCGTTCGCCTTCTGATTGCCCCAGATAAAACGCTGGAGCAGAAGTGCGAATAAACCAATCGACACAATCCCCGAGCCGACCCATAGAAACGCCAGGCTGGACCCCCATACGGTCATAAGCCAGCCTCCCAAGAGCGGAGCGACGATGAACGTCATGCTTGTGAGGGAGTCGATAATGCCGCGGACTCTGCCCAAGGCCTCCTTGGGTGTTTCTTTTTGTACCAGGTAGTTCGAACCGACAGTGGTCAGCCCTGTCCCGACACCAGCAAACAGCGAAGCGGCGAGCAGCCAGAAGCGACTGGTTTCCGGCTGATACAGGGCGATCCAGGTAAAGCCGATGCCGATCAGAAAGACACCGCCGCCCAAGACCCAGCCGTAAGATCGCAGCTCCTTTTGGCGATGGAGCCAGGTTACGGTAAGCAAAGCACCCAGACCAATCACACTCACCGAGTACCCGACCATTTCGGGGTGAAGAGGTACCTTATCCCGAAAGATCACGGGCAGCTGTGCATCGGCAAGCTGGATGGTCATCATGGCAAAAAGCGAAAAGATCGTGCTAAACAGCAGGACGCGGTTTTGAAAAAAGATTCCCCAGCCTTCCTTCCAGGCCAGGTGAAACGGAAGCGCTTTTTCACGAGTCTCCGTCTTGGCAGCAGCGGGCTTCTTATCTACATGCCGTATGGGTAGCAGGAGCACCGTAGAGAGCAAGAAGCTGCAGGCGTTGACCATCAGACAGATCGCAGGAGCAAAGAAGGCAGCGACCATTCCACCGAGCAGCGGCCCGATCAGTTTGCCCATTTGGAAGACGGCACCGTTTAAGGAGGAGGCCTGCAGGAGCTGATGCTCGCAAACGACCTGCCGAGTCAACGTTTGCTGGGCAGGATCGTTAAAGACAGAAGCGCAGGACCGCAGGGCGATTACCACTAAAAACCACAAAGGATTGGGCATGGCGAGCAAAAGCAGGGTAGTGCCTGCCTGAATGAGGTTCATGACGATGATCATCTTGACCTTGTTTACCCGATCAGCAAGCACCCCGGCAAACTGCCCCAAAAGAATGCCCGGCACCGCATAGGCGATAGGCAAGAGCGCCATGGTCATCGGGTCTGCCTTCCAGACAAACCCCAGCAAGATGGATACGGCAATAAAATCAAACCAGTCCCCTAATGTAGACAGCCCATAGGCAAAAAACAAGATGCGAAAGGTTTTGTTTTCTCTAAGCAATCTGATCCCTCCAACCAACTATTCCTTTTGAGGATACGGGAGAATTGTCAGAGGAATATCAAAGGGCTTAAGAAAGGGCGGAGAGGATCGATTTCTTCAAACGTTCCAGGGCATATTCACGGTTCAGCTCTTCCCACAGCTTCGAGTATTTTCGCAGCCATTCTTCATCATAGGGATGAGTGAGAAGGAAAAAGTGAACGGTCTTCACCGCATAGATGAGATGGGGAATAAATTTGGTGGCACGGATAATCTCTACGCCTTCGTCAATTTGCTGGCGAGCTTTTGCGCGGTCCCCCCGCATGTAAAGACAGATTCCCCGATAAACGATGAAGCTGCCTAGCTCCCGCTGCATAGGCACCAGCTGCAGGTTCGCCGCAGCGTGCAAAATCAGCTCCTCCGCTTCTTCCGGCCGATTGGACACAAGAGCGAGCAGCACTTGCTGGGCGTGCAGAAACAGGGTGAAGCTTTTGGATTCCATGCTGGCAACCACCTGCCTTGCCACTACAAGCTGTTCTTCCGCTTCTTTCCGCAGTCCTGCCAGCGCAAAGACTGCGACGGCTGTAATTTGCACCTCATCGCGAAATGTGGGGGGCATCTGTCCAGCATACGCTTCTACCCGTTTTAACAAGTGCACGGTTTTTTCCATCTCTGTCTCTGCCATGTAGTAAATATGAAAAAGATAAAAAAGCCGCTCCGGTAAGGAAAAAGACGTATTTTCCACAAACCACGGAAAATCACCGCGAATAAAATGCAGGTACATCTCGTAAAAAGGGTCCAAGGAAAAACCGAGCACTTCCTGATTGGCTTGCAGTGTCTGCATGGCTGCACCCATTCCCATGCCGTGGTAGGTCTCCATCAAGCTGCGGATCGTATCTGCAAACTCATGGTTGAGCACCGAGGGCTGGGGAGGCTGATGCTGCTTCCACGTCAAGCGATATCCAACTCCCCGCACCGTATCGATGGTAAATAAAGGAGACCACTTTTGTAGCTTTCGGCGCAACCGGTAAATGTGATCATCGACAGTCCGATCGGTCGGGTCCTCCAACGGCCAGACGCGATCGAGCAGCTCTTCTCGGCTGAACGTCCGGTTTTTCCACGTGAACAGGTAGTGAAACAAGGCATACTCCTTGGGCAGGAGCGTAATCGTCTCATCGGCATAATGGACTTGAAACAGCTCGTCAGACCATGAAATTATTCCCATCGAAACGACTCCTCACGCAAGCCGTATTTTTTCATCTTGTTGTACAGCGTCCCGCGCGAAATGCCAAGAAGCTCGGCAGCCGCTTTTTTGTTGCCGTACGTACGCTCCAGTGCAGCTGTGATCCGCTCTTTTTCCGTGCCTGCCAAACCTGGTGCAGGAGCGTACAACGGCTGCGGCATCGGACGAGGCTGGACGGGCGGCGCATAGGCAGGAACCGCTTCGACGGTGTGCTGAGAGCGAATCGTAGAGGGCAGATGCTCCGGCTGAATGACCCCGTTTTCCTGCAAAATGGACAGGCGCTCGATGACATTGCGCAGCTGACGGATGTTTCCGGGCCAGCTGTAGTCAGACAGGGCCTGCATGACCTCAGGGGCGATTCGCGGGACAGTCTGTTCATGGACGACGGAATATTCCTGAATGAATATCTGCACCAGCTCAGGCAAGTCTTCGGGGCGTTCGCGCAAAGGCGGGATTTCCAGCGAAAATACGTTGAGCCGATAGTACAAGTCTTCACGGAAGCGTCCGTCTGCGATCATTTGTTCCAGCTGGCGGTTGGTAGCCGCAACGATCCGGGTATTGACCGTGATGGGCTCTGTTCCACCGACGCGATAGAACTGACGCTCCTGCAGGGCGCGAAGCAGCTTGACCTGCAGCTCCAAAGGCAGCTCGCCGATTTCGTCGAGGAACAACGTCCCCCCATGAGCTAGCTCCAGCTTTCCGGGCTTCCCTTTTTTTTCAGCTCCAGTGAACGCTCCACCTTGATAGCCAAACAGCTCACTTTCGAACAGAGCGGCGGGAATCGCACCGCAGTTGATGGCGATAAACGGCTTTTCCCGACGCCGGCTGGCTTGGTGGATGGCTTTGGCAAACAGCTCTTTGCCCACACCGCTCTCCCCGTAGATGAGGACAGTTGCATCTGTCTGCGCTACTTTCCGGGCGGAGAGGATGGCGGAATGGATAGAAGCGGAATGGCCTTTGATGGCATAAAACGGGTCGTCTCCCGCCTGAAAGCGGCTCATTTCCTGCTGCAGGGTATGCAGATGGGCGGTGGTATGGGAAAGCTGCTCGTTCAGTCGCACGAGCTCCGTGATGTCCTGCTCGATGGAAATGGCCCCAATGATATCGCCCTCCAGCCGAATCGGAGCGGCGTTGATCAAGACGTGGCTGTCCGGACGTGGGATGTGGTAGACACGCTGTACGGACGTTCCTTGCTTCAAGGCGTCCAGCAGGCGGATGGATTCGCTAGCGAAGTGCTGATCCAGGGAGGTGCCGATCACCTGAGCCCGGTCAATTTCATAGATCGTTTCCGCTGCCCGGTTCCAGTGCTGCACAACGTTGCGGGAATCCACGATCGTCGTCGCCTCACTCATCGTATCCATTAGGGTGCGCAGCAGCACGGACTGGTTTTGGATCAGGGTGAGATAGGTTGAAAATAACTGGTCCGGGGCAATCATGCCGGTTGGCTTCCCCGCTTCATCGACAGTGACAACACCTGGTATGGACGTTTCCGTCAAGTGATGGCGGAGCAGCTTGGTGACCTCTGTCAGCGTGGCTGTTTCTGCGACCACAAGCATCTTGGTGGTATGCCCATCGTGCTGCCAAACACCTTCACTTTCGCCAGCGCGTATGCTGATCTCATCAGGGCTGACGGGTACAGTGAGGGAGAGGACAACACTATCCAGTGAAAATAAGGGTTTCAAATCATCACTTCCTAACCACACTAATAGTGAGTTTTTTTATGCCGTGCACAGAGGAACATCTATTCAAAAGTGTACAAGAATAAACACGATATGTACAGAAGTGTATAAAATGTACGTTCCTTGCTCTGACTCCCGGCATCAATCATGAGACCTAGAGCCGAAGAATGCTTTGGCATGATTCATGCAGGAATAAAGACGCAGAGTACGTTGAGGAGGAGACAGTCAACGATGGAACAAGCTATGAAGGACTTTTTTCTATTCTTATCCAAAAACCAAGCACTGAACAATGCCGCAAAAAAATGGGGCCTGCGCTTTGGGGCGAACCGTTTTGTATCCGGGGAGACCATCGCTGAGGCAATCCGCGCTGTTCGCGACCTGAACCAAAAGGGACTCGTCTGCACGTTGGACCACCTGGGTGAATTCGTTTTTAGCGTAGAGGAAGCAAACGAATCGGCCGATTACTGCATCAAGACGCTTGAGGCGATTCATGAATCCGGTGTGGATTGCAACCTGTCGCTGAAAATGACCTCGCTCGGTCTCGACATCAGCCGCGAGCTGTGCATGCAGAATATGCGCCGCATTCTGGATGCTGCGAAGGCGAACGGAAACATCTTCGTTCGCATCGACATGGAAGACTACGCGCACAATCACGTAACGATGGAAATTTTGAACGAGCTGCTGGAGGACTATGATAACGTAGGGACCGTAATCCAGGCATACCTGTACAAGGCATCCGACGACATCGACAGTCTGAAAGACAAAAAAGTCAACTTCCGTCTGGTAAAAGGCGCGTACAAGGAATCCCCTGAAGTCGCTTACCCGAACAAGGCAGATGTAGATGAAAACTACAAAAAAATCATCAAGCAGCATTTGCTAAACGGCGGCTATGCAGCGGTTGCTTCCCATGACGATGCGATCATCGAGTATGTGAAAAAGCTGGTGAAGGAGCAAAACATCCCGCGCACACAGTTTGAATTCCAGATGCTCTACGGGATCCGCAGTCAGTCGCAGATCGATCTGGCTCGCGAAGGCTACAAAATGCGTGTCTATGTACCATACGGCAACGACTGGTACGGCTACTTCATGCGTCGTCTGGCGGAAAGCCCGGCAAACGTGAAGTTCGTCCTCAAAGGGATGTTTACCAAGTAAAACAGCAAGATCGTGAAATGAAGATTGAACACCTTCGGATGAGTCCGGAGGTGTTTTGTGTTATCTTAGTAGGATATGGTAATGGCGAACCATCATATAAAGAATGGAGAGATGCTCGTGTATTCGTCTGTCATCTCGCTTACTCCCCCGTATTCGTTTGAGCGTCTGTTGCGCCGGTTGGAGACGCATCCGGACCCGCAGCTGTTAGTCGATGTGCAGGAAAGCACTTTGCGTCGGGTATTTCGGGTAGGGACACGTCCGATATTAGTAAGTCTTCAATTTGCAGGCACGATGGAGCAGCCCTTCATTCGTTTGCATACCGAGGCGACTCTGTCTGTGTCGGAGCAGCAGCTCTTGGAAAAAACGATCCGGCATGTGTTTAGTGCCGACCTCGACCTGAATCCCATTTATGAGCATATGCGCCAGCAGCAGCCTATGGTGATTTTGACCGAACGATTTCGTGGACTGCGCCTGATGCTCGACTCTGACTTGTTTCAGTCGATGGTAAAGACGATCATCGGGCAGCAGATTAATCTGGCGTTTGCCGCCTCTCTGACGCAGCGGTTAATGGAGCTGGCTGGAGATGTGATGGTGGATGAAACAGGGCATAAGTTTATGGCGTTTCCGACAGAGGAGGCTGTCGCCAGACTGGAGCCGGCGGATTTGCGTCCCCTGCAATTCAGTCAGCGAAAAGCGGAATACATCATCGATTACGCTCGTGCCATTGTCAACGGAACGGTCGATTTGGATCGGCTCTGGCAGATGGAGGACGATGAGATCATCGAGCATCTGACCGCGCTAAGAGGGATTGGGCGATGGACAGTCGAGTGCCTGATGATGTTTGGCATGGGACGTCCTGACCTGCTCCCGGCAGCAGATATCGGTCTGCGAAACGGACTGCAGATGGTCTATGAGCTGGCAGAAAAACCGGATGAAAAGGAAATTCGCCGGATTGGGGAAGACTGGCGGCCTTGGCGCAGCGTCTATTCGTTATACATATGGGAAGCGGTCGGAGCTGTCAGAAGAAAGGAGACCTGGGAGTAACGGGCAGACTAGCATTATGCCTTCTCCCCCTCAAGGTCTGGCAGCTGGAATGGAAAGCTGGACAAGTACAAATACTAATCCTAGAACGGGAATGTTTCCAATAACTTCGAATAAAAAGAAGGTTGTAGTTGCGCGAAAATTTAAGCTATAATAAATAAAATTTAAAAATAATAAAATATTAAAGGGGAACAACATGAGAGAATTATCAACGAGAGAGACCATCACTGTGGGACTCATGCTGTTTGCCCTGTTCTTCGGAGCGGGCAATATGATTTTTCCACCTGCCTTGGGACAAGCGGCAGGTACGGATGTATGGACAGCGATGCTGGGCTTTATCACGACGGGTGTAGGCTTGCCATTGCTGGGAGTCATCGCAGTAGCATACGGTGGAGGAAATCTGCAGACGCTGGCAGGAAGAGTGCATCCTCTCTTTGCAGTCGTCTTTACGTTTATTGTTTATTTGGCCATTGGTCCGTTTATGGCGATTCCGCGTACAGGGACTGTAACGTTTGAAATGGCCATCCTGCCGTTTTTACCTGATTCGGCAAAAGGAAGCTGGGTACCGCTGTTCATTACCACGATTATCTATTTTGCCTTGACCTATTGGCTCTGCCTGAATCCGTCCAAGCTGGTTGACCGGATCGGGAAAATCTTGACGCCAGCCTTGCTGATCATTATTGGCGTCATGTACGTCGGGACCCTGCTGAATCCGATCGGGGAAATGGGGCAGCCGACAGGTGCGTATCAGGAATCACCGTTCATCAAGGGCTTTTTGGAAGGCTATTTGACGCTGGATGCTCTGGCAGCGATGGTTTTCGGAATCGTGGTGACCACATCCGTACAGGCTGTAGGGGTCACAGATCCGAAGAAAATCACAAAATCTACGATTAAGGCTGCCATTATCGCAGCGATCGGCCTCGGCTTGGTTTATCTCGCCCTGAGCTATATGGGGGCTACCAGCTTTGCCTTGGGGCATTCCGAAAATGGCGGACAGATTCTGACTGGCGTCGTGCAGCATCTGTTTGGACCGCTTGGCTCCATGCTGTTGGGCTTGGCAGTCATGCTGGCTTGCTTGACGACATCGGTTGGTCTGGTATCGGCATGCGGCAGCTTCTTCTCGGAGAAGATTCCCGGGGTTTCTTACAAGACTATGGCAGCGATTATCAGCGTGTTCAGCGCGGCAGTAGCCAACGTCGGCTTGACGCAGCTGATCGCATTTTCCGTTCCGGTACTGATGGCGATCTATCCAATCGGCATCGTGCTGATGCTCCTGTCTTTTGCCCACAAGCTGTTTCGAGGCTACTCTTCTGTCTATATTGGTGCGATCGTGGTAACTGCGGCCATCAGCCTGATCGATGGTGCTGCTCTCATCGGCTTGCCGGTTGAAAATATCACCGATGTATACGGGAATTTGCCGTTGTATAAGGAAGGTATCGGTTGGCTGCTTCCTGCGATTGCCGGTGCACTGCTGGGCTATTTGTGGGGAAGCCTGCGTCCGAAGCGCAAAGGAGAACAGAAGGCATATCAGGAGAAACCGAGCAATACGTAAAAGCAAACCTCTAGCGAGGAAAACAAGCAGAAGTCGGGACCTTGCGCCCGGCTTTTTTCTATCCCATTCATTTTCTGGCATGCAGCTGAGACGGATCGCAAAGAAGTCGATTAACGGAAGAGCTTCCTTCTAGTTCCAGCTGGCTAGGTCTTCCATCTGTCCACAATCTCTTGCATCTGTGATACCATAGGTAAAAGCCTGCCTGAAGGGAGGTTGTTGGCATTGGCACAAACAAAAGTTTTGGTAGCGGACGACGATCCGAATGTACGAGAAATTATAAGCTTGTACTTTTCGAAGCAGCAAATCGATCTCGTCGTCGCGGGAGACGGAAAGCAAGCCATTGAGCTGATGGAAAAAGAAGCGCCGGATATGGTCATTCTGGACGTGATGATGCCGCAGATGGATGGATTTGAGGCATGCAGGGAGATCCGCAAGAAGTGGGATACACCGATTATCATGCTGACAGCAAAAGACGAAGAATTTGATCGCGTACTCGGGCTGGAGCTCGGCGCGGATGATTATGTAACGAAACCTTTTAGTCCGCGCGAGTTGGTGGCGCGGATTCGAGCTATTTTGCGGCGAATGCAGCCCAAAGCAAAAGCGGTAGAGGATGTCGCGAACCCGCTGACGTTTGATCAGCTGACAATCGATCTGGATAAGCGGGAGGTCGTTGCCGCAGGAGAGAAAGTCAGCTTCCGACCCAAGGAGTTCGATCTGCTTGTCCAGATGGCGAAGTCTCCAGGCAGCGTGTTCTCACGTGAGCAGCTGCTTGAGCTGGTATGGGGCTTTGACTATTTCGGAGACGTGCGTACGATCGATGTCCACATCAAAAAGATCCGGCAGCGCCTGGATAAGCTTCCGTATGAATGCATTCATACTGTCTGGGGGATCGGCTACAAGTTCGGGGTGGAAGCCTGATGCTAGGGACATCGAAGAGCATTTTTCGCCGTCTGCTGTTCAGCTTTCTGGCTACCGTTCTTGTCGGGCTAGGGATTTCCGGCCTGCTCATTTCGCTTTTTGCGCGCGAGTACATCTACGATTCCAAGGAAGAAGAGATGCTGCGGATGGCCAAAAAGGTTAACGTGGCGATTCAGGACTACGATAAAGTAAACAAACGGCTGGTCGATCAGCTGGTCTCACTGGATCAAGCCTTCGATACCCGGATTTGGCTATTTGACCAGGATGGGAAAATCGTGGCGACCTCGATGAAAGATGAAGTATTTACGGGCAAGTCGATCGCTGTATCGATTGCTGACAAAGTGCTCAAAGGGAAGAGTGCGGTCACAGAGCTGCAAATCGAAGGACTGGAAGACCCGATGCTTTCTGTAGCCGTGCCGTGGGGCGAGGGAGAGGAAGTGTACGGCGGGATCATCCTGCATGCTCCTATCGAGGGAATTGAGAAAACCTTCGGGCAGATGAGAGAGACGATCCTGTGGGCAACGCTGTTTGGTGTCCTGCTCTCCACAGCGATGGTTTCCTACCTGTCCTGGTCGATTTCCCGCCCGCTGCGGACGATTGAGCGGACTGCGGCAGAGATTGGGCGAGGGAATTATGCAGAGCGGGTCCATGTCGATACCTCCGACGAGATCGGCGATGTGGCGCGGACGATCAATACGATGGCAGAAAAGCTGGAGAAGGTCGAACAAGAGCGGCACCATCTGGAGCAGGTGCGCAACGATTTTCTCGCAAACGTGTCCCATGAGCTGCGAACGCCTCTCACGGCCATACAGGGCTTTCTGGAGGCGCTCCAGGACGGTTTGGTCGAGGAGGAAGAGGCACGGCAGAAATATTACGCCGTGATGTATTCGGAAACGATGCAGGTCAACCGGCTTGTCGATGACCTGATGGATCTGATGAAGCTGGAGAATAATGAAATCAATTTGGCGAAGTTCCCCGTCGATGTGGGAGAGGTCATCAGCAAGGTGGCGTTTGCATTTCGGGCAGAGACGGAAGAGAAGGGGATTGCGCTTCATGTGGAGCTTCCTGATGAGCTTCCGAAAATCTACGCGGATCGGGATCGGGTCGCCCAAATTCTGAAAAACTTCGTAAAAAACGCGGTGAAGTTCACGGAGCAAGGAGAGATTCGCATACGTGCACAAGCAGAGGAAGCCTATGTCCGGATCCAGGTGGCAGATACGGGGATCGGGATCTCCCAGGACGACGTGCATCGAATCTGGGAACGCTTCTTTAAAGTCGATCGAGGGCGCTCCAAAAACAACAAGGGAACCGGCTTGGGCCTCGCAATCGTCAAGGAACTGGTAGAGCTGCACGACGGCAAATGGAAGGTCGAGAGCGAGCTGGGCGAGGGAAGTACGTTTACCGTCTGGCTGCCGACTGTCGCGAGCTATCGCCAAACGACGTAAGATTGCTTGCCGTTGCGCCTTTGACAGGATGGTCATACTTTTTTCATCTTTTGATCATGCTTTTTTCCCACTTTCCTCACAGAATGGTTATCTTTCGCCTGTAGTATGTAGTTGTGGCCGAGAGAGAGTCACGACACCAAGGAAATGAAAGGGGAATGAACATGAATAAGAGATGGGTTTCCATCGCAGCTGTCGCATTGCTCCTGTCAGGTAGCTTGGTTGCCTGCTCCAGCAATACGGGCACTCCAGAACCTGCGACACAACAAGAGGGGGGCGCCGCAACTACACCGGAGAGCTCCACCAACACGACTAGTGAATCGACCGATAGCTCGGTTTCCCAAGATCAATCTACACCTGATGCAGCAACAAGCGGCTCTGAAGCCGGTACCGCTGGTTCGTCTGACAGCTCCAGCACGTCATCCGATTCCACTACATCGAGTGACAGCAGCACAGACACCAAGACTGACGCAGGCTCCACAGATGCATCCGGAGCAGCTGGTACAGAGAACAGCGGTTCTTCTGACCAGTCCAGCACGACTGACGCACCGAAGCAATAACGCAGCATGATTGTAGCTGTACAGTAACTGTTATCGAGTAATCGAGCATTGACGACAAGAAGCCAACTTGTTCGTTTGTACTCCTCTACTTCCCTCCCCGGGTTTACCATATACCTGATTTTTAGGTGGCGATCTGCCGCCTATTTTTTTGTCTGGAAATGACTTGTTGATCAAGCGCGCGACAAAAACGTTTTTAAAGGCGCAACAAATGGCTACCAAAAAGCTCACGGTAAGGTTTCTGTGAGCTTTTTTGCTATGCAGCAATAGTGAGTATGTGGATTGGCTGTGACTCAACATGATTCCCTTCTAGTAAAAGTGCTAGAAAAAATAAAACTTTATATTGAATTAAATATTCGGAAAAGTTATACTCTACCTAATTCAAATTAGTTAGATTTTTTAATGAAAAGAGGAAAGGAGACGTTTAGTTTGCCTGATATTGTGTATTTTACTTTTGGGTAATAGTATTTTACCTAAAGTTTATTAGGTTGAAAAGTGGTTCTGATAGGTGCGTTGAGAAAGGTCCTGGAAAATGGTTGTTTCCAATTTCATAAGAAAGAGGGCGGAATATTTGAAACGATATCGTTTGTCCGTTGACATCGGAGGTACTTTTACAGACCTGGTCTTGTTTGATAAAGCGGACGGGGTTTATCACACCACTAAGATCCTCACAACTACAGATAATTTGGCCAGAGGAGTGTTGGAGGGCGTTAGTAAGTTTGTTAGTGATTTTAGCCAGATTGATTATTTTGTGCACGGTACCACATCTGGGCTGAATGCATTTCTGGAGAGGAGAGGTGCTGGTGTAGCTCTGCTCGTTACGGAAGGGTTCAAAGATATCTATGAGCTTGGACGCGGAAATAGGCTGGACATGTACAACATTAAGTACAGGAAGACAGAACCGCTCCTGAAACGTAGAGACACGTTTGAAATCTCTGAGAGGATCATGGCAGACGGAACCAGCTCAAAAGTGATCGACATGACCTCTGTGGAACGAGTCATTGCACAGGTGAAGGAAAAAGGATATCAGTCTGTTGCGGTATGTTTGCTTCATGCCTATAAAAATCCGGAACATGAAGTGGTGATTAGAAAGGCATTCCAAAGCAAGGCACCAGAGATCGCAGTCTCGCTCTCCCACGAAATCGCACGCGAATGGCGTGAATATGAACGCACAAGTACGACCGTCATTAACGCCTACGTGGCTCCAATCGTCAAAAACTATTTAAGTATTCTGGAGAAGGAAACTGCAAATAGGGGATTGGGTAACAGCCTTTATATTATGCAATCCAACGGGGGAGTGATGACTTCAGATATTGCAAAGGACCTCCCGATTCAGACCCTTTTGTCTGGCCCTGTTGGAGGTGCGATAGGAAGCATTACTTTAGCAGATTCAGTGGGATATAAAAATATTATTTGTGCCGATTTGGGCGGTACTAGCTTCGACGTAAGCCTTATCATAAACGGACAACCTGATATAACCGTTGAAACAAATCTGGAAGGATTCCCTATCCTTTCTCCCATGGTGAATATCCATACCATTGGAGCGGGTGGAGGGTCGATCGCCTATGTTGAAGCAGGTGGATTACGTGTAGGTCCCAAAAGCGCAGGTTCAAATCCGGGGCCGGCATGCTATGGAAAAGGGGGTACCGAACCTACTGTTACAGATGCAAATCTCGTGCTGGGCAGAATCGATGAAAATGGCTTTCTAGGTGGTGGGATGAAGCTCGATAAGGAAGCAGCTTATCTCGCTATCGAAAGGATTGCTTCCCAGCTCGGTTTGAGTGTTACCGAAACAGCAGAGGGAATATGCAAAATAGCCAATGCAAAAATGGCTGATGCGATCCGAACCATTACTGTCAGCAAAGGAATTGATCCGCGTGATTTCGTTATGGTTGCGTATGGTGGGGCGGGTCCGATGCATGCATTGTTCATTGCGGAGCTTTTAGGAATTGATAAAGTGCTCGTCCCTTCTGTCGCAGGAACGTTCTCGGCATTTGGCATGCTTCAAACGGATATCAGATACGACACCGTTCGCCACTTCGTAAGTCCGGTCGAGGACGTTGAGCGTGAAGATATCGAGCGAACATTTCGAGAGATGGAGGAAGAAACAAAAATTGTACTGGAAAAGCAACAGATTGCGGTTGAAGACATGATTTTTAACAGATCCGTGGATATGCGTTATGTAGGTCAGGAGTATACGATAAACGTTCCTTATGAGATAGAGGCGTCTGGAGAGAATGCTTTTGATCCTTATCCCTTAATGAATTCGTTCCATGAACTGCATCGTACACGCAATGGTCAAAACAATCCCAGCGGAAAAGTAGAAGTAGTAAATGCGCGCTTTACGGGATATGGCTTCTTGGAAAAAGTAACAACCTCCGCAATAGGTGAGCAGACTGGCTCGGAACCGAAAGAACGCGTCATGAAAAAAACGATCTGGAATGGAATTGAGAAGGATACACCTGTATACACAACGCAAACCCTCCATTACGGTCACCAGTTTGAAGGTCCAGCAATCGTTGAGGACGCAAGCTCGACTACGGTTGTTCCATCCGGGTTTGTAGTAGAGATTGACATGCACAAAAATATCCTAGTAACAAGAAAGGAAATAGGATGACTACTACTGCAAGAAACTATACCAATCAAGAAAATCCCATTACGACGGAAATCATCCGAAGTGCATTGACTACTGCTGCTGGAGAAATGAATACAAGCTTATATCGCAGCGCCTATTCGCCCATTATTTACGAAATGAAAGATTGCAGTGTTGGTATTTTTAATCAGCATGCGGAGCTATTAGGGCAGTCAGCTGGTCTTCCGCTTTTTTTGGGGAACCTGGATGAGTGCATAAAAGCTGTAACAGACAGGATTGGAGGCGTGGAGAACTATCGATCCGGTGATATTTACATCATGAACGATTCCTACATTGCAGGGACACATTTAAACGATGTGACTGTCATTTCTCCTATATTTTATGAGAAGACGCTCGTAGGTTTTACAGCGAATCGCGCGGACTGGATCGATATTGGCGCAAAGGATCCAGGGACACCGATGGACGCGACCGAAATTTATCAAGAAGGACTAAGAATTCCACCGACTAAAATTTACGATGCTGGTGTACCAAGGGAAGACGTCATCAACTTGCTTGTAACAAACTGCCGATCCCATGTTGCAGCTCTTGGAGACTTACATGCGCAGATTGCTGCTTGCCGCACCGGCGAAAAGCGGTATCGGGAAATCATTCGTACATTTGGTATGGAAACGGTAGAACGCTGCGCCCAAGATATCATTGCCCAATCGGAGCGAATGGATCGGGAGGCCATTAGCAGGATTCAGGATGGGGAGTATCAAGCGGAAGGGTACATGGATAACGACGGCAATTCGAATGAACCCGTACTCGTGAAAGTGAAGGTAACGGTAAAAGGGGAAGACATTACGATCGACCTTACAGGTTCCAGTGAACAACGGCGCGGGCCAATCAATTGCGGGTTAGCTCAAACCATTTCTGCATGCCGTATTGCCTTTAAAAATTTAATCAATCCAGATTCTCCTGTAACGGGAGGGAATTTCAGAACCTTACATGTCGTTGCTCCGTCTCATACGATCTTTAACGCACAGGAGCCTGCCCCATGCGGTTATTACTATTCGCCGCTTGGACTTTTGATGGATCTAATTTTCAAAGCGCTTTCTCCCGCAATGAAAGAAAAAAGCGTAGCGGCTCATTACGGAGATGCTATGAATATTGCATTCTCTGGCATCGATCCCAAAACGAATGCTCCCTTCCTGAATTTCGAAGCTACTGCAGGCGGTTGGGGCGGATTTCATGAAAACGACGGTCAATCCGGCTTGATATGCAATGTGTGCGGCGATTTCAAAAACATGCCAATTGAGGTGTTTGAATCGAAATTCCCGATGAAGGTTACGATGTATGGGCTGCGCGAGGAATCGGGAGGTGCGGGATACCATCGCGGCGGTTTGGGAATCGTTCGAGGATACGAGGTTCTTGCAGAGGAGTCCTCTATGTACGCATGGTTTGAGCGATCGAAAACACCTGCCTGGGGGTTGTTTGAAGGCAATAGTGGCATGCCACCTAGCGTGGTCGTCCAAAGAGGCGACGAAAAAGAGGAAGTATTAAAAGTGAATGCAAAGCCTCTAGCGTTTGGCGATGTGATCACGGTGAAAACGGGTGGAGGTGGAGGTTTCGGTCATCCTTTTGACAGGGATCCCTATAAGGTAATTGAGGATGTGCTGGACGGGTACATTTCCGAAGAGACAGCATGGACTGACTATGGTGTGGTATGCAAGCCCGGAACGCTAGATATCGACTGGGAAGGGACAGCGGAATACCGAAAAGGGAATAGATAGGTATGAACAGTGGATGGCGGCATTTCAAATTTGGGTGAGAATCATTCATTTAGGGGAGGAAGACCATGTCGATCGAATTGCAAAAGAATGATCAGGGGTCTAACCACGTACCGGTAGGGGCAGTTTTTCAAAACATGCCGGTGACTCGCATGCACTGGAAAGCAGGAATCGCACTGTTTATTTCATTCGTTGTTCAGATGTGGGAATCGATGATCATCATCCTCATCGGTGATTCTATCGGGGCATCGTTAAAATTGACACAGGTCCAAATCGGTTCTTTGATTGGTTCGTCGCCATTGGGAATGATTTTAGGATGTTTGCTGTGGGGGAAGCTCGTTGATAAGTTCGGTCGAAAACGAACAACGATATGGAGTTTATTATCCTATGCGCTGATCTCCCTACTCAGTTCATTCTCAGTAAATTTCGAAATTTTATGGTGGATGCGTTTTTTATCGGGGGTAGCTTTGTCGGGGTTATTGGTAGTCACCTTTCCCTATTTTACCGAGTTGCTGCCTGTTAAGGTAAGGGGAAAAGCTGCTGTCTACCTGGCATCCGGTATGCCAATCGGCTACTTGTTTGCTATAGGCGTGACACATCTGTTCGGTGATCTCGGTTGGCGCTGGATCCTAGGAATCAGTTCTCTGGGTGGGCTTTGGTTTTTGGCGATACTATCGATTCCAGAATCGCCCTATTGGCTTGTCGGCAAAGGTCGCCAGAAAGAGGCAAAAGAAGTCATAAGGAAACTGTCTGGTGGAAAAATAGATTCTGAATTAGATGACGTGCAATTGGTAATCACCGACGTGAAAGAAGGGTCCTTCCTTGAGCTTTTCAAACGAAAGTATGTAAAAATGACCGTCTGGATGACGATTTTCAGTTTCTGCTTCTCGTGGGGGTACTGGGCATTGCTTTCATGGCTGCCGCTTTTGCTTGAAAAGAAGGGATTGAGTACACCACAAGGGTTGGGCTTCTTGGCGATTACTGCGCTATTCATGTTTCCAGGGTATATGGCCTCTGCCTCCCTTACAGGAAGGTTTGGACGGAAGAAAGTAGTGTTTTGGTTTGTCCTATTAGCTGCCATCGGAGGATTTGGATTCGCTACCTCGAATTCCGTTGTGGAAATGTACATCTGGAACTTCGTCTATTACTTTTTTAGCTTAGGGGCTTGGGGTGTATGGAATACTTGGTCGGGAGAAATGTATCCAACTGATGTTCGGGGAGTCAGCGTAGCATGGGGACTAACAGCCCAAAACATAGCCAGCGCAGTTGCGCCGGGTATAATCGGAGCGATGTTAACGGCAAATTTGAGCTTTGTGGCAATCGTATCGTTTATTTCCTTGTTCCTTGTCGTTACGTGCATCTCTTCACTCTTCTTGCGTGAAACGGAGAATGTGATTTTGGAATAACCCTATAGGCATCAGCCGTCTCTCTATTTTGAGATGGCTGATGTTCATTCACAGAGAAAAAAGAAGGAAACGATTGAGAAGAATGTAGAATTAGAAATAGGACGTCAAAAGATGGAGCAAATAATGGTGAGGATCCAAGAAGGAGTAGTAGATGAACAGCAACAGAAAATGCGTATGATCGTAGACAGTTTTAACGAACGGGAAAAACTCATTCATGATTTAAAGCAGATTGCTACTTTTAGTAAGGAAGTTAAATCCGTAACCGAGTTCTTCCTACATCGTTTTTTATGATAACTAGTTAGGTGGTAAAGTTCATGACAACGAAAGAAAAAATTAAAAATGTAGCCTTAGTCCATTTTGCTACTCACGGTTATGAGGGAGCCACCTTAACGGCGATCGCTACCGAAGTGGGAATAAAAACACCATCCATGTATGCGTTTTTTGTGAACAAGGAAGAACTGTTCCTGCAAATTTTTGAAGAAACGCAAAAAGAATACAATCTGTATGTCATTAGAGCCATTACGAAGTCCGAGGTAAGTTCTGTACAGGATAAGTTGTACGGGGTCCTTATGAGTTCATTTCAGTACAATCAGCAGCAAAAAGATAAAATATCCTTTTATAGAAGAGTGATTCTGTTTCCTCCCCCTAGTTTGGAAGAACAAATAAAAACAAAATTAAGTGTCACAGAGGAAATACTGTCGAATGTTTTGCAGGCTATTTTCTTGGAGGGTATGGAGCAGGGTGTGATTCGCAAAATAGACATTGAAGTTTTGGTCGATGCTTTTTATTGCTTGATGGACGGCGTCTTTATGGAAATGTCTCTGTACGATGGAGAAAAATTTGAAAGGAAGCTTTTGCATGCATGGAATACATTTTGGAGTGGGATTACCTATGGAGCAGCTATCAAATGACGGAGGTTTGTCATGATTATTTCCTATGCGAACAAGGTGTTACCCGAGGGGGGATCAGGGGCAATTCTCAAGACGATGTTCCCATTTCATGCCATTGATGGGGGAAAAACACGCTTTGGTATTGTAACCATTCCTCCTGGCATACGCATTCCTATCGAGGGTCTAACACCGCATGATGAAGACGAATATTGTATCGTAGTAAGTGGTGCGATGGTGGTTACAATTGGCGAAACCGAACATCGTGTTTCAGTAGGAGATGCAACATTGATCCCAGCAGGAGAAGCGCATGCATCGTTTAATGATGGAGACGAAGATTGCGTAGTGGTATGGGCATTGGTAAAGCGATCGTAAACGACAATCCCTCAAGGAGAAACCCCCAAGACCTTCGCTAGTAAACGCTAGCCATCAGCCTTGGGGGTTTCTCCTTTCTTTTTCGATTACTGCTGTCTCTTACGGATTGACCGCCTTCAAGCTTTCCTCGCGAATCAGGTCCAAAAGCTCCAGCTTCAATGCGAGGAAGTCCTCGCTATGTTTGTTCTGGTAGTCGCGCGGACGTGGGAGCGGCACCTTGATATTCTTCTTCAAGCGCCCTGGCCGCGCTGTCATCACGTAGATCGAGTCACCAAGGAAGATCGATTCCTCCACGTCATGGGTGATGAACAGGATGGTTTTCTTTGATTCTTCCCATACCTTCAACAAGATCTCCTGCATGATCGTCCGCGTCTGTGCGTCCAGCGCCCCGAACGGCTCATCCATCAAGAGGATTTGCGGATCGTTGGCGAGAGCCCGAGCAATCGCTACACGCTGCTTCATCCCACCGGACAGCTGGATCGGATAATGCTTGTCAAAGCCTTTCAGACCGATCAAATCGAGGTAGTGAAACGCGATCTCGTCCTGCTGCTTCTTGGGAACGCCTTTTAAATCCAAGCCAAAGGTGATGTTGTCCTTTACCGTCAGCCATGGATAGAGCGTATACGACTGGAAGACCATTCCGCGGTCAGGTCCAGGTCCTTTGATTTCTTTGCCATCTAGGTAGACATGGCCGGAAGAGGGCTCCTCCAAGCCAGCTACGACGCGCAAAATGGTGGATTTCCCGCAACCGGAAGGCCCCAGAATGGTAACAAACTCGCCCTCCTCGACCGAGAAGGAAGTCTGATCCAAAGCGACAACCTGTCCGCTTTTTGTTGAAAATACTTTCCCTACGTTATCGATCACTAATTTCGGTGTTGTCGTCATCTTAAGATCCTTCCTTTCTCATCCAGGAGAAGGATGCGCGATAGATTGCTTTAAAGATCAGGTCCATGATCAATCCCAGTACCCCGATGATCAGAATCCCGACGATGATTTTATCCGGCTTCAGGAAGCGGGAGGCTTGCATGATCATAAATCCGAGACCGTCCGAAGCCCCGACCAGCTCGGCTACAACCAGGTACGTCCATGCCCAGCCAAAGGTAATGCGAAGCGTATCGACAATACCAGGGAGTGAAGCAGGGAGGATGACCCGTTTGAACAGCTGAAAGCTTTTTGCACCGAGGGTGTAGGAGACTTCGATCAGCTCGTTCTGGATGTTCTTCGTTACGTCCATGACCATCAAAGTCAGCTGGAAGAAGGTGCCCAGGAAGATGACAGCCATTTTTTCCCCTTCCCCCAGGCCGATCCACAAAATCAGCAAAGGAATAAAAGCAGAAGCAGGCATGTAGCGAATAAAGCCAATAATCGGTTCAAAAGCACCCTGCATGACGCGCAAGGAGCCCATCAGCATGCCCAGCGGTACGCCAATCACGGCAGCCAGAATAAAGCCGAGAGCTACACGGGAGAAGCTGATGCCGATATCCGTCCAAATTTCACCGCTCTGGAACATGGTGATCGCAGATTTGACAATCTTGTCCGGAGCAGGGAGGAACAGCGGATTGACGAAGCCTCCGTAGCTGAGGATGGACCAGAACAGCAGCAAAAGAATAAAGGTCGCGATTCCCGCCCCTGTGTACAGAGGTTTGGCGATATCTTTATTCGGGGTGAAAACATTTTTCCACATCGTCATCCCTCCTTTTGATCAAGTAGTCATTTTATAGGGTCAAGCAAGAGAAAAGGAGGCCCCCAAGAGGGAGTGAAAACGCGGTCGCTCCACCTTGTACGGGCCTCGTTAGAAGTTTTCTTACAGTCCTCCAGCAAAAGTTGGATTCAATACGTCTTCTGGCTTAGGAGCCGTGTCGATCAGCTTTTGTTCCATGTAGAAGTCGATCGCATTTTTGGTGGAAGTGTAAATAGCGCCTTTTCCATCGCCAAACAGCTCTTTGTTCTCTTCCTTGTGCAGGAATTTCAGGCCAGTAACCGTTCCTGTGAATTCAGCCAGTTCGATTTTCAGACCTTTTGCCATGATTTCGTTGGACTCGTCTGTGTGTTGCTTCCAGTAATCCATTGCTTCTGCCATAGAAGCTACGAATGCTTTGATATCGTCAGGACGCTTTTCGATTACGTCTTTTTTGAAGCCTACCGTATCCACGATGATACCGGACAAATCTTTGGTGGAGAGCAGAACTTTTCCGTTTGCTTGCGAAGCCTTGCTCAACCATGGCTCCCACGTAACAGCTGCATCGACTTTGCCAGCAACGAAGGCAGCACCCGCATCACCAGCGGACATTTGCACCATTTCTACATCTTTGTCTGTCAGGTTTGCTTGCTTCAGCGCAGTGAGGATCAGCATGTGGCTAGTGGAGCCTTGCTCAAACGCAACCTTTTTGCCTTTCAAATCTGCGACAGAAGCGATTTCGTTTTTCGCGATGATCCCGTCGCCGCCAAAAGAATCATCCAAGAGCCAAACGACTTGCATCGGAACACCAGCAGCAGCCAGCGTTACTTGAACGTCGAGGGCAGTAGCCATACCATCGACTTGTCCGCCAGCCAGCGCTTGTTTGCGCTCAGCCAAGCCTTCGATGATGGAGAGTTCTACATCCAGACCGTGCTTTTCGAAAATGCCTTTTTCTTTCGCCAGGAACAGTGGGCCATAGCCAGTCCATGTAGGCAGTGTCACTTTCAAAGGAGTTTTGGCCGCAGGAGCAGCATTGCCGCCTTCTGCTGGCTTCGATTCGCTTGCTTGATTGGAAGATCCGCAACCGACTGCAGTGAGGGCAACCATGACGGACAGCAGCAAAAATAGAAACTTTTTCACTTGAATTTCCCCTTATCTGTTTTTTATTTAGATAGAACTTCTTTAAATACCTCAACAAAAGCTTTCATTTCCTCAGGTTGACCGATGGAAATGCGAAGGGAGCTGTTTAGCCCATAGCCAGTCAATTTGCGTACGATCCAGCCGCGTTCAGCCAGTCGATCAAACACCTCTTGACCATCCTTGCCTGTATCGACACAAACAAAGTTCGCCTGGCTGCTCAGATAGGACAGCCCAAGCTCGTCAAACGTTTTGCACAAAAGCTGCTTGCCAAATTGATTGATTCGTCTGGACTCGGCTACGTGCTCGGCGTCATCAAGGCTGGCTAATGCACCAGCTTGTGCGATGCTGTTGACATTGAATGGAGGGCGAACGTGATTGATGGCATCGACGAGCGCAGCTTGTCCCATCCCGTAACCGATCCGGGCAGCCGCCAGCGAATAGATTTTCGAGAAGGTCCGGATGACGAACACGTTGGCAAAGTCACTCACCAGCTCTACCGAGGAGCGATAGCCATCTCCATCCGCAAACTCGTGGTAGGCTTCGTCGATGACGACCAGCACGTTTTCTGGCACTTGCTTGATGAACGCTTGCAGCTCATCGGCAGGAATGACAGTTCCTGTCGGGTTGTTCGGATTGCAGAGGAAGATGACCTTCGTTTTCTCGGTAATCTTTTGCAGAATGGCCTTTAGGTCGATGCTCAAATCTGCTTTCATCGGAGAGAAAACAGGGGTTGCCCCCATCAAATAGGTCGAAGCCATGTACTGCACAAAGCAGATTTCCGGGATAATCGCCTCGTCCTCAGGCTCCAGAAACGTTTGGGCTACCAGAATGATCATCTCATCTGCCCCGTTGGACAGAATGACGTTTTGTGGGAGGACGCCTTCTTTTTCTGCGATTTTGCCTTGAACGGCTTCTCCGCTGGAGCTCGGATACAGATTCAGCTGGGACAGAGCTTGCTGCATGGCATTTCGCGCTTTGCTCGAGGGGCCCAACGGATTTTCATTAAAAGAGAGCTTGTATACTTGCTCAAGACCCAGTGCCTGCTTCATTTCTTCCACGGGCAGATCGGCGAGCGAGCACGTATAAGGCGTCAGGTTCGGGTAGACGCTGCGGACCATTTGATCTAGCTTCATCGTTGTTTGACCTTCTTTCCGATGGCATCGGCACCCTGGATGGCCTGTACGACCATCTCAGGCGTGACCGCGAAAGGCATGTTGTCCATGTCTTCGATGTCGACTGTGACGGTGCCCAGGCGCTCCCACTCTTCTGCGGAAAGCTCGGTAATCGCCATGTCCTCGAGTGTGTAAGGCAGCTCAACCTTTTGATAGAAGGAGATCAGCTCGCGGATTTCCTCTTCGCTTTTGCCTTCCAGTACGAGCTGGGACAAGATCCCGAAAGCGACGATCTCACCGTGGTAGGTGTCGTGCACCTCAGGGAAAATGGTCAAGCCGGAGTAGATCGCGTGCGCTGCAGCTGTACGGCAATCGTCGCCGCCATAGCCACTCACGCTTCCGCTGATCAGGATGATGCTGTCGATGACGTCATTAACCGCTGCGTCGACTTTTCCCTGCTTGATGGTCTCAATAGCAGAAGGTCCTTTTTCCAAAAGCATCTGGTAGAGACCTTCCGCCAAGCGAACCGCGCTTTGATTCAAAGCAGTAGGCTGGCTCTTTTTCACCGATACGGAAGATTCGAACCATTTTGCCAAGGTGTCGCCGATCCCTGCGACGAGGAAGCGATAAGGAGCCTCACGGATGATCTTCGTGTCTACCAAAACGACATTCGGAGCCTTGGAGCGATGGCTGATCTCGATAAACGTTCCTTCGTCGTCATACATGATCGCAATCGGTGTAGCTGGAGCGCAGGTAGCGGCAATCGTTGGAACGGCGACTAAAGGCAGATTTTCAGCAAAGGCAACTGCTTTTACCGTATCGATCGCTTTGCCGCCACCGACTGCGACGAGTACCTCGGGCTTTTTCTCCTGTACGATGGCGCGCAGCTCCTCGACTTTTGCCCATGAGCATTCGCCGCCGTACCAGGTGAAGCCTTTATTTTCAATTCCTTGCTTTTCCAGGCTGGCTGTGATGACGGATTGGACTTTCGACAGAGCCGTTTTTCCACCGATCATCAGCGCGCTGTTTCCAAAACCCTGGATATAAGCACCAATTTCATTCAAAAGCTCTACTTCACGTACATATTTACCAGGACCTGGTATAGTAAACATAACGACATCTCCTGTACCATTATTCATGGGAGTGAATGAATATACAATAGATTATACTATGGTTTAACTTATCGTTTGTCAATATAAACGACTTACAACATTCTGAAATATAGTGCGAAAAAACAGCTGTTTCCCAGCATTAGCCAGACAACAGCTGTTTTTGGTAAGAAAATGGTCTGTTTTGTCACGAATGATGCGACTGCTTAGGGGCTTTCGACTGCTGCAAATTGGATAGCGCTACCCCTAAAAAGATAAAAGCGGCTCCAGCAAAAAAGCTCAGCCCTAGATGTTCATGCAGCAGCAGCCAACCCAGAAAAGATCCGACGATCGGCTGGACGAAGAAAAAGCCAGCTCCGCTCCCCGCCTGCATCATCTCAAAGCCTTTGTTCCACAGGTAGAAGGCACCTGCCGTAGAGATGATCCCGATATACAAGACACCCGCCCAAATTTCCCAGCCGAAATCCCACGAGATCGGAGTAACGCTTATTTCCCAGATCATGACGGGACTTGTGAAAATCAGACCGAACAGCGCCACATAGGTAGTCACAGCGAGAGAAGAGTAGAGCTGTGTCGCCCTTTTGCTGAGTACCGTGTACAATCCCCAGCTGACAGCGGCAACGAGCAGGATCACATTTCCGGCAAAGGAGGATTGCGCATCGGCCTGATCCGGCACACCAATGACGATGAGGACGCCTGCCGTTGCAAGCACGATGCCGATCAGCTGCTTCCATTGGATGCGCTCTTTTAGCAGCCACACCGCAAAAATCGCGATGAAGGCAGGGGAAGCGGAGGTGATGAGTGCGCCCATATGAGCCGTCGAGAGCTTGGTACCTAGGAACTGAGCGGCAATCGAGATGGTGATGCCGACAAATGCAATCAGCATGATCATGGGAAAGTCTTTTTTGGCGATGTAGTCCTTGCGGGAGATGACGAAGGCCCCCAGCACGACCAGCGCGATCGCAAAGCGCAGGATCAATAGGGTAAACGGGGGAATGACTTCCAGCACGACTTTGCTTACGACATACACGCCTCCCCAGATCGCTGCAGCCAGCGTCAGGCAGATCGCTCCGAATAACTGCTGTTTCCATTGTGATTGAATCATGTATAGGTCCCCTCTCGGAATGTTCTTCATGAAAGCCCATATTCCGTAGTCGAGGGGAAGAATGTACCATCGATCCATTCCCTCCCGACTAGGAGAGGACGGCAGGTACATCACATTCAAACAAGTGGAGTGTCATTTGCTTCACCTCCTTATTCTGGTGACGGTGACAGCCATTTGGCTACGAGAAGAACAGGCTGCTCCAGACGACCGACTGGCGCAAGAACCTGGCGATACTGTTCGTAACCGAGCTTGCCCCAAAACAGAAGGGAAGGCTCGTTTTGGGCGATAACTCCGTGATGTACGTGGAGGCTGCCCGCAGAGGCACAGAAACCTTCTGCCAGCTGGACCGCTTCTTTGCCATAGCCTTTTCGTTGAAAATCAGCGTGGATCAGTAGCAGACTGATCCAGCTTTTTTGATCCGCGGGATTGGTGACGATCAGGTGCATGATGCCAACGATTTGTTCACCCGCGTACACTGTCAGCCAGTATCCTGAAGGTATTCCCACTGTAGAATCATATTCGGTTTCCAGCTCTGACAATGTCACGATTCCAAAGCCATTGCGCAGTTGATTGTACCCCGGGTTGCTGTTGTAGATGTTCAGAAGCTGGGGAAGTTCGTCCCGTATCGTTTCCCGCAGGACGAGGCGTTCTCCCGTTAAGGAAAGACTCATTGGGCGCCACCGTATTTTCGAATCAGGCCGATCTGTCCCGCGTGATAGCCGTTGTGATAGATGAGGCGTCCCAGCGCCTGTCGTGGTGTGAGTGTCCCGATCGGAGCCACGCAAGGAATGTCCCAAGCCTCTTCGGGCAGGGAGGAGAGGGAATCGAGCAGATGGGCAAAAGAGGCTTCCCGAATGGCATGAAGCGGGGCAAGCTCCGTATAGATGCCTTCATCCTTCACGTTTCCAATCGTTGCAAGCGTAAGGCCATCTGGCAGCGGACGCTGAAAAAACATCATACAGAAGCGATACTCGACCTCCGCAATATGATGAATCAAAAAGCCGATAGAGTTGGAGCCAGGAGCCAATTTCCAGACAAGCTCCTTCTCTTCCAGATTGACTAGCACGTCCATATAGCGAGAACGTGCGGTTTTCAGGGCAGGCAGCAGTGTCTGTTCAAACATCAGCTCGATCATCCTTCCATGGAGCTTGGAAAATACATACTACCCTTATTATAGGTAAAACAGGACAAAAGAACAGACGAATCATTTTGAATATTGCGAATGAATGTTCACTCAGTTCTGGAAATTCGCTATACTGGAGAAAAGAAAAAAGGAGTGATGGGGATGCCGCATCAAATAGAGTTTCCCGTTCGTTCAACCGATCTGGATTTCATTGGACACGTCAATAACGCAAAGTATTTGGAGTACATGGAGTGGGCCCGGTTTGACTGGCTCTGGCAGACGGGACTGACTCTCGACGAGCTGCAGCGTCGCGCCATCATGCCGGTGGTGGTCAACATTACCATCAACTATCGAAAAGAACTGCGCATTCATGAACAGGTAGTCGCCCGAACATCCGCGGTCAAGCTGGGCGAGAAAAGCTTTGTCATCCGTCACGAGCTGTTCAATCAGGAGGAGAGGCTCGTAGCGGATGCAGATGTCACGATGGTCATGATCGATGCCCATTCCCGCCGTGCTACGGAAATGCCAGCAGAGCTGCGTAAGGCGTTGTCGGCTGAATTGGCACAGCAATAGCAGGAAGCATCATTCTCGCATCTTTGTACAGGTTGCTCCCCTGAAGGCGCACTTTTTCCGTTACAATGAACAAGAGAGAACCAGACGGAGAAACGAGAGAAGGAGTGACGCCAAGGTGTCTGCTTTCACAACGATATTGTTTGACTTGGATGATACTTTGTTTGACTTTTCGGCTTGCTGGGAAAAAGGGATGATAAATACGATCGCGACACATCCGCTGACCCACGACTTGGATGGAGCGGCTTTGCTGTCAGCGCTGCGGCGGCATGGGGATGCGCTCTGGGTTGATGTCATTGCGAAAAAATACGATTTTACCCAATACCGCCAGCTTCGACTGCAACGATCCATGGCAGATTTCAACCGGGACATCAGCGCAGAGGAAATCAACGGCTTTCAGCAAGCCTATGCGGCAGCGTGCATGGATGCGGTCACTCCTGATGGGCACGTGAATGAACTGATCGCGGATTTGTCCAAGCGCTTCACGCTCGGGATCGTGACCAACGGCCCCGTGGATATGGCGTTTATCAAGCTAGAGAGACTTGGACTCTCTGACTATTTCCCAAGAGAGCGCGTGTTTCTGTCCGAGCTGATCGGCTACCACAAGCCAGATCCGCGCATTTACGCCACCGTTTTACAAGCGCTGGATGTGGAAGCTTCCAAGGTGTTGTTTGTAGGAGATACATGGGAGGCGGATGTCGCTGGAGCGATGGAGGCCGGTATGTCCGCAGTCTGGATCAACCCGCGTGGGAAAAAACAGCCAACGAGCCATCAGCCTCTGGCCACAATCGAGCGGCTGGAGCAGCTTGCGGCCTGGTTATAGGACAAAGAGAAAAAGTGCCTCCGAATAATGGGAGGCACTTTCCTTTTGTGCATATAGTCAGTGAATTGCGTTCTTTTTGAATTGTCCGCCTCGGACGTCGTGAATATTGCCGACTGCCAAAAACGCGCTCGGATCAATCTCTTCGACGATCATCTTGAGCTTTGCTTCTTCCAGACGGGTAATGATGCAGAAGACGACCTTCTTCTCATCGCCTGTGTAGCCGCCCTCTCCTTTTAGATAGGTGACTCCGCGTCCCAGACGAGCTACGATGGCATCTCCCACATCCTTGTAGCTGTCGCTGATAATCCAAACCGATTTGGATTCCTGGAAGCCTTCGATGGTCAGATCGATCATTTTGAATGCAATGTAATAGGCGATCAGCGAGTACATCGCACGATCCCATCCGAATACGAATCCGGCGCTGCCCAAAATGAAAAAGTTGAAGAACATCACGATCTCACCAACGGAGAAGGGGGTTTTCTTGTTGAACAGAACAGCAATAATCTCTGTGCCGTCCAGTGATCCTCCATTGCGCAGGACGAGCCCAACGCCAATTCCCAAAATGATTCCGCCAAACACGGCTGCAAGCAGCGGGTCATCCGTCAATCCTGGAACCGGATGCAGCAAGGCGGTGCCGATCGACATGATGGTGACGCCAAAAAGCGTAGAGATGGCGAACGTCTTTCCAATCTGCCTGTAGCCGACGATCAGGAATGGTAAGTTGAGTAAAAATAGAAAAATGCCAAGAGTCCATCCAGTCAAGTGAGACGCAATAATCGAAATGCCTACAATACCGCCGTCAATAATTTGATTCGGAACCAGAAAGATTTCCAGACCAACCGAGACGAGAGAAGCACCGATCAGGATGAAGAAGATTCTTTTGAGCAATTTTCCCAACGGCAATCTTTGGTGAGTCGATTTTGACAATGTTTGTTCCATCGTTCCCCTCCCAAATATTGATTGTTTACCTATTCATTATACCATTCCTTGTCTGATACCTAAGGCTTAAATGTGCTGTCGCGTAAAAAAGTACATTCACATCTGATTTTTGGGTAATTAGCAGCCGCTTATGACTTTGACATTGACAGGGGAGAGGGAGATTGCTACTTTCTACTAGTGAGAAATCGGGGAGCTCCTATCAGCCATGGCAAAATGGCGATGGTAGGCAAAATATCTGAAAAATACACTACATGGTATGTGAGACGAGTCGTTTTCATACGATTTTCTTTTTGGGTCGAAAGGAGGAATAGGGATGTTTGTAACCGTGCTCTTGTTTGTACTGGCTGGTCTGGCCGAAATTGGCGGCGGGTATTTGGTCTGGCTTTGGCTCAGGGAGTCCAAACCGATTGGATATGGTATCATCGGGGGCATTATTTTGGTTCTGTACGGGGTGATTCCGACCTTGCAGAGCTTTCCTTCCTTTGGTCGGGTGTACGCGGCATACGGAGGTGTGTTCATCGTTCTCGCTGTACTGTGGGGGTGGCTGGTCGACAAAAAAACACCTGACTTGTACGACTGGATCGGAGCTTTCATCTGCATAATTGGCGTGAGTGTCATCTTGTGGGCGCCACGTTCGTCGTAGAGGGAGAAAGCAGGCTGAATAAGAAAAGCTGCCCCTCTTTACAGAGGTGGCAGCTTTTGAAAGCCGATTACAGTTTTACAACGTTCTCAGCTTGTGGTCCACGGTTGCCTTCTACTACGTTGAACTCAACGCGTTGGCCTTCTTCGAGGGTTTTGAAACCTTCGCCTGTGATTGCGCTGAAGTGTACGAATACATCGTTTCCGCCTTCAACTGCGATAAAGCCATAGCCTTTTTCAGCGTTGAACCATTTTACTGTACCTGTTTGCATGGGTGTTACCTCCAAAAAATAAAATGAATATGCAACTTTTATTTATGGGTAAAATAAAAATTCACACATTGGAAAAGGTTCAAACATACATGTAAACCCTTTACAATATGTGAACACTTAGAAATCTTTTGTTTGAATAAATACTACCACAGCTCTTCTGGGAAAGCAATCAAATAAGTAGGCGGCAAAGCTGGGTGTTTTGCCGCTTTTTCTAGGTAGACAATGAAATGTCTACTTATGTGATCTGGCGAAGAGAATTACTATGTTATAGAAGGAATAGGAGGGCGTTGACAGCTTCTGATTCGCCTCTCTATTTTGTCGAATGAACATGTATACTTTAGATAAATGACCATCTTGTACAAAGGCGGGTATCCATGTTCTTCTTCATGTTTTTTCTCATGTTTGTCAGTCTGACAGCTTTAAGTATCTATTTATGGGTGAATCATCGGGGGAACCGTCTGATTTTTTGGGCAGCATTGGTGATCCTGTGCGCCGGTTTGGGCGGCTTGCAGATGTTTCTTGAAAAAGGCTGGGTCCCGTATGCAATCGAGCACAAGCTGAGTGTGACCGTAGTTCGTGCATCCATTTTTGTGACGGCGCTGTTAAACATGGTCATCAATACGTTCCCTTACTACGGAATGCTGCTCTTTTATCTAATCTATAATGGCTTCTTTACGTATCAAAAATGGATTCCGATTCTTCTCGGCATTCCGCCGGTAGTGACTTTGCTCTTTCAGACGGATTTGATGGCGAATCGCGTTCATAATGGATTCGTAGCTGTATGGGGTCTCTGCTATATATGCTTGATGGCTTGGCTGGCTGTTCGTCCGATGATACAGGCGAATACGCCCAAGGAACGGGTCAATCACGCTTCGATTGCCATTGTCTTTCTCGTTCCGCTGATTGCTTTGAATGTCTATCATTTTTCTGCTGCACCCGTAAGCGATCAGCTAATAGCCATCATCCCGTACATCTGTATTACGAGTTTATTGCTCATAACCGTTTTCTACTTACGAGATGCTTTCCTAGGCATCAGAAGGAAGTCGCTACATACCGTACATGTAGGAACCGGGTTCATCCACCATTCCCTAAAAAACTCGATCGGAAAGATCAAGCTGAACGCATTGAATATCCGGAAAAATGTACAACTGGGACAGTATGAAGAAATTGAAACATACGTTGGAAACTTATTGAGGACACACGAAGCGATGATGGCGATGATGTCCAAAATTTCACATGCCACGAGCGACAAGCTGGGACCAAAGCGGGAAATGCATGATATCTCCGTCGTTTTGGACGAAGTGCTGGAATCCGTGGAAGCCCTTCCGAATGTTCGAGTCGAGAAGCGGTACGTGCCGACGCTTTTGCTCATCGACAGAATGCTCATCACTGAATGCCTTCAAAATATTTGCAACAACGCCGTGGAAGCGATGTGGGAAAAAGGATCGCTCCATATCTCCCTCGACAAGCGCACCAACAAGGTGTTGCTTACGATTCGTGACACGGGTCGCGGAATGAACAGCATACAATTGCAGAACATATTTGAGCCCTTTTATTCCACGAAGCTTCGCACGGGTGAGCATTTCGGTCTCGGCATGTATCAGGTGAAAAAAGTGGTCGAAGCCCATAAAGGCAAGGTAGAGGTCAGTAGCACACCCAACAAAGGGACAGTCATTGTCCTTACATTTCCATCAAAAGGTTGAGAAAAACGATGAGTAAAATAAAAGTTCTCTATGTGGAAGACGATCCCGATTGGAGAGAAGGATTGCAAAGCTTTTTCTTCGGACACGAGAATATAGAGCTTTACGCTTGTGCTGCTACAAGGGAAGAGTGTTTCGCTCTCCTTCGCAGCGAACCAGCCGACATTGTCGTCATGGACATCATGCTTGGAGACGACAAATCCTCAGGGCTTGACGCCACGCTTGATATTTCGGTTCAGTATCCCCATGTAAAAGTGATTATGCTCAGTTCGTTGGATGACAACGATGACATCTTTTACGAAGCCTTTTTGAATGGAGCCTATGATTATCTCTATAAGAATGAGTTCGAGAAGTTGCCCGATGTCATCTGCGCGGCCATGCACAACCAGAGCTCCAAATATGGCGACCGGTTGAGAAAGATGGTTCATGAGCAAAAGAAAAGCCTGCTAAGCGACGGAGATCGCCAGCTGCTCATTATGATTGCTGACGGAAAGACACAATCCCAAATAGCAAAGGAGCTCCATGTGAGTCTGGCAGCAGTGAAAAAGCATGTGGGCAGAATCTTGAAGAAGTTCAATTGGGAACAGTCCAGCAGCGAATTGGCAGATAAATGTCAAAAGTGGGGGCTGCTTGAGCTTGAGAGTGACAAAGAGGATAACCGCTAGCAGATAGAGTTTCGGGGGGAACCGTCTTCCTTTTTGCAAATGGCAAGAAGGAGGACGGTTTATTTTTTTGTCATGGTAGACATAAAACTGTCCACTTCCTGTCTACAGAATGTGCATGGTATCCTCGCTACAAATTGGTCTTGGTCACAAGGAGGAGAGAATGAAGAAGAATCAAAGAACAGCGCGGTTCTGGATGCTGGCACTTGCGTTATTGCTTTGCTCTGGCCAGCTGCTGTCTATGCCAGGGGCTATGGCAGCAGGAGGAGATGGAGGAACGATTTACTATGTGAAGATGCAGGAGGAAGGGGGAGACGACGGCAGTACCGGAACGACATGGGATGATGCTTTCGCCACTTTGCAAAAAGCTCTGGAATCGGCACAAACGGGAGATAAGATCTGGATGGCAAAAGGGACCTACTATCCGACGAAAGAATCTTATGCCAGTGATGTACGAACGAAAACGTTCCAGATGAAAAACGGTGTGGACATTTCCGGCGGATATTCTGGAATCGGAACAGAGAGGAATGTGACTGATTATCCGACAGTTCTTAGCGGTGATATCGGCATTGAGGGCGATCCTTCCGATAATGCCTACCATATTTTCCATAACAGGAATATAGACCAGACCGCGAAGCTGGATGGTGTCACGGTTACGGGTGGGAATGCCTCTGGCTATTATGTGTACGATCAGGACGGTGGAGGAATGTACAACTACCAAAGCAGTCCTACCTTGCAACATGTAACCTTTGTTGGGAATACAGCAAAACGACAAGGCGGGGGGATGGCGAATTCGAATGATAGCAGCCCTGACCTTACCTATGTAGTGATGGAAAACAACAAGGCGCAAATTGGCGGGGGCATGCATAACGAGGACAACAGCAGTCCTATTTTGCGCAATGGGAGGGTAACCAGGAATACTTCGGAGTATTATGGCGGCGGGATCAATAATTATAAGAGCAATCCTGCTTTGACCGATGTAGCGATCAGCGAAAATGAGGCAGGTTCACTTGGGGGTGGGATGTATAACTTTGGCAGCAGTCCCATACTCACTCGAGTAGAAATCAAGCAGAATAGAGCAAATACTTCTGGCGGCGGAGTGGTAAACACCGCAGGCAGCAATCCTGTGCTTTCAGATGTGAAGATGACCGAGAATGAAGCGATTTCTGGCTCTGGCGGCGGGATGGTGAATTCCGATAGCAATCCTGCGCTGAGCGATGTGGTGATTAACCTGAATAAGGCAGGTACGGATGGAGGTGGGGTGTATCACTCCTCTGAAGGTGGAGTATTTACAAATGTAACGATAAGTGAAAACACGGCCAAAGAGAAAGGCGGCGGGGTGTACTTCATCAACAGCAAATCGACACTCAACCATGTAGAGATGAAAAGGAACCATGCGAAAAATGGCGGCGGGATCTATAACAGCTATAGTAATGATGTCATGACGGATGTGAAGATCAGCGAGAATGAGGCGACTGGTGATGGTGGAGGGATCTATAGCAACGGCGGTGCCAATGTTCTGACGAATGCGGAGATTAGCGGGAATGGGGCGAATGTGTCCGGTGGCGGAATCTATAACTTTGGCTCCAATCCTGCCCTGACCAATGTGACGATTAGCGGAAACGAAGCGAATGTGTCTGGTGGTGGCATGTACACGTGGGCTTCCACTTCTGCTTCACTTCGTAACAGCATCGTCTGGGGAAATTCAGGAGACGACATTTTCTATTATACGCCAAGCTCTACGATTCACATGGAGCATTCCTTGTTAGGCAAGCTAAACCGGGCAGATGATAATGGGAATCGTGGGAATATATATGCTGCAGATCCTGTATTTATCGATTCTGCCCAGGGAAACTATCGCCTTGGCTCAGGCTCACCAGCGATCGATCAGGGCAGCCCTGCGTATTTTGATGCAGGTCAGACTCCTGATCTGTCTTCCATTACCACCGACATGGAGGACAAGCCACGCTTGGTAGGAGACAGCATCGATATGGGGGCTTATGAATATCAAGAAAATGAGGCTAGACTGAACAGCCTGCTCATAGAAGGGGACAGTCAAGCTTTCGTGTTAACTCCTGAATTTTCAAGTACGGTGACAAGTTATCGAGTGTATGTGAACACCGGCGTGACCAAAATAAAGCTTACCCCAACGCTGCAAGATCCGGCAGCGGATGTAGAGCTGAGAATCGGCGAGGGTGCGTGGTCTTCCGCAGTCAGTGGAGCCAAGCAGGAGCTGCAAGTGGGAAACACCGAGAATGAGATCCAAATCCGGGTAACGGCAAAGGATGGGGTCGTAAAGACGTATACGGTGACACTGGACAGCCTGCCCAAACCTGATCTGGCCCTGAGTCACTCAGACTGGACCGATCAGGATGTGACGATAACCGTACATAATCGAGTAGAAGGGGCAAGGCTTGCGTCTAGCACCAATGGTCAGGATTGGCAGCCTGATCCCGACCCATTGACCCGAGATTCGATCGTCATGACAGCGGAGGGGAGCTACCTCATTTACATCAGGCAGGTAGATGACGCACAAAGTGTAAGCGAGGCAGCGGAAGCACAGGTGCGTATCGACAAAACGGCTCCGGTGATTACGCTGAATGGTGATGCGATCATGAGTATCCAGCGCGGAAGCACATTCGTCGACCCCAAAGCACAAGTCACGGACAACCTCGACCCAGAGCCGCAATTCTCCATAAACGGCACAGTGGATACCGATAGACTCGGGGAATATACGCTCACGTACGCCGCAGTGGACCATGCAGGCAATCAGGCTGACCGTGTTACCCGAACTGTGCAGGTGGTTCGAGAAGGGACGCTCATGCAACCAGTCATCTCGGTTCATCCATCCGGCTGGACAAATGGCGATGTGGAGGTAACGGTGAGCGGTGAAGCGGGCGCAACAATGGAGTACAGTCTGGATGGGCAGACATGGGAGCAATATGTGGGGCAATTAACGATAAAAGATGAGAAAGTCAAGAAGGTATACGCCCGACAGACAGACGCTTTGCAAAATGTCAGTGATGTTGCGGAAGCAGAAATCCGCATCGACAAAACGGCTCCGGTCATTACTTTAAATGGAGCCGCAGCGATGAACATCTACCGAGGAAGCGTATTCCAAGATCCAGGAGTGACGATCACGGACCAAATCGCGACCGGCTTGGCACCGACTATTACCGGGACAGTAGATGCCACAAAACGGGGTACGTATATCCTCCAATATGCGGCAGAAGATTGGGCAGGGAATCAGGCAATTCCGGTGGAGCGCACGGTGCGTGTCATTGATCGTCCTGTTCCCTCGCCCTCCCCTGTTGTGGTTCCGGTCAGTGGAATAACGCTTGCGCCGCGAACCTTGACCCTGACGATAGGCGAGGAGTCCGTGGCTTTGGATGCGGCGATCGCACCTTCCAACGCTACGAATCAGGCTGTAAGCTGGAGCAGCAGCAACCCAAGTGTGGCTGAGGTGGAGACAAACGGCAGGATAACGGCGAAAAAGGCAGGAACGGCTACCATCACCGTAACAACCTACGATGGCAGCAAGACGGCAAGCAGCATAGTGACTGTCCTGGAAAAACAGGAGGAAGGCAAGCTTAAACTGGAAGTATCTCCTGCTTCTATCCAGCTGTTGCCGGGTGACTCCAAAACTTTCAAAGTATATGTCTTGGAGGGAACAAAACGTAAAGAGATCACAAATGACAAAGCGATCAGCTACAGCTTTGACAAAGATTACGTCAGCGTAAAAAAGGGAAGAGTCACAGCCGGCGAGAAAACGGGAACCTCTCCAATGACGGTTCATTATCGGGGTGAAGAAGAAACGATCACGATCACGATCGAGAAAGAAAAACCAGATCGTGTAGTGCTTGAGGCCTCCGAATCGACGTTCTTGCTTGTGCCGAATGGAACGATCCGTTTTAGCGTATACGCAGTCGAGAAAGGCAAGCGCAAGTTGATTACCAGAGACAAGCATACCTCATTCAGTGTTGACGACAAGAGGCTGGTAGAGATTTCGCCAGGACGATTGAAAGCCGGAAAGGAAGAGGGAGAGACTGTACTCACGATCCAGTACCAAGGAGAAGAACTCGTCATTCCTGTCGTCATTTCGAAAGTAAAGGTCCAATTCCTTCGGGGATCCGACAAAGAGGTCGTGCTGGGAATGGATGATGAGCACACGTTGCGCATCCTTGCTACTATGAGCAATAAAGAAGAGATAGATGTTACGGAACGGGTGCGTTGGTCGTCAGTGGGTACACAGAATGTGGTGAAGGTAACGGAAGATGGCACCTTGATTCCGCTAAAAAAAGGAACGGCCAATCTTTCAGCCAAGTACGGGGGCAGGGTGACGAGGATTAGCGTTCTTGTCCTGGATGAAAAGAAAGCGAAAAAGCTGCAGGTAAATCGCTCCAGTCTGAAGCTAAAAGCGGAGCAATCTGTCTCTGTCATCATCACAGCTCTGTATGAAAAGGGCTTTAAGGAAGACGTGACCAAGCAAGTGAAATGGAGCGTGGAAGACGAGGAGATTGCCGACGTTGAGGATGGAATGGTTACAGGGATCAAAGCAGGCAAGACGACGATAAGAGCGACATACGAAGGAATTGAGAAGGAGATTATCATTACGGTACGGTAAGGTCATATTTTCCCTGCATTCTGACAAACTGCGTAAACGACTTTACAGCGAGCAAAAGTAGCGATAACGTTGGAGATGGAATGAAAACCTAGCAAGCATTAAAAAATGAGGAGAGGAAGGAGGCGATGTGTAAATGGAGGATTCTCGAAAAAAGGGGCGAGTGCTAGTAGTGACCTCAGTCGAACCTGAGCGTGAAGCGATATTGCGCGGTCTAGGTAACGATGGTCGCTTTACAGTCCGCATCGGAGGAGTAGGTCCTATCGCAGCAGCGGCGCGAACAGCACGGATACTGGCTACAGAGGAGCCGTTTGATCTGGTCATTTGTGCCGGGATCAGTGGAGGGTTTGTCGGTCAGGTAGAGGTAGGCTCGCTGGTTGTCGGCAGTGAGATTGTCTGTGCCGATCTCGGCGCGGAGACGGCTGAAGGCTTTTGCAGCTTGGACGAGCTCGGCTTCGGATCTGCCCATGTTCCGGTAAATCAACAGCTGGCAGCAAGTGTTACCGAGGCGCTGCAGGCAGCAGAATTGCCAGTGAAAATGGCGCCGATCCTGACCTTGTCGACGGTGACAGGTACGGCGCAGACAACTGCGGAGCTAACACGACGCAAACCTGATGCGGCTGCGGAAGCGATGGAGGGGTATGGCGTAGCGGTTGCCGCACAGGAGGCAGGAATACCGGTCTTAGAAATTCGGGCTGTTTCCAATGCGATTGGCCCGCGTGACAAATCGGCTTGGCGAATGAAAGAGGCTTTTGCTGCTCTGGAAGCAGCCAGCTCTGTACTACGGGAGGTATTATGATGAAGATTGCTTTTTCTCCATGTCCAAATGACACGTTTGTCTTCCACGCATGGGCGCATGGGCTGGTTCCCGGCGCTCCTGAGCTGGACATTATGTACGCAGACATTGACATCACCAACCATTTGGCGATCAACACAGAAGGCCCGGAGGTTATGAAAATCTCCTATGCGGCCCTGCCGTGGGTTTTGAAAGACTACGCGCTGATACCGTGTGGCGGAGCACTGGGAAGAGGCTGCGGCCCGCTTGTTCTGACACAGGACAGCAACGATCCTGCCAAGCTGTCTGGTAAACGCGTAGCCGTTCCTAGCGAGCGTTCTACCGCTTATCTGCTGTTCCGCTTGTGGGCAGCGCAAAATGTCCCGGGTGGCGTAGGGGAGATTGTCGTGATGCCTTTCCATGAAATCATGCCTGCCGTACGAGATGGCAAGATCGATGCGGGTCTGGTCATTCACGAGGCACGCTTTACTTATCAAAACTACGGTTTGACCATGATGCAAGACTTGGGCAGCTGGTGGGAGTCTGACACGGGTCTGCCGATTCCGCTGGGTGCCATCATCGCTCGCCGCTCTATGGATATGGAAGCTTTGACCAAATGGACACGTGCTTCAGTCGAGTACGCGTGGGCACATCCGGAAGCATCTAGAGACTATGTAGCGGCGCATGCTCAAGAAATGGCGCCGGAGGTAACACAAGCACACATCGATTTGTACGTAAACGAGTTTACGAGAGATCTGGGCGAGGACGGGTTCGCAGCCATCTCAGGCTTGCTCTCCAGGGCTGCTGATGAAGGTCTGGTTCCCAAATTTGATTTGGCTCTTTTGCGTGCGTAGTCAAACCGAATGGAAGCAAGAGAAACTCTGTAGCCACTCAAGGGTGGGAGGGCTACAGAGTTTTTTGCGTTCGGAGCATTTTCCGATCAAGCAAAAGAGCGAGTGCAAGTGCAAATAGCCGGCGGAGCTACCCCGCGGCCTGGATAAGACCGCAAGCCAAGCGTTTGCCAGAGTTGCCAGCTGGCTGTGTGCGGAAGTCGTCGGGGTTTTGATGGATAATGACCGTCCTGCCGATGATGTCCGCTACCCGAAACTTGTTTGTGAAAAAGCTCATACGCGCGTAGCCGTCATTGGAAAAGAGAGAGGGAAAATCTCCGGCGTGATTGCCATGGGGCTGATCGGTTGGGTTCCAATGAGAGCCGGCGGATTGAAACGGATCTTGGGGATCGCCGACGGCACAGGAGCTGTTTTCGTGTAAATGAAAGCCAAAGGGACCGATAGGCGGGTGGTCGCCGCTCGCAGGTCGATAAGCTGGAAGACCGTTAACCTCTACAAAAACCTCGGTGCCGTAGGGGACATCCAAAAAAGCAATATAGCCGTGTAGATTCGGAGCCAAAGGACCGCCCTGGATTTCCGCAATGGCCTTTGTAGGCGTGTAGACGTGCTGAGAGGAAACCGTTTGGGGAAAGTATCCGTACGGTTGATACCAATTCATGGGAAATGTCAGCCTCACTATCTGGATTTTTCTAGTGTAGCATATGTCATAGATAGGCGCTGGGTTCCGGTTCCTTTTCAGGGGGGAGGGAGTGTACAGGATATATCACGGAAAGCGGACGAATTAAGGTCAGCGAGGAAACACCACTTTCCCTTTCTCTCTTTTCCGAATCTCACCCTAGTAAAGAGCCGAAATGCCTGGCAGAGTCTGCGAAAAAAAACCACGAACCGTCGAGAGACATCAAGACGGTTCGTGGTTTGGTGCAAGCTGTCTTATTCGGTTACAGCTCAACGATTTTGGTAGCGATGTTTTTGCAGAACGCGCTGTCATGCTCCACAAACAAGATCGTGGGGGAGTATTCGAGCAGCAGCTCTTCGATTTGCATGCGGGAGATCACGTCGATGAAGTTGAGCGGTTCATCCCACACATGGAGATGCGCCTGTTCGCAAAGGCTTTTGGCAATCAGCACCTTTTTCTTCTGTCCACCGCTGAAAGCAGCGATGTCCTTTTCAAATTGAACGCGAGAGAAGTCGAGCTTGCGCAAAATCGCCTTGAACAGACTTTCATCGATGCTATTCTCTTTTGCAAAGGAGGTCAGGTTGCCGCGCAGGTGAGCCGTGTCCTGCGAGACGTAGGAGATTTTCAGCTGACTAGGCTTGCGGAAGGTTCCGGTGTGCGAGATGCTTTCGCCACAAATCAGCTTCAGGAGGCTCGACTTCCCTGAACCGTTTTTTCCGGAAAGGGCAATGCGATCGCCCTGCTCGATGGAAAAGCTGATATCTTCACATACGGTCTTCTCGCCATAGAAGAGGGAGACATCGTCCAGCTCAACGAGGCGGCTTGTATGAAAGCTCAGCTGAGTAAGCTTGAGCTTGTCGGAGCTTTCCACATTTTTGAGGAGCTTCGCCTTCTCGTCCATGGCGGATTGCTGCCTGGACTCGATGGACTTCGACCGCTTCATCATCTTGGCTGCTTTGTGACCTACATAGCCTTTATCCAGCTTGGAGCCGGAATTTGTGGTCCCGTTCTTCGTTTTTTCCACCTTATCGGACCAGTCCGAGGTGCGTTTGGCAGCAGCGGACAAGCGATTGATGTCCTTTTTGAGCTTTTCGTTCTCGGCTAGCTCATAGCTGTCCTGCAGCTCCTTGTTATGCCACCAGGAGGAGAAGTTGCCTTTTTGGATGTCGATGTTGGTCCTGTTGATGGACAGGATATGGTCGACGCAGTTATCCAAAAAGGCTCGGTCGTGAGAGACCAGGATAAAGCCGTGCTTGGAGCGGAGATAGTCACTGACGATTTTTCGTGCGTGCCGGTCCAAATGGTTGGTCGGCTCGTCAATCAGCAGAAAGCTGTTTTCTTTCAGGAACAATGCGGCCAGCATCACTTTAGTCTGCTCTCCGTTCGACAACGTGTCAAAGGGGCGGTAAAGAACATCCTCGGATACCTGGAGCAGGGACAGCTCGCGCATGACTTCCCACTCGAGGGCATCGGGGCAAATACTGGCGAAGACTTCCGTGGTGTTGTCCTCTTTGTTGGCGATCTGGAAAGGAAAGTATTCGAAGGCGACCTTTGCAGAGATGCTGCCGCTGTAATCGTATTTGCCAAGCAGCAGGTTGAGGAATGTGGTTTTCCCCCGCCCATTTCTCCCCGTGAAGCCTAATTTCCAGTCGGTATCGACCTGAAAGCTCACATTTTCAAAGATGTTATCGTAACTGCCGTCATAGGCAAAAGTCAGGTTTGCAACGTTTATTAAAGACATACATGATCCTCCTGTATATAGAAAATGAGCTGCAAGAAAGTACATTCTCACAGCTCATACATACAGCAAAGCCAAGCCCAAAGAAGGCATGACGAGGATATATGGTCTGAGTGAAAAGAATGGATCTTTCTTGCTCGCACAAGCACAACAAAACAAGAGGCATCTTCTGCCCGTTTGATTTGGTTATGCTTCGTTTCATTAGCAAGAAAGATTATCCATCTTTTCATCTCCAGTCGTTATGTTTGTATTTACAATAGCACATTCAGTTTTAAGTTTCAACACGGGGTGAGATGTGTCAAAAAAATGGACGTTTGGTCAAAATAACGGGAAAAAGGATGCGAGTGAGGGAAAAAACTCTGGACGTAATCGATGCTCAGATTTATTCTATACCTAGAGAACGCTCCGGATGGGGTGTTCTTTTTTTGTTGTTATACTACGCCCAATCCTTGATTCATAAACTGCTACATGGCGAGAAGGAGGAGGGAGCCTCTATGTTTGCACGGATGGTCTTTTTCAAGCTGGAGCCAGGAAGCCGAGAAGCTGCAGAGAAGGTTGTCCAGGAGCTGAATGTCATATCCCGTACGCAAAAAGGCTTTCGCGGGAATTCCTATTTCTTTGAAGATCACGAGGGAGAGTACGCTGCCCTGAACTACTGGGAGTCGAAGAAAGACGCCGAGTCGGCAAACGCGATCATGTTTCCGCATTTTTGCGAGGCGGTCAAAGGGATCGTGAAGGAGGAGCCGCGCCTGCGCATATTCGAGGTGTACGATCCGTTGGAGAAAGTGCCGCTCGATACGTCAGTGGGCCTCTTCGATTATTGAACAGTCATGCGTTTATGGAAAGAAAAGGGAACGGGTGCTACAATAAAGGCGTAAATCCAATCGATTCAAGCGAGTGCGAAAAAACACAGTCCGGTTGGTAGTCCGGGCGCATGGCCATGAGGATCCGCACATGTCCGTATCAGTAACCTTCCCCCCTCGGGATGTCCGTCGCTCTCGTCATTTTTCAGAGGGGGAGTTTTTGGTATGAAGCTGACTGTATTCTACGACGGTCAATTTTGGGTAGGAGTAGTAGAGCAGTACGTTCAAGGAAAAGTGAAAGCTGGCAAGCATTTGTTTGGGGCAGAGCCGAAAGATCAGGAGGTTCTGGAGTTTGTCTGGAAACAGCTGGATCAACTGACAGAAGGCTTATCCCAAAGTGTGGAGTCAGGGTATGGCATTTCGGAGCGGCGGATTAATCCAAAACGTCTTGCCAGGCAAGTCTCACGCGAAATGGAGCAAAGAGGTGTTTCCTCTTACGCTCAGGAAGCGTTGCGGCTGGAGTATGAAAAGCGGAAGAAAGAGAAGCAGGTCGATTCCCGTCAGCAAAAGGAAGAGCTGAAGGAGCGCAAGCGAGAGCTCAAGGTGCAAAAGGCGAAAGCCAAGCACCGGGGGAAATAGCGTTTTGCTAAGCAAGAAAACACGAGAAGCCTGATCACGATGGAAAAAGTCGTGACCAGGCTCTTTTCGTGAGGTGGAGAGCAGCGGTAGTAAGTCTAACTCGCCAAATAGGACCTCAGATTCAGGGCCGAGCCTCATTCCCGCCAAATCCGCTCGATGGCCGGCTGTTCACCCGCAAAAGAAAGGTGGTACACATCGGGATTGGAGAGGGACTCCCATTCTGGAAATCCGATCCGTGAGTCAAAATGCTTCAGCAGCAAGGAGATGAGATTGCCGTGCGACACGATGACGGTATGGGTCTGCTCGCTTTCGAGGACTTCTCTTACTACCGAAGAAGCTCGCTCCATCGCGCCACGGCTGGATTCGCCGCCTTCGTAGCACAAGTCCAAATCGTCATACGTTTGCCGCAGCATTTCGCGCCAGTTCGGATGATTTTGTCCAGTCAGGACTCTTTCTGTCAGTTTCTCGTCCGTCTCGATCTTCAAGCCGAGCTTTTCAGCCAGCGGGGAAACCGTGCGATACGCTCTTTCAAAGGGGCTGGAAAGGATGGAATCAACCGCTGTTTCAGCGAAAAAGGAGGCGAGCTGCACGGCTTGCTGCTGCCCACGTTCTGTTAAGGGGGCATCGGGTTCTTGTCCCGTCGCCTGGCAATGACGAACGATATAAATATGCTTCATGAAGGGCGTGCTCCTTTTTTCGGGTTGTCGTACTCAATACAGAAAAGAAGCCTCTTGAAAGGCTTGAAGCTTGGATCACCCAGTCAGGAGGGAAGTACCAAACAAAATCTTTCAAAAGGCTTCTCGTAGGTTCTGTCATTTCGTTCAAAATATCTGCGCGATGAATCGATTAATCGAATGGATAAATCCAGAAGCGCTCTGTGCCAAAACGGTCAACAATTTCTTTGGAGGTGTAATCCACTTCGTCGAGCAGCTCAGCTACTTGGAACTGGGAGCGGTGTGCGAGAATGGATTGAACCTTTTGAGGCAAAAACTCTCTTACATCGTTAAAGACGTTCGGTTGACCGATGCCTTCCTCCAGATTTTTGGCAAAGGCCAAGCAGTAAACAGGAGGTCTTTGTTCTTTTGGAATTCTGCCAACCGTGCGAACGACAGCAGCTCCCGTCGCATCATGGTCGGGGTGAACACTATAGCCCGGGTAGAAGGTGAAGATCAAGGAAGGATTTACTTCCTTAATAATGGCATCGATCCGCGAGTCCAAAAGGTCTTGATCCTCGAATTCAATCGTCTTGTCATGGAATCCGAGCATGCGCAGATCCTGAATGCCGATAGCGTCGCAGGAATCCTGCAGCTCTTTCTTGCGGATGGACGGAAGCGTGATCCGCGAGGCAATAATGGGATTGCCCATATTACGGCCCATCTCACCTAAGGTCAGGCAGGCATACGTCACTTGCGACCCATTTTTGATATGCTTGGCTAATGTTCCGGACAAACCGAACGCTTCGTCATCCGGATGAGGCAACACCACAAGAATATGTCGTTCCATAGAATGTTTCATCTCCTCTTCCTTTAGAAGGGCTGACGGCTTAATTGCAACGATACGACCAGCTTGCCTTGACTGTCATGCCCCGCCATGATCAATCTCTCTGCTTCGCTCTCTTCAAAATGAGTCAAGCCTTCGGAGTAGATCCAGCCTTGCTCCATTTTCAAACCTACTCGAAATGGGCCATTGCCAGAGATCGAGCCGTGCGAAAAGCGAATGATCGCGTTCGTGATGAAGTTTGCTGCAGGATGCTTGGAGCTATCAAAATGGGCGGCATACGCTCCCGTCGTCATTTCTAGGTGGATGTACAGATCCTGATCCTTCAGATTGTCTATTCTTCGCTGTACTTCCGTTGGAATGATAAGCTGCATCATGGTGCCCCCTATCTTTAATTATGGAACAGCGGTCTTACATTCCCTTACATTAGAAAACCTCTTCTCCGATGTCAAGATAGAACGAGGGCAGAAGTGTGGAAAAGAGCAACATTCGATTAAGATCGCAAGGAGGCGAAGTCATTTCAAACAGTAACTTTTACATAATAGCGATCAAATGTGATAGGAAGCCCCTTGTTCGTAGCCTTACGTTCAAAGATTTGTGTAACTTCGCTTAGGCAGAGGCTGGTGACCCACTCGAAAAGGAGAGGTGTTTGCCCGAAGCAGCTCATGCGAATGACATCGAGTGGCTCGTGCAAGTATTCGATGCTGCTCACTTTGCGAAGCTCTGCGTGACCCAAGCCCCCTTGTTCCAGTCTTTGAAGGAGGTTCTCTAGTACAGGGGTTCCTGATGGCAGCGGTTCAAACAGACCGGGAAACCATTCGGACAGCTCAGTCGAAAGCTTGTCGCCGGGATGCAGTCCCAGAATCATCCCACCCTCTTTCACGACTCTTTTCACATCGAGATAAGCGGAAGTAGGACCTCTGCGAGTATAGGCGACATCAAACTCTCCCCGTTCGAAAGGCAGTCCTGCTTTCGTATTGGCAGTAACGAAACGCACATTTGCAGGGTAGGGAGGAATGCCTGAATGGATGAAATCACAGGTGACATCCAAGCCTGTAATCTGCTTGACGAGAGGGCTCCAGCTCCTGGTAAACGCACCGTGTCCACATCCGATATCCAGTACGTTTTTGTCTCGTACTACCTGCTCTATTTCGGCGGCAAACAACGTTTCTCCATTCGGCTCCTCGAGCGTAGAGTGCCACGGATATGCGAACTGACCGGCCAGTCTTCCGAGCTGCGCGTACCATTCGATGGAGTGCGGTCGGAGCCAATCGGGATGGAGGCGAGGATCTGGCAAATTTCGATTCATAAAGAGGCAGCCTCCTCCATCACTAGGAACATCCCTGTCATGCCAGGGGAATGATCCATAAAACCAAACCGCTGATAAAACTCTTCTTTTCCATGTGCTGCGAAAAGCCCAACAAACGCTGGCCCCGCGCAGGTTTTCTGGATGTAGGCGAGCAGCTTGTCCGTGATTTGCTTGCCGATTCCTTTTCCTTGGTATTTAGGGAGGACAGCTACGTCTTGAATATAGAAATACATCGCCCCATCGCCGACGATCCGTCCCATTCCAACCGCGTTTCCTTCGCTTTGGACAACGAGACAGTAGAGTGAGTTGGCAAGAGACTTTTCAGCCATCTCTGCATGGTACTTCCCCCATCCAACTGCCTCCCATAGCAGCTGATGCTCCTTTGGGGTTGGGGGACGCTCGACGATTTCAATTGGTTTGTTTGCCATTTCTCGAAAACCTCTTTCGCTTGGAGGATACAGATCCCGAGATAACCCGGATGAGAAAAAGACTCGCCCTTGCAGTCAATGATACAAGGACAAGTCTTCGGTGAGGGCTAGACGACTACGGGTTGAGCAGCTGAATCAACGGCGGGTCAAAGCTGTCATTTTTGACTATGACCCAAGCAAGGCCACATGGAATGGAAACAGCTCTGCTGTCATGACTCCGCCTACCACTGCAGGGTCATTTCTCATGATTTCGCGGGCTGCCTCTTCCGTTGCTGCCTGGAAGACAACGATGCCGAAGGTTGTTTCATCTACTGGCGAGGTTCTGCCTGCCATGATTAGTACACCTTGCTTTTGATAGTCTTGCAGATAGCGAAAATGCGTCCCTACAATATTTCGCGCTTCCTCCGTCCAGTTTTCCTCGTGATGATAGGTAGGGACTAATCGAAGTACGTAAATGAATGGTTGCAGATCCATGGAAGTTCCCCGCTTTTCAAGAGTGTCTATTGTTATGGTGAGCTGCATGTAAAGCAAAGCACGCCTGACTGATGAGGGAGAGGAATCGAAAAATACCTAGACCCTCAGCAAGCCGCGGAACCCTCTTGCAGCATAGTAAGACTCTGCACCATTGTGGTACACGAAAACAGTGTCATAGCGACGATCGCAAAAGAGGGCACCGCCGAGCTTGCGAATACGATCTGGGGTCATGACCCAGCTCGAGGTTTTCAAATCGAAGTTTCCCAGCTTCTGCAGCTCCCGGTACTGTTCTTCGGTTAAAAGCTCGATGCCCATGGCAGCTGCCATTTCAACCGCACTCGTTTGTGGTTTATGCTCTTTCCGTGATTCCAGCGCTTCATGGTCGTAACAAATACTTCTGCGTCCTTTGGGGCTATCCGCTGAGCAATCGTAAAAAGCGTATTCACCTGTCGTCGCATCATGTTCAACAACATCCGGTTCGCCGCCAGTTCTCTCCATTTCATGGAGCGACCACAGCTTGTCCGGATGAGCTTCGAGCTTTGCTTGTACGCTTGCCCACTCAAGCCCTTGATGGCGGTTCATGTTCTTCTCAAAACGGGTTTTCAAGGTTTGGAGTAGTTCTTGGCTTTGTTCCGGTGACAGCTCCTTGCTATGATTGGCCATTTCAAATCGTCCCCCTCAAAATAGGCTACTCTCGATTCATATTCAAATCATAAATATCTGTCGGTCACGGAGCGGTAGGAGTGAACTTGTAAGGAAGGCTCAAATGTCTTCTTCCTCTAACGCCTTATAGTGGGCGATTTTATGCTCGATTTTGAGCAAATTCTCTTTTAGATCTGTTATTTGTTTCGTTACTTTATTTTGATGCCGTTCTAACAATGTCCTCCTTTCCTTGATAGTAGCTTTTCCTTGACTCCGTAAGTCGGAAAACTGTTTCATTTCGCTGATGGGCATTCTCGTTTCCCGTAATCGGATTAAAAAATCGATCCATAGCAGATCAGACTCCCCGTACTTACGGTAGCCGGATTCATTGCGCGCTACGCCGTCCAGTAAACCAATCTTCTCATAGTAACGCAAAGTATGGGCGGTTAGTCCGGTTATTTGCGAAATTTGCTGAATAGTAAATTGTTTGCTCATGAGACTGATTATAACAGAAAAAGCATTGCTTTAGAGTGCGCTCGAACGTGTAGCATGACATCAGAATCGATTTTGATCACTTACTTACAGGAGGCTAAACATGACTACAGAGCGCTATCAACGTGGGTGGGAAAAGCTAATGGAAATTGACGGGGAAGGCGGGGAGAAGGTGATAGAGTCATTGCAGGACATTGCTCCTGACGTTGGCAGGTATATTGTTGAATTTGCTTTTGGAGACATTTATTCCAGAGACGGCTTGGATCTCAAGCAAAGGCAGCTTGTTACACTCGCTTCCTTAACCACACAAGGCGGATGCGAACCACAGCTACAGGTTCATATGAATGCTGCTCTTAATGTGGGGCTCTCCCCTCAGGAGATCATGGAAGCGATCACGCATTGCATTCCCTACACAGGCTTTTCACGCGTACTGAATGCTATTTTTGTAGCGAAACGTGTTTTCCAAGAACGAAAAGAATTAAGGAGGTAAAGCCTACTGTTCCTGTTACTAAAGGACAAAAAATGGCGTTGGAGGAGATGAGCGGCTTTACCAACTTTTTTCTCGGGCAATTCTGAAGAGGTAAGACACATCATATCCGTGTTACATGAATCACGACAGCATGAAAAAAGAGGGGGATCGCCCCTCTTTACTTATATCCGCCAATAGATCTCCACTGATTGTCTTTTCTAACCAATAGCGACACCGCCTTCACGCTCGCCAGCTAGGACTTCGCCTGCTGTTTGGCAATATCCTTCCTTCGCCAGCATGGACGGATTACAGAGTTGTTACCTTACCCTTGTCAGGATGTGGTGAAGAGAGATTCAACAGCTAGGGATGGAAACCCTGCCCGGCTCCATAGCCATAGTGGAGTATGGACGTCAATGGGAGCCAAACCACTGCCTTTCAGTGCTTTTTCCCATGCTTCCGCAACCAGCTTCCTATCGTCCGTAGTTCCATTCAGCACATCCGAAGTGCATAACCCTAATTTCACTGTAGCCTTCATAATGTGTGTATCAGGAGCGACGGTAATCAACTCACGGGATTGCCACTTCACCCCTGTATAGGTCTCCATGACGTACAGCCAGTAATTAAAAATTTTCGGTCCGGATAAATACGGAAATTCGGATTTGCGCGTTGTCTGCATCATGCTCTTTAAGCAGGCAATATCGTAGTGAGCAGATTCCATCAATCCCGCAACGTCACCCTTCGATGAAGAGCGAGCAATCCCCGATGAGACGGATTTCCAGATTTCTGGATGGCGATTAGGCTGCAAGGCGACGCGATACTCAAGCAAAGCCAATCGCAGGTCATCTATACTGCTTTTTGCTACGACAAGCGGTGTAAATATCCAGCGGGTACTCTCATCCGTATAGGCAGCCGCGATGGATTGCCAGAGCGTGTATGAATTTCTTTGGTAATTTAAAGCCATACCCAGTGTCAACACGTTTGGCAATTCGCTCTCAGGAACAATCCCAATGAGAGCGTCCTCCGGCATGATTTCTCCGCCAAGCAGGCCCTCGCCATGCATTTCGATTAATCGCTTTACGTTATCTAGAAAGGAGTTGTCCGACATTTTTTCCTCCATGAAAGATCCATGACTGATTAATACCATATCCAATTAGGGAATAAGTGGTCTTAATAGTTACATAAATTTCCTATTCTTTTTTCGGGATAGTTTTGATTATAAAGGACTTATTGTTTTTTTAAAGACAATTATTATTGTTCTGGCATTAAATGTGGTCAAACAACTTTTTAGCATGTAAAGGGACTAACATAAACAATTCTTCTAAATTTCTCAATACCTTATATCATTGATTTAACAAAATAGTACAAGTATACTTTGGATTCTTTGAATAATTGCATACTAAGTTGCACATAATTGCTTATGTAGTACTTTTTTGCCTTGTGCTTTCAGATTAGTTTCAGTTATGTTGATAATTAGTTTAAATTGCTATATAATGGAGGTGTGAGGTGATGATCATGCCAGTAACCGTAATGGATAAACTTCAATTTAATGAGAAGAAAGGAGCATTTATTGAAAAAATAATTGATACTGATTTTCTTACCAGCGCTCTTTTTTTTAAGTATCTAATCCACTCTTTAAAAAATACAGAACCAATGATTCGTGATTGGGACGAAGTGATCTTTGAAGATAAGGACCTATTTACTCGCCATTTTCTAATGCTTATTGATCACATGGAATCAGAGGTTAACTCAAAAGAAAAAAACAAGATTACAGAAATTTACACTACTTCTGACCTGGCCAAATTCATTGGAGTTAGCCAACAAACAATTAATAAATGGATTAACTTAGGAAGGATCAAAGGGGTTAACCGTGAGGGGAGAGAGCATGCTAGAATTCCGGATGACGCAGAAGTAATTTACCCCAATGGAGTTAGAATTTTAGTTAGTGAGCTAAAAGAAAACTGGGAGAAAGAAAATGAAGAACCCGTAACGGATGAAATAACGTATTTGCGCTACTGTATAGATGAGTTTAGAAAACAATACGGTGGACCATTCGAAGAAACATTGGGGAAGAAAACATTACTAGAGTTGACATCTGATGAAGAAACCGATGCTTCCGTTTGGAAATCATATCTTAAGAGGTTAAACGATGCGGAAGCTAACTATCCCGATTCCTAGAACAACATTTTCAAACCTTCAAAGGATGTTTCCAAATTTATTTCTAGACGTGCGTGAAATTCCAGGTTCAGAAAAAAATCCACGCGGTGGCCGGGAGAAGAATGCAGAAATCCTTTTTGTAGATAATTCCAAATTAAAGTGCAAGGAGACCTATGATCCCGACTCACCAATCAAAGAAATATATGAATATTTTTATGATTGGTATAATGAGGATGGTATTTTACTGAAAAAGTTCCATGCACATTATCATCCGAATGGTACACCAGCAGAAATAACAAAATATGACCCTTGGCATGTTCATATAAAGATGAATTTTGCCGATCAACATGGCGATAATAGAAGGGGCGTTGAACCAGGTAGAACAATATTAGATGTATTGGAAGAATTTGAGGGGTATATTTCGATTAGAAAATTCGATAAAAGGAAATCTGAAGCTGACAAAACCATCAAATAACCGGGACGGCTTGTCATATTTACTAGTACAGAACTTTTATTCAGATATTTATTGTAAGATAGGATGTAATTCACTATTTAAGTCAATGTCTGATTTAAGTAAGAAGAATCTTCATGCAATGAGTAAAAGAGGTGGTTAAACCCCAGAAGCATCAAGAGGTTTAGCCACCTTCCTATTTTCTATTTCTTTACCAACAAACTCACAGCCTCCACATGACTCGTATGCGGAAACATATCAACCGGCTGCACGCTCACCAGCTTGTACTTCGCCTGCAGCTTGGCAATATCCTTCGCCAGCGTGGACGGATTACAGGACACGTACACGATGCGCGCAGGCGTCACATCCAGGAGGGAGCGAATCAGAGCATTGTCCAGCCCGGTCCGAGGCGGATCGACCACGACGACATCGGGGCGCACGCCCTGCTTGGCCCATTTCGGCATCAGCTGCTCGGCGCGACCTACGTGGAAGCTGGCGTTGTCGATCTGGTTGTGCTCCGCATTACGCTTGGCATCTTCCACAGCTTCGGGAATCAGCTCGATCCCCCGGACCTCACGAGCATATGGCGCCAGCCACAGTCCGATCGTCCCGGTGCCGCAGTACAAATCCAGCACGAGCTCTTTTCCGGTGAGCTGTGCCGCATTCTTTACCTGATCGTACAGCTTTTTCGTCTGCTCGGGATTGAGCTGGAAAAAGGCGCGTGCAGACAAAGCAAAGGACAGGTCCCCCAGTTTTTCCGCGATCGTCGGCTTGCCCCAGAGCGAGATGGTTTTGTCTCCAAAGACGAGCGAGGTCTTTTGCGCATTCACATTTTGCGTGATGCCGACAAGCTGAGGAAGGCGTGTGCGCAGCTCCAGGATCAGTTCTTTGACGCGAGGAATGTCTGGCGTGGCAGTGACGAGCGTCAGCTGCGTCTCGCCTGTTCCAAAGGCGACGCGTGCCACGATGGTGCGGATGACGCCTGTCCGCTTCCGTTCATCGTAGACCGGAATGCCGAGCTCCTCGAGAATTTGCTTGGCTGCCTGTACGATCTGGCTGGTCGCATCGTGCTGCACCTGACAGCCCTCCAGATTCACTAGGTTATGGCTGCCTGTCTGATACAGTCCTGCGATGAGCTTTCCGTCCTGCTTGCCCACCTGAAACTGTGCCTTGTTTCGGTAGCCCCACGGATTGTCCATGCCGATGGTGTCAGCGACGGGTGGATTGTCCAACCGCGCGTATTTGCGCAGCGATTCGATGACGATCTCTTTCTTGCTTGCGAGCTGCGCCTGATAGTCCATGTGCTGCAGGCTGCAGCCGCCGCATTCTTCGTAGACGGGACAGGGTGGGACGGTCCGCGACTTGGATTTCTCCACGACCCGCAGTAGGCGAGCGAGCGCATATTTCTCTTTGACCTCGGTCACTTGCGCATGTACGACTTCCCCTGGCAATGCTTTATCGACAAACACGATTTTACGTTTGAAATAGCCGATCCCTTCGCCGTTGATGCCCAGACTTTTGATGGTGAGGGTCATCTGCTGGCCGACGCGGATGCTGGCATCTTGTTCCTTTTGATACGGTTTCATTAGTTACCGGTTCTCCTCAATCATTGGATTGTTCCCTTATTATAGAGTATATTGATCGAGTATGCATGGGGGAGGCATTCCTCACAGATAATGGCAACTTCCTCCCAAGGCATGTTTTTGTTATAATAATGCGGAGAATTCATGAGGGAGTTGTGGCGCTAGATGCAAGAGCTATTTGAAAAAATGAAAGAATATCTCAATATGGATACCGAGATTTCCTTTGACGAGTTTGACGGATACTATAAAAAAGTGGTTGCGTTCCTAAACGACAGCTGGCAAGACTTGAACGAAGACGACACGATGCACATGCTGTTCGTCCTCGATAACCTCAAGTCCAACGGGGAAGATCGTGCGAAGCGCAAAACGAAGGAAGCGAAAAAATACGCGAAAATGGCACAGCGCACCGAGATTTGGGCAAATGCGCTGATCGGCCGTCTGCGTGAAGCTGGCTTGAACGACGAAGAGATCGGCAAGCGTTATGAAGCGATCTACGAAGCTGTGTAAGAGTCGAAAGAAAAGGTCAAGAGGATGTAGCTGTCTTAGGCAGCTGCATCCTTTTTTCGTACCTAGAAAGCGGCTTTTTCTGACTGCGCGCTCAGCACAATCTCTTTGACAAGCGTTCCTTTTAACATTTATAATGTGAAAAAATTTGAATTAGTTTGTACGATTGCGTTGATAAGGAAGAGTAGGAGCAGTGAGCAGCGTTCAGAGAGCCGTCCCCCGCGCTGAAAGGATGGTCGCCAGCATGCATTCGAAAATCACCTTGGAGCGGTGTTCTCGAAAAAGAGGGTTGCCCCTTTTGAGTAAAGAACAACGGATTCGTCCACGTTACCGGACGGGAGTTCCTCGATTGAACTTCCTTAAGTCTGTTTTTCGTGAGGAAAGCAGAATTGCTGAGTGGTACCGCGACGCTCTCGCCTCAGCCAGCCATGCGTGAATAACGCTGCTGGCAGGGCGGGGGCTTTTTTCGTTTCCAATCCTTTCCTACAGGATAGATACCAATGAACGGTCAGAGAGGAGTTTTATCGATATGCCAAAAACCATGCAGACAGTCAGAGTAGAAGATGTGGTAGTAGCCAATCATGCGTTAAAAGACGTGGTAGAAAAAACGCCCTTGCAAAAGAGCAAGCAGCTTTCCGAACGCTATGGCTGCAATGTCTATTTGAAACGGGAAGATTTGCAGGTGGTCCGGTCCTTTAAAATTCGGGGCGCGTACCATTTCATCCGCAGCCTGTCGGAAGAGTCGCGGGCGAGAGGAGTCGTGTGCGCCAGCGCCGGGAACCATGCACAAGGAGTGGCTTACTCGTGTCAGGACCTGAAAATCCAAGGCACGATCTTCATGCCGACGACGACACCGCGCCAAAAAGTGTCGCAAGTGAAGCTGTTCGGTGGCGAGTACGTGGAAGTGGTACTGGTCGGGGATACATTTGACGATTCGTTTGCAGAGGCGATGAAGTACTGCTTGCAGGAGGAGCGTACCTTCGTGCATCCGTTCGACGATCCGCTGGTGGTGGCTGGACAGGGAACGGTCGGGCTGGAAATTTTGAACGACATGGAAGAGCCAGCAGATTTCGTCATCGCGGGGATTGGCGGGGGCGGTTTGGTAGCAGGGATCGGCAGCTACGTAAAAGGAGTCAGCCCTTCTACGAAGATTATCGGGGTAGAGCCAGCGGGAGCGCCGTCCATGAAAGCCGCTCTGGACAAAGGGGACGTCGTCACGCTGGATGAGATCGACAAGTTCGTGGATGGAGCAGCAGTGAAACAGGTAGGACAGCTCACCATGTCGATTTGCCAAAGTGTATTGGACGACATCGTGCTCGTGCCGGAAGGAAAAGTGTGCACGACGATCCTGGAGCTGTACAACAGCAGTGCGATTGTGGTCGAGCCTGCTGGTGCTTTGTCCATCGCAGCCCTCGATTTGTACCGGGATCAGATCGCCGGGAAAAATGTGGTGTGCGTCATCAGCGGAGGAAACAACGACATTGACCGAATGCAGGAAATCAAGGAGCGCTCCTTGCTGCATGAAGGCTTGAAGCACTACTTTGTCCTCAACTTCGCACAGCGGGCTGGGGCACTGCGCGAGTTCATGGAAAAGGTGCTAGGACCACACGACGACATCACCCGCTTTGAGTACACCAAAAAGAACAACAAGGAAAACGGACCGGCCTTGGTAGGAATTGAGCTGAAGTGCAAGGAAGACTACGAGCCACTCGTGGCACGCATGAAGCTGCACGGCATCGGCTACGTGGAAATCACCAACGATCCATATCTGTTTCATCTGTTGATTTAAGGCGGTTGTGTTACAACAGATTAAGAAAATGCAAAAATGTATGAATACAGCGAAAATGAGAGCAAACAGCAGAAAACAGGAGCGAGAAAAAGATAATACGGCGTAATGTATTATAACAAGCTTTTATAAAACAGACTCTGTTGTAATACAATACAGATAACAACACAACAGGGGGTTTTATCGATGACGCCAATCACTTCTTTTTTCCGCAACCTGGAGGCAAAATGCTGTGCTGCTTGCGGTGAAACCATTCACGAGCAGGCAGAATCCTACGCAAACGAATGCTCCACTTGCCAGGAGAAAATGAGCTACGACGCTTACAAGTACTATCACCAAAAGAAATAATGCGAACAGTCGATAGGTGAGGTGTACCACATGGTGAAATGCCAGGGTACGCCTTTTTTGTTTGCCTGAAATGAGAACAGAAGGAATAGCAGGGAACTTCCAGAATGAGTATAGGCACGCAATCGGTGGAGGGAGGAGTCATATGCATATCTTGCCTTTTACTGCGGACATGGTGGAGGATGCAGCGAAACTGCTGGCCTCGCGTCATCAAAAAGACCGTTTGGCGACTCCCGCCCTGCCCTGCCGCTTCGAGAGGGAGCAGGATGCCCGGATCGCGATTGAGACAGAATGGCAAAAACCAGAGACGATTGGGGCAGCCGCGATCAAAAATGGGAAGCTCGTCGGCTATCTTTTCGGGGAAAAAACGGCAAGCACCATCCGCGGACGCCATATCTGGACGAGTCTTGCCGGTCATAGTCTGGCAAGCGGACAGTCCGCAGAGCTGTATCAGGATCTGTATGCGGCAGCAGCCCAGGCTTGGGTGGATGAAGGCTACTTTACCCATTTTACGCTCATTCCAGCACAGGATGCCTCCGCTCTCCATGCCTGGTTTTGCCTCGGCTTTGGTCATGAGCAGGCTCACGGGACGCTATCCCTTGAAACACTCGGGGAACAAACGACAACACAATTACCGCTGCCAGGAGCACAGCTTCGGTTGGCGACCATGGATAGGGAAAGGGGAGAAATGGAAATGGCGACAGCTGCAATGATAAAGGAACTGTTCCAGGCAGCACAGACAGGTGACCTTGCGAAATTACGCGAGCTTTTGAAGACAGATAGCTCGTTGGCGAATACAGAAAATGAAGAGGGGCTGACGGTGCTGGGGTACGCCGCTCACTTCGGCCACAAAGAGGCGGTTGCCTTATTGGTGGATCATGGGGCCGATGTACAAGCGGTGTCCCATTCCAAAATCGCGTATATCCCGTCCAATACGGCTCTGCATGCCGCCATCGCTGGTGAAGGAGATGGGGAAGTGATCCGCTTGCTGCTCGAGCGAGGTGCGAAGACCGACATCTTTGACAGCAATGGCCATACCTGCCTGCACACGGCAGCCTTCCACGACGAGCATGTCGAGATCATCCGCCTGCTGCTTGCGTACGGAGCTGCGATCAACGAGCCTGCAAATAACGAAGGGCGGCATACCGCACTCACTCTTGCTTTGGAAAAAGGAAACGAGCAGGTCGCTGCGTACTTGCGGCTACACGGAGCAATCTGAGCAGTCATACACAAAATACATTCGAGCCTACTCATACAAAAGCCGCTGAGGACTTATCCACAGCGGCTTTTGTACAGCGCTTCCCTATCGTGTGCTGGGAGAGCTGGCTTTGGTCTGTGCTTGTTTTTTGACGTAGTCGATCAGACCGAGCTGGAAGCCCTCCTGGGTGAGCAAACGCTGAGCCTCATACGTACCGGAGTAGTAGGCCAGGACATGCGGGTCATTTTCCAGAATCTCTTTACAGGCAGCGTCTCTTGACAGCTCCTGGTACCAATCGGCTTGTTTGATCTGGGCTACCAGGTCCTCATAGGCAGGCTCCGGCTTTTTCCAAGGGTTTAGCCTGTGAATGATTTCTCCGAAGATCGCGACGACGACCAGAATGACGATAAGAAACATGGCTGTCACCTCATAGGTTGGTTCACCACCATGTTACCACTCTGTAGAACCTCTTCGCTACGAAAGAAAGCTGTTCCCTTGCAAAAGGAGTGAAAAGCGGGCATTCTAGGAAAGAGAAAAAGGAGGGAAAGTATGTTTCATCCTCTTGTGTTTGACAATATCAGGGTTGTCTTGGAGGGAGCGGTATACGACCGTGATTTTGAAGGAGCGATCCTGATTACGGGACGCTCTGATGTGATGGATATGGCGACGTTTCATCGCTTGTTTCAAATCGAGTTCAAGCTGGCGGAAGCAGCAGAGAAAGAGGGGGCAGTCACCGCCCAGATGCAGCTGCGTACTGGACTTGCCGATATTGCGGCAGAGCAGCTCGAGCAGCCATTGACGGAGCAGATCGGCTGCACGATTTGCATCCATTTTCATTTGCCCATGAATGTGAAAAACGAGATTCCGGAAGAGGCGAAAGCGATCACGAGTATGCTCAACGATATCTGGGGCCATCGTCCATACATCACACATCTGTTAAAAGCGCGCATGGAGGAGAGTCGGTTCGAGTGGCCTCCTGAGCGCGTAGACAACCAGATTACCCTCGATTTTTATCGGAAAATTGATGAGGGCAATATTGATGATCTTCGCGATTTAATCGATCACACGATAGAGTCTTTGCAGCAGCTCCAAGCCTATTTAGCTAAACAGGCATAAATTTTGGTACAGCCATTTACATTTCTCATGAGGCGTATTATTATTATTTTGTTAACCTTATTTATAATTTAGTTAACAAATGGAGGCTCGTACATATGAGAAACGAAAGACTGAGATGGCTTCTTTTATCTGCAATTTTTGCTGCGATTATGGCAGTCCTGTCTCAATTGACGATTCCGCTGCCCCTGATCCCGATCACAGGGCAGACTTTAGCGGTAGGTCTGACCGCGACGATATTGGGTAGCCGTTACGGTACCTTGTCGATATTCATCTACGTCCTGCTGGGTGCGATCGGACTCCCTGTCTTCACGGAAGCGAGCGGGGGTCTGCAAGTCTTGTTTGGGAAAACAGGCGGATATATTTTCGGGTTTATCCTGACCGTTTACGCCACGGGTCTGATTTTAGAGAAGGCGGGCTTCACTTTGAAAAATGCCATGATCGCAAACATCGTGGGAATGGTAATCACGCTGATCTGCGGTTCCATCCAATTGAAATTCGTCCTGGACATTCCTTGGGACAAAGCAGTGGCATTTGGAGCTACCCCGTTTGTGGTGGTAGGGGTCGTCAAAGCGGTTCTGGCATCGATCATCGGGATCAAGGTCAGAGAGCGCCTGATTGCGACACGCCTGCTGCGAATGGAACAGCCGACGATCCGCTAACAAACAGAATCATCTCTCGAAGCCATCCCTTCAGCGGATGGCTTTTTTTCGCATAAACTCCTTTTTGTGCCGGATACTATCGATGACATGCTTTATGACACGAGGAGGACAAGATGAACGAGACCATTACTGGACCAAAAGGGCTTCCCATTACAGGCAACCTGCTTTCGTTTCGGCGCAATCCTCTCCAATTTATCCGCTCGGCATCAAAGTCACACGGCGATGTGGTGCTGTTTCGCTTTGGTCCCAAACGGAACGTCTATTTATTGACCAATCCGGATCATATCAAGGAAGTGCTGGTCACCAAGCAAGCCCATTTTCGGAAGGGCAAAGGGCTGCAGGTCGCAAAGGCGGTAGTGGGCGATGGAATCCTCACCAGTGAAGGCAAAAAACATCTGCGGCAGCGCCGATTGATGCAGCCGGCCTTTCATCGGGAACGCATCGCGACTTACGGGGACGTTATGGTCAAGCAAGGGGTGGATCTCATGTCCGAGTGGAGGGATGGGGACGTACGCGATATCCATCACGACATGATGAAAGTCACGCTGGCGATCATTACGGAAACGATGTTTGGCAAAAGCGTCAAGGAAGGAGCATCCGAGATCGGTCACGCGATCGATGTAGGGCTCCGCTATGTCGCGAACAAAGCCTCGTCCTTCATCGATATTCCTCTCTCTGTGCCGACGCGGAGCAACCGCGAGTTTTTGGAGTCGAATGAGCTGCTGGATAAAACGATTTTTTCGTTGATTGAGGCGAGGCGCAATAATGATGAGCCAGGGAAGGATCTCTTGGGGATGCTGCTCGCAGCACGGGATGAAGAGGATGGAACGGGAATGACCGATGAGCAGGTGCGCGATGAGGTCATGACGATCTTTGTCGCGGGACATGAGACGACCGCCAATACGATGTCGTGGATCTTCTACTTGCTGGCGCGTCATCCGGAAGCCGAGAAGAAGCTGCATGAAGAGCTGGCGACGGTCCTGGGAGAGAGACTTCCCAAAGTAGAGGATCTACCGGAGCTGAAGTATACCAATCTCGTCGTATACGAGTCGCTGCGCCTGTATCCGGCTGCGTGGACGATCAACCGGGAAGTAGTCGAGGAAGTGGAGATTGGGGGACACACGTATCAGCCAGGGGAAACGCTGATGATGAGTCAGTATGTCATGCACCGCGATGAGCGTTTCTACGAAAACCCGGATGCCTTTATCCCGGAGCGGTTTGCGACAGATTTGCTCAAACAGATCCCGACCTTTGCCTTCTTCCCTTTTGGCGGTGGTCCGCGTGTATGTATCGGAAACAACTTTGCTTTGATGGAGGCGACCTTGCTCTTAGCTACGTTTGCCCAGCGCTATCAGCTGAGGCTGGCTGAGCCTGGTCAGGTCGTGGAGCCTGAACCACTCGTGACCTTGCGTCCGAAAAACGGTTTGCGGATGCGCCTGGAAAAAAGAGGATAAAAATCGTTCTGAGAACAAAAAAAAGGCATCTTTTCACGAACGGATGTGCCGCATTGTGTCAGATACCGAACTGGGGGTTATTTATCACTGAAAGCAACATGCTTACATCTTGTACTATATCAAACAAAAATAAAGAATATGTTAACTGGATATAAATCTAAATAAACTACGAAGGGTAGAAGGGGATGGTGAAGGAGAAGCTGCTTCCTATCCCCAATTCGCTGTTTACCGTGATTTCACCGCCATGACGACGGACGATGCTCTGGCAGATAGTCAAACCGAGTCCGGTCCCGCCGTTGTTGCGATTCCGTGATTTTTCCGCCCGATAAAACTTGGTGAACACCTTCGGCAAATCCTCTGCAGCGATGCCCTCCCCTTTATCAATCACGGAAAACAAGACATGGCCTTCCCGTTGATCACAGGTGATCAGGACGGAGCCGTTTGGCTTGTTGTAGTAAATAGCGTTGTTGATCAAATTTTCCATGACGCGGCGCAGGCGATTTTCATCTGCTTCGATGTGGAGCTCGTTGGAGACGCGAAGCTTCCACTGAAAGGATAGACCTGCCTCCTGGATCTTCGCCACATAATCCTCGATGATCCCTTTCATGAACGTTTTGACGTGAATGCGGCTGATATGGAGCCGTACCTCGATGCTCTGCTGCGTGAAATCCTGCAGCTCGTCCAGCAGATGCTCCAGATCCAGTGTCTTTCTCTCGATTTTGTTCATTTGCTTTTGGATGCGCGCCAGATCGGTCACGCGTCCGGTCCCGATATACGAGGCATACCCTTTGATGGTGGTCAAAGGCGTGCGGAAATCATGGGCAATCGCCGCGATCAGCTCGGATTGGCGTTCCTCGGAATAGCGCAGCTCGTCCACCATATCCCCAAAATAGCGGAACAGCTGCCCAAACTCATCATGAGAGCGATACGTAAAGGAAACCAGACGTTTTCCCCCGCGAATTTCCTGGGTCACACGGGAAAGCTCACTGACGGGACGCAATATCCAGCGAAGGAAGAGCGCCAAAAGCACCAGTCCGACCAGGAGGATGCTTCCATAAATAAACCAGAGCATCATGGAAACGCCTTTTGTCGCCATAATGTCGTAGTCGTCTGTGTAAAAGTAGATGACCGTTTCCCCTTTCAGCGGAGGCTCCTGCTGAAAATGATATTCGGCTACAACCTTCAAGTCTCCCTTTTTCGGGGAGGGGCGAGCAGGGGAGGGAGTCGGTACTTTCAGGTCGTATGCCTGCGAGGTCTTGTTGAAGATGATGTTGCCATTCGCATCCTTTACGACCATTCGGTACATGAGATCCTCGGGAAGCTGCTTCTCCAGCTCCTGCCGTTCTGTCGGGTCCTTGAAATTGCTGGAGCGCAGCAGCTGATTCAGGCGCACCTTTTCCGCCGTATCCTTCTCGTACTGATACTGCGAGTGGCGGTCGTTTTTCAGCTGATCAACGATGATGTCCTGGAAGACAAACTTGAACAGCAAAATGTTCAGGGTCAGCAGGCCTATAAAAGATAGAAACAGTTTGTTGCGCAGACTCATTTAGAGCTTCTCCCCGATAAATACGTAGCCTGTCCCCCATTGCGTCTTGATGAACTGGCGGTCCATCTCCAGTTTTTCACGCAGGTTTTTGATATGCACCGTGACGGTGTTGAGTGAACCGTAGCCATATCCCCAGACGCGGTCGTAGATCTGCTCGCGGGTAAAGACGATCCCGGCGTTTTCCGCCAAGAAGGTGAGCAGCTGAAACTCTTTGGTGGACAGATCGATTTTTTGGTTGCTGACGTAGACGGAGTACGTCTCTTTATGAATTTCCAGGTCCTTGAACTTCAATACGGTAATAGGAGAGCCTACGGCTTCTTTCTCCGGCTGTTCTTCTGTATGCTTGCGAATGCGTTCATAGCGGCGCAGATGAGCCCGGATGCGAGCCAGCAGCTCTTCGGTATCAAAAGGCTTGGTGATGTAGTCGTCTGCCCCGATCTCAAAACCGACGACCTTGTCGACAGCCTTCCCTTTCGCACTTAAAAAGAGTATAGGGAGGTCCCATTCCCGGCGAATTTGGGAGCATAGCTCGTAGCCGCTCATGTTTGGCATCATGATGTCGAGCAAAATCAGACTTGGCTTCTTTTCGCTATTTTTCAACAAATCGAGCGCATTCTCGCCACTCTCGGCGGTGGACACCTCGAATCCTTCATTCTCCAGAATATCCTCTAGCAATTCGATGATTTCCAGATTGTCATCCACAATCAAAATATGATCTTTCACCGGATCTACCCCCAGTTACTTCATTATATAAGTGTTCGCGCATAGGCGATCAAAATAATTTAATTACTTATTCCTATCATACCACGCAAACAGTAGGTAAGGGCAAGTGAACCTCCAAACTCATTAGGAAATGCGAATAAGTGAGGTCACATCCTGACACCAGGTCCTAAATTTCGTCAGAAAAAGCCAGAGACGCGAAGTCCCTGGCTTTACATTTTTTTGCCGAACTACTGTTGTTTTGCTTGATTTTCCGGCAACGATGCTGCTTGCACCGCGTTTTCCTTTTTCGGAGTTTCAGCCTTTGCTACCAGAGCGGGTACATTCAGACGCTTTGCGCCGACGTAACGTTTGCTCCAATAGTAGGGGTCGCTCAGCTTCGTGTTCACGACTCCGCGACCAGTTTCCGAATGCACGAATGTGCCGTTTCCGATGTAGATGCCCACATGCGAGATGCTGCGACCGTTGGTTTGGAAGAAAACCAGATCACCAGGCTGTAAATCACCTTTGTCGACTGGCGTTCCCAATTTGTACTGGGCAGCAGAATTGTGTGGCAGGTCTACACCTAACGCATCAAATACGTAGCGCGTAAATCCGGAGCAGTCAAAGCCCTTTTTCGTGGTGCCGGAAGATTTGTAAGGGACACCGTACAGGTCGCTGACGACATCTGTCAGAGGAGAATTCGCCTCCGCAGCTTGTGCAGCGCCGGTTCCCATTGCAAGCAATCCGACGATAAATAAAGATACTAGCAACTTGCGCAAAAGAAACTGCTCCCTTCAAGAGCCTACGAGGTTAGCTGAAGGATTCGGTCGAAAGGACTCCCTAGGCTGCCAAAAAGCGCAACCATTCACCCCAGAAATACATGGTTCCCCCGTTTCCGCCTAGCGGAACTCGGCTATTTTCGATGTTTTTTTACACGCACTCCTAATGGGATTCGTTGCAAGTCCGTGTTTTCCTTTTTTTGCACCGCTTATTCACAATTTCGTCACAAAGTTTTGTCTGATCCTGTAACGAAAACGCTCGAAATTGCAAGAGAAAGATGCGGGAAAAGGCATGTCCGATTAGGGCAGGAAGGAGCATCCGTCCAAGGACGGAGACAAAAACCAACCGTCCGCCCGTTATGGGGCGCCTATGCTGGAGGATACAATAAGGCCATAAGGTTAACACCTGCACCAATGAAGGTGATTGGAGGGAAGGATGGAATGAGCGAACGGTCTGGCAAGTTCTTACTCGGGCTGGTTCTGCTCCTGATCGGTGGGCTGGTTCTTCTTGATCAGATAGGGATTGATTTTGGTGATGTTTTAGGATGGGTCATTCCCGGTTTGATCATGGTTTACGGAGCTCGCAAAGTACTGGGCCATGGAGGCTCCCGCTTCTGGGGAGTGCTGATTTTCACCTTTGGTCTTCTGATGCTGATTGGGAAGCTGCACCTGCTGTTTCACGGCATATTGGCGATTGGGTTGATCTATCTCGGATACAGTCTGCTCCGCCATAAAGATCCTCCCAAGGAGGCACCAGCCGAGTGGGAAAGACAGTGGGCACAACGAGTTTTAAAGGAAGACGCCCTGGATCATTGGGAATCGGGCATGACGAAAAAGTAGAGCCACTTGTTTTTGGATGAAACCAAACGATGTGATATGATGAGGAGGAAATAACAAATGAGTATTTTTAGACGCTTGCGTGACCTGACAGTAGCTTCGGTGAATGATGCTTTGGATTCCATGGAAGATCCGGTAGTTATGCTCAACCAGTACATGCGTGACATGGAAGTGGAAATTGGACAGGTTGAGGTGGCGGTTGCCCGTCAGGTAGCTTTGGAGAAAAAGTTCCGTCAGCAATGGGAGGAAGCTGTAGCCCTAGTTGAAAAACGCGATCGCCAAGTGAAGCTCGCGCTGACAGAAGGGGAAGACGAGCTGGCACGCCGCGCTCTGGCTGACAAGAAGCAGTACGAGGACCGTGCTCAGGAATATGAGACTCTCTACTTGTCCGCAGCGGAAGCAGCAGGCCAGATGCGTGAAAAACTGGCGGAGCTTAAAGAGGAATTTTACAAGATGCGAGCGAAAAAGTTTACGTTGATGGCTCGTGCCCAAGTAGCTCGTACACAAAAGCAGGTCAATTCTGCTGTCGTCGGTATCGGAAATCAGACAGCTGGCCGAGGATTTGCCCGCATGGAAGAAAAAGTGATGCGGATGGAAGCGGAAGCGCAAATGAGCGGACAATGGCGTCAAACGAGCATGGGCTTGAGCAACGCTCTGTCTGAACTGGAAAAAGACGATTTGGATGCAGAGCTGGCCAATATCAAAGCATCCTTGAAAGAAAACAAAACATCGGCTGCACCCGAAACAAAGGCCTGACTTACAGGAACAGGGGCGCCAGATGTAGAATAGATTGTGGCAATTAGGCAGCCTGTCAACCAGGCTGCTTTTCCCCTAGGAGGTTCTATTCTTGGCAGATTTTTTGGTCTTTTTACGACGATTTATCGCTGAGCCTGGACGCGTCGGTAGTATTACCCCCAGCTCTCGGTTTTTATGTGAGCGAATGTTAAGCCGTGTCAATTGGGACAAGGCGAATGTCATCATGGAACTTGGACCGGGGACGGGTGCATTTACCCAAAGGATCTATCAAAACATTTGTCCAGATGCTAAGTACGTGCTTGTGGAGCGCGATGCCCAATTTCGGACCATGCTGCAGTCCCGGTTTCCCGATGTCATGATTCGGGAAGAAGCGACCATGCTGTCTCACTACTTGGAGGAATTGAAGCTTGGCCAGGCGGATGTCATCATTTCAGGGCTGCCCTTTGCCAATTTTCCGAAAGAACTACGGGAAGCAATCCTGGATCAAGTCCAGTCCGTACTGGCTCCAGGGGGGCTATTCATTACATTCCAATATTCGCTACAACTCCAAGCTGAGCTGCAGGAGCGATTTAGCTGGGTCGAAACCGATTTTACTCTGCTGAACATTCCACCTGCATTCATTTATACATGTCGTAACGGACAGAAGTGAAGATAATCGGCATGGGGCGTAAGAGAGGAGACTTTCGTGAAGCTGTCCCGCGTGCACAAAATGTTGGCTGGTGTCCTGATCATCTTGACGGGGATTGGTCTCTTTTTAGACAGTTTGCATATTATTTCGTTCGGGTTGTTTGATTTGTGGCCGATGGTGCTGGTCTATTTTGGTTTCCGTCTATGGGGGCAGCATAAACGAATCGGCGGCGGTATCCTTTTTTGCCTTGGCGTGATCATTGCTTTGGAAATGTGGTTTGGCATCGGGATCGATGACTTGTTCGGGTTGGTCATCCCCGCCTTGTTTGTTTACTTCGGCTATCGACTGATTCGCGGCAAATCGCGGGAATCGGATCCAGTGGTCAAGTGGTTCTCCAAAAAGGAGCACGCGGCTGGAGCGGTTATGCCCGAGGAGCCAAGCACGACAAAGCCCGAGCCAATCGAGATGCGGGGGCATACTCGCTCGTTACCAAAAGATTCACGCAGTTCGCTGATCGGGGACTTTCATCTGACTTCCGGCCGTTTTGAGCTGAGTCACTTGCATGTTTGGCATGGAATTGGCGATGTCGTGATTGATTTGTCGCGCGCAATGCTGATGACGGAAGAAGCGCAGCTGAACATCGAGGGATGGATTGGCGACGTGACGATCTACGTGCCTGTCGATCTGCCAGTATCCGTATCGGCTGAGCTGTCTGTCGGCGATCTGGAGGTTTTCAGTAACCGTCAGGGAGGAATCAACCGCAGTATCATGATTCGCTCGGATCATTACGACCGGGCGGTAAATAAAGTGAGCTTGCATATCTCGCTGCTTGTCGGCGATATCAAAGTCAAGTACATCTAGGAGGTACTGGCGAATGCGTCGACAGCGATTAGCGAGTATTCAATGGCAAAGTGTCCGCTACGGCATGGGATTGTCCATAGCTACGGTCACCGTCGCGTTTGTTTGTTTTTTTGCGCTTCATCTCGTTTGGAAAGACGATCCGCAGCTGGTCCGTTGGTACTCGGAGCTGATACAGGATCCTCGGGTGCACTTGTGGACGGTTGAGTATTTGGGGATAGAGCTTCCGCCAGAGCCGGATTGGGTCGCGCAGCTGATGGCGGTCGTGGTTTCCATGCCTGCCGGTGCATTGGTGGGGCTGATCTGCTCTTATATATATGGAAATCTGCTAAAAAAGCGGGTGAGCGTTCTGTGGGAAGCTGCCATGAAGCTGGGCCGGGGGATGCTTTCCTACCGCGTTCCGGAGCTTGGTGTCGATGAGATCGGCGAGCTGGGCTGGCAGCTGAACCGGCTGGCGTCCCAATGGGAAGAGCAGGTGGCCTCCCTGCAGCGTTTGTCCAATCACAATGCGGCACTGGCAGACCAGCTCAAGCAGGCTGCCGTGACGGAAGAGCGGCAGCGGTTGGCGCGTGAGCTGCATGATGCTGTCAGTCAGCAGCTGTTTGCGATCGCCATGACGACCGCCGCGCTGAAACGGTTGATCGAAAAGAATCCGCAGCGTGCGGCGCAGCAGATCGAGCTCGTAGAGGAAATGGCGGCGGCAGCCCAGGCGGAGATGCGTGCCCTTCTTTTGCATCTGCGCCCGGCAACCCTGCAGAACAAGACGCTCAAGGAAGCCATTCTGGAACTGTTGGATGAGCTGACACGTAAAAATAGTATGGAGATTACCTGGGAAATCGAAGCGGTCGTGGGATTGCCAAGCGGCATCGAGGACCACCTGTTTCGCATTTTGCAGGAATCTCTCTCGAATACGCTTCGCCATGCCAAAGCCAGCCAGATCGCGGTAAAGCTGTTTACGTTGCAGGATCAGGTGAGACTGCGTGTGACGGACGATGGCGTTGGCTTTGATCCGGAAGGGGAGAAGCTGACCTCGTATGGCTTGCGCAGCATGCAGGAGCGGGTAGCAGAAGTGGGTGGATCGATGGAGATTTACTCCGCGGTCGGAAAGGGGACGCAAATCGAAGTGCGGATTCCTCTGATGTCACAGACGGAACGGGAAGGGTGAATGTATCTGTGATTCGCGTATTACTGGTAGATGATCACGAGATGGTACGGATGGGATTGGCGGCGTATTTGTCTACGGAGGATGACATTGAAGTCGTAGCAGAGGCGGGCAGCGGCGAAGAAGGGGTGCGCCTGACGGTGGAGCTTCATCCGGATGTCGTCCTGATGGACCTGGTCATGGAAGGCATCGGCGGTGTAGAAGCGACCAGACGGATTCGAGAGGCTTGTCCGGCGAGCAAGGTCATCGTGCTGACGAGCTTTATCGATGATGAAAAGGTGTATCCTGTGATTGAAGCCGGAGCTTTCAGCTATTTGCTGAAAACCTCCCGGGCCGCTGAAATTGCCAAGGCGATCCGATCCGCAGCCGCTGGAGAGCCAGTACTGGAATCGCGGGTAGCAGGAAAGATCATGGCCCGTTTCCGTCACGGTCAAGAAGCACAGCCACACGAGCAGCTGACTCCTCGTGAGCTGGAGGTGCTGAAGCTCATCGGGCAAGGCAAATCCAATCAGGAAATTGCCGACGAGCTGATTATCGGCATCAAGACCGTCAAAACACACGTCAGCAATATTTTAGCCAAGCTAAACGTTGAAGATCGAACTCAGGCAGCGATCTACGTGCACACCAACCACCTTGGCTGACAAGAGAAAACAGCTCACCCTGCAAGAGAGGGTGAGTTTTTTTTGTTTATGTGGTAAAGATAGTAATTAATAGATTTGGAAAGGAGGGGACGGGCTATGAGGCACAAACCTCAGACACGCTCCAAGGTGCTTTCGGCTGACAACGGTGTAGATTTTGTGGGAGATGTACACGGTTGTTACGACGAATTTATGGAATTGCTGAAGCGTTTGGGTTATGAGCGAAGCCAAGACGGTACGTTTCGCCATCCCCAGGGCAGAAAGCTCCTTTCCCTCGGCGATATCACGAGTAGAGGTCCACATTCTATCAAGATGCTGCAGTTCTTTATTCAACATATTGCTGCTGGCGTAGCGGAGATGGTAGATAGCAACCACGGCTGGAAGGTTGCCCGCTGGCTGGACGGCAGACCGGTCACCTTGGCACATGGTGATGAGAAGGTTGAAGAAGAGTTTCGGGTTTACCAGCAGGAGTACGGACCCAAAAAGGCTTCCCTGCTGCGAGAACAGAGCCGCAGGCTGCTCTTTTCATCTCCTTCCCACATGATGGTCAAAAAAAACGACAAGCTCGTCGCTGTCGCCGTCCATGCGGGGATCAAGGATGATTACATCGGTCTGGAATCGCCTGCTGTGCACACGTTCTGTCGATATGGCGACGTGGCGGGTACCGGACCAGACGGGCGACCCATCCGCAGGGAGTGGGCCAAAGAAAGAAGGGGGTACGAGCCTTTGATTGTCTGGGGGCACGATCCTCGTCCGGAACCGGAACGCCAAAACGGTACACTCAATATCGACCAGGGCTGCGTGTTTGGCGGAATGCTGACCGCCTATCGCTATCCCGAGGACGAGCTTGTGAGTGTACCGGCAAAGGAAAATTATTCGGGTCTGGCAGATACGCCGCTGACGCGTTATACCGCAGACTGAGAGTCTTTGTTCTCCTTGTTCTTGGAGGATGTCCACTGCTCGATGGTGTTTTTCGAAGTGGAGTGGATTCCTACAGTTGCGAGCCCGGCAGTGACCCCTTCCATCAGAGCTGTCTTCCAGTCAAAGCCAGGGGCGTACAGCCACTGATTCACCATGTAGATCCCGATAATCAAGACCACTGCTACCCAGCTTCGCAGCTTTTTCGGAATGCGAAAGACATCGGCTAGGGTAGCGGTGGCCGCCAGGGCAAATGCGATAATCAAGCCCAGATCAAAACCCATGCGGCCCCAACTCCCTGTTAAGATTTCAGTTTTTCGTACAAGCGTCTCAGAATGACGGCCTCTGCCCAAAGTGGGAGTGGATTGTCAGCCTGATGTCGCCAGTCCTCATTGGTCAAGAGTCCCTCATCAAACATCCAGTCGATAGCTTCCTGTTTCCAGTCGGGCACGTCGCTGCCACCTCCATTATTCGGGTTTCCGTTGCCGCTTCCCGGGTTTTGCGTTCCGCCGCCTCCACCGCTAGCGGGCGGGGTAGTGGTAGGAGTAGGGGTAGGAGCCGTCTTGGGCGGCTGGTACGTCAGATTGGCGTACTCACAAAAGGCGCGAACGACAGCCTCCGCGAGACTTTGCCAGTCCTTGCTGAGTTTATCCGCATCCAAAGGGTTATCAGCGAAGCCGTATTCGACGATGACTGTCTCCACGCTTCCCGTCTCGCGGTTCATGTAATAGTAGTCCTGACGCGGGTTATTGGGGAGTGTCCGGGTGAAGATACGCCGGTTTGGAACTCCTTCTGCCTCCAGCTCTTCTGCGATGAGCCGTGGAAAGGCAGCAGTTCCGTAAATGGAGTAGATAACCTCGGAGCCGCGTCCACCACCTGCATTGATATGGTTGGAAATGCAGTAACGAGCTCCGCTGCCTCGGACGAGCGCCGCACGATCTTCGCTTGGCAAGGTCACATCGGATGATCGCGTCACGGCAACGGGGATTTGCATTTCTTGAAATCGGCGGTATTGATAGAGGGTAATGTTTAGGGTCATTTGTTTTTCCGTAAACTGCGCACTGTTTCCACCGCCAGGGTCCACACCGCCGTGTCCGGCATCCAGAATGACGATAGGAGCCATGTTTTCATCACCTCATGCAATCAGCATATGCTTGGAAAAGCAAACATGTTGAGGGCAGTCTCATCATTTTTCCTAGTGACAATGTACATATGGCCCAACTATGGTACAATAAAAGGGTTCGTAATTACGCAAAGAGGATGGTAATGTATTGATGGCTTGGTACAACTGGGTAATCCCGATCGTTACACTTTTGCTCGGCCTGGTGGGCGGTTTTGCCGGCGGGACTTATTATTTGAAAAAGCAGATGCAGAACATGCAAATGGACGAAAAACAGCTGCAAGCCATGGCTCGTTCGATGGGGATGAATTTGAACCAAAAACAGCTGAAACAAATGAGCCGCACCATGAAAAATATGAAAATGCCAAATAAATTCGGGAAATAAACAAGCGGAGGGGTGTCGCTATGGGTCCGACCCGTCTGCGCTACACGATGATTGGTTTTATTCTTGGCGTTTTCGTCGTGTATTTGAAAGAGCTGCCTTTGGGTGAAGGGACCCGGTTTGCAGCACCTTTTTACGGAGCGGGCATCGGCCTGCTGATTGACGGCATCATCTTGCGAATGAAACAGAGAAAAGGGAAAGAAGAGTAGGGGAGCTTGGCGGGACGCCAGGCTTTTTTCGAGAGCTTGGCGAAACGCCAGGCTTTTTTCGAGAGCTTGGCGAGACGCCAGGCTTATCCGAGAGCTTGGCGAGACGCCAGGCTTTTTTTTGTGAGCTTGGCGAGACGCCAGGCTTGTCCGAGAGCTTGGCGAAACGCCAGGCTTTTTTTGTTTATACCCATGTACCTGAAAAAAGGCACCTGATCATTGATCAAACGCCTTTTTCCTCGCGGTGGGGTAAGGGAACAAATCCGCGACTCGGATGCTTTGGCCGCTTTCGTTCGAAAACACGACATGCTCCCGGGTGAATTCACGGGGGCTCTTCAGGCCGGAAGCGGCTGCCAGGGAAAACAACCCTTCCCGTAGTTGAAGGATGTAGTTCATCACGCGCCATTGTTTCTCTTCCGGGGCCAGCGCTTCTTGGTATTTGGAATCCGTAGTTGTAATCCCGGTCGGACACTTGCCGGTGTGGCATTGCAGCGCCATAATGCAGCCGTTCGCCATCATAAATCCGCGGGCGGAGTTGACGCAGTCCGCGCCCAGTGCAAGAGCGATGGCCACTTTGTCAGGTGTGATCAGCTTGCCAGATGCGAAAATTTTGAAGCGGTCACGCACGCCGTATTTTCTCGCGGTATCGTCCAGAATGAGCAGCGCAGCAAAAAGCGGTAATCCCATGCCGTCCGCCATTGCCTTGAAAGTCGCTCCGGAGCCCCCCTCGGAACCGTCAACAGTAATGAAGTCCGGAAAGATATCCAGCGCGAGCATAGTCTGAAAAAACGACTCGAGCCTGTGCGAATCGCCGACGACGATTTTGACCCCCACCGGTTTGCCGCCTTCCTCCTGCAAGGTGCCTATGAAACGAAGCGCTTCCTCTGGATTGGTCAGAAATTCGAAGCGGTTCGGCGAGTTCACCGTCTTGCCTACAGGCACCAAGCGCGCTGCTGCGACTTTTTCGGTGACCTTGGTGCCTTCGAGGTGACCGCCGCGTATTTTAGCGCCCTGATGAAATTTCAGTTCGAAAGCCTTGATGTTTGAGAGGCTCGCTTTGCGTTTGTACTCTTCAATAGAAAAGCGGCCAGAATCATCGCGGAAGCCGAACAGGCCAGGCCCGATCTGAGAGACGATATCGGCGCCCGTGTTCAAGTGCACTTCTGCTACCCCGCCCTCCCCCGTATTGATCCAAGAGCCGCCTGCCATGAACGCGCCAGTTCCTGTGGACTGAATATAATGCTCGCCGACAGCTCCGTAGGAAGTAGCAGAAGCGCCAAACATGCCTTTCAGGCGCCACGGATGCTTGCGGTTTTCTCCTACTACGATGACGTCATCATCGTGCAAAAGCCAAGGCTTTACTTGCTCATCTATGAATTTTTCCCTTCTGGTGAACAGCCCTTCATCGGTAATCACATATTTCTTTCCGGGTAGGAGCTTCTCATTGTCTACGCGAAGCTCGCTCGTTAATTGAGGGAACATGGCGTTGGACAAATAGAAGCCAGGCTTCTCATAGTCGCGTCTTCCGCCAAAGGAGATGAGGTCCGTCCGATATTTCGCGGCATAGACGAGACCGACAAAATCGGCCCGCGAGAACGGTTTTCCTTCTGTGTCGTTGTCAAACCAGTATTGGCGAAATTCTGGCCCTAGCTTTTCGAGCAAATAACGCATCCAGCCCAGGAAGGGGTGAGAGCGAATGATGGAATGCTTTGGTTTTTTCGATAAGGCGTACATATAACCGAAAAATATCAGTGGAGGCAATGCAACGATAAGAAGCAGTATGACCAGCAGGACTGTAGGCACCATCTTGCTAAAACCTCCCGAAGCGTATACATCGATCATCATGAAACAGGTATAGCTTACCGCCAATTACCAATTCTCATTCTGTCTTCGGGAAACGAAGGGCAAGAAAAAAAGCGCCTCCCTGGACAGGTGGACGCTCGCTGTTGATTGTGCTTACGAAAAAATCAATTCATATACCATTTTGGTAATCAGCGTGATGGAAACGATCAAAAACAGGGGACGAACATAGCGGACGCCGGTTTTGATCGCCATACGAGCTCCGAGCGAAGCCCCGAGCAGCATGGCCACACCCATGACCAGACCTGTTACGAAAACGACCTTGCCTTCGAGAGTGAAGACAGTGAGAGCGGCGATGTTACTCGCCAGATTGAGGATGCGCCCGTTTCCGGCAGCGATGACGAAATCATAGCCGAAGAGCAGCACCATCAGGAAAACGAAAAACGAACCTGTACCCGGTCCGAAAAATCCATCGTAGAATCCGATCAGAAAAGTAAACGGAATCCCTACGCTGAGTGTGAACTTGGTGTAGCCCTTGAAGTTGGCTACTTCCCCGAACCGTTTATTAAATAAGGTATAAACGAATATGAGGGCCATCATAATAATCACGAGCACTTTCAGGAGCTCCTGCGGAACGAACAGAACCGTCTTGGCACCGAAGTAGGCTCCGATTAGCGAGACCGGGAACAACATGTACATCAGTTTCTTGTCAAATTTGCCGCTCCGGATAAACGTAATGGAACTGGTAGCCGAAGAAATCGTGCCGGCTAGCTTGTTTGTGCCCAAAGCGAGGTAAGGGGGCATCCCAAGTCCGAGCAAAGCAGGGAGGGAGATCAGGCCGCCACCGCCTACCGTACTATCAATAAAGGCGGCGACAAAACCGAATAATGCGAGAAAAAGTATCGTCGATAAATCCATTTCCACGAGAATCACCTAGTTTTCCATGTTTGTAATAAACCAAGTCTAGCACGGACGAACTCGATTGCAAGATGGAAATCTTTGAAATAAAAAATAATAGATTACGATACTTTGCATACCTATTTGTTGTAAAAGTGAGTCTGTTGAATTATAATAGACCTGTAGCTTGACCCATACATATTTCGAGGAGGAATGTTACAATGGCACATCAACTTCCTGCATTGCCTTACGCGCACAATGCTCTGGAACCGCATATCGACGCTCAAACAATGGAAATCCACCATGGACGTCACCACGCAACTTATGTAAACAACCTCAACGCTGCTCTGGAAGCTCACGCTGACCTGCAAGACAAAAGCGTAGAAGAATTGATCAGCAACATCGACGCTTTGCCAGAAGGCATCCGCACAGCAGTTCGTAACAACGGTGGCGGACATGCGAACCACACTCTCTTCTGGGAAATCCTGAGCCCGAACGGCGGCGGCGCACCAGCTGGTGAACTGGCTGACGCAATCAACGCGGCTTTCGGAAGCTTTGACAACTTCAAAGCTGAATTCGCAAAAGCAGCAACTGGCCGTTTCGGTTCCGGTTGGGCTTGGCTGGTAGCAGATGGCGGTAAGGTAGCCATCACTTCCACTCCAAACCAAGACAGCCCTGTAATGGAAGGCAAAACGCCTATCCTCGGTCTGGATGTTTGGGAGCATGCTTACTACCTGAAATATCAAAACAAACGCCCTGACTACATCGGCGCGTTCTGGAACGTAGTAAACTGGGATGAAGTAAGCAAACGTTTCGCTGCTGCGAAATAATAGCTGCTTATCACAAAGAGGAAGGCTTGTCGCTCTATTATCGCGACAAGCCTTTTTTGTGCAGATAAGAATGGATCAGACTTCGCCAATGGCTCGGCAAAGCCAAGTTTTCTCCGTTGCCATACGGTATGAAATTAGGGAATCAGCCCCACATGCGGCTCTTTGATCGTGACCTGATCACCGATGGTAAAGGACATCAAGTCTTGGCCGACAACCAGTTTTCCATCATATGTTTGGTTTGTCCGCACAGCGAGATTGGCATCGGCGTCGCTCAATCCGTCGAGAAGCACGATATGCGAGTAGACGGCGAGCTTTGGCTGAACCTGTTGGAATACCTTCGCTGCTTCTTCCGGAGTCGTATGTTTTGACAATATCTTTTGAATAGCAGGCGAGTGATTGTCCGGCTTGGCAGCGGCTACTTCATGGATGAGCAGATCAGTACCTTTCGCCTGCTGAATCAGCTTTTCGTTGTAGCGGGTATCGCCCGAGATCACAACAGAGTGACCCTTGTAATTCACTCGATAACCATAGCTGGGCTCCATAGGCGGGTGATCAACGAGAAAGGCGACAACCTGCACGCCATTCTTCTCATAGACGACCCCTTCCTCTATGTCTTGTCCAACAGCAGTGAGCCCATCCAGTGCTTCTTTTTGATTTTCTTTCCGTCCCTCGATGTCATCGTGGAAAGCTTCTTCTAAATTTGCCATCATCTCTTTTGTTCCGGCAGGTCCCCACACCTGAAAAGGAGTGGAACGCTTCCCGGCCGTTGGCAGCGAGCCTGTCAGCCAAACATCCGGTATGCCAATCGTATGGTCGGAGTGCAAATGGGTCAAAAACAGCTTGTCAATCTCTCCGGGCATGATGGACAGCTGGTTGAGTCGCAGGGCAGCGCCTCTCCCTGCATCAAAAAGCAGTTGCTCCGAACCCGCCTCGACCAAGGTAGCAGGTCCAAATCGCTCCATGCTAAGCAGAGGGGAGCCTGTACCGAGCAACGTCACTTTCATGACGGCGGAATCGGCAGCAGCGGCTTGCTCCTGTGCATGAGCGGTACCCGAATACGAGAGCGGAGCTGGCAGCAACAGGGAACAGGTGATCAGCGCTACAGACAGGGGAACAGTAAGCAGTCGAGTTTTTTTCATGGGAACTCCTTTCAAATGTTGTTTAAAATAGAAAACGTTGTTTTGTATATAATGCACTCACGTCAGGTGCCGGGTCAATAAATCGAATAAAATTGATTGTTTATTATTTATTTTCAGAAAAAATGAAGTGGCAAGTGACAAAATTGGAAAAAAACATAAATGTAAGTGTTTTCATTGACAAATATGTATAGTATGCCTATAATTCCCTTTAGAATGACTTGTTAATCGACAATACAGTTCACATACGGTTAGGCGGAGAAAATGGAGAAAACCCTTACCCGTAAACACATGACCCTCAGGGGGGAGTAGTGTGTTTATGCTGTGTAAGGGTTTTTTCCTTTTTTGTGTCTCCAATACTTGATTCACTTATGGTGGTCGATTAACAGAAGAATAGAGAGGGGTCTGACAAATGAAAAAGAAGAACAAATGGTTTCATGGGGTTGCAACAGCAGCATTGCTTACATCTGTTGTACTCGCAGGATGCTCTTCCTCTGAGGGGACTGCTGCTGGTAACACGGCAAGCACGGATGGCGGAGGAAAAAAAGAGCTAGGTTCTATCGCGTTTTATTCACCTGAGACACCGGATATGACCAAAGAGATGGGACAAGCATTTGAAAAATTGAAGCCAGGCTCGTCCGTGAATGTGCAATACGCTGGTACCAACGTACTCGTAAACCGCATGATCGCCGAGAAAGACAATCCAATGGCTGACCTTTGGTACGGCGGAGGAGGCTTCCTGCCGTTCGAGTCTGCGAAAGATAAAGGAATCATCACATCCTACACACCTGAAGCGATCAAAGATTGGCCAGAAGTACAGGATGGCATCAAAGTCCGCGACAAAGATTGGAAGTGGATCGGTGCTGAAGTATTCGTACTCGGCTTTGTCTACAATACGGATCTGGTGAAGCCAGAAGAATTGCCGAAAACTTGGGACGATTTGCTCGATCCAAAATGGAAGGGCAAAATTCAAATGCCAAACCCTGCAGCATCGGGTACAGCGACTCTCCTCGTACTTAGCCAGTTGATGGAAAAGGGCGAAGAACCAGGTTGGGAATATTTCAAGAAACTGGTGGATCAGATGAGCGCGATGCCGGATTCAGGATCTGCTCCTACGAAAGCGGTTGCAAAGGGAGAGGCTTTGATCGGAATTGGTTTTGACTTTATGGCGTACGAGAACAAAGCAAAAGGCGAGAAAGTGGACTTCATCGTGCCTGAAAAAACGCCAATCATCGTAAACCCTGTTTCTTTGGTAGAGAATGGGCCAAATCCGGATGGAGGAAAAGCGTTCATCGACTACCTGCTCTCCAAAGAAGGACAACAAAAATTGGCTGACTGGTACCATATCCCTATCTCTAAAGAAGTGCAATCCAAGACTCCTCTGACATTGGAAAAAGTCATTCCGCACGCACAGGAGATGGATGTAGATTGGGTCGTGCAAAACTACGACCGCGTACGTAACGAATGGCGTCAAAAATTCCAATAAGAGGGGGATCTTCCAATGGGATCGGTGAAGATTGAGCACTTAAACAAACAATTTAACGGAAACACCGCTTTGGAAGATGTCAATCTGGAGATTCAAGAGGGCGAGTTTTTCGCCCTCCTGGGTCCATCCGGTTGCGGGAAAACGACGACGATGCGTTGTGTAGCCGGTTTTGAGACGCCGACCTCCGGATCGATTTACATCGGTGATCGAAACGTAAATCAGATTCCAGCAAATCAACGAAACTGCGGGATGGTTTTCCAAAGCTATGCACTGTTTCCTCATCTAAATGTCTTCGAAAATGTGGCGTACAGTTTAAATATTCGCCGTTTTTATGAAGGCGGTTTTGGCACAAAGCTTTCGACATTGGCACATTTGCTGAACAGAAGGCTCGGCAAGGTAGATCGTGCCACCGAGCAAAAAGTCAGGGATGCTCTTGATTTTGTGGAATTGGGACATCTGGCTGATCGTCTGCCAGGTCAATTGTCCGGTGGTCAGCAGCAGCGTGTGGCACTCGCTCGAGCACTTGTGATGGAGCCCGCTGTTTTGCTGATGGACGAGCCTCTCTCCAATTTGGATAAAAAGCTGCGCAACGTCATGCGCGTCACGATTCGGCAGATCCAGCAAAAGGTAGGGATCACGACGATTTTCGTCACGCACGATCAGGAGGAAGCCATGAGCATGGCAGACCGTGTGGCGGTCATGCACGGAGGTCGCCTGGTGCAGGTTGATACGCCTACGGCTTTGTACAGCAACCCGACAAACAAGTTTGTAGCCGATTTTGTAGGTTCTTCCAACATCTTGAACGGAACGGTCAAAGGGGTAAACGAATCTGGCGAAACCTTGATTGAGATTGGGGAAAACAGATTCCTTCGTTCCACGTACCCAACGAACAAAAAAGACGTAGAAGTCATCATCAGACCTGAGAGCATCCGCCTGTTAACGAGCGAGAAAGCAGCTGACGACGAGAACATCTTGGATGGAACGATTGAACTATCCACTTATTTGGGCCCGACGATCCGATACGATGTCAAGGTTGGCGAGTTGCGCTTTGAGGTTGATACGGTGTTCGAAGCGGGCAGTCCAATCTTGCCATCAGGAACAACGGTGAAGCTGCAAATCGATCCGAATCGAGTGGTGGCGTTATGATGAAACGTTTGACCGCAAAGCTTAATGGGTTAACCGTTCTCAAGTGGCTGATTTATCTGTTCTTCTTTGTTTTCCTGCTTGTACCGCTCTTTTCGATTCTGCTCGTCAGCTTTACAGGCCAGCCTGTAAATATTTTCGGCAGCTTTACTAGCCAGAAAATATTCGATTCGACAATAAAGAAGCTCTCCAATATTTCTGTGGAAGCCTACACGTCGATCTTTAGTGAAGGAAACAGCTATTTCGCCGCTTTGATGAACAGCTTGAAGCTGGGGACAGGCGTGGCTGTTCTGGTTACCGTGATCGTACTGCCCATCGCCTATGCGTTTGCTCGAACGAAGATGCCGTTTAAGTCTTTCTTTGCGGCTTTGTGCACGATTCCGTTGATCATGCCTACGTTTATCTCTTCCCATGCCTTTGTCCTGATGTTTGGCAAAACAGGCTGGGTGACGCAGCTCTACCATAGCTTTGGCGGGGAGGGTGTCCTTTTTGATGTGCAATCCATGCTCGGGATCGTACTCGTACAAGTCTTTTTCTTCTTCCCGTATGCGCTATGGCCAATGGTTGCCGCATTCAAGATTTGTGATGTCACCTTGGAAGAGGCTTCGCAAAATTTGGGAGCGAAGAGCTGGTATACGTTCTTGCGAGTCACACTGCCGCTTGCGGTTCCCGGGATCGTCTCTAGTATGCTGTTGATTTTTACGGTCAGCTTTTCCGATTTTGGGACACCGATTATTTTGGCACCAAAGGAATTGAATCTGATTGTCGTAGAGTCCTACCGGGAGATTGCAGGGTTCTTTAACTGGGCAGGTTCGGCAGTATTGACTGTCATCATGCTGCTAGTCGCAGCTTTCTTCTTCTGGCTGCAACGTCTTGTGATTAAAGGGAGAGAGTACGGAACCATTTCCGGAAAACCAACGAAGCAAAAGCTGAACGACCACAAAGGAACCATTGCCGGTTTGACTATCTACACGTTTTTGGTCATGCTGGTTCCCATTTTAGCGCTAGGCTCGATTTTCCTATCCTCGATTGCGACGACATGGGGACACCATGCGCTGCCGGACGGCTATACCATGAGTCATTACAAGACCATTTTCAGTACCTCGGGCAAGAATATTTGGAACAGTATGGTGCTCGCTGCCGGTACGCTGGTGCTCAGCGTAGTGATTTCGACCTTTGTTTCTTATTTTGTTGTTCGTCGTGGATCGGGCGGGCTCGACTTCGTATCGTCTATTCCGTTGATCGTGCCTGGTATCGCGCTGGGGATCGCGCTGATCCAGACCTTTAACACAGCGCCAATCCATCTGACAGGTACGGCATTATTGCTCATCATCGCCTATACGATTCGCCGTATGCCGTACATGATTCGTTCGACGATGAGCTCAATGATGGCGATACGCAAAGACATTGAAGAGGCTGCTGTCAGCTTGGGAGCTTCCTCTCTCATCGCCGCGATCACAGTCATCGGTCCATTGATGCTGCCAGGCATTGCAGCGGGAGCCATTCTGGTTTTTGTTACCGTCATTAAGGAAACGAGTATTTCGATTCTTTTGGCTCCGACGGAATGGGCACCCATGAGCTTGGCCGTGTTCCAAAACCTGCTGCGCGGCGAATATTATACGGCGTGCGCGATGGCGATCTTGATTATCGTGATCGTGATTATTCTCCAAGCTCTGGCGAAGAAGATCACAAAAGATCAGCTCTATTGATAGTCGACAGAACAGGAAGGCAGGAGTGTGTGAGGAATGAAGGGATTTATTTTTGATCTGGACGGAACCGTCTATCTGGGAGACCAGTTAATTGAAGGGGCAGTGGAAGCTATTCACGCCTTGCGCAGCAGAGGGGATAAAGTCGTATTCCTTTCCAACAAGCCCATAGCGACCCGGCAGTCATACGCGCACAAGTTGACCAAAATGGGGATTCCTACAAGCGTAGACGATATTTTGAATTCGTCTTTGATCGTCGCACGCTATTTACAAAATGTGTGCAAAACAGAGGATAAGGTATTGGTGATCGGAGAAGAACCGATTCGTGACGAGCTGCGTGATCACGGTATTGCCATGAGCGAGAATCCGCTGGAAGTGAGCTACGTCGTGCTTTCTTGGGATCGTCAGTTTACCTATGACCGACTCAATGACTTGTATCAAGCTGCGATCCGGGGAGCCGTTGTGATTGCCTCCAATCCTGATCGTACATGCCCGCTGGAAGATGGGCAGATTCCAGATACGGGTGCCCTGATCGGCGCACTCGAGGGAGCGACAGGTACGCCCATTCAGCTCGTTGTCGGCAAACCGTCCAAGATCGCGGCGGAGGCTGCCGTTCAGCATCTCGGGCTGGATTATGACGCTTGCTACATGGTCGGAGATCGTCTGGAGACAGATATCAAGATGGGGAACGATACGGGAATGAATTCTGTTCTCGTCCTGACCGGGATCACTACACGCGAGATGGCAGAAACCAGTGAACATACTCCTCGCTATATACTGAATAGTATTAAAGACATCGTTAACCTCTGAGATAAGCATGTTATAATTTAGGGTAAGGATTCCAGTTCAATGGAGGTTAATGGAATGTACCCGATTGTTGATCTGGTCGAATGCCAGACAATTGCCGCAGTTCAGGACGAACAGCATTTAGAGATTGCAATCCAAAGCGAAGCGAATATTATCTTCTTGCTTACAGGGTCGATTTTCAACATGAAAGAGCTGGTGGATCGAGTCAAGGCCGTCGATAAACACGTATTCTTGCACATGGAGTTTATCGAAGGCATCGCAGCGGATAAAAGCGGTGTCGCTTATGTCGCCAAAAATATAGCACCGACCGGGATCATTTCGACCAGAAGCAACCTGATCCGGGTGGCTAAAGAGATGAACCTGATGGCGATTCAACGCATTTTTTTGATCGATCGTAATGCAGTGCTCAAAGGAATCAAAGTAATCGAGCAATCTTTGCCTGACGCAGTCGAGGTAATGCCAGGTGTCATGCCTCGCGTTATTCAGGAGATGACGAACTTGACGCCTTTGCCGATCATTGCGGGTGGATTGATCGATACCAAAAAAGAGATTAACGAAGCTTTGGCCGCTGGAGCACTAGCTGTTTCTGTCGGAACAAATGAATTATGGTCGTAGCACCATAGCATTTTCATAAGGGAAGAGAACAAGAGAACCCCCTGTGGAGAAGCTGCAACTTGACCTGTTCAAGTTGCTCTTTTCCATGGGGGTTTTCTGTTTTTTTACAGTAAGAATTTATAAGATTCTTAACCAGTATATGCAAATAGAGAGGGAGAGCGGAGATGAACACTCATTTTTCTGCGAATAATCGGACTGCTGTCCTCACCAGTATGGCAGAAAAAGAATTAGACCTGCTGGTTATTGGAGGCGGAATTACAGGAGCGGGGATTGCACTCGATGCGAGTCAGCGAGGAATTCGCGTCGGCCTGTTGGAGAAGAACGACTTCGGGTCCGGCACCAGCAGCCGATCCACGAAGCTGATCCATGGCGGATTGCGTTATTTAAAGCAAGGAGATGTCAAACTTGTACAGGAGGTAGGCCGCGAACGAGCCATCTTGTACAAAAATGCACCGCATCTCGTTGTTGCGGCCCCGATGCTGCTCCCTGTTTACAACGGAGGGACGTACGGATATTTGGCGTCCTCTGTTGGACTGTACGTCTACGATTGGCTCGCAGGAGTAGAGCGTAAGGAACGGCGCAAAATGATGAGCAGGGAAGAGACACTGCGCCTCGAGCCTCTGTTGAAAAAAGACGGCTTGAAGGGCGCAGGCTACTATTACGAGTACCGAACAGACGATGCGAGACTTACGCTGGACATCATGAAGACCGCCTGGCGCCAAGGGGCAAGCATCGTCAACTATTCGGAGATGACCGAATTTATTTACCGTGGGCAGAAGGCAGTCGGCGTCAAGGTAACGGATCGTCATTTAGGAAAGACATACGAGATTTATGCGAAAAAAATCGTCAATGCAACGGGACCGTGGGTAGATGGCGTACGCAAGCTCGATGGCTCACTGAAAGGGAAGCGCCTCTATTTAACCAAAGGTGTACATCTGGTGGTGGAAAAGGAAAAGCTGCCGGTTACGCAATCTGCTTACTTCGATACTCCGGATGGACGCATGATGTTCGTCATTCCACGTGGGAATATCACGTATGTCGGCACCACTGATACGGGCTACAAGCAAGACATCGATCAGCCGCGCACGACAAAAGAAGATCGGGACTATTTGCTGCGAGCAGTGAACGCGATGTTCCCGGATGTGAAGCTGGAAGAGAAAGATGTAGTCTCTCATTGGGCAGGGCTCCGTCCACTCATCTATGAGGAAGGAAAAGGCCCATCTGAGCTGTCTCGCAAAGATGAGATATTTATCTCGGATTCAGGTCTGATCACTATCGCTGGCGGAAAGCTGACAGGATTTCGGAAGATGGCTGAAAAAGTGGTTGATTTGGTCGCGGTGGATTTATCCAGGGAGTCAGGCCGTCGATTTGACGCTTGTCATACAGATCAAACCGTGATCAGTGGCGGTGAACGTATGGGACATACCGATTATGCAGCCTGCAAGCAGGAGCTTTTGCAAGCGGGCGTGTCCAAAGGGGTAGACGCTGCTACGGCACAAGAATGGATCGATACCTACGGAACCAACACCCTGCACATATACAGCCGATTGGAAACGCTCCAAGAAAAGGGGAAGAAGCAAAGCGAAGAGCAGCTTCTGTGGGCGCAGCTCTCGTATGCGATGGAAGCAGAGATGACCACGACAGCAGTTGATTTCCTTCGCCTGCGTACGGGCTGGACCTATTTTCAGGTAAAGAAAGCGGAGGAGAAGGCTGATGCGGTCATTCGGATGATGGGGGCCACGCTGGGATGGAACGAAGCCCAAAAAGAAAAAGAACGCGGAGCCGTCAACGATTTGCTGGAAACGATTTACTATCTCCCCAAAAATGAAGAGGAAATCGCTCTGACATCCAATCCACCAACAAAGCGAAAAGCGTTGTAGATAAAGAGTTGGAGAAAAAGTGCCCGTTTGGTCAGGTTCTTTTTCTCCGCTTTTTTGTAGCTTGGCCAAGCAGCTGTGCAGCACGTTTTTTAAAAAATCAGGTAGGGAGCAAGTGAGATGAGGCAGACGGTAGGAACGAAGTTGTTTGCAGGGTTTTTGTGCATGCTGATCCTCATGGCCGCTTTAGGCTGGCTAGGATTGCGAACAGAAGAACAAATCAATAGCAAGGCAGAGGAGATCAATGAAAAATGGCTTCCCAAGACAACAGCAATCTTACATATCAAATATCAGACAGAGCACTTTTTTTCATTGCAGCTTCAATACGCAAGTACGAGTGATTTGAGCAAAAAGGGCATTATCGACGGGGAAGCAAAGCAGACGCTTGAACAGATCCAAAAGCAATTTGAGGAGTATGGAAACCATCCCTTGAGCAAGGAGGAGGAAAAGTATTTTCAATCCTTGCAGGCTTCCTGGACCAACTATCAACTGGCTTATCAGACACTGGTGGAGCAGTCGGGGGAAGTCTCGCTCGCAGATTTGCAACGGGAAGCAGACACCATGTTTCAGGTGATGGAGGGCTATTTAGAAAATCTCATACGCATGAGTCAGGAGGGAGCGGCGACTGCAACCGCTCAGGCCACTTCTCTACATGAGTCGGGGAGAAAAAATACGCTGATCAGTATGGGGATCGCTCTCTTCATCAGTATGCTGCTCTCGTTTATGCTAACCAGACACATCCGCCGGCCTTTGCTGCAGGTTGTACAAGCCGTCAAGCTGGTCACAGAGGGGCAGCTGGGCAAGACGGATCTTGTCGTGCTAAATCGGGATGAAATCGGAGAATTGGCCAAGCATGTCAATGAAATGCGTCACAAGCTGCGGGAATTTGCCATGCAAGTAAACGCCACCGCCCAGCATGTTACGCACTCATCGGTACAATTGAGTGGACATGCTGAGGAGACACTTGAAGCAAGCAACCAAATTGCTGTTGCGATGGAAGAAATCTCTGCGGGAAGCGACGCTACTGTCGCGAGCACAGATGAGAGCGCCAAGGCCATGGAAGAAATGGCGATTGGCATTCAACGTGTGGCGGAGTCTACGGCTTCATTGGCAGAGGCATCGATCTGTGCGGAACAAGATGCGAATCACGGTATTCACGCGCTAGTAAAAGCAACGACTCAGATGGACGCTATTACTGCGGCGATGGATGAATCGGTTATTGCGATACAGCTGTTGGGAGAAAGCTCGCAGAAGATTCATCAAATCGTCGAGATGATCACACAGATTGCGTCCCAGACGAATTTGCTTGCGCTGAATGCGGCGATCGAGGCAGCGCGGGCGGGAGAGCAGGGACGAGGGTTTTCTGTCGTAGCGGAAGAGGTACGCCAACTAGCAGAAAGCTCGGATCGGTTTGCCAAGCAGATCGCCGTCCTGATTAAAAACGTACAAGTAGAGGCTAACCAAGCGGTCGTTTCCATGCAAAGCATGTCTCAGGACGTTCACTACGGTGCATCTGTATTAAAGGAAGCAGAGGTAGCCTTTGAGCAAATCACCCACGGGATGGGACAGATTTCGAGTCAGGTGCAAGAGGTATCGGCGATAACGGAAGAGATGTCGGCCAGTGTCGAGCAACTGTCCGCATCTTCCGTACAGACAGCTTCCGTGGTGAAGGGGGGAGCCCAGCAAACCTATAAGATCGTGGAGGCTACCCAGACACAGGTGCGGGCGTGTGAAGAAGTAAATGCTGCCTCTCGTTCGCTAGAGAGGCAGGCAGAAGAGCTAAAGCGAGCGGTGGAGTGGTTCCGGTAGGGGATTTCAGAGGGTTGTGGTGGAGGAATAGACGCCTATTTCGATCAGGACGATGCTAAGGATAGAAATAGGAAGGCAGATCGGTTATAATACTTACGAAAAGTAACCGTGTTGAAAGAGGAGAGTGTTTCAGATGATGCCATCCCTGTTCATTGCTCACGGCTCACCCATGCTCGCAATCGAAGACAATTCCTATACACAAGCGCTGCATAGCCTGCCAAATCTGCTCCCGCACCGTCCGCACGCGATCGTGATGTTCTCTGCTCACTGGGAAGCGTTTGCCCAAGAAGTCGGTGTCATGGAGACATTTCCAACCATTCACGATTTCGGCGGCTTTCCGCAGGCACTGTACGAAATTCAGTATCCCGCAAAAGGGGATGAGGAGATCGCGCAGGAAGCAGTAGTGCTGCTGCAAGAGGCGGGTATCCCCGTCAACCTGAACCGTTCCCGCGGCCTGGATCACGGTCATTGGGTGGTGCTGCGAAAAGTATATCCGGATGCGGATGTGCCTGTTGTGGCGCTCTCCGTGAATCCGAATCTGACGGTCGAGCAGCAGTACATGATCGGAAAAGCACTGGCACCCCTGCGTGCCAAAGATGTCCTGATTATCGGCAGCGGCAGCACGATCCATAATTTCTCCTATCTCGACATGCGGGAAACATCGGGCGGAGCCTTTGAGTGGTCCCTGCAGTTTGAGGAATGGCTCAAAGAAACGCTGATGGAATGGAACGTGACCGATCTGGCTCAATATCGCACGCTGGCTCCCCATGCAGAAAAAGCGGTTCCCGCCTATGGCAGTGAGCACTTTGTCCCTCTCGTCTATGCGATGGGAGCGGCGGATGACGATCGCATCGCGCAGCGTCTGCATATGAGCTTCCGTTATGGCAGCCTCAGCCATACGATCTGGCAGTTCGGGACAGCAGAATAATGACGAGGCTCATGGAGGATGTCTATCGGCAGTACAAATCGCTGATGTTTTCCCTCGCCTATCGCATGCTGGGTTCCGTGGCTGAGGCGGAGGACATCGTACAGGAGACGTTTCTTGCCTTGACGCAGAGCGACATCGATGACATTCAACACATGAAAAGCTATCTCTGCAAAGCTGTGACCAACCGCTGCCTGGATACGATGAAGTCCGCCCGTTGGAAAAGGGAGCAGTACGTAGGAGAGTGGCTGCCAGAGCCACTGGCGGATGATGCGACAGGCAGTGACCCTCTTCAGTCAGTTTTGATGGAAGAATCGGTATCCTACGGGCTTCTCGTTCTGCTGGAGACTTTGTCACCGGATGAACGTGTGGTCTACGTATTGCGGACTGCGCTTGGGTATGAGTACAGTACCCTCGCTGAGATATTGAACAAATCCGAAGCAGCCTGCCGCAAGCTGCTCAGCCGTGCCCAGCAAAAACTGAACGGAGCGGGCTTGCAGGTAGAAGTCCAGCCGGAACGCTCCAAAAGACTGGTCGAACAACTGATTTCAGCGATCTCTCACGCGGATTCACAGGCACTGGTGCAGCTGTTGAGCGAGGACGCGGTGCTGATTTCGGATGGCGGAGGGAAAACGCGTGCTGCGCTGCATCCGATTTTCTCCGATCAGCGTATTGTGGCATTTCTCACGGGCATCTGGCGCAAATGGGAAGACGCCCGTGTCGATCTGCAGATTCGTTCGATCAACGGACAGCCGGGTATCATCATAGCGGTTGAGGGCCAGCCGATTCGAGTCATCTCGCTGGTACTCAATCCGCATGAGGACAGGATCGAAAGGATCTATTTCGTGGTCAATCCAGAAAAATTGACCCATTTTTCCCCGAAAGCGTGATTTTTGGTCACAAGAGTATCCCTTCCCTCGTCTAGGAGAATGGAAAGCCAAAAACAAGCGAAGGGAAAGATGAACATGAAAGCGAGAATGAATTATAGATCTGCAAATCCGCAAGCGTTTCAAGCGATGATCAAGCTCGAGGGCTACGTCCAGGAGTGCGGGCTGGAAAAGGGCCTGATGGAGCTGATCAAAATCCGTGCTTCGCAAATCAATGGCTGCGCCTTCTGCCTCGACATGCACACGAAGGATGCGCGTAAGCTAGGGGAAACCGAGCAGCGCATTTATTTGCTCAGCGCGTGGAGAGAGGCTGCCTTCTACACAGCTGCTGAGCGTGCTGCACTCGCTTTGACCGAAGCGGTTACCACGATCTCGGTCGGCGGCGTATCCGATGAGCTGTACGAAGAGGTTCGCAAGCATTTTGATGAAAAGCAATTCGTGTCGTTGATTATGGCGATCAACGTGATCAACGCCTGGAATCGTCTGGCTATCACTACAGGGATGACCGCACCGGCTGAGCTGTAAGCGGTTCGAGAGTGAAAACACATGAGGGGCATGGGGAGAGCGATCTTTCCTATGCCCTTCCTTTTTTTATGGCAAAAAGGATTCATTGCGAATCGATCAAAGGACGCCGAATCTGGTACAATGGGGAAGGGAGTAATCCCAATTCTATGTAGCTTCGAGGTGTGTAGCATGATTATCAAATTCATTCGTTTGCGATAATGGGGAGAGTTTCTCAAGCGGCTCATTCATTTTTCTGTAAAATGCTTGGGTTTATTTGAGTCTGTCTTTCTTCCGTATTGCCTAAAAACGAATGAAATGGGGAGCCACATGAGAACAGAAACCATCCAACAAGTAAATGGTGTTGAAATATGTGCGCAGAGCTTTGGCGATCCGAAAGATCCAGCTGTCTTGCTGATTATGGGAGCCATGTGCTCGATGGTGTATTGGGATACTACGTTTTGCGAAAGATTGGCTGAGACGGGCCGCTACGTTATCCGTTTTGACAATCGGGATGTCGGGCGTTCTACTGTCTACGCTCCAGGGACAAAAAATTACTCGGTAGCGGATATGGCAAACGACGCGGTTGGCGTGCTTGATGCATACCAGATTGAAAAGGCGCATCTCGTCGGGATGTCGCTGGGGGGAATGATCGCGCAGGTCATGGCGGTCTATTATCCGGAGCGCGTGCAGTCAATGACACTGATTGCTTCCGGCTTGTTTGGCTCAGACAAAAATCATCGCAATCTGCCGCCGATGGACGAGAGCGTACTCGCCTATCATGCAAAAGGGGCTTCGCTCGACTGGACAGATGAAAAGGCCGTAGCGGATTATTTGGTAGCAGGCTCAGCCATTTTGTGCGGTCCTGCCCACGTCTTCGAGGAAGAACGTGTTTACGCGCAAGTCACGGAAGAAATCAAGCGAGCCAACAACCTGCTCAGCATGTTCAATCACGCGCAGCTCGTGGGAGATGACGCTTTTGAAGGACGGCAATCTGAAATCAAAGCACCGACACTGGTGATCCACGGCACGCATGATACGATTCTGCCTTTTCCGCATGCGGAGGCGCTCACAGCGGAGATTCCGACGGCGACGCTATTGACGCTTGAAGGGTCCGGTCATGAGATGCACAGCGATGATTGGGAAACGATCATCTCAGGCATTTACAGGCATACGAGCTCGGCAGAGTAAGCGAGCATACAAAAGGGGTTGTGACCGGTTTACGCCGATCGCAACCCCTTTATTCCTACAGGACACTACGACTGAGCGGGTTTTCCTGTATCGTCACCCACTGTTCTTCCCGGATAAAAAAGCTTTTCCTCCGGCACTGGGCTTCCTTTTGCCGTCAAGCTGTCTGGCGTGATGCGGAAAACCGCCGTGACACTGCCCATCGAGGAGCGGTATTTGAGCACATGCTGTAGGGAAAGCGGCTCTTTGTAGTAACCAGGCACGTACTTGTCGAGCATCGCCTGCATAGCATCCCGCATTTCCTCAGGCTCCTGCACGCGCGCGATTGTTCCTGACAAAAAGACGCTCATATAGGCGGTATCGGTATGGGCAGGGATCGGGTCGGCGATGGTGCCGTATTCCTCGGTTACGCTAAAACAAACACGGCTATTCGCGTCGATCATCTCGACCTTTCGACCGGAGTCCGCTCCGTGAAAGTAAATCTGTCCATTCCACCAGCAAAAATTCAAGGGAACGATATACGGTTCATCTCCATTGGACAATCCGAGATTCCCTACTTTGGCATGAGACAGGAACGCATCGATTTGTGCTTGATCGGTTAGCGTTCGCTTTGAATAGCGAATGGGTATCATGATAAATCCCTCCATCGGACAAGTTCCTTGAGCAGTAGTAGCCTTAGCTTAGAGGTTTTTTGACTCGGTAAAAAGGGGCAGTTTTCCACAGAAGGGGCAGGTCAAAATGCAAAAAAGCCGTCCATGGAGAGGACGGCGAGAGGTTATCCGAGCTGGCGATTGGGGTCCATTTTCTTGGTCAGCTGATCTTCTCCGCGATGGATCCAGCCAACAAACGAATCCCGTATTTGCAGATCAAAGCCTAGGTAAACAACCGCGACGAACATGTAGTGGCTTTTTCCCTGGAAGCGTGAACGATACCGCAGATCGATCCATTTGACCTCATAGCCGAAGGGGCGCTCTGTCGTCTCTACGTGCACATGATGGGTGAACGAGAGGAAGGACTGCACCTTGCGACTTTTTTTGGCTGCGGCGATTCGTTCGTTTTCGGGCTTGATCGAAAAGGTGTCGAGAATGATCACTTCACCCGAGTGGATCTCGCCCACATACCAATGATGCTCGGTCTTGGCAACGAAAGTCCAATTTGACCACGAAATCGTGGGAATGATCGTATAGGTGCCTGACTTGCCTATGCGTTGACGGACGAGCTCCGTCGTTCGCTTTTGTGCTTGGCATCGCCAGTAGTAGTACACGGCGATGATCACATAAATCCAAAGAAACAGCCTTCCCGGTTCAAGGCCTGCTGCCCATAGCATAAAGCCAACCAGATGCGCAGCAAAGATGAACGGGTCAAAAATAAAAATGGCATTCAGAGCGACCCATTTGTCTCGAAACGGATACAACCCCTTGGTACCATAGGAATTGAACAAGTCGACGAAAACGTGTAAGCAGACGGCCAGAAAGATCCAGCCTAATAAATGGAGCCACGAGGTTTGTGGCATGATGGTCTGAATAAGAGCAAATGTAGCCCCTGTCCAGAGAAACAGTGCTGGTACTGAATGCGATACGCCTCGATGGTTGCGAACATAAGCTGCGGTGCCGCGTATACGGATCAAGCCGTCCAGATCAGGTGCTTGTGAGCCGATGATCGTGCCGATCATCACAGCTTCCGCGAGTCCTGGAGTCGATGCTACGACAGGATCGAGATAGGCGAGACCTGCCAATCCGAAGCCCATAGCAAAATGTGTGGCGGTATCCATGGAATCGGCGTACCCCTCCTTTCCTCCCTGTTGTATTTATTATGGTTTATTATAGCGTGGAGAGCAGGAGAATTCCCGCCTCATTTGAAAAAAATTGTGATCTTGTTCGGGTTTCCACAAACAAGTATGATGAGGAAGATTGACCTCGAAAGGGAGGACAAAGTGATGCTGACTGTGTTTATCGAATATAAGCTGGACCCTGCCAAGCGACAGGATGCGCTCATACTGCTCGAAGAAATGGCTGAAAAGCTGGCCGCGATGGGAGCCGCTTCATACTCCTGTTTGGAAGGGATCGATCAGCCAGGCTTGTTCGTCGAAATGTTTGAAGTCCGAGAAGTCGAGCAGTACGAGAAAATCAAGGCATGGCGTTTGGAAGATGAAGCTTTTTGTGCCTGTGTGTCGGGCGGTGCTGCCAAGCTGCACGTCTGGGCGTTCCGTGCCGTGAAGCGATAACGAAAAGGAGCAAACATACAAAAGATGGCTGGAAAGAAAACGAAAGAACTGCCTTATACATTGCCGGAAGAATTTCATGTCTTTGGTTTCTCATCCGATTTGCTGGCCTGGTACGATTCGCAAAAGCGGGATCTGCCTTGGCGGATTAACCGAGACCCTTATCGCGTGTGGGTATCGGAAATCATGCTGCAGCAAACGCGCGTAGAAACCGTTAAACCTTATTATGCGAATTTCATGGAGAAATTCCCGACGATCGGCGCATTGGCAGAAGCTCCCGAAGACGAAGTGCTAAAAGCGTGGGAAGGACTTGGCTATTACTCGCGGGCACGCAACCTGCAGGCGGCAGCACGCGAGGTTCAGGCACGCTACGGTGGAGTGGTACCCGACTCGCCGGAGGAAATCGCCACACTAAAAGGAGTAGGACCTTACACAGCTGGGGCGATTTTGAGCATTGCTTATGAAAAAGCAGAGCCTGCCGTCGATGGAAACGTGATGCGGGTTTTCTCACGCTTGCTCTATTTGACAGATGATATTGCCAAACCGGCGACACGGATCAAAATCGAGCATCTCGTTCGCCAGGTGATTCCACATGGACGAGCCGGCGATTTCAATCAGGCGCTGATGGAGCTGGGCGCGATGGTCTGTGTACCGCGCACGCCGCAATGCTTGACCTGTCCGGTTTTTGATTATTGCATGGCTCGTCAGGAGGGGGTACAGGAAGACCTCCCGATCAAAGGAAAAGCGAAGCCGCCGCGTCCGATTCATCTCCAGGTCGGTGTCATTCGAAAGGAAGGGAAAGTCTTGATCAACAAGAGACCGGAAACCGGACTTTTGGCTGGCATGTGGGAGTTCCCGATGGTGGAGACGGATGTCGAGCGTGACGCGGCCAAGCAGGAAGTATTGGCAAACGGGATTCGCGAGCGCTTCGGCATCGATATCGAAGTGATCGACATGCTGGGAGACGTGCAGCATACCTTTTCCCACTTGCAATGGAATATGCAGGTGAGGTCCTGTGACTGGATCGATGGTGAGGAATTGCCACCTCATGCCCGATTTGTGGAAATCGATGAATTGGATACCTATACTTTTCCTGGGGCCCATCACAAAATTCGCGATTTAATGCAAAAACGAAATGAGTCTGCCAGATAAACAAAAGCCCTGCTTCTTTGCAGGGCTTTCTAACGTAGGCTAAGCTCAATTGCTGTCTATTAACGAAACCAAAATTCCGGATACTGCGCTGCGATTTGACGCTTGCGCTCTTCCATTTCAGCGATGGCAAGATCCCGTTTACATCTTGCTTCACGTTGTGCGGGCGTTAATTGCCGCTTTTCGAATTTGATCGTGATGGTGAAAAAAATCATTGGAATGTACATTCTATATCCCTCCCATCCCAAAGGAATTGGTCAGTCAGCCGCCGTCTATCGATTTGACTCCTGTAAACCTCATCACCTGACGCTTTTTTCTGCTTTTCATAAAAACATCCCTCCTGAATGAATTTTTTACGTGGCATTAGATGCGGCTGAGCAGTTGTGCAGCTTCGTACGCGTGAGCTTCCGCGCGCTTCTCCAAATAGTGGGAGCGTTCGCTTTCAACCATGCGTTCTACAGCAGAAGAACGTTCAATTTTGATCGTGAAGAAAAGAAAGTTGAGTACCATATCGAATCACCTCCTCTCAAGGTGGAGTTTTTGGTAAAAAATGGATGTTGATTGACACAGAAAAGACCGCGGACGACGGCCTGCGGTCTGGAAACAGCTCTCCCAAAAGGAAAGACCACAAGCGACAACGCCTGCGGTCTGGTATGTAACGAATAGTCATTAGTAAAGACACGAATGACAACTACGATTCGTTTTTCCAGGAGGCGTTGCGATATTCAGTTGTAGCAACCATAAGACGATCCGCATAAGTGAGGTGGTTCATAACGACAGTCATCATTTTGTTGCAGCCTCCTTTCATTCGAGTAGTTGTGAAAAATCTTACTCTTAGAATATGGGAATTTTTTCCCTATGTAAAGCACTTTTTACCTAAGTTCAAAAAGAAAATATATTCTGACAATTATTCAGCGAATTGCTGGCAAAGCTCACTGTTCATGGTGCGGCCTGGACAAGTCTGCAGGATGCCCATGCATCGAAAGCGGACAACGGATTTGGACCAAACATCTTCCGTGCGCGAAGCGGGTAGCGCAAGAGAGAGGGGAGTTGTATAATTAATTTCTGACCGATTTTGCAGGTGATCTGAGTATGTCACGTGCAAGACAAACTTGTGTAAGTGGTGTACAATAGTAGAAGAAGGCAACGAAGGAGGCAACGTATGCTGATTCGTCCGTTTCGACTCGGTGACTATTCGGCTATAACTAGCATCTGGCAGGAAACCGGTTTGGACCAATCGGACACGGAGTCGTTGAACGATTTGGCCCAACAATTGGCATGGGACAGCGATTTAGTGATGGTTGCAGAAAAGGAAGGCAAAGTCATAGGGGTCGTGGTAGGCACCATCGATGGGGCTCGCGCCTATTTTTACAGACTTGCCGTTTTACCAAGTGAACAAGGAACAGGCATAGGCAGACAGCTGGTGGAAGCAATCGAGAAGCGGTTCAAGCAACGAGGCGTAAATCGCGTACTGATCATGGTGAATCAGGATAACCCAGAAGTTCTGCCCTTTTACCATTCGCTTGGCTATGAAATGCAAAAATATGTTACACTTTCCAAAAAGCTCTCTTCTTAAAGGAGGCTTGTCCCCATTCAGATAGAGAAGAGAAGAAAGGGGAGAGTCATGTCGCCGACTCCAGGCTCCAACATCCGCATTGAAAGTTATAAACATGACCATTCGTTGCACCGCATATGGGACAAATCTACGTTGATTCATACCAGTGATGCGGTCGTGATTGGGGGAAATGATCGAGTCAAGGTGACAGAGGCAGACGGGCGGGAGTGGCGTACGCGCGAACCGGCTATTTGTACATTTGGTCGAGGACAGTGGTTCAATACCATTGCCATGATTCGTGATGACGGCATTTATTATTACTGCAACATTGGTTCGCCATTCAGTATGAAGGGGCAACTGCTGAGTTACATAGACTACGATCTGGACGTAAAAGTCTATCCCGACATGACGTATTCCATTTTAGACGAAGAGGAATTCCTTTTGCATAGCAAGCAGATGAATTATCCTCCGATTGTGGTGGAGCAGGTACAGACTGCTTTGCGGGAAGTGCTTGATTGGGTTCGTGCACGCCGTGGACCTTTTCAGAGTGGATTTGTCCAACGTTGGTACGAGCGTTATCTTTTAGTAAGAGACGATGAGGAATAATCCCTTTCCCGTAAAACCGGGGGAGGGATTTCCTTGTTTGCAAAGGAGTGTGTAGCGATTGAGCATAAGGCGTTATTTATCCTACGTGCTGCCTTATTGGAAAATGATCGTAGGCACCGTATTTATCGGAATCATCAAGTTTGCCATCCCTCTTTTATTGCCGCTTTTGATCAAATACGTCATTGACGATTTGCTGCCAAGCCCTATTCCCCAGGAAGAAAAGCTGACAAAATTATTTTGGCTCATGCTCGGAGCCTTCCTCTTGTTTACGGTTGTTCGTGCGCCTGTGGAATACATCAGGCAATACTATGCCCAGTGGGTATCCAGCCGGATATTGTTCGATATCCGCAATCAGCTGTTTTCCCATCTGCAGCGACTTTCGTTGCGGTACTACAACAATACGAAAACGGGCGAAATTATTTCTCGGGTGATCAACGACGTCGAATCCACCAAGACCTTTGTGGAAACAGGGCTCATGAATCTGTGGCTGGATCTCATCACCATCGTGCTGACCCTGGGAATCATGTTTTATATGGATCTCGAGCTGACGATTGTAGCGATCATCGTATTCCCACTGTACAGCATCTCCGTTAAGTATTTCTACAAGCGTTTACGTCAGCTGACAAGAGAACGGTCAGCGGCACTGGCTCATCTGCAAGGCCATTTGTACGAGCGGGTAAACGGAATGTCGCTGATCCGCAGCTTCGCCCTCGAAGAGCATGAGAGCAAGCAGTTCTCCAAGGAAAACGATCACTTTTTGAAAAAAGCATTGGCACACACCCGGTGGAATGCCAATACGTTTGCTGTCGTCAATACGGTGACAGACATCGCGCCCCTTCTGGTCATCGCTTACGCGGGCTATCAGGTGGTTGGCGGCTCCATGAGCGTAGGGACGCTTGTCGCTTTTTATGCGTATCTCGATCGGCTCTACACGCCGCTGCGACGTCTGGTGAACTCATCGACCGTACTGACGCAGGCTGTTGCTTCCATGGACCGGATGTTTGAATTTCTCGATGAGGACTATGACATCGTCGATCGGCCTGGGGCGCGAAATCTGCCAGTAGACCCTGTTACGAAGCGAATTCGCGGCGAAGTACGCTTTGAGAATGTGTCTTTTCGCTATCGGGAGGAAGGACCGCTGGTGCTTGAGAACATTACCCTCACGATTGAGCCAGGCGAGACGGTTGCTCTCGTCGGTATGTCGGGCGGAGGAAAATCGTCCATGATCAGTCTGCTGCCCCGCTTTTGGGACGTGACAGAAGGACGAATCCTCGTAGATGGCATGGATGTGCGGGACGTCAAGCTTAGCAGCCTGCGCAATCACATCGGGATGGTGCAGCAGGATAATATCCTCTTTAGCGAGTCGGCCAGGGCCAATATTGTGATGGGGAAGCCCGACGCCAGCCACGAGGAGGTTGTGAGGGCGGCCGAGGCAGCAAATGCGCACGACTTTATTTCCAGCCTGCCGAACGGGTACGATACGGAGCTGGGGGAGAGAGGCGTCAAGCTGTCGGGAGGGCAAAAGCAGCGGGTAGCCATCGCACGTGTATTTCTACGCGATCCGGGCATTCTGATTCTGGATGAAGCGACTTCGGCTCTCGATCTGGAATCGGAGCATATGATCCAGGAATCGCTGGCTCGCTTGACGAATGGCAGAACGACAATCATTGTCGCCCATCGACTTTCGACCATCACGCATGCGGATAAAATTGTTGTGATGAAGGAAGGGCAGATCGTGGAACAAGGCAAGCACGAGGAGCTTCTGGAGAAAAGAGGGGTATACCATGGCCTGTGGAGTGTTCAGGATCTAGGGAAGTAAACGGGGCGGCTTCTACACTCGCGCATACAAGAGCAGGGTGGATAGAAGAGAAGGGAGATGCAGCCGATGGAGACATGGCGGCGTAATCTATACGTATTGTGCGGCTCACTGTTTGTTGTCATGATGGCGATGAGTATGATCATGCCGTTTTTGCCGCTGTACATTCAGCAGGATTTCGGGATTGAAGATCCCCACGAGGTCACGGCTTGGGCGGGAATCATATTTGGGGCAAACTTTTTGACGGCCGGTCTGGTTTCTCCGATATGGGGAAACCTCGCCGACAAGCACGGACGAAAGATCATGATTTTACGGTCGGGCTATTTCATGTCCATCACGGTAGCGCTGACGGGCTTTGCGGGAAGCCTGTGGCAGCTGCTGGCTTTGCGTTTGATCAACGGCTTGGTCGGTGGAATCATCCCTGCCAGCACTGCACTCGTCGCCTCATCCGTACCAAAGGACAGAATCGGGTGGGCGCAAGGAATGCTTCAATCCTTCGTGACAGCAGGAACGATCATGGGGCCGTTATTTGGCGGGGTATTGGCTGGCCGTATCGGGTTTCGGATGATCTTTGTGATCACGGGCTGTCTGCTGCTGCTCGCGACATTGGTCATCACGTTTACGGTGAAAGAGAACTTTGTACCACCCGAAAAAAAGGACCGGTCCAATCTGCGGGAAGATTTTCAGATGATCTTCTCGTCCAAAGAACTGCCGGCGCTCTTTTTTGTAACCGTGATGATTCAGTTTGCCTTGTTCAGCATCGTACCAATTCTGCCGATTTACATCGCGCAGCTGTTGGGTTCGGAAGGCAGCAGGGTCGCGCTGTGGGCAGGGATTGTTCAAGCGGCGATGGGCGTGGCAAACGTCGTTGCGGCTCCGCGGCTAGGGATTTTGGGGGACCGGTTTGGCTCGCAAAAAGTGCTGCTGTTCGCTTTGCTGGCGTCGGCCATTATCTTTATTCCGCAAGGCTTGGTCGCAACGGTCTGGCAGCTGGTCATCCTGCGCTTTTTGCTCGGTCTGTCTTTGGGAGGATTGCTGCCATCCGTCAATGCCCTGCTGCGCCGAGCGACACCGACACATATGATCAGCCGGGTTTACGGCTACAATCAGAGCTTCGTCAGTATCGGCAGCATGCTCGGTCCCATGATCGGCGGCTTTTTGGCAGGCTATGTCAGTATCGAGGGTGTCTTTTTCATGACGAGCGCCTTTTTGCTGATCAATGCGGGCTGGGTGTACTACACCTTTTTCCGTCACAAAGGCACTATACAGGGAATGGGCAGCTAAACTATAATAAAGAAAATTTTTGAAACGAGGTGTACCTCCCTTGTGATTCTGAGTCGGTATGAACGAGTTTTGACACGTTCAACTAAATAGGCGGATATTCTTTTATCTGCAGCCGACTGGGAGGTACCTTTTATGTGGAATAGAAGGTTTATTTTCCTCTGGGGTGGTCAGACGTTGGCCAATCTGGGGGATGTTTTTTATCTTGTCGCGTTTATTTCCGCCGTCTACGCTGTGACAGACTCTGTCATGTATACTTCGCTGATCCCCGTCATTAATCTGACAGCGCAATCAGCGGGGGCGTTGACGGCTCCTTTTGTTTTCCGAAGACTGTCACTGCCGCAGATGCTGGTGGTATCCCAAGGGAGCAAAACGCTTTTCCTCGCTGCAGCTGTACTGGTTGTTCCATTGGCTGAAGATAAGGGACCTCAGCTCGTCTCGGCTCTTTTGGCAGTAGGAGCAGCGATTGCTTTTATGGATGGATGGTCAAATCCAGCGCGAAATTCCCTGGTTCCTCAGGTGGTGCCGCGATCAGAGCTGATGAGAGCAAACGGTTTGCTGGCAACGTCCGATCAAACGGCTTTCTTTGCCGGCTGGGCGCTGGGGGGTGTACTGGTCGCCTGGATCGGGTCCGGCTTGGTTATTTCGGGAACGGTCGCCGCTTATGTGGTATCGACGCTTGCGATGGTAGGGGTTGCACCCAACGAGGGTCGGGAGCGTGCCCAACCAAAAGCGGAGGCAGGGAATCCAGGCCTTCTGACCGGCTGGAGGTTCATCCGCACGAATTCCATGGTACGTTTCGTTGTCACCGTGGATGCGGTGATCGGGCTGGCGAATGCCGTTTGGATTGCAGCGATCATGCTGCCTTTTGCCGTGCAGGAGCTGGAAAAGGGAGAAGAGTGGTGGGGCTACATCAATGCCGGTTACCTGCTGGGAGCTATCATGGGAGGCATCCTTCTGCTGGCCAAAGCGCAGCGGATGCAAAAGCACTTGTCACGCTGGATCATGGCAGGGATCATTGGCTCCGCAGTGGTTACCGTCGGGTTTGGAAGCAGCACGCATCCACTGCTCGCCCTCTTCTTTTCCTTTGCCTTGGGTCCCTTGTACGAGGTCCACGCCATCTCCAAGCAAACCTTGCTGCAGCAAGCCACTCCCGAGGAACGTCTGCCGTATGTTTTGTCTGCAAAAGGGGCGGTTGATGCCATGGTTTTCGGGATTTCTGCCCTGGTCATGGGGGCGTTGGCGGAATGGCTGGGGACGCGGACCGTGTACTTTTTGTCTGCAGGTATTTTGTGTGTAGCGGTTTTGTTCGCCTGGCATTTTCGCAGGCTGCAGCATCAGCACATAGAATGCGAGTACGGTAGCTATGGAAGCAACGATCATGTGTAAAAAATAAGAAGAAACCTCCTCTCAAAGCAGCGATTGCCTGCAATCGAGAGGAGGTTTTTTGATACAGAAAAATGACTGGGGACGTCATCAGTGCTTCCAATGCAGCACTTCATCCGGATTGGCCACACTGCGGCCGTAGTATTGTTGGGCACGGAAGTTATGGATCTCCTTACAGGCCTTTGCCATATTCTCGAGGACGACCTCCTGAGGCAGATTCTCATGGGGGCTCCAGTAATAGATGTTCATTTCATACGTCTCGCCATTTTCTTCTTCCCAGCTGTACCGGATGCGGTCTGCTTTTACAAATCCGTTCTTTTGATAAAAATGGACTCTCTTGATGGTATCTTCGTCATTTCGATCGATAGGCTCTACCTCTAGAATGATGTCCTTTCCTCTATTTTTGAGTGACGAAATAACCTTGGTGCCGATCCCTTGGCCACGTGTGGCAGGATTGATCAGGAGGTAATCGATGAAGATAAAGGTTGGAAACTCTGCGTACAGCAAAAGGAATTTGTCGGTATCGACTTTGCGGTAAATGTCTGTTTCCCGGATGAGCGCCTGAATCTGGCCTTCCTTTTTCATTTCATATTCTGGAAAGTATTCATTGAGTCGGTCATACCAATCCATGAGTTATTCCCCCGCTTGATCACTCGTGATAAACCCTCTATAGCTTATACACATTTGCCCATAACCACTCAGGCACTGCAGGGATTGACAGACCAGTTGCACCCACTGAGGATACAGATTTGTTTTTATGCAAAAGGTGATAAAATAGGAAGCAAATAGCAGCTGGCAGGGATATGCTCTATCGCTGAAGCTCCATCCCAAGCCACCAATTGAAAGAACGGAGTGAGAGAGATGAAGATTTTGGTACTGCAAGGCAGCTCGAGAGAAAATGGCAATACGGAGCAGCTGAGCCAGCTTGTTTTGAACGGGATTCCGCATACACAAATCCATTTGCGCGAAAAAAACATTCGGGCGATCCACGATCAGCGGCATGACCCAGAGGGCTTCACAGCTGTAGACGACGATTACGATGCGATCGTGGAAGCCGTGCTGGAGCATGACGTGATCGTTTTTGCCACCCCGATTTACTGGTACGGGATGTCTGGATTCATGAAGGACTTCGTGGATCGCTGGTCGCAGAGCCTGCGCGACAAGCGCTACAGCTTCAAGCAAGCCTTGGTGCAAAAGCAAGCGTTTGTCATCACGACAGGCGGCGATGATCCGCGTGTGAAGGGCTTGCCTCTCATTCAACAGTTCCAATACATCTTTGGTTTTGTCGGCATGCCATTTGCGGGATACATCATCGGGGAGGGCAACAAGCCTGGCGATGTTCTGCAGGATAAGCGAGCAGTGGCAGAGGCGAGTGTTTGGAACGAGCAGTGGAGTGCTAAGAGATAGAATAGGAAAAAGACCGGGAGTGGATGGCCGGTCTTGGAGAGCGAGGAACCCCCAAAGAGGTTGGGGGTTTCTTTTTTTCGGTCAGTTAGCGATGGGGGGTAAAAAACGTCCCGTTTCGGTAATCCTCATATGCCTGCCGGATTTCTTCCTCCGTATTCATGACAAAAGGTCCATGTGCGACGACTGGCTCGCGCAGAGGTTCACCGGCAAACAGCACGAGCTGCATTTTTTCGTCCGCCGCTACCCGAATGCTGCTCCGTTTTTCTCCGTTTGCCGGGCCGAGCCACAGCACTTGCCCTTTTTTCGCTTGAACGGCATTTTCACCAAAAGTGCCGCTTCCCTCCAGGACATAGATGAAGCCATTGTAGCTGCCAGGAAGATCCTGTGTGACTGACGCGCCGCTCTCGATTACCATATGGACAAACGTGACGGGAGCATAGTTGAGTGTGTCCGAGATGACTTCCCCAGAAGAACCCGAGTACACTCGGATTTGGGCGCCATCCTCTTGACGAACAGGCACATCCTGAGCACTTATATTCTGGTAGCGCGGCTCTGCCATTTTATGTTTGCGCGGCAGATTGACCCACAGCTGCAGGAGATGGACGCTTTCTCCCTCTGCTGGCGATTCCTTATGAACCACGCCTCGACCTGCCGTCATGAATTGCAGATCCCCTTTTTGGAGCACTCCTCCACCGCCAGTCGCGTTGTCGTAATGCTCGATGCTGCCATCGATTACGTAGGTGATGGTTTCCATCCCGCGATGCGGATGGACATCAAAAGCCCCTTTTTGAAAGCGATCCTCCATCATCAGCAAGAACGGATCGAAATCGGCCCAGTAACCGGGCAGGAGAACGGGTGCCGCCCGGTGCACCTGGCTGATTCTGCGTTCGCTAGTTGTCCAGACTTTTTGGATCTCGCGAGGAAGGCTGTATTCGTGATTCATCAGATTCTCCCCTTTTTTTGAAAAGATTGCTGTTCATTATGAGAGCAGGCTGTATGGACCGGAGCCATAATAGGCGAGCAGTAACGAGGCACCCAGCAGAGCCAGGTTTTTATTGAATTGAATGCGCTGCATGGCCACCTGCATGGGATCGGTAAGACCCCAGAAACGGTGAACGATAAACGTGGTCGGCAGCAAAAACAGAACCAGCAGAAGGGCTCCGATTTTGGCGTACAGGCCCAGTGCTACACTAAGGCCACCGAGGATAGCCAGTATGACCATGATGGCTGCGGACATCGCAGGAAAAGGAGCTTTGGATTTTTGCGCCATTTCCTTGGTGTGTTGGAAATCCTTCAAATGAGCAAAGCCCGCTGCCACAAAGATAAATGCGAATAAAACGCGTCCTAGCAGAATCAAAATATCCATGAGATGAATCCCTCCCGTACATGAGTGCTCGCTTCATGTGTTATTATGTTAGCAATCAAGAAGCTACGGAAGTACGCACTTTGAGGTGGTTTGGTATCCTCAACGATACTAGTAGGGAGGAGAAGGTCATGAAGCCCGTACCCAGTTTGTGTAAAGTCGGTAACACGCTCGATATTTTTGTCGGCAAGTGGAAGACTATTATACTTTTGCATCTGCTGATCGGAGGAACCAAACGATTTAGCGAGCTGAAAAGCCTGATCCCGGAGATCACACAAAAGGTGCTCACGGCACAGCTGCGAGAGCTGGAGGAGCAGGATATTGTCGAGCGGCACATTTATCCTGAGGTTCCTCCACGGGTCGAGTATTCCATTACGGAGTATGGAAAAACGCTGCAGCCCATTCTGAACATGATGCATGAGTGGGGAGAATCGCACAAGCAGCACATGAATGAGAAACAAAAACGCCAAGACGATGCCATGGCGAATGAATCGTGAAGAGAGAATGAAAAAACACCCCTTATTTCTCCGTTTAAAAGGCGGAAATAGGGGGTGTCAGTATTTACAGCTCTTATCCTTCCAAATGCTTGATGATCGCCATCAGGTCCAGATCTCCCAGACCGTTCTCCAAAGCGTGCCGGTAGCTGGCGTTTGCCGATTCTGCCAAAGGGGTGGATACGCCTGCTGCTGTCGCCAGGCGCAAATCCTTCGCCATATGCTTGAGGGCAAAGGCAGCTGGAAAGTCATCGGCCAAAATAGACGCTGCTTTGCCGCGAATGAGTGGGGTTCCGACTGCACTTTCGGAAATGATGTTCAGCATCTGATCTGTGCTGATTCCGAGCGAGCGGGCAAATAACAAGGTCTCTGCTACACCCTGCACGGTGATGCCAAGCAGCAGGTTGATAGCCAGCTTTGCAGAAGTTCCCGCACCGTTTGGCCCCAGATGGATCGCCGCTTTTCCGAGTTTGTCCAGCAGCGGCTTGGCTTGTTTGTAATCTGCTTCATCTCCACCCACCATGATGACGAGAGTACCTTCTTTTGCTGGCCCCACACTCCCCGACACAGGGGCATCCAAGAAGCGTAGGCCCGCTTGCTTGCTTTCACCCGCGATCCAGCGAGAGGTATCGGGCGAGATCGTGCTCATATCGATCGCCAGCTTGCCCTGTGCGGCTGCCGCAAAAATCCCTTCTGGTCCGCTGTAGACTGCTTTGACCGCATCGTCGTCACTGACCATCGTAAACAAGATATCGGATTGCTCCACCAGCTGCGATACCGTCGGGACCGGTGTTGCCCCCAGGGTGAGCAGAGGGGAAGCCTTTTCCGGTGAGCGATTCCAGACGGCTACCTCATAGCCTGCGGCAAGCAGGTTGCTCGCCATCGGAATCCCCATGTTACCCAAACCAATCCAACCTATTTTCATCGTTGCAATCTCCTTTTTCAGTTATAGCGTTGAATTCTGTTTATGAATCATTTGCTTGAGCATGTCATGCTTGGACGCTGTCATGTCAAACAGCTCGTCAAATCCTTTAGGGAGCGTCTTGTCCAGAACCCGCAGTCCTTCCTCGGTAATGCCGCCCTTGGTTGCCACACGCTCGATCAACTGATCAAAGCCGAGCTTTTCGTTTTGCAGGAGCGTAGCAGTTCCGAGCATGGTTTCAACGAGCATTTCCCGTGCTAGCTCAATAGACAGCGCAGGAGTTTTGCGTACAGCTGCCTGCGCGTAAGACTCGAGTATTCCAGCAATCAAGCCAGGTGCGCTGCTCGTCAAAATCGTCGCCGTCTCTATTTCTTCCTCCGCTATTTCCTGTGCCACGCCAATGCGCGATAAAAGCCACTTCAATTGCTCTCGCTGCTCAGAAGAAAGACGCTCGCTGCAAGCAAACAGGGAAACGCCGCGCAGCTCAGAAGAGGTGACGGTCGGGATTACTTTACTGACGGAGCCTGTATGTACGCCTTCCAAATCGGCAATGCTTACGCCGGCTGCGACCGAGACTACATGCGTCTTCGCAGGGATAGAGAGTGTACGCAGCAAAGGAAGAATTTCGAGTGGCTTGGTGCAGATGAAGAGGATATCCACCTGATTGCACACCGCTTGAGCCGTGTCCGCAATTTTCAGGTCGTATGCTGCTCGCAGATTGTCTGCTTTTTCCCGGGTTCGGTTGAAAACAACTAGTTCCTCTGGAGCGACAGCACCGCTTTTGCAAAATGCTTTTACGAGCATTTGACCGATACTGCCCAATCCGATAATTCCGATATTCATTGGCCCAACCTCCTAGGTGATATTGTAACGCAAGCCAACGAAAAAAGGTACAGCACCCGCGAAGGGGAAGGCTGTACCTTGGGAGGCTGTTGGATATTAGTCTTCGTCAGAGCTGCGGAAGATCATGATGTACTTCGCCAGCTCCAGGACGGAGATCAAAGCGGCCGCTACGTAAGTGAGAGCAGCTGCACCGAGTACCTTGCTGGCTTCACGTTCTTCGGTGTTGCGGATGAAGCCCATTTGCACCATCAGCTTTTTCGCCCGGCTGCTGGCATTGAACTCAACCGGCAGTGTAATCAGCTGGAAGGCAACGGCAGCGGAGAAGAAGATAATCCCGATCAAGAGAAGTCCAGTCATTTTGAAAAAGAACCCAGCCAGCAACAGCAACGGAGCTACACCCGACACGAGGTTGACGACCGGAAAGATCCGGTGACGAGCTACCAGCATCGGATAGGAAACTTTGTGCTGGATCGCATGGCCTACCTCATGGCAAGCAACGGACAGAGAAGAGATAGAGTTGCCGAAGTAAACGGAATCCGACAGGCGCACTACACGAGAGAGAGGATCGTAGTGGTCTGTCAGCGTACCTGGAATATGCTCGACTGGAACGCTGGTCAAGCCGTTTGCATCCAGCATCCGACGTGCCGCCTCTGCGCCGCTCATCCCGGAGGAGGCAGGGACATTTGCATATTTGTTAAACGTGCCCTTTACGCGAAATTGCGCCCACAGGGAAAGCAGGAACGCAATTATGATCAAAAAGTCCATGGGATGAAAAAACATTCACAATCACTCCTTATAGTAATCGTTCGTATCTGTACGATTGCAATTTCATTACATCATTGTGTCCCATATCTATGTATACGAATATCCCATCTGGCAGTTTCATTTTTTATTGTACAATCCATGACCATGTTTTGACAATATTATCACGTGCTTATATGTATGACAAAAGGAACTCCTCCAATACCCAGGAGGAGTTTGAAATGCAGGTATTCAGTGATTACTCGGTCGAGACAGAAGGGTCTGCCTGCTCTTTTTTGGGGGAAATCATGATGAACTGCGAGGCAGCATCATCGCTCCAAGCCTGGACACGCCCTGCCGTTTCATATTGGGCAGTAGCGAGCAGCTCTTGCACATACGCACCGAGCAGCTCCTGAACATCCTGTAAGCCCTGCTTGTCGAGGGAGTACAGGAACACTTTTGCTCCCTTGGCAATCCGGCGTTCGAGCGCAGCTTTGTCAAAGCCCATCTCCGGCGTCAGCTTGACGTAGACGACACCTCCTGTCATTCCTGCGCAAATCCATGGGCCCGGATCCCCGAGAACCACCGCACGGCCATTTGTCATGTATTCAAAGGCAAAGCCCTTCAGGTTTGCCCGCGCCCCGATTCCCCCCAGCTCGTCGCGGATCGGCTCCGTTATTTCTCCGCCAAAAACGACGTCTGCGCCAGATAAGCGGATGCAGGCGCGAGAGTCAGCATTGCCCTGCACGACAAACAGTCCCCGTTGCGCCCCGTAGCCAAAGCTTTTCCCGACAGATCCGTTGACGAAGGTACCGCGCAGCCCCTTTGCCTTCAAAACGGAGATGCGGCCGCCAAAGCTCGTTTTTCCCACTCCATCCTGCGCGCCTCCTTCGACGCGGATATTTACGCCCTGGACGTTGTAGGCAGCCAGGCCATTTCCCGGTACACTGCCTTCCACGAAGTGCAGAGAAACCTCTGGCAATGACGTGTAGCTTCCATCCAGATGATTTTCGACTCGCGCACCTGCCCAACGGCTGCCCAGTACACGCTCACCGGAGAGGATGCGCTTGAACGTTTGTTGGATAGGGCGTCCGTCTGAAAAGGAATCGCTGGTATGGCTGCGAAGGGACGTGGCTGCTGCGACCAATATGCGATCCTCTGCGGAGACGGTATCCGTCATTTGCCCAGTAAGCGGATGAACGTGTAAAAGGGAAGTAAGATCGATTTTGTCCAGCAGTCTCGTCTGTACCAAGAGATCGGAGCGTCCGACCAGGTCCTGCGCACGGGTAAAGCCGAGTGCAGCGGTTATGCGTCGTACCTCTTCGCCAAACAAGCCAAAGAATGTCTTGAGCCCGGAGACGGCGAGGTCCGTTTGCCGGGGAACGAAGCGGCGAAGTCCTTTTTCATGGGCTTCCTCTATGCTGTCGATCTGGGTAGCAATCCCGACATGGCAGGTATCCAGATGGCAGCCACGGCAAGTCGTGCAGCCGACCGCGATCATCGCAAGCGTCCCAAAACCGATACGGTTCGCACCCAGGAGCATCAGTTTCACGACGTCAGCGGCACTTTTTACGCCCCCGTCTGCCCAAAGCTCGACCTGATCGCGCAGACCAGCCTCGAGGAGGGCGTTATGCGCTGCTTTGACGCCGATTTCCGCAGGCAGTCCGACATGCTGCAGGGCGTGGACGCGGGCAGCTCCTGTCCCACCGTCGAAGCCCGACAAAGTAATAAAATCCGCTCCGGCTTTGGCAATGCCTACCGCAATCGTTCCGATATTGGGCACGATCGGTACCTTTACGCAAATTTTGGCTTTGTCATTGGCGGTTTTCAGTTCGGTGATCATTTGCGCCAGGTCTTCGATGGAGTAGATGTCATGGTTGTTGGAAGGGGAGATCAGATCCGACCCGATCGCGGCATTCCGAGCAGCAGCGATTTTGGCTGTGACCTTCGAGCCTGGCAAATGCCCCCCTTCTCCTGGCTTTGCGCCTTGCCCGATTTTGATTTCCAAAAGGTTTGCGGCGTTTGCCAGCTCGATGTTGATGCCAAAGCGGCCGGATGCGATCTGGATGCCGCGCGTTTTCCGATAGCGCCCGAGCATGTCCTTAATCTCGCCGCCTTCTCCGTTCATACAGATCATATTCAGTTGATCCGCTGCCTTCGGATAGGCGCGAAAAGCCGTTTCGTTTTGGGAGCCAAACGACATGGACGAGATGAGGAACGGCAGCGAGTGCTCCCCGACGCTGATGTCCACCTGCTCCGGTTCTACATGGGCAGCCGCTTTGTCAAAGGCAAAGTCAGCCGTATGACGGATCGCGATGGGATTTTCCCGCTCGTTTTCATCCAGCTTCAAAGCGTAGTCCGAGTAGGGAATATCGCCGGCAGCCATCTGTCCGATCAGCTTCCACAAGCGAGGGAAGATATGGAACGTCTTGGATTCACGTGCCGTTTCGCTGGAAAAGTCGTGATGGCGGCGAATGCTGTCCTCCTGCAGGTCGGCAAGCGACAGTCCGGCATGCTCCGAACCACAGAAGTTGACGATGCCAAGTGCTGCGGCAACCTCATCTTGCAGACCGATCGATGAGAAAAGCCGGCCGTAGCCGCGCAGCTCGTGGATGCCGAGCGTGGAAATGACCTTTTCCAAGCCTTTGTTCAAAGCGCCATATAAATGACCTGGAGCCGTTTCGGTATTTTTGGCAGAGGCAGTGGCAAACATCAGGTAGGGAGAAACAGCATCAGCACCTGACCCGATGGAAAGGGCAAGATCGTGGAGGGAACGGATCGCCCCGGAGCGCAAAATCAGACTCGTCTTGCGGCGCAGGCTGATCCCGTCCTCTGCAAAAGCTGTCTTTAGGCTTTGATCGACGACCGAGATGGCGAGCAGCGGATCGATCCAGTAATGCTCCTGCTGGTGGGTGTCCGTATCGTCCAGAATAATCAGCACTGCTCCCTTTTCTACAGCCTTGACAGCTGCCTGGCGCAGTTCATTCAGACCAGCGGCATACCCGTCCTGTCCATGGAAATGAGTAGAGAGAATAGCAATGCTGGTTGGATGGTTATGAAAGGCATGAATGATTTGTTCCAGAGAAAGAGTCCCTTGCTGGCGAGCGGTTTTTTGCAGGGATTGCCCTTCCAAAAGGATGGGAGAAGGCAGTTCCAGCTGCGGTGTCGTGACTGATTTGGAGGCGAGCGGTACGCGGGAGCCGAGGAGGATGCGTGTGGAGAAGTGCTCCATCTCACGGTCGCGGTCGATGGCTGGATTCGTGACGACAGCTACACTTTCTTTCATGTAGTCCGCCAGATTCTGTCTTTCCTTGGAAAGGGCGCCGAGCGGGCCGTCATGCCCGAGGGAGCGGATCGGCTCTGCGCCGTTGGATGCCATTTGCTCCACCAGCTGGACCTGTTCACGGTCCCAGCCGAAAGCACTGTAAACGGAGGAAGTCGGAGCAGGGACATCAGGCTCCGTAGACAGAGCTTCCAGATCATAAGCAAAATGCAAATGCTGACGGGATTTATTCGGCTGAATTTTCTGTGAAAACCTCTCGTAGACGACCTGTTGAAGCTGATGATGCAAGATGACTTCTACGGGTTTGTCTTTAGGAAGGTGCACCGCTACCTTTTCGCCGGGTGCGAAAGCTTTGGGCTCGCTCGCCATATCGTGAACGCTGATGACTCCTTGCTCCGAAGAGAAATAAAGCGAAGTCGCACCTTCGACCATCCAGAGAGGACGCAGCCCGAGGGCATCTACAGCAAATACACACTCCGACGAGTAGCGGGAAACGATGCCGACCGGGCCTTGTGCGAAATGTCCCCATGCTTGGCGCAGGTATACGTAGAGATCCTGCAAGTGCGAAGGAAGGCCCTTCATTTCGTGATGAATCGGAGGGAAGACGACTTCCATGGCTTCAAACAGGCTCAGTCCAAAGCGGTGGATGAGAGTCTCGATAGTCCGGTTGAGGTTTTGCGAATCGCTGCCGCCATCTACGAGAGGCACACCCAGCATCCTGGCCTCTTCCTCCAGCTTGCTGATCGTGTTGATCTCGCCGTTGTGACCCAGCAGGGAGAAGGGCTGCACGCGAAAGAAATTGGACAATGTATTGGTTGAATAACGGTTATGACCGATGGTAACAGATGAAACGAAGCGCCCGTCGGCTACGTCGTGGAAGTATTGGGGCAGCAGATTTGCCGAGCCCATCAGCTTGTAAGCCGTACTGACCGGACTAAGCGATGCGACATGCACGTGGGAGGCTGCCTCTAGTGTGACATGAATAGCAAACAGCTTACGGGCATACTCGGCTTCTGTCAGCTCTTCCGACGACCACACGGCGAGCTGCCAAAAGATCGGCTCATCCCGCTTGCCGTTTTTTCCAAGGACAGTGGAATCAACAGCATTTTCGCGCTCCAGCAAAATAGTCAGTCCCGCTTGAGTGAAAACAGAGCGAATTTCTTGCTGAGTCGCTTGCGTATCATGACCTTTTTGAGGAATGAACAGATGAGCGATGGAAAAGCGTGGATCATAGGCATGCGACCGATCGAAACCGGCGTCATCCAGGTAATCAGACCAGAGCGCGCGAGGAATATCCGTCAATATCCCGCAGCCATCCCCCTCGCCGTTGATAAAGCCGGAGCGGTGTTCCATCTGGATCATGGAGCGAATGGTCTCATCTACATTGCTGCGAGTCGGACTCCCCTGTTTTTCAATGACACAAACGATGGCGCAGCTGTCATGCTCGATGCGATGATACTCGCGAAACTGTTCGATGGTTTCTTTTTTCTGGTCTCTATTCAGCATGATTCCGGTCAGTAGAGGAACTGACCACCCACCTCCCGTTAAATATTCTGAAATTTCTAACGATATTGTAGGTTTTAGGATAACACGAACAGAAGGTCAGCACAAGAAAGGGACAGGTTACGCGAAAGGATGTAAGCGCTTGCTGTGCAAGAAAATATTTCTGTTCAATAAAACGGTTGATATTTCACGAAAAAAACAGACACACCCTGACCGGTAAGCGGCGGGATATGTCTGTTTCAGATGGTTAACGATCGTGATTTTGCGTCTTGTGATGTTCGGTTTTTCTCGGTTTTTGGAAACCGACGACTTCGAGCATTTTGGAGCTCTCTTTGGAGTCCAACGTTTTTTCAGGTGCTTGTGGATACATATGCTCACCTTTTGACAACCGGGATCCCTCCTCTTGGGTAACTGCATGAGTAGTATTCCCGAAAGGCTTGGGTCATGGCATAGGAAACCGTTCCCTACGCTCGTTTTGTTACGGCTTGCTTGGGGGAGTGTCTGATGGATCACCGGCTTGACAGGATTTCTAGTGAAACTCACGAAAAGAAAGGGAGTACCTAAAAATTTACAGTAGGAGTAGATGATTCATTTCCAAAATGATCGAAAACAAGCTCCGTGCTGCTGGCTGTGTGTCGCAGAGGAAGAGGCCCAATTGCTCATCTCAGCAGCGCGGACGTATGCTGAAGGCGACCTTTTTGAACCTCTGCCCGCCACACTGCTCAGCCGTGTCGACGTTCTCATAGCCAATGTACCCTACGTGCCAACCGACTCGATCAGGCTGCTTCCCCCAGAGGCGCGAATATACGAAGCGTCTGTAGCCTTACATGGAGGCGAGGGTGGGCTGGACGTAATGCGGCGAGTGGCAGGCGGGCTGCACGCTGGCTGATTCCGGGTGGACACGTATTGGTGGAGACGAGTGAACGACAGGTGCCAAAGACCGTCGATATCTTCAAAAGCAGCGGATTCATTCCGCAAGTGGCAACGGACCCAGAGCTGGATGCTACGATTGTGATTGGTATTCGACCCTAGCCTGTTTGGCAGATGGTAACATGACGATAAATACACACAAAGAAGAGGCAGTCAGAAGATTTCCTGACTGCCTCAATCCTTTTGAAGCCACTTTATTTTCCGTTAAGGGCGGCAAAGGAACGATCGACTGCTGCGATCGTTTCGTGAATGTCTTCTTCCGTATGTGCAGTAGTAACGAACCAGGCCTCGTATTTGGACGGAGCCAGGCAAATGCCTTCATCCAGCATCAGGCGGAAGAAACGGGCGAACAGCTCCCCGTCTGCTTTTTGGGCTGCATCGTAATCGTGTACCGGCTCGTCCGTAAAGTATACTGCCATAGCGCCTTTGACGCGGTTGAGCTGGATGGTTACATCGTGCTTCTCCGCCGCCTGGCGAATTCCAGCTTCTAGCATGGCACCCAAACGCTCGAATTCGTCGTAGACTCCTGGCTGCTGCAATACTTCCAGGCAAGCGATGCCGGCGCGAATAGACGCTGGATTTCCTGCCATGGTTCCGGCTTGATAAGCTGGCCCCAGCGGAGCGACCTGTTCCATGATTTCTTTGCGGCCACCGTAAGCTCCGATCGGTAAGCCACCCCCGATAATTTTCCCCAGAGCAGTCAGATCTGGCTCGACTCCGAGCAGATTTTGCGCTCCGCCGTAGCAGAAGCGGAAAGCCGTAATCACTTCATCGTAAACGACGAGCGCACCGGCTTCGTGCGTGATTCGATTGACTGCATCCAAAAAGCCTGGCTCTGGCGTCACGATACCGAAGTTTCCAACGATTGGCTCAACGAGAACGGCTGCTGTCTCACTGCCCCAGCGTTTCATTGCATCTGCAAATGCTTCGACGTCGTTGAACGGGACGGTAATCACTTCGTTCGCGATGCTTTGCGGAATACCCGCACTATCTGGAATGCCGAGTGTGGATGGTCCAGATCCAGCCGCTACCAGGACGAGGTCAGAGTGGCCGTGATAGCAGCCGGCAAATTTGATGATTTTGACACGGCCTGTGTAGGCGCGTGCGACACGGATGCACGTCATGACCGCTTCCGTACCGGAGTTATTAAAGCGGATGCGCTCCATGGAAGGAATCGCTTCGCGGATCATACCGGCAAACTTCACTTCCCAAGGAGTAGGCGTTCCGTACAGCGTACCGTTTGCTGCTGCTTCGCAAATGGCTTGTGTGACATGAGGATGGGCGTGGCCCGTGATGATGGGGCCATAGGCTGCCAAATAGTCAATGTATCGATTTCCGTCCACGTCCCAGAAATACGCTCCCTGGGCGCGTTCCATGGTGACGGGGGCACCGCCTCCTACAGCCTTGAAGGAGCGGGACGGGCTGTTGACGCCTCCCAGAATCACATCCATGGCTTGTTGGTGCAGGTGTGCGGATTTTTCACGGTTCATTCTTTTACCCTCTTTCTGTCCAAAAGGTCTTCCCTATCTTACCACAGCCAAAGAAAAGGTGGGTATGCAAGGAGATGTCTGGAAGGGGAAAAGGAAAAATGATACAATTTTCCAGCAACTGAATATGGGGAAAGAAGGCGAATGTCACGATGAAAATGGAATGCATATGCGTCGCCGGCAGCAGCAAGATGAATGAGGATGCGTACGTCACGAATCAGACGAAGCATCTTTTTGCAGTTGTGGATGGAGTGTCTTCGCTCGTTCCGTATGAAAATGCGGAGGGACTGACAGGAGGTGCGATTGCTGCCCAACTCGTGAAGCAGCACCTGGAGGAGGAAAATGGGGAGCAGAGCTTACCCGAGCTGTTGGCTGCAGCAAACGAAAGGCTCTACGCATGTATGCGCGATGACCGGATCGATCTGGAGAAAAAGGAAGCCCTGTGGGGAGCAGCGTGTGCGGTTGTTCGCGTAGAGGATACGTTTATCCATTATGCCCAAACCGGAGATTGCATGATTTTTGCCGTTTATGCAGACGATACGGTACGCGCTCTTACACACCCGCAAGTCAGTCACTTAGAGCAGGCTGCCTTCGCGAAATGGGAGTCCTGTATTTCCGCAGGTATCCGTCAGCACTCGGAGCTGATGGAGCACTGTCGTGACATCCTTATTTCCAACCGCTATCAGGCCAATACAGAAGGTGGATATGGTGTCCTCAATGGAGAATCTGCCTGTCCTGACTTTATAGAGTCTGGACGAATCAACCGTACCCAGCTGCGAGCCCTTGTCCTGCTGACAGATGGTTTGCTCCTGCCTCGCCCCTATGGAGAAGTCGAACCGAGATGGGAGGAGACGGTGCTTCCGATTGTTCACAAAGGACTACAGAGGTATGCAGACGAGTTAATTGCGTTGGAAAACAGCGATCCGGAATGCGTCCGCTACGTACGCTTCAAAAAATCGGATGACAAAACCGGAATCGTCCTGCACTTGAGTGAATGAATTTCCAGCACATTGAATTTTGCACATTCATAGCCTGTCATATACACTAACAGATGGAATGCATCCGCAAAGAGACACAAAAGGAAGGTAAACCATGATTCAAGTGAAGCAGCTGCAAAAGGAGTTTCGCATTCACCAGTCCCGAGCCGGATTAGGTGGTGCTTTTCGTGATTTGTTCAGCCGTGAATACAAGACGGTGAAAGCAGTGGATAATCTGTCTTTTACGGTGGAAGAAGGGGAAATGTTCGCGCTGATCGGGGAAAATGGCGCGGGTAAGTCCACTACGATCAAAATGCTGACGGGCATTCTCACGCCGAGCAGCGGAGACATCGTCATCAATGGATTTGTTCCATTCAAAGAGCGCGAGGATTACGTACGCTCCATCGGTGTCGTATTTGGCCAGCGTTCCCAGCTCTGGTGGGACTTGTCCCCATTGGAGTCCTTTCGCTTGCTCAAAAGCGTTTACAAGGTCGATGACGCAGAGGGCGAGAAATGGCTGGAGCGGCTGATCGAGGAGCTAGATATAGGCTCCTTCGTAAGTCAGCCCGTTCGCAAGCTCAGCCTGGGGCAGCGGATGCGCTGTGAGGTAGCAGCATCGTTGATCCACAAGCCACGCTTGCTGTTTCTCGATGAGCCTACGGTCGGGCTGGACGTTCTGGTCAAACAAAAGATCCGCGAGTTTCTGCGCAATTTGAATGAGACGGAAAATATGACCATTTTGCTGACGACACATGACGTGTCCGATATTGAGGCGCTCTGCAAGCGAGTGCTGGTCATGGATAAAGGCAAGCTGATTTTCGACGGACTGCTCAGTGATTTGAAAGAGCGCTGGGGAAATGGGACAGAGGTATCCTTCCAGATGAAAAAGCGCACCAAGGCTTCCGAGCTGCGAAACGTTTTGGGGGATATGCCCTGTACGATCGAACAAATCAACGATTATTCGCTGCGGGTGCAGGTGCCGCGCAGTCAGGAAATGCTGCCGTTCGTTTTGTCCACGGTCATGGCATCGTTTGATGTGAGTGACGTGAAGATCATGGAGACCAGCACAGAGGACATCGTGCGCAACATTTACCGGACGGACGGCGAGGTAGCGAATCATGCATAAGCTTTACATGGAACTGATTCGCATGCGCTTTTTAACCATGCTGGCCTACCGGGTCAACTACTACAGTGGCATCATCATTTACGCCATCAACATCGGGGCGTATTACTTTTTGTGGGGAGCCATTTACGGTGGACAGCAGCAGCTGGGAGGGCTGTCTGTAGCGCAGATGACCTCTTACGTGGCGATCGCCTGGATGTCCCGGGCCTTTTATTTCAACAACATCGATATGGAAATCGCCCAAGACGTGCGGGAAGGGAAAGTTGCGATCGAAATGATCCGGCCGTACAACTACCTTTCCGTGAAAACGGCACAGGCATTTGGCGAAGGGATCTTCCGCTTTTTGTTTTTTGCGGGACCGGGCATCTTTTTGATCAGCCTGATCATTCCGTTCCACTTCCCAGCGACCGCTCAGGGCTGGGGACTTTATCTGCTCAGCTTGCTGTTCGCCTTTCTGATCAATACGCAGGTGAACCTGCTGACAGGGCTTCTGACGTTTTTCATGTTCCGCAATGACGGGATGATTCGTGCAAAACGGGTCATTGTTGACCTGATGTCTGGTTTGGTGCTGCCGATCAGCTTCTTTCCAGGATGGGCGCAAACGCTGATGGGCTTTTTGCCTTTCCAAGCGATCAACTACTATCCCAGCCTCATTTTCACTGGTGCGACCTCGGCCGCGAGAGCATGGCAGCTGATTGGATTTCAAGTGATCTGGATGGTTGTGATTTTGATCCCGATCCTGATCTTGTGGCGCATGGCTCGCAGCCGGCTCGTCGTACAGGGAGGGTAGAGATCATGCAAAATGCAAAACACATCTACCGTATTTTCGCGGATTACTTAAGCCAGTATTTCAAGACCCGGCTTGCGTATCGCGCAGACTTTTTAGGCGATCTGGCATCGAATCTGATCTCCGAATTGATCAACCTCGTGTTCATTATCGTCGTGTTCCAGCACGTTCCGCTCATGGGTGGCTGGTCACGCGATGAGATCATCTTTATCTACGGATTTTTCCTGGTGCCGTATGCGCTGTTTTCCATCTTCTTCGGATTCTGGGATTTCAACGAGCGCTACATTATCCGCGGAGAGATGGACCGGATTTTGACGAGACCTGTGCACAATCTGGCGCAAGTATGTCTGGAGTCCATCGCACCTGACAGGATTTTCGGGGTGATTTCCGGTCTGATCATCATGGGATACGCAACGATTCAGCTGAAGCTCGATTTTTACTGGTACGATCCTATTATCTTTATCGTGCTATCCGTCAGCGGAGCGTTGATCTATGGCGGGATCTACACAGCCGTTTCTGCAATCAGCTTTTTCTCCGACTCCCGGACGGGGATTTCTCCGATGATTTACAACATCCAGCAGTACGGGCGCTATCCGGTAGACGTTTACAACAAGATCATTCGGTTTGTGCTGACGTACATCTTGCCGTTTGCTTTTGTCGGTATTTATCCCGCCGCCTACTTTTTGCGAAAAGAGACGTGGTACACCTATGCGGCCATGACTCCGGTGGTGGCTGTCATTTTCTTTGGCATCGGGCTTGTGGTCTGGAATATTGGAGTGAGCAAGTATAGAGGAGCGGGTTCCTAGCCCGTTCTTTCTTTATTGTTTGTAATTCCTACAAAAAACATCGGAAAAATGCTGAAATCGCATTTTCAACTATTGTCAAATAAAAAATCAGCTGTATAATATGCTGTATACAACAACAAACACATTCCTTCGGGGCAGGGTGAAATTCCCGACCGGCGGTGATCATGCGAAGCTGCATGTAAGCCCGCGAGCCTCCCGAGCTGATACACAGCAGGGAGTGCAGGATCTGGTGTGATTCCAGAGCCGACAGTACAGTCTGGATGGGAGAAGGATGACGACAGTACGTTACCACACGTGCTTGTTTCCCTGTGCAAACGGGATAAGGGGCGATTGATTTTTCGCAGCCCTTCTGTTTCTCGTACTTATTTTTGCATCAGGAATTGTCATGCGCCTGCAAAAAGCCCTGAGGATCTTTCTTTCCTCGGGGCTTGTTTTCGTTTGCACAAGGTTCAGGATGTGTGGGTTCACGATCACTGTTGCCATTCCTCAAGAAGGAGAAAAAATGAGGAGATGGTACACATGAAAGAAACAGCATTACACTCTACGAGGTCAACCCAAAAGCTGGTGACGATCCCCATGCTGGCGGCCGTTGCCTTCATCCTGCAGTATCTGGAATTTCCCATTCCGCTGATGCCGAGCTTTCTGAAGCTGGATTTCAGTACTTTGCCTGCTTTGATTGGCGGACTCATGTACGGTCCGGTGGCTGGGATCATCGTGGAAGTTTTGAAAAATGCGCTGCACATGCTGTTTAAAAATACGGACGGCCTCTTGATCGGGGAGCTTGCCAACGTCGTAGCAGGTGCCAGCTTTATCCTCGTAGCGGTATCCATGCAGCGACTGGGCCAAGGAAAAAAAGGATTTTTGCTGGGGCTTGCTCTGGGGACTTTGCTGATGAGCGCAGTGATGGCTGTAGCCAATGCCTTCTTCCTGCTCCCTGCCTACGCGGCTCTGTATCAAATGCCAATGGAAACGCTGCTGTCTACCTTTGGAGCTACGAGCGTATGGTCGCTTGTCCTGTACGGAATCGTTCCTTTCAACATTTTCAAAGGCGCGATGCTCTCGCTGGTCGCTTATCCGGTATACGTCAAGCTAGGCAGTCGTTTGAATCCGCGTGCCACAAATTGACAATCAGGCGATGACTTGCTAAGATAGGTAACTAATAAAGTTTTAACGAATAAAGGCTATGAAAGGACCCGCAGTACCTCGCTACGTCCCAGAGAGTCGGCCCTAGTCTGGAAGGTCGATACGAAGGCAGAACTGCACCCCATCCTGAAGCCGCTGGCGATGAGCTGTGCCGGATGCCCCGCCGTTATCGGGACTTTGAGTGGACGCAGCTTTATGCTGTGTCAATCAGGGTGGTACCGCGGATGTTTGATCCTCCGTCCCTATGTGGGATGGGGGATTTTTTGCATTTCATTCGCGTTCATTTAAGAAAAAGGAGCTGTAGAAGGATGAAAGAGGAAAAGGCATTTGTGAAGGAAATTACGCCACAATCGGAGGACTTCTCACGCTGGTACATCGACACGATCAAAAAAGCGGACCTGATGGATTACACGCCCGTTCGCGGATGTATCGTGTTCAAGCCGGAAGGGTTTGAGCTGTGGGAACGGATTCAGGAAGCAATGAACAAGCGCTTCAAGGAAACCGGACACCGAAACGCTTATTTCCCCATGCTGATTCCTGAGTCCTTCATGCAAAAAGAAAAAGAGCATATCGAGGGCTTCAATCCAGAGCTGCCATGGGTGACGGAAGCAGGCGGTGAACCTTTGGAGGAAAGACTGGCACTGCGTCCAACTTCCGAGACGATCATCGGCCATATGTACAGCCAGTGGATCCAGAGCTATCGTGATCTGCCTGTCCTGATCAATCAGTGGGCAAACGTCTTCCGTTGGGAAAAGCGAACCATGCCGTTTTTGCGTACCTCCGAGTTTCTCTGGCAGGAAGGGCATACGGCTCATGCGACTGAAGAGGAAGCGCGCGAAGAGACCATGCAAATGCTGGAGATCTATCGCGAAGTCGTGGAGCAGGAGCTGGCGATCCCCGTGTGGAAAGGGCAAAAAACTCCAAGTGAGCGCTTCGCTGGTGCGGTTGATACGTACTCCATCGAAGCGATGATGAAGGACGGCAAAGCGGTGCAGGCTGGCACTTCGCACTACTTGGGCGACAATTTTGCGCGCGGCTTTGAAATCAAGTTCCTCGATCGTGACAATACGTTTAAATACGTCCATACGACGTCATGGGGCAGCTCGACTCGCCTGATCGGCTCGATGATCATGGTGCACGGGGATGACCGCGGTTTGTCCTTGCCGCCAAGAATGGCACCAACGCAAGTGATTATGATCCCGGTCGGACCGATGAAGCTGCGGGAGAAAGTGATGGAGGCGTTTGATCCGCTCTTCGATACCATCAAGGCTTCCGGTGTCCGTGTGCGTGCTGATTTGCGGGAAGAGACACCAGGCTGGAAGTTCAACGAGTGGGAAATGCGCGGAGTACCTGTGCGTCTGGAAATGGGGCCGCGCGATGTTGAGAACGGGCAAGTGATTCTCGCTCGCCGCGATACGGGTGAAAAAATCACGGTCGCAGTCGATGGCATCGTGGAAACCATCCAGAACTTGCTCGAGGAAATTCAGCAAAACATGTTCCAAAAAGCGCTGGCTTTCCGCGAGGCGAACTCTCATTTGACGATCGATACCATGGAGCAGTTGACTGCGCATATCGCAAAAAGCGAGCAGGAAAACGTCACCAGCGGCTGGGTGCTGGCTGGCTGGTGCGGAGATGACGCGTGCGAGGCGAAGGTCAAGGAAGAGACGAAGTTCACGTCCCGCAATATTCCCTTTGAGCCGCCAGTGACCAAGGAAACCTGCATCTGCTGCGGTGAAAAAGCACAGCATACAGTCTGGTTTGGCCGAGCTTACTAAGCCCTTACCGATGAAAAAAAGGCGTGCCCTATCCAATAGAGGCATGCCTTTTTTGTCCAGGAAGCATTGATAAAATTCTATAGCCAGTATACGTGCAACTAAGGCTCCGCAACAAAGCCTGGCGGCGCCAAGTTTTCTACCGATAGGATCCAGTCGACGAAGCTTTGTACATCCGTGAAAAGATAATCCGGCGCAGGATCAAACTTTCCGCCCTTTTGTGTGACGGTAAGCCAGTTGACGCCGACAGTCTGCAACCCGGCTGCCCGGCCTGCGATCACATCTGCGTCGCTGTCTCCTACATAGATGGTTTCTCTCGTGTCGGCCCCCAGCTTTTGCATGGCGAGCAGGATTCCTTCTGGGTTAGGCTTGGGGTCCGAGACATCGTCGCCGGTGATGACGATGTCAAAGTACTCGTCCAGCTTCCACTCCCGCAACGAAATTTCGGCACTGCGACTGCCTTTACCCGTCACGATTCCAAGCTGAAAGCCGGCATTGCGGAGCTGTTCCAGCATTTGCGTGACTTCAGGCGGATTGTGCAGACGCAGATGTTCATCTGTATAGGCAGAAAAAAAGTGTTCCAAGCCGGAGTCGTGCTCGTGGGGAGGCAATTCCTTTTTTACAATCCCCGTCTCTGTGGGTCCAAACAGAGCGATGATTTGTTCATCTGAGTAGTGCTTGTGCAAAAAGCGCTGAAAGGTAGAGCGAAAGGCGGTAAAGATGAGCGGGAGTGTATCGGCTACTGTGCCATCGAAGTCAAACAGAATGGTACGCATGCGGAAGCCTCCTTTTCCAAATACAAAAAGAAAACCATCGTTCGTGATGGTTTTCATGATGTCGGAGATTATTCGTCGGAATCCTCGAACGGTTCATCCGTATCGTCAGTAGGATCGGCAGGTGTCAGAGGGAACAGCACGTCAAAAAACTTGAACTTGCGGCGTCCCGGCGCACTTTTAAAGCCTTTGTATTTTTGCAGCAGATCACCGATTTCCTCGACAAGCTGATTGCGCTCATCCTGACTGAGATGAAATTCATGGGCATTGAAGGCGAAAGTATGCTTATACTCCTTGCGCACATCCTGATCGCTGGCAACAAAGCGGTTCAAGGTCCGCATGAGATCCTTCTCCGTGGTGCGGAAAGGAGTGAACATCACATCGCTCAATTGCTGAGCATTTTCCTCAATCATTACTTGCAGTTTGACCTGAATCACTTTGGCTACTGGTTCGTAATACTTTTCGACAATGGAACCTTTGACGCGTGTATCCACCTGCTCGAGCAAGCCGACACGAACCAGCTCTTTCACGTGGTAGTGAAGACGAGCAGCGTTTTCACCCAGCTCCGTGGCAATTTGTTTGGCTGTCCGAGGCTCGAGGTCCTCAAATAGCTCCAAAATTTTAACGCGCTCGGCAATCGCTAGGGATTTTAGTGCTTCTGGGTCTGTTACTTCATAAATCTCTTTCATGCCATTTCTCACCATCCAACTGACTAGGCCAAATTTTGATTTTTCGTCGTTCTCTATACTATCAATCAATTCTATCGTTTTCTGATAGAAAGCGCAACGTGTATAGAGATGAAGTGGCTGTAAGCTTGTGGTAAAATGAGATAGCGTGTAAATGTGGAAAAAAGGGAATAGAAGGAAGGGATAAACATGACCGCCATTGGGCAGGCAGCACCTGATTTTACGCTGGAAGCGAATGAGAATCAGACCATTTCACTTTCTTCCTATCGGGGAAAAAATGTAGTGCTCTATTTTTATCCCAAAGATATGACACCGGGATGCACCACAGAGGCCTGTGATTTTCGTGATTACCATCCGAAATTCAAGCAGCTGGATACTGTCGTTCTGGGAATCAGCCCGGACAGCGTGAAGTCTCACGATAAATTTGTGGCGAAGCACGAGCTTCCGTTTCCGCTGTTGGCAGACCCGGAGCATCAGGTGGCAGAGGCATATGGTGTCTGGGTTCTGAAAAAGATGTACGGCAGAGAATACATGGGCATCGAGCGCTCTACCTTTGTCATCGATAAGCAAGGAAATATCGCAAAAGCGTGGACGAAAGTAAAAGTGAAGGGGCACGTCCAAGAGGTGCTCCAATTTATCGAGGAAGAACTGCAAGCGTAGATAGTCCAATTACATAGAAGATATCAGGAGGCCAAATCCATGAGTGTATCTAACGACTATATCGTTGAATCTTTTTGTCAGCTGGCCAACATTCCTAGTCCGTCGGGGAATACGGCAAAGGTCATGGCGTGGGTAGCGCAGGAGCTGGAAAAGCTGGGGGTTGCTTTCAAGCGTACAAACAAAGGCGCTATTCTGGCGACGATTGCTGGAGCAAACGTGGATAAGGCTCGCCTGCTCACCGCTCACGTGGATACGCTGGGGGCGATGGTTAAAGAAATCAAATCGAACGGACGCCTGAAACTGACGTTGATTGGCGGATTTGAGTTCAATGCGATTGAAGGGGAGCATTGCCTCGTAGAGACTGGCAGCGGCCGACTGATCACAGGAACTATTTTGTCTACCAAAGCGTCAGTTCATGTTTATGGCCGGGAAGCGGGAAAAGCGGAGCGCACCGATCAAAACATGGAAGTTCGTCTGGATGAAAAGGTGAAAACCAAGCAGGAAGTGCTCGACCTGGGGATTTCCGTAGGGGACTTCGTGTCCTTTGACCCACGTGTGACCGTCACCGAGAGCGGTTTTGTGAAGTCCCGCCACATTGACGACAAGGCGAGCGTGGCGATTTTGCTGGGCGTTCTCAAAGAGCTGCAAGAGTCTGGGAAAAAGCTGCCGTACACGACTCATTTCTTTATCAGCAACAACGAAGAGATCGGCTACGGCGGAAACTCCAGCATTCCTTCTGATGTCATTGAATATTTGGCAGTGGACATGGGCGCGATCGGCGATGGTCAGACAACAGACGAATACTGTGTCTCCATCTGCGCGAAAGATTCGTCTGGACCTTACCACTATGGGCTGCGCAGCCATCTGACCAAGCTGGCAGAAGCAGAAGGCTTGAATTATCAGGTCGATATTTATCCATTTTACGGGTCGGATGCAAGTGCAGCATTGCGGGCTGGCTATGACATTGTCCACGGCTTGATCGGACCTGGGGTAGACGCTTCGCACTCGCATGAGCGTACCCACCGCGAAGCGCTCGACAACACAGCCAAGCTGATTATGGCGTACCTGCAATCCGAACAATTGCAAGCATAGGAGAGCTGCCATGAGCAATATGTATGATTGGGCTGATTATTACGATTTGACGCAACGCGGACTGAATGGCGATGTGGAGTATTATATGGATCAGGCCAAACAGGCGGGCGGCAAGGTGCTTGAGCTCGGATGCGGGACGGGGCGCATTACCCTCCCGCTGGCTCAAGCGGGAATCTCCGTGACAGGGCTGGATCTTTCGCAAAAGATGCTGGATAGGGCGAAGGCAAAGGCAGAGGAGCTGGGTGTGGCAGATTCCGTGCGTCTTCTCCAAGGAGACATGCGCAGCTTCGACTTGGGCGAGACGTACTCCTTGATCATGATTCCATTTCGCTCTTTTCTGCATCTGCTTCACATCCAAGAGCAGATGAAGGCGCTGGCTTGTATTCGCAAGCATCTGGCACCGGGCGGCAAATTTGCCATGAATGTTTTCGTACCGAAGATTCAGCATTTTTATGAGGAAAATGAAAAAATGTCCTTGCGTGGGACGCATCGGATGGAGAACGGCGATGAAGTGGCGATGTGGGATTACACGCGCTACGATCACTTTCAGCAATTGGCGGAAGTGACACGGATATATGAACGCTCCAACGCTGCCGGAGTGATGACAGAGCGTGTCACGGGTCGATTTACGCTGCGGTATATTTTCCCGACTGAATTGCATCACTTGCTGCGCTTAAATGGCTTCAAAGTAACACAGCGCTATGGCAGCTTTGCCAAAACAGCCTTTGACGCCAGCAGTTCCGAGCTGATTTTGGTAGCAGAAGCCTTGTAGATTGTCGATTTCCAGGGAAATAAAGGGAAAGATGGAGGGGCTGGAATGAAAATTTACACCAAAACAGGGGATAAAGGCGAGACATCGTTAGTAGCCGGCGTTCGCGTACCTAAGTTTGCAGATCGTGTAGAGGCTTATGGTACATGCGATGAGGCTAATTCGCAGATCGGACTCGCGCTGTCTCTCTTGCCGGAGTCCGTCGATTGGAAAGAGCTTCGGGAAGTATTTCATGTCATTCAGACCAAGCTATTTCACGTTGGTGCTGAGCTGGCGACTCCAGAGGGGAAAAAGGTCGGCTGGCCGATTGGAGAAGAGGATGTCACTTTCCTGGAAGGTCAGATTGATAAGCTGGATGCAGACTTGCCGGCTTTGACCAACTTCGTGCTGCCTGGTGGACATCCGGCCGCAGCTGCTTTCCATGTCTCGCGTACAGTGGTGCGGCGAGCGGAACGCAAGGCCGTCCATGTCGCACAGCAAGAGCAGGTCAACCAAGCCGTGGTGAAATACTTGAACCGCTTGTCCGATTATTTGTTCGTTGTCGCCCGCCACATAAACAAGCAAACGGCAACAGCAGAGCAGACCCTGCATGAATAGCCTGACTGGAGGCTCCAAATGAATTTGCTGTCTATCGTTGAACAGACGGACGTAGCCTATAAACGGGCCTTTTCCAATCACGCCAAGCGATCGTGGGGTTACTTGTTCTGGAACGAAGAGAATCCAGGGCATTATGATGCCAATCATGCCCATGTTTCGAATGCGGTAATGGACCTCCAGCAAGCAGCTGAGATGGCGGACGAGATCATCCCGTTTTTTGAGGAAAAAGGCATTCATCCCCGATTGTATTTGTACGATGCCCCCAATCAGCAGAAGCTGGTGGAAGTGCTGGAGCAGCGAGGCTTCCGCACGGAGGAGCTGCCCTCGCCTGTTCAAATCTGGCAAGGGGAAAAGGCTCAGGTGAACGAGCATTCTTCTGTCACCATCGAGCCCGTTACTGCTGCCAACTACGAGGAGTGCCTGCTTGTAGAGTCTGTCCCTGAGTTTGGGGGCAAGGAAGTTCGGGAAAAGGCTTTTGCCCAAGAATTTGCCCATCCGGATTTTCAGCATTTCCTGCTGCGAGTAGAGGGGGAACCAGCCTCCTCTTTGTGCCTGCTGAGGGCTGGCGATGTGGTTCGGGTTGAAAATGTTGCGACTCTGCCGGCTTTTCGCGGGCGCGGTCTGATCGGTCATTTGATCCGCTATGCGCAGGAACAGTTTATCCAATCCAAAAGCTCAGAGCTATGGGTATGCCCAATTAATGAGCGAGTAGAAAAGGTGTACAGCCGTTACGGGTTTGTCACGGTTGGCACGATTCCGTTCCTTCATGTTTTTCGCGGGGGAAAAGGCGTGCTGGAGATTCGATAAGAAAAGAAGATCAAAAGCCCCGGATCGATTGTGATCGGGGCTTTTTGCATGAACGCCGAACGCCTTCGCCAAGCTATTGCCTTCTTTACAAATACTGAGAAATCCCTTGGCGAAACTCGATTTTAGGTGTATCGAAAGTCGTGTAGAGCGGCTCTGAGTCCTTGCAGGCGTTTCCTTCCAGCAGCATAGTGAGCTGTGTGTTTGTAATGGGGAAGAAAGGGAAACCTTCCATTATATTGATGACAGGTTTCATCAGGGACAGTGGGATATGAATTTTCCGCACGCTTCGTTTTCCGACCGCAGCGCCGATATGATCCAAGATGTGCTCGTAGGTGATTGCCTCAGGTCCACCTGTTTCGAAAATTTGATTCGCAGCAGAAGGCGACGACAGTGCCTGGACAAACACATCTGCGACTGTCTCTCTGGCAACGGGCTGCAAAGGATAGGCACCGCTTCCGAGAACGGGGGTCACCGGCAGCCTGACCAAATCGGCCAGCATGTTTACGAATTCGTCGCCAGGTCCGAAAATAACCGAAGGACGAAAGATGACAAACGGGATTCCGCTAGCGATGACGATCTGTTCCGCCGCGTATTTCGTCTTGTGGTAGGCGCTGGTTGCATTCTCCCGTGCCCCCAAAGCGCTCATATGGACAAATCGACTGACCCCTGCTTGTTTGGCTGCCTCTACGACGTTTCTTGTCCCTTCTATATGAATTCGCGGAAACGTGACCCCTTTTCTTGGCTGCTCCCGGATGATCCCAACCAGATGAATGACGGCGTCACAGCCAGCCATTGCTTCACGGAGTGAGTCGGGATGAAAGAGGTCTCCGGCAGCATAGGTAATCTTGCCGGCAGCCTCATCGTGACGGCCTAGTTTCGTTTCTGATCCAGGGCGAACGAGACAAACCACATCATGTCCTTCCTCGCGTAGCCTTGCCAACATCCCTTTCCCCACAAAACCGGTAGCACCTGTTAGAAATACTTTCATCCACATTTCCCCTCCGTTATATTCTTCCAGCTCCATTTTACTTCATGGAGATACGAGCCCGCCACAAACTCCCTGGATTGCCGAGTTGACGAGCCACGGTATAATGGAGAGAAAAAGGGGGATATATGAATGGCACAACGCAAAGTACCAGTCGAAGAAATATTGGATACCCTGCAGCAGCTGTATCCAGACGCGCATTGTGAGTTGAACTATACCTCCCCGTTTGAACTTCTGATTGCCACGATCTTGTCAGCACAGTGTACAGATAAACGGGTGAATGAAATAACGGCGCCGATGTTTGAAAAACTGAATAAACCGGAAGACTACCTTCATTTGACGCAGGAAGAAATGGAGGAGCATATAAAAGGGCTCGGTCTGTATAAGAATAAGAGTAAAAACATTTTAGAGACCTGTAGAATCTTGTACGAGAAATACAATAGCGAAGTGCCGCAAACGCACAAGGAGCTGGAGGCATTGCCGGGAGTCGGGAGAAAGACAGCTAACGTGGTCTTGTCCAACGCCTATGGGGTTCCGGCGATTGCAGTCGATACCCATGTGTTTCGCGTAGGAAACCGTTTGGGATTGGCCAAAAGCGACAATGTCGACGAAGTGGAGCGTCAGCTGATGAAGCGTATTCCCCGGGAAAAATGGTCGGATGCTCATCATTGGTTGATTTGGCACGGCAGACGGATCTGTTCCGCCCGCAACCCGCAATGCAGTCAATGCCCGCTGCAAACCATGTGCAAGCACGCGATCGCAGAAGGGAAGAAAGCGCAGGCAAAACCGAAGGCGAAAACCAAAACGAAGACGCCATAACCGTTTCCCAATTTCTTCATTCGGGAAATAAACGGAATGGATATTGACAGTTTTCGCTCACAAGACGTACACTTATTTATAGTAATTCTAATCAATGACATGAGAAAGGCTTGTTCTTTTGTCCTTGCGAAAGACTGTGGGGTGTAACGTTATGACACAGCGTGTAGAGAAAGCTGTAGAAATCCTGAAGAATACCGGGGTTCGAATGACACCTCAACGCCATGCCATCTTGACCTATTTGCTGGAGACGATGACTCACCCGACGGCTGACGAAATATACAAGGCCCTCGAAGGCAAATTCCCCAATATGAGCGTTGCTACGATTTATAACAATCTGCGTGTCTTTAAAGATGCTGGATTAGTTATTGAATTGACTTACGGGGATGCGTCCAGCCGTTTTGATGCAAATGTGGAGGAAGATCACTATCACGCAATCTGTTCGAAGTGCGGGTCGATCAGCGATTTTCATTTCCCATACTTACGGGACGCGGAAGAATCAGCAGCGAAAGACATCGGATTTCACGTTACAGGCCATCGCATGGAAGTTTATGGCGTTTGTGAAGCCTGTCAAAAGAACACCCACTAAATGCAGGACTGCAACACAGAGCACCTTCTGAATCAACCGGAAATCAGTTGAGGAGGAAGGTGTTTTGGTTTGCCGATATTTGCACCAGACATCCCAAGGTGTAACGTTTTCGGGTTTCAAACGTCTTTTGAAAGGAAGCATGTCAGAAGGTTGTGAATGGTTTGTACCCAAACAGGCATAGAAAGAATAGACGAAATAGATTGACGGATATCACTCTCGGATATGTTCCGTCTGAGAGGAGGTCGTAGCTTGTGAGTATGGAGTTAGGGATGGCTGCCCGCCCCAAAAAGCGGAGAAGGCGGGTGTTTCAGTTTTTCCTTATGCTGATTCTCTTTTTTGTGGCGATATTTGGAGGGATTTATTGGTTCTTTGTCCTGCGGGCGTCAACAGAGCACGTATCGCCATTTAACGGGGAGAAGCACGCGCTCGTTTACCAGGGTGAGGTAGAGAAGACTCCTTATCTGATAGAAGCGGATCAAATTTTGCTGCCGTTCTCATTTATTCAGGAGAAGCTGGATCCCGCTATTTTCTGGGACGAACCTACTCATTCGGTCATCATTACGACGAAGGACAAAGTGCTGCGAATGGAAAGCGGACAAGTGGTAGCCTATCTGAACAAGCAGCCGGTCAATCTGCAGGTGCCCGTAAAAGAAGTGGATGGGGTTCGTTATGTGCCGCTTGAGCCTTTGGAAAAGTTGTATCCGTATTCTTTTGCGCATAAGCCTGCGACGGGAGCTCTTACTGTAGAAAAGGACGGATATGCGATTCAACAAGCAAAAGTGGTACAGGATGACGATCCTCAGCTCGTTCGGACAGGAGCTTCGCTGCGCACGCCGATCGTAGCGGAGCTTTCCTCAGGTGCTGTAGTGGATGTACTGGGACAGTCGGACAAGTGGTACCGGGTTTTGACCGCTGATGGGATTGCGGGGTTTCTGCCACGAGAAAGTCTGGAGCTAACACAGGTGCGAAAGGTAAGTCTGGATCGCCCAGCATCCTCTACACAAAAGGCTGTCTGGAAGCCGCTGGGACAAAAAATCAATCTGGTGTGGGAACAGGTTACGAGTAAAAATCCAAATGTTTCCGATATCGGGCCTATGCAAGGCGTCAATGTGGTTTCGCCAACGTGGTTCGAAATGAAAGATGCAGAAGGGACACTGCAGAATAAAGCTGATCCTGCGTATGTGAAGTGGGCGCATCAAAGGGGTTACCAGGTCTGGGGATTGGTCACGAACGGATTCAACCCGGACTGGACGAAATCTGTTCTCAGCAGCTACGACAAGCGGGAAAAGCTGATTGCCCAGCTCATTCACTATGCCAACCTGTACGATCTGGACGGGATCAACATTGACTTTGAAAATGTGTATCTGGATGAAAAACAAAAGCTCGTCCAGTTTGTGCGCGAGCTGACACCCTATTTGCATGAACAGGGGCTGACGGTTTCCATCGATGTGACAATCAAGTCAACCGCAGAAACATGGTCGATGTTCCTCGATCGAAAAGCCCTCGCAGAAGTGGTAGACTACATGGCGGTCATGACCTATGACGAGCATTGGGCGTCCAGTCCAAAAGCCGGTTCAGTGGCATCCTTGCCATGGGTGGAAAACGGATTGCAAGGGGTACTCGAGGAGGTTCCCCATCAAAAGCTGTTGCTGGGTGTCCCTTTTTATACGAGATTGTGGACGGAAACCAAGCAAGCGGATGGAAGCGTAAAGGTATCCTCCAAGGCCTTGTCGATGCCTCGTGCGCTGGAGTGGATCGAGGAACGCAAGCTGACGCCGACTTTGGATGAGGCCAGCGGGCAGAACTATGTGCAGTATCAAGATCCTAAAGATGGCAATACCTATAAAATGTGGCTGGAAGACGTGACTTCTATAGAAAAACGGATGGCCATTGTGCACAAGTACAATCTCGCGGGAGTAGCTTCTTGGCGCCGCGGCTATGAGGTGCCCGAGATTTGGAAGGCTGTCTCAGATGGATTGAACAGCCAGCATGAGAAGCCCTCGTCCTAGAAAGAAAATAAGCCACCTGTTGCTCGACGTGGGCAGCGGGTGGCTTTTGCATGATCTTTCATTATTTTTGTGGTGTAAGGTTTTGGTTTTGCTGAGGCTGTGCGTCATCGAGACGGAGTGGTTGTCCGCAAAACATACAGGCGTCTTCTTTTCCGAGCATTTTCGTTACTTTTTGGCACGATGGGCATTGTACCTGAGGAGCAGAGGTAGATACCATTCCGGAAATCATAAACATAACCGTGCTGCCCATCGTCAAGATAAAGCCAATGATCAACAGCAACGTCATAAAGACGTGAGAACCTTTGAACAGGGTGCCGAGAAAAGGAATAAAGTCCAAGTATCCAGCAAAGAAAGCGTACCCCGTATACATCAGCAAAATACCGATCACCATGCTCCAGTTACCCCAAGTGCGCATGCGTTTGATCTTGCTAAGACGTTCAGTTTTCTTCATCATCATTCCTCCTACCCTACAGTATAGCATACTAAGGATTTGTCTGTTGACAAGCAGGAAAAGGAGTTCTCATGTAGAATCCATATGTTCAACCCAGGGGCAGGGAGGAAAAGGCATGGACATGAGGCCAGAAGAGAGTCAACAAACGTACCTTGAACTGCTTCAAAAGCGTTTGGATGTACAAGCTGTACTTATGCTTCCCAATTTTCCCCTTCGCGATGGCACCTTCTATTTGATTGTTGCCAGCCAACCTGAGTCTGATAACAGCATTCGGCGGATATACTTTCAAGATCAATGGATTGTTGAGCAATGGATCAGCGTTTGGCAGCTGGAAAAGAGTGCGGCATACGGCTTGGATGAGAAGCTGGCATACACAGTGGCAAAGGCAGAGATTCTTGTTGATAAGGACGGTTATATGAGACAGATGAGGCAGCGGTTGCTTCGGCTTACCGATTCGCTGCAAAAAAAGCTCATCTGCAAAGAGTATTCCCGATTGGTGTATTTTTTCCACGAAGCAAAAGAATGGCTGCAGCAAGGCTCTACTCTGGATGCTTACCACGCTTTTGTACAGGCGCTGCATGCATGGGCCCGCCTCACTGTATATGAAATGGGAGAGTATCCTCAGCCGGCACTATGGTCTCAAGTGAAACAACTGGACTCGTCTGTGTACAAGCTGTATGAAGAGCTGTCTATGAACGCAGAGACTTTGGAAAAGCGGATTGAGCTCTTGGTGCTTGCGATTGAATTCGCAGTGACATCACGCATGAAGGAATCGGTACGTTTTTTGATTGAGCTGATGGAGACAAAGGAGGGGCCCTGGCGCTTGCAGGAGCTGATGAATCATCCTGCTGTGCAGGCAGCGGACATTGAAATTCCTTCTTTAATTGAGAAAATGGTTCAGCGCTCATTCCTTCAGGAAGTGGTCTGCCCAGGGCAAGATGAGGGAGCACTAGAGGCTTGTTTTATTTTGCTTGGGTGAATTTTTTTAAATAGTGTTGACTTCGGTTTGTGATCCATGCTATATTAACAAACGTTGCTGCTGCTTCTACGAAAAAATGGCAGCGAAAGAATTTGAAAAAACCACTTGATTTCCTGGTTGGAAATGTGGTAAATTAAAAAAGTCGCCTCTGGGCGATAAGCCAAAAATGCTCTTTGAAAACTGAACAGCGAAAGCGTTGATGAGTCTATCATGAAATGATTTGCCAGCTTTGAACCAGATACAAACTTTATTGGAGAGTTTGATCCTGGCTCAGGACGAACGCTGGCGGCGTGCCTAATACATGCAAGTCGAGCGAGTCTCTTCGGAGGCTAGCGGC